>CAZVOA010000021.1:0-56684 GCA_964628465.1 uncultured Pirellulales bacterium | reverse complement strand
ATTGTATTCGATACTCTCTTTTTAGCAATGGTACATTTTTGGGGGAGCATACCAGAAGGGCGAAGATAAATCTTCAGGAACTTTAAAATGAAAAATGACGAGAAAATAAAAACACAAAAGAAACCTTCCAAGCGAAAATACTTAGTCATGGTTGGTTTTATTGTTCTTTTAACAACACCGATTTTAATTTTTAAATATTTGGAATCAATACCCGATCCAGCCAGCGAAGGCGTAATAAGACAAGTGGCCGCAGAACAGTTAAATAAGAATCCAGAAGATCTTACAGGTAAAGATTTTGCATCTTTTAAAGAATTTTCTTTAGTAAAAATTGAAGTGTCTGCAGGTGGAAATTATAAAACCAGAAGAGAGCTTTCTGATATTAAGCTGATGCAGAAATTTATTAATTTACAAAAACTTGATTTAGGAAATATCTGGTACCCTAAAAAAGAAATACCTAAATGGAAGACAGTATTGGCAAAGTTCCATATTTGTGATCTTGATGAAAGCACCTCAATTGATTTAAACCCGCTTAACAAATTGAAGCATTTAAAATCGCTTAAAATCGATATAGCTCCAATCAGGAGTATAAAACCTTTGTCGAAACTTGTTAAACTTGAAGAGCTTTATATCGACAATCTTCAGATTACTAACATTAAACCATTAACAAAGCTTAAAAATCTTCAAATACTCAGTATAATGAGTTATAAAGGATCAGATATTATCCCATTAAAGAAATTGACTAACTTGAGATATCTTAATATTGGTTGCTCTTTAAATGTATCTGACATTGGAATATTAAATGAACTAACCAACCTCCAATTTCTTTGTATTGAATATATTCCAATTTCTAATCTTGAATCAATAGAGAGATTGACAAACCTGCGTGAACTAATGATAGGCGATATTGAAGGCAGGTTATATGATTTCCAACCAATTGGGAGACTGACTAATCTTGAAAATCTTTCACTTAAGAATATTCAGAATTCTAACATTGAGCCGATAAGTAAATTGAAAAAATTAAAAACTCTATCCATCCTTCAGTCTGATGTTTATGATATTGAAATCCTAAAAGATTTAAATAATCTCCAAGAGCTTTGGTTAAGCGGCAATCCACTCTCTGATCTTGAGCCGATAAAAAGATTGACAAGTTTGCAGGAACTTATACTTACAATGACCGAAGTAACAGACCTAAAATATGTCGAAAATCTGACAAACCTGCAAAATCTTTCTCTTGATTATACAGGTATTTCTAATATTGAATCCTTAAAGAGCCTTAATAGCCTGAAATCTCTTAATATTAACGATACAAATGTTTCAGATATTGAGCCGCTTAAGAATCTTAACAATCTTAAAACATTATCTCTATTAGGATGTAAAAAAATAACAGATAAGCAGGTTGAGGATTTGCAGAAGGCTTTACCGGAGTTGCAAATTCAAAGATGAAAAGGTATTGATTATAAAGTATTAATTTTGATATTGAAAAGCGGGGGGAAACCTGTTATTATTCTGGGAAATTGGTGGAGATAGTAATTTTCGCTGGTTTTTAAGCTCCGGAGAGGTGTCGGAGCGGCTTATCGAGCAGCCTTGGAAAGGCTGTGTAGGGCTTGCCCTACCCCGGGTTCGAATCCCGGCCTCTCCGTTTGATTTTGTCATACCGTAAGTTGTTTCCAGAACAACACTTATTACTTTTCCGCTTTTGCCTGTTGATATGCCTGTAACGCCGCGGGGAAAGGCTGCAGCGCTCTCTCGAATATGCCGAGACTATATGCAATTACAAGTCCGTAATTAGTAATTGGGACACCTGCTTTGCGGCATTTCAAGAGTCTTGAAAGCATTGCACGTCGATTCCACATGCACGCGCCGCAATGTATAATAAGTTTATAGCCGCTTATGTCGTCAGGGAAATCATGGCCGTGAGTAAAGTCTATTTCGAGTTTACCGCCGACATATTGAGTGAGCCATCGCGGAATTTTCACTGTACCGATATCGTCGGCGATAGGATGATGCGAACACGCTTCCGCGATAAGGATTTTGTCACCCGGGTTCAAATCTTCGACCGCCATTGCTCCCAATGTCTGAGTGACAAGGTCGCCTTTGAAACGTGAGAATAAAACGGAAAAACTCGTCATGAGAATGTCGTTCGGCGTATCGGCCGCGACTTTCAAAAACGCCTGCGAATCCGTAATTACTATTTTTGGTTTTTTACTTAAAGAATCGAGAGCACTTTTTAACTCGCGCTCTTTTGTCACGACACAAAACGAATCGCTATCAAGTAAGTCACGAATAGTCTGTACCTGCGGCAGAATCAGACGGCCTTTCGGAGCTTCTTTATCAATAGGCACTACCAATACAGCGATATTTCCCGGCCCGACAATATCTCCGACGATGGAAGGATTATCGATAAAATCAGCAGGGGCATTATTCAAAAGTACCTGTCGAAATTCCATTATGCCGTCGAGATTCACCGCTGCTGTAAAAACGAACGGAATTTCCTGCTGCTTGAGTGACTCAGTTACGGCTGCTTCGGGTTTGTTAATATCGGTTTTATTGAATACAGCTATGACAGGTACTTTTCTGTCCTGGAGTTCTTTTGCAATTTGTATTTCGTATTGTCCCCATAGCCCGTCGGTGACAATAACTCCCAAATCAGTTCTATCGAAAACACTCTTTGTTTTCTGTGTTCGCAATTCTCCAAGTTTTCCAACGTCATCTATTCCTGCGGTATCGATAAATAAAACAGGTCCGAGCGGAAGCAATTCCATCGGTTTTTCGACCGGGTCTGTTGTGGTTCCCGCGATTTCAGAAACAATGGAAACCTGTTGATTTGTAATTGCGTTAAGCAGGCTGCTTTTTCCGACATTTCTTCTGCCGAATAATCCGATATGAAGTCTGAAACTTTTTGGAGTAACCTCACTCATGTTTTTTCTTTCTTATTTCTGAATCCGAGCTGATTTATCGACTCGGGTGATATCAATTCATCAAATTTTTCTTCACTCAATATATTCTGCTCAAGTACCAACTGTCGGATGGTTTTATTTTCTTCTTTTGACTGTACCGCCAATTCTGAAGCTTTAGTATAACCAATAACCGCAACCAGAGCTGTGGCAACCGCAGTAGAACTCTCTACGTAACTTCTGCATTGTTGTTCATCCGCTTTTATGTCCTTTACGCATAAGCGGCCTAAAATATCACAACCTGCCGACAGCATTTTTATATTGTCGAGCAGGCAGGCGGCTATCAAAGGCAAAAAAGCGTTCAATTCAAAATTCCCGTTCGACACAGCTTGAGTTATTACCTGGTCATTACCCATACACAGCATAGCGGCCTGAGATACCGCTTCGGGGATTACAGGATTTATTTTACCGGGCATGATAGATGAACCAGCCTGCCGGGCAGGTAAAATGATTTCACCAATTCCCGCTTTTGGCCCGGATGACATTATTCTAAGGTCGGTACAGATTTTCAAAAGCGAAGCGGCGAGAGCCTTAAGAATACCTGAAACTTCTACAAATACATCCGCGTTTTGAGTATTTTCCATTAGATTTTCGGCTCTTGCGAAACCGATACCTGTATTATTACGCAAAGTATCCGTCACGCGGAATATATAATCTCTCGATGCGCCAAGACCAGTGCCGATTGCGGTTCCGCCGAGATTAATCACTCTGAGTCTCTCGCTGCATTTGTATATTCGCCAGCGGTCCCTGCTGAGAGCTTCGGCGTAAGCGGACATTTCGCGGCCAAGTGTCGTTAAGACCGCATCCTGAAACTGTGTTCTGCCAATTTTAACTATATGAGCGAATTCTTTTTCTTTCGCCTGAAAATATTCCTGTAATTTGACAACATTCTGCTCAAGAGTATTCAACAAACGTATCGCGGCGAGTTTAAGAGCGGTAGGGTACGTATCATTTGTTGACTGGTACAAATTTATATCGTCAAGTGGTGAAACCTTGTCATAATCGCCGTGCTGCAGTGACATGATTTCGAGTGCGCGGTTGGCGATAACTTCATTAATATTCATGTTCGTGCTTGTGCCAGCGCCGCCCTGGAGCATATCAACATGAATATGTTCATTTAGCAGACCCTGAGACATTTCTGTACAGGCCTGTATCATGGCTTCAGCTTTTTGTTTATTGTCAGACCAGCAGCCTGATTCGTACAGCGTCTGAATACAGGCAAGTTTAACTTCGCCATAGGCTGTTATAAGTTCACTATGAATACACCGGCAAGTTACAGGGAAATTCTCGATAGCTCTTGCGGTATGAATACCGTAAAGGGCATCCAATGGTATTTCTTTTTTGCCTAAACTGTCTTTTTCTATGCGCATTTTCATTATATTTCTACGTTCTATTAGAGATTATTTAAATTCAATCTAATAAAAATGATAGCATTATTACCAGTTTTTGCAATAACTCAAAAGGTTATTTCTCTGATATATTTTCCACGAATAGAAATGTTCGACATCTTTTACCCTGCCAATCGAAAATAAAGTTTGAAAATTCTCTTTTCTACGGATATTAAATTATGTATATTGTTCCTGTGTTGACGGGCAGTGCTGAGTGCGAGGCCGAATACCTGTGAAATATTTTATTATACTTCAGGCCGAAATAAGAAACAGTTTTAAGAAATTCAGATTTCTAAAACCTGATAACATCTTTAGAGGTGGATGAATAAGGCAATGAGAGGTTCTAAAACAAATAATAATAAACCTGAACAGAACAATCATTTTGGCAAATCAGATATCCAGAAACCTGAAAATGATCGAGAGCAATCCAGGGCATCTGCATCCACACGGGAAACTGAAGGTGCGTTACAATTAAGTGAGGAGAAATATCGTTTGTTTTTCGAAATGGCCGCGGGTATGATACTTTCGGTCGATGTAAATGGAATAATATTGGATTGCAACAAAAGAGTTAAAAAAATTCTCAGCTACGATAGAAGTGAAATTATCGGTCAATCCATAGCAAAAATAATACATCCTGAATATATGGAACAGGCAAAAAAATGCATGGAGGAAATATTAACGAAAGGTTTTGCTCTTCAAAAAGAATATAAAATGGTAAAAAAAGACGGTACGGTAATAGATGTCGAGATAAATGCCAACGGCTTGAAAAGCAATGAAGGAAAATATTCAGGCGGCATCTGCATCATTCAGGATATTACCGAACGCAAAGAAGTAAAACAAATATTACAGAAACGAACGGAAGAATTGACAATTATAAATGAAATGGCGATGGAGCTTGCCATTAAATCTTCCCAAAAAGATATTTGTATGCTTGTCTGTGAAAAGCTCAACTCAATAACAGGAGCTTTATTCGCGGGCATAACGCTTTTTAATCCGCAGAAAAATGAATTAGTGGTAGAGCAATTCTCAAGCAATAATGCAATAATTAATAAGGCTCAAAAAATTATCGGTAGAAAAATAAAAAAGATGACAACTCCTCTTAAACCTGAAAACATAGAAATATTGCTTCATGAAAAAGCAAAGAAGTTGGATGGTCTTGATGAGCTGATGTTCGGCACTTTTCAAAAAATTATGGTTAATACTCTTTCAAAAGTTCTGCAAATCGGAGAGGTATATGGCCTGACATTACATTATGGAGGTAAGCTGTTAGGGACAATGCCTATTGTAATGTCTAAAAACAGCCCTTCTCTGTCTATTGAAATGCTCAAGAATTTTGCTAATCTTGTAGCAGCTTCGCTGCACCGTGTAAAAGTTGAAGAAGAACGTATAGCGGCTCTTCAGGAAAAAGCCGCTATAGTTGATGTCATGTCGGACGGTCTTCTGGTTTTAGGTCTGGACGGGCGGATAATATCCTGTAATCCTTCAATCTTAAAAATGTTCTCTTTAAGAAATTCGGATGAAATAGTAGGTAAACATTTTTCAGAATTTAAGGATAGTTTCATTAATGCATCTCAGGATATACAAAAAATGTCACAATTGTTCATCAAATTCATCACTGGAAGTTTCCATGATAGCGTAGAAGTTGAAGTGAGGAGTATGGACAAGAGGGAGTTCACGATAAGTGCTTCGGCAAGTCTTTTGAATGATACCAACGGTGATCTCATGAAAGTCGTAGCAATATTGAGAGATATCACACTGGAAAAGCAGTTTCTGGAGATGGAAAAAGAAGCCTCTGCTACAAGGACTGCAATTGAAACCATTGAAGGAATGATCGAGTGTGTTTTGCTTACCGACCTGAACGGCATAATTCTTCAGGCCAATAGTGAGTTTGAGAAATATACCGGTTATAAAAGACAGGATGTGATTGGAAAGGCAGCAACAAAATTGGGAATTCTGAGTCAGGATGATTATTCCAGAATTGAGAAGGAAATAGTACCCAAATTGATGAAAAAAGGTTTTGTCAGAAATATTGAAATGACAGTTCTGAGAAAAGACGCAAAAACCCTTCCTGTTCTAATGAACGTGAAGTTAGTTAAGGACTCTCACGGTAAACCAAAAAGTATTATTGCAACAGGGACAGATATTACTGAACTCAAGGAAGCTGAAAAAAAGCTTCTCGAATACCAGCAACAACTTCAGGCTATGGCTTCAAAATTGTCACTATCCGAAGAGTCTGAAAGACGACGAATTGCAACTGAATTACATGACCGTATTGTGCAGTCATTGGTATTCACAAAAATGAAATTAGACAAATTAAAATCAACAATAATATCTGAGGAATCCGATAATACTTTAGAAATTGTCAGTAATATGCTTGATAATGTTATCGAGCAAACACAAACTTTAACCTTCGATTTGGGTTCACCGACACTTTATGAGCTCGGTTTGGAGGCGGCTATTGAAGAATGGCTCAATGAAGAAGTTGAGCAAAAACATAAAATATCCACCTCGTTCAAAGTTTTCGGTGATTCAATCGCTTTAAGTGAAGATATAAGCGGTTTTCTTTTTCGGAGTGTTCGGGAATTATTGGTAAACGCGGTAAAACATGGAAAAGCGAGGCATATTGATGTATCATTGCATAAAGGTGACAACAAGATAAAACTATGTGTCGAAGATGATGGTATTGGGTTTGAATTGTCAAAAGAAGGAACACTAAACAATAAAAAAGGAGGTTATGGCCTTTTCAGCATAAAAGAACACCTCAGTCATTTTGGAGGCACTATTAATATTAAATCCGCGAAGCGGCAGGGTACATGTATTATTCTGGAAGCACCAACAAAAATCAAATATTAAGAGAGATGAGAGTATGAGCATTAAAATTTTATTAGCGGATGATCATGAAATTGTACGTTTCGGATTGGCTTCCTTAATTGAAGAGCAAAAAGATATGGAAGTAGCAGGGGAAGCGGAGAATGGACGCGACGCAATCAGCCGTGTTCAAAAGCTGAAACCGAACGTTGTTATTATGGATATTGCGATGCCTGACATGAACGGCATAGAGGCCGCAAGGCGAATTCACAAGGAATACCCCAATATCAGTATCATCATTTTATCAATGTATTATAAGAAGAAGTTCATAATAGACGCTCTCCAGGCGGGCGTTGCCGGGTATATTTTAAAAACGAAAGTTTATGATGATTTAATACACGCAATCAAAGCCGCGTCAGCCGGAGAAGTATATTTAAGTTCAAAAATCGCCGCGATAGTTGCTCATGATATAGTAGGTGGTTTGCCAATTCATGAAAAATCGGCTTATACTGTTTTAACTCCGAGGGAACGCGAAATATTGCAATTAATCGCCGAAGGAAAAAGTACAAAACAAAGCGCTTTCCACTTAAAAATAAGCATTAAAACAGTTGAATCCGCAAGACGTCAAATCATGCAAAAATTAGATATTCATAATGTAGCAGACCTGACAAAATATGCGATTAGTGAAGGTTTAACAACACTTGATTTTTAATTAATTAATCAAATGCAGGAAATTCGCGGTTCAGTCTGAAGTATCATAGCATCACCAGTTAGTTTCCCGATTCAATGTTTTTCGTACGTGAAATACAGGGAAACCCTTATTGATTAAAACTCCCAGGATGCCGATAATTTACAACGAGGTTCGCTTATAGGCATTTGCCTGGCATAATAATAAAAACAAGAGACGCATAATCTCATAAAACCAGGCATTTCGTAGGCTTTATCAAGGCTATTTATTACATTATTAAAGGATTATCATGCATAGCCAGCACGAAATATTTGTTGAGGCGGTTCGGAAGAAAAGAAAAATTATAATCACTTATTTCAGCGGCATACAAAATTTATACCTGACTAAATTACTGGTTCCCTTGAAATATATTTCATCTGGTTCGGACGGCGGCCTTAGTCACTATTTCTTCTGTGATTTGGAGTCCGATACTAATGAATGTTTAATTACTTTATCATCGTCTATGATTCAGTTTATGGATATCAGTGAAGATCACTTCGATCCTGATGATTATATAAGTAAAAAAAAATAAAATTTATCCAGGTAAATGAAGCATGTAGAAAAATTATTTAAACAAAAGCGGAGCCAGTTCTGAAAGATATATTCTCCAGTTGGTCCATGTATGGCCGCCTGTACTTTCACGATATTGATAATTGAACTCCTGCTTTTTGAGAATCTCTACAAGGTTTCGTGCGTTTGCGATTAAAAAGTCGTCCGAGCCGCATCCCACCCAAAACAGTTTCGGATTTTCGGCTTTAAGTTTCACAAACAGTGTTTCGTCGTTGCTTCCCATGCTCATTACACCAATATAATCGAACATGGTCGGGTAGCTGGTCGAAACGCTGATTGTATGTCCGCCGCCCATTGATAAGCCCGCCACTGCGCGATTTTGCTTATTTGTTAATACGCGATAGGATTTTTCAATAAATGGAACGACATCTTTTGCAAGGCTGTCCGGGAATGCATTACCCGACATACCGCCGCCTGCTCTGCCGCCTGCAGCGACCTGTGTCGCGCCAGCCGGAATAGCGTCTGGAGCGGCTGTTTGGTTCGCATTGCCGTTGGTCATTACTACAATCATTGGTTTTGCTTTACCCGCGGCAATAAGGTTGTCCATTATTTGCGGTGTCCGGCCAAGGCTTGTCCATGCGTCTTCATCTCCACCTGCACCGTGAAGAAGATACAGAACAGGATATTTCTCTGTGCTGGTTTCGTATCCCGGCGGAGTATAAATATACATCCTGCGTTTGAGATTTAATGTTGGTGACTCGTACCAGACTTTTGCCAATGTGCCGTGAGGGACATCCTTGATAGAATACAAGTCACCTTTATCGCCGGGTATGATTAAAACGCTTTGAATATTTGTGCCGTCACGTTTAAGCTGATTATTGGCAGGGTCCCATACCTGTGCGCCATCTATATTGAAGGTATAACCATATAATTCTGATTCGAGCGGACCGACTGTTAGCGACCATACACCCTGATCATCTTTGGTCATTGCTATTCCTTGTCCGCCTGCTCCCCATGCACCGCCTTGGCCGCCCCAGTCGCCGCTGACAGTAACAGCGGTTGCCTGCGGAGCGGATATTCGGAACGTTACTTTTTTGTCAGGGAGAATTTCGGGCGATTTTATTGAAGAACTTCCTCGCGTCCCCATCCCTCTTCCTGCTGCTCCGCCGCGTCGTGCCGCACCAGCAGCTCCAGCTTGTCCTGCTCGCTGCATATCCTGGCTGATAGCTGACATCGATAAAAACATAATGAAAATGATTGCTGCATAATATTTTTTTCTCGAATGATTTGCCATGATAGAACCTCCTTTAAAGAATAAAATGAAGTTATTTTGCAATTATAAAAGAATTGGCACAAAAGTAACAATAATTTGATTTATAAACCAAATATATCATGGCTATGATTTGTATCTCAAAACCTGATTGCTTTCAAGCTAAAAAGGAAAATATTTTCTGTGTTTCCTATATTACATTTAGATTTACTTTAAGAGAAAGGTTAATAAAGTATGTGTGTTGTGCATCGTACAAGTTCTTATTGAAAAAGTACTTACAACGTAAAGTGAATTGTGATTCAGACTGTTTGCAACTTATTTTTAACAAGATTTTGGGGATTAAAACCTTTTTAAAGGATTTTTACTTGCGAAAATTGCGTTTTTTATATAGATTACGCAGGTAAACCATATATCTTTTACAGGATATATGATTTTTGTACTACACGGGCGGTTAGCTCAGTTGGCTAGAGCGCGTGCTCGACACGCACGAGGTCACAGGTTCAAGTCCTGTACCGCCCATTTTTCATCTTTTTGCATGTTTTCGCATACTGCCGCAAAGTCATGCTTACTCCGAGTCGAAAATGTTGGCTATAAAATCCGATAATAATAAATATATTTTATCTGAACAACTTTTATTATGTCCAGTATTTAAATAAAGCTAAACTTGATAAACAACTTTGATACACGCCCCTGTGTTATATCTCGCTTTTTCCTCTCCCTCCGCACACAGGGGCTTTTTATAATAATCTCTATTTTACTTGTTTTATTATTTTTGAGACGTACAATGTCAACAGGCAATAAAATAGATTATATCGTCCCTGATATTCAGGAGATAAATATATGAATAATAAAAAAGCCTTCACACTTATTGAACTGCTTGTTGTTATTGCAATTATTGCTGTATTATTAGCGGTTTTAATGCCTTCCTTACAAAAAGCAAGAGAGCAGGCAAAGGAAATTAGTTGTCGTTCCAATCTCCGACAGTATGGGTTTGCTCTTATTATGTACCTTGGCGATAACGGCAACCGCTTTCCTTCTGCATGGAACTCTCTGGTAACGAATGAGTATCCGGTAAGCGGTTATCAGCGTTTCTGTCGATGGCATGACCCAAGGTATCCTCCTGACGGACCTTTCTGGCCTTATCTTAAAGATAAAGGTCTTCACCTGTGTCCTACATTTAAAGTATTAGCAAAATCTATTGGTTCAGGCCATCCGAATCATAATTCTTCCATACCTGTTATTCCGTTGTATAGCTATAGCATGAATGCCTTTCTTGGCGGAAAATCAGGTTTACCGGGCTGGAATGGTCCAAGCTCTTACGGCGGTGGAGCGGTTTTGCTAAGTGAGGTAACAAGAAATCAGGCTGAAGTATTTTTCTTTGCTGAAGAGAATATGTGGTTAAGACCCGGTAATGAATATGTTCTCAACGACAATGCTTTATGCCCGATGGGATTAGATTGGTTCGGTACTTTTCACCGTACTTCAAGTGCAAATCGCAATGGCGGCAGGAGTAATGTTGTATTTGTCGATGGACATTCAGATTCAGTTCTTTCAGCTTATGGCCCAAATGGTTTAAGTGATACTTCACAAATGGAGTTCGGTAAATTCGAGAAATACGGCTGGCCTCACAAGAATAAAAAACCAACAAATTAATAAAGACGATATTGATTATATGATTGAATTAATGCTTTGATATGTTCCGGCAGTTTCGGCCAAGCTGTTATTATTTGCTCTAATTCTGGGTAATTTTCAGATATTATTTTCCTATGTCTGGTTTTCAGCCAAAAAATAATTATATTTCCTTAAAAAAAATACGTAGTTTTCACAATTGACAAAGCGGCCAATAAAATGGTAAAATGCCGCCCGCTCAAGCAAGGATGTTATTAATAACAAGGAAAGGCTTAATAATAACAAAATTTGAGGAGGTTTTTGAGATGAAAAGACAAGCAGTAACCGCATTTTTCGCAACTTTAATTCTTTGTTTTTGGTCTAATTCTGTATTTGCTGATATGAATCTATCTTTAATAGAAAATACGGGCGATACTACAAGATTTTTGCAAATTTTATATGATAACATTGATTTTCACGACTGGTATAATAATGGAGATATCGAACACCATCCGGCTTCATCTTGTTCACACCTAAATCAAATCAACTATGATGATGGCTTTGTTAGCGGACAAGCCAGTTCATATTATAGTTATGAAATCGAAGACAATGGTTTCACTGTTAATCTAATTCTTGACTGTTGGGGGAAAAATCTACAATCTGTAGAATCATTTCAATATTACTCCTCAGCAAACTCTATGATGCATAGCGGATGGTCAATTGATGTAGAACCATGGGAAAAGGCTTTGTTGAAAGTTGAAATCACTGGTGCTACTTGGGACGGAACAGACCAATATTTTAGTTTGTCATTTCAGGACTATCAAACCTATCTACCATTAGAATTTAACTATGATGGTAAATATTACACCACATTTTTGGATAGTGGTGTTTATCGAATGAATTCTTGGCTTGATTCTGGGCCTTTGATAAATACTGACCTTACTAAGAATGTGCAAATAAACGTAAGTTTTGAAGTAGTTCCGGTTCCCGGCGCAGTTTTACTTGGTCTTATTGGTTTAGGTTATTCAGGATTGCGATTGAGAAGAAAAACTGAGTAATCTACCAAAATCTATCGCTTATCCAGTCGTTTTCAACTTCTATGATTCGCTTTAAGTGTATATGTGATTTGCTTTATCAGGGATAAATTGAATTTGTAATTTTTTGTGAAAAACAAGAGCAATATTTCTGAGCATTGCAAGGCTGTGCCCGTTATAATCTGCATCTTCTAAGCGGCTTATTACCGATTGCGTAGTGCCAATCATTTCTGCAAGCTGTTTCTGGCTGAGGTTATTGTCTATCCTGAGATTGTAAATAACTTCTGCGATACTGAGATTCTCTCGTTCTTTTTGAATAGATTCGATCCTCTGTTTATTTTTATCTATATATCTTTCGTGTAAAATCTTTACAGCGTTTTTTGTTCTTTTTATCTTTGCCATAATTAAAGCTCTCCTGAATATGTATGAGCTTTCTGATTCAGAAAAACCGAAAAAATATAAAATTATCGGATTTTACACGGCTTTTGCGGACGACCTTTGTGATTTCCTGATTGTCCTTTTTTTCCATCCTGCTCTTGTTACTTGTTGTTTTACAATAGACTTTTTTTGAGAAATGTCTTTTTTTTAGTAAAACTCTTGCGAATTTTAATTATTTTTATCAGAAAATAATTTTTTACATTTTTTTTACAAAAAAATCATCTTTCGAGCGTCTATAATCACATAAAGTACGAGTTATAATGCACAAGGTAATTTTTTATGATTGTAGAAACATTATTTTGAATAAATATTAGCGGAATTTGAAAAATAAAAGCGGATTCCATGATAAACAAATTGACTTTTTGATTATTTCGTACCATAATCGCAATAAATCGGTTTTGGCGGAACTTCAGTATTAAAAAATGAAGTTGTAAAAGCAAAATTTGGCGAGTAGGAGTATTTATATGTTACTTCGCAAAGAGAGTTCAGGCCGCTTTGGGCGGATATTCGTTTTAGCGATAGTGATTGGTTTGTCTATAGTTGGGGTTTCTTCGCTATATGCACAGTCCGACGATGTTGAAAAGATTAATGACAAGGCGGAGAAGTATTTCAAATTACTCAGTGAAACTCCAAGCGGCGATTATTTATACGACCGTTTTTATGATGCCTGGCTGGATACTGGTACGGTAGAAGGGCTTGAGCGGTTTTTGAAAGCGAATATTGCAAAATCTTCGGAATATTCAGGTCATCTTCTACTTGCTTTCTTTTATGAAAGGCAGGGCAAAGACAAGGAAGCACTGGAGCATTTCAATGAAGCTTCCGCCAAAGAACAAAATCCCGATGTACTTTATCAAAAAGCGTCTGTCGAAGCTCGTCTATCGAAATTTGACGCGGCTATATCGGATTTGCTCGAAGCGGATAAAGCCAATAAAGATAAAGAGTTAAGCGTAAAAATCAGTAAATTGCTCGCAAAGCTTTATATTCGTACAGGCAAAAAAGATTCCGCTGCTGAAGTATGGGAAAAGCTTATCAAGTCCAATCCCAATGACGAGGAAATTTATGAGGATATGATCGAGCTTCAGGTGTCAGAGGGGCTTTATGACCAGGCGATTGATACGAGCGACCAGTTATTGAAAATAACCAAAGACAGTTATAAAACTATCATGCGTCAATTGCGAAAAGCTGATATTTATCAGTATAGCGGGAAAAATGAGCAGGCTCTCGATATATATTCCAAAACTCTCTCTCTTGTCGGGCAGGGGACATGGCTGGAAAACCAGATTTGCTCACAGGTCGAGCGTGTTTATAGAAAACAGGACGAAATCAAGTCGCTTCAGGGTTATTGGGAGAAAATCGTTAAAGATGAGCCGCAGCGAATAAGCATTAAAAAAAGGCTTGCACAGTTACTGCTGCAATTCGCTGAAACTGATAAGGCTCTGAGTCTTTTCCAGGAAATAGTTCGCGTCACTCCCGGCGACAAGATTAACCAGCAGGCGTATATAGAGGCACTTCGCAGTGTCTCGCAAACATCCAAAGCAATCGAATTGATGGAACAGCTTTGCAAACAGAACCCGGACGATCGTGAGCTTTTAATCGAAATGGCTGATTTGTATTATCTGAATCGTGATAAAGCCGCTGTCGTGAAAACGCTGGAGAAGTTTTTGGATGGTTCGGAAAAAACCGAATACGTTTTCATGCGGGTCGCGAGGATTCTGGAAAATTATAATTATAAAGAAGAAGTTTTTGGTGTTTTTGACAAGCTCATTGCCAAATATCCTGACAGTTTGACTGCCAAAGAAGCTTACGCCGAAATTTTATATAAATATGATAAAAAGGATAAGGCGATAGAATTTTGGGAAAATCTCGCCGCCGCGGGCGACTTTCAAACTCTGCTGCGTGTTTCCAAAACAGTCAGTGCGAGAGGTTATTCCGATTCGGCACTGAAATGGCTTGAAGCACGGTATAATGAATTTGAAAATGATATAGCGTACATGAATCAGCTTTGCGAGATTGCGATACGTCTTAAATTATACGAGAAATGTCAACCCTGGCTTCAAAAACAATTAATGATGGCTGACCGTTCTTCTCTTATTCAGGCGGCGATTAAACAGAAGCTGCAGGTTGAGAAATATTCCGGGAAAATAAATGAAGAAATGGCAAGGCTGAAAGCCCGGGAATCTCTTTCTGTACAGGAAACATGTTTATTATCGGAATTGCTGGAATATAATCGGCTTTCCAAAGATGCTCAGGCTGTTCTCGATGATTTTCTTGTTGATGTAAATAATCTTAATATAGATGACGCGACACGAAAAGCACGTAAAGAAATAGCGATTCATCAGAAAATTCATTTGTATAGTGTAAGCAAGCAATGGGAACAGGCCGCTGAATGTACAAAGAAGTTAATCGCGATGAAGGGGACTCAGGATTCCGCTTACGTACTTGAATTAATTAATTTGTATGAAAGGGCGAGCAGGTGGGACCTTGCTCTCGAATGGATTCCCGCGTGGAAGAGAGCTTCACCGGGAAGCGTTGAGCCGGTTCTGGCTGAAGCAAGAATTCTTCGCAGATTATATAAAATCGAAACGGCTATCGAGCGATTGCGGGCGGCGGAGCAGGTATTTGATAATAATAAGGATATTCTTTCCGAATTGGCGTCACTGTATCGTACATATAATCGTCCGTCGGAAGCATATCGTATTACATGGCGGCTGTATGACGAAGCCGAAGACCTTTCAACAAAGCTTGGCTATGTTCGTGATTTGTCTGTTATTGCAAGAAATATGGGTAATATGGGAAGTCTCATAGAAAAACTTCAGGAACAGAGAGCGAATAACAGAACTTCAGTTGTTCCGCTTTTGGCTTTGGCGGAAGTTTACAGGCAGGCCGAAAAATATGAAGAGCGGTTGCAGGTTTTGATGGAAGCGACGAGACTCAGGCCGAACGACATAACGCTTTTAAGTGAAATTGCCCGCATGGAAGAATCGGAAGGTTTCTGGGAGCAGGCAATCGATACTTTGCAGCAGGCTTTGCCGCTCGACGCGACGAATTCGACAAAACAAAAACTCGCGAGACTCTATATTCAATACGGCAATGAAGAAGAAGGTTATCGTTTGTTATTTGATTTGGATAACAAGGTGACGACCGATGCGCTCGAAGTTTTGGCTACAATACAAACTCTTTTAGCTGAAACAAACTGGGAAATGGCGGAACAATATCTTGCGGAAGTTCTGCCAGCGTTTCCTGACGATTACAGGCTGCATTATTTTTATGGTTTGTGTCTTAATGAAAACGGCAAATACCAGGAAGCCCTTGAAGAATTCATTCGGATTATTGGAATGAAAACCGAAGTGCCGGGTATTGCTTCTCAGACTAATGCCCAGCAGCCGAGTTCTTTGGAGCAAATTGCAAAAATTTCTCCGCCCGGAGTCGTGGAGTTTCTTTCTCTGCAGCAGGTTTTCAGCAGTGCATTATCATACAACAGGCAAAACAATAATCTTCCATACTGGTATTATCCCAACAATTCGCGCCAGGCGATAAATATTAATATTCCTCAAAAAGTTGAAGATGCGCCGGGTTTCGCTATTGCGCAAATATTTTCGATTCTTAATAATGACTCAATGCTCGAAACTTCAGAAATAGACAGTCAGTTGCGTGACTCGATATTAAAACGCGTTTTACAGGAAAACAATCTCTCAGGGCTGGAATTCATATTTGAAGCCAAAAATCTCAATATTGACAATATCAGTTCTTCGATAATTGAAATGGCTCCGAAATTTCCGGATAATGAAGCACTGCAGGGCTTCTGGGTGATATACTACAGTTCCAATCCGCTTAGTGATGAAAAACACGTGCGGCATGTATTCGATATGTTTAAAGATACTTATCCATCATTGTCCTGCATGTTGGGATTGATGTATGGCGCAGGCAATGAAGCCGGTTCAGATATTTTCAAACAATCTCTTGAGAGGCTTGGCAAAATAGAGGAACCTGACCAATTCCTGATGTCACGAATTATACAGATAATCAGGTCGCAGAGTGCTCTTGTGACACAGGATCAAAAAACTGTCCTTGCGGATAAGCTTTTGAGCTGGTATGAGAAACTTGGTTCTGACCCATCGCAAAATTCGATTAGGAATGAAATTTCCTACAGCTTGTTAAACGCATTGTTTTATACCGGTGAAAAAGAAGCATTGATTAGGATTTTAAACCAGGAAGTTGAAAATTATAAAAATAATCCGAATCAAACTCAAGGCAGCGTGTCTTCTTCACAAACGGATGTTCGAATACGAGGCCTGAACTATCCTCCTGCATACAATTTGCCTGATTTTCCATCTTCGATTACAAGTATAGCATATCAAATTATAAGAGAAAGTGGTTTAGTCGCAAATCCCGAATTTATAGTCGAAAGAACAAGCAGTACAATTCAAAATAAACTATTTGACCCGAATAATATTGACGGTTTTATCAGTCAGCTTAAAGAACCGGTGCTTAAAGCCGTAATGTATATTGCCGCGAACCAAAATGATAAGGCGCTGGAGATTCTTGAAAACAAGCTCAAAACCGAGCCGAACTCCATTTCCGCCTGCATAATATCCGCGTCAATTCTTGCCAACCAGAACAAGCTGGAACAGGCTATACTTATGCTGTCGAAAGTTCAGTCTATTTCGCCTGATGCTGCCACTCAGCAAATGGCAGACGGTGCTATCGTTTTCTATTCCCGAAATATAAATATCGCTCAGAATCCGGAAGCTCTTAACGCCGCACGAGAAGCGGCCATGCGCCTTACAAATGCGCAGTTCTCTCAATCAGGTTATCGTGAGACGCTGATAGAAACTATGACGAATATCCTTGGATTAAAAGACGAAGCTGCTTTGTTCGCACAAAAGTTCACTTCGACTATGAGTAATCCGAGCGTTTATAGTATCCGAGGTCAGTCGCAGCAGTTGATACAGTCACCAGGTATTTCACAGGTACGAATTAATCCAACGACTGCAAGGGTGCAGGATTTATCGACAATACAATACAATAAAATAGTTGAATTATTGCAGGGTGACAAGAAAGACGCCGCGATAAGATTACTGGTAACAGATTTAAGAACAATCGCGGGCGAATCTCTTTTGCCTGAACGGGTTAATAATAATTCCAATATCAGAAATCGAATTACACTTGTTCATACCCATAAACTTGAAGACAAAATCGTTGAATTGGCAAATCCGTCGCCGTCGAAAAATGTGCGTCAAATGCTTATCTACGCGCGTTTATGCGATTTAATTGACAGGAAAGAGGCCGCGAAACAGGCATACGAAAAGGTTCTTGAATTCCGACCGAAAGAGTTCGGTGCGTTATTATGGCTGGCGTTCGAGTATGCCGAGACAGAGCCGAACAAAGCAAATAAATATCTCTTGGCAGTGAACCGCCGCTATCAAAACCAGTTGGGCAGACAGATTTCGAGTTATATTCAAAATAATTACAATAACCAGGAAAACTTTGAGAATATATTTAAATACACCACAATGGCGATTTTGTATCTTAATAACCTCAAGGATACGAATTCGCTCGAATTGAGCTGGGTCGCAAGTATTCCGAATACTTTGGCCAATGCTTATTCGAGAAATAATATAAGATTGCCGCAGTTGTATTCTGAATCTCAGGCAGAAGTCGCATTCTTGCCCTCAGGAATGTCAAGAGGTAGTATTGGTAATCCTGTTGAAGTTGTTTCTCAACAGGATGCGCAAAAGATAGCTGAAAAACGAAGGCAGGTTCATAATGATTTTTGCAGGGCGATGCTGCGAATACCTCAGCTTGCTGCCCAGGGTTTCGCGTGCCTTCATTCAGAGGCAAGAGCGAGAAACGCGGTGGATGACAGCATAGAGGCAATGGCTCTGGAAGCTTTGCTGAAATATAATTCATCAAGAAATAACACGAATGGCGGCTTGTTGAACACATATAGCTGGGGTACCGGGAAGAATTTCAGGCTTATCAGCCCGATGGAATTTCTGCTTTACCACAACTGGAAGAACGGGACACTTGATGAGTTTATTGAAAAAGTCACACCTGTACTCGAAAACAAAAATCGAATCGGCGAAATGAAACAATTAAAACTATACGCTTCACTCTATATGGCGCCGCCTGAAGATTTTGTCAACAAGGCAAAAGCTTTTATAGAAAGTGACATTATCGCTGGAAGTTCTTCTGCCTATGGTGTGGTTAATAGACAAACCGCTTTTTCTCAAATTATCGAAATACGCTCGGACCGTTCATTAAAAGAAAATCTGAACCAGTTCTTCATCAGTATGATTGATATTAATAATTTGAACAGTGTAAATCAGCTTCAGGAAACCATAAGAGTTTACATGACGCAGCTTGTGAAGGAAGATTTTGAATCTGCTAATGAGTTTATCGAAGAATTTGTCACAATATTTTTAGGCCCCAAAGACAAGCGTAAGGATTTTGTCGCACAGAATTACAATCTGCCGCGGTCTTCTGTTAATATTGTAAGCAATAGTAATACCCAGAGAATTCAGATATGTATAAATCTTTTGAGAAACCTTGCGCAGAACGGCGAGTTGCTTTTTACGATATTATCGCAGTTTGAAAATATTGAAAGTTATATTACTGACATGCGTTATTATGTTCAGAATGGAATTGACAGCGTAATTCAAAAAGCTGTCAACAGCTCATCTCAAACGCCCGCGAACCAAGGTGATTTTACTGCATTACTGAGTATGCTTAATGATTCTCCTTTCCTCTCGGATGTGAACTCGTTTAGAACATTGCCAGTAACTCAACTGCAAAAAAGCAGTGTTTATAGTTATCTGCTTTCAAGAATCTGGCGCAATCAGAATACTCAATATAAAAATTTGCGATCTATACTAAGTCAAAATCTCACGAATAGCCTGTCTCAAAGGACCGGCGGTGAAGGATTTGGTACAGAATTGTTAATTGCGCAACTTTCAGATAACAGGCGTATGGATGTTTATAACTGTTTAGCAAAATACTGGGAACAGTTCCAGAAATTAGACTCCGCCAGGCAGCAGGAAATAAGCGTAATGATTGGCGATACAGTCGGATTGGTTTTGCCAACGGACAATTCGTTATCCGAAAACTTGAAAAGTATTATTACGCAGCTCAATAAATTTGTACGTGACGCGAGCCAGGAGAAAGTGAACGCGTTTTTGAAAAATAAGCAATTCGAGGATTTTAATACTAACGAATCACAGTTTATCGAGAATTCGTCAAATCTTGTTAGTTCTTTGGCATCGTATGATGTCGATGCTTCAGTGGAAGTGCTGTCGAAAACGGCCAAAATATTAGAAGACGCGATTCGCCGGGGGAAAATACAACAAAATTATTCGAGCAAACAATTGATATCGAATGTTCTAAGCAGAATGCAGGAAGATCGAAGTAATATGTCATTTGGTTCGCTTGGTTTTGTAGTGAAGCTGTTTAGGGATGTGAACGAACCGTCGCTGGATTTGGAACCTCATTATCTTAGCCAGTTCGAAGAATCTCTTTATACTCGTTTTCGACAGCTTAATCCCAACAACAATGCCAATTTCGAAGCATTAAAGAATATCTATAGTGAACTTGGCCCATATATTGGACAAGGAAATCTGTCTGGAATCAATATTTTCAGACGGCTTCTTGAAAACAGCAATTGGAACGAACAATTAATTAACGAGGTTATCAACTGGGCAAACGAACAGGTTAAATCTTCTAATTACCAGGACCTTGCGCGTGCGTTGGCGGCGGAAGCTTCTTTATATAAACAAAGGCGTTTTATGAATCGCAATCCAATGAACGCAGCCGCGTCATCGGATAAATCGATTTCAGAAGCGGAGCAATATTATATAAAGTCACTGTCTGATTCCAATCTGCCGGTCTTATGGCGGCTTATGGCAAATTATTCGATGACACAGAATAATTCAAACGCGGTAAGTGACCAGTTATTAAAACAGGCTGTTGAGTTGATAATACAAGGGTGGAAAACATATCCTAATCTGAATGTTCAATATTGCAGCCCTACGATAAACGGGTTAATTAATATCCTTGTCCCTGAAAGAAATCAGCGTAATAACATGATGCAAATATCATCATCAGGCACAACGACTGTAACCAGGGCGGAATGGACCGATGCCGCGACAAGAATCGCTGATGTTTATATGACATTCAGACAGCCTGCCCTGAATCTGAGCGGTTCAGGGACTGCCCTGAACCAGAGTGGTTTTGGGACTGCGTCGGCGTTTGTAACTACATCGTCCATGCGAATTTCTCGGACTTCTGGGTCTTCAGGCTATGAGAGTAATCCGCAAATTCAGCTTGCGATGCTTGAGATAAATCTGATTCTTGACCGTGACGATGCGGTGCGTGCTATGCTTGACGGCTTTGACAGCAGGGCGGGGACATATATTGATTGCTGGGCGTTACTTGTAAAATATAATAAGCCGCATCTTCTTCAATCTGTTGTGGATAAGCAATGGAACAATAGTATTAATCAGGCCGGCAGCATTCGCTTCGATAAAGATATCGAGAAAAACTTATCTGGCTGCCTTGATGTTATCCCGTCGGAAGAGATGAAGTTTCTTGCGCAAGTGCTGATAAGCTCGCTTCAGGATGAAGGCGGCAATGAGCAAAGGCCGACCGTGCAGCGTAACGAACGTCTTAAAAATCTTGCCGGTAAAATCGGGACAATTACTTTTAACTCGGTTCCGGTTAAGCAGAGAATTCTTGAAATTTATATCAATGAAACCCAGCTTATTCCTCTGGTTACTGAACATCTCGCGGAAGAAGGTAAAAAAATTAATTTAAGTGTCCTGATAGCAAGTCAGGACTCGAATTTAATCAGAACCCAGAGCCAGCTTGTTGTCGCGTATTGCATAAGCAGTCTTTTGAAAGGCGACCCGAACGTTTTTATCCAGACAATTCGCGCCTGTGATGTATATATGAATCCAAACCAGAGTCAGCCGCAGGGGGCAAGACAGGTCATTGAGAATATGGGACGCCAGTTGACAAATATTACAGAAACGATACGAACCAATTGGACCGAATCCCAGGTTTCATCGTTGGCAACCGCGGCTTCGGAATATCTTGCTGGCTCCGGCGCAAGATATTACAGTCCGGGACGTTTATTGAGTGATCTTGTCACTTTTTACGTACTTGCGAACAGGGAAAATGAAATACCCGCGGCGATGGAGAGGGTCAACTATGAAATGCGTCAAAATCTGCGGAACTATCTGAATTTATCGGAATTAAATAATTCTCTGGCTCGCTTTACACGAGAAAGGAACCTAACTCTTAAAGAACGAATAGATATTATCAAGCGTTTTTATCAAACCGACCCGGTTCAGGACGCGATGGAACGCGATAACAGAGCTGATATGATTTCAAATCTTACAAATTATAATTTATTGTCACGGCAGGAAATAGATCAGAATAGAGAATTGTTAAAAGATTTGTTTATACAAACTAAAAAAATACAGGCCTTTTTGAAAGCCGCAAACGTTATGGATATCGTTTCTGTTCAGAATGAATCTCAATTGCGGCAATATGTTACTGCTCTTTTGAATTCGACAATGTGGCAGGATAGTGACCTTTGTAAAAAGATACTGTTGCAGGCAAAATTCTTATATGTGAGAGCCGGATGGTCCAGCGAAAATATTGGTATCAGACAACCCGATGTGAATCAGGGCAACGAGCAGCGTTTATCAGGTAATCAATTTATTTCAAGTATTTTGCTCCAAAGGAGAGATTCGAGCAGTTTTTCCTACGCCGAGATTGGTATTATTGTTGATTTAACGCGCGACGCAAACAGTCCGCAGATTGTCCTGAGCCAGGATTATTTGCAAAGAGTTAGCAGCACGATTTCCAGCAACTTCAGGCAGAGTTTGCAGCGAGATTATAATAATAATCAGTTGGAAGCTTTGAAAGCATTATATAATCAGATTGGTCCTTATTTTGGAAAAGGAAACGCTTCCGGCTACTCGATGTTCTGGGCCGGTATATTACAAAGCGGCAGGGGTAACTCCTATACCGAACAAATCCAGCAATGGGCGAAAGAGCAGGTCGAAAAAGGCGAATACCCGAATCTTATTAAAGAAATATTATTTGTCGTCATGCGTCAGAACGTTTTGGCTTTAAGAGGGGGAGGAAGGATTAATACGGCGGCACCCGGCGAGTATGATGAAATGATGAGAAAATATTATCTTGATGTACTGGCTGATTCAAAACTTTCTGTCATATGGCGTTTGATGGCGTTGGAAGAATATAGAAAACGAGTCCTGTTCGATACGAATCTTAACGATGAAAACGCTGAAATAATTTTCAAGGCTGTTCCTCTTGTGATTGAAGGTTTCAAGCTTTATCCTGATTTACATGAATCATACTATATGTATATTGTTTCCGCTTTTACGAAATTGCAGAACAGGCCCCAATGGAAAGAGCTTGCCGGGAAATTGTCCGAGGCATATGAAGAGTTTAAGTCAAAAGAAAGCGGCTCTACTACAGAATCGACTCCCGCTGGAGGAGTTACATATTTACCTGTAATAAACAGAACATTAATTACAGTTGCTTCAAATTTCGGATCGGTCGGATTTGACAGAAGTTTTGATCCAAACGTAATGATGAGAGAACGGACAGCAAATCCTCCTTTGCCTCCTGCACTTATTGATAGACTCCAGGCCTCAAGAGGTAATTTACAACCGGCAAATCCTATTCAAACTGAAATCGATCCAGTCGAACTTTCTATGCTCGAAATCAGGCTTGCTCTTAATCAGGATGAGCTTATAGAAAAACAACTGAATATTCCAAACAGCTCTCTTGGTCATAGTCTTGATGTATGGGCGCTTCTGGCTCAGCATGGTAAAGATGCTATGCTCAAAGATGTAATTGAAAAAAACTGGCAGAATGTTTCGTTGCAAAGCAATAAGTTGTTTACAAAAAATATGGAAGCAAGCATATCGCGATGTATGAAGCAGATTTCCCGTGACGATATTAAATATTTCGCCGAGGTGGTTTTATCTTCATTATCTGATTCGACGGCAAATAATGAAGTTCCTGCTGTTTCGCACCGGGACAGGATGATTCGTCTGGCGGAGATGTATTCTAAAATTGATTTTAGCGATTATATTTTAAAACAAAGAATTCTCGCGCTGATGATAAATGTGCCGGATGCGTTAAAATATCTTAGTGACAGTCTCGCGGAGCAGGCGGCGAAGATTGATCTGGGCAGCCTGTTTTTGAATTTCGATAAGGCCGCAAGTGAACAGTTTAATCTTGTCCTCGCCAACAGTTGTGAAAAACTTCTTAGAGGCGACCCGAACCATTTTATTAAAATGATTAAAAGTGTTCCGGCAAATCCAAATGTTTCAAGGGGAAATCTTAGAAGAGACCTTCTTCGAAATATAAGTGAAAATTTTAAGAAGACTGTCGATAGCACCAAAAGTAACTGGTCTGTAACTCAAATGGTCGCTTTCTCGTCCGTCTCAACTGAAATATTAGCTCAAGATACTTTTTCGATGGGTAATTCAGATGCGTTTTTTATTAATCATTATATCTATTTTGTTTTGGGCGAAAAAACTGATAAATTGCAAAATTCATATCAACGCCTTGCTTCCTGGTCGTTGCAGGTTAAGCAGAATATACAGCGTTATGACAGGTTGCGGGATTACTATATACAATTAGCAGGTTATCTTGTTAATAGGAATCTTTCGTTCGAGCAGAGGCTTGATATTATAAACCGTTTGAACAACGCGGATTGGATTGTTAATTCACGCAGTCAGGTGAGCCGGGGTATTCCTGATTTTAATATTGTCCAGTTGCTTACTCAGCTAAATATATTTTCGAGACAGGAAACAATAGATAATGCGTCTTCCTTCAGCGAAATGACGAATCCCGCTGTGAATAATTTTCTTAATATAAAAAGTGCCGCGGAAATAGATTTTGATCCGTTTCGTCTCGATTCATATGTAAACAGTATTGTAACATCTCTTACAATTTATGACACAGATTTAATATTAAAAATTATTAGCAAGGCGAACGAGCTATATCAGGAAATGTTAAATGCTGATGTGATGATGGATATACGATTCGGATCGGATTTTATAGGTAGAATTCTTTCTCGTCTTATTCAGCAGGATTCTATCCGTCTCGAAGGTTTAAAAATAATTTTTAAATTAATGCGTGACACAAAAGATTCGACAATCTTTCCTGACAATAGTTTATTTCAAATAGACAGGCAGATAGCTGCCTTTCTTACGCAGGCGACACAAAACCAAAGGTCACCATTAGATGTTATTCAAAATGCTTATAAACAGCTTGGTCCCTATGTTGGTGAAGATAACGCATCGGGAATTTCAGGCATTTTCAGTACTATGTTCTCTAATATGCAATTAAGGGAAAATCAGTTATATGATTCGATAATACAATGGTCTCACGAGCAGGCAGAATCAGGAGAATATCCTTCCATTGCCCGTGAAATCGAAATGATGGCGATTGTTTATCGCAACAGGCCTGCATTCGGGATAACAATAGATTCGGAAAAAGTCAAACCGGTTGTAGAATATTATCGAAACGTTATTAATGATGAAAACCTGCCTTTAGCATGGCGTTTGATGACTGTACACGCAATGGAAAACTGGATCAATTATCCGGCTTACGACGAGCTTGCCGACCAGGCTGTCAATGTCTTGACAAGTTGCAGTAATCAATCTTCAGTTTTCTCATGGGACCTGCATTCTAATCTCCTGAACCGTTTTATTCGTTCGGCGCATCAGGCGGCATCCGGGACAATGTCACCAAATAATGCTGAGCTTGATTTTTCTCCGTTACGTTCGGATTGGGTGAATACCGCGTCGAAGGCTTTGGATTCGTATATGAAGTATCGCGACAGGCGAAATACTTTGTCTTCGACACTCTCCAATGTTCAGGGAGGGTTTCGCCAAAGTTCATCTGTATCAGAGCTTGTCATGTTAGAGGTAAGCTTACTTCTGAAAGATAACCAGGCCGCGAAAAAACTTCTATGGGACAATAACGGGACATTGAAAACAAGTTCCTGTTCGCTTGCACTGCTTATTCAATACCAGGACAATTCACTTTTCAAGGATTTTGTCGCTGGAAATATCGAAAGTATCAAACTTGATTCTCGCGGAATATATAATTCTCAACTGGAAGACAGGCTTACTGAATCCTTAAAAAATATATCTCGTCAGGACGAGCAATATATAATAAAACTGTTTTTACATGCTCATAATAACAGGTATCAGGGCGGAAATATTGCTAATTTTCCTGGAGGACCAAGTAACTATTCTACCCGTCAGCAGCGGCTGAAAACGCTCGCTGAGCAATTTAATGATATCGAATTCGAAAATGAGATTATTAAGAAAAACGCTTTAATATATTTGGTTCAAGAAGCAAGTGTTTTGCCGTATATATCGAAAGCACTTAATGAACAAGCGAAAAAAATAGAAATGGCATCGATGAGTATTAGGTCTTCATCCAATGTATATATATTAGACAATCCTGATTTTCAAATATGTCTGGCCGACAGGATGAGGATGCTAATGGATGGTGATTCAGATGGATTTATAAGTTTGTTAAATAATGCGAAATTAATTTTTGATCCGAATCGTGATTTGGGGATTATTATTCCAACCGCGATGATTTCCGCCTATATCCGTGTTGTCACCGGGACTGATTGGGACGCGAAAACACTGCCTGCTTTTCTTGCGGCTTCCAACAAGCTGCTGACGATCTTGGATAACAGCAGGGGCTTTAATTCAAATATCCTTCAACTTATATCCTGTAAAATCGCGTTATTATTACTTGCTGATGATTCGCCGAGTATCAGTCAAAATACGACGCAGGAAATAGAATCTGCATTTAATTTATTAACGCCGTACCAGGAAATGTCCAGAGGTTCAAGGGGCAGTATCTTATCTATCCGAAATAATGATGTTATTGCTGCGCATCAGGTTATGGCCAGATATATGAATTCTTTGAACATGGCGTTTGAAAAACGAATTGAAGTTCTAAAGAAGTTTTATAGTATTAAGAGATTTTCGGATGCTATGAAACAGCCGAACAGTAATTCCATGCTTGCTCTTGTTTCCAACGAACGTATTTTTAGTATGGATGAAATATATAAATATACCGATACATTAATGTCACTTCCTGTTGTCACGCAGGCTGACTGGCAGCTTCTCGCGGTTTTCCAGTCGAGACAGGGACTTATTGAAGACGCGGAAAAAACATGGCGGAAAGCGGCTGAAATTGGTATTAAAGCAGAGACCGCATGGACCGGTGTCAGAGATTATATGTATTTTTTGAACAGCAATAATCTTCGTGATAAAGCTCTCGAATATTGGCGTTCTTATAATACCGAGTCATTCTCACTGAAATCCCTGGTCGAATATCATGATTTAATTAAGTCGCTGTCAAATCAAATATAGAGAAAAGGAATTTGATTTTATGGAAAATACAGACGAACATATTGAGAAGTTTATAAGCCGTGTTAAAATACGTTTGAATAAACATTTTGGTCTTACGGTTCTGATAAGTTCATTGGCCGCTGGTGGAGTAATTATAACTGTGATAGCTCTCAGTTACATAATCCGCGGCTATCACGTTCCTCTGTTCTGGTATCCACTAACCTTTTTTTCTTCTTTTCTGTTTGGATTTTGTTTCTGGTTGTATTGCCGGAAATCTCATGATCAGGCCGCTGTTTTTACCGATAAGTTCTTTTGCCTTAAAGATACAGTTCGCTCATATTCGGGCTTTCATAAAGCCCATAAAAACTCCGGCTTTTATAAGCTTCAGGCGATGCAGACGGAAAACTACATTTCCTCTGTTTCGGTTGACAGAATAAAATATAAATGCCCGCTTGCTGTTTTAATAGTCGGTATTATTCTGATTCTCACTTCCGGCTTGATGGGTTTTAAAGATGACAGTCCGATTATACAGCAAAGGATTGAGCGGGAAAAAATCATGCTCGAAAGCACGCAGCTAATAAATCAGCAAATAGATAAATTGATGGAACAGATTCAGCAGGAGCTTGAAGAAAAGGGCCTTGATAAAATTGTGGATATGAATGAAGTTCGTCAGAAAGCAGATGAACTTCAGGAAACGCCGGATATAAAGGAAGCGATGAGGCAATACGCACAGCTTGAAAAAGAGCTTGGTGAAGTTCTGTCGAAACTGACGCAGCGGCAGGACGAACAGCTTCTCGAGCGTATGGGAAAGCAGCTTCAAAAAGATGATGACACGAAGGCGCTTGGTAATCAGTTGACACAGAAAGAATATGACGCCGCGGCTAAGGAAATGGAGAAATTCAAAATTGATCCTGATGCAATGAAGGAAATTCAAAAGGAGCAAATCGAGAAATTGAAGGAAATGGCCGCACGCATGGCCCAAATTAGTTCAGAGGTAGAGACGAACAACCCTACGTCTCTACAGCAGTCATCTCAGAATCAGCAGTCTAATCAGAATCAACAGGGTAATAAGAGCCAGCAGGGAAATTCGCAAAAAAATCAGCAATCTCTATCAAGTCGCCTCGCGCAAATGACGCAACAGTTGAATCAGTCCGCTCAGGCACTAAGTCAGGCAATGCAGCAAGCGATGAATAATCAAATGCAAAACGGCCAAAATGGTCAGAATGGCCAGCCTCAAAGCGGACAATCTCAAAATAATCCATCACAGAATAATCAATCACAGAGCGGCCAACCACAGAGTAATCAATCCCAAAATGGTCAACCGCAGAATGGTCAGCAGTCATCGGGACAAATGCAGCAAATGATGCAGAGTGCCAACCAGAGTCTCGGAAATATGGGCCAGTTTCTGCAGCAATTGGACGCAAAACGACAGGCACAATCCATGATGCAGGGCATGTTAAATTCACTCACACAAAGTCAGGCTGGATTAGGCCAGGTCCAAGGACAAGGCCAGGGACAAGGTCAAGGCCAGGGTCAAGGTCAGGGACAGGGACAAGGGCAGGGACAAGGTCAGGGGCAAGGCCAGAATGGCCAAAATGGTCAGAATGGTCAGAACGGCGGTGGTGTGGGTGGACGTGATGCTGGTACAGGTTCAAGTAGTATGAAAAATACTGAGCCGGGAAAAGATGCCCCTGCTGGAGAATTGACAAGATTGCAGGGGACACATACCAACGGCGCATCAACAACATCATTGGAAGAATCAGGTTCAGGCTCGGGCAGTTCTTTAGGAACGCTTGAAAAGGACCCTGAAGAATATATGAGGCAGGTCGAATCGTTTATTAGACGCGAGGATGTACCTGAATCCGTGAAAGCAGGAGTAAAAGCATATTTTGAAAACATTCATAAAATTAATGAGGGAAATTGAGCAATGACAGATCACATATCAGAAACATCAGACCAGAAGAAACACGCTAAGGATTTCAGTGACAAATTGCATCATGCCGCCCGCGGCGGTCAGTCTGAATTGTCCACAGAGGAAGCGCAAAAGGCAACGGAACAATTTCGCTCGGTTTTTAATACTCTAAAGACGGAGATTCAGAAATTTATCGTAGGTCAGGACGATGTTATTGAAAAGGTTCTCAATGCCATTATCTGCGGCGGACACGTTCTTCTCGAAGGCGTTCCCGGGCTTGGAAAAACCGCACTCGTACATACAATAGCGAAAGCGCTGCACCTGAGCTTTAAGCGAATACAGTTTACGCCGGACTTGCTTCCTTCCGACATTGTAGGCTCGAACATTCTTATTCAGCGTGATAATCAGAAATATTTTCAGTTCGAGCCGGGACCTGTTTTTTGCAATATCCTTCTTGCCGATGAAATTAACAGGGCGACTCCAAAAACACAATCCGCTCTTCTTGAAACAATGCAGGAGAAAAGTGTCACTGTTTCCGGAACTACGCACGCGTTGACTATGCCGTTTTTTGTCCTCGCGACACAAAACCCGATAGAGCAGGACGGAACATACCCTTTGCCGGAGGCGCAGCTTGACAGATTCTTTTTCAAGCTTCAAGTGGAAATGCCGAGTCACGGCGAATTCGCGGAAATATTAAGACGTACCGGCGGAATATTCGAGCCGGAAATTCATCCTGTGGCTTCAGGTGAAGATATTCTCGGTATGGGGCGCACGATTCGTTATGTTCCTATCGAAGAAAGCATACAGGATTTCCTGATTCGTGTAGTTCGTCTGACTCACCCGCGTGATCCGCAGGCTCCTGATGATGTAAAAAAGTATGTACGTCACGGAGCGTCACCGAGAGCGGCACAGACGATATTGGCCGCTTCCAGGGTACGCGCGATTTTATCCGGCAGGTATCATGTCGCCGCCGAAGATATCGAAGCGGTTGCCATACCTGCTATGCGGCACAGGCTTATATTGAGTTTCGAAGGTGAAGCGGAAGGTAAAACCCCGGACCAGATAATTCGTACCGTCTTAAATTCTGTCTCGGCGTAAGATAAAACATGATTTCACGAAATAGCTTTTTCGCTGAATATTAGAAAGGAATCTGTGTTATGTTGCTTACTGATCCGGCATTCATAAGAAAGCTCGAATCTCTCTATCTTCTTGCCCGCAAGGTGCTTGGCGGCACACTCCAGGCCGACCGCAAAAGTACTAAAAAAGGCGCTGGTATTACTTTTGCCGATTACAGCGAGTATTCCATCGGCGATGACCATCGCGCGATTGACTGGCGTGTGTACGCGAGGCTCGAATCGCTTATGATAAAGCTTTTTGAAGTGGAAGAAGACGTAACAATATATTTCCTGCTCGATGCGAGTCACTCTATGGATTCCAAATTCATGTATGCTAAACAGCTTGTAGCGGCTCTTGCTTATATAGCTTTGCACAGTATGGATAAAATTGTGATTTACGGAATGACCGACCGCCTGTCGCCGATAACGACACCAACACTTGGACGAGGAAAGACTCTCGAAGTTTTACGGGCACTCGAAGAAACTAAAACTTTCGAGGGCACTTCTGATTTTAACAAAGCGGTCAAAACGCTGCAGCAGTGGCATTCGAGAAGGGGAATGGTTATTCCTGTCTCTGATTTTTTCTTTCCTGACGGCTACCAGGAAGGGCTAAAGTTTCTTCAATGGAACAAGCATGAAGTTTTTTGCATCCAGACTCAGGACCCGTCCGAAAGGAAATGCCTTCTTAAAGGCGATGTAGAACTCGAATGTGTCGAAACGCAGCAGCGCAGGAAAATAACGATAACCGGAAGCGTAGCTTCAGCTTATGAACAGGCGGTGAGTGATTGGAATAAGGAAGTCGAAACATTTTGTTCGCGTCACGGTATAGGTCATATATCAACAACTTCTGAAATACCTTTCGACGAGGTAATTCAAAGATTTCTGCGAAGAGGAGGGCTGGTAGCTTGAATTTTCTGCATCCGCTATATTTCTGGGTAATGCTGGGATTGATACCGCTTGTCGGAGTGTATTTTCTTAAGGTTCGACCGTGGAGAAAACCTACTTCAGCTTTTTTTCTCTGGCAAAGACTTTTCGACCAGAAACGCTCTACAAGTTTGTTTCAGAAATTGCGTGACCTCCTAAGCCTTCTATTGATGATTCTTGTATTCATCTCAATCGTTCTGGCGTTGACTGTTCCTGTATTTAATAATGAACAATTGAAAGGTTTGCTTATAATTATTGACAACAGCGCGTCTATGAGCGCAAAAAGCCGGGGCGGCACACGTCTTGACGAAGCAAAGTCACTCGCTAAGGATATTATAAGAAGCATGAATCAGAATCAGCAGGCGGCGGTCGCTGTAATGTCACTTGATATCGGCTATATGAGTCATTTTACCGCAAGCCCGCGAACCTTGATTGATGCCGTTTCTCAAATAGAACCTTCCGATTGTCCATTTAGCGATAAAGTCTTGTGTTCCATGATTGGTGGACAAAGAACAAATACCGCTCAAGACCCGAATTCAGCGACAAATAGATTACCGGCAATAAGCGACGATTATAGAATCCTTCTGATAAGTGACGGCTGCGGCATAGATTCAAATCTGCCTGAATTTGTGGAATTGTTCAAGATTGGTGACAAAAAAGACAATGTCGGCCTTATCGCATGTGACCTTCAGCGAATCGGCGGGGCATTACAGAGCGGTTCACAGCCAATCGACCAGCTCGAATTATACTTTCAGATTGCTTCATCTGCTGACAAGCCAATAAACGCTGATTTACTCGTTCAGTATGGCCCGAATCGCATCACAAGGAAACTGATTCCGCTGGAAATTCAGCCGGGCGTAAATAAAGCAGAACAATATATTATTACCAATACGTTAGCCGGAAGCGATGTCGCTGCGCAGGAACAGGCTGGTTTATGGACGGTTCAAATTGATTACGAGGATGCTCTTGAAAAGGACAACATCGCGTATCTGGCCGTTCCTCCGAAGCAGCCTATCCGGGTTGCTGTTGATGCCAACGACTCATACTTTTTAACACACAGTGTTCTTGCCTTTTCTCAAACAAGCGGCGACCTGATTTTAACGGATTCACAGCCTGATATAATTCTTGCGAACGGTGAACCATCGTCTATTGGAAATTCGATTTTATTTAATCCCGCTTCTTCAAGCGGCTGGTGCGGCGATTTCGGTGAGCCGCTTCTAAATGTTCTGCCGCGTATTTTGATAGAAGGTCATCCTCTATTGAGACATTGTGATATCGAATCTATTCCTTTTGTCGGCGCAAGAGAAGTGAACCTGCCGCCTGAAAGTTTTGTTTTGGCGGAAAACGCGGAGCATGTACCGTTGATTTATATTGTGAATGATAAGGATAAAAACGCTGTTGTTGTTAATATGAATCTCAGTGACAGTGAATTTTACTACAGCGCGTGGTTTCCAGTAATTATATATAACGCCGCGAAAAATCTTATGGGTAAATCTGAGCATCTTGCATCCAGCTATCCAATCGGTTCGCTTGTGCCGGTACCGGTTGTGCGTGAGGGGCATGTTTCCGCCGCGGTTTGCAGCACGTGGGCGTTAAACAGTGATTCTTCCAATGATAGTTTAATGAAGCGTATCAGTGAAACAAAAATTGATACCGGCGAATCCCAGTTTATCGCGCGGAGTCTGGGTTATTATAATTTCCCCGGCGTTTCTGAGCGTTGGCAAATCGGAACGGGCTTATTTAATAAGTCGCAAACGATGATAAATAATGATATGAAGGAAACCGCTCTTGCGATTAATCGCGGCATACCACCAGGTTTCCTGCTTAGTGTTTTGGCTTTGATTGTTCTTGTTACCGAATGTTTATTATACCATCGACGAAAAGTAGGTTAGTGTATGTATCTTGTTAGCTATAGACCATTATTATTACTATTATTACTGATTCCGGTGCTGGTAAGTTTTAAGTACAGTCTTGTGGACAGGCCTTTGAAGTACCGAATAACAGCTTCCATTCTGAGAATCTTGTCGATAGTTTTAATAGTTCTCGCGTTGTCACGGCCATTCATACCTCAAAAACTGGACGGGCTGCATGTAGTTTTTCTGATTGATGTTTCTGAGTCGATAGACCTTCAGTCGGCATGTGACGCGGTTGAAAAAGTCAGGGAATGCACCGAGCAGCTTAATTGGGGCGACTCATGGGATTTATTTTTGGTTGCCGATGGAACCAGGCGGTGTGAATCAATCGAACAGGCTTCCGAATTGCTCAACGAATGGATTCAGACGCTTCCCGATGACAAGTTCAGGAGTGCCAGCCGTCTTTCGCAGGCTCTGCTTTCTACGAGATTACTTTTTCCGGCTGATAAAGCCCGGCGGATTGTACTTTTTTCTGACGGCTGCGAGACGCACGATACTTTTTCCGAAACAATGAATCTCCTGTCGAAAGAAAATATCGATGTGCGATTCCAAAAACTTGGAAGTCTCAGGGAAAAAGAAGTTTGTGTAAAATATCTTAAAACAAACACACCTGACGCGTTTGAGGGGGAAAAGATTCGTTTTTCCGCGGAGGTGATAACTAATTCAGAAATTCCGGCGAAGATAAAACTTGTACATCAGGCCGTTGTCATTCAGCAGGTTGACGCCGTTCTGGACCCCAACAAGGAGAATATTTTTACATTTGATGTGGAAATGATAACTCCCGGCGCAACATACTGGACAATTGAAGTTTCGGCTCAAGACGATTATTTTCCAATCAACAATCAGGCGGGCTGCACTGTGAATGTCGGAGGAAAACCAAGAGTTCTCGTGCTGCATGAAAAAACCATGCAGATGAGGCCTTTGACAAGAGCTTTGAATGAGCAGGATTTTGTTGTGGAGACTCGTGATAATCACGGCGTGCCGGAGACACTTGAAGAGCTATTGGTTTTTGACGCGCTAATTCTCGCGAACATTTCCGCGACTGATATGAAACCGGCCCAGATGGAAATGATAAAAAAATATGTAACAGATTTCGGCGGCGGCCTGATTATGCTCGGTTCCAACAATAGCTATGGACTCGGCGGGTATTTCAAAACTCCTATCGAGGAAGTTCTGCCTCTGACAAGCAGGTATGAAAAAGAAAAAGAGCAGCCTTCAGTCGCTATGGTTCTTGTCATTGATAAATCGGGAAGTATGAATGGCGTTCCGATTGATCTTGCAAGGCAGGCGGCGAAAGCTACGGTGGAACTTTTAGGCAAACAGGATCAAATCGGTGTAATCGGTTTTGACAGTCAGCCGCATATTGTGAGTGACTTGCGCAGCGTAATGGAGGCGGAGTACATAAAATCATCTATCGATACTATCGCCGCGAGCGGCGGAACGAATATGTATCCGCCTATGACCGTTGCTTTTCAAATGCTCGATACCGCAAACGCGAAAATCAAACATGTTATCATTCTTACCGATGGAAGAAGCCAGCAGGCTGATTTTACTGGTCTTGCTTCTGAAATGGCAAACGCCGGTATAACGATTTCTACTGTCGCGCTCGGAGATTCGGACAGACAGCTTCTTGCTTCCATAGCTGAAATAGGGCAGGGCAGGTATTACGAAACAACGGACCCGACAACAATACCGCATATTTTCACAAAAGAAACAGTCGAGACCTCGCGCACGGCTGTTAAGGAAGATATTTTCAGCATTGTACAGACCGGAGACCATCCCATGTTGAACGGAATCGACGAAACCGAGCTTCCTGTCGTACTCGGGTATGTTATGACACGCGCAAAACCGGCTACGCAACTGCTGTATGCTCTTGATACCGGCGACCCTTTATTTGCCGTATCAAGATATGGACTTGGAATGGGAGCGGCTTTTACAAGTGACCTCACGAACCGCTGGTCAAGCCAATGGCTGAACTGGAAAAAATTCGGATTGTTCTGGTCGCAGGTCATACGCGCTGTTGTGCGACGAGACACAGTCGAGGGACTTTATGTGAATCAGACTTCCGGTGGCGACTTCTGGCGAATAGACCTGACACAGAGCGATAAAGCGGGGCGGTTCGTATCAGGAATTAACTGGGATGCGCAGATCAGTGATGAAAACGGCAATGTAACTACCATAGAATGCACCGAGAGCGGCTTAGGAAAATACACGTTGAATGTTCCTGTTCTGGACAGGAAAAGGTATTCGCTTCGTTTGTACAATCGTGACAGTGACAAAATGAAGATTCTGCATTTTCATAAGCCGTATCCCGCTGAATATAATCTTGCCGCAAAAGCTGATGCCGCGTTCAGCAGTATAAAACCTGTCAATATAGATAACATTCGCGATGACATCATACCGATAGAAACACGCAAATCAGTCGCTCATATTTGTTATCTCTTAGCCTTGCTTCTTCTGTTTCCGGGTCTTCTTATGAGAAGGTTATAATTGGTATTCCTAAAACCTTTTGTAAAAAATATGTAAAAAGTAATTGTTCGGATTTTACATTGAATTTACTTTGTTTATTCTGGCCGCGGGGGGATAATGAAAGAAATATTGAATAAAATTATTTTTTTCTTTACCATTTTAAATATTTGTGTATAGAATCTTAATCAGTATATTTGAGATTTAAAATATGTAGCGGATTAAAATTTTAAAAGGTTTCAAGGCCTATGAACAAAGACTTATCAGGTTCGGGACCGGTGGGTGAGTTTACTGTAATCGGTCTATACTCTGAAGTCGATTTTTAGGAGAGCAGAACATGTGTAAAAAGTATCAAGTCATCACACTATTATGCAGTCTGATTTTATTGCCAGTATCAAAATGTATGGCCGCTTCAGGTGCGGATAATGATACAGGTCAGTCACCCTCAAAGGTTTATGTGCCTTATGATGAGCTGAAAAAAGTATTTGAGACTGAAGGTCAGGGTGTTTTTATGCCTTACAAGGATTTCCAGAAGCTATGGGAAGCCGCACAGGCCAAGCCCGCCGAAGTTTCAAAAGCTCCGTTTTCATATCTGATAAGTACGGCACGGTTCAATGGCAAGGTCGAAGAGGAAATCGCCCGCGTAAAACTGGAACTGACAATCGATATTCTCACTGAAGAGTGGGTGCATGTACCGATAGGTCTTGGCACTGCGGCGGTTTCGGACGCGACTTTAACCAAAGTTGGCAAGACTGGAATAGCTCCTTTGCTCAGGGTTGAAAACGGTCAGTATTATATTACAGTTCAAGGCTCTGGCCGCTATGTTCTGGCGCTGGATTTTGTTCGTCAGCTTGATATTCAGCCCGGACTGGCTGTGTTGGAATATAGTATTCCTTCCGCGGCGATAACGACTCTTGACCTTTCAATACCAGAAGAAAATCTTAAAGTCGATGTAGAGCCGATGCTCGCCGCTACGACTTCGCAGGTTGAAAAAGGTACGAGGCTTCAGGCGTTTCTCGGTTCTGTTTCAAAAGTCAAGTTAAGCTGGAAGCCGAAAACGCAAGCCGCCGAAGAGCTCGAATCGGTGATTATCTGCGAGCAGTTTCAGCATATTCATATAGATGAAGCGCTTATCAAAAACGATGTACAGCTTAACTACAACATACATCGCGGCGGAGTTAATTCTTTCGCGATACAAATGCCGGACCAGTTCAGAATTACGGATGTCACCGGTGCCAATATCTCTCGCTGGGATATTACACAAGTCATAGAAGGACTCGCGATACCAATTTTGAATGTCGAATTGTTCTCACCGGCAAAAGAACAATATACTCTTAATATAAAGATGGAGCGTTTCGTGCAGGAGGCTCAAATAAAAGTTCCGCTTGCACCTATTGTAACACAGAATGTATTCAGGCAGAGCGGCCTGATTGGTATTACATATTCGCAGAGACGAACAGTTCACGTAGAGAACATAACGAATCTCGCGCGTGTCGATACTGGACAATTGCCCGCGAATCTACAGTCGCAGGCAGGTGTCACCGCGTATCGTTTCATAACATCAGATTATAACGCGACATTGGCTATAGAGACAACTTTGCCGCGAATTTCGGTAAATCAGAACTGGATTCTTGGCGTTGATAGTGACAAACTCAAAATGCAGGGCAGACTTCGTTACAAAGTCGAAAAGAACGGCATTTTCGAGCTTAATATGAATTTGCCCGAACCGTGGAAAATCGAAACAGTCGGCCCGGATAATATTGTCGATGACCATCAGTTAATCGGCGAAGGGCAAAATCGCCAGCTTCATATACTTCTACGAAGAGAAATGATGGGCAGTTTCGAGCTTAGACTCGATGCTCAGGCTGACCGTGCGGAACCGAATGATGCGGTTGATTTCAGTTTGCCTAAACCTGATCCGAATAATTTACAGTTGTACGACGGCCAGATTACTTTGGCGACCGCCGAGCAGTTACAGGCCGAAATAGCACAGATGAACCAGATTCAGCCTATTCCATTGAATCAGGCTCAGCGATGGTCTGCTATACCCGAACTTGCGCCTGCGATGGCGTTCGAGTTTCGAGTAATCGACAACAACACACCGGCAGGAGGCAAATTCAATATCTCTGTAAAGCCGACTCAGATTTCCGCGACAATACACAGGCTTGTAAATATTCAGCAGGGTTCTATTGACCATGAAGCGGTTGTTCAGTACACGATACGTTATGCTCCGGTCGATACATTCTACCTGAAAATGCCTGCCGCTTTTGCGAACGATGGAGTTGAGATTATCGGCACGAATATCAAGGAAAAGCCGCGTATCAGCGAACTTCCCGTAGACCAGGTCACTGATACGAATGATGCTTCCGGCAAGGAAATAGAATGGGCATATTATAAAGTTGTTCTGCAATCGAAAGTGATTAATAATTATCAATTGCTTGTACGAACAAGAAGAACATTTAAAGCCGGTGAAGTAGGTCAGGCGACAAATGTCGATGTTCCGCCGATACTTGCAGCCGGAAAACTTTCCGATCAGAACGGCTTTATCGCAATCGCGAAAGCTGATACTCTCGCTATTGCTACGCCTGTAACCGAAGGTCTTACATCGGGAGACGCGGGCAGTCCTGTTGATTTACCTAATCAATCTCACAGGCAGTCAGCATCGCTCGCGTTCAAATATACTGTTCCGATGTATAAACTGTCGCTTCCTGTAGTTGTACAGAAAGAAGCGGCGGTTTTCACAACTATAGTTAATGCCGCTATTGTCGAGCAGGTTCTCGCTCGCGATGGAATGCTCAATACTCACGCGACATTCTTTCTTGAAACGAGCAAAGGTGAGAGGCTTGCCATGACTTTGCCTGAAGGCGCGGAAATTACCGCCGTTCTTCTGGATGGTGACGAAGCACCTGTAGAGACCGGTGTCTCGGCAAACGAACGTATCGTGCGTTTGCCTCCATCCGCAGGACAGGTTTCAAGATTCATACTTGAAGTTTCTTACGGCCTGAAAGGCGCTCGTGCCTCGAAGCTTACCGCACCATCGTTAGCTGAGGAAATTCCTGTGATTCAGACGCTATGGCGAGTATGGATTCCCGATGGTTACTATTTCCTCGGAAATAGCAGGGTATTTTCACCAATCCAAAATTATGATTCACAAAATATGTTAAATTCTTTTGTGCAGGAACATTACAGGTTTGATTCCTCGCAACGCGGCCAAACAAGACCGACAGGCGGATTCAATCTTGCCGGCCAGGGACGTGATTATAATTTTGTACGTCAGGGAAGTCCGGGGACATTATCTGTTTTCGCAATGGGCAAAGAAACTTTCAGTATAGTTGTATGGCTTGTTATTGTTGCCGCTGGAATATACATGCTCAAAGTAAAATGCCAGGACAGACTTATGATAATTCTTGGGGTAATACTTTTCGCAGGAATTATTTATCTGTTCAATCCTGTCCTTGTTGTAAGAGTTCTCAAAACAGGCTGGTTCCCAATCGGTCTTGTATTGTTGATGTGGATTGGCAAGTGGTATTTTATAAAAATGCCTGAATTTAAGCAAAATGCAGCGTTAAAAAAGCAAAAAAACATAGAGAAAAAACAGGCAAATGAAACTAAAAAACAGGCGGATGCGAAACCTGAGCAGAAGTCTGATGATAAAAAAGAACAAAAATAATCAAAGCTTTTCCGTCGATCTCGCGATCTGCCGCGACAGGCGTCAGGAGTAAACTCATGAAATGCTTTAAAACATGTTTGAAAAAATTTGACGTGATAAAAAAATCAAGATTAATCTTCATTGCGATTATGCTTATGCCGATTTTGATTTTATCTGCGGCTTCAGGGCAATCGAAACCTGATATTTATGTTCCGTATCAGGATTTGCCGGATTTAATTGATCCGGCGAATAAAGCGGTTCTCATGGAACGTAAGCAATTCGATGAATTGCTTTCAGCCGCTGAGAAACTGCCCGATGAAGGACTCAAGCTGGGACAGATAACCAACGCTCAGTACTCGTCGCAAATTAAAGATGAGAATGTTACTATAACTGGAAACCTGGAAGTGACATCAATGAGCAAAGAGCCGGTTATGATTCCGCTCGCGTTTGCGCAGGTAGGATTAAACCGAGTGACATTTGACGGTAAACCTGCGCCTCTGGGTTATGACAAGCAGGGCAGGCTGGTATTAATTGTTGCCGCGAAAGGAACGCACAAGCTTGAAATTGAGGCGAAAACGAAATTGCAGGAACTTACAAGCGGCGGTATGCAGTTCAGTGTCTCGATACCGGAAGCAACCGCGGGGACATTGTCGCTTGCCGCGCCGGGGGATTTGGAAATTCACTCAACTTCACCTGTTTCCAAAACAGTATATGACAAAGACAAGGATGTTACCAATGCTGAACTGGTTATCGGCGGACAAAATAAGCTTACCGTTATTTTAATGGGTAACGGCAGAAAGGAAGATGACAAGGCGATTCTTCTCGGTGAATCAGCTGCGACCATAAAATTGACCGCAACGGAACAAAGTCTCGAATGTCTCTACACTGTACAGGTTCTCAGAAGAGGCGTAAGGCAGTTGCGGTTCAAACTTCCGTCTGATTGGACGATAACTCAGGTTACATGTCCAAATTTAGTCAGATGGTCTATAGAAAATAATGATTCGGCTTCCGCAGGAAATCAAATTCTTAATGTGCGTCTAAGTACAGGTAAAGTCGGTACAGTTGCGCTGCGCATTCAGGCGGCCTGCGCCAGAAAAAAACAAACATGGAACAGTCCGCGTATAGAGCTTGTAGATGCGGATGCTCAACGCGGCTATATAATGGTTAATACAGACGAAACTCTCGGTGTTCGCGGAGAAACTTTGTCGTCGGTACGCCGTGAAGATGCTTCTGCCGCCGCGTGGATTACAGGTCTCGATGCGAATCTGGGTGGAAGACTTTATTTCCACTGGGGACAGGATTGGGCTCTCAGTCTCGAACTGGAAGAAGTAAACCTGCGAAGGAGCATAAACGAGCAGCAGAAAATAGTTGTTTCGACCCAGCAGGTGACATTAACAGGGAATTTTGAAATAACCGCGGTCGAACGGGAATTGTTTGCGATGACATTTGTTCTTCGCGGCTTGTCCGAACAATGGCAAATCGCCAATGTTCTTGTAAATCAGCAGCAGACTGGATTCGAATATCGTACGCAGAAAGAAGGGGACAGGGATCTTTTAATTATTGAACTTAAAAAACCTGTACAGCCCGAAGAAGTGGCAAAAGTTACTATAATATTGCAGAATATTCCGAGTAACTGGGAATGGCCGAGCAATGCGGACCCAAGGCAGATTGCCGTTCCTTTAATCGAATCGCAGGGCGAAACAATAACTGGATACGTTTCTGTTTCAGCACAGGGTGATTTGGATGCCGCTCCGGAAAATGTCCCGACCGAGCTTGAGGAAATTCCGGTTGCGAGAATGGTTACTCTCGGCATGGAAAAGCAGATACAATACGCCTATAGTTATAATTCATCGACACAGGGACAAATCGAGCTTAATGTTACTCGAAAACAGCCGAGGCAGAGTTGCAATTCCGCCGGCTTTGTGAATATGAAGGTCGAGGAATATACAGGCAACTGGCAGATTAGATATACGATCTCCCGCGCTTCGGATAAAAAATTATATATGCTCGTCGATAAGACAATCGGACGTGAAATCAGTATTACATCATCTAATACACAAATAAGCTCGAAAAGTGTTGTCACACGGCAATCGCTTCCTTTCTCGATTGCGGCCGAAATTGCCGAGCGATATGACATCTGGCAGTTGAATCTCGATAGCTCAATATTGGGAACAGTCGTGATTAACGCGAGTTACGAACGTCCGGTCGAAGGCAATACGCTGAAAGTCCCGCTAATCAGGCCGATATGCGATGGACAGATAAACGAGCATCTTGCGATACAGGCCAACGAAGAACTTGCGCTCGAAATTACTCCTGCCGGTACAAAAGAAATTGACGCGATAGACCTTCCGCCTTTACCAGTACGGGCCAGCAGAATACTCGCGGCGTATCAGCTCGAAGCGGCCAACGCGCCCGAAGGTGTCAATACTTCCATATCTCTGAAAACTTCCGTACACACTAACTACGAGATACCGACCGCATTGGTGACATCGGCGAATTTAGTAACATATCTCGATAACCAGCTATGGCAGCAAACAGAAGCCAATTTCCAGATTGCAAACGCTTCGAGACAGTTTTTAACTTTCCGCCTTCCCGATGGTGCGCAGCTCTGGTCGCTCGCAGTAGATGGCAGACAGGCTAAGCCGCAGCGAAGCTCGGAAGGCGATTATCAGGTGGCGTTCGGAAAACTTGGCGGTTCTGTAAATGTAAAGATAGTTTACGCTTATCGTCCCAAAGATATGTCGTTCGATAATGCAAAGCTCGGCGGCGTGGAACTGCCCGGCCTGAAAATGAACCAGTTAAGATGGAACGTTGTTCCTCCTCCCGGTTATGTAATAACTTCGCAAAAAACCAATATGCAGATGCTGGCTATCATACGGCAGAAACCGGCATTTGTGAAATTGTACGATTCCATAAAGCAGTTCAGATTTTCAGGAATATTAGGTACATCAACATTACACAGAGCCAGGCATCAGTCACGAGCATCTAAATATGACATTGGATTTTCAGGAGGAACTTCTACAAGATATGAAAGAAGTGGAGAAGCTGGATCATTGGGAACAACAGTGACCAATGCGGCGGTTCCTAACTTAGAACCCGGAACAGCTTATTATTGGAGAGGAGATGTAGTAGATCAGGTTAGAAATATGGATGCCAGAGAGACACCACAGACGCAGCAACCTGAGTTCACAAGAGGCGGCAGAAGGGGAATTACACCATCAGAAGCCGCAGAAGGAATACGAAGAGAGGAAATGCAGGATAGAGAATATATGCAGCGGCAAGTTGAACTGGAACGACAAAGGGGTCAGCAGACGTCGAATTTATTAATTCAGGGAGATGAATCTTCGATACCATATGCAGATTTAGTAACATACCCGACTAATTGGAGAGATTTGTCTCAGCAAGCAACGAGAGCAGGGATTATAGCAGAAGGTCGTTATACCTTGCCTGTAAATCTTATAGCTACTCCCGGAGCGGGAAGGCTCGCAAGGTTTTTGGGAATGGGAACGGATGATTTGGCTATTGGTTTGACAAAACAATCCAAACAGAAAAACTACATGACTTTCGGCTTCCTGTTGATGACAATTTTTGGACTTGCGATGCTCGTAAAGAAAATGAAAATAAACATTGGTTGTCTAATCGTGATTTTACTGTTTTCGTCTTTTATAGCGGTATGGTATCCTTCGCTGACATCTTTCGCCAACGGAATTTTCTGGGGAGTTCTTTTCCTCATCGCGCTTATGATAATAATTTGTATAGTTCGTAAAATATTAAAATGCACAGGCTGGATTTCTGGAAATAGTCCTGCTGTCGCAGTGTTAATAATTTTGTGTTCGATTCTGACAGTAAATGTTTCAGCGGCTCAGCATCCAATCCCAGTACCTGCAGCTCAGAACAAAGAACAAATCATAATTCCATACGACACAGCGCCGGGAAATGCTGAAACTTCAGGAAAAGTTCTTGTTCCGTATTCGCGGTTTGTCGAATTGTGGAACAAGGTTCATCCGGCGGAGCCTATTGACTTGCCTGTTCCCGGAACGGATATTTCCCTTGCCGATGTAAAGTATAATGTCACGGTGACACAGGAGCAGCTTAATCTTGTTCTTACCGCTGAAATCAGGACATTCGGCAAGGAATGGGTGACACTGCCTTTGCCGGTATCAGGTCTGGCTATTACCGAGGCGATGTACAAAAACAAAGACGCGCAATTACTGGCCGGCCCCGGCGGAATGGTTCTTATGCTTCCGGGTGATTCCTCTGGAACATTGCAGTTAAAGGCAATCGCGAAACCTCAGTACATGGGCAAGATGGGCAGTATAAAAATATTGTTGCCTCCGCTTCCAGCCCCTGTGATGAATGTCACTCTCCCTGAGGATGATTTGGAGCTTGAGATAGATGGTATCGAATCTCCTGCTTATAAACAGAATTCGGGTGTAGGAAATCGCTGGACAGCCGCTCTTGGTATGTCACGCGATATAACAATGCGATGGCTGCCGAAACTTGGTGACAGGTCGGGTGACAGTACGCTTTCAGCCGATTCGACGCATGAAGTTTACGCGTTCCACTGGTCGATAATCGGAATAAGTAAGGTTACGTACAGTTTCGCCGGAGGTGAGCGTGACAGGTTTAAATTCCTTGTTCCAATGGATACGACACTTACTGACGTAGCAGGAACAAATCTCCGTGATTATCGCCAGTTGGGTGAATCTGATTTCGATGGCAAAACTTTCAAGGTAATCGAAGTGCGGCTTCATCGGGCTGCTAAAAAGCAGTTCGAGCTTACGATAAAATGGCTTTCGTCTCTACCTGTAGGAAACGAAACAGGACAGGAGCTTCAGCTTGTTCGCGCGGGTGATGTCAGCCGTGAAAGCGGGACAGTGACTTTGTACTCCGCCGGCGGAATGGAAGTCAAAGTAACAGATGTAGTTGGCGGTCGAAGAACGACAATAGAAAGCAACCCGAATCCTTCTGCTGCGCGAAATTCAGTATTGCAAAATTCGGCACGCGGAACTTCGCCAACCGGGCTTCTTGTAGAAAAAGAATCTTCCGACAGGGCAAAGCCGGTAGCGAGTTATTACTGGCCGTACAGGCCTTTCTCGATATCGTTGCAGTTTTCAAGAACTTCAACGGTTCCGAAAATAAATCTCGACCAGCTTGTACGAGTAAATAATGACAGAATCGAGCTTCTCGTTCAGGCGAATCTTTCCACCGAGCAGGGTGAACTATTTGACGCGAGTTTTGCGCTTCCCAAAGATTATGAACTGCTCAGCGTCGTAGGTCCGGCTGTTAGTGATTTCTACGAACGCTCGAATTCCAACGGCAATTTCGTTCATATCGAATTCGACCGTGGACAGCTTCAAACAACAGCCGCTTTCGTGCTTGTGCAAAACAACGCTCCACCTGAGGATTTTAACGTTCCGACAATTATGTATATAGATTCGATTGGTCACGAGAAATCCGAGCAGAAAGGGCGGCTGGCAATACAGATAGCCGCTTCGTACAATGCGCATACGATATCAAGTACAAATCTCAACAGTGTGGCACCGAGAACATTGCAGGGCTGGCTTAATCCTCAGCAGCATGAGCTTGTACAGTTTGCTTACAGTTATGAAAAAACCGATCCGACATTGCGTTTGAGAATCGAAAATAAGCCGACACAGATACGTGCGGAGATATTTGCCGGAATGGTTGTGAATACTACTTCTGCGAATTACACTTATCGCCTTCGTTATACCATAGACGGCTCACCTATTGATAAACTCAGCTTTAGTCTGCCTGACGAATACGCTTCTCTCGTCGCGGTTGAGTCGCCGATTTTACGAAGTCTAAACAGGGCTGACGCGAATGATAATCGAACAAGCTGGACTATTTCACTTCTCAATGAAGTTACCGGAATTGTAGATATCGCGGTGAACTTTTCGCTTCCGGTGGAAGCGTCAACAGTAAGTATTTCGATACCGGATCTTGTAACAGATTCACCGGAAGGACAGCGAACAATTGTCGCGGTTCAGAATATGTCACGCCATGAAATAAAAATCGCGCAAAGCAGGAATCTGACGGTTCTTCCACTGAGCGAACAGCAGGCGATGATTCCGGCCCAGATGAGAGACTCTCTGCAATATGTTTATCAATCTTACGAAAAGGACTGGAATATTTCTCTTGGTTTGACACAGTCAAAGGAAGCGGTGCGCGTTCAGGCCGTAGTGGATTTGCTTACGATTACTACAGTGATCAATCGTGACGGCAGATGCAGATACGAAGTCAGAGTTGCACTGCAGAATAGAAGCGAGCAATTCCTTAAAGTTCAGACTCCAAAGGGTTTGAATCTCTGGAGTGCCAATGTCGCTTCCCAGCCTGTAAAACCTGTTCGTGACGCGAATTCACCCGAAGGAATAGTTCTTATACCGTTGGTGAAAACTTCGCCGGGCGGATTGCCTTATGATATTGTAATGTATTTTGCCGATGAAGGTAAAAAATCCCTTGTAAATCCTCTTAAGGGAATAAGCAGGCTGAAACCTCCGGCTATTTCAATCGTCGGCATACCGGTGACACGAACAACATGGTCGCTCCTCCTGCCGAATGATTACAAATATATGCGTCCCGGCGGAAATATGTCACCTATTGTCGGGATTGTCGAAGCTCTTATTCTTGACAATGAAGCGAGACTCGAACAGTTTAACAGGATGGACCAGAGTTACAGGGAACTTGCGGTCAAAGGTAAAAGCAGCCAGGTCGATATCGCAATAAGTAATTATTCTGTAATGAATGATCAAATATCTTCAAATATCAAACAGATCGAACAATTTATAAATTCGAATCGCGATGATATAAGCAGGGATGACTATGAACGTCTAATGTCTGATGTTGGAAGACAGCGAGCATTCCAGACTGGTGTCATGGGAAGTAATTCTGCTTTCATGGTGAAACAGCAGGAGCAGGAACAGAATAATATGAATTACTACTTAAACAGCACAGTTTCAAACGGCGGTGTTGCTGAAAACACTCGTAATATATGGCTCAATCAAATGCCTGATTTCGTGGAATCCAACGAACGTCAGCAAGTCGAAAGATTAAACCAGGAACTGAAGGAATCGCAAAAACAGTTATCTATTGCAAATGAATCCTATAAAGCAGAAATTGCGTTAGATAATATTTCTGGTGGTAAAGATATTGCCAAAAAGCCGGGAAAAGCAGCGGATGAGCTTATTTTGGGTGAATCCGATAAGAAAAATGAAGTCGCAAAAACTCTCGAAGAGCTTGCTTCTAAAACCGATTCTTCAATTGCCCAGAGACAGGTCCAGTTGCAGGAACAATTAAGCCAGATGAGTTCCAACAGGCTGCAGCGATATAACCAGTCTAATATGTATCGAAGTCAGCAAGAAGGGCAAGTCGCTATGGATATGGACGCATTTGAAGATATTCCTCAAAATATGCCGCCAGGCGCCATGGGTGGCGGCATGATGGTGAGCGGCGGATATGGCGAAGCCGGTATGGGTGGAATGATGGGTGGTTATGGCGCAGGCGGCATGGGCATGGGCGGCGGCAGAGGAGGACGAGGGGCCGCTGGTGGTATGGCTCAGAATGCGCCGCGTACTTCAACCATGACTGCCGGAAGAACGGCAACTCCTCAAGCAGGAACAGAATCCGGCCAGGGTCAACAACTATTCGATAGGGCTTTAGGAAATCAGCCTGTTGTTACAGGTATGCCATCCGATGCAGGTTCACAAGCTATAACACATCAAGCTTACACCTCACAAAATATATATTCTCTGCCTGTATCGCTTCCATCGGGCGGTGAGATTCGACTCGATTTCGCGCGTCCATCGGGACAGGCTGAGTTGAGTATATGGGCGGTACCTCAAAAAACTATTACTAATCTCGTCGCGACTTTAGTGATTGTGGTATTGCTTGCCGTTCTCGTTGCGATTATGAAAATATGGAAACAGTTCAGTAAGAAACGAGCTATACCTGGAAAAACAATGATAGTTTATGTCGTACTGTTTGTAATTTCGACGCTTCTTTTTGGAATATTTGGCTTGATTGCCAGTATACTGATTATCCTTGTAAACGAAGGCAGACATGCAATATTCGCGTAACTGAATAAAGTACATTACTTTTATAATAACGGGTGGCATCCTCATCCTGATTGTTTTCAGGATGGGGATGGTAAATTTGCATAAAGTCTTAATGCCATCCCCAAACTGTGTTTGAGGCTGCCACACGTTGACTCTGTCATCTCCACAAGGAGCCCGTGGGGCCTGAGTGAAACGAAGGATCTGGCCTGAGATTATTAAATAAGTTTTATTCGTAACTTCTTATTCGATAGCCAGATGCTTCACTGTGTTCAGCATGACAAGGAACTTGTTTCATTTGAATATATTATTTTATTATAAATTCTCACTGTTTTCAGGGCTTGCTGAATGTCTGTGTTTATGATAAATTTGCTGCATGGTAAATTTATATGAGCAGTCGCTTGAGAATTTGTTGATTCCGGTTAAGAAAGCAGAGTTTCTGACTGGAGTGTTTCGCTGGCCGCAAAAAACTGTTTTGTCCGGTTTTTGCGGTGATGATACTTTGCCTTTGCGGCAGCTAAAAACCGACCTTCTAAAATATACTATCGAAGCTCGTCTTACGAAAAATCCTTTCGATAAAGCCGACCTTAAAGTTATTCGGAATACAAATATTACGAATTCGGAAGCTTATCGGCTTGTTATTAAATCGGATGGAATCTCAGTTTATTCCAGTTCGAATGCAGGGACTTATTACGCTATTCAGACACTTCGCGATTTAATACAGATATTCGGCAAAACAATCCCGGCTATGGCAATCGAAGATGAGCCGGACTTTACAAGAAGGGGAGATTATCACGATTGCTCGCGGGGAAAAGTACCGAAGCTTAGCACACTCAAGGAGCTTGTTGTAAGATTGTCTCACTGGAAAATAAACGAGCTTCAGCTTTATATCGAAAATGTTTTCACCTTTAAAAAGCATCCTGAAATAGGAAAAGGATACAGCCCGTTTACACCGGATGAGATTCTCGAATTAAAGGAGCATTGCAAAAAATATCATGTAAGATTGGTTGGTTCTCTCGCGAGTTTCGGTCATCTCGAAAAGATTCTTTCTTTGCCGCGGTACAGTAATCTTGGCGAAATGCCCGGTTTTCGCGGCTATCCCGGAGGGACGACGCTTTGTCCGCTTGATACAGGTTCCATAAAACTGATTGAAGAATTGTACAGTGAATTTGTGCCGCTGTTTGATGCGGATGATTTCAATGTATGTTGCGATGAAACGTGGGAACTCGGCAAGGGACGAAGTAAAGAGCAAGCCGACAAAGTCGGAGTCGGGCGAATCTACCTGGATTTTATTTTAAAAATACATAAGCTTTGCGAACGTTTTGGAAAGCGAATGAATCTCTGGGCTGATATTGTATTGAAATATCCTGAATTGCTGCATGAGCTGCCGCGTGACATTGTTCTTCTAAACTGGGAATATGAACAGGATGGCGCAAACATAACGAGAACAAAAGAGATTTTCGAATTAGGAATACCATTTATGGTTTGTCCCGGCACGAGCGGCTGGCTTACGCACGGCTCACGGCTGCCGAATTCAATCGGTAATGTCGCGAAATTCGCCGCTATGGGACGCAAGTATAATGCGGAAGGTTTACTAAATACAGACTGGGGTGACAATGGACATCGTAATTTTCTCGGAGTTAGTCTGCATGGTTTTGCGCATGGAGCAGCTCATTCGTGGAATGGCAAAGCTGTAAATGATGAACAATTTACTGAGAAATTTTGTGCTTCATTCTTCGAGCAGAAAACAAAAAAAATGGCTCAGGCAATGAGATTGCTTGGCAATACATATATAACCTGCGGCAAAACAGTTAAGAATAAGTCTTTATTGTACGCGGGTTTAGTTGAGCCGCTCTTGACTTCTGAATCAATTGATTTGATGACTGAAGACGGCTTGAATACGGTTTTAAGACAATTATCTGATGCAAAAATTTGGCCGAACCAGCAGAAGCAAACCCATAAATTTGAAAGTCTGGCGTGGAGTGAACTTGCTTTAGCGGCCAGGATGGATTGTCTTGCGGCCAAACGTGCTTTAGTCGGTAAGAAATTGCGTTTGGGCCAAACAATTCGTAAGCCGGAGTTAAAAAAACTCGCAAGTCAAATGCAGGTAATGTCCGATGATTTTAAGATGTTATGGCTCTCTCGTAATAAGACTTCGCGTTTACGGGATAATTTGAAGTTATTTCAAAAAGCAAAGCAAGAACTTGAACAACTTGCTGATAAATAGAAAGTAATGATTAAACATAATTCCATAGAACAACTTGCAAAGAAAAAAAAGCTTCGGGTATGCGGCCTGATGTCGGGTACTTCCGTTGATGGTGTTGATGCCGCGATAGTCGATATAAGCGATTCTTCCGCAAAAGTGGTCGCGTTTGATACGTATCCATATCCTGTGAAGGTGCGAAAAACAATTTTTGATGTTTTTCAAAAACAGTCGGTTAGTGTAGAAGATTTATGTCACTTGAATTTCGTAATAGGTGAAATCTTCGCCGATTCGTTTTTGAAGCTTTGTAAAAATAAGAATATTCCTGTCGAATCAATCGACCTTATCGGTTCGCATGGACAAACTATATTTCATAATCCAAACGGTACGAAGTTCGGGAAAAAACTTGTACGTTCCACTTTACAGATAGGTGAGCCGTCTGTCATAGCATATCGAACAGGAATTACAACAGTTGCGGATTTTCGACCGAAGGATATGGCCGCAAACGGACAGGGTGCACCGCTGGTTCCTTTCGCTGATTATTTCCTTTTTTGTGACAGGAAACTTTGCAGAGCGATACAGAACATCGGCGGCATTGCCAACGTGACTTATCTGCCTGCGAACTGCACGCTCGAACAAGTAATTGCATTCGATACCGGCCCGGGAAATATGGTAATGGACTTTCTCATTTCGCAAATCACAAATGGGAAAAAAACTTACGACAAGAACGGTATGATGGCTTCCCAGGGAAACGTAAACAAAAAGCTGCTTGATGAATTGCTTAAAAATCCCTTTTTCCAACTTAAACCGCCGAAAACCACCGGCCGGGAAGAATTTGGTAACAGGTATAGTGTGAAATTATTACAAAACGCTTTGAAAAATAAAATATCAAACGAAGACATTCTCGCGACGGCGACGGCATTGACTGCCGCGAGTATTGCTCACGCTTACAGGCATTTTTTACCAACGCTGCCTGACGAGATGATTTTATGCGGCGGGGGATGTCGCAATAAAACGTTGGTAAAAATGTTGCAGGAAAAACTTCCCGAGGTTAGAATTCTCACTACCGACGACTTCGGCATCAATCCAGATGCCAAGGAAGCGTTGAGTTTCGCTATTTTGGCGTATGCGACGATAAAAGGTCGTCCGAACAATGTCCCCGGAGCAACGGGTACCGAAAAAGGATTGATTTTAGGAAAGATTGTACCTGCACAATGAGTAAGAAAAGGATTCTGCCTACAACTGAAAAACGCAATCGGCGAAGTGAAAATATCGACCGGCTTTCCACTCTTGAAATTGTCGATTTGATTAATTCCGAAGATAAGTTGATAACCGCCGCGGTAGAAAAAGAAAGAAAGAACATTGCCGCTGCGATAGAGATGATTGTCGAGCGTTTTCAGAAAGGCGGGCGTTTGTTTTATGTCGGAGCCGGCACAAGCGGCAGGCTTGGTGTTCTTGACGCATCGGAATGTCCCCCGACTTTCGGTGTAAGTCCTTTGTTGGTGCAGGGAATTATAGCAGGAGGAAAACGCGCACTTGTTCGGGCGGTAGAAGGAGCGGAAGACCATGCCGACGACGGAGCCAAAGCCGTAACAAGTAAAAAAGTTCGGGACAAAGACGTAGTAGTCGGCATAGCGGCTTGCGGATTGACGCCGTTTGTTTGCGGCGCACTCAAGCAGGCTCAGAAAATCGGAGCGGGGACGGTTTTTGTAACGTGCGCACCGGAAGTTATAAATCAGCTCCCGGCACAGATAATAATAAATCCGGTTGTCGGGCCGGAAGTCATTACAGGCTCGACGCGAATGAAAGCGGGGACCGTAACGAAGCTGATTCTGAACACGGTTACTACGACCGTTATGATAAAGATGGGCAAAGTGTACGGCAATCTGATGGTTGACCTGAACGCGACAAATGAAAAGCTGCGTGACAGGTCGGAACGAATCGTAATGGAAATAACAGACCTGCCGCAAGTAAAAGCAAGAGCATTGCTTCGTAAATCGTTCGGAAAAGTCAAAGCCGCGATTGTTATGCACTTTCGTAACTCAAGTTATGAGCGGGCGGTAGAGATTTTGAATGAATGTAACCAATCACTGAGAAAAGCCATAGAAACCAACAGATGATAGCGAACTTATCAGACTATAATATATTTACTCGTTTGGGCGATATCGATTTTTTTGTTTTATATTTGGCGATAGTCCCGTTATTTCTTATCTCATATTTTCGGGGCCGTAAAGAAAAAGATACAGGTGACTTTTTTCTCGGAGCAAGAAAAGTCCCCGCGATTATCGCGTGTTTGTCATTTGTCGCAACTGAAGTAAGCGCCCTTACAATTGTCGGTGTGCCTGCAGCAGCGTACGACGAGAACTGGGAATATATGCAGTTTTTCTTCGGCTCGGCAGCGGCTCGAATCGCGGTGGCGTTTCTGTTCATTCCCGTTTTTTACAAATACAAATGCACAAGCATTTACGAGTACTTAAAATACAGATTTGGCGCCGAAACGCAGTACACTGGCTCGATATTTTTCTTTCTCACCCGGCTGACCGCGTCGGGAGTAAGATTATACGCGACCTGCATGGCTGTGGCATATATAATCGGCTGGAATCTCTCGCAGGCAATTATATTTTTCACAATCGTCAGTATTATTTTCATTGCGTTCGGGGGCATAAAAGCCGTTGTCTGGGCCGGTGCGTATCAGGCCGTAATATTTTTCGCTGCGGGAGCCGCACTTGCAATCTATCTCGTTTTGCATATACAGGGCGGCTTATCCACTGCCTGGGAAATCGCCGAAAAGGCAAACAGGTTGAGCGTTTTTAATTTCAATTTCAAACTCAATGACGCGACTACATTCTGGGCGGGTACGGCTAACGCGTTTTTTGTGGGACTGGCGGTTTTCGGAACAGACCAGGAACTTATGCAAAGACTTCTTACTGTAGAAACACGTAAAAAGAGCCAGAACACAATCATGGCGACAATACTATGCGCGTTTCCTGTACTGGTCTTGTACCTTTCAATCGGGACATTATTATTCGTTTTCTACCAGCAGAATCCTGAAGCCGCTCAGCCGGAAAAAGCAAAAGAAGTTCTTTCGCATTTTATTTTAAATTCACTGCCGATGGGATTAAAAGGGCTTTTGTTGGGAGCGATTATTCTGGCGAGTATAGATTCGCCGCTCAGTTCGCTTTCCTGCTCGTTTGTCACTGACATTTACAGACCTCTTATTAAAAAGAACGCAAACGAAAAACATTATCTTTTGGTTTCCCGCATTGGTGTGGTATGTTTCGGAATAATTCTCGGACTTATCGCGTTCGCGTGCAGTCCGGTCGAAGATATTCTCTGGTTCGCATTCGAGATAATTTCCATCACTGGCGGCGCTACGCTCGGCATATTCCTGCTTGGTGTATTAACAAAACCCGCGAGCGGCAAAGATTCTTCAGTCATAGCAGCGTTTCAGAACTGGGCAAATGTTGTCGCTATGATTTTCAGCGCAATTGCGATGACAACTCTTTTACTGCTTTCAAAATATGGCAAAATACATCTTGCCTGGAGCTGGCTGATTGTAATCGGAACTATTACAACACTTTATATGGCCGTATTTATTGAATTTATCGTATGGTGCCTATACAAGCTCATTTATCGGCCAATAAAACCGCCCACAAAATAGCCTTATTTGGAAACCTGCTAATAGTTTATTTATACAGATTTTGAATTCCGGCTATGTCACCGTAATACAAGTCACGTTTTTCTATATCACCTTCTCTTGAGTAGCCGTACATTGTTTCCCTGGTAGCGGTTGTATCATAAAGGTCGCCCATACCCGCTACGTGGCCAAGCTCGTGTGTCGCGATATTTAATACATCCATAACATCTGTATCAACTTCGGCATCGCCCCAAAAGAAAGCTGTATTGAAAATCATGTCAGCTTCTACGATTTCGCGTGTTTTTGGAGGGCCATAGAAATAACCCCAAACGTATGTAACGGCGATGATATTGTCATCGCTTAACTCATCAAAGGCAAAAACATTATCACCATCGGCTGTAGATAAATCTACTCTGTATTCATTATCTTCATCTAAAATCACGTCACCGAAGATTTCTACATCGACATATTTTTCCCATTCATTCATTCCGGCCGCTACTGCATCAGCAAATCCGATAGGAGCAATATAAGGTTTCACAATAAAGTCTTCAACGCTTCTCCATTTCAAACCGTTTGACAAATAAGTGTAGCTTCCTTCTTCATCTTTTGAAGGCTTGGTTGGCTTTACCGGTTTGTCAGGTCTGGCATTGGGATTTCTATAATGAATGAAAACCTTTTTTGTAAGCGGGCCTCTGTCAGCTTTGCTCTGAGCATGTGTAATTTTTGAAATGAACAAAATTGACAGAATTATTACAGACATAGATATTAACATAACTTTTTTCATCTCGATTTGCCCTTTCAATAAAACTTTCAATTTTATTATTTAAAATGACTTTAACATTATACTACATTTTCATCTGCAAATCAATATTTCTGTATAAAATACTGATATTTATAACTGCCTGTCAGATAATGGTTTATCTCGGTTTATGAGAGGATTATTTGATTGCCCAGCGAAATTTAGCAGATGTACTGCGCGGATTTGTGAAGATTTCTTTTCTTTGCGGCACAATTACATTTTCCGCTACCTCTTTATATGTACCATTCCTGAAACCATCAAGGAAAGATTTTTTCACGAGCCTGTCCTCGCCGCTGTGAAAACTTATTATGCCGATTCTTCCTCCCGGGCGCAAACAAAATGGCGCGACTCGCAATAATTCCTTCAACGTGCCAAGTTCATCGTTAACCAATATACGTAATGCCTGAAATACGAGTGCCGCCGGATGCAGCAATCCTGATTTCGAGTCGAGAAGTTTTTGCTTCCATGTTTTTGCGGTTAGTCTCTTGGCGCGGAAAATCAATTCGACAAGCTCTGTAGTGGTCGTAATTGGTTTTTTCTCGCGTTGAGCGACAATCATATTTGCTATTTGCATGTGGTCATTTTCATCGGACAGTTCCCAAAAAGCGTTTGATAATTCTTCCTCGGAAAGAGTATTTAGTAAATCCGCGCCGGATTGTTTCAGCCTGTCGTCCAGTCTCATATCGAGCGGGCCGTCATATTTATAACTCAGGCCGCGTTCGGGATTATCTATCTGCATACTTGAAACGCCAAGGTCGGCGAAGATTATATCGTATCCTTCGATATTTTCCTTTTTGAGAACGTTTGCGATTCCGGCGAAGTTACTTCTGTGAAAACTTGCCGGGACATTTTCCTTGCATAGCCGCTCTTTTGTACGTTCCAACTCAGCCTGGTCAACATCGAATGCGAAAAGTTTTCCTTCCGGCCCGATGCGTTTCATGAACTCTCGCGCATGGCCGCCGTAACCGACGGTGCAATCGGCAACGAGTTCACCCGGTTTCGGTGCGAGGTATTCCATTACTTCTTCCAGCAGGACGGGAATATGGGTAGTCGCTGGCGTTTTACCTTTTGCGATTAAATGTTCGCGCAGTTCGGGATGTGCTTCGATATTATGCTCCTTATATTTTTGCTCGAAGCGTCTCGGATGCGTGCCGCTGTACCTTGGCCGTCTTTTGTGTTCCGGCTGACTTTTATCATTTGAATGATTTGTTGAATTCATAAAAAACCCGCACAATTACAGTGCGATTAAAACCTTCTCCAGAAATACGTTAAATACTTTCTATTAAATAACTTATACAATAATATAATGAAATTGTCAAATTAATAATGCTTTGGAAAACAGCCGCAATATGCTATTATACGTTAGAGATTTACTCGGGAATTAAATATGAAGAATGTCCAAACAAATAAAAATGTAAATGAAGAATACAAAAGCAAGGGAGATATTTATATGAAAATATTAGTGAGTAATGTCTTAATGATTTGTGGGATTATTTTGATTGGATTGTTGACTATACAAAAAATTGAAGCCGCGATACCTAATACGATTGACTTGGGAAATATCATGACAGAAATAATACTTGTCTCTGATCAGGAAAACCCCATACCCGGAAAATATCGTATAGATGGATTACGTCCAGCAACTATAAAAATTGATTATAATGATTTAAAAAACTTTCCTATAAAGATTGTTAGCGTACCTAATAAGATTAACGTGGGAAATATAAATAAAGAAGTTCTGGACTGTTGTCTTTTGGCGATTGCGAACGAACCTAACTTGTTGGGAAGGATTGATCAGAGGCAGAATTTCAATAAAGATGACATATGTCTTGATGTATTGCGCAAAACTCTAAATAATGCAAGTCAATTCATACCATATGATGTTAATAATCCAGCAATCTTTAATGATGTGAACAAACCTGCCGACTTAAAAGTATCTCTCTGCCTGGCTGATTCCAAGGTTTATTTCTGGAAAATACTTGATGATCGTGATGTATTAGGGTGGGCCTCAATTCAGGGACAGCAGGAATGGGAAACAACAATGGAACCGAAATTGACGGTATGGGTTATCCCTCGATTAGATAAATCAACTTCTTTCATCAATAGTTGGAGTGAACTGGCGAAGCAGACAGATATTAACTCAAGGAAGTCATTATTGAAGTTGGCTTTAGACCTTGATATCAAAGATACAAATGGTTATATAGAACAATTGCTTGGCAGGATAAAATCCAGAACAAATATGTATCATAATGTGAAAATGGTTGTGAGTGGGAACGTCTTTCAATTGGAAATAAATCTTCTCTCTGGTGATGGAAAATCTCTATACGGAGGAAAGCCTCGATTTGGCGGTTTTTTTCCGGCAACAATAAAGATTAACTCTGGTGATGATAAAAATATTTCTGGAAATAATAACGCACCGGATAACATTCAGAAAGATGAAAGAGTTTTAAAGGACTGGAGTATATCCCTACCGTTCTGGCCTCCGAAAATAGAAGAAAAGGGCAAAGAGACATCCGATTAAGTAGGTCCCTCGGACTCCATGGGATGTGCGTGCCAACGCACTATTTTCCAAAGAAGGTAATTAAAGCAATGGTAATAACAAAGGAAATAAAAGTTGCTACGAACGGTAATTTGCCAGATAATCGGCGAATGAAGTCAAATTCCGATACATATTTATAATAAATCCCGCACAGTTTTTTACTTTTTTATATTTTATTTTCTTTGCGGCTTGGCGCCTTGGCGGGAAATTTGTTTGTTTTTTCGTACCCTCATTTTCAGCTTACTTTTCGTTCAAAAGTGTAACACCCCATCGCGAAAATCTTAAAAAAATAAAA
>CAZVOA010000020.1:0-60589 GCA_964628465.1 uncultured Pirellulales bacterium | reverse complement strand
GCAGCCTGTATAAAGCCGCGGCGGAACTTCGCAAATTGCAGAAACTTCGTCGAGAGAGGGAAGCGATGGATGAGGGACGAGAAACGATGGACGAAGGACGAGAGACGATGGACGATAAGGATTTTGCGAAACGAAGCCAATTTGAGAAAGAAAACAGAATACAGGACACAGAAAACAGAATTGGAAATAATGAAGAAAACCATCCCCAAACTGCGTTTGAGGCTGCCACCCCTGATTTTAAAGAGGGACGAGAGATGAGTGATGAGGGAAAGGTAGTAGATAATTCTGCGAAACAAAGCCAATCAGCCGGTTTTCAATCGGAAAAACCAATATCTAAATCTGAAACACTAAACATGGAGGGTAATGAAAGATGAAATAGAAATCTTATACACTAATATACTTATCTGACGGTTAGGCTCATAACCATTTGTTCCATTGCTACTGGGGCTTGTGTGCGGCCGGTTTTTATGGCGTAGTCCGTTTCGGCCAGCCGTTGTAAGTAATAGCCGATTTGTTTGAGTGTGATTCGTTTGAGCTGCTCGAAGAATTTGTCCCTGTTACTCCATATCTGGAGCTTTTTGATAATGTTGCCGATAGGTTCACCTTTTCCGGTCATGACCTTGGCGTTGAACATTCTGCGGAAATGGAACGCGAAAGCGCCGACAACAGTGTATTCGGCTGATTTGTCATCGGCGAACATTCCTCTGAGCCGCTCGATAGCTTCCGCGGCGTTACCCGCTATTATTGAGTCGATAACCGCAAAAACATTGAATATGCGATTGTGGCCTATTAGTGACTCGATATGCTTTTCGGTAATAGTTTTGTCCTGGTCGGCGAAAATCGCGAGCTTGTCGATTTCAGAATAGAGGCGGGAAATCTCGTCACCTGAAATATCAATCAAAAACTCTGCGGCGGTTCGGCTGATATTTTTGCCGTAAGTATCATTGGCGTAAGCAATGAGTTGTACCGGAAGTTCGCCTCGCTTTGGCGGCTCGACATTTATTAATTCGCCGATGGCTGGAAGCTTTTTCGCAAGTTTCGTATTTGATTTCCACGAACTGACGGTCATGATTAAAATTCCGGTCAAACATGGATTCTCGAAATAAGTCTCCATGTACTCGCGGTTTTCAGAGATAAAATCGTCCGCCTGCTTTATCGCGACGACACGTTTGCTCGTCAGAAAAGGCGCGGTTCGCAATTCGTCAAGTACTTCTGATATAGAAGCCGAATTTGGGTCGGCATTAAACAGTCCAGTCGCTCTTTGTGAGTGTTCGATAAGTGAATCAAGAAGCTTTTCACATCGAGAACTTACAAGAGAATCATCTTTACCGGCTATGACATAAACCAATTTGCCCATTTATCAATTCAGCTTCAGCTTTCAGCCGCTTTTATAGAAATAGTTTCGCGGGCTATTATTTTTTATTTGTCTTTCCATTCTTTTCAGAAGAATCATTGCCGTTGTCATTTTCTTTCTGGCTTTCTTCTTCGTAAACAATTTTTTCGGCGGCTACGAGTTTGTCACCTTCTTTGAGCTTAATCATACGGACGCCTTGAGTGTTCCTTCCGATTGAGCGAATCTGGTCAAGCCCGGTACGTATAATGATTCCATGAGCGGTTATCATCATCAAATCGTCTTTGTTCTGAACGGTTTTTAATGCGACAACTTTTCCGTTGCGGTCGTTTGCCTTTATATTGATAAGGCCTACACCGCCGCGGGTTTGTGAACGATAATTCTCAAGACCAGTACGTTTGCCGTAGCCGTTTTCGCAGACAGTGAACAGTGCCGCTTTTTCTTCAACGATAACCATATCTACGAGATAGTCACCGGAACGCAGATTGATTCCTTTTACTCCTCTTGAGGCTCTGCCCATGGAGCGTACCTGTTGTTCGTCGAAACGTATAGTCATACCGTTTGTTGTTCCGAGAATGATATGGTTGGAACCTGTTGTTAAAGCAACACGAATCAGTTCGTCGTTCGGATCGAGGTTTATCGCGATTACTCCGGATGAACGGGGATTTCCATAGGCTGATAGTTGTGTCTTTTTAATTATGCCGTTCTTGGTAGCCATGATGAGCTGTCGTTGTTTACTCTCGTCGTCTGTATCGTCTTCAAAACTGCTAACGTTAATAATAGAAGCTATCTGTTGACTTCCGAGTGACAATAGATTGATGATGTTTCTGCCCATGCTCTGTCGTGACATACTTGGCACGTCATAAACTTTGAGCCAGTAGCACTTGCCCCTGTTTGTGAAGATTAGCAGGTAATCATGTGTTGAAGCGACAAAGAGGTGCTTAATAAAGTCACCTTCTTTTGTGTCTGAGCCGATGATTCCCTGGCCGCCCCTGGCTTGTTTGCGGTATGTGTCAATTGGCATACGTTTGACGTAGCCTGTATGACTGACGGTGACAATAACTTCTTCGTCGGCGATCAGATCTTCGATGTCAAAATCCTGTGCCGCGTCGGCAATTTTTGTTCTTCTTTTGTCGCCGTATTTATCTTTAATTTCGTATATGTCTTCCTTTATTATATTCATTAAGACTGTTTCGTCGGCGAGTATTTCCAAATACTTTTCAATTTCTTTTGTCAGGTCGGCGAATTCCTGTGCCAGTTTTTCAATTTCCAGGCCTGTAAGTCTCTGGAGCTGCATGGTAAGAATCGCGTCTGTCTGCGGGCCGGTAAGAAAATGGTTACCTTTGCTTTTTTCTTTTATAAACGCTTCTGGAAGGATTTTCTTAAGTGTCGCAGTCTCAGTTAAATGAAGAGGTTTCTTCATAAGGTTCAGCTTGGCGGTAGGGGCATCAGGTGATTTCTTGATGATTTCGATAATCTCATCAATGTCACTGACTGCCATGATAAGACCTTCGAGTATATGCGCCCTGTTGCGGCATTTTTTCAGAAGGAATCGGCTGCGTCTGCGGATAACATCTTTACGATGGTTAATAAAGCAGTCGAGCATCTCTCTTATGTTAAGAGTTTCAGGTCTGTTATTAACAAGCGCGATGTTGGCAATCGCAAAAGTGGTTTGCAATTGAGTGTAACGATATAATTTATTTAGTAAAATGTCTGGATCAGCGTCTCTTTTCAAATCGACGACGATTCTTAAGCCGTGACGGTCGGATTCATCGCGTACATCGGCTACTTCAGGCAGTGTACCGTTCTGAACACCTTCGGCGATTTTCGAGACTATATTGGTTTTGACAACCATATATGGAATTTCTGTTATGACGATTTTGTCTCTGCCTTTTTTGGATTCTTCGACATCTATCTTGCCGCGAACAGTTAGATGTCCGCGTCCGGTTGTGTATGCGTCTATAATGCCTTTTTTGCCGCAGATGATTCCGCCTGTCGGGAAATCCGGGCCGGGCAGGCATTTCATAATATCTTTGAATCCGCAATCAGGGTCTTTAATAACCAAAAGCAGCGCATCGCATACTTCGGAAACATTATGCGGTGCGATATTGGTAGCCATACCGACAGCGATACCGGTTGAACCGTTTACGAGCAGGTTCGGAAATCTTGCCGGAAGTACGGTTGGTTCTGTGCGTGTTTCATCATAGTTAGGCACGAAATCGACTGTATCGTATTTGATATCCTCCAGCATTTCCGTTGCAGGGGCGGTCATTCTCGCTTCTGTATATCTCATAGCGGCGGGGGGGTCGGAGTCGATACTTCCGAAATTTCCCTGCGGATCGACCAGCGTGTAACGCATATTCCAGTCCTGGCCGAGCCTGACTAATGTGCCGTATGTAGCCTGGTCGCCGTGCGGGTGATAGTTACCGCCCGTATCGCCGACGATTTTCGCGCACTTTCTATGTTTACTTCGCGGGCCAAGATTCAAGTCGTTCATCGCGACGAGAATACGCCTTTGGGAAGGTTTTAAGCCATCGCGAACGTCCGGTAAAGCACGTGATACGATTACGCTCATCGCGTAATTCAGATACGAATTTTTTAACTCATCGAGGATTCTCATATCCTCGAATTTTTCTACGAAATTTGTTTCGTCCTTCATATAATTTGTTCCATCCTTAAAGCAGAATATAGTATTCGCATAGGTTACATTTAATATGCTTGAAAGTCAAGAAATAGAATAGTTTTCGCTGGAATATAAATTCAAAATGTTGCGTGTATTCACTTCTTATTTTTAATGTGAATAATTTGATCACGCAGTTGAAAATAAATATAAAATAAAAAAATTCGTAACCATTTTATATTAAACAGCTTAGCTTAAATCAGTATAAGTCCGATAAGAAAATTTTCATAAAAAATAAAAATGTTTGTTGACAAAGTGGTAAAATGTGGTGATAATTCCCATATTGAATTTGTTCAGTGGGACTTGTGCCATGGTTTTATTAACAGGTGAATATCAACACGTTGTGGATAACAAGAGCAGAATCCTCATCTCCAACAAGCTGAGGAATCAGATTGATGTCGATGAACACGGCAGCAGTTTTTATCTTGTAATCGGTTCAAACGGCATTTTATGCCTGTATCCCGAAAAGTATTTTGAGCAAATTGCAATGACGGCCTCTCCAAAAACTTCCGCTCCAGATGAAGTTGTGGCTTTTGAGCGTATGAGTTACGCCCTGGCAAGTAAAGTCGAGCTGGACAACCAGGGCAGATTACTGCTGAATGAAAAATTGAGGAAGAGAGCCGGATTGAAGGATGATGTTACACTAATTGGAGTCAGAGATCATATTGAGCTTTGGAACAGCGAAAGCTGGGAACAATATGTAACTGACAATATGAATCAATATCAGAAAAAGATGTCGCAGGCAAGACAAACTATCCTGCAGAAACAACAAAATGAAATTTAATTACTTTACGAGGAAAGCATGATTGGAATGGATTCAAATCACTGCCAGGTTATTAGTGAAAGTATTACAGGTAAAAGGAAAGTCGATTATCGAACTTTTGCATCGATAGATGTTCTTAGTGAGAAGCTCGAACATCTTAAAAAGTTCGATAGTGCGTTTGCTGGTATTTCCTTTTCTCCCGAAGTACAGAAACTTCAACGAAGAGTAATGGCAGTGAGTTAAAAGAAATAATAAAACAGGCATATAGCGGCTGGATATAATCCGTTTGCTTGCAGTAATTTCAGAAATTAATAAAACTGTTATATGCGGTTATGGAAGAAAATAAACAAACGGCTGAGCATATTTCGGTGCTTGCCAAAACATTGGTCGAACAGATAAACTTACCGAAGGATGCGGTGATGGTTGACGCGACCATAGGACATGGAGGTCATAGTTATCTGTTCGCTAAACAATTAGGTTCAAAGGGAATCATCTTCGGCATGGATGTCGATGAAGATTCACTATCGAAAGCAAAAGAAACTTTGAAGGAGGTTAATTGCGGGGTTGTACTCGTACATTCCAATTTTTCTCAAATAAGCGAAAAACTTAGCGAGCATGGTATAGATAAGGTCGATTTTATACTTGCTGATTTGGGACTTTGCTCGGCACAAATCACTAATGAAAATTTAGGATTAAGTTTTCAAACAAATATGCCTCTTGATATGAGAATTGACAAAAGATTAGAGTATAGTGCTGCCGATATAGTCAATGGAACAGATGAAAAAAGTTTGGCTGATTTGATATTTAAATATGGTGAAGACAGAGCTTCGCGTCGTATAGCAAGATATATTGTCGGTTATAGAAAAGAAAACAAAATTACGACAACCGAGCAGCTTGCTGGAATTGTTTGCAAAGCTTTGGGTAATAAAAAAACCTGGAGCAGAATTCATCCTGCGACAAGAACCTTTCAGGCATTGAGAATAGCAGTTAATCAGGAACTTGAAAATTTGGAAAAGCTGTTGAAAGCCGCTCCAAAAATATTGAATAAAAACGGCTTGATTGCGATTATAAGCTTTCACAGCCTTGAAGATAGAATAGTGAAGTATGATTTTCGTCAAAATAAGACTGATGGTATTTATGACATTTTAACCAAAAAGCCTTTAATTGCCACGCAGGAAGAAGTTGACGAAAATAACCGTGCAAGAAGCGCAAAATTACGTATCGCGATGAAGCGATAATTTTTATAAAACAAGTTGAATGGAGTAAATTATGACCTCGGATGCTAAAATTGGATTGCTTTTAGGTTTGGTATTTATATTTATTATAGCTTTTGTCATCAACGGCTTACCTCGTTTTCAAAATTCCGTAGATAATTCACCGGCCGCTGAAGAAAGTATCGTGCGGGCGGAACCGTTGGGATACAATGTCCGAAATTCCGGATTACAGGAAGATCAGAATTTCCAGAACAATAATAATATTCCAGTCGCAAATGAGGAACGCAGAACAGGTTTTGCTTCGAACAGTAATCCTTGGGCGAATGACCATGCGGCAATAGATGATAATCGTGCTCCATATTATGATAACGAATATGCTAATCAGACCGCAGAATTGAACAGAAGTTTTTCTCCTTTGCCGCAAGACAATTCCAATTCAAATATAAATGAAAACGAAGATACTTCTATTGTAGCCGAAAGTGTGCAGGCGATTGAACGTTTAAGAGTGGATTTGGCTACAGCCGTAGCGGCATCAAGGGAAGTTGCTCTTGATGGTTCCAATAATAGAACTGATAACAATGCTGGGGCACGTACATCGAATCCTTTCGGTGGTAATGGTCCTCAAGCGATGAATGGTGGATTTAGACCGGGCGGCGGCCGCGGACAATGGGGACAGCCAGGCGCTGGACAAGGTGGATTTGGTCAATCAGGATTTGCGCCAGGTCAGCAGCCAAATCAAACACGTACAAATGCACCATCACGTGAAGAATCAGTTACACCTGCCGCTCAAACAAATCAGGTTAATATACCGGTTCCTGTCGCTCAACAAAATAGAATGACTCCTCCAGTTCAAACTGCTCAGAGAACGCAAACAGGTCCGGCATTTCAGGAAAAGACTTATGTTGTTCAGGAAGGCGATAATAATCTTGCGAAAATCTCCAAAAAGTTTTACGGAGAGCAGGAAGGCAACAGATTAGTAAATATCAACAGGATATATGAAGCTAATAAAGATACTTTGAAATCACCAGACAAAATTTTTGTTGGTCAGAAGATTGTGATTCCACAACCTGCTCCTGCAGTTGAGCCGCAGCCTTCTAATGTATCTGGTGGTAGTGCGGTGCGGAATGTTATATCAGTTGGACCTGCCTCGACCAACAGGACAAATAATAACTCAAGAACAGATACAGGCAGATGGTATGTCGTAAAAGAGGATGACAGCCTGTGGAAAATTTCCGCCGAACAGCTTGGAAATGGAGCGCGTTTTGAAGAGATAAGTAAATTAAACACCGACGTATTAAATGACAAAAACAAACTGAAACCCGGAATGAAACTTCGTTTACCGGCTAAATAAGAAAAGAAGTGACTAAAATGCCTAAAGTTAAAAGTGACTCAAGTTATATTGAAATTTTCTCTTGTATTAACTTTTAACTTTAGTTCACTTTAAGTACTTTCAACTTAAAAAATATGTTTATAATATCACAATTTCGTTTATGTTTTGTAGTTTTCTCTTTTACAGTTCTTCTGATTATTGCTGTTTCGCTTCGAAACGCGAATAACAGAATAATATACGAACTTTGTGTTTACAGATCGGAAGTAAATCAATTAAAACAGGAACTTGGCGTCAAGCAGTTGCGTTTCGAGGGTCTTACAAATCCCGCCGCAATTCACGCTCGTCTTGGAAAATCAGATAAAGATAGTTGACAGTTGAAAAGAGTTAAATTCACTATTTTTGTTTTAATGCTTCTAATCATCGCTTTTATAGGTCTTATATGGCGATGTTTTTACCTTCAGCATTTTAAAAACGACTACTATACTCAAATCGGTCTGAATCAGTTATCATACTTGAGATGGCAGCCTCAGCGCGGCCCTATTTTTGACACCCGTCTCAGGCTTTTAGCCGCGAGTAACAGAATGCAGAATATTTTCGCTGACCCTCGTTCGTTGGGGGACATCGACAACATCAAAGAAGCTGCCATTCAGCTTTCGCCTGTTTTGGATGTTGGAGCGCATATCATTTGTTCTCAAATTCTGGATAGCAGGAATCCCGGCTATGCGAAATTAGTTGAAGATGCTTCGTACCAGCAATGCGAAGCCGCAAAAAAAATCAGAGGTGTGGCGATTGAAACGGGGTATAGAAGAATCTATCCAATGGGAAGTCTTGTCGCCCAGATTATCGGTTTCACCAGCAAAGATAATATTGGTCAGGAAGGAATCGAGCTTAAGTACGACGAGGTACTTAGAGGCACGGATTTGCAGAATACTTTCTATGCCGACAACAGGAGAAGACCGATTCGTCTGAAGGAGCAAAGCGGCAAATTCAACGATGGTTCCGGTATCATATTGACTATTGACGCGGCTATTCAGCAAATAGTACGTGAAGAATTACTGAAACAATATAAACAGTATCAGGCTGAGTCCGCGATGGCCATTGTCGCAAATCCGAAAACCGGTGAGATTCTTGCGATGGTTTCGGTTCCTGATTTTGATCCGAATAATCGCCAGTCATTCGATCCGAACAATTTCCGCAACAGGCTGATAACCGACCCGTATGAGCCTGGCAGTATGATTAAACCTATCGTTACCGCTATTGCGCTCGAAAATGGTGCTATTACCAAAGATGAAACGATATATTGTGAGAACGGAGATTATTACAGCAGGGAATTCGGAAGAATCAACGAGTATAAAGAACATAAATTCGGCAACCTGAAAATCAGGGAAATCATTATAAAATCCAGCAATATCGGCATGGCAAAAATGGGCCAGAAAATGGGTAAGCAGACACTTTATGATGGTTTGAAAAAATTCGGCTTCGGAGCAACAACCGGAATTGAACTTCCCGGCGAAGTAGAAGGAATTCTGCGTCCGCTCAACAAGTGGTCCGGCTACAGTATTACAAGAATACCGTATGGTTATGAAATTAACGTAACTTCGATGCAGATGTTAAGAGCTTACTGCATTCTCGCCAACGGCGGAAGGCTTGTTCAGCCTTACCTCGTAAAAGCGATTATTGATAATGATGGTGACGTCGTTGATATAAAACATCCCATGCCTCCGGTGGGACATATCATAAAGCCTGAAGTCGCGAAATGGATTATTTCCGATGTAATGGTTGGGGTTGTTAATGAAAAGAATAACGGAGGAACCGGCTGGCGGGCAAAACTCGACAAATGGCAGGTTTTCGGAAAAACAGGTACCGCAAATATCGCGAAAGTTGGCGTTAAAGGCTATGAAGATAATGCTAATATTGCTTCATTCGTAGCAGGCGCGCCTGCGGAAGACCCGGCTATAGTTGTTCTGGTATCTATTCGCAGACCGAACGGCAAACTCGGAAACGGCGACAGCGGCGGAGCAGTCGCTTCACCCGTAGCAGGGGAAATCATCGGACGAACTTTAACATACCTCGGCTTAGAACCAACCATAAAAAAAGACCCGATGGTAGCAAAAAGCCGCTGATTGGTCATTACTGAAATTTCAATCAGGTTTCCATTTTAGTTTGCTTATATCTTCGGCTTTGATAAATTCTACATGTGAATCGAGAAAGACCACGTTGCATCCTTTGCCTTTATGGTTTTCTAAAGTTAATATTTCAGGTACTCCAACCTGGTTCCAGCCGGGACTGGTTTCGAATAATACGACAATATTAGGATCGTTAGTCATACCCAGATCAGCAATATTAATGTTAAGAGCATAATTGCACGGACCTTCCTTAGCGAGTGGGCAAAGAAAATTGTCACGAGGAACATTACATTCCTGAATTAACAAATCACACCAAATTGCAGGAGTTGGATAGCTGTCATAATCATCTAAATAAATTCGTATCGCTTTCATAAGGCTGGAAAGGTTTGAGTAACAGTTATTAAGCGGGGTATGTTGATAAGAATCATTGCCATAGATTTGCATTGCTTTTTCTATACCGGATAAGTTTGTGCTTCGAGATTTTTGTCTGTTTCTGGCAATTTCGAGCATCAAATTTCCTGTCCATTTTGCTGTTACGGACAGTATGACAAGCATTATAATTACAGACGGAATAGCTATTCCTATTATAGCGAAACTTTTCCCCTTCATTCTGGTGGGGCTTTTTCTAATTTTAAGAAGGCTCGTAATCCCAAGAACAAATGCCGGTATCGTGGTAAGCATGGATGTAAAAGGAATTAAAATTGCTAATACGAAAGATATAATTGCAAGAATACTTATTTTAGGATTATCTTGTTTTTCAATCTCGCTTTTTTCTTCCATTTATTTTCTCCCTTTTATTTTATATTCTGCAATTTTGATTTTCCGATATATCCGCCTTGAATACAGCATTGCAAAAGTTGATTTGCCAGAGGAGCGGCGTCTCTTGAGCCGTGCTGGCCGCCTTCGACTACCAATGCAAAAGCGATTTTACGGCCCTTGCTATCAATCGCGAAACCGCCGAACCAAGCGTGTTCTGGATCTTCAGTGGAACCTGTTTTGCCGTATATTTTCAAATCCTGCTCCTTGAATGAATTGAGAGTCGGCGAAAATTCTCCATAAGCCGTACCGTTCCTTTCGTTGACTACCGCATACATGCCGTCATAAACGGTATCTAAAGTGTGTTGAGAAATATTCAGCGGGATTTTTTCGCTAATGGGCAAATCCATGAACAATCTCGGATTCATATATACGCCGCCTCTTGCGAGAGTCGCCATGGAATTGGCCGCCTGTAAAGGTGTCACTCGCAAATTGCTCTGGCCTATACCGAAACGTTTTTTGTCACGTTGTATTATGGGAGTCATTTCTTCAAGTGTTAAATCAGAACTTTTTGGATTTACACTTGAAATTATTCCCGCCGATTCACGTACACTCCTTGAATAATCAGGAATATCTGGGATAGCAGGGGACTCCAGTATTTTATGGCCGTATCCGAAACTGTATAACCAGTATTGTATTGCGGAAGAACTTATCCTATCGGCAAGCTTTGAAAAATACGCGTTGCAGCTTCCCTTGAGCGCGTTTCGTGCATTATTGTTATTTGCACCCCACATGATATCATGTCCCGAATGGTTGTCTTTCCAAATCCAGCATCTTGGCCAGCCTACTTCAGGCGCGTGATCGGGGCAGCTTATTGGTTCATCTGATGTAACAAGACCCTCTTCCATGCCCGCAACGAGTATCAGAGGTTTTACAATAGAACCCGGCGGATAATTCGCGTTTATCGCACGATTGATTAACGGTTTGTTAGGATTAAGGTTTGGGTCCGCAAGTTCCTTCCAGTCGTATCTTGTGCGATTATTATCATAATCCGGCAGTGAAACCATAGCTAATATGTCACCGGATTCGACTTCAATCACAACGGCGGCCATGCCCGGACCTACGTTTAGATCAAAAGGATAAGAAGCCATGTAATTTTCTATTTTTAACTGGAGTTCGATATCAAGAGTTAATTTGATATCCTGTCCGAAATTCGGTTCAGTTCGATTGATAAGCTGTCGGTCAATATCAGAATTCACCGCGCCTCGTGTTCCTCGAAGAATTGGTTCGCAGGCGTACTCTACACCGTCTTCTCTGCCGCAGGCATCATCAGAAAGGTATCTTCTCAATTCATCGTCCTGAAAGAGTGTTGTATTTCTGGGGACACCACCAACCCATCCGATAGTTTGTGCCGCAATGTTATTATATGGATAATGCCTTTTGCCTTTGGAGACAACTTCGATTCCATCGACATCCATAAATTCTAACTGTGCTATGAAAACATCATCGTTTGTTTCCAACTCGAAAAGCGAAAAACTATCGCGCATTTCAGGAGTGCGGAAATCATATATCTTGAGCAAACGTTCGTTCGCATCGGGTACAGCTTCTTCGAACGTCTGGTTTGGATAATTATTTTTCCAGACACAGTATTTACGAACGCCCCATATTATGCTATTTTGACGTTGTATTTCCTGCTCAATTTCCGGAATAGTCATATTGAAGTGAGCACACATTTCCATTACTATTTTTACCTGCTCGACTTTATTCTGGATTGCAATATTTGTATCATAAAGAGCATTAGGGTCGCCGCTTCTTTTTGCCAGTAAACGTCTGCATTCGAGGTAGTTAGGGTCCATGTATTGACTTAGCTGGTAATCAATGTTGAGCCAGTATGTTGGTACGTCGGCTGCAAGGATTCTGAAGTTCCTATCGTATATCACGCCTCTAACAGTTGAAAGATTTTGGGTTTTAGCTCCGATATTTTTAAGCTTTTCAATTTCAATCTGGACAGAGTAATTGGGAAATAGCTGCATTTGTGCCAGGCGAATTATGCAGACCAGGAACAAGAGAAAGCAAAAAGCTATGAAGATTTTAATTCTTTTACTAAACATTTTTTAATAGTGTCTTCGATAACGCTGCGAATTAACTTTCATCCACCAGGCAACCGGCATAAATACAAATGGGCCGGCAATACCTGAATAAATTGCGGTTTTTAGAATATAACTACTCTCTATTGTACCGACATGTTTGAATGAATTCAAAGCATTCGTCAAAAAACCCGCAAGTAATGTCATAGCGATTATTGAAATGATTTGGTAAGGTACTTTCCTTAACGCAAAAACATGATTCAGGTAAGAAAGCAAGGTTCCGAGAATACCGAAGCTTATCATTTGCACACCCATTGAAAAACCTATCAAATCAGCGGCAAATCCAATCGCAAAGGAAGTGATAATTGCGTTTGATGTGGTATTGTAAACCGCGAAAAATACAACAAGAATAAGAAGAAGATCAGGTTTCAGGTTGTAACTTGAAAGAAAGGCGGCTTGTGCTATTGTTGCCAAACAAACCAAAATCACAAACCGAATCCATTGCATTTATATATCTCCGGCAGGCTCATTTATTTTGCTGTTTCTCTATGATTATCGCAACCTCGTAGAGTTCTTCGATGTTCCATGCGGGCTTTACTGTTATATCCAAAAGCAGTGCATTATTATCATCCGGCTTGCATTTTATGACCGTTCCGAGATACCTGTCCCAATCAGTAAAATCAGCCTGTCTTAGAGCATAAACCTTCTGTTCCGGTAATATTTTTTCATCTCTTGAAACATTGCTGATTCTTGCGGTATTGTCACCGTTTCCCTGCATCCACAATCTCTGTTCCAATCCATCAATCCGAACGGAAATTTTAGAATCAGGGTCTGTTATCAGCCGGACTTTCGCGTTTCTCGTTTCAGGGGAAATGTTTGAAATAGTCCCGATAATAGTTAAATTGCGTGCCATAACGAGTTGTCCTTTTTTAAGACCTTGTACTCCTGCGCAATTTATAGTTAATTCACTATTCTGAAGATTCGCTGTGGCCGGTACAATATAGCCCCTGATATAATCAACGTTTTGTCCGACATAGCTATTTAAGTCTGTCAGAAATTTGTAATCATTTACCAACTTCTTAAGCTGTTGCTCAAGCATGTTTTTTTCATTTGCAAGTATATCATAATCTTTTTTGGAAACGGTATCTTTTAGTTTTTGCTGTGCCTCTGATGAAAGGGAGAATTTCCTGGCCGCGTTAAGAGGTACGTGAAAGATGTGTGCGAAAGCAAGCTGGAGTTTATCAGATGAATCCTGCGGGACAAAGTAGATAATAACACTTGCCAACATGCACCAGATGAATAGCATTTTTTTTGAGAGAGAGCCTTCTCGAACTTTGCTATTTCCTAAAACCCTGGTTTTAATCAGCTTCCATGTCATTATCGTTCGTATCGCGTATTGCGTATTGAGTATTGCGTATTTTATCTCACATCACGCATCACGCCATACTCAATAAGCAATACGAATCACTCCCATCCAAATTCATTATTTTCCATTGTGTCTTTCCATATTTCTATGTTTTCGAGGTAAACCGCGGTACCTCTGGCGACACAACTCAGGGGGTCATCTACCGCGTGTACTTTCAGTCCGGTAGCGTTTGCGAGTACAGAATCCATTCCGCGAAGCATAGACCCGCCGCCGCAGATGTGAATACCATTATCGATAAGATCCGCCGCCAGTTCAGGTTCAGCCTTTTCGAGTGTCAATGTAACTGAGTCAATTATATTCGAAATAGGATCGCGAAGAGCTTCACGAATTTCCTCACTTGTTATCACGATTTTCCTCGGTAGTCCCGAAATTGTATCACGGCCTGCGATTTCCATCGTTAATTCTTCTTCAAGGGGGGCTACCGAGCCAATCTGTATCTTGACTTTTTCGGCTCTTGCGTCACCAATGAGAAGGTTATATGTTTTTTTGAGATGATTTACTATCGATTCATCGAAGTCGTCTCCGCCTATGCGTATTGATTCAGCGGTTGCGATATCAGCAAGACTCATAATCGCGATTTCGGTAGTTCCGCCTCCGATATCAACTATCATCGAAGCGGTAGGTTCCGTAATTGGCAAACCAGCGCCGATTCCGGCGGCCATAGGCTCATCAACCAGGAAAACCTTACGCGCTCCTGCTCGTTTTGCGCTTTCTATTACGGCTCTTCGTTCTACTGCTGTAATTCCGCTCGGTACGGCTATAACAACACGAGGCCTGACGAGACCGCCCCGGCCGTGAACTTTACGAATGAAATAGCTAAGCATTGCTTCTGTTATTTCGAAATCGCTTATTACACCGTCTTTCATGGGTCTTATTGCGCTGATTGATCCAGGGGTTTTTCCGAGCATTTCGCGTGCTACCAGGCCGACAGCTTCGCCATCGTTCAGAACAATATTGGTTCCTTTGCGAACAGCTACTACGGACGGTTCGTTGAGGACGATACCTTTGTCGCGGACACAGACCAAGGTATTGCAGGTGCCAAGGTCGATACCCATATCCATACTAAACCAGCCTAAAAATGTGTCCAGCACTTTAGACTCCTTTCAAAAAGAAAACAATTACATTTAAGGTGAATTTACTTTTAATAATGAAAATGCCATTTTAAGAAGTATTTTCCCCAAAATGCCGGATCAGACATGATCTGTAAAATGACACATCCGCATTCGTTCATGCCTAATCTCCAAAATCACAACCGAAAATTTTCGAATTGCCCTCTATATATACAATTTAGTGATAATTGTCAATATAAAGATTAATTATGGTTTAATAATTTTGAAGATAGTTCCGTATTGTGAATTGCACAGGAAAGTTACCAGTCCCGCGGTTGATAAAACTATAAGGAGTGCTATGGCTAATAAAGCCGTATATAAATTGTCCGGGACAAATATTTTTTTACCGCCAGATGGAATAACAGGGCTCATAAATATACCTCACTCAGTCTCTTATAAATTGGTTTTTACTTTGTCGCCTGCTTTTGGCATCTTATCAGTAACAAGATCAAGGTAGCCTGATGCCTGGTCGGCATCTACTTTGGTAATCACGACATCGCAAACAAATGAATTGTTGCGAATAACATGGAATCTCATGTTATTTTTCACACCATTAGCTGAGCCGATGGATATTGATACTAAAGAATCTTCCGGTTTCACATTCAAAATAACCCCCTCCAGATTAATATCCTTGATTGCCGGAGCTGTTTGGAAATCTGATGTTGAGGGTATCGCGGTTCGTTGGCCTGATGCCATTAAAGTGCGGTCAAGGTCATTCTGTATTTTTGTTTTTTCTTCAATCAGTCGCTTGTTATCTTTTTCCAATTGAGCAATTGTCGCACTTAAATTAACGATTTCATCCTGAAGCTGATTGATTTTAGATGTATTGGCATTTTGCAGTTCAAGCAATTTTGCTACTTCTTCTTGTGCTTGTTTACGTGCCTCGTCATTTTTGCTTATCGTTTCTGCGGTATTAGCTAACCTTGTATTGTTGTTTTCTAATGTTTTTCTAATAACACCTAATTCAGTTTCAGCTTGTGCTAATTGCGAATCCTTTGTTGCTAATTTGGTATCATACTCACTCTTTGTGCTGCTGAGATTGTTAATTGCTTCATCAAATTTAGCTTGAAGATTAGCAATCTCCTTTTCCATGCCTATCTTGTCTGATTTCAGAGACTGATTTTCACTGCGTCTTTCATCGAATGCTTTTTTGTAATTTGTGGCGCTGCTAACGTAAGTAACCATAATTCCACTAAGGAAGATTGTAGATAATGCCAGTAAAACTACTAAGATTTTTGTAAGCGTGCTCAAAACAAGCCCCTTTCAATAGAATTGTATTTTTTTCTATTCACCCACTACCTTACTTTTAGGTTTTTGAGCGAAAAGCGCCCCCGAAAAGGCTTCCTCCTCGCTTATGAAGTTTATCATTAAAACCTGTTATCTTTATAATAAAAAAGTCAATAATCACCAATATATGTCCTTCAAGCAAACATATATATCATAATTTTACGATTATCAGGTAAAAAGGTCAAGTGATTTTTGCTAAATAGCCTAAATTAATAGGTTATATTTTAGAGGTGTCTTAAAATCCGATAATATGTTAAATATTAGTATTATAATGTCTTTGAAGATCGCAAAACCGCTTTGGCGGCTGCTAAACGTACGAAAGGTGATTCACTTTTCATTAATTCCGGTAAAAATTTTGTCAAATCCTTAGTACCAATTTCACCTATTGCTAACGAAGCGAGAGTTAAAATACGTTCTTTAGACTGCTGGTCTGTGTTTGAATAAAGTTTTTTCTTGAAAACTTCAAGAACGACATTTTTGCCCTTTTTATTATTCATTTTGCCTAATTGTTCCGCCGCGGCCAGGCGTATTTCAACAACCGGGTCATTCAGCGTTGATAACAATGCGGTTTCAGCCTGTGGAGTTCCAAGAGCACCCATGGCTTTCACACCTGTGATTCTAACGTCGGCATAAGTACTGATTAACATTGTCCATATTGTCTCACTAATCTTTGAATCGCCAAGCATCGCCAGAGCTTCAGCGGCCTGGTATGAGACCATATCGCTCGAATCGGGGGCTCGCATTAGTTGATAAAGCAATGGTATTGAGCTTTTATCGCCGATTTTACCTAAAAGCAATGCGGAATTGGCTTTAATAGTCTGACTTCCAGCGGCAGTGACTGATCCTCTAAGTACATCGATATATTCAGGATGACCCAGCCTTGACATGGCGTATGAAGCCGCGACCATTATATTTGGGTCTGAATCATCTCGTAATAATTGATTTATTGAGTTTAATGCATAGGCATATTGCATTTCTCCTATTGCCACGGCGGCTGCGAATCGTACCGGCACAAATCTGTCCTGAAGCATACTTTGAACGTTTGGCATATAGTTTATCTGCTTCGTAGTAGCGGAAATCTCAATTGCGTTTACTCTAACTATAGGATTATTGGACCTTAGCGATTCATTAAGGATTTTATAAGCTTCGGTTTGCATCTCGGTAAAACCGGATTTTACTGTTTTAGTATTTGAACTGCAACCGCAGAGAAAAACACCCAGAAATATGGAAAAGATAAATATAGCTTGAATCTGTTTTGTATAAAATCTTATGTAATATGATATTACAGATTCCGTGCTGGCATGACAGCAATTCTGTTTTCTGTATTCTGCATTCTGTATTCTATTATATTCTGCTTTCATATTCTGTTATTCCGTTTAATAGCTCTCTCTTTCTTGAATCGGACAAATCTGCTTGCGAGTGATATAATAATAACAAAAAAAACGCAAAATTCACAAAAATAATCGAGCCATTCGCCATATTTACTGAAAAATGACGTTCTTGTATCTATCGGTATTTTATCGGCAAACCAGCCGGGCATAGCTTTTCGTTCCAGAGCATTTTCCGGCAGCGTTCCTGCTGAATACCCGTTTTTTATTCGTCCGCAGGTATCGATAAGACAGCTTATACCTGTATTTACGCTTCTCAGTACAGCTAACCTGTTTTCTATCGCTCTAAAAGCGCAAACGGCCGCGTGCTGTGGAAGTTCGGCGGTTGGTATGACTTTATCGTCTGACCATTTTACAAACCAGCCGTCGTTGGATATATTTACAAGCCAGTCGATTTGCTTGTTTCCATCTTTATCCAATACAAATTTCCTCGTCAGGCCGGGAACAGTATCTTCATAGCAAATTATCACGCTGAATTTGTAATTCTGCCCTTGTTTGTCTTTCATATTAAAGACGGTATAATCTTTACCGTAATCGAGGGAATAATCGAACTTATATGGAATAAAGTCGAGATTCATAAGAATCTGATAAAACCACGCCATTGATTTTCGCAGCGGCAGGACTTCGCCGAACGGCACGAGGTGGATTTTGTTATAGACTTCCGGTGATTTATAACCGTCTTTTTTATAAAGGAACGCGGAATTATACATTCCTCCAATAATTATGTCCATGTTGTCAGCAATTTCAGTTGAGCCGCCATAAGCTCCGACAAGGATGTTGGCGTTTCCTTTGGCATGTTCACCAAGTCCCTTATCAAAAATCACGGATTCATGCGTTTCCTCGCGAAACTCCAGAATTTCGGGATTCAATATTCCCTGAACCATAGTTTCCGGCCATACAATTAAATCAGGATTATGTAATATTGCTTCATTACTGTCTTTCATCAAATTATTGAATATATCTGTTCCTGAATCGAAAGTATTTTTAACCGATTGAGGAATATTCGATTGCAGTGATGCCGCAAGCGGTCCTTCCTTTACGCAATCCGCTTCCTGCCCGATTCTCCAGCGGCCATACAAAACGGAAGCAATTACCAATAAACCAACAATAGATGTTTTTAAAACCTGTAGAGACGCACGGCCGTGCGTCTCTACCATATGTTTTTTGTGCGTTGACCATATAAAAAATATCAATTCAGCGATTATCCCATTCACCATAGCGATCAGGAAAGACACACCGCCAGCACCGAAAATGTCTGCTATTTGAATGATTGTGATATTTTCATATTGGCTATGGGCAAGGAATCGCCAGAAAAAACCACCGAGGAAAAGTCCCTGCATCCGCTCAACTCCGACAATTAAAATTGCAGCCGCAAGGAAAAGAGGAACTTTCTTATTTATGAAATAGTTTAAACAAAAATATAATACCGGCCAAAGAAGGGCGGTATATAAACAGAAAACCAGCCATCCAGCGATGGTAATCGGAGTCAACCAGTTCATATTGCCTAACCAGTAAAATGCCGCGACAATATAAATTATTAAAAATAAACGCCTTGGCGAGATTCGTATTGCGTATTGCGTATTGTGTACTGCGTCCCTGAATAACGAGTTTTGCTCATTATTTCGCAATACGCACGACGCATCACGCATCACTAAATACCGAACAGCTAAAAGAAAAGGTACATAAGAAATCCACGCTAAAAACGACAAACCTATCGGAGCCTGAATCACAGTCAGCATCAAAGCGCTAACAATGAAAGGCAACGCAATTTTTAGAGGATGTAAAGACACAAGGCCTTGCGTCTCTACTTTGCTTTTTTTGTGTTCATTCGTGTTCATCAGTGGTTTATCTTTATATTATCTTGTCCAAAAAATTCTGCATGGCGATATGATAACCAAAGACAGTGAAATAGCAAAGATGAAATTTTTTAATGCATCAGCAGTAGTCACATTATTTCTTTATTATTTGCATGATAATATCTTATCTCGTTCTTTGAGTAGTAAGTCGCGGATTTGTTCAGGCTGTGTTAGTCCGTAAAGTGCGGCTTCGGGCATTGCCTGGCCGGTCCCTGCTGTTTGAATCCTCAGTTCCCATAGCCCGCACCACTTCATCAGGGGACCTTGAGCCAGAACAACATCAGTAATTCGGTCAAGAGGTATAGCCTTTCTTTTCAGGAAAAATACGCCCGAATCGGCCCTTAACGTTTTGCCGTCGAGCCAGTAAGTTAAGGCCTGTGCCTGTTTTTTACTGAGCCATGGTCCCAGCGTAAAAGCATGAAGGATTGCAAGAATAATCCCTGCTCCAAAAAACCAGATACCCACAATAAGAATCGTAAGGATTTGACTATAATAGAAATACCTCGCGACCTGCTCCCTTTTCACCGAAAATTCCTGCTTTTCTGAAGTATCCACTTTATCTCCTTTACAAATTAACATCAACTTATTGTTCAAAACTGATATTTGTTCTCATTTCAATATACGCACAAGTTTACATTAAATTTTACAAATAATCGAAAATAATTCGTTGATTTTTTTCTTGTCCCGTGCGTATGTATAAATTACATTCGTTAAATATTAAATTGAGATTCTTATGAATCGGTTCTTACAGGCAAAAGGAGAGAAACAACTTTGGCAATATTTGTATTACAAGTAGAAATTGAAGAGATTTGGCCTTTATTGTTGTCAATTCTGGTTGGGTTCGTATGCCTGTTGGCGGGATTCCGAACATTGTGGCGCAAGCGGCTGATTGATGACTTGCCCACTTCAAAGACTCAAGGCGCTTTCATCGGTCTTACAGAACTTAAAGGAACCGCTGAGAGCGACAATCCTTTAACCAGTTTCCTGGCAGCAGCGCATTGTGTGTACTATAAATGGGATGTGCAGGAGCACTGGAGGAAAACTGTACATGAAACTTATACCGACTCGAAAGGACACAGGCGTACTCGTACCCGCGTTGAGAGCGGCTGGAGCAGTGTAGATAGTGGAGGACATTCTATTCCCTTTTACCTGAAAGATGATACGGGTATTCTTCGCGTTATTCCTGATGGAGCAAAGATTCAGGATATAACTGTTTTCAGTGAGACTTGCAGACCTTCTGATCCTTTATACTATGGTAAAGGTCCGGCTCATGCTGTTTCACATTCTACGCATGAAAGGCATTTTGTTGAGACCGCAATACCTCTGCATACTGAACTATACATAATGGGGCAGGCACGAGAGCGGCAGGATATAGCGGCGGCGGAAATTGCGCATGATAAAAATGCTGAGATGTTTCTGATTTCCACAAAAACAGAAAAGCAGATAAGTTCAGGTTATAATGTGTTGGTATGGTTTTTATTCATATTGGGTTTTTGCGTTGCGATAGGCGGAACTTTTGCGTGGCAGCAGATGAATAACAATAGAGGCGAAATAACATTTCCATCTCTGTTAATAGCAGCAGGTGGATATATTGCGGCGTTCGTACTTGGCTGGGTTTGGACCGTGTATAACAGTCTTATAAATCTCCGGCATATGGCAGAACGCGGCTGGTCACAGGTGGATATCCAGCTTAAAAGACGGCATGACCTGATTCCAAATCTTGAAAAAGCAGTCAAAGGCTATCGTGACTATGAAAGCCAGGCACTAACGCTTATGACAGAATTACGTTCACAAGCCCATGCAACTCCGCCGGGTAAGGAAGGGGCCGATTATAAAGGAATTTCTACAATGCTTCGCGGAGTAATTGAGAAATACCCTGATTTGAAAGCAAACGAATCGTTCCTGAAACTTCAGGAAGCTTTGATTGACACCGAGCAGCGTATAGCTCTCGCACGTGACTATTTTAATAATACCGCGACTTTCTATAATACAAGATTAAGTATTGTACCGGATAGATACGCGGCTTCGATAGCCGGACTTAAGCCATTTATTTTGATGGGAGCCGCTGATTTCGAGAGAGCACCCGTTGAAGTAAGATTGTCTGAATGATATGTATCAATACGGATAATTTTTTTTATTTTCTCAGGCTTTTTCGAGTAACCCAGTCGATAAGCTGGCCTGTTGTTTGTTTGACCTGGCCATCTTCCTTGTAATAAACTGCGTAATCGAGCTTGCCGTTTATATATCTTTCTTCCGATTTTAACTGGCCGTTTTCATAGAACTCGAGTCTGTGTTCGGGTTTAGCATTCGTGTGCCATTCTTCTAATTTCAGACGTCCATTTTCATAATATTCACTTGAATGGGAGTAGTTATCCTTATAATTGCGGAAGTCATCCTGGTGCAAATAAATTTCATAAGCTTTTTTTGGTTTTCCACTCTCATGAAGTTCATAATCGTGAATCATGCCGCGATTATATCTACAACCTGAGATTGCAAAACATATCAACGAAATAATTGATAAGCGAATGATAATGGTTGTAACGTTTTTCATGTTTATCCTTTCCTGAATATATTTTAAGTGCATATTCCGATTTTAATATGCCCACTCATAATCCATAGTCGCGATGTGCATTAGAATTTCAATTTTCTTCAATAAGCTGTTTTTTATACCGATAGCCGGAAATATTGATAACCAATCCGATTATTAATATTACGACCAGAGGGATTATTGTAAATTCCCAATATTGGACAAATGGTGCGGTTCCCTTAATTGTAACAAGGACGTATTGATCGCTGTTATTTACAAGCTTATATTTCGGAAGTACTTTGGAATACCATAGCTCGGTTTTTCCAAATAATATTCCATCAGATAATGTAACCTCTTGATTAGCCGGGTCAGAGAGTTTCAGGTAATCTTCTTCTGTTAAGACTTGCACATCGTAATCGTTCGGATTCAATGACCGATTCTGCGAATGATAATGTAAAAAACGAATGAATATCCATGAAACAAATATATTACCGATACAGATTGCGATCAAAATGAGACAAAACAGATTAGAATTCCTGTTGGTCATAAAAATCTCCTGAAAAAAGCTCATTTATAATTAAAAATCGCATTTGTCTATACTAACACGAATCTCTTATTATATAAAGACGTTGAAACCATAAAAACGTTACGAAAATTCTGCAAAAAAGATGAAAAACTTTTTTTATGGCCAAATCATTCATTGACTACAGCAAACGTGGTGGATGTAGAGAAATGATAATTATATTTAAATACCTCTCCGCTCTCTGCGATCTCAGCAGAAAAATATCAAAATTATTGCATAAGGTCAGAAATACCAATTTGATTCTGTGAATACATAAAAAAAGCCGACAATTTTTGGTTGTCAGCTTTTGGATTTTCAATAGACTGATTTATAGGATTAATTTGTTTCCCATGATAATTTCGGATATTCCTGATTTTCGGTAATTGTCCAGATGTCTTTTTTGCCGTTAGCGGTTTCGCCTGAGAAATCCCAGCCCGCATTCGTGAAAGTACTCTGAATTTTCATCTGGGTGGTGGTTTTACCTGTGCCGCCGTCACTTGTTATTTTTCCTGATGTTTGAATATCCCAGAATGATTGTGTAATGAGATATTTATAGTAGTTGTATCCGACAAGACCGCCTGTTGCATAGTCGCCGCGAATTTTTCCTGTACTATAGCACTGGTCAATATTTCCTTCGTTATTTCTTCCCAATAATCCGCCGGCATAAATTTCTCCATTCACGGCTGATGTACTGTAACTCTGAGCGATGGCGCCATCCCAGTTGTATCCGACCAGTCCGCCTGTGTCCGCGTTGCCGCTAACCGACCCTGTACTGTAACATTGCGTGACATTACCTTTAACATTTTCGCCAAGTAATCCTCCGGCGGATAGATTTGCGTCAACTATTGCGGCACTATAGCATTTTATTATGTCACCTGATGAATTATATCCCATCAGTCCGCCGGCCCATGCGTAGCCGCTGATTGTTCCTTTGCTGCCGCACATAGTTATTGTACCTTTTTTGTTATATCCGATAAGTCCACCGATATAACTTCCTGAACCTATAATGTTGGCATCTTCAATGTTTAAGTTTTTGACCTGAGCTTCCGGTTCTAACCTTCCGAACAATCCGAGTAATGAGCCGCCGTCAATAATAATATTTGAGATAGTATGGTCATTTCCATCGAATACACCGGAGAATGCAGGTATAATCGCCTGACCAAAAACAAGTTTGTCATCAAGATTCGGATTCGCGTAATCCGGATTTACAGAATTAACATTAAGCGTGATATCTTTTTTCAGAATGTAATGCTTATCCCAAAGAATGCTTGCCTTGCCAGCGAGAACAAGCTGCTCGGCTGTATTAATCTGGTATGGGTTTTCGCCTATACCGGCTCCATTCAGCCAGCTAAGGTCAGGTTGAGAAATAAATGATCCCGGCGTACCTTCCCATGCCAGTCTTGGATAATCTTTTCCTGTATCGAGAATCCAGTTCGGATCGCTTGAAAAACCGTTCAAACTGAGCATGTTTTGCCCCTTCATCTGGGCTGTTGTCAATCCTACGCCGCCTGCGCTGCCGGACAAGCCTGAAGTTTCCATGTCCCATACGCTGCACATTACATTGCCTAAACCCGAACCGACGAGTCCGCCGGTTTCGAATATTCCACTTACTGAACCGGTACTATAGCAGCGAATAATGTCACCTTCGTTTTCACCGGCCAGTCCACCTGCATAGTTTTCTGTACAGTTTACATTTCCTTTGCTGTAGCAATCATTAATATCACCGCTGTTGAACCCAGCTAATCCGCCAACAGACTCATCTCCGGTTACGCTGCTTGCGCTATAGCAAAATGTCACTATATCGTTATTGCTGCCTACTAATCCCCCGACAACATGACTGCCGTCAACTGAACTTGTGCTATAGCATTCCGTTACAATGCCTGATGAGTTCTCACCAACCAGGCCGCCGACAGAAATGATTCCTTCTGCGGAACCTGTGCTGTAACATTTAGCTATCGTGCCGCCATGATTGTATCCTAATAAATCACCAACATTGTAATTGCCGCTCGCTGAACCTGCCGTGTAACTCTGTGTCAGCGTACCTTGCAGGTTATAACCTGCAAGCGTGCCTACATAGTCATAGCCGGTGACATCGCTCGTACTTCTGCATTGAGCGATTGTGCCGGAATTATATCCTGTCAAACCTCCTGAATAGTAACCGCCTTTGACTTCGCCCGTACTGTAACTTTGCGAAATAATACCGGATTTGTTGTCACCAACTAAACCACCGGTAGAAATCGTTCCGGTTACTGTTCCGGTGCTGTGGCATTGGGTTATAGTTCCATCATTATTGTATCCAATTAATCCTCCGGCACGAATAGTACAATTCACTGTACATGAACTGTCACTTTGAACGATTGTTCCCTGCGAGTTCTCTCCGACTAATCCTCCGGCTGATTCATTACCTGAAACATTACCAGAGCTATGACAGTTTATTATATCTCCGCCCCAGTTATACCCAACAAGTGCGCCAACATTATTACGAGCGATAATTGTGATGCTCGTTAAGTTTAAATTACGAATCTGGCCATTGAGACCGAGGTTTCCAAATAGTCCTGCGTTATCCTTGTTGGGAGTGTTCATATTGGCGTTACTTATTGTATGCCCGTTGCCGTCCAGTGTGCCGAAAAAGGCCGCGTTAGGGAAGGGGTCTCCAACCGGTTTTAGTGAAACATTCTTCAGATCAATATCCGCTATCAGAATAAAATACTTATTCCAGTCTGAAGAATTATTCGTTAAGGTCTGCCAATCATCGGCTGTTCTGATTCTATATGGATCGGCAGATGTTCCATTGCCGCCACTGTATTTTGCTATTGCAGACTGGCTGGATAAGCAGATAGAACATACAATTAATGTTAGTGATGCGAAATTCTTGAAAAGATTTTGATGTTTGCTGACTTGTAACATTTTTCTACTTCCATAAAAGCGGTAAAGATAAAATAGTTAAAATAGGCAAAAACGGTAAGTCTTATAATAATCCTTTTTATTGATGAAATCAAAGAATATTTACAAATAAAATTAAAAATATTTTAAAATTGTTAAAAAGGGTAGTTTGAAAAGGGGAATGTAAAAAATGTGCATTATTCTATAAAAAATGCCACTTCGGGTTGTTTAAGATACTTTTTTGTGCAAATTTCAGTGTTTTGAGTTATGGTTTAAGAACTTTTTGTTCTTTGAAAACTTTGCCTGTTAAATGGTCAATGAAGGTTACTTTCAAAGTGAGAGGCTCATCGAACTTTTCTATGCTCTCGGAAACATCAAAGCTTAATCTGTAGTTTTGAACCAGAGTACTATTCCATGTTTTTTTGAGTTCTTCTGAATTAACTTTCCATGTACCTATTTGGGCTTGTCCTTCGGGTTTATTCAGGTTCCATAGTGTTACTTCCACACTGCCCGCGGCTTTAATTATGTCACCAAAATTATCAATCGGCTGGATGCGAACAATCATGGTATCAATTTTGTCGTCTTTATTTTCGTCGTAAAGTGTAGAATAGTTATGAATCTTTACATTTTCGAGTTTATAAAGATTTTCACCTTTTGCGTTTTCCGGAAGGTTTTGCAGAGCAGCAATCTGAGATTTCAGTTGTTCATTTTCCGCTTTAGCCTGCTCGATTTGTTTTGCGAGTTCAGCATTTTCAGTATTCAAATTGTTAATTTTAGCTTTAAGCTTTATGGTCTCGCTGTTCGAGTTACAACCAAAAGAAAAAAGGATAAAAAACAGAGCAGCAAAGCCCACAGAGATAATATTGATCTTGCTGTTCTGTTTATTTCTACTCTGGTTCAGTTTCATCGGTTTCATTAGTCTTTTCCCTGACTATTTCCGGAGCTTTCTGGAGAATCCTGTCTGCCAGTCCATACTGGATAGCTTCATTAGCATCGAGCCAAAGATTTCTATCCGCGTCTTTTTCAATTTTTTCCACAGATTGGCCGGTATGCTCCGAAAGAATTTCATATAAGCGGGTTCTCATACGGAGAATTTCCTTTGCTTCGATTTCCAGATCGGTTGCTGGTGCGACTAATTCACCTGAAAGTAACGGCTGGTGAAGCAGGACTTTGCTATTTGCCAAAATGAATCTTTTGTTTGCTTTTCCGCCCGCGAATAGTATTGAACCCATGCTCGCTGCCTGGCCAATGCAATATGTCGCGACATCGCATCGTAAAAATTGCATCGTATCATAAATAGCCATACCCGCGGTTATGGCACCGCCGGGTGAATTGATATAGAAATGTATATCTGCTTTGCTGTCTTCATTACTAAGAAAGAGCATTTGTGCTACAATTAAGTTTGCGACTTCATCGACAACGGGTCCGCCGAGGAAGATAATTCTATCTTTTAACAGCCTTGAATAAATATCATAAGCTCTTTCGCCTCTTCCGCTCTTTTCAATTACTATAGGTACTAACTGGTTAATATTCATATTTATTCTTTCTTATCTTCAGTTGTTTTGATTTTCATACCTTCTTCGTGGAGAACTTCATCAATCAGGCCGTATTGCAGCGCTTCATCTGCGCTCATGTAGCGGTCTCTTTCGGTCTCAGATGCGATTTTTTCTTCCGATTGTCCGGTATGAGTTGAAAGAATCTGATTTATCATCTTTTTTGATTTCAGAATTTCCTCTGCCTGAATTTTAATATCCGAAGCCTGTCCAGTTACACCGCCCCAGGGTTGGTGCAGCATAATTTTCGCGTGAGGTAAAGCGTATCTTTTGCCTTTTGTACCAGCCGCGAGGACAATAGCTCCGCCTGATTGCGCTCTTCCAATACAATATGTGGCAACAGGTGAACGAACGAAACGCATCGTATCGTAAATCGCCATTGTATCGTCAACAGTGCCGCCGGGGGAGTTTATGTATAAGCTGATTTCGCTGTTTCGCTTGAGATTGTCAAGATACAGCATTTTCATAATAACTTCAGCCGCACGGGCATACGAAATTTCGCCAATCAGGAAAACAATGCGATTTTCCAGTAACATATCGTCCAGACTCATCTGGCGAAATCGCTGATAATTCCCGCCGCCACCGCCGCCGTATTGATTGAAAATATCCATAGTATTTGCTTTATAATCACTAAACATTCATTTTTCCTTATAAAATCATGATTATCATAATCTGCGTTTCACATCATCCATAATGGTATTACGGCAGGATGGCGAGGTCACTATAATATTTTTTATTCTTCTTTTTTCTTTCTTGTCGGTTTTTTAGCAGCGGCTTTCTTTTTTGGAGCTTTTTCAGCTTTCGGCTCTGCTGTTTCAGGTTCTTTTTCTGTTATTTTTGCGGACTCAAGCATTTTCGCAATGCACTTTTCCTGTCGTATTTCCAATTCTAATTGCGAAAGAGAGCCGTCATGCTCCATCTGTTCACGCATTTTTTCGGGACGCTGATTTCGTTCCATAGCCAGGTGAGCGATATAGCCGTTAATTTCCGGCTCTGTCACGCTTATGTCGAGCTTTTCAGCAATTTTGTCCATAATGAAGAATGTCTTGAGTTGTTTTTTGGCTTGTTCTTCGCTTCCGGCCTTGAGCTGTTCCAGTTGTGAATCTATCTGCTCACGTTGAAGACCTCTCATCATCAGGTTTATATATTGTCTGCGTAATACTGACTCAGCCTGCTGTGCTACGACATCGAGCGGCAAATCGAAACTAATATTATCATCTAAATATTGATATACCTGCTCGTTCATTTCAGTTATTACCTGCGATTCAAGGCGGCTCTGGAGTTGGGCCTGAATTTGCTCTCGAAGATCATCTTCACTCTCAACATTTATTCTCTGCAGGAAACCTTCGTCGATTTCTGCCGGTTTGAGCCATTTTATGTCTTTGACATCAATTTCAATATCGACTTTTTTGCCGCGGTATTCTTCTTTATAGTAGGTTTTCGATACTTCGACGATTGTTTGTTTCTTATCTCCGGCCTTTGCGCCAATAAGAAGTTCATCGAGTTTTTCGACCGGTATTTTTCCTACAAAACCGTTTTTACGTACGAAAATTTCGGTATTGTCAAGTTTTTCCGCTTCTTCAACTCCCTCGATTTTTAGTATAGCATCAGCGATTATCTGGTCATCAAGCTCTGCCGGTTCGTCTTTTCTCGGTGTCCATACACCAGCGTATTTCTGCATTCGCTCAACTTCGTCATCGACTTGCTCATCTGTAACTTCGAGTTTGGTTTTGGTAACCGGGACACCTTCGAGTGAAGGAAGCTCAAATTCCGGCCTTACTTCTACAACAAAATCAAATTTAAGAGATCCTTCTTCAGGAAGTTTTATTTCTTCAAAATTGATATTAGGTTCGCCGAGAATATTCAATTTATTATCTGTTACAGCGGCCTGGCTTGCATCGGCTAATAATTTTGCTTTAATCGCGTCTGATGCTTCTTTGCCGTATCTTTTTTCCAGTAGTCTTCTCGGTGCACGTCCTTTTCTGAAACCAGGAATAGTCGCGTCTTTGCGAAGCTCTTTGAATTGGGCATCTGTGGCTTTTACAATCTTTTCAGCGGGTATTTCCACTAAAACTTTCTTTTTGCAGGGGCCTGCATCTTCGATTGTGACTATATTGGGAATTTCAGGAGTTTCATCTGCTGTGGTTTCTTCCTGTTGTTCGTCGATATTTTCTTCTACAGATTGTTTCGTTTGTTTTTCGTGTTTTTTTTCATCTTCAGCCATTTTTTTGCTCCTGAAAGATACTTCTGTTCTTGTGATTAAAATAAAAAAAGGCCACAGGGAAACGCTTTACAATTACAGCTTTTTCAAGCAAAAAATGCGTTTTCCTTAGCCCGGTCTTCACGATTCCGATTAGGAGGAAAAAAATAACCCTAACAACCTAAACGTACCGGAGACCAACGCCAAACTACTACTTAGCCGGTAACTCACCGATACTATATGGGTTTCTTGATGCGATTATTGCATTAAAATGCCCATCCTTGGATAGTAAAGCGGGCGATGAGACTTGAACTCACGACATTCACGTTGGCAACGTGACGCTCTACCACTGAGCTACGCCCGCATTTTAAAGACACTTCATTTATATTGAAATATCCTCAAAAGCAATATTATATAAAAAATTTCAAGCCTTGCAAGTGGATTTTTTATAAAAATTTAAGCTTTTTTAAATTCAACCGTATGAAGTGATAACAGGCAGCATTACCCCCGGCAGGAACGGCATATTAATTTGCTCGATTTTCTACTTGATTTTCCCTTTTTGAGGCGATATTCTGCCTCTTTTCGCGGAAAGTTCTTTTCAATAGGAATTTTAGGAGTTGTAAAATATGGTAAAAGAAGCAGAATTAATGATACCCTTTGAAAGAATTCAACGTTGTATATATCTGATTCGCAAACAGAAGGTAATACTTGATAGTGATTTATCTGGTTTATACGGCGTAGAAACCAAAACACTGGTTCGGGCTGTTAAACGTAATATTGACCGTTTTCCTGAAGATTTCATGTTCCAACTTGATAAGATAGAGTTCAACAATCTTTTGAGGTGCCAAAATGGTACCTCAAGTTGGGGTGGTCGCCGTTACCTGCCATACGCTTTTACCGAGCAGGGAGTAGCAATGCTTTCGAGCGTCCTGCGCAGCAAACGCGCGGTTGAAGTAAATATCGCTATTATGCGAACCTTTGTAAAGTTGCGGGAAATTCTTGCTGACAATGCTTTATTGAGACAGAAAATAGAGTCGATGGAGTGTAAATACGATGAGCAGTTCCAGCAGGTTTTTTCCGTTCTTGAGTACATGATAGCCGAAGATGCCGCACCCAAAAAGCCTTTCGGCTTCCACGGGAAATCAAAAAAAGATTGCCCATAAAATCCTTGATTTTTTCAATTTGAGGTGATATTTTGATTTTTTTGCGAGAAGTTCTTTAAAATAGGAGTTTTAGGATTTCGAAAATGAAACGGTGTCTGTTGCAATTTTCAATTTAGGGAGCAGATTAAAAGCAGCCGGATATTGTTAAAATTAGAGTATTGAAATGGCAAAAATAAATGTATTAAAGAGGGACGTGACTGTTTATTCTCTTAACAATGAGGACTATATCTGCCTGACTGATATGGCAAGGTATAAGGACTCCAGGAGAACTGATTATATAATTCAAAACTGGCTTCGCAGCCGGACTACAATCGAATTTTTGGGAATATGGGAACATCTTAACAATCCTGATTTTAAACACATCGAATTCGATGGGTTTAGAAAGCAGGCCGGTTTAAACAGTTTTGTGCTAACCGCCAAGCAATGGATTGAAAAAACAGGTGCAATAGGTCTTCTCTCAAAATCGGGCAGATATGGCGGAACATATGCACATAAGGATATAGCTTTTGAGTTTGCTTCATGGATTTCCGTTGAATTCAAACTCTATCTTATTAAAGAGTTTCAGCGTCTTAAAGAAGATGAATATAAACAGCTTGGCTGGGATATCCGGCGCAATTTAACTAAAATCAACTATAGAATTCATACAGATGCTATAAAGTCAAATTTGGTACCTGATGAATTGTCCAGTACGCAAATAAATCTTGTATATGCCGTAGAAGCGGATGTCCTTAATATGGCTCTTTTTGGAATGACGGCAAAACAATGGCGGGGCAAAAATCCTGATAAGAAAGGGAATATTCGTGATTATGCAGATGTATCGCAATTGGTATGCCTTTCAAATCTTGAAAATCTTAATGCTCATTTTATTAATGATGGTTTGCCGCAAGCGGATCGGCTGTTAAAACTTAATAAAATCGCTATTCAGCAGATGAAGTTGCTAATAGACAATACAAGAATCAAGCTGATCGAAGGAAAGAAATGAGTTAAATATAACCGATATATTTTCAATTTTAAGGTAATTCGAAAATAACGCAGAAAGACGCATTTCTGCGGAGAAACGAAACGGTGTCCTGTACAATTTTCAATTTACATGGCAGATTAAAAATGGGAAGATAAAATGATGGAAAAGGAAATAATAGTTCAGCTTCATGGTAGTTTTGAAAAGGGTGCACAAAAAGACACTGAAACAGGATTGGAGTTCTGGCTTGCCCGAAATCTGCAGGAATTGCTCGGATATTTCCGATGGGAAAATTTCGCAAAGGTTATCGAAAAGGCTAAAACCGCCTGTAAAACTGCCGGATTTGAGGCAACAGACCATTTTCTTGATATCACGAAAAAGGTATCTCTGGGATCCGGTGCAGAACGGGAAATTAACGATATTGCCCTTACCCGCTACGCCTGCTACCTGATAGCCCAGAACGGCGACCCGTCCAAAGATCAGATAGCCTTTGCCCAGACATATTTTGCAATCCAGACGCGGAAGCAGGAAATAATCGAAAGGCGAATTAAGTGCTGATCAGTTATCCGGAATTTCCGGATAACTGCCCTGATGGCAAAACCTACGATACGCAACATTACAATCTCGATGTTATTATATCCGTTGGATACCGTATTAAGTCTTTACGCGGTACACAGTTCCGTATATGGGCGACGCAACGGTTGAGGGAGTATATTATCAAGGGCTTTACGCTTGATGATGAGCGGCTGAAACAGCAGGGCGGCAGAAGCCGCTATTTTGCTTATAATTTCATAATCTGTCGTGCGGCAAATCTATAAAAGCGTGTAACCAGATTAGAAAACCTACCAATCCGAAAGGGATAACGGATATTATTAGTGTCGATAAACCCGCAAGTAATTTCTCCCTTTTAATTAGAATATAGGCTGCAATAGGCAATAATATGCAGCCCGACCATATAACTGCTTGCCCAATACCAGAATGCCAGAATACAATGATTTTAGTTGGAATGACATAGAAAATATAAATCATATGCATCATGCCGTTCTGGTGGAAAGGCGGGGCGTATTGTCGTACCATTTTTGCGATTCCTGCGTATCCCATATACACAAAAAGGATATTAAGAAACCATATAAAAGCGATGAATATCTTGCCGTTTCTTTCCATTTATTAATTATCCTGTTATGAGCCGAAGATATTTTCCTACCATAATACACACCTCATTAGGCAGATATTATGTAAGAAAAAAATATTATCGGTATATACTTTATGTGTCGGAATTATGTTGATATTTACATAATGAAATTTTTTTGAAAAAAAAGAAAAAATAATGTATGAAATCCCCGGCGTGTGTATCTGTATTAGATATAAGGAAGTATTTCGTGGTGTATGTCTAAAGATTTTTATAGTTTATGAAGATATGTATGAAAAGATGATTGATAATTTCAGACTTGAACATATGAAAAATTTTTTGCATAATCAGAACGTTTTTAATAGTAAAACGTATATTGGAACTCAAAGAACGAAATGTGTCTATGCCTTAACACCGGCTGGCCGCGTTTAGAGGAAATTACTGAAAAGCTTTATTAGGAGAAGTTTTATGGCTATAGATGTGAAGCAAATAGGGGACCTTGTTCAGGAGAAAAGCGAATTTGTTCGTGCTTTGTTTGGTGAAATAGACAAAGTTATTATCGGACAAAGGTATATGCTTGAGAGAATGCTCATCAGTCTCCTTGCAAACGGTCATATCCTACTTGAAGGTGTCCCCGGCCTGGCGAAAACAATGGCCGTGACAACACTTGCCAAAGCGATAGACGCCGATTTCAGAAGAATACAGTTCACGCCGGACTTGCTTCCCGCGGATTTGATTGGAACACAGATTTACAGGCAGTCGGATGGTGAATTTTATACTCGTAAGGGGCCGGTTTTCGCGAATATCATTCTTGCCGATGAAATAAACAGGGCGCCGGCGAAAGTCCAAAGTGCGTTACTTGAAGCAATGCAGGAAAGACAGGTCACTATTGGCGATGAGACTTTCCCTATTCCTGAGCCGTTCCTTGTTCTCGCGACGCAAAACCCGATTGAGCAGGAGGGTACATATCCTCTTCCCGAAGCACAGCTCGACAGGTTTATGATGAAGCTCAAGGTTGATTATCCAAATAAGGAAGAGGAACGCAAGATTCTCGACAGAATGGCTTCTACGAGCCGGAAATTCGACATAAAACCGGTAATCCATCCGAAACAGATTGCTGAAATTCGCTCTGTTGTCGATGAAATATATATAGACGATAAGATCAAAGATTATATTGTAAATATTGTTTGTGCAACGAGAGACCCCAAAAAATATGGAATTGATTTGGGTAACTTTATAAATTATGGCGCTTCGCCCCGTGCGACAATTTATCTCGCTGTAGCCGCGAAAGCTCATGCGTTTATCCAGCAGAGAGGTTATGTCACGCCGCAGGATGTCAAGAGTATCGGTTATGATGTGCTTCGTCACAGGGTGATTATTAGTTACGAAGCCGAAGCCGAAGACAAAACCAGTGAAGATATTATAAAGACGATTTTTGATAATATTGAAGTACCGTAAAAAGTGACTTGTGACTTGGGTCTCGTGACTCGTATTTCGAGTGACGAGCGACGAATTATGATTCCAGCAGAATTAATAAGTAAAATAAGGCAGATTCAGATATATACGTCCCGAATGGTTGACGCCAGTTTCGCGGGCCAGTATGAGAGCGTTTTCAAAGGACGCGGCATGCAGTTCGATGAAGTACGCGAATATACACCCGGCGACGACATAAGGACAATCGACTGGAATGTCACCGCCAGAACGGGTAAGCCGTATATAAAAAGGTATGTCGAAGAGCGTGAAATGACAGTTATCTTTGCGGTTGACTTGAGCGCATCAGGCGATTTTGGAACAGTCAACAAGGCAAAGAACGAGCTTGCGGCTGAATTCTGCGCGGTCATGGCTTTTGCAGCCGCGAAAAATAATGACAAAGTCGGTTTGTTGATTTTTTCCGATAGAATCGAATTATATATTCCGCCCAAAAAGGGAATGAGTCATATGCTCAGGCTGATTCGTGAGCTTTTGTATTTCAAAATGCCCAAAAGGAAAACCAATATTAACGAAGCGATGGATTATCTCGCAAGGGTAATACGAAAAAAAGCGACTGTTTTTCTGGTTTCTGATTTTATCGAGACAAATTTCAAAAAGTCACTCAGCCTGCTCAATAAGAGACATGATGTAATCGCTGTTTCAGTTCGTGACCCGGCGGAAATCGCGTTACCGAATATCGGGTTAATAGAATTTACAGATGCCGAGACAGGCGAGCTTATTCTTGTCGATACCCGGAATAAAAAATTCCGAAAACAATATAACGATTCGACTACAAAACAGACCAATGAATTAAGAAATTTATTGAATTCGATTAATATCGATAGTATTAATATCAGTACCGACAAGCCTTATATTCAGGATTTAGTTAGATTTTTTCATATGAGACATAACCGCCGCTAATATTTATTGATGATTGTAAAAAAAGAACAGGATTTGAACTATGGAAGATAAACTTGATTTTTCATTACCTCAAAAGAAAACTAAAAAATCGTTTGCTTCTTTTTTCACGATAATTTTGCTTCTGGTTTTGATTGGATTAGTGTCAATTGATGTTTTCAAGCCTGCCGGGAAAAGTTTATCGAATGGAAATTCGCAAACATCTATGACTCCAGAGCAGATGAAGGAGCTTGCCTCAAAACTCGCGCAAAGAAATTTATACGATAGAGCCGTAGTTCTCTGGCAGGAATATCTTGCAAATGCGAATCTAAACGATACCGAGCGGGCGAAGGGACTTTTTCAAATCGCAACATTATATGAAAAAGCGAAAATGTACGATGAGGCAATAGAGTATTTCTATCGCAGTGAAATCTCCGCAAAAGTGACGGAACTGGAATCGCAAATAAATACTCATATAAAAGATTGTTTTGAAAAACTTGGCAATTTCTCCGCTCTGCGTTATGAGTTGATGGACAGAACAAGTTTTAATAAAGAAGAAGGAGCAGGTTCTGAAGTTGTAGCCGAAATCGGTCCCGAAAAAATAACACAGGCCGACCTTGATGCCTTAATCGAGCAGGCGATAGATATTCAGCTTACTCCTCTGATGTCATTTATGACTGCTGAACAGCGAAATGAGCAGAAACAGAAACTTCTCGAACAGTATAAAACTCCTTCGGCGAAAATGCAGTTTCTACAATCTTATCTTGCGCAGGAAATTTTATATCGTGATGCTTTGGAGCGGGAGCTGACAAAAGAACCTGAAGTTAAAAACCAGATTGAGGAAATAACAAGGCAGGTTCTGAGTCAGCAATTAATGAATAAGGAATTAGCTGGTAAAATTAACATTACAGAAACGGATGTTCAGACTTATTATCAGGCTAATAAAAATAAATATATCGAGGCCGCGAAAGAAGACGATCCGAATTCCGCTCCAAGACAAAAAACTTTTGACGAGGTAAGAGAGCAGGTGACATCAGAACTGATAAACAGTAAAAGCAAAGACGTTCAGCAGGCATATATTAAGCAGTTGATGGATAAATATAACATTATCATACATACATCAGTATTGACACCGGCGGCTCAGGATAGCAATGACATGTAAAACAAAACAATTGAATAAGGATTTATTGAAAGTCTTTGTACTTTTAGTATTTGCGCTGTTAATTATTACCGGTTGCGATAAAAGTAAAGACAAAAAAGTCGATAAAACAACATTTGAAATCGACAAAAAGTATGAGCGCGGCCCTTTAACCGCTCATATACGCATAGATAAATCCAAAATAACTATTGCGGACACTTTACTGCTCGAAATCGAAGCCGCGATAGAAACAGGCTATGACATAAATATGCCGAATGTAAACGAAGTTCTCGCGAATTTCGGAATTGTCGATTGGAAAAATCTCGGTGACAAGCTCGACGAAAATAATAATGTTGTCAGCACATATCAGTATCGCCTTGAGCCTTTTGTTTCAGGTACTTTTCCGATACCTGCTTTCAAAATCCAGTTTTACGATGTGAATGATCCCGGTGAAAAACATTATGAGCTTGAAACCGAACCGGTAGATATAGAAGTTGTTTCGCTTTTAGGCGAGCAGCGGGAGAATTTGCAAATCTCCGGCATTGAAAGCGTAGTTGCAATGCCAAAGAAAGTGTCATATACATGGATATGGATATTGCTTGTTGTCGTAATTGTTATCGCGGCGATATGCGTTGTCATTTACCTGAAGCGCAAACGTGTAAAAGAGATTGTAAGAATATTCAGGCCTGCGCATGAAATTGCGTACGAGCGGCTGCGTATTCTTGTCGCGCAAAATCTTATTGAAAAAGGAAAGATAAAGGAATTTTACGAAGGCATAAGTGACATTTTGCGGCACTATATCGAGCATCGTTTCGATTTAAGGGCGCCGGAAAGAACCACTGAAGAGTTTTTGTATGAGATTCAATATACAGATGTGCTTTCAAAATCAGATAAGGACAGCCTTGGTGAATTTCTTACCCATTGCGATATGGTAAAATTCGCGAAATTTGATCCTGCTAAAGAACAAATACAAAAAACGTTCGATTTGGTAAAGAGTTTTATCGAAAAGACCAAATCCCAGGACAAGAAAATTGACGTTACAGAAACAGAAACCGAAAAAGCAGTTGAAATCGGGAGTACATAAATGCAGTTTTATTCGAAGTGGATACTGCTGTTGCTATTACTAATACCAGCGATGATGTATTTTAATTCTCGCAAAAAGCGTCACGCCGCGCTGAAATTCTCCAGCCTGCGTGACATGCGGAATTGCTCCATTTCGCTTAGGCAGCGTTTGCGTCCTTTAATGATTATTGCAAGGTATCTTTGCATAGTTTTATTAATAGTCGCTCTCGCCAGGCCGAGGAAAGGAACGGTACTTTCGGAAATTTCCGCCGAAGGCGTCGCAATGGAAATTGTCGCCGACCGTTCGAGCAGTATGGATGCAGAGATGAATTATTACGGCCAGACGCTCAGCAGATTCGATGTCGTAAAAAAGGTACTTTCCGATTTCATCGAAGGTGATAAAAAAGAATTTTCCGGAAGAGACAGTGATTTGATTGGGCTTGTAACTTTTGCCCGCTACTCAGATACAATTTGCCCGATGGTACTTGGCCATAATGTTCTTATTGAATTTCTGAAAAAGACTGAAACGGTAAAACTTCAGAGCGAGGACGGCACAGCGATAGGAGATGGAATTGCGCTTGCGGCGGCGAGATTAAAAAAAGCCGAAGAAGAATTTCAGCAGAGAAAAAAGAAACTCGCCGAGGAAGGTGAAAATGTTTCGGATAGTGACGCAGGATTTAAAATCCAAAGCAAAGTCATTATCCTTCTTACAGATGGGATTAATAACGCTGGCCAGTATGATCCCATTCAGGCCGCTGCACTGGCGAGCGAATGGGGAATAAAAATCTACACGATTGGTATAGGCTCCGGTGAAGCATATACGACAATTCAGACTCCTATCGGAACTTATAAAATGCCGACCGGCCAGAGTCTTGACGAGGCTTTGCTCAAGAATATAGCGGCTAAAACAGGCGGAATTTATGGTCGTGCTGATGACGCACAGGCTCTTAAAAAAATTATGGAAAAAATTGATGAACTGGAAAAAACAGAAGTGAAATCAATTCAGTTTACTCAATATTCCGAATTTTTCAGCCCGTGGACTTTGGCGGCATTATTAATTTTGATATTGGAAATATTGGCGAGCTGTACAGTATTTCGCAAAATACCGTAGAAGGTTTTTGATATGAATCTTGGAAATGATAAAGCATTATGGTTGTTATTCGCAGTACCGGCTGTCCTGGTACCGGCTTACCTTTGGTGTTTCTGGCAGAAATCACGGGCGTTGAAAATGCTGGCTGGAACTGAAATGCTGAAAAAAATAAATGCCTCCGTCAGTTTCAAAAGACAGGTATTGAAAGCGTTTCTTCTGGTAGCTGCTTACATTAGTATTGTGATTGCCTTGACCGAGCCGAAGTGGAATCCGCAGACGGAAAAAATAAAACAACAGGGCCGCGATGTTTGTATATTGCTTGATACTTCACGTTCCATGCTCGCCGAAGATATAAAACCGAGCAGGCTCGAACGTTCCAAACTCGCGATAAGAGATTTGCTTGAGACGCTGCAGGGTGATAGAGTTGCTATAGTGACATTTGCGGGAAACAGCACAATAAAATGTCCCCTTACCCAGGACTATGCTTTTGTGCGTATGGTTCTTACTGATATTTCCACAGAAAGCACGAGCAGGGGGGGAACGATGATAGGCGACGCGATTCGCAAAGCTGCTGAGGAAGTTTTCGACAAGCAAAGCAGGGAGTTCAAGGATATAATTCTTATAACCGACGGCGAAGAGCAGGACGGTGTTAATAGTTTTGCAGAGCAGGCTGCCGAAAAAGCCGCTGAACAGGGAATAAGAATAATCGCAATCGGGCTTGGTGATGATCAACAGGGTTCGAGAATTCCAATAACAGGGCCGAACGGCGAAACAACTTTTCTTAAATATAATGGACAGGAAGTCTGGTCGAAACTTGGCAGTGATTTGCTGATGAAAATTGTGTATGCGACTGAAGGGGGCAAATATCTTTCGGTGAAGCCCGGAACAACGATGGATTTGGGCACGATTTACAAGGAAGTTATCGCTTCCGGGCCGAAACGGGAGCTTGAATCAGCAACGATGATTAGGTATGATGAGAGATTCCAGATATTTCTGGCTCTTGGATTAATATTATTAGTGTTAGAGATGATGACAAGTGAATGCAAAAAAGGTTAAAATCCTGATTGATATTAAACGAAAAGTATATATGTCATTGCGAGCCGACTGGAAGTCGGCGCGGCAATCTAAAATCGCTGGCGTAGAGATTGCTTCGTCAGCCTTACGGCTTCCTCGCAATGACATTATGCGAATATTAATTGTATTGTTTTTTTTAGCTGTAAGCCGCTCTGTTTATGCAGATTCCGCGAGAGCTTTGGTTGAGCAGGGCAATAGTTTGTATTCTCAGGGCAATTTCAATAAAGCGATAGAAAAATATGATGCCGCTCTAATTGATGAACCGCAGGTACTTGAGCCGAAGTTTAATAAAGCGAACAGTTATTACATGCTCGAAGATTTTTCCGAAGCGATAAATCTTTTCAGGCAGGTTGCCGCGGAAAGCAAGGATATGAAATTGGTTGCAAAAGCTAAATATAATCTTGGCAATTGCTTTTTTCAGCAGGGCTTGAAACAGAAGGATTCTGATTTGCAGAAATCGGTTGATGATTTGCAAAGCAGTATAGCCAACTGGCGGCAGACGCTTGAAATTGAACCGGAGAATCAAAACGCCGCGAAGAATATCGAAGTTGCCCGCTTAACTATCAAGGATATTATTGACCAGATAAATAAACAGAAGCAGGAACAGGAAAAACAGGCCCAACAGCAGCAACAAATGCAGGAAAAGCTGAAAGAGCTTATTGAAAAGCAGAAGTCTTTGTCGGAACAATCGCAGCAGACACAGGAACAGCTTGATAAGCAGCAGATTGACCAGCAGCAGGCTTCTGAAGATTATCAGAAACAATCGCAGGAGCAATCGCAATTACAAAACGATACTGAGCAGACTAAGCAGGAATTGGAGCAGCAGCAGGATCCTAATAATCCGATGTCCCAGCAAATGCAGGAAGCCGCGAAGGAACTTGAGCAGGCCGCAGAGAATCAGAAGAAGGCGCAACAGCAATTGGAAAATTCTGATGGAAAAGGTGCGAAGGAATCGCAGGATAAAGCGGCGGAAAATCTTGAGAAAGCTCTTGAGAAACTTTCGCAGGGAAATGACCAGCAGAAGCAGCCGAGCGGCAATCCTAACCAGGACCAGCAAGAGCAGGAAGACCAGAACAAGGATCAAAATCAGGATCAACAGAACCAACCTGAGCAGGATCAGAATCAACAGGCTCAGGAAGCAGCCGCTCCGAACGCAACCGCTCAGGAAATACTCGACAAAGAGCAGAAAGACAAAGAGCAAAGGCAAATGCTCCAAAGACCTGCCAATCAGAAAGTTGAGAAGGACTGGTAATATGAAAAAGAATTTTATAAGTATTATTTCAGTTTTGTTTCTGTCGTTGATATTCTCGGGCAATATATATGCTCAGGTGCGTGTTTATGCGCAGGTAGAGTCTTCTGATAGTATATATGTCGGGGAGAATTTTAATTATTTAATCGTTATAGAAAATTCCGAAAATGTCGGTCAGGTTGATATAAGTCCCTTACAGAAATATAATCCGAGATCCGGCGGAAACAGACAACAAAGTTCAACTCAAATTGTCAATGGCCGTGCAACATCTACCAGGTATTTAATTATGTCGTATGTTCTCTCTACAGGCAGTGAAGGTCAAATTCAGTTGCCGCCTGTAACGGTAACAGTTGACGGGAAAAAATATCAAACCAATGCTGTATCGGTAAATATCGTAAAACCCGGAACTACGGACAGGCTTGATCTGGAAGTTGAATTATCAGAGAAGCAGTGCTATGTAGGCCAGCCTGTATTAATAACGATAAAATTTTACTATTATGGTGAAATCGAAAATTTGAGTTTGAATATTCCAGTTTTCACAAGTGATGATTTTTATCTTGAAGAGCCTGATATTCCAGCTCAGCAGGTACAGCAGGCACAGCTTAGCAACGGTATTACGATTGGTATAGTCAGGTCTGTTATTAATCATAACAACAGACAGACAAATCTTCTGTCTTTCAGCAAGATTCTGATTCCCAAACGTTCCGGTGTTATTAATATCGAGCCAACAACTATATCGGCTGATGTAGCCGTGGGAGGTTCACGCTCAAGAGATTTATTTAGTGATTTTTTCGGCTCGAATACTCAGTATAAGCGTTTTATGGTCAGTTCTGAACCTGAGAAACTGACTGTTATGGATATGCCCGTACAGGGCAAACCTGATAGTTTTTATGGACTGATTGGAAATTATTCGATTGAAAGTTCCGCAACTCCAACGCAGGTAAGTATCGGTGATCCGATTACATTGAATATAAAAATCGGCGGCAACAAATATTTGAAACCGATACAATGGCCTAAACTCGAACAGATTCCTGAATTCGAGAATAATTTCAAGATTCCCTCAGAGCAGGCATCTCCTGTAATTGAAAACGGGTACAAGATATTTACCCAGACAATTCGGGCAAATAACGACAAGGTGACAGAAATACCTTCTATTCCTATTTCCTATTTTGATTCTGAAAAGGGTACTTATGTCACTGCAAAAACTAAACCGATAAAGCTGGAAGTTTCTCCGACCAAATTGCTTACTGTTTCAGATTTAATAGGTACTGACTTTTCACCTATGAACAAAGAAGTGGAAGCTGTAAAGCAGGGGCTTTCAGCGAATTACCAGGATATGGATGCGTTGCAAAGTCATGATTTTTCACCGATAGCCGCGATTGTCAGTCCGGCTTATTTAGTAATTTGGGCCGGGCCGCTTGGAATTCTTTTATTTAGCGCTGTTACAAAATTAACTTCCAACGCATCGCCTGAAAAACAGTTACAAAAACGCAAACGCGGCGCAACAGGGAAAGCGATTAGCCAGCTCAAAAGTATTTCTTCATCTAATTCGCCCGAACATGTCGAGCAGCTCGCGGCTATATTGAAGCAGTATATAGGAGAGCGTTTCGATAGAACTGCAGGCTCACTTACTTCTAATGATTGTTACGAAGTGATAATTGAAGCATCTGGTGACACTGATACAGCTCAACAGTTTAAAAATATTATTGCCGATTGTGAAGCGTCACGCTATGCGTCGGGTGGAGCAAATATTGATTCTCAATGTGTTAATAAAGCTATAGATTTGATTTTAACTATCGAAAAGAAATCTGATAAATAATGTATAAGAAATTTATAATTATATTTTTATGTTTGTTTGTATGCGTAGGTTCAATTGCCAAAGCTGACTTGACAAAAGAACAGAAGAAGGAATTGTTTTCGCAGGCGAACGATTATTTTCAGCAGGCTAACTCGACGGATGACCAGGATAAAGCCTCCGAGCTTTATGAAAAAGCAATACTCAGTTTCAATAAAATCATAGAAGAAGGTAATGTTAAAAATGCCCGTTTGTATTATAATCTTGCTAATGCATATTTCCTAAAAGGGAGTATTGGAAAAGCGATCTTGAATTACCGAAGAGCAGAGAAACTCGATGGTAATGATGAGAATATTCAAAAAAATCTCGAATTCGCACGCAGCAGAAGAATCGATAAGGTGACGGTAAACACAGAAAAAAAAGTAATGCAGACGTTGTTTTTCTGGCATTATGATTTTTCGATGAAAGTTAAATTTATTCTAACATGTGTGTTCTTTGGTGCATTGTGCCTTTGTGGTGCGGTAACGATAAGAAAGGGGCTTGCCGGGTCGCTTATGTTTACTATGATAATCAGCGGCTTATTGACAATTCTGTTTTTTGTTTCAGTTTTTATCGAATACAGAAGTCAAAACAATACAAGTTATGGTGTCATTACGGCCAATGAAGTTACTGCACGGCAGGGTGACGGCCAGAACTATCCGCCAAGTTTCAAGGATTCCCTGCATGAAGGTACGGAATTTCAGTTGCTCGAAAGCAGGCCAAGATGGTATCACATCAAACTTACAGATGATAGTACCGCGTGGATTCCGTCTGATTCAGCGGAACTGATATAAAACGCAATACTAAGTGACATGTAATAGTATATTTATTTTTTATTATACTTGTGATTTTTGCCTTTGAATTCTTCCACGGAATACCTTGTTTCATTTATCTCAAGTTTTTCTTTTACAACCTGGGCGATGTCAATTTCCGTAAGTTTTGCAAACTCTAAAAGCAGCATCATAATATCCGCGACTTCATAGGAAATTTCGGTTTTATTTTTACCTTTAACCGCGGCTTGTTCTTCTTCTTTTGATGTCATCCACCTGAAATGGGCCATTAACTCACCGACTTCCGAACCAATCGCCATCGAAAGATTCTTCGGACTATGAAACTGTTCCCAATCCCGCTTGCGTACGAAATCCATAATTAAATTTTGCAAGTCAGAAATCGTTACGTTTTTATCATCCCATTCAGTTGCCATCGTTAGATCCTGTAAATTTTATTGAATATATTGTCTAAAAAAACAAAATAGCACCTGAATTTATTAAAATCAAGCAATTTCCAAAGAACAAAGTCCTTCAAAGACAGTAAAATATCTTTTATGAATTTAAAATAAGATGTTTAAAAATTTATGGAGACCCTGACGAATGCGTTACTTGTTTTATATTGCAATGTGTCTTCTTTTTGTATCAGGTTGTACGAAAAAACAGGATGAAACAGGCCGGAGTACAGACTCATCTAATTTTTCAGAATCATCTAAAACGGGTGAATCTGTATTAGTTATTGATGTTCGTACTAAACAAGAATATTCATCAGGGTATATCAAAGGAGCTATCAATATTCCTTATACAGAGATTGCAAACAAAATCGAGAATTATGCCGTTAACAAGGATCAGAAAATATTATTATACTGTCTTAGCGGAAGTCGTTCCGGCATAGCTCTTAATACGTTAAAAAATCTCGGTTATACAAATGTCGAAAATATTGGCGGCTTTGAAGATGCCAAAGCTTATTTTAAATCTATTCAACAAAAGTAATCTTCACAAAATATTGTATAAATATATTTATTTGCCATTAGTCGTTATACTGTTCCGCATTGTAACCGTCGCCGCCGAGAACACCATCTTTTCCATAGCTGATTAAATCATAACTGCCTGGATTGATAGTTCCGTTGGGGACATAGCCATATTCAAAACCCCAGGGATCTTCCAGCTGACTTTTTTTCAAATAAGGACCAGACCAGCCGTCTATCCCTGGATTACTTAGAAGGTCGTTAAAAGTAACCGGGAGTTCCCGGCAGTTAAGAAAATACGAATCTATCGCCTCTTCAATAGGTTTCATCTGCGGCTTTGTCAAATCCCATTTTGATTTATCAATTTGTTCGAATAATCTTGGAGCCGTAATTCCTGCGAGCATTGAAAGAATCACAATTACTACAAGAAGTTCAACGAGTGTAAAGCCATTTCTGTTATCTCTTTTTTGCCAAGTCATGTTCATAACCTTTCATGTATGCAGTTAGTAATATATTTGCGCGCACATCGACTATAGTCACTACATGTTTTGATTTATTGTTTCACTCGACCGCGGTTGTCTATATTAAAAGACGAATAGAGGGGTGGTTTTATTGCGGAAATCAGTGTGAGATAAAAAAGAAGTTTAACGGAGCAGGAGGGATTCGAACCCCCGCTACCCGCAAAGGTAGAACGGTTTTCAAAACCGTCGCGATCAGCCGCTCTGCCACTGCTCCGGGTCTTAATCTTTCGGTTTAATTTACATTAAACATAACAAATTTGCAATAGTACTTTTGAAATACTCCGTTTTTTTATTGAAAATCCCGATTTTTATAAATATTTTGAAAAAAATTACATTTTATGGTTGATTTAGCATAGTATGTATTGCATAATATGTAAAACATATTAATATAACGCTTAAGTCATGTTTTAGGAGTTTAATTATGAAATTCGAGAGTCAATTATTAAAAGGAATCGTGCCGGTAGTAGTTTTGGAAATTCTATCTCGCGGCCCGATGTACGGCTACGAGTTGAGCCAGGCTATAGAGCAGCGAAGCGGTAAAATTCTAACGCTTGGCAAAGGTACGCTTTATCCACTGCTGTATAACCTTGAAGCGAAAAAATTGATAGCGGGCAAATGGGAAGATAAAGAGGCCGCAAGAAAAAGAAGGTATTATTCAATAACCGATATCGGCATGAATGAATTGGCCAAACAGAAAGCACAGTTGAAAGAACTGACAACCGGACTGAATCTCCTTTTCGGCGGAGCATTTTCACCAGCTTAAAAAATGCTTGTCATTCTGAGGCGAAGCCGAAGAATCTGGCTCGCGAATATGATTTCCAGTTTGTTGTCCGGCATGACAAGCTGAGTTGCTTAGATAGAAATAAGAGGATATTATGGCAAAGGAAAATGAAACAAACAATTCAAATCAAATTCCTGACTGTGCAACTGGATTTATAAAACAAGTTATCAAAAAGATACGCTATCGCAAGAAAGTCAGAGCGGATGTACAGGCTGAATTGTTAACACATTTTGAGGACGAGTTGCAGGATTGCAAGACAGAACAGGAGCGGCTGGAAAAAGCTGAAAGTCTAATTGAAGAATTCGGTGACATAAAACTCTTAGCAACGCTGATACGCCGCGCGAAAAAACGTTGCCGACCGCTATGGCAAATTGTAACAATAAGATGCTTTCATGCGTTAATTATTTCTATAGCTTTTTTTATAATTTACGTGGGATGGTTTTTTACAGGTAAGCCTGTTATCACAAAAGATTATGTGGCAGAGATCAAAGAACTTATCAAACGGAGTCTTGATGAATCACAAAACGCCGCACTTTTGTATTCTGAAGCCGCGAGATTATGGTCTGAAGACTCAAATGATGATAAATTCAGCCCAATTAATAATTATTATGAAGCGACACCAGAAGAAAAAATTCTCATTAAAAAAAGTATTAACCATAACGAAAAATACTTCGCATTATTTGTTAAGGGTACACAGAAACCTTATTACTGGCCGTTATATGAAACTAATGAACACACGGAAGATGAAGGAGTATTTTCTCTTACTACTTCATATCTTACTCCAATGAGACAAATTCTTATATCATTATATTGGCGAGCAATGCTGAGAGTGGAAGAAGGGGATATTATTGGAGGATTGAATGATATAAAATCATGTTACCTTGTTGGATCTCAATTAAAGACAAGTAAATCTATGCTTGAATATCTTGTTGGAACGTCATTTGACTATATGGTTAACCGAGTTTTAGTATTTATATTAAATGACAATAAAATTGATACGAAAGTTTTAGCTGATTTCCAGAATGATTTTGAAAGTATAAATAAAAGCGAGAATTTTAGAATTAACTATTCAGGTGAAAAAATATTAATACTTGATGAAATACAAAGAGGTTTTACAAGCGATGGAATTGGAAATGGACATTTGTATTTGCCGGAATTTTTAAAATTATTAAGTTTAGATACATTTAGGAGCAATCCGGTTGAACCAGGAAGAGTCGCGTTATTTTATCATATTCTTATTAAGCATCCGAATAAAAAAGAGACTTTGAAGACTCTTGACAAACTCATGAATTATTGGGACAAGTATGCGTCAACAAACCCATCTAAAATCAATATTGAACGTTCCAAATGGAACGAAGAATTACAAACCATTGTTAAAGATAATTGGTTTCTTGAAGTATTATTCCCTGTTACGTCAATAGAATTTCAAATAAATCGAAGCTATCAGAATAAAGCCGATATGGATGCAACATTAATGATTGTTGCAATTACAAGGTATAAACAGGATAAAGGTGAATATCCGAATGATTTAAATGAACTTGTAACGACAGGTTATCTTAAGGAACTTCCCTTGGATCCATTCAGTGATAAGCCTTTAGTTTACAAGAGAACTGGGAATGATTTTATCTTATATAGTTACGGCTTGAATTGTAAAGATGACGGTGGTAAAATTTACCGAAGAATAAGCGAAATATATGAAATGTGGTCCAAAGAAGACTCTGATGCAGTATTTTGGCCGGTAATAGAACCGGAACAATAAAGAATCTGGGAGACAAGATTTAAAGCATGGATTGGGTGGCATCCTCATCCTGTTTTTTCAGGATTGGGATGTTAAGTATAAAACTCATCCATTCCCAATTTCCGATTGAGGCTGCCGCTCTTGTTACTTCATTTTTTATTTTTTATACTTAATAGTTTGCATTTTGGGGAATGATTTGGTATATTTGCCTTTTCGAGCCGGGGAGTAGCTCAGCTTGGCTAGAGCGCTGCGTTCGGGACGCAGAGGCCGCAAGTTCAAATCTTGTCTCCCCGATTCTTTTTTATCCCCAATTTTTATGCAAATTATGGCTATATAATAAGTTAGCTGTAGTATTCTCAATCGGCAAGACGCGATTATATTGTGATTTTTATCAGATAAATGTCTCTAATCAACTACTGATTAAAAGTATTTGAGGTTGGATTTTGGGTTCGTTTTCTGATATGTTTGACCATAAGGGATATTCCAGATATAACCAGACCTATAACCGCAAAGATTGCACAGATAATAGTCATATCTAAATAATTAGAATTACCAGCTTCCATTTTTTCGACAGGGAATGAACCCACTCTTGTATTGATAATTCCTTCGGGTCTGCCGCCAAAAAAACTGTAAAAGGCAAAGCTGAACAAGATGCCTACGACGAACATTGCTAATCCTATAGACAACCACACATCGAGGAATGTCAATTTTTTCTTTGCGTCATTGTGAGCTTTGATTGACTCTTTTACTCTTTTAATTTTTCTCAAGACACTCATTTTTTTAAGCTTTATGAGTTATTCTAATTGGCTGTTTTCGATTCTTCTGCGTTTGAAGAAGGCTTGCAGCAAAGATCCGCATTCTTCTGCCATAACACCTGAAGTTACATCAACTTTGTGGTTCAGCCGCTCGTCTTGAACGATATTGTAGAGGCTTTTGACCGCTCCGGTTTTCGGGTCGTCGCAGCCATAGACCAATCGTTTCATTCTCGCAAGCACAATCGCACCGGCGCACATGCAGCATGGTTCCAGTGTAACGTACATTGTGCAATCGAGAATTCGCCAGCTTTCGAGAAACGTCGCGGCTTGTGTCAGGGCGATTATCTCCGCGTGAGCGGTGGGGTCTTGTAATTGTTCTCGCTGGTTGTATGCTCTGCCGATTACCTGGTTCTGGTACACAATAACACAACCAATAGGCACGTCACCATTTTCCTCGGCGATGAGAGCCTGATCGATAGCAAGTTTCATATAACGAATATCAATTTCTTCTGTCATATCTTAAAATACTAATCAAATTATCATGAAATTAGTTTACAGTGTGTTCCAGTTCTGACTCGATTCTTTCTGCAAGGAACATTTTTAATAAAGATTGATACGGAACATCTTTCTTGTTTGCCAGCAATTTTAGTTCTTCAATCATCATTTCGGGCAATCTTATAGAAATCGTTTTCGATGAAGGTTTCAATTTGCCCAGAATAACTCTTTTGCCTTTGCTCCAATCGATATAATCAGTAGAGTCATTCTTGCCCCAGAAACGTCTTTCGCTATCTTCGTTTTTAAATTTTGGTATCTGCTTGCTCATAAATTATTATAAACCTGCCTTTCTTTTTTGCTCATATCTCTGGCCGATATAACTCGTATCAAATTCCTTCGAATAGTAAACACAATAAAAAGCAGCCTTTTCTTATCTGTCTGTCCCAAAACATAATATCTTTCTTCAAACTGCGAATGCTTAGTATCATCCTGAATTACTAAAGGTTCATTAAAAAATACCTGCTCACACTCGAATGGGCTTGTTTTGTGCTTTGTCCATATTTTTTCGATATTACCTGAGTCCCAGTCAAAACCTGTGCAATTCGATAATATTTCTAATGAATCCATATATAAAAGTATATATTAGTTATATACATCGGTCAAGCAAAAAAGTATCTCACTGTTAAAATAGATAGCCAAATGATTCAAAGTAATTATTTTTTGTATTTAATGATAAAACAGAATAGACTTGACCTGTTGCGAAAAATAAGTTAATTTCTTGCAAATAAATTGTAAGTCCTTAGTGCTTCTAAATTAACAGGTTCACAAGACAATTTTAAAAAAGGAGACTGAATTAATGAGTCCACTGCTTATTCTCATCATTGGTATCGCAATCGTTATCGGAATGATAATTGTCCTTCGTGTCAACGCCTTTATCGCGTTAATTACAGCGGCTATGGTAGTCAGTATTCTTTCTCCCGGTGCTGTCGCTATAAAACTAACCAGGGTTGCGGATGCTTTCGGCTCCGCGGTTGGCAAAATTGGAATTGTAATTGCGATGGCGTCCATTATTGGCAAGTGTCTGATGGACAGCGGGGCGGCGGACAGGGTTGTACGTGCATTTATGAAATTACTTGGCGAAAAACGCTCGCCGTGGGCGTTAATGGGAAGCGGATTTGTTCTTTCGGTTCCAGTCTTTTTCGATACAGTTTTCTATTTGCTGGTTCCTCTTGCAAGGTCACTATATAAGCGAACCGGTAAGAATTACATGACATATATTATGGCAATCTGCGCTGGAGGCTGTATTACACACACTCTTGTGCCGCCGACTCCCGGACCGCTTTTTATCGCGACTGAATTTGGGGTCGATCTCGGACTTATGATTCTAATGGGAATCGTTATCGGAATACCTACCGCTATTGTGGCAATGTTTGTTTGCAGTCTTATTAATCGTTTTATGAATGTGTCTATGCGTCCTTATAGCGGTGAATCAGACCTTGCACCAATTCCGGACAGCGAACTTCCTCCTTTGTGGCTTTCTCTACTCCCAATTTTACTGCCTGTAATTCTGATTTCGAGTAATACTATCGCAAATGTATTCGCAAGCAGAGAGCACGTTAACAAGATTCTGCCGGGTGTAGTATCATCTCAAATTGAAACAAGTGATAAAAATGCCAGAAACCTGTCAGAGAAACTTATAAACGCAAAGATTTTTTCCGATTTTGGAAGCGTCGATAAACTCGCTTCAGAAATTCAAAAGGCGAAAATTCGTAAAGATAAAGATGACGCTATGATTTTAGCGCAGAAATTGACGGATGGCAAAGTTTTCGGTGATACTCAGGAAATCGGTCCTGCCCAGGAAGCGGCGGATATAACTTCTGTTTTGGGTAATCCAAATCTGGCGCTGTTTCTTTCCGCGGTTATTGCTATGCTTATGCTGGTCTGGAAAAGAAAGCTACCGCTCAAAAAACTTACCGAAGCTGTGGATGAATCTCTTATGAGCGGCGGCATTATCATTCTCATCACTGCCGGCGGCGGCGCTTTCGGGGCAATGCTTCAGGAAGCCGGGATTAAAGATTATATCGCAGGCGCATTCGAAGGCGGCACGCAAAATGCGGGTATGATAATATTCCTGACGGCTTTTGGTGTTGCTTCGCTTCTCAAAATCGCTCAGGGTTCGAGTACGGTTGCGATGATGACAACCGCCTCCATGTTTGCGGCTCTGGGATTTTCAACGGAAGTTCTGGGATGTAACTTTGTTTACCTGGCTCTGGCCATTGGTGGAGGTTCTCTTGTCGTTCCATGGATGAATGATAGCGGCTTCTGGATTGTCGCGCGTATGGGCGTTCTTACGGAAACTGAAACTCTGAAATCATGGACGGTTATATCGGCAACATGCGGGATAACTTCGTTTCTTTTTGTTCTTCTGATTTCGCGTTTACTGCCGCTGATATAATTCGTAACGCGTATTGAGTATGGCGTAGTGCGAAAAAAAAAATTAGGCCCCATGGGATCCCAGGGATGTGCGTGTTAACGCACCAGATATACCTTAAGAGGTACCATTACTGGAATCTTTTTCATCGGCGTTAAATGAAGTTTTTCCGATGAGCTTTTTGAGTATCTCACTTGCGACAGGTGGGCAACCCGGCAGGAAATTGTGTGAATTTTTAAATCTGGCCGTACAATTGCCTACGCATAGCGTTTTTTCGGGCAGTTCTGTATGTCCCTTGCCAATTGCTATATGCAGTATTTCGTCTTTGGGAAGATAATCGAAAAGTTTGTCACCATGTTCTTTCAGGAATAAAAGAACCGTAGATTGGCACGCACTGCAGGAGTTGTTATCCAATACTTTAACATTCGGATATTCGATGGTAATATTTTTCGGTGGCTTCGCGAATTCGCTGCACCAATCGGTCCAGTTATCCGGTGAAACATCAATCTTATCCATATCAATTACGCCGAATCCCCGCTCCGCTCCCATTCTCAGGTAGGGGACATCTTCTGCGCATGTACCCATCAATCGACACGCAACCGCGTCCGCGGCGAAAGCGTCCGCGCTTACGACAACACAATTTAGTTCCTTCGCTGTACCGGCACTTGGGCCGAGACCTTCCATACATATTGAGCCGTCGATAATCGACAAGTGAGGCCTGAGTACTGAAGTCATGTCGGCAATAGCTACGTTCAAAGATTTATCTGCATTACCCTCGATTGGCGGAAGCATGTGTAACTGAACTTTGCTTCGCCGCCACAGGCAGCCTTTCATATTTTTGACCGCAAGCGTTACGTCTGTGTGCATGTGCATTTTCATTACTGGAATGGAAACGATATAATCGTATTCCAGCACTTCCGGGCATAATTTCAGCTTGTTTATTACAACGCCGTTTGGAATATCAATTTCGACGCACGGCCTTGCATCCATATCAATTAAAGGGCAATTTCTCTTGCGGGCTTCTTCCGCGATACCGGTTGTTTCAAAAGCTTCCATCGTTTTGATGCCGGTTATAGGACTTTCGCCTATTGCGACATCCGCTCCGGCCTGACGGAAAGCGTCTATCGCGGCTGCTACTACTTCCGGGTTGGTTGTTATCCCTGTTCCGGGTTTTCCGAGCCTTCCCGCGTTTGGCTTGAGCAAAACACGTTTACCGCGTGCGGCTTTCAAATTAAAAGATTCGAGTGCCTTTAAAGTATTCTGATATGCTCCATTGCCATGTGTTACGGCCACCGGAATGCGTTCCTGTTTATTAAAGAATGGGTTATCTTTATTCATTAAAATCTTTATTAAAATAAATGGCGGGATAACTCATGCTTCACAGGGCAACAAATCCCACCCTAAATACTATATACTAAATACTAATAACTATCGACTTCCTGCTATTGTAACATAATTAAGGTTCATTTCCAAACCTCTTTATCCCAGATATTCTCATAATTAACGATGTTGTTTTTTGCTTGCAAATATAAACTCCCGGAAGTATCTTTCTGTTATGGATATTTTGAAAACTATATTTGATATGACGCCTTTTAGCTGGATAGAGATTGTTTGTGCCATGCTGGCCGGAATGATTATAGGTTTAGAAAGGCAGATTAATGGTAAACCAATTGGTATTCGTACAAGTATATTAATTTGTATCAGTACTTACGTGTTTACCACTTTTTCCGGTATCAATAATCAGGATGCTTTGGAATTGCGTGTAATCGGCCAGATAATTACCGGTATAGGATTTCTCGGCGGCGGCGTTATTCTTTCGCGTGACGGAATAGTTATTGGTGTTACTTCCGCCGCGTGTATCTGGATACTGGCAGCTATAGGAATAACTATCGGAGTCAATTACCCGTTTATCGGCGTCAAGCTGGCAATCCTCGCTGTTCTGGTTCTTACAGGTGTCGATACCGCCGAAAAGAAAATCAAGTTTCTAAGCAAAGGTTTCCATAAGTCATATGTAGATAAAGATAAGAACTGACAAAGCTTTTCAAAGGAATAGCACTTATCCTGGTTGCGTGTATATGACGACACAAATTTATGTGTCCCGGCATCAAATGTCCACCAGTTCAAACTTTACAGGCATTTTGATTTTGTTTTCCGTGGCTGGCGGCTTAATTCTTTTCGTAATCCTTCTTCATTGTTTCATCGTAAATCTTACGCCATTTTTCAGTCAGGTCTTTTCTTTCTGTTTCGGGAATTTCCTGCTTAATACTCATATAGTTCGAGCTGCCAATTTTTCTGTCTGTAATCTTATAGATAGCTGCTGCAGTGAATCCAAATACTGAGTGATAGTTGACATAATTTCTTTCTCCAGCTCCAAAGCCATTTTGTCCAACGCTATATTTATAATCTCTGCCAAAATTGTTTTCGAGACCATATTTCATAAGCAGAGGCAGCAAACTCGGATCCGGCATGTGGTAGGAAAGCTGTGCAGCAAGCAATACCTTTACTCCATTCGAATCCTGAAGTGCCTTAGATATGAATGGCAATAAACGTTTATCCTGAACCTGGCACAAAGCAAAAAAAGCATCCGGGTATAAACCATTTTCCATGACATAAACGACCGTTTCTAATTTATCATTCAGCTTGTGATTACGAAATGTCTGAGCTAAATCATTTCTGTTGCCGGTATTCTCTGCCTTTACAAATATATCCAGCAATTCCTGATGAGCGACTGGATGTATTTCTTTCTGTAATTCCAGCCTGACTTTCGGCCATGCGTCGCGCCATTCCTGAATCTGGACTTGACGTGACTTTTTGATATCAGTATTTCCAAGCTCCCCTCCGGTAATTCTTCCAAGAGCAATTGCTGCGGATTCAAAGGCTGAATAGTGCACAATTTGTCCTCCTACAACCTGGTCATTCTTAGAGTCACTCTTTATAACGTATTCCAGCAAAGGCTCCACGAAGTTTACATCCGGAATGTTATAAGCTGCACTTGCGGCGTACATAAGGTCTCGTTCCGGTAATTTCGGCATAACCTCTATAATATAGGGAACCAAACGTTTATCCTGCAATTGATTATCCCTGCCCATTTGCCAAAGCATCAGGCCGGCGTATTTGTTTTTTTTGAAACAATACGCCGCTGTTTCAAGCTTCTGCTCTTTCGGGTATTGGCTGAATTTTTTGACAAGCTCCTCCTGCTTAGCAGTTTCCTTAAGTTCCTGCTCCATGATATTCAGCAATTCCTCATGTGCTACAGGTTTTATCCCATTAGTATCAGAGGCAACACGCCCGCCTCGATCCATGAAAACTGGTTTGTTTGGTTCTGCCCCAGGGTTGCTTCTCGCTTCAGCTAAACAGATGCCGCTATGAATAAAGATTAACAACATAAACATTTCGGCCAATTTTTTGTTTATTGTTGTTTTCATACTCACTTTTATGAAACTTCCTCTTTTTGTGTACATCGACATATTTTTTCCTTTCATTTTATCTGAGTGTTCAACAGGTTCGGCTCGTAATCCTTCTTTAGTGATTCATCGTAAATCTTTCGCCATTTTTCAATCAGGTCTTTTCTTTCTTTTTCAGGAATTTCCTGTTGAATATTTGTGTAGTTTTGGCTGCCAATCTTTCCGTTTGTAATTGCATAGATTGCTTGTGCGGCGATTCCAAATACTGATTGATAACTAACGTAAATTCTTTCTCCAGCACCTCTTTGTCCAACGCTGTATCTGTACTCTTTGCCATAATTGTTCTCAAGACCATATTTCATAAGTAACGGCAGCAAGCTTGGGTCCGGATTCTGTCTGGCAAGCTGTGCAGCACATAATACTTTCAATCCGTTTGAGTCCTGAAGTGCCGAAGCTATAAACGGTACCAAACGTTTATCCTGAATTCCGGAAAAGGCAAAGAAAGAATCAGGGTACAAACCCTTTTCCATAACATAAGCGATAGTCTCTAATTTATCATTCAGCTTGTAGCTATTGAAGGTTTCAATATATTTATTTTTATCTGACGCTTCATCCGCTTTCGCAAGAAAATCCAGTAATTCCTGATGAACGGCCGGATGTATTTCTTTCATTAATTCCTGTCTTACTTTGGGCCATGCTTCTCGCCATTCCTGAATCTGGGTTTGACGAGGCTTTTTAATATCAACCTTTCCCAACTCTCCTCCGGTAATTCTTGAAATCGCAATTGTAGCAGATTCAAAGGTAGAATAGTGTACAAGTTGTCCAATCCCACCTGTGCCGCCGCCGACAACCTGGTCTTGCTTAAAGTCACTTCCAATAACGTATTCCAGCAAAGGCTCCACGAAGTTTACATCCGGAATTCTATAAGCTGCACTTGCGGCGTACATAAGGTCTCGTTCCGGTAATTTCGGCATCACCTCTATAATATAGGGAACCAAGCGTTTATCCTGCAATTGATTATCCCTGCCCATTTGCCAAAGCATCAGGCCGGCATATTTGTTCTCTTTCAGACAATAAGCCGCTGTTTCAAGTTTCTGCTCTTTCGGATACTGGCTGAATTTGTTGACAAGCTCTTGATTAGCCGTTCTTTCGGTTATCTTTAATTCCTGCTCTAAGATGTCCAGCAATTCTTTATGCCCAACAGGTTTTATCCTGCTGCGGTCGGTAGTCTCAGCCAGCGTCTGTTCGTTAATTTCCAGTTCCGGCGTGACCGGATTAACCTGTACTCCAGTATCGGCCTGTCCATTTTTAATTGATAGTTCTCCCGAATCAGTGTTCACATGCACAGTTTTGCCGGACGCCAGCTTGATTTCGAGGATTTTCTCATTATCCAGAAAACTAAGTTTAGGCGGCTTATCTGTGGTTATTTCACCATCCGGCCCAAGGACTTTCAACCAATCGTCAGCGATGACCTCCGTATGAGTCTTTCCCTTGTTATCCAGGATAACAATCACACGTTGGAACGCCCGAGGCGGGATGCTGTTGATGTTGTTGAATCGCCCGAGCAGCACGAAACGATTTCCTGAATCACCCACCAGGACATCTGAGACTTGAAGAGTGATAAACGATGAATACGACAAATTCTCGCTTCGCGGCGGCTGAGGCTCAGTCCATTCCCATAGTTTGGAAGCCGTTTCGTCCGGTGCAATCGCCAGACCGGTGACATAGGTCGATGTACGGCTGAAAATAATTGGCCCTCTTGGCCCGTCTCCGTGTCCGTTTATAACTACATTCTCGGTTATCTTGACGGCGTATTTGCCATTTTGAGATTTCCAGATTCTCGTTGTGGATTGCTCTGGCATCACGTCTTTGTTCCTTTCTGGTGCTGCCGGAATCAAAACTTTATTTATTACATCTTCCGGCGTTGGTACTGGCCCGCCGGATTGTACGGGCAGTGAGCGTGAGCTGCTGGAAAGCCCTGTGCTTATACCGCTTGATGATCTGGCAGGCTCAGGTCCATTGCCGTTGTTGACTACCATTGGCGGGCCTGCATCGGGCAAAGTAGAAGAACCTTTGTCCTGAATAATCCTCGTGATTAAGTTCCCGTTAAAGTAGCATGATGCTGTGTCGCCAGATATTGTGATTTTGATGTCATACCATGTCCCTGTTTCGATTCGCAGGTTTACCGCTGTGCCGGGAATCTCTCGCTTGACGCCCTGTGTCATTTTCTCAATCGCAGTGCGTGTATTACCCCAGCCGCCGATGTTCCACCAGTAGAGGTTTTTGCTGTCCTGTGCGGCAAAGATAATCAGGAAGCCTTCAGTACCTTCGGTGCGTCTGGCCTTGAGGCTGTAAGTGTAGTCTGTCCATGTGTTCTCACCGCAGATAATCTGGCAATTGATGGCCCGGCTATTCTGGTTCAGCACACCGCTGACGATTGTCCATTCGCCGCCGCCACGTTGCCAATCGTTGAGGCCGTTGGGGAAATATGGCTGGAGTAAAGTCTTTCCGTCGCCGGTTTGTACGAGAATGTCTCTGAATTCAGTCTTTGTATCCCACGTACCCATGCCGATGCCGCCATGGAGACCTGAAACCGCCTGGATTGTCTGGCCGCGAACTGCTGATGACTGAATCGGTATATTTATAATGTAAGTTAATAAAATGAAATGAGTTATAAACATAGTGATAGATTTTGAGTTAATTCTCTTGCCCATAAACCATCTCTTTCTTTCCTCTTATTATTCGCTCAAAACATAATTTTAATGATTCCAACTCTACGCTTTTTGTCAAAGTCAGAACCGAAGAACATACTCTTTAGACTATTTTAACACTACTAAATAAATAAGCAAGCAGATCAAAAATTTTATCCACTTACAAATATGTGTTTATTAGTCTTCATTACAAAGGCAAAAGATAGAGCTAAACTTGCAGAGTAAAAGGGTCGAATTATTTTATAAGGATTAGTACGAAATTTGTGTAAATTTCTTATTTCCAAAAGAAATTTTTTAAAATTTCTTTGACATTGGTCTTAATAGGCCGATAATTATCGCAGTAAAGTAATTATAGGGTCATAAAAACCAATGGATTGGATATTAACAGCTTTTGTGATCTGTTGAAGCAGGGCCAATGACAAACGAAACAAACTACGATACTTTATTTGGCAAAATGGCAATTGAGCAGGGTTTGTGCACTGACGATGAATTAAAGCACTCGCTCAAGCAGATGGAAAGTCGCCGCAAGACTGAACCTGTCGTTCTGCAGGAACTCATGGTTGAGCTTGGATTTATTACAAGCAACCAGGCTAAACGTCTCACTTCGACTATCAAGGAAAGCAAAGCGGCCCCTCATCAAATTCCCGGCTATAAAATTCTCGGCAAACTCGGCGCAGGCGCAATGGCTGTTGTATATAAAGCCAGGCAGTTGAGTTTGAACAGAATCGTAGCTATAAAAATCCTGCCCCAGCGATTTACCAATAATCCCGAATATGTAACTCGATTCTACAAAGAAGGCCAGGCCGCGGGAAAGCTGAATCATCCGAATATCGTGCAGGCAATCGACGTCGGTGAAGCAGGTGGACACCACTATTTTGTAATGGAATATGTCGAGGGAAAAGATATTTCCGACGATTTGAACGCCGGCAGGATTTTCCCCGAGTCTGAGGCGCTTGAAATAGTAATCCAGGTAGCTCATGCTCTTGAACATGCCCACGCCCAGAATTTGATTCACCGTGATGTTAAGCCCAAGAACATAATGATAAACTCCAAGGGTGTGGTCAAGCTCGCTGATATGGGTTTGGCACGTGCGACAAGTGATGTCGAAGCCGCACAAAGCGAAGAAGGCAAAGCATACGGCACACCATATTATATTTCACCTGAACAGATACGCGGCAAAATCGATATTGACGGCCGGGCTGATATTTACGGCCTCGGTGCTACGTTCTATCATATGGTAACCGGACGTGTTCCTTTCATGGCTGATAATTCCGCTGATGTAATGAGAAAGCACCTCAAGGAAAAGCTTATTCCGCCGGACCATATAAATACAGCATTATCGGCTGGAGTTTCCGAGGTTATCGAAATTATGATGGCCAAGGACAGGGAAGACCGCTATAAAGACGTCAAGGAGCTTCTTGTTGATTTGGAAGCTTTACGAGAGGGCAAGGCACCGATACAAGCGCACAGGAAATTCGATGTCAACGCTCTCGAATCACTGGAAGCAGGTGAGAAGGTCGATGATGAAGACGAATATAGCGAAGAAAAAATCGCTCAATACCGCACCGCAATTTTTATCCTCAGCGGCGTAGCTGCGGTTTTCTTCATAATAATTATCCTCATGTTAGTCTTTAAAGGTTAATTGTTTACAAAGTCCATTGACCAATTCCCGACATCTTAAAAATCAATCGGCGAATCCCATTCCATAATTAACTTTTCTATCTCTTTCATTTTGTCTTCGGGCGCTAATACGACAATTTGTTTCAGCGATGGGAAAGTAACAGCAATTAATGGATCATCCGATGTTGTTTTGTTGCTTTGATCATATGAAATACTGACACCAAATAGTTCTTCTAATTTATTTTTTACATCTTCGGGTTTAGCATACATTAACCTGAATGTTTTTCTTTGCAGTTTATTCTGAGGCGATTCCTGAATGGCACCTTCTAAATTACTAATAATTTCTCTAAACCTATCACGGGTCATATTGTGTCCAAAAGCAAGAATCTGTTTAGATTGAGTAACTGGATATATATGGAAATAAATCGGAAAAGAGGAGTTAACAGCGGTAACAACAACGATATTTTGCATTAATTCAAAGAATCCATTAAAATCATTGAATTTTATTGTGAACAATTCAAAGTTAAAAGAATCATTAGCTACCTGATAATCAATATCCGCGATCAGGTTTTTAACCAATTGCCTGTCCTCTTTATTGCCAGCTATAAATATCAAATTTTGTTTGTCTGTAGAAATAAGAGATATCCTGTTATTAGGATCAATTCCCATTAGCGTAAGTATTTCATTCAACTTCTCAATGGTTTTGTCAGGATTAATATTTTTGACTTGTATAGATTCAGTTTCTTGGCTTTGAGCATTTTCATTCGGATCATCAGGAATAGCTGGAGTAATTACACCTCCTTTGGGAAGTGAGTTAGGATCAGAATCGAATATACCAATCATTTGTTCAATTTGAATTAAGTTTTTAACTGTATCACTTATCATCAATGTCTTTGTGTTCTCGTCAGCAGTAAAATATCCTGAGGGGCTGAGATAAGAACTAATGAGTTGTCCGATTGTCGAAGGTTTTTCGTATTTCAATTTAAATATTTTCCTGACTTCAATCTCTTTGTCCTGGATATTTTCAAGAGGCTCATTCGGCTCAATCAGTTGTACCGTATCTGGTTTGAAAGGTGGAGTTTTGATATAAATTTTGTCGTCAGTTTCCTCTACAATATAACCTTGTTGTCTGATTGCCATAAAAAGCAGGGCGATTGCTTCGCTTCGTTTCATTTTTTCTGCTGCAAATATAGTGACTCCCAGGCTATTTGCTTCCTGTGAAGGTACCACTTCTTTGCCGGTCCATTGCTTCAGCCGTTCTGTTATGTGTTCGATTTTAAAGCCAGAAAATTGAACGGCTACCATAGGCTCATTACTATCTGCGGCTTTTGTTTCTGTCGAGTTGGCATCTGTCTGCTCTGGTGTATTAATGACGGCTGTGTCAGGAATCGAATTTGGATCAACGAAATCATAGGAATCTAATTTTATTGCAAAATTCTCAATATTCTTTAGATTTTCGGTTATCTCTGTGACTACTAATATATGTGCTGTAATATTGTAGCTTAAACGTCCTTCCTTGCTTAACAGCGGCGAAATAATTCTATAAAATTCATCGAAAATCAGGTTGGCGACGGGGATATTTATTTTATTTATCACACCTTCGTTTGTAACTTGGAAATCGATATTTTCAACAATTTCCTCAATTAATTTCATTTGTCCGGCAGTTTTGGTCATGGCCGTGAGCATTTTTCCCTGCCGGTTTGGTACAATCAGAGTTTCTTTGGGTAATTGGAAAATTTTGAGTTTTATGATTTGTTCTACAACTTTAGCGGCTATGTTCGGGTCGATATGCCGGACTGTTATCGTTTTCTGGATATTGGGGTCTGCTATACTTTCAGAGTGCGAGAAGGCATTTGTGCAAGTTATTAGTAGAACGACAGTTATGAATAGAAATTTGATTCCGTGATGAATATGTGTTTTTTGATTATCCATTGTATTTCCCACAAATTTTAGATAGAGTTTTTATGTATAATCGGACAACAGCCGGTATTGTCTATAAAAATAATAAAAAAGCTCAGTCTTATTGCTCAGTCTATAAGTAAGACGCTGGAAAAGTGATTTTCTTGCATGAATCTGAAAAAAAATGAAAATAGACACAGATTTCACTGATAACACAGATTTTTTGTTTAATTTCTCTGTCATTTCTGTGAGTGACGGGAATCTATTTATACAGTAAATCAGAACCACCTATGAAGAACTCAAAGTCAAGAAATAAATTTCTTATTGCCTCAAAATA
>CAZVOA010000019.1:0-61331 GCA_964628465.1 uncultured Pirellulales bacterium | reverse complement strand
ATTGTATTCGATACTCTCTTTTTAGCAATGGTACATTTTTGGGGGAGCATACCATAAGTATATTCGAAAGATTAACAAAATTGATAGGGCGTCTTCTATAGAGGCTTATGCTTTCATTGTTACAATACTAAAATTAATGTATCCTGAAATAACCAAAAAGCAGTTGCTTGAAAATATAACAGATAACTATGAAGATGGAGGAATTGATGCAATTTTATTCTCAAATCATGAGAAGAAAATCCATGTCTTTGATATAAAAACAACTGATTCTTTTAAATATAAGGATGTTAAATCATTTAAGGAAAATATCGATGCTTATATACTTAATACTAACATTTCTTTAGAAGGACTAAATAATTTAACAAAAAAGCAAGTAGAAAAGGCAAGGGGCTTGTTGGGAGATGGATGGAAGTTAAATATCTATGTTGTAAGATTGAAAGGGCAAAAGCCTAATCCTGAGACAAATAGTATATTAAATGAACTAAAAGATTATGATTCTGTAGAAGTTTGTTATTTCTTAAATGCTGAAGATTTAATCAATGAATACTTACCTGATAAAACAAAACATAATAAATATGATTGGAAGGTAAAAATCTGTTCCAGCAATGATAACAAAATTATTATAAAAAGTAGTTCAAGCATAAAATCATTGTATGCAAGGTTGCCATTATCTGAGATAGTACAATTACAACGAACATATATCGATAATAATTTTGATCTATTTGATGCAAATGTCAGAGACTTTCAAAAAAGCAAAAATCTTTCTGAAAAAATTATTACTTCTATAAAAACCAATCCAAAAGAATTTCATATCTATCATAATGGTCTTACTTTTTCATGTTCAAGAATTGAGAAAAGAAGAGGAGATGCTTTTCTCATACAAAATCCTCAAATTATTAATGGGTGCCAGACTGTTAATACAATTTATGATAAATATGAAGATAATATTGATGATAGAGTATTGTCAGAAGCAACTATTCTATGTCGTTTTTACGCTCTGGAGAATAAAGACATTGAAAAAGTATGCGAAGCTACTAATACACAAATTAAAATTAGTTTGTGGGATTTAAGAACTAACGATGAGATCCAAAAAGTAATTGAATATGGATTAAATTCAAAAGATTATGATTACAAAAGAAAAGTTACGAAAGGAAATAAAAAAAATAGATTTTTTATTACTGACTTAGCTCAATGGATATATTCTTGTCAATTTGAAGAACCTGCAGCAGCAAAGAATAAAAAGTCAGAATTATTTAATGTTCTGAGGAAAAATCCCAAAATTGCAACTCCTTATGAAAAAATGTTTAATGAAAAAATAAAATTAGAAAGCATATTCAAAATCTGTGATATCGCATTATTTGTAAAAAAAACAATGCCTAAAATAAAAGAAGAAGATTGTCCTTTTAAAAAATATGCAATGTTACATTTTGTAGCAGCTATTTATAAATTAGAAAAAATGACTGATAAAGATCTTAATTGGAAATTTAATAAAGCAAAAACATTTATAAAACAAGCCATAGATGAACTAAGAAAAAAATACGGAGCAGATTATAGCTACAATAAAATATTTTCAAAAACAGGAGATACTTGGAATAGAATAAAGCAGAAAATAGATAAATTGTAAAATATTTACTAAATACCATTTCGTATTTCAATATAGATAATATTTTTTCGATTGCTACTTATAGGTAGTTGATCAAAATCCAAATCTGATCAATGATCCCGACAAATTAATATTTTAAGTTATTTGTCAGGAATTATGAAATCAGAAACAGGACAACTATTATTTGAGAATCCCTTTAATATTCCAGATATATCGCTGGAATATACAACCGTGTGGTCTTTTCCGGAACGGGGGGCATGGGCTACTCATAAGTCGGATTATCGCGGGAATTTTGCGCCTCAGATTGCTCGTAATGTAATTGAGATGTACTCCAAAAAAGGTGATTGCGTTCTCGACCCGATGGTTGGGGCGGGGACGACTCTTATCGAAGCGAAACTCCTCGCGCGGGACGCGATTGGAATAGATATAAACCCTGACGCGGTGAAATTGTCACAGGAAGCACTTTCATTCAAACACAAGCCGGCAAGCAAACAGGAAGTTAAACTCGCCGATACGCGGAATTTGTCTTTTATCAAAGATGAGTCGGTCGATTTGATTCTTACGCATCCGCCGTATATGAATATTATCAAATACTCCGATGGCAAAATAGCGGGTGACCTGTCGAATATCGGGAGTTTGCCGAAGTTCTGTGATGAGATGGAGCTAATAGCGGCTGAGCTGTTTCGAGTGCTGAAGTGCGATAAATACTGCGCGATACTTATCGGCGATACGAGAAGGGGAAGGCATTACGTGCCGCTGGCGTTTAATGTCATGCAGAGGTTTTTGAAGGCCGGGTTCGTTCTTAAAGAGGATATTGTCAAGGTTCAGCATAACTGCAAAATGACTAATCGCTGGAAATGGAAAGCGCAGCAGGGCGGCTTCTACCTGATTATGCACGAGCATTTATTCGTATTCCGCAAACCAAAAGCGAATGAAGATTTGACAAGAATCAAATACAGCGCAAACTTCTTCTAATTATTTATCCGCAGATTTCGCAGATTTTCGCAGATTATAGACTTTGTCATTCCCGCGAAGGCGGGAATCCATTTTAAAACTACTCATAAGAAGCAAATAGTTTACGGATAATAGTATGAATTTGTACTGATTGTTTTTTTGTATATATTTATATTTAAATTAGATTTTAGAAATGTTTTTTGAATCTGCGAAAATCTGCGTATATCTGCGGATAAGAAAAAAATTTGTTTGCGGCTCCGCAGCTTTGGTTTATTTCTGAATAAAAAAGTATTGATAAATTTTACGGGACGTGTTATATAGATACCGTGAATATTGTATTAATAAGATTTTCGCAATTACGTGAAGTTTAGATAAATGGTTAATTTTTTGTAAAGGAGTATTGTATGGGCGCTAAGGATAAAGGAAAAAAGGAAGAAAAGAAGAAACCAGCGTTAAGTATAAAAGAAAAACGAAAATTAAAAAAAGATAAGAAGAATAATAGTTAGCGTTAAGTCAGCCGCGAAATTCATTAAATCCGTTTTATCGCGGAAAATTTCACCGCAGTTCGTGCTATATAGTACGAACTGCGGTAAATCCTCTTTAAACCACCTTTATTGCATAATAATTGGGTAATTATACATCCTTCTTCAATGTAGGGTGTGCTATGCACACCATTTCTTTAGTTTTATTTCATCGCATCAAATTGTCATAGCGGCCGCTATAGACGTTATATTTTGTTCAAAATATTTGCGGAATATTTTTTACAAACATTTTACAAACCTTTAAGCGTGTTATAGTCTATAATATAATTAGAATACAGGATACAGGACACAGAATACAGTAGGTATTATGGAAACAAAGGCAAAGATACTTGTAGTTGAAGACGAACAGAATATCCGGACGGCGTTGGTGGATTTTCTCGAATATCACGGCTTTGAGGCCTCAGTAGCGGTTGACGGCCTCGAAGCCGAAAGAATTGTCGCAGAACGCTGTTTCGACCTGATTTTGCTCGACCTGATGCTCCCGAAAATCAGCGGCGAGCAGCTATGCACGAAATGGCGCCGTGAAGGTTTGCAGACTCCAATTTTAATGCTCACCGCCAAAGGTTTGGAAAAAGAACGCATAGCCGGTCTGAACCTCGGAGCGGATGATTATATTACGAAACCATTTTCGCTGGAAGAACTGCTCGCGAGAATAAACGCTGTATTGCGGCGAACTGACCCGGCCCGCAAAGTCGGCCAGAAATTTATGTTGGGCGATTTGGAAATTGATATCGCGTCACTGATTGCAAGACGAAAAGGGAATGAGATTCCTATAAGTAAGCGCGAGGCGGAAATAATACAATATTTCGCGGCCAATCCGAACAGGGTTATCAGCAGGGACGAGTTGTATAAAGAAGTTTGGCATGAGACTATGACGGATTTGGGTACGAGGACGACCGATATGCACATGTCCAAGCTTAGGAATAAAATCGAACTTGATTCCAATGAGCCGCAAATTATTAAAACGATTCGCGGCGCGGGTTATAAGTATGAAAACAACTTTTAATAATTCCTATGTCATTGCGAGTCCCTTGTGGACGCGGCAATCTAAAATCGAATGTATTGAGATTGCTTCGTCGCTGCGCTCCTCGCAATGACAAAATATGTTTGTGAAAAAAAATGTATAGAAGACTAATTATATTATCGTTGATTATAGCGGCGGCTCTTGGCGGGTTGAGCTGGCTTGGTTATCGTGCAATCTCGATGTGGGCGCAGGGACTTGAGGGAACGCGAATAACTGAGTTCGCCGCTGTCGCTGAGCAAATCAGGGTTGATGTAAACGAAACGCTTGATAGCTTTCGCAGGCAGGAGCAGAGCCGTCCCTATACGGATTACCAGTATTATTCGATACCCGAAGACACAGTTTTCGCCAATCGTGATGTTCAGATAAACGCACCCGCCGGCCGTAGAAACGACTCCAGCGAAAATGTTGCATTTGATGCGATGGACACGGCTGATATTGCCAATAGTTTTAATCAGCGGCAGATGACTTTGAGGGTTTCTCCTTTAGCGAATGGTATAGAGAATGGTTTGGCTTATTTTAATTTTCAATACGACAATGACAGTAATACTCTTACATCGCCGAATGGATTTGCTGAACAGCAGCAATTACAGGTATCAGCAGACGCCACAGAGTCTTTTAACGAGCTTTTGGAAAGCAATTACAGAAATGTTAAGGCTAACCTTATTCCTGTTCTCGATAAGTACGAGTCAAAAGATATGTCGGCTATCGGGAAAAAGTTTGATGAAATCGCGAATAAACCGAAACAGGAATTGAAGGAAAGTTTCAGTAAAGAAGGTGTTGATGCGGAAAAATTTAAATTGGATAGCGGTGATAAAAAACCTGCTGCGGCTGCCGAGACTATCAGGCAAGTTGGTAAAGGCATCAATACAGCAAATAGGACGGGAAGCTACAATATCGATGTTTTGCAAAATACAAATGAAGAACCTCAAGTTCAGATGCAAACCCGCGAATTTGTCTCGAATAATATCGGTCAAAATAGTTTGAACAATCCCGCTCAGCAGGGAGAAATTACTAATAGATCTTCGCAGCAATATGAAATGCAGAGGCAAAGCGAGCAACGCCGGAACGAAGCCGGTTCACGGCAGCAAACTTCACTTTCTCAGGCAGATGAACCTCAGCAGCAAATCGCGCAACAACAGCCGATGGCTGGCGCCAGGGGCGGAAGAGGCGGCATGGGCGGTGGTATGCGGGGTAACGCCGGTAATATGGATTCCGGCCGCGGTATGATGGGCGGTTTTGGCGGCATGGGAAGCACAAACGGCAGTTACGGGGCGGGCTATCAATCTCCACAAATGTCAGTTGCTGACGAAAGTCAGGTTTTGGCTTTTGGCTCGCAGGGAGCAATGAATATGTCGGCGCTGCTTGATCCGAATCATGCCGATATAGTTGAAGTAATAATCGAGCCGTTTAGTACAATCGTGATTCCTGAAGAAAATAATAAGGATTCGATTTTCGGCGGGCAGGTCTTTATGGTACGCCGGGTAAAGATTGAAGGAAAAGAGCTTTACCAGGGATTCCAGCTTAATGAGAAAAAGCTTCTTGAAAAGGTCGATGAATCGACGCGGCGTTTTGTTCGTTATGGGATGAGTTATGAGCTTGGCCGCAAGATTAATGAGAATTCCGCATATACCGCGATTCTTGATTTCGGGTTCGGGCATTTGCTTTTGAACTTGTTCGAGGATGATCCCGGACGCTTCATGCTGCAAATCAGTCATTTGCGAACTTGGTATTTCAGTATCATATCTGTTGTGTTTCTCGCTGTTACCGCCGCCATTATTAGTTTGTGGCTGAACGCGAGAGAACAAATTATGCTGGCGAGGAAAAAAGACGATTTTGTTTCCGCTGTTTCGCACGAATTGCGCACGCCTCTTACTTCGATAAGAATGCACGCGGAAATGCTTGAGAAAAACTGGGTGAAATCTGAAGACAAACTCGGTGAATATTATCGAAGCATGAGAACGGAAAGCGAGAGGCTCACAAGATTGATTGAAAACGTTCTTGATTTCTCGCGCATCCAGAAGGGGAAAAAGAAATACTTATTCAAGCTTGGTGACATAAACAAATGCGTCGCTGATGTTGCCGAAATGATGAGAGCATACGCCGCACAGAGAGGTTTCCAGATTCAAGTGCAGAGCGGCGAGTGCGGCGAAATCGCTTTCGATAGTGACGCCGTTACTCAAATTGTCGTGAATCTCATCGACAACGCGGTGAAATATTCCAGTAATTCCAATGATAAAACTGTTACCGTGCGAACCAAAAGTGACGGCCAATACGTTTTAATTGAAGTCGAAGACCGAGGGCCGGGAATTCCGTATCGTCAGCGAAAGAAAGTATTCCAGGAATTTTACAGGATAGGTGCGGAATCTACACGCGAGACAACCGGCAGCGGCCTGGGACTTGCGCTGGTGAAAAGATTCGCGCAGGCACACAATGGCTTCGTGGAAATAATCAGCGCCAGACCTACAGGCGCAATTCTCAGAGTGTCACTGGCCGCTAAGCTTCAGAATAACATATAAAAAACATACCTATAAATAATTATCACCACTGTTATAGACTCTGTCATTCCCGTGCAGACGGGAATCCATTTAAACAGCAAAGTGGATTCAGCATGACAGGTAAGAAATTGGTCAGTTTGCGGAAATAAAAATAAATTTATGGTTGCCAATACGATATAAAGCAGTACACTAACTTTATGAGCATTGAGAGGTGTATATGCGCTGATTTGCCGCGGCTCGGTGATAAGAAAATATTTTTTTATAACAGGCGGAAATGAAAGGAAACAAAATGGGCATGGTCGAGTCCGATCAGGAAATTCTCGAGTTCGCGATATTTCGTGAGAATGAAGCTTATAATTTCTTTGTAACTTTAGCTGATCATGTAAAAGATGAACGGATTAGTAAAGTATTTGAGGATTTAGCCGCCGAGGAGTTGGAACACAAAGCGAAACTGGAGCTTGAGATTATGAAAATGGGCAAGACTGTTTCGACGGAACTTTTGCCTCCGAGAGATGCCGGTGAATATATTCTCAGTGATGACTCTTCGCCTTTGGATATGGATTACAAGGATGTTCTGCTGCTGGCGATAGAAAAGGAAGACGCTGCTTATAGAACCTACATTAATCTTATCAGCACTATCCATGATGAGCATTCCAAGGAAGTGCTTCTGGCTCTTGCCGAGGAGGAAATAAAACACAAAGTCCGTTTCGAGACTGAATATAAGCGTTTACAGAAAAATCAGGGGGAACCGCAATAGTGTTTATCGATAGCAGTACAGAGCAAAAAGAAAAAACGACAATGATTTAATACAAGTAAAATCCTGATGCGAAAATTACAAAAAAGAGAAATACGGCTTTTAATATATTTCGGATTATTAATTGCTTTTCTTGTCGGTGACAAAATCTATCGTCGCTGGTCATATTCAATTACTAAAGAAACCGAGCATTTCATAATTTATTCTTCGGCGACTCAGGAACAGACCGAAGAAATAGCTTCGGTTATAGAAATTGTTTACAAAGGCTATCAGGAGTTTTTGTCGCAATTGGGAAAGCCGATACAGTCTCATCCAAATTTGAAAATGAAGTTGTATAAAGATCGCGAAGAATTTCGACATTGTAACAGGAGAATTGGCTGGGCCGAAGCTTTTTATCGTTATCCTTATTGTCATCAGTATTATAGTGCCGATGAAATTAATCCATATCACTGGGCGACGCACGAAGCAACGCATCAGCTAAACAACGAAGCCGCTCATTTTGAATTGTCACAATGGCTTGATGAGGGGATGGCATGTTATATCTCAAGTAGTGTGATTGATGACAATTCACTGCGACTAAATGAAGTTGACATGGATACCTATCCAGCATGGTGGCTTGCAAGCATGGCTAAGTCCGGCAAAATTGATTCAGATAAAAATAACGGTTCTATAATTCCGCTTCGCGCCATAATATCAGGAAAAGGTGGTCCTAAGATAAATAAAGAATTTAACTTATATTATCTGCATTGGTGGACTTTAGTTCATTTCCTTATGAACTATAATGACGGCCAGTATCGTGATGGATTGAGCAGGGTGATTTCCGAACATGGAACGTTAAGTTCTTTCGAGAAAAACATTGGCAAAATAGAAGATATTGAAAAGCAATGGTATCAATATATCATCGAGCTAAAACAAAAATATTTGTAATTTAGCGTTTGAATCTGATTTTTAACTTTGTTTTCTTATTGACTCTGGCTCGATTTAAAATTACACTTTGTTCAGTATAGAGCAGTATATGAATCCTGATAACATTTAGTTCTGTTCATAAAGGAGCGTTGAAATGTTGAAGCATACCAAATGGCCCGTAATCCTGTTTGCTATTATTATTTTCCTGTCGCACTTTAGCAATTGTTCGTTTGCATACGAAAATTTGAAAATAGCGGTGTATTTCCGGTATCAGGAAGTTCACTCGACTCCGGCTAACATGGAGCGTTTCGCGGGACAGTGGGCTAATGTTGAGAAACAGCTTAAGGTTGATAAGGTATATCTCGAAACTACACGTAACAATCAGCTCGCGACCGAATCCGATGTGACAACGCTGAAGAAATTCTTTACTGACAGGGGGATAAAGGTCTCAGCGGGTTTGGGTTTTACCGTAAATGAAAGCAATGGTTTCCAGTCATTCTGTTACAGCAATAAAGAGCAAAGGGGCAGGGTCAGGGAAATGACGGAATTTACGGCGAAGCATTTCGATGAGATTATTCTCGACGATTTCTATTTTACAAACTGCAAATGCGACCTGTGTATAGCCGCCAAAGGTGACAAAAGCTGGACTCAGTTTCGCACGGAACAGATGGATGAGGTTTCAAAGAATCTTATCATTGGTCCGGCCAAAGCAGTCAATCCGAATGTAAGAGTTATTATCAAATACCCAAACTGGTATGAAAGTTTTCAGGGTTTGGGATATGATTTGGCGGTGCAGCCGAAACTTTTCGATGCAATTTACACCGGCACAGAAACCCGCAACGCCGAGAGTGGTCAGCGTTTGCAGTCCTATCAGAGTTATCTCCAGACACAGTATTTCAACAACATCAAGCCAGGTGGCAACCAGGGCGGCTGGATTGACGGCGGCGGTGACGCGCGTTACGCCGAACAGTTCTGGAATACATTTTTCGCTAAAGTACCTGAAATCACTTTGTTTAACTCTCAGCAAATCATGGGTACGCTTGGTGGCGGATTCGGTGGTATGATGGGCGGACGCGGCGGGGCAAGTCCCGGCGTGCAGGATCCAGATGCAACCCTTGCCAAACTTATGGAACCTATCCCTCAGCCTGATGGTACAACCTATACGCCTGATATGGTGGCTCGCACTGCGGGTTACTCTGCTGAATTGTTGGATAAGTTTCTCGGCAAGCTCGGCAAGCCGATTGGAGTTGCAACTTATAAGCCGTGCAATTCAGTTGGAGAAGAGTATCTTCCCAACTATCTCGGCATGATTGGCATTCCTATTGACCTTGTTCCAGAATTCCCTGAAAACGCTTCAACTATATTGCTGACTGCGGCTTCAAGATATGACAAAGACCTCGTTGCCAAGACGAAGAAATTTGTTCAGGCGGGCGGACGAGTTATCGCGACAACCGGCCTGATGGAAGCTCTGGGCGAGAATGGTTTTCAGGATATTGCTGAAATAAACGTTACCGGCCATCGCGTTATCGCCAAAAGTTTCGGCGGCGGATTCGGTTTTGGTATGGGTATGGGGCGAGGTCAGCGGGGCGGTGCAGGCGGCCAGACTCCTGCTGTTGAGCCGGACCTGAACATTCTCATGCCTCAAATGCGGAATCTTGAAAATGACACATGGAACTCTATCCTATTTAATACTGCATCTTCAGGATACCCGATGGTTATTGGAACTGAGCGTTCGACCATATATGGTAAAGGCACATTTTATGCTATTGCGATTCCTGATGACTTCGCGGATTTGTATCGCTTGCCTCAAAGTGTGCTTAATCAGATACGTAACTTTCTCGGCAGGGATATTTTTGTTAGTCTTGATGCTCCAGATCATGTCAGTCTCTTTGCCTATGATAACAAGACTTTTATTGTGCAGAATTACAAAACACAATCCGTCAGCACACGAGTTTCGGTTACAGGTGCTTCTCGTTTGCGTAATCTTATTACAGATGAGACACTTTCAGCCAGCCAGGGATTCGGTGGTGCAGGTGGAAGAGGAGCCGGTTTTGGCGGTATGATGGGTGGACGCGGCGGTAATTCTGCCGGAAGTGCATCATTCGATGTATCTATTCCCGGAAATTCGTTCCGTGTTTTTCAGGCGGAATGATTATATAGCGTTAAAAACATTCTTATAGAGTTTTTACATATGAATAGAACTAAATACACACTGGGATCGTAAAAATAGCATACTTTGAAAGGGTTCCATAATGAAAAAAGAACAAATCAATCGGCGCGAGTTTATAAAAGGTACAGCTGCTTTTGCCGGTGCCGCGATCATTACAAAATATTCAATAGGTGCTGAAACTCCAGCCGCAGTTGTGAAAAAGACCGCAATTGACCAGGTTGGGCTTGGGAAAACGGGTTTAAAGCTGAGCAGGCTCGGCATTGGGCTTGGTACGAGAAACGGTGTTGAGCAGCGTAATCTTGGGCCGGATGGCTTGAAAGACCTGATTAAGTATGCTTATGATCAGGGAATTACCAGTTTGGATACAGCAGAAGCATACCAAACGCATTCTATGTTAGGCGAGGCGATTAAAGGTTTACCCCGCGAGAAATTGTTCATTCAAACCAAAATATCAGCTTATGGCGGTCGCGGAGGCAGAGGTGGTCGAAGAGGAATAACTGCAACTCCTCCGAACAACCTTGAAAAAATTGAAGGTTTTCTCAAGACTTATGATACCGAATATATCGATAGCCTTCTTATACATTGCCAGACAAATCCAACATGGGATGAGGATAATAAGCAATTGATGGAAGACCTTGCCAAAGCTAAAGAAAAAGGTTATATCCGCACACATGGAATTTCCTGTCATTCATTGTCTGCAACAACAAAAGCGGCGTCATTAGACTGGGTTGATGTAAATCTTGTCAGGATTAATCCGCAGGGTGTTCTGATGGATACCGCCCAGCAGCAGGTTTTCGCGCAAAGCGGTGAATCAGACGTGCCGGCCGTTGTTGAGCAGCTAAAAATAATGCGTCAGAAAAAACACGGAATAATCGGAATGAAACTGATTGGCGAAGGGCAGTTCACAGATATAGAACAGCGAAAGAAATCAATTAAATGGGTTATGCAATCTGATATAGTCGATGCCGTCATTATCGGCGTCAAGAGCAAAGCAGAAATTGACGAAGCAATAAAGAATATTAACGACGCTTTTGCAGAAAAGGCATAATATGAAGATTTATTTTGCTATGCAACGTGATATATTAATATATAATTTCGTGCTAAGCTTTTATAAATAATATTTTTGGAAGGAAAGATTGGCATGAATAGATATTTAGCAGTATTATTTATATTGATTATTCAGGTTGCGATTGCAGGAACGGCTCAGGCTGGAGGACATTCCACTTCGCGAAAGGTCGAGTTGTTATGGCCTAATGGCGCCCCTGATGCAAAAGGTACACTGGACAGAGACAAACCAACTCTGACAATCTGCCTGCCGGATAAAGACAAGGCAATTGGTACGGCAGTAGTGATATGTCCCGGTGGTGGATATGAACATCTCGCATCGGATCATGAAGGGACACAGATTGCTGATTGGCTCAACTCAATTGGTATAGCCGCATTTATTTTGGAATATCGCCATCAGGGTTCCGGCTATATTTATCCGGCTCCTATGCAGGACGCACAGCGGGCAATGAGAATTGTTAGAAGCAGAGCGGGTGAATGGAATATCGACCCAGCGAGGATAGGAATTCTGGGTTTTTCCGCGGGTGGTCATCTGGCATCGAGTATTGGTACTCATTTTAAAACTAATTACTATGACGCGAAAGATGATTTTGACAAAGCAAGCAGCCGTCCTGATTTTATGATACTTGTCTATCCCGTAATTACGATGGACGATTCTTATACGCACAAAGGTTCTCAAGTGAATCTTTTCGGTAGAAACGCGGATCCGAATTTAATAGAAAAATATTCGAACGAGAAACAGGTTACTTCGGAAACGCCTTCCACGTTCCTCGTGCATTCTAACGAAGATTCAGCCGTTCCGGTTGAAAACAGCGTCAACTTTTATCTTGCTTTGCGCAAGGCAAAAGTACCCTCTGAAATGCACATTTATCTTAAAGGCGGTCATGGTACAGGTATCGAAAAGAAACATGGTATTATTTCCACCTGGCCCGAACGTTGTATTGATTGGATGACCCTCAGCGGCCTTTTAGATAAGAAAAACGGATAATTAATGCCCGTTTCCGGGAAATTCATACCACTAATTAGCTTTTTTGGGGAAAAAGAGGTAATATTGACATTTCCCTCAATAAACCGTATCATATCTGTCTTTTACTTTATAAGGAATTTTAGAAATGTCAGATAATAATGAGAAAAGTTATCGTGATTCGCTGAATCTGCCGAAAACTGATTTCGCGATGAAGGCCAATCTCGTCCAGCGTGAGCCGCAAATGAGAAAAGCCTGGTCCAAAGACAATATGTACGGGCAAATCCGTGACGCCAAAAAAGGTTCGCCTTTGTATATTCTTCATGATGGCCCGCCTTACGCAAACGGCGATATTCACATGGGCCACGTCATAAATAAAGTTCTCAAGGATTTTGTAATTAAATACAAAACAATGACAGGTTTCGATGCTCCTTATATTCCCGGCTGGGATTGCCACGGCTTGCCTATTGAATCGAAGGTAATGACCGAACTTGGTGATCAAGCGAAGAAAATGTCCAAGCCGGAAATCCGCAAACTATGCTATAAATACGCAAGTAAATATGTTAAACAGCAGGGTAAGCAATTTCAGGAACTTGGTATCTTTGGCAATTTTGAAGAACCTTATCTGACATTTAAGCCGTCTTACGAAGCCGGCATTCTCGAAGTATTCGCAATGCTGGTCGAAAAAGGCCTGGTTTACAAACAATTGAAACCGATTCACTGGTCGATTGGTTGCGAAACCGCTCTGGCCGAAGCTGAGTTGGAATATAAAGATATTTCATCGCCGAGTATATTTGTAAATTATCCTGTAACACAGGAAACCCAAAGCAAGCTTATAGAACTTGGGCTGGTGCAGAATGGTGGGAATGCAAAAGTCTGCTTTATGATTTGGACGACTACGCCGTGGACCTTAGCTGCAAATTTGGCGGTAGCGGTGAATCCTCATCTTGAGTATAAAACGATTAGCTACGAGAAGAATGGACAGAAATATGTTTCAATCATAGCCGCTGAACGAGTTGAAGCGGTTATCGGCGCCGGACAACTCAAAGAAGGTCAGTTCAGTGTCAGCGAAAAATCAGTTCGCGGCAGTGAGCTTGAAGGCCTGCGTTACAACCATCCATTCGTTGAGAAAAATCCGACTGTTAAAGACGCGTATATGGTAATTCTCGCGGAATATGTTACGACGGAAGATGGAACAGGTCTGGTTCATACCGCACCCGGTCATGGACTTGAGGATTATCTTTCCGGACAGAAATATGATTTGGCGGTTTATTCACCAGTTATGGATGATGGCTGCTATGATGATACTGTGCCGGGTTGGCTCAGGGGAAAGAAAGTTCTTGAAGTTGATAAAATCGTGAACAATCATTTGAATGAAATCGGGTTGCTTTACGCCCAAAGAGAAATAGTGCATAGCTATCCTCATTGCTGGCGAAGCAAGGGGCCGGTTATTTTCCGAGCGACAGAACAATGGTTTGTCAGTGTTGAAAGAGAAATACCCGGAACTGGTAAAAACATGCGTGATATGGCACTTGAAAGTGTCAATGATGTAAGGTGGATTCCGGCATGGGGACAAAAAAGAATCGCTGGAATGCTCGAATCTCGTCCGGACTGGTGCATAAGCCGCCAGAGAAGCTGGGGACTTCCTATTCCGGTTTTCCTGAATGAAGAGGGCGAGTCTCTATTGACAAAAGAATCCGTTCTCGCTGTCTCAAATCATATCGCGAAAAAAGGCTCGGATAGCTGGTTTACCGATACGCCGCGAGAGATTTTAGGAAGTGATTTCAAGTTGCCGGAAGGATTCAATCTTGATACGCTCAAAAAAGAAGAAAACATTTTCGATGTCTGGTTTGAGTCCGGCTGCAGTTGGTATAGTGTATGTGTGAAAAGGTCTGGCTGGTCCGTACCAGTGGATTTATATCTCGAAGGTTCCGACCAGCATAGAGGCTGGTTCCAGTTGTCACTGCTCCCGGCACTTGGCGCAACAGGTAAGCCGCCGTTCAAGAATGTCTTGACTCATGGCTTTACAGTTGACGAAAAGGGTATGAAACAGTCCAAGTCGCTCGGTAATTATGTCAACGCTCTTGATGAAATACAAAAGTACGGCTCTGATATTCTCAGGCTCTGGGTTTCAAGCGTGAATTACCAGGAGGATATCAGGTGCAACGATGAAATAATCGGGCGCACTCAGGATGCTTACAGGAAAATCAGAAATACGCTCAGGTATCTGCTCGGAAATATTGATGATTTCAATCCTGCTGAAAACTCGATCGCGTATGACAAAATGCGGCAAATTGACAAATGGGCAATGCAGAAACTACAGAAGTTGATTGCCGAAGTTACTGATTCGTATGAGAATTTCGTATTCCACAGAGTATTCACGTTGATTTATAATTTCTGCACTGTTGAAATGAGCAGTATTTACATGGACGTTCTCAAAGACAGGATGTATTGCGATGCAACTGACAGCCAGTCTCGCAGAAGCGCCCAGACTGCTATGTACAATATCGTGGACAGCCTTGTTCGCTTGCTTGCGCCTATTCTGGTTCATACATCCGAAGAAGCCTGGGCGGCGATAAAATTAAAGTCTCAGGATGCCGCGACCGTACACTTATCTGCATTGCCGCGGGTTGATAGTTCGATTGATTATAAAGCAGAAGAGCCAAAATGGGATAAATTGATGGAGTTACGGGACGAAGTTTTTCTATCTCTGGAAGGTTTACGCCGCGATAAATTAATCGCCAGCAATCAGGAAGCTTCTGTTACAATTAATTGCAATGATGAAGATTCAGCTTTGCTTAACGAGTTCGGCCTGGAGCAATTCGCCGCGTTGTGTATTGTCAGTGAAGTAAAATTACAACAAACTACAGGTGAAAGAGTTATTTCCGCCAAAAAGTGCGAGCATCAGAAATGCCAGAGATGCTGGAACTACTGGTCAAGCGTCGGCTCCAAAAGCGAAAATCCTGATTTATGCCAGAGATGTATAGAAGTTGTCAATGGTTAAAAATCTTTTGTTTTGGCTGTTGTCGCGAAAATCTATTTATAATAATGGTGTGATTCTTCATACTTTACAGCGGCATAGTTTTTTATTTTTTATTTTTATCTAAATTTAACTTCTAAAAATGGTTATTTTACATTATATTCAGTAAAGAGTTAATTTTTTTTAATGTTATTTTAAGTTGAAATATATGATTATTAAGAAAATACCACCACTAAGAATAGGTGATTTGTCAGTTAATATACCAATAGTACAGGGAGCAATGGGTGTCGGTATATCGTTATCAGGTTTGGCGTCGGCTGTTGCGAATGCCGGCGGTATAGGAGTTATTGCAACTCCTGGAATTGGCCAGTTCGAGCCTGATTATGATTCTAATCCCAGAAACGCAAATAACAGAGGATTGCAAAAAGAAATAAGAAAAGCGAAATCCATGACAAGCGGCATTATCGGCGTAAATGTGATGGTAGCTCTTTCAAATTTCGATGAACTTGTCCAGTGTGCCGTGGATGAAAAGGCGGATTTGCTTTTTCTTGGGGCTGGATTGCCGCTTAAGCTTCCTGAAACACTGCCGCTTGACAGACTGGATGAGGTTAGTACGAAGTTTGTTCCAATTGTATCATCTGGCAGAGCTGCTACATTAATATTTAAGACCTGGCAGAAACGTTATAAACGCGTACCGGATGCAGTAGTTGTGGAAGGTCCAATGGCCGGGGGGCATCTTGGTTTCTCGAAAGAGCAGGTTACCGATCCTGACTATAAACTGGAAAAATTAGTGCCGCAAGTAGTTGAAGCGATAAAACCTTTTGAAGATCAATTTAACAAAAATATTCCGGTTATCGCGGGAGGGGGAATATATACAGGCGCTGATATTCATAGAATAATGGATTTGGGCGCTCAGGGTGTCCAGATGGCTACAAGGTTTGTCGCGACTCATGAATGTGACGCCTCTGATATATTCAAAGAAACTTATCTTAAAAGTAAAAAAGAGGATATTACCCTGATTGACAGTCCAGTCGGAATGCCCGGAAGAGCTATCAGGAATGAATTTCTTGAGCGGGTCTCTTCAGGTGCGCGAGAGACTTTTAAGTGTTCATGGCGGTGCCTGAGAAGCTGTAATTTCAAGAATGTGCCGTATTGCATAGCCAGTGCATTAACTAATGCTAAGATAGGTAATCTGGATGCCGGATTTGCCTTTGCCGGCGCAAACGCTTACAGAGTAGATAAAATAATATCCGTTAAAGAGCTTGTCGATTCATTGGTTGCGGAATATTTAGCCGTGGAAAATGTAACAGCGGCACAAAAAGCTTAGTGCATTTTATCAGGGCTTACTGTAATATAATCCTGATTTATGCAGGAAATATAGGGTTTTTCTTATGGATTATATTCAACTCAAAACGGCAATACAGCGATTTGGCGAAATGTTGGAAGCGTATCGCAATAACGCAAAACGGCAGCCTTTGGAGCAGGAAGCTGTACAGGATTCGCTGATAAAACGATTCGAATATACTCTGGAAGTTGCATGGAAAATTTGCAAAAAACATCTCGAAGATGAAGGTTTCGCCGAAGCGGCTACAGGCAGTCCAAAATCAATTATCCGCCTTGCGGCTCAAAGGAATTTGATCAAAAACCCTGAATCATGGTTTACATACCTGCGATTTAGACAGGATACCTCACACGATTATTCAAGTGATAAAGCCAAAACAGTATTGGATATTACCGAAGATTTTTATGAAGATGTGGTTGCTCTTTATCGGGGGATGACAGGTGAATCCATCTGATTTAGAAAAACTGGCTCAAAATATAGCGGTTTCTGAAAATCATTTGCAATATATTCTGGCACAATTGAAATTATACTTACCTGATTCAACCGTCTGGATATTTGGCTCGCGTATTAAAGGTTCAAATCGTCCGGCATCTGACTTGGATTTGGCTGTTCTTTGCGACAAGGATACGGCCAAGACACAATTACCTAAGCTTAATGAAGCATTTGTCGAGAGTGACATACCTTTCAAGATTCAACTTCTTGATTTTAACCGCCTGCCGGAGAATATGCAGGAGAATATCAAAAAACAATATATTATTCTTTATACATCAAGTGTTAATAATTAGATTATTCAATTCCATTTGAACAATAAGGAATGCGAGTTATTTGATTAACCACCATAATAGATATAAATGCCTGGCTTGATTGAACGTCTGTATTCATAATAAGATTCAGATTCTTTGATTACTTCATCTTGTTGAATCTCGCTCGTTGGCAAGCCGACAACTATTCCCCAGTGAGCGGGTGGACCACCCCATTCCAATACGATAGATTTTCCTCTTCTTGATTTCTGTTCATTGAATTTGATATATTGTCGTTTAAAATTCTTCATAGAATCAGGTAAATCATTCGGGGGATTGTCCATATAATAATTTGGTATGTATTTATCAGCATCGCCGGATACAAGCCAATCCTGGATTTTATCGATTTCAACATTTTTCATGACCCATTTTTCATACCCATTCAGGAAATAAACAGGGCCGGAGAACCAGTGTCCTAATACTAAAAACAATACCCAGCTTCCAAAGAAAATCAGAATGGTTAATATGAAAGTTGTATTATATCTTTTAAGCTTTTCGAGTTGTTCTGAGCCTAAGAAAATTCTAAAAAATGCAATAAGAATAATAAGTATCTTTAAGGGTTCATATATGAAAAGAATGAATAAAACAATAGCTCCGGGAGAATTTCTAAGGCCGCTCCAATAAAAATCCAAATACCTGTGAACTTGTTCAATAATTGAGATAACGGCAATAGCGATGCAAATCAAAATATCGTATTTGTACTTCTTCAACGCTTGAAGCATGTAATTTTCCTTGAATTTATCTTATCTCGGTGTATTTACCCAGCCTGTTGTTATATTATAGATAAATTGGCCTCTGTCACGTGTGCTTATGAAGACTTCGTCTCCTTTTATTGCGAGACCTGCGTTTACTACATCGTCAATTATGATACGAACCGCACCCGATTTCGATAGGCCTTCGCATATTGGAAAAGCATGTTCCTGAATCTGGGATTTTGTAAAGCCAATTCTATTGAGGATTTCTACCATTTCATCTGCACTTAGTGATAGTACATCCTGACTTGGCACAGGGACGACCTTTATATTGGATTTCTGTTCTACTACCTGAAATTCTGCGGATACATGTTCATTCTCATTCTGACAGATTTTATTAAATTCCACATCGTCAAGAGGTTTGTGAATTTTTGCACTGATTGAATCCTGAGAATAATCTGATCTTAACAAATCATAAGGTGAACCTACGGAACTGTCAAAATGAGCAAGCTGGATTGTATCCCAACGGTATTCTGTAATACTTGTTGAGTTATTATTTTCCGTTGTTTTCGTTCCGGATGTCAAAAGTAATCCTGTTGCAAGTATCTGTCTGTTATATAAACCTGCTCTCATCAGCATACTGAAGCGGTCGCTCTCGAATCCGGTATTCGGGTCATAGAACTTGTTTCTTTGAGCGAGCGCTTCTGATACAACTCTTGCTATTGCAGGTTTCGTACTTTCGAGTTTGAGATTCCCGGCAAGAACGACAAGCGATAACAGCTTATAGCGAACTCCGGCTAATGTTGGTGCTCCGTTAGGATCATCGCTAACCTGAAGGCTGGGACCGGCTGTCTGACGCTTCTCTTTAGGTTCATTTTCATGTACTTTAAATACATTGTCCCATGTTTCTGAAAACATTCGCAGATATAAAGGGAGAGTTTCATTTATTTGCTCGGTAATAAGCTTGCTTGCCTTGATTTTGTTTATTTGCGACAACTCATCATAAACTTTGATAAATCTCATGTTCCTGAATATTCTATCTACATCTACCAGTCCCTCAGACTCTGGGAGCGGCAGGGCAATACCTCCAGCTCCCGCGTACCTTGATCTCGGCCAGTAATAAAAATCGACAAGATAGAGATTTTTAACGCTCTGATCGAGAGTTTCAGTTTTCAGTGAATTAAAATCCTCAGCGATTTTAGCGGGAACAGGCATTCCGCCGCTACCTCTCACGCCGCGTCCTCCTGCAGCATGAATAGATATACAAAAAATTGATGTTAATAAAATTACAAGAACCGTAATCGATTTTGAATTAACTCTCCTGCTCATAATTATCCCTTTCTAATCCAGTATTCCCGATTTATTCGCTTAACTGCTATTTAGTCCCATTTTAACACTAAAATAAAGTTATGCAAGCAGGCAGTTTTAAAAAACTATTTTGGGGTTCGACTCCAGACACCGTTTCCAAACACCAGATTACAATGGATTTTTTCTTTATTATATTTTTCCTCTTCACAATTTTATACCTTAAATATTTTTATCAAGAAACCCGGAGGAAAAGACCTATCCCACTTGGCTTAATGTGTCTGTTAAAGATCACGTTTTCTATAATCTTCAGACCGATATGTGCCCGCTTTTAATCTTTCTTTTCGTTCCTCCTCAGCACGTAGACCATCATCTAAGACATATAGCAAAGAAACCGCTCCATCTGAGGTCTTTTCTCCCTCGAAAGTAATTTCTGAATTCATATAATGTAGTGAAATCGCATTCAATACATTAGAAATCGATGTGAGAGATTCCTTAATTTCAGCACGGCTTGCAGGCTTAAGCGATTTCGCACCAACTCCGAGTGCTAAACCTAAGTCTTTGTGAGCGATACGCCTGTTTCTCCAGTCTCGACAAAACTCTGCTTTCTCTATTGCAACGTCAACGAGCTTTTCGACTTTTTCCTTCAATGTATGATCATCAATTAAAAGAGGTAATTGCTGTATAGAGAGATTTTTTTTTCTACAACTTTCTGGTGGATCCGTGAGTCGCGCAATATGTAGCAAAGAATCATACCAAAGCGAATCCTGCACGACTCTGAAGAAATATCCCGCAGCTCTATTTATTAGGTCAATACGTGACGGTTTTGTGCCAAAAAGCTCTACGTATTCTCCCCATTTAAAATATAGCCATACCAATTCATTCCATAACGCATGATACAATGGCCCAAGGTCACTCCCCATCTCTTTTATGTGAGATTGTTTTACTTCTTCAGCGGTTTCTATTCTGGACATATTTCAACCTTTCTCTAATAAGTTATGATATTGGTTTTTATTCTTATTATCACAAATTATATTAGTTTTTGTTGGGTGGAGTTTGTCCCACCAAACCATCTAAAGAGCATATGTTTTGTTTAATCTTTATGAACAAGGACATACAAACAATAGTTAATATAGTATTTTGCAGAATATAAATCATTAAACCATTTATCACTGGGTAAAGAATTAACTTTTATGCATAAATGAGACTTTGCATCTAAAATAGCAGGAATATAGAAGTTTTTATCTGTAGGCGAAATTTCATCATTATTCTTCTCCACAGTATAAAGATGAACCTCTTCTTTTAAGTGACTCTTAAGTTCTTTTAATAAATCTTGCGCTTTGCATCGAGATTCTCTATTCAGATTGTATGGCATTTTTATCATTTCAATGATATTTTCGAACATTTGGTCAATCTCTTTAAGTCGATTGATACAATTAATTTCATCACCATTTGGCATAATATCAACCTCACATTTAAGCCAGTTTATAGGCGATTTGCTCCTCTAAAATATCTTTAACTGTTAGGGCGATAATGGTTTTGCCGGTTTTTTTGAAGAAGGACTGGATTTCGCTCATGGCATCGCTGGAATAATCGAACGAAACAAAAAATCCCTTTTGCCTGTCTTCTCGCATCATAACAGCCTCGAAAGAATCTATATTAAGGCATCTAACTTTTTCTTTCTTTTCCATAGTCTGATAGTGTAATCAATTTTGTATATTTGGCAAGAGGATATTTTTTATATTTTGTGATCCCGCCAAGTCGCAACGACGCAAAGAATAAATATATCTTGCCACAAAATGCCTGTCCTGAGCGCAGTCGAATGGGTACAAAAATCTCAAAAAATTATAAATAAAAAATCTGTGTTAATCCCGTGTGAATCCGTGTCCAAAAAACAGCGTTAATCTGTGTCTAAAAAATATTAAGTTGGTTTATTGATTTGCTCGCTGGCTTTTTGGAAAACTTCGTCAACTGCGATATTTGTTATGCTGTGGTTTGGATTGGTGCTTTTTATTTCCATTCCCCTGGTAAAGGGGTCACGGGCTATCATACATTCAGGTCTGCCGTAGGGAGCGATGCGCGCGGGATTGGACCAGCTATACATCATAACCAGTGGTACACCAAGTGCTGACGCGATGTGTCCCGGGCCGGTGTCATTACTCACAACCAATTTAGCCATGCGCAAGAGTTCTACCAATTCTTTTAGTGACGTTTGGCCTGCTAAATTAGAGACGCACGGCCGTGCGTCTCTACAGATTGTTTTGTTTATTTCTTCTGCTTTGGCTTTTTCAGATTTACTTCCTACCGCTATTATCGGGTAATTGTATTGTGCGGCGATTTTATCCGCCAACTGTGCAAATCGTTCCGTCGGCCAGCACTTTGATTCCTGGGCCGAACCCGGTATGAGAACGATGTATTTTCCTGGTTCGAGATTATGGTTTTTCAGGAGTTTTTTTACTGAATCTACATCAGCTTGATTTGAAGGAATCAAAAATTCGGCCTTTTCGCATTTTGCGCCCGCCGCTTGTACCATTTTCAAATACAAATCAACCAAATGGATACAATCCAGATTATGTTCGACTTTGTCTGTATAGAAAATGTGAGCGAATTCACGCGCGTTTGCTATTCCGTATCTTTTTTTGCAGTCGGAGAGCCATGCCATAAACGCGGTTCTGAAAAGGCCCTGAAAATCGAAAATAGCATCGAATTTTTGTTTGCGTAATTGCGAGATGAGGGAATGAAGCGAGCCGAACGCTTTTGTATTGGATAATGCTTTGCTCAAATGCTTGCGGTCGAAGAGGATAATTTCATCGAGATAAGGATGATTTTCCAGAAGCGGTGCGAACTCCGGCCGCACGAGCCAGCTTATTTTCGCGTTAGGGAAGCTCTTTCGCAGAGCCGCAAGAGCGGGCAAAGCAAGGACTATATCGCCTAAAGCGCTTGGTTTCATTATCAAGATGTTTTTCAGTTCGTTTGGCATAAAACTATGATTTTAAACGAAATATTAATGAGAGGCAATCACAATACATCAAAATCATGGTAAATAATGTCATTGCGAGGACTCAAAGGACGAAGCAATCTCTGAACATGCGATTTAGATTGCCGCGCCTTCTTCCAGAAGGCTCGCAATGACAAGAATATAAGTTTCCATGCTTGACATTGGGGCATAAGGTCAATAAAGTGGTGTCTATGGCAAAAAAGTTATATATAATTGACGGTCACGCGCATATTTACGCGGCTTATTACGCCCCCATGCAGCAAAGGCTAACAGGTCCTTCCGGCGAGCCTACCAAAGCGGCATATATTTTTACTCAAATGCTTTTCGGGCTGATACAAAGGCGAAAACCTGATATGTTGGTCGTTACGATGGATAGTAAAGCCAAGACTTTCAGAAGCGAAATATATCCTGAATACAAGGCGCATCGTCCACCAATGCCGGAAGATTTGCCGAAGCAGATAGAACGAATCGAGCAGATAGTAAAAGCAATGAATATTCCGATTTTGCGGATTGACGGCTTTGAAGCGGATGACTTAATCGGAACGCTCTCGAAGAAGGCCGCCGCTGATGGATACGAATCGTTTATCTGCTCGAAGGATAAGGACCTGCTCCAGTTGATAGATGACAAAATCAGTATGTATGATGTGAAAACTGATACGATAACTGATGAAAAAGCAATGGTAGAAAAAATAGGAGTAAGGCCGGATCAGTTTATAGATTGCCTCGCTTTGCAGGGTGACGCCGCCGACAATGTTCCGGGAGTTCCTGATGTTGGGCCGAAAACCGCTATTGGCTGGATACAAAAATACGGAACACTTGAAAACCTGTACGAACATGTCGATGAGATAAAGAGTAAACGCGGCGATAACCTCAGAGAGTTTAAAGACAAGGCCATGATGAGCAAAACGCTTGTCACTATAAAAACTGATGTGCCAATCGAAGTCGATTATAAAAAATTCGAATTGCAGAAATATAATGAAACAGAACTGATAAAGATATTTAATGAACTTGGTTTCGTTCGTCTTATTTCCCAATTTGGAATAGGGAGCGGCCAATCCGCACAGGCGGGGGAACCTGCGAAAGTTCAGTCTCAGGCAGGATTATTTGAAACTGTAAGTAAAGAAAAAGATTATCAGCTTATTGATACGAACGAGAAGTTTGAAAAGTTTTTTACAGAGTTGAAAAAACAAAAGATATTTTCGATTGATACCGAGACAACTTCAATTAACCCGATGAGAGCTGAACTTGTCGGGATAAGCATTTCATGGAAATCCAATACAGGTTATTATCTTGCTATAAAAGCTCCGCTCGGCTTAAAACATCTCGATATAAATAAAGTAAGGGAATCTTTGTCACCCATACTTATTGATAGTGACATAAAAAAGATAGGGCAGAATATTAAATATGACATGCTTGTTCTGCAAAACGCGAAGCTGCCCTTAAAAGGCATTATTTTCGATACTATGGTTGCTTCTTATTGCCTTACTCCAGAGCGAAGTCACTCGATGGACAATATGGCAAGAGATTTTCTCGGTTACGAATGTATCCCGATTTCGGCTCTTATAGGAAAGGGCAAAAACCAGCTTACTTTCGACATGGTCGATACAGCCGCGGCTTGTGATTATTCGGCGGAAGACGCGGATATTACATATCGTTTGTATTTGTTCTTTAAAGAGAAACTTGATGCAGAGCCAAAGTTGAAAAGATTATTCGAGGAACTGGAAATGCCGCTCGTTCCTGTTTTGGCGGCGCTGGAATATAACGGCGTTTCTATCGATTCTGATATGCTCAGGAAAATGTCAGGGGAAATCGCGGAGGAACTTAAAGGCCTGACAGACAAAATTTATGAACTAACGGGAGAAGTATTTAATATAGATTCACCAAAACAGCTTTCTGATATTCTTTTTGGCAAGCTCAATCTTCCTCCTGTCCGTGTCACGAAGTCCGGCCAAAGTACAGACGCTTCCGTCCTGGAAGAATTGGCGGGACAGCATCCCGTTATCGAATATCTTCAGCAATACCGTATGCTTACCAAGCTCCAAAGTACCTATATTGAAAAACTCCCCTCGCTTGTAAATATTAAAACGTCACGTGTTCATACATCGTTCAATCAGACAATTACGGCAACCGGAAGATTAAGTTCAAGCGATCCGAACCTGCAGAATATTCCGATTCGGACAGAGTTGGGAAGCAAAATTCGCGCGGCTTTTGTGCCGCAAAACAAGGACGACCTGATTTTGAGTGCGGATTATTCACAAATTGAGCTGCGTTTATTAGCACATTTCTCAAAAGATAAAGCGCTTATGGCCGCGTTCGAGCAGGACAAGGATATTCATGCGTTTGTCGCTTCGCAGATTTATAACTGTCCTATAGAAGAAGTGACAAGCGAAATGCGTTCTCGGTGCAAGGCTGTAAATTTTGGAATTATTTACGGGCAGGGTCCATTCGGATTGTCACGGACTATCGGGATAAGTCACGCGGATGCGAAAAAGTTTATAAAGGAATATTTCGAGAGATACAGCTCAATTCGTGATTTCTTCGACGAATGTATTGAGAACGCGAAAAAGACCGGGTATGCTGAAACTATCATGGGACGCAGAAGGGCGATAGCTGACCTGGACAGCAGGAACGCCGGTAAACGTTCGCAGGCGGAGCGTCTTGCCGTTAATACTGTAATTCAAGGCTCGGCGGCGGATTTGATTAAAGTCGCGATGATAAAAATTCAGACTAAAATCGAAAATGAAAGCTTACCTGTCAAAATGATACTCCAGGTCCATGACGAACTTGTTTTTGAATTGCCCGCTTCGGATGCTCAAAAATATTCGAAATGGATTCAGACGGATATGTCAAACGCGATTAAACTTGATGTGCCTCTTAAAGTTGATGTTACAATCGGCTCAAGCTGGCAGAAAGGTTAGGTTCTAAATCTAAATTAGTGATGGAATATGCTTTTTAACTTGTAAAATGTAAAAAAAGATGTAAATTATTGCGAGTAAAATGTTTGTGTCTCTGAAAAAATAAAGTGAGAAATTATTGTGGAGGTACTATTGTGGATAATATAAGCAATCTGAAGACGAAAATATATTTATGCGTAATTTTTGTTTTTATTATTTCCGCCCTGATTACTGGCTGTTCCCAAAAAAAATCTCAGGAGAATTATGATGTAAAAGTTATTATTCTCGATGATTGCGGCATCTTGAGCGAGACAAATGAGCAATCTAAAACTGATGAAATATTGATGCTTGACTCGGAAGGTAAGCTGCTTAAGAAAATAGACGGATTTCAGGTTAAGGAAAGTTACGGTCAGAACAATGCTGTATCTGTTTCCGAGGACGGACGATTTTTTGCGGTTTGTGAAGATGAAGCAAGAAAGTTGAGCATCTATGAATCATCTACGGGAACTGAATACTGGTCAAATACATGGATGGACAGGACGATTCATATCGCGAAATTTTTTAATAATACTTTATACGCAGCCGGAACTCGTTTCATTATGTCTATTGATGCAGATGAAATAGGCAAAAAAGATATGGAAGAAATAAATAAATTTTGGAACGGCGTATGGCTTGATTTTGCGTTCGATAAAAAAAATAATTCTATTTGGGCGGTTGGCTCGATTATAAGGAAATATAATCTTGATTTTGAACAGGAATTTCAAATAGGTTCGCTTCTTGACAGCACGGTCGCTGGCGCATTCTCGGTTGATACCGCAACAGACGGTTCTGCCTGGGTAGCCGCTCAGGAAGTGCTGGAGATAAATGATTATGAAAATAAATTGCTGAAAATTTCTTCTGACGGTAATATTATTAAAACTATACAACTGGAAGTAATTCCGAATTGTGTTTGTGTTGATAAATCTGATAATAGTGTCTGGGTCACTGGAATGTCATCAAACAGAGATTATTCGAATATCGGTGACGAATGGCCGGAAACACTGACAGAGTTGAATGCCGCGATAAAAACTGATGTTCGGACATATACGCATAAATACAATGCCGATGGAGACAGAATACTTGAATTGGACAAAGGCGGCTATTCGATAGTGATTGACCCAGCGGACAAGTCTGCCTGGGTAGCTTGTCATGATAGTATCGTTCATTATTCCGATACTGGTGAAATAATCAACGAATATAAGGATGTTTCAGTGCAGCATAAATGGATAGCTCTTGTGCCGAAAGGTGAGAAATGAAAAATAAAATTATTGGTCTGGTTTTTGTGTTATTAAATATTTCATGCGCAACTCAGGAAATTATTCCTGTTAATCCTGAGCCGTTTTTAAAGGATAGCTATGAAGCAAGGAGCTTTCTGAAAAGGTCTTTGTCCTCCGCCCCTAAAGGAATAACAATAGTAACGCCGGCAAACAAAGTAAACGTTCTTGATGTAAACTGGCCCGGCGATGCTCTTGTCGCGAAAGTATCAGAGAATCTGCCTTGGAAAAATCACGCTCATTATGATTTTGTACTCGATCTTAGTGATATCGATATGATGTCGTATAATCAAACTGAATCGGTTGCGACGACTGCTTCTGTCCTGCTGGACTATTATTTTTCAAAACTCGTCAATATAGATTTTAAAGTCGCGGGCGAGAATCATACTTTTTTACGCCATCCAATACAGTATGCTTCTAATACATGGTTTAAGGAAGGGTACAATATAATCATAACTGGAAGTGTGTATATTAATGTAGAATATAAGAATGCTCTAATCGCGGCGGATATTTCTGAAATATTTGAACAGTGATACAATTGTATTCTCGCAAAAAATCTAAATAACCCAAACTTGAAGAATTAAATAGGGTCTGTCCCATTTAAAACCCCGTCCCCATTAAAACCCCCGTTAATTATAGGTGAAACATGTTGAATTATAAAAAATATATACAAAAACAAAAAGACATAAGAATATGTGAAAAAGATATTTATTTTTTTAGGCCATGTATAGATGGTTTTAAGTTTCTAATCGATGAATATCGATTTGAAAAAGCTGGTATTACTATAGGAAGAGAACGTAAAGTAAAATTTAAAAGAAACAATTTAATATTAATTATAATTTATGAAATGGGTTCATTGCCTTGTTTGGATTTAGAACAAACAAATACAAAGAATAAAAAAATATCAACCACATTAAAAAAAATAGTTGAAAAATTCAACTCTGTGAAATCTTTTGGTGATTATCCACTTCATCTGAAATTTCAAATAGTGCGAAATAGTAATAAGAGCGTTGAGGGATATATGAAAACACTGAGTAAACTTTGGGATGAGAATAAAGAAATAATTCTAAATGAAGTTCGTGAAAGAGTCAAAGAGATTAGCAAGGAAGTTAAAAACAATATGAATACTATTCTTCCTTTGATAGAGGGAGAATTGAAGAAGTAACAACGAATTAACGGCGAAGGCGCATTAACATGCGAAGTGCAACAATGTCCTATTTTTTATCGCGAGTCAGGTCAACTTGCAGGAATCTGCCAATGTGTGGATTATAATATCTTGCGCGATAATAGTAAAGGCCTGTTTCCATATCGTATGCTCTGGCAGTAAACATGTACGGATTGCCGATGAGCGTAACGACCTGGGGCCTGCCGCGACTTGCCGCGTCAAGAAAATTGGTTATGGAATGACGATAAAAAGGCAAACTTGACGATGCTGGTTATTTTAATTACAATAGCCGCTTTATGAATTATCTTTTTCCTTTTTTGAGGTTTTTATGACATTTATTAATGAGAATTTTTTGAAATTACAAGCCGGATATTTATTTCCGGAAATTGGTAAAAGAAGACGTGCTTTTCAGGCGGCCAATCCGAACGCGAAAATAATTAGTATGGGTATCGGCGATGTAACCCAGCCATTGGCTCCGGCGGTAATAGACGCTATGAAAAAGGCCGTCGAGGAGATGGGACGCAAGGAAACATTCCGAGGTTATGACGATGAAGGCGTAGGTTACAAATTTCTTCGCGAAGCTATCGTAGAAAATGATTTCAAGGCTCGCGGTGCGGATATTGATATAGATGAAATAGTCGTTAGTGATGGGGCCAAATGCGATACAGGTAATATTCTGGACGTTTTCGGCATAGACAATATCGTAGCCGTAACCGACCCTGTTTATCCTGTCTATGTCGATACGAATGTAATGGCGGGCAGAACCGGAGCGGCGGCAGGGGGAAGGTACAGCGGAATTGTTTACATGCCCTGCGTAGAGGAAAATAACTTTGTGCCGGAATTGCCGAAGCAGAAAGTTGATTTGATATATCTTTGCTTCCCGAACAATCCTACAGGTGCGGTCGCGACAAAAGAGCAGCTTGCGAAATGGGTTGATTACGCGAAGAAAAATAAAGCGATTATTCTATACGACGCGGCTTATGAACGATTCATCTCTCAGCCGGAGATTCCTCACTCGATATACGAAATCGATGGTGCGAAAGATGTCGCAATCGAATTTCGCAGCTATTCGAAAACTTCAGGTTTTACCGGCGTACGCTGTGCTTTCACTGTAGTGCCTAAACAATTGAAAGCTTATACAAAAGACGGAAAAGCAGTCGATGTGAATCCAATCTGGAAGAGACGTCAATGCACGAAGTTTAATGGCGTATCGTATATAACCCAGTGTGGGGCGGCGGCGATTTATTCTGAAACCGGGAAAAAACAGGTTCAGGAAACCATCGATATTTATATGAATAATGCTTCACTGATTCGCAAAACATTAAGCGAAATCGGATACACGGTTTATGGCGGCGTGAACGCTCCTTATATCTGGCTCAAAACTCCTGAAGGAATTGGTTCGTGGGATTTCTTCGATAAGGTACTCAATGAAGCTCACGTCGTAACAACTCCCGGTGCCGGTTTTGGTGCCGCGGGAGAAGGCTACGTCAGGCTGACGGCGTTCGGTCTGCCTGAAAATGTCAAGGAAGCACTTAAACGTATTGCAGCTATTTCATAATGGCACTACAGACGGCATATATTGGTTTAGGCAGTAATTTAGGTAATCGGAAAGAATATTTAGATAAAGCATTAAAATTACTCTCTGGAACAAGTCAGGTCGAGCTTGGCAGAGTCAGTGATTTTTTTGAAACTGTCGCACTTGGAGATAAATCGCAACCTGATTATCTAAATGCGGTTGCCCAGATAAAAACTACCCTTACGCCGGAATATCTGCATAAAAAACTAATAGAGATTGAAAATTTACTTGGCCGGGAGCGTAAGGAAAAATGGTCATCGAGAACTATTGACCTTGACCTTTTACTTTTTGGCGAGCAGATTATAAATACAGAAAAATTGATTGTGCCTCACTCGCAAATGCACTTGCGCTCGTTTGTATTGAAAGGTTTATGTCAACTTGATCCTGAGCTTATTCATCCTGTTATGAAAGTATCGGTAGGGGAATTAGCTTCGCGTTTGAATGGCCGTGATTTTTCGCTCGATTCTGCAAGGCCGCAGCTTATCAGTATCGCCGGAAATATTGGCGTTGGAAAAACTACATTGGCGAAAAAGTTGGCTGAATATTTTTCGTGTGAAATATTATGCGAGCCTTATGATACTAATCCATTTCTGCCGGAAGTTTATGCTGGCAAAAAGGAATTGTCACTTGATAGCCAATTGTATTTTTTGACCAGAAGAGTCAAGCAGTTAAGCCCTGAGAATTTATTGCCAAGCAAAATTTATATCAGTGATTATGTTTTTGATAAAGAGCTGATTTACGCGAGAGCTTTGCTTGATTCTAAACAGCTTGCTTTGTATGAGGATATTTATGAGCCGCTTTCTAAAAATGTTTGTAATCCAGTATTGGTGATATATATGTATGATTCGGCGGTGGGGTGTCTGGATAGAATACACAACCGGAATCGTCCTTATGAACAAAGAATCGATGTTGAATTTCTTGAAAAACTCTCAAAACAATATGAGCGGCTTTTTACAAGCTGGCATAAATCACCTGTAATGAAAATATCTACATCCAATTTGGATTATACGAATCCTGTAAATGTCCAAAAAATAATTAAGCAGATAAATTTTTATATAACGGTAAGAAAATGAAAGTATCTCAAACAATAAGTTCGGTAAGAGAAAATGTAAAGGAAGCTATGAAGCAGGGTAAGACTATCGGTCTTGTTCCTACGATGGGGGCGCTTCACGCAGGTCATGTTTCACTTGTGGAAGCGGCGAAGAAAAAATGTGATTATGTGGTAGTTAGTATTTTTGTAAATCCGACACAATTTGGGCCGTCAGAAGATTTTCAGAAATATCCCCGGCCAATTGAGGATGACCTTCAAAAATGTGAAAACGCCGGAGTTGATTTGGTTTTCAATCCATCCGCTAATGAGATGTATCCTGAAAAAGTCATTACATGGGTAAATGTCGAGAAAATTACGGATCATTTGTGCGGCTTATCCCGGCCCGGGCATTTTCGCGGCGTAACGACGGTTTGTGCCAAGTTATTCAATATTGTTACGCCGGACTATGCTTTTTTCGGCCAGAAAGATGCGCAACAGGCTATCGTAATCAAGCGAATGGTTGCGGATTTGAATATGCCTCTGGAAATCGTTGTTTGCCCGATTATTCGGGAGAAAAACGGCCTTGCGATGAGCAGCAGGAATAAATTTCTCAGCGAGCAGGAGAGGGAGGATGCCTCTTATATTTATAAATCGCTCCAGAAATGTAAAGAAATGGTCGATTCAGGCGGCAGAAATACTGAAACAATAATTAATGAAATGCGTAGTATATTGGAGCAGAAAGAGTCGATAAAAATTGAATATATAAGCATTGTTGACGAAAAAACGCTCGAAAATGTTGATTTTGTTCGAGGTAAAGTACTTGCGGCAATAGCGGTAAGAATTGGCTCGACAAGATTAATAGATAATTTTCTATTAGACATAACCGGCTGAGTCTGTATAATACCGCTTTACCTATAGAAATGAATGATAATCGTCAGATAAGAAATCAAGAGTTTAGATTATGTTTTTAAAATTGATGAAAAGTAAGCTGCATCGGGCAACCGTTACAGATACTAAATTGAATTATCCGGGCAGTATCGCGATAGATTCCGCTCTTATGGAAGCTGTCGGTATTTTACCCTATGAAAGTGTTCATATTTTTGATGTGAACAACGGAAACAGGCTTGAAACATACGCCGTTCCCGCTCCCGCGAATTCCGGACAAATTACTGTTCTTGGCGCGGCGGCGCACCTGGTTGAGAAAAATGACATTGTTATTATTATTGCTTTTGGCTTTTTTAATCCTGAAGAAGCGGAAGGCTTCAAGCCTAAAGTAGCTGTTCTTGACGAAAAGAATAAGATTAAAAAGTAATTATTTATAAGCTTAGTTTGTTATTTTTAAGGGATTGTTCAGAAATAACAGAATATTAATATGCATCCAAGATTATTTGAAATACCTTTTATTCATTGGCCGGTAGGAGCATATGGGCCAATGCTGGTTTTAGGTTTCCTCGCGGCTATTACGCTAATCAGGTATCTCAGCAGGGATATTGGTGATGACCCTCAACATATAATAAATGCCGCTTTGTATTCTCTTATTGGCGGCGTAGTTGGCGCAAGAGTTTTTTACGTTATTCACTATTTTGAAAAATTTCAAAACGATTTGTCTGGTGTTTTTCGGACATGGAACGGCGGCTTGGAATTGTTGGGCGGTGTCATTGCCGCAATCGTGATTATTCTCGTATATCTTAAATTTCACAAATTGCCTATATTACGTTACCTTGACATTCTTGCTGTAGGATTGATGCTTGCGCTTGTGTTCGGCAGGGTGGGCTGTTTCCTGAATGGATGCTGTTACGGCAAACCGGCGGATGTCCCCTGGGCGGTGCGTTTTCCAGCTTATGTAAATAATTTTAATGAAAAATCAAAGATACCATCTTTCGTTTTTGATAGCCAGGTACATCCTAATCCGCAAAGAAATCGTATGGAGCCGCATTTAAAATTACCCAACGATTATTTCACTGCGTTTGATGCGGATGGCTATGGTTATTTGAAGTTATATAATGAGCTTTCGGAAAAGCAGAAGTCGGAAGTGACTAAGGGACAGTACCAGTGCCTTCATGTACATCCTACTCAATTATACACGTCAATTAGTGCGGCGTTCTTAACACTTGTGCTTTATCTTTTCTGGAGACGTTCGCGAAAATCAAAGAGTAAATTTCTGACAGCGCAGGGAAGCACGTTCAGCTTGATGTTTATAGTTTACGGAATCATGAGATTCACAGTTGAAATGTTTCGCGACGATAATCCTTTCGAATATAGCTGGTGGGCAATTTACAAAGGCGGAACCGTCTCGCAGAATATCAGTATATACATGATTATTATTGGTATTGCGTTTATGATAATTTTCCAAATCACCAACCAGAATAAACACAAAGAAACCACTAAGCACTAATTATCTCACGCAGAGGCGCAAAGCTCGCAAAGGACTCTGTCATTCTGAACGAAGTGAAGAATCTCTTTAAAACAGAAAAATCTTTTTTTAGCCACCGAGGTCACAGAGAAAAACAACTTAAAACTAAAGATTCATAACTCAAAACTAATTGAAACCACTGATTAACGCTGATTGACACTGATTATAGACTTTGTCATTCGCGCGAAGGCGGGAATCCAGAAACTATCCACTATTCACTAACGACTAAAGACTAACTTAGCCGCAAAAAGGCACAAAAAACACAGAAAACTGAAAACAGAACTAAATAATTTTTGTGAATTATGTGCATTTTTGCCTGTCCCGTCATAGTTTTAACGAGGAAGGATGCCCATTTTAAAAAATTAAGCATTTTTATATTGACTAACTCTATTTTATTTAATAAAAGATATTTTTTAGTATTTTAGAGATATAAAGACGGCCGCGATAGAATCCGGATTCGTCGAAAAGCTTGGAGATCAAAGCATTTTCGCCCTCCCATTTAACGCGACTGTGAAAATATATCTGAATAAAAAATAGACACAGATTACACTGATGGAAACAGTTTTAATAAAAATAAAATAAATTTATAGCGTGAATATTCACGCATTAGAAAGTGCTATATATGAAGCCTAAAACCGCAGCTATATTTTGGCATACAATAGATTCACTGCTCCTTATTTCTACGTCTACATTTATTCTCTTAATAATCTGGACAATATTACAATCTGAAATCGAGGATTTATTTGTTTGGCTATCTCAAGTTAATATTCTAATTTTCTTTATTCCTTTAATTATACTCCCACTAATATTCGCATGGAAAACGCCAAAGACTATTGTGTCAATGTGGCATTCAATATTCTTATTTCCTCGTCACTGGGGACTTCCAGTAAATATATTAATGTGTAGTTGTATAACATTACTTATAGCATGGTCACTTGATTTTATAAAACCAGAATGTATTTGGATTATTTTTTATGAAATCGCAATCTTTCTTTTTTGTTGTTTTATCGCACATTCTCATCTGTACTTAAAAAAACAATATAAAGCAGTAACAAGGAATCCGGAACAGGACGACAGACCAATACAGAGTCTAAATGAAAATCATATTCAGGAATTTGAAGATATAGCTAAAAAAATACTGAAACATATACAAATAAATTCTGAAAGCGATAATCATGGACCAAATGTTGCTCTGATTGGACCTTTTGGTTCTGGAAAAACAAGTTTATGTAATTTAATAGAAGATATTTATAAAAATCATAATGATAATACCAAAAAAAAAAATATAATATTTTGTAGATTTGAAGCATGGCAATATTTAACAGCGGATGCCGCAGTTAGAGGATTACTTGATCAGATCGTAAGTCAAATACAAGAACATGTTGATAGTTTCCAGCTTAATTCAATACCTGAAAAATATCTTGACGCTTTAGGAGCTTGCCCAAATTGGATTATTAGAGTATTTTCGATAGTATTAAAGAGAAAAATAGGCTCAGAAGAGATTGTTCAGGTTTTACAAAATATTCTTTTAAGAATTAACCAGAAAGTAGTAGTATTCGTGGATGATTTAGACCGTCTTGAAAATCATTCACCTCAAGCACAGGACGCAGTTGCAGCAGCATTAAACCAACTTCAGAACCTTACAAGCGTTCAATATGTTCTCTGCGTTGGCCCTTCAGTTACTTTAGATAAGGAAGGAACGGCCAGAAAATGCAATTATGATCTTTTGAAAGCAACTCGTTTACAAGAAATAGTCCCAAGTTTGCAGGGAAAAGAAATTATTGAAAGAATTAACGCATTAAGAGATGAAGCTATTGCTTTAGATGGAAACATGGTCTTTATATGGTATGAAAAAGAAACGCATGATCCTTTGAAATACAATCCGATGATTGATTATTTGTCAAGTGATTTAGCATCAAAAATAATAAAAATGATTCAAACGCCAAGACAACTTAAAACTGTTGAACGTGAAACTCGTGAAAAATGGAACATTCTCAAAGGGGAGATATCATGGTATGATCTGCTTATGATAAATATTATAAAAGCTTGTGAACTGCCAATATTTGAATGGATAATCAATAATCCAGATCAATTTTTAGTTGGCTCATTAGATTTCTTTGATCAAAAAAACGAAAAGAAAAAGAAAGAACTGCTTGAATCTATTGAAGGAACTCTTAAAGAACGGCTTTCTATTAAAACAGATGATAGATTTAAACTTGTTCGACAAGTATTGAATGACCTATTTCCATATTTTATTAGTGAGCTTGGTAGTTTAGGCGAAAAGATGGCAAGTGTCGAGCCACAAGTATGGGAGCAACGTTTAAGTTTCAATCCTCTTTATGGAGTTTCTTATTTCGAAAGATACAAATCTGGGCGCATTCCTCAAGATATTGTTTCCGATCAATATATATTACAATATATTAAAAAAATAGAAAATAAAGGTTTCCAAAGGAAAGAATTTGAAGATAAATTTTTAAACAGTTTCCAAAAACTTACTAATGATATAAATCGTTTTAAACAATTTAGCGCTCTTCTAACAAGTGATACTTCAATAGAAATTAGTGATTGTATTTTGGATTGGATATGTGATCGCGAGCATTGGAAAGTATGGGAACCAGTTCCTCGATATCCATCTTCTATTATTGCTGATGTCGCTAAAATACTAGAAGAGGCAGGTCGATTTCACAATTATGATTATTGGCATGATCAAAAACAACCAAAAGGCTTTACTAAAAATAAGAAAAAATGGGTACAAGACAAACTCGAACAGTTAATTGCCATAGATATAATAGTCGCAATAGAATTTGGAAAATATATTGCAAAAAAAATAATAGGAGAAAAAGAAACAAATGATATTTATTTGAAAATGCTTAAAAACAATTTTCTTAACGGTAGCAAAGCAATATGGGATAAGATTATGGGGCATTATCTTTATTTGGGATGGATTATTAATTTACTGTTCGAAATTACTTCTGATTATCAAGAAATACGAGATAAAGTTACCGATATTGTTATTGAAAAAGCTCTTGCGGATAAATCTGGAGAATTGAAATCAAGCATTATAATATCATTAGTTAATTACCAGTATCCCGCTGGACAGCCGGATTTATTAGATCAATATGAATTTAATGTAGATAAAATAAAAAATCAAAATACATACAATATGAATTTACTATACCCATTAATTAAAAGTTGGAAAGATAATGAATTCAAAAATCCTGTGGTATTAAAAGCATTTGATTATTTACTTAAAGCATATATGGATGAATTACTTAAAAAATAAAAGATAGAAAAATTGTGTAAATGGGGGAAACGAAACGGTGTCAGGTACGATTATGAAGGTTAGCAGAATTTTTAATAATGGAACAAAATAATGTCAAAGGGTGAAATTGCCCCTAAGGGCGGCGAAATACTAATTTATCAGACCGAAGGCGGACAAACGAAAATAGAAGTTCGTCTTGAAGGCGAGACTTTATGGCTGAATCAGGCTGATTTAGCGAAGCTCTACCAGACTACAAAACAAAACGTAAGTCTGCATATACAAAACATTTATGACGAAGAAGAACTTGCTGAAGGAGCAACTGTCAAGGAATACTTGACAGTTCAATCCGAAGGCAGCAGGGAGGTCAGCAGGCAGGTAAAACACTATAACCTTAGGGATAATCGGGGGACACCTTACTCATTAATTTGAGAAAATAATAACAGATAGACAGAAATATTAATTGGTGTATATGTCAGAGTCAGAGAAATTGATACCGAAGCACGGCGGATATCGAAAGCTCAAGAGCTTTCAGATTGCGCAGTTCATCTATGATATTACAGTTCGATTCACTGACCTTTATATAGATAAATTCAGCCGGAGCCGCGACCAGATGGTACAGGCCGCACGAAGCGGCGTACAGAATATCGCCGAAGGTTCTCAGTCCTCCGGCACGTCAAAAAAGACGGAATTGAAACTTACCAATGTTGCACGGGCAAGCTTTGAGGAACTTCGATTGGATTATGAAGATTTTCTGAGGCAAAGAAATTTGCCATTGTGGGGTCCTGAGCATCCATCGCTCAAGCGTTTTAAGGCAAGCCGCTGCGGCTCAATGGCGGATTTGAGGAAGTGGCTTGAGAAAGAGAGGAACGCTACGAAAAAAACAGACAATCACAGACATACACGGACTAACACGAACCAAAAGAAAACCGACCTGCCGCGACAAAGCGTGAGCACGGCGGGTAAGATGTCCGTGAGAGTCAGTGAAAGTTCGTGTGAGTCCGTGCCTGATTCCGTTCTGGTCGCAAACGCATCGCTTTCTCTGTTGAATCTTTGCTGCTACCTGCTGGACAAGCAATTGTCAGCACAGGCGGAAGCGTTTGAAAAGGAAGGCGGATTTACAGAACGCATGTATCGCATCAGAACACAGAGACGGAGAACTAATTAATTATGGGGAAAAACAGGAATATTTTAGTGAATAGCGTCATTATTAGTTTTAAGTTTTTAGTTAATCTGCGCCATTCTGCGTCTATCTGCGGATAAAAAGATGAAATTCGTCTTCGATAATCTATATTCGTTATAATTCGAGCATTTTATTCAGCTTTTCAATTTCGCCGGGTTTCATATGATAACAATGGTTCTTGTCCGGGTACTCGTTCGATTTGATTTCTTTGCTGTATTCCTTAAATGCTTTTAATGTGCGGTCAGCTAAATTGTCATAACTTTTTGAGAATTTAGGCAGATTACCTCTTGTCAGGCCAAGAATGTCTGGTGCGACCAAAACCTGGCCGTCGCAGTAGGGGCCTGAGCCGCAGCTTATGACTGGTACTTCACTGCGTTGAGTAATAATCTGGGCTACTTCCGCGGCAGTGCCTTCAAGCAATAATGAGCTTGCGCCAGCTCGTACCATTTGCTCGGAAAGATTAACAAGCTGTGCCGCCATTTCGGCTGTGGTCGCTTCTGCTTTGAAACGCCCAATCTTGCTTATGCTTTGCGGGCGTATTCCGATATGCGCCATTACGGCTATGCCCGCGTCACTGACGGCTTTTATGATGTCGAGCTGTGAACTTGTAGCTTCTATCTTCACCATCTGTACGTTTGACTCTGTAATAAAGCGTCCGGCGTTCCTGATGGCATCGGGGATTGTCACCTGGTAAGACAGGAAGGGCATATCAGCTACGAGGAATACATTTGGTGCGCCGCGACGGACCGCGCTGGTTATCGTGACCATGAAATCCATAGTGACAGGCAGCGTTGAGTCAAATCCCAAAACAAGCTGTGAAGCAGAGTCACCTACGATTATCATTTCTATTTCCGCTTCGGAAACAAGTCTTGCAGTGGTGAAGTCATAGCAGCTTATCGCGGCGATTTTCCGCTGGTTAAGCTTGGCTTCAAATAAATCTGATATTGTTAACTTATTATTCATTTTCTTATTATATCACGAAGAATAACGGAAGATAAGACTTAAATATGATTTTTTGCTCAAGAACTCACAGTCAAATCGTGAAATTGTGAGAACTTATGAAGTGTGGAAATCGTATTTATTATTGGACTTTTAAGTGAATATTGAGGTTTTTGTGAAAGATAATTTTGAAAACAAGGTTTTTGATAAGAAAAACTTGATTATTCTTAGAAAAATAATACTTTTTATATAAATACATATTTTAGTTAAAGAAATTTATATGTTTTTTTCGATGAATACATATAAAGAGGTTAGGATTATAAAATAGTTATTATCAGCTTTTCATCACCCTCCTCCGAAGCCAGATTCTTTTTGGGATCTGGCTTTTTTATTAATATAGATGGAAATGGGGTAAAATAGAAGGTGTGGGGTGTGTAAGTATGATTTATGATTCTCTTTGTTTTAACATGCCGGTATTATTTGTTTTCAGACATTGATACAGAATCGCGATGATTTACCATGTTTTCTATTTTGGAAATTAAACAAAATAATATTGAAGGTAAAACATATGAATTTATAAAAAGAACAAACTTGTAATTTGCTTGAGAATGCCAAATTACAACAGGTATAATAATCAGACATGCAATGGCGATTTTTCGTAAAAGTTCAATTGGTAAGTCATCGAATTTGATTTTTTTGCGAGCGATTTTTACAGCAAGCCACGCGCACAAAAAACCAACACCTGCCCCAGTAAAAACATCTGAAGGATAATGCCCGAAAGACGTGATTCTCATTATACCTACTATAGCAGCCGCGGTGAAAATAGCGGGTCTCCAATACCAACTCATAAAACAAGATACCGCTGCGGCTACAGCAAAAATACTTGCTGTATCGCCTGAAGGAAAAGACCAGCTTCTGAAAGGATTGTTACGGGTTTCTTCTTTCCATTCCTGACTCATTATATCGCGCGGTCTTGGTCTGCGAACAACACTTTTAATCGTAAATACCGCCGGGAATACCAACACTAAAGCGAGAATCGCAATAGTTATACCTTTAATCCGAGATGTAGATATAAACCAGAAACATAATAACCAAATTGGCACAATTGTTTTTCCTAAAAGTGGAAAAGCTCTGAAAGAATCATGCGCGACTCGAGGTTTTTGGCTTAAATAAGAAAAAACAAAATCATCAAGAAAAAGTTTACTGAAAAAAGATGCAATAATAAGGAGAATAAATGCAAACAGAAAAATATTTAAGCAGCGAGTCGGGAAAATTTTGTCTATATCATCTTGTTGGGCCATTATTCGTTATTTTCCTTTTTCAATACGAGTAATTTCAGAATATCACCTTTTGAATAATTAAAACCATCAACTGTCGCAATTAAATTAAGATTGAGTTTTCCGTATTTTTCCTCGGTAGATAAAAAATATTTTTCCGGTATGACAAGCACGCCTGACTCATGCTGAGCAAACCAGTCTCTTACGTGCTGTTCACTTGGAAGAGGTTCGATATGTCTGCCTACATAAAAATTGAGAGTTGGTTCGCCGAATTTATATGTGACAACCGGAGTATCATTGCTTGTATTTTCTTTAATAATCCTGGCTGCTTGAGGTGACAATTTTATTTTTTCGATTGCAGGGAAAATACCAAAAATCAAAGGTATGTGAAAAGCAATCATTCCGGCTAATAAAACAATTGCGTTCGATGAGAAGCGATTGTTCAATTGGTTTTTAATTGCTATTATGGACATAATTAAAAGTACGATACCTGAAGCAAGAGCGGGCCATTGCATTCCTTTGAAAGGAATGAACCATACCCCGATTGTAAACGCTAAAACGCCACATGCGGCGATTGGACTAAAGAACCAATTTCCTTTTCCAAGCCAGATAATATCTTTTTCGCTCAGCGATTTTTCCTGTGACGCAACTATCGTAGCGGCGATACACAACGCAAACGCCGGCCATGTGAAAATTATATAATGAGGTAATTTGGTAGCCGCTAAGCTCATTAATACTACAATAGGGACAATCCAGCCTGTCATTATGTTTCTGATTTCTCTGCCGCCAAGGTGACTTCTTAATAAAGCTGATACACTACCGGGTAAGAATATTGTCCATGGGAATAATCCGCCTATAATTATTGGAATGTAATATGGCAGGTAGAGAAGGATATTGCCGCCGTGATTTTCCATAGGCCGTAACGCTCTGGCAAAAACATGATGTCCAAGAAAAACGCTTATAAATTCACCATTAGTAGCATTGTTGACAGGAATTGCCCATGCCGCGAGTATTAGAAATCCTATCAAAATCGAACCACAGATTTTTAGTATTATATATTTGATATTGCTGATGCTTTTTCTGTTTAACCAGAGAATCGGGAAAATTACGAATAAAGGGAAAAGCCCCATCGGGCCTTTGGTAAGCATACCTAAACCTAACCCGATGCCCATAAGGATAATATGGATTGTTCGCATACTATTTTTTATTGCGGTTATGAAAATCAATATTACACCGACAATAAAAGGAAGTAGTATAGCGTCTGAAATCGCTGAAGTTCCCACCGTGAGGAACATGCAATTTGAAGCGAGAATAACCATCGCCAGCAAACCTGTTTTTGCGTTAAAAAGCTGTCTTCCCAGCATGAAAGTAAGAAAACAAGTTATCGCGGTGCCAATAGCCGAGAAGAAACGACATGCGAATTCTGTAGGTCCAAAGATACGCACCGGCAGGGACATCAGCCAATACATCATGATTGGTTTATCAAGCCATGATTCGCCGTTAAAAGTGGGGACAAGATAGTTGCCCGATTCTACCATTTCAACTGTAACACGAGCGTACCGCGGCTCGTCCCTGTCCCATAAAGTGGTTCGGCTTGACATGAATAAATACAGCAACATGATAGTTATTGCTATTATGATAGCTGAACTCAAGCCATTATTTTTTTCAAGGTATTTTGGATGTTCCATCATCGTGTTGATTTTTTGAATTACCTTATATATTTAGAAAATTATTTTCATTGAAGGATTTCGAGCATATTAATAATAAATTATTGCTGTGTCAATTGTTTATTGCTTTACAGCTTTTACAATTCGGTCATTATCATTGAAGTCTTTTTCAATTGTAATATCTGAAAAGCATTGAGTTTTTTCCAGCAGTGATCGAACCGATGAACCCTGTGAGTACCCAATTTCGAATAACAACGCCGCTTTTGGTTTTAAATACTTATCGGCCTTTTCAATAATTCTTTTATAGATATCCAAACCATCTTCGCCAGCGAATAAAGCTATTCGAGGTTCATATTCCTTGACATTTTTATCGAGCTTTTCGTATTCAATTTCACTTACATAAGGCGGATTGGAAATAATCAGGTCAAATTTCCCTGTATCAAGCTGCGGTATAACTGGATCGAATAAATCACCGGAAAGCAGTTTTATTCGTTCCTGTAAATTATACTTCTCGACATTTCGATTAGCGATTTTCAGAGCCTGGTCGGAAATATCCGTTGCGATGATGTCAGCTTTTGGAAAATTTTTCGCGATAGCGACCGCAATGCAGCCGGAGCCTGTACATAAATCACATACAGATTGAATACCATCGCGCGTCCGGAGGAATTCGATAGCTCTCTGGACAAGCAGTTCCGTTTCCGGACGGGGGATAAGACAATCTTTGGATACTTCAATTTCGATAGAATAAAATTCTGTTTTACCAACGAGATATGCTACAGGTTCATTCAGCCCCGCGCGTTTAACCAAAGCATGAAGTTTTTCCAAATCAGATTTCGCAACCTCTGTATCATGATGAGTATATAATTCGATACGCTTTAATCCTAGGACATGGGAAAGAAGCATCTCAGCATGAAGGCGCGGCGATTCGATTCCCCTGTCTTTGAGGTATTGAGAAATCCAGCTTAACAATTTGTTTATTGTCCATATTTCCACGACGGGATTATAATTCTGAAGAAGGCGAAAAACAAGAATAAATGAGATCTTTAGTAAGATAACAGAATTAAATTTGCATAACTGGATTATTTTACAAGAAACGCTATGTCAATATGGGTGGTATGGTGAATATGTCATTAAGTCCTATAATAGCAAGGCTTTATGAAAATATTAATATTTTAAAAATTATTTTGTTGATAATATAGGTAAATAGGGTAAAATGTTAATTTGGATATTAGAAGCAGGGATGTAACCGTTTATTTTCTTATTTAATATAAATCTATGTGTTTATATTTGAGGAGGTAGAAAATTGAAAAGTTTACAGACTTGTTTTAAAACTTTGCTTGTACTTATGGTAATGGGCGGTTCAGCTCATGCAAGCACATCTTTTTTTGCTGCCACAAATGAGCTTGGGTATCAGGGCCTTGTATGGAATATTACTGATAGCACAGGTCCATGGCTGACATCAGCTCCGCGAAATGCGAATATTTATGTTGTTAACGATGCTCCATCATATTATTCCAATCTTAATGTATTAGCAAGCAATTGGAATGAACATAGCCCAAGCAATCAAAATGATTCATTTATGCAGTTATATGAAAACGGCAGTGCAAGTGTAACCAGTGCTACTGGAAGCTGGGATGTAACTAACACAGTATTTACTCTTGATGTAAGCGGTGAAAATGCACCGTATGATGGAGTGAATGAATGGTCACGATTCTGGCAGCCTGATACAGTAGGTGGTGTAGCATCGGGCGTTACATTTACTGATTACGCATACCATTTAGTAGCAACATTTTCCACTCCTGCTGCTGTTTCGGGTGATTTTTTAATGAATACATCTGATCCGATTTCTATTACAGGATATTTTGTTGGTGAGTTTGTTGTTACTCATAATGAACTAACAAATCCCATTACAGATGGTGATACGTACGGTTTTAATATTTCTTTAAATCAACTATGGTTTAATGAACTTGATCCACTTGACGCAACTTACCATTTACCTACATATGTATATAATGAGTTTGGTACAGTAATACCCGCACCAGGAGCGATTCTTCTTGGTAGTATTGGAGCAGGTCTTGTTGGCTGGCTCAGAAAAAGACGCACATTATAAGTATAAGAATTTTATAACCAAAACATAAAAGAGGAGCGATAAAACTCCTCTTTTTTTTATCAAAAATTTACAACTAAATATAGACTTTATCCATCATCCTGGGGAAGGGGATACACTGGCGGATGTGTTTCTGGTCGGTGAGCCAGGCAACGGTTCTTTCGATACCGAGTCCGAATCCGCCATGTGGAACTGAGCCGTATTTTCGCAGGTCGAGATACCATTCGTAGTTTTCCGGCTTCAAATCCTGCTCTTTCATTTTCGCGACAAGTCTGTCGTAATCATCTTCCCTGATGGAGCCGCCGATTATTTCACCGAAACCAGACGGTGCGAGCATATCGAAATTCAACACAACTTTTTCATTTTCCCGGTCAGTTTTCATGTAGAAAGCCTTTGCCTGTCTTGGGTAGTGAGTGACAAAAATCGGCTTGTCGTGCATGAGTGAAATAATAGTTTCGTCCGAGCCGCCAAGGTCCTTGCCCCATTTGAATTCAGCGGCTAACTGGGCGTGTTTGGGATTATTCTCGATTTTGATTTCTATTTCGGAAAGCGATGCGCGAAGTTCAATCAGTTCCGCGGCGTTTTTATCTTTTTGCCATTGTTTTAACTTGTCGGAATCCTGTGATTCGAGTTCGGCGATTCTTGTTTCGGTTCTCTGTTTATCTTCCTGAAACTCCAGTAATTGTGCGGCTAAGAAATCTTTCGTCTTATCACTGGTTAAGATATTCACGCAATCTGTATAAGTTAATCTATAGAAGGGTGGCTTAATTTTTTCCAACGCCGCGATATTAGCTCCCAGAGCTTCAAGTTCTGCCCTATTGTCTGAAAGAACGCGCGCGACGATACTTGACACGAAGTTTTCCGCCAATTCGAGCAGGCCGGGAAGCTCTATGAATGCTACTTCAGGTTCGACCATCCAGAATTCAGTTAAATGCCTGCGCGTCTTGCTTTTTTCCGCACGGAAAGTTGGTCCGAAACAATATACTTTGCCGCAGCTCATCGCCGCTGATTCGAGATGCAACTGGCCGGTCTGTGTCAGGTGCAGGGGAGTTCCGAAGTAATCGACTTCAAAAAGCGATTGTTCCTCTTCGCCCGCGATGGAAGTTATAATTGGAGTGTCGATAAGTGTAAAACCATTATCGTTGAAGAATCTGCGAACCGCGTCAATTACAGTATGCCTGATTTTCAAAATGCACCATTGCAAATGTGAGCGTAAATGCAGATGGCGATTTTTAAGCAGAAAATCAATTCCGTGAGATTTCGGAGTAATCGGATAACCTTCCGAAACGCCAATAATTTTTGCATCAGTTACAGCCATCTCATATCCGCCGACACTTCGCGGCTCGGCTCTTACCGTTCCTGTAACGGTAAGAGATGATTCCTGTCCTATATGTTTAAGCTGCTCGAAAAGCTCATCCGGGACGTTGCCTTTTTCAATGATGCACTGGCACAATCCCGTGCCGTCGCGAATAATCAGGAACTGTATTTTCCCGCTCGCCCGGCTGTTGTATAACCAACCGGCTAATGTTACCTGTTTGCCCGTGTTTTCTGATAATGATTTTATCGTAGTATAATTGCTGCTCATTTCTAACTTCCGTGTTTTATTTTATTCCTGGTCATACACAATGTGTTTTTAATAGTTAATTCAACAAAGTTATTTGCTAAAATTTTTCGCGATTTTAATTTCTTCGTCGCTCAGGTCGTAAAGTTTATAGACCAGTGAGGCGATTTGTTTATCAAGAGCGGCGATTTGCTGTTTGAGCTTTATTCTTTCTTCAGGAACTTTTGTTGCCATGAAATTCCTGTGCAGTTCAACCATCCGTGCAGTAAGTTCTTTTATCTGTTCGGAAATGTCAGTCATTATTATTCTCAATATTCAGGCTATTAAATTTTATTATAATCAGAGCTATGATATAAACGATTTTTTATCAAAAAAACAACAAGTATCCTTTTATCAAGCCGTAAAAGTTTAATAACTGGTATTTTACACTGTTCCTGTTGTTCGGCAACGATTTTTATATATTTGTTTTCCAAATAAACTCAACAAAACAGTTTTCGCAAAGAAAATGCTTGTTTGATGGGCATTTGCGTATATAATTACCGTTTCAAAGATTTTGATAATTTAACGTTATGGTTGTTAATTGGAGTTTTTATAAATGGCAAATTTTCCAAAAGCTAATGCAGTGATAGGACAATCTGGTGGTCCGACAGGTGTAATTAACGCGTCTTTAGTGGGTGTTATCGAAGAAGCCAGAAAATATCCGCAAATTGAGAAAATATACGGAGCGGTTCATGCCGTTGCGGGTATGGTTAAAGACGAATTTATCGACCTGGGTGCATTATCGCAGGATACTCTCGAAACAGTCGCTGTCTCACCTTCATCTTCATTGGGAAGCAGCAGGGATAAACCAGATGCTGAATATTGTGCGAAAATCCTGAAAGTTTTCAAAAAACGCAATATTCGCTACTTTTTCTACATCGGCGGAAACGATTCAGCCAATACCGCCTACATCCTTAATAACGTAGCGGATGAAATGAAATTCGATATTCGTTCTTTCCACATTCCCAAAACAGTCGATAACGACCTTCTCGTAACCGACCATTGCCCGGGTTACGGCACAGCGGCTAAGTTTGTTTCTTGTGCTTTAATTGGCGATGATTTGGATAACAGGGCGTTAGCCGGTGTGAAGATTGATGTAATCATGGGCAGAAACGCTGGTTTTTTAACTGCCGCGACCGCCCTTGGAAAAGTACGCGAAGATGATGGCCCGCATCTGGTATATCTGCCGGAAAGAGGCATTTCGATGGATAAATTTGCCGCTGATGTTCAGAAAGTTTACAGCAAACATGGGCGTTGCGTCATAGCGGTTAGCGAAGGAATCTGTGATGAGAACGGCGAAACATGGGCAAAGAAACTCGCCGAACAGGCGGAAGTTGATGCACATGGTAATATTCAGCTTTCCGGTACAGGCGCGCTGGCGGACTTCCTCGCCGGTCAGGTAAAAGAAAAATTGAAAATCAAACGTGTAAGAGCGGATACTTTCGGTTATCTCCAGAGAAGCTTTGCCGGTTTGCAGTCTTCCGTCGATGTTGCTGAAGCAAGATGGTGCGGCAGACATGCTGTTCAATTTGCTATGAAAGAGGATAACGGCTCGGTTGCGATGAAAAGAGTCGGTAATGGGAAAAATTATAAAGTTGAGCTTTTCCGCACTGAGTTGAAAAACGTTGCAGAGAAAACAAAATCAATGCCTGCCGAGTTTATCAACGCCGAAGGTAATGGAGTTACACAGGCGTTCCTGGATTATGCTAAACCTCTCGTGGGCGAGCTGCCAAAAACTGAATATCTTGGAAATTATCCAAGGATATAGCTTATAACTGTGAATTGTATTTGTAGGGTGTGTTTTACACACCGACTCAAAAATGGTGTGTGGGGCATACCCTACAATAGATTAGACGCTTAATTTTAGTTCATCAAATTCCAAATTGAACACAAGGATGTTGTATCCTAAAAGGATTAAATGACGGATAAATCAAAAAAAGAAGTCTCGCGTGAAGTAGGTTTGGAAGTTGGGTATCTCTGCGGCCATTATTTCCTTAAGATGAATCATCTTCATTACGGCTACTGGAAAGATGGTCTTGAACTTGATATAACAAATCTCCATATAGCTCAGGATGATTATGCTGAGCTTATCGTTTCGCACATTCCGCAAAGCGTAAAGACGATTCTCGATGTCGGCTGCGGAACAGGGCAAATCGACAAGCTGCTCATCGATAGAGGATATAAGGTTGATTGCCTGTCTCCATCGAATTATCTCAATAATAAGATCAGGCAGTTATTAGGTGATAAAACCAATATTTACGAATCGACATACGAGGACCTTAAAACTGAAAAAAAATATGATATGATTCAGTTTTGCGAAAGTTTCCAATATATCGATATCGAGAAAGCTCTATCGAATACGCACACGTTTCTAAACAAAAGCGGCTACATGCTGATTTGCGATATCTTCAAAAAAGATGTCTCCGGCAAATGCGCTCTAAGCGGCGGGCATAGACTGACAAGATTCAATGAAATAATTAAGGACGCTCCGTTCAAGTTTATTGAGAGCCTTGATATTACCGAACAGACCGCTCCCAATATGGATTTGATGAATGATGTAGTTCAAAACGTGCTGAGGCCGGCAATTGATGCCGGCGTAAGATTTTCTGAAAGCAGACAGGCAACGGTTGTCAAAGTTGTTAAATGGCTTTACAGAAAAAAAATCGAAAAGCTGAAGAAAAAATATTGCAGTGAAAACCGAACCGCCGAAGAATTCAAAAAATACAAACTGTACCAGTTGCTCCTGTACCAGAAAGTGGATTAGTGAATAGTAAATCAGCAGAAGACGCAGGGAGATAAATAGACAAAAGACTTGAAACTAAAGAAAAATTTAGCTGCCGAGGACACATAGTTTTACAAGATTGAATTTTAGTGTTACAAAGATTTTATGTATGTCCTTATGTTTGTAATTTCGTTTTGTCTGGCGGCTGATGCCGCTGTTTTGATAATTAATCCTGCGCTATACCGCAGGTCGCTTGAGTATATAAATGAATCCGTTGGGCCGGTATGGGGTGTTTTATATGGAATGCTGTTTTCTTTCTGCGCGATTTTTATTTTGATTTCTATTGTTTTGTCGGGGGTGGCAATTTTTTATATTTTGCCCGCGATTGCGATGGCTTGCTTCGCTTTGTTTTTCCTCATGACCGGAACTCAAAAGTACAGTTATTTTGCCAATATTTGGATTTCGCTTTCCAATTTACAGTATCGTATCGCGGGGATTATTTTTACAATTCTTGCGGCGGTTGTATGCTATATTACAGCTTATATACGATAAATCGCTGTATTATTTTCCCATATTTACATATTGATTATAGGACAAAAATCTGGTATAATTACCAATTCAGGAAGTTTTCGGCAAGGATGTATTTATTGTTTTTTACTATATAATATGGCCATTTTATTGGAGAAGGAGAGATAATGAGAATCTTTTTCGCAATATTGATGATGTTTGTTTCCTTTCTTGGTGCTGCTTCTGCTGAACCTGTCGATATTAATGATTTACCCGAAAATTTCCCGCATTTCACAACGCATATTTATGACGGCAATTCTTTGGATAAAGGCAATATTTTTCTGGCCGTCGCTTCGGATGTGGAAGGAGTTGGTTATTATCTTATAATACTGAACAACGATGGAACTTTGTACAAATACAAAGAGTTGCCGGATCATTATGCTTACGACTTCAAGGTGCAGCCCAACGGCTATATCAGCTATGCGCAAATTACGAACAATCACTCTTATACAGGCGGCGGGGACTGCGTTCATACTATACTGGATTCCAATCTGGATATAGTGGAAGAAATCCAGTTGGCCAATGATTATTTCGCCGAGGGACATGATTTTCAGCTTCTTCCCAACGGTCATGTATTAGCATTTGGATATTATATGAGCCAGGTTGATATGAGTCAGATTATCCCCGGCGGACACCCGGCGGCACAGGTTTCCGGCGGCATAATTCAGGAACTTGACGCGAAACGAAACGCTTTATTCCAGTGGCGTACATGGGATTATTATAACCTTGCAGATTTCCCGACTACAAGCGATGTAACCAGCCAATTTCATTTCAATGCAATCTCTCTCGACGTAGATGGGAATATCTTTGTGTCATCACCGGTTGAGGTAATGAAAATCAACAGGCAGACAGGCCAGATTATGTATCATCTCGGAGGTGACGAAAATGAATTTACGTTTATAGGTGAAGGTGCGGACCCCAACCATATGGGAGGTCATGCGTTTCATCGTCTTGAGAACGGTAATATCCTGATTTACGATAATGGTAACCGAAAGGGAACAAAATCATCACAGGTACATGAATATAAAATTGTTGAACCAAACAAAACCGCTGAACTTATATGGACTTATGAGCCGAATTTTAAAATAGCGGCATGGCACCGAGGTAATGCACAACGATTGCCCAATGGTAATACATTCATCGGATGGGGCGGCGCAAGCGGTAAAACTATTCCTACTTGCTCGGAAGTTACGCCGGATGGAAATGCTGTGCTTGATATTTATTTTGACGATCCAGCAGTAGAAAGCTATCGGGCGTTTAAAATGCCTTTCCCGGGAAATGTCGATGGTGTTGAGGTTGCAAAATATGAGATTGCTTCTGGTAATACTTACGAATTCAAAGATGGAGATGATGATACAGGAGTAACACTCAGAATTTACGACCGAATTGGTGACGGATACAATGACGTATCGGTGAAACGAATGCCGTATGCACCGCTTTATCCCGAATTTGCTCCCAAGGCTCCGCGGGTATTGCCTTTACGTTTTATTATTTCAAAATTTGCAATTGAGAGTATGAGCGCCCAGATTCGTTTTGATGTCGATAGCCTTAATTGTGATGATCCGAACGTTCTGAAAATATATTTCCGGCCATTCCCGGATAATGGTTTATTTATTCCATTGAATACTTCATATAATCCGGCAACAAATCAGGTCAGGGCAACTATGTTTGAATTTGGCGAATATATTCTCGGTTATCCCGATATTGAGGAAATAACATCTGTTCCATTACTTAATGAGCCGGAAAGCCTCAAAGACAGGGATTATATGACTCCATATCCGCAGCTTGCGGAAACTGGTCTGGACTATACAGTCAATCAGGAACTTCCCGTTTCCTTGTCATGGAATCCTGTCGGTTTGGCCGGTTTTTATAATCTGCAAATATCAACTGACCCGAATTTTTCTGTCACTGATGTCAATGAAGAGTACATTCCCGATGCAAACTATGCTTTCGAGTTTGCGGAACCGAATACAAGCTATTTCTGGCGCGTAAATGCCGTGAGTATGGATAAAAATGTAACAAGCGATTGGTCCTGTGGCTCATTTAGAACTGTTCCGGCTGAGATTCTGGTAATCTCTCCTAACGGCGGCGAAACTCTCAAGCGTGGTACAGCGACATATATCCGCTGGAAGGGCAATCTGAATGAGGATGTTGTAGTCGAAATTTATAAGGGCGATACTCTCGCCGATACAATAGCAGCCGCGTCAAGCAACGGAGCTATATCATGGGAAGTGAGCCTTACACTTGATATTGGAGATGATTATAGCGTAAAAATAAAAAGCTCGGCTAACCAAACAATCTGTGATGTAAGTAACGATAAATTTTCAATCGAGGATTGAATTAATCTGGAAGCTCGAATTTATAACCGATTTCGCGAATAGTATGAATAAACGTCGGATTGTGCGGATCTGGTTCTATCTTATTTCTTAAGGTAGTGACAAACCTGTCGATACTGCGCGAGCCGGTGAAGCAGTCGTATCCCCACACATTGTTTAGAATGTCATCCCGCGTAATTGCTCGTCCCTGTCTTTTCAGGAATAATTCAAGCAGGCTGAACTCTTTCGGTGAGAGTTTTATTTCATTTCCCTTGCAGGTCAGTTTTCTTGCCGAAATATCGAATCGAAAGTCTGCGAATTCGTAAATATTCTGTTCAGTTTGCCTGCTTCTTCGTAAGAAAGCAGCCGCTCGTGCAAGGAGTTCTTTTATACTGAACGGCTTGGTAACATAATCGTCTGCGCCGAGATTCAGTCCCAATACTATATCTGATTCCTCTCCCTTGGCTGTGAGCATTATGATTGGCATATCGAGTTTTTCATTGCGTATAAGCCTGCAAATTTCGTAACCGTTTATTTTGGGAAGCATGATATCGAGCAATATCAAATCCGGCTTGGTATTAAGAGCCGCATTTAAACCTTCCTCGCCATCGCAGGCCGTAATTACATTATAACCGGCGTACTCGAAATTATCCTTCAAGCCGCGAAGCATTGTCGCGTCATCTTCAATTATCAGTATTGTTTCCATCTTTTTGAGTTATAAGATTAAGTATTTTAGAATACCATTCTTCTCCTTCTTTTTTGCTCATACCGAGTACGATTTTCTTATGGCTTTCATTTTCAAGAACCAAAATTAAAAATGATTTATGTCGGAAGTTAAAGCACCATAATTCACGTATTTCGCGTAATTTCTTATAAGACAATAATACTTCAGGATAAAACTCCCCAATATAAAGTATCCCCGGTAAAAGAGCTATAGGGTGTCGTTGTTGACCGGCTGCAAGTACCTCCGCAGGCATATTACTTTGAACCATAACATATATTATGTTTTTCAGAGGTATTTCAAAAACACGCCGCTTCCAAAAAATCGCCTCCCAGGATTTTAGCTCAATTCTTAAAACGTTATTAATCAATTCCAAAGATTTCATTTTACTTAAACTTTAATTGGTATTTTCACAATAAACGTGCTTCCTTTTTCAGGCTGACTTTTTACTTCAATAGTTGCATTATGGGCATCGAGAATAAATTTCACAATTGACAATCCCAAACCTGTTCCTTCTGTTCTGCGAGATAGAGTAGTATCTGCCTGGTAAAACCTGTCGAAAATCTTTCTCATCTGTCTTTTTGTCATTCCTATGCCGTTATCTTTTACCGAAAAACATACGTTTTCATTTTCAGAGAAAATTCTTAATTCAATCTCCTTGTTATCATAAGTATATTTGCAGGCATTGTCCAAAAGATTTACAAGCACCGTGACAATAGCGTCCTTATCTACTGATATCGGCAGCAAATCATCATCGATTTTTTGTGAAAAGTGGCAATTCTTCTGGCTGTATTTTGTTTGTATCGCTTCAATAGCGGATTTTGCAATATCCGCTGGATTTACTTTTTCAAACGTGAAAACCTGTTTATTTCGTTCCATACGCGAGAAGGTAAGGAAATTATCAATCAGACCTGTAAGCCGTTTATTTTCCTTACAGATCAATTGCAAATACTCTTTCACCTGTTTCTGGTCATTATAATTACCTTCAAGCAGAGTATCAGCAAGCACTCTCATAGATGCAAGCGGAGTCTTAAGCTCATGTGTAATAGTCGCGATAAAATCATTCTTGAGCTTATTCATTTTCATCTGCTTATTTATTGTACTGCCCGCAATTGTTCCTGATATGAGAATCAAACCAATTACTAAAACTCCTGTCCATAAATAAATTGCTATCTGTTTATTCGCGGTGTTTAAAAACAAATCATCATTTTCAGAAAGTAATTCAATCTTCCATCCATCAAAATAACCATTCATCTGTTTCGATATTATTGGCAATGAATCAGCAGTATTAGAAACTATTACCGCCTTGCCATCAGCATCAATGACTCTGTATTTCAAATCTGTATCTTTGATAATTTCCTTAATCCCTGAATATAATTTTTCGATACGATAAGAAAAGAGCATTACATTATCACCAAAATCTATCCTTGCAACAAAAACCGGTCCGGCAATATTGTCAATATAATCAGGGCTAACAAATACACGTTGAGGAGTTAATGGTTTGAGGTTATTGGCTTCTGCTTTTGTTCCGTATATTCCAGAAATTGTTAAAGCTTTGTTTCCAAATAAGATTAAGGAACTTTCTATAAAATTAGATTCAAAATCAACTATTAAATTAAGGTAATAATTATGATGGATATTTTGTAATCGATCAAATAGGAGCACTGAAGTATCAAGAGGGACAACTGAACCAGACTTATTTTTTGTTGTAATAATATATATCAATTGATCATATTCCCGATTTACTGGGTCTTGAGGTGAATATTCTTCTTTTTTCAATTCAAAGAGTTTCATCGCTTCTCTTGCAATTATAGCCAAAGTAGCACTATCGCAAGTTTGAACTTCAGGAGATTTCAACGCTTCTTCAAGAGTATTTATTGCTTCATTAGGTTCCCCAAGTTTTACTAAACATCGTACCTTTGCTTCTATAGCAGAAAAACGAATATAATTATTCGGATCCGAGGATTTTTCAGAATATATTTCCAATGCGGCTTTGTAATCTTTTTTTACAAATTCATATTCCCATGCTTCATTGAACTCAAATGATAAATCAGCAGGAGGTTCGAGATTCGACGAAAGTACAGGCCAGATAAGCATACCCGAACTATCATAATAAATTATATTAAGGTCATAATATTCATATAACTTTTTAAGTATCTCATCCTGACTTAGATTTTTATAAGTATTTTCTATGTTTTCATATTTTTGAGCCAGTTCCTGATTTGCTTCTTTGATTGTATCGGTTAGTTTCTCATCATAAAAATTAACAATCCTTTGTCTTACGGCGAATCGCTCATTTTTTACCGCCTGTGACATAAACCATAACAGGCAGATAGTAGGTAATATCACTGCCCCCGCAAGCAGTAATATTACCCATCTGAAATCGTTATATGAACCGTTTTTAATATTTTTCATATATGTTGGAATTTATTTTGTTTTGAAAGTTAATTTATATGGAGTTACGGGATTTCCGGCTTTATCTTTAAAATTTGTATAGTTACTGGTATTTATCCATATCACATATTCCTTGCCCGGCAATAATTTTACAGGCAATATGCTTTTTGTATTACCTTCAGTGTAATTTGGCGCACCCGTAGTATCTGGAAATGTTTCTTTGTTTTCCATGCACCATGAACAGCCATTCATCATTTCCTCGTCAAAGGTTACGGTTATTTGACTTAGCGATGGATCAACATCTATGCTTCCATTTTGCGGATTCGTTGATACAACTGTTGGCGGAGTAGCATCCTTCTCGCCGCATCCTGAAATAATGCAAATAGTCATAAGTAAAATCGCTGTCTTTTTCATGTTTCAATTCTCCTTTCGTTTTAATCTATTTATTTTTCAAGTTTGTACTGAAATTCAGTGACAATATTTCCGCCGACAGGAATTAATTCTTCATGCCGCAATTCAATCCGGCCGTCTTTTTCTGTACGTTTCATATCTTTAGGATTCATCGAGATAAGCTCCGCGCCTTTGGGCAGCAGGTAAGTTTCTATTCTCGTAGTTAGTCTATCGATAGCAGGGGAATGAGACATTCGGAACATGTATGTATTTTCGTTTCCGATAACTGGTAATATCATTCCATCCATCGTACCTTCGGTTGAATATGTGAAAATCTCTCCTGCTTTTACCGGTTCGTTCAATGTCACATGATACCTGAATATGTTTCCATTGTGATTAGCTGTAAATTTAAGCGGCTGTCCTTTTTCATCCTGCATTGCGGTAACATTTACGTTGTCTGAATTAACAAAGCTGTGAGTTGTCATATTTGAGCCGCTGCTGTTTTTCTGTATTATAGTACCTTTAAACTTCAGAATATTATCAGGAGTTATTTCGGCGGAAAATTCCTGTGTATAAGTTTTTTCAGGAGCGGCGGAATTTATCTGCTTCGCAAAGTTTAGCATTTCATCCGGTATCGGCGTTGGTTTGCCGCTTGAGTCCAGCGTTGAAAAAACAAACACGAAAGGCTGAGCTTTTACACCATCGGAACTCATAAAACTCGAATATTGTCCCGCGTTTATTCTTAATAAATACGCTTTGCCCGGCTCAAGCTTTACCGGCAAAGTACAGGTAGTTTTTGTTTTGTCATAAGATATTTGTCCCGTAATTTCCGGGAATGTAGAGTTCCATTTTACCCATGACCAACTTTTGTCTGCCATTTCCTTATTGAAAGTTACGCTTATCTCGGTTGTATTTGGAGAGACATTATTCGAAAAATTATCCGGTTTTGTATTAATCACAACAGGTGCAGACGACGAATCTTTCTGTCCAATAATTTTCTGGTTCATTTTTTTATATCTAAGTTCAATATATTTTCTGCTTGGATTGAAGGATATTATTTGAAGTAAACCAACAGAGCCATTCTTTGTAACAAAAGCATAAACAGGCTGATCTTCCATTTCATAATATTTAATTATCTGATTCTTTGTTGAATCAATTTTTTTATCTTTAACTCTATCGATAAGTTCTTCAACACTTAATTCATTCCATGCATGGGAAGACAATGTTTCAGAAATTATATTAAGACCAATCAGGCTAATTTCGTCACCTTGGAATGCAGCTACTACGTCACTTCCATTGTCAACGAGCCATTTTAGATTATCAGAATGATCTTCCTGTATCTTGTCGTCTGGAATACTCATAACTTTGTTATTATCTAAATCCAATGCACGATCAATATAATTCTGGACAGGAGCAATCATATTGTAAATCGAGACAATTACAGGTTCTTCAAAACCGGGAGTCGATATTTTTTTGAGTTGTTTTTGGGCTTCTTGCACGAGGGATTTTTGTTCGGGGTATTTTGAGATGAGTTGGCTGAATTGCTTAGCCGCTTGTTCTGTGTCTCCTTTTTTCAGGTAGCAGAGCGCGATTCTGTATGTTGCCTGAGCGGCTGATTGTTCCATTTGTTGTGAAGCCGTAATTACTTCCTGATATATTTTTATCGCCTCATCGAGATTGCCTTCGACTTCCTCCGCGTACAAACCTTCCTGAAGCAGAACGCTGGCCGGCCTGGTAGAAGCCGCGAATGCCGAATGACATAAAAATAATAATACGAAAACGGCGAATGCCTTACATATCTGCCTTGTGACTTTTAACTGTTCCATAAAATACTCCTTTCGCAATAAAATATCATAAAAACTCTTTTTTTCATAGGAGTATTTTGCACTTCAAATGTTACCGTTTTGTTACAGTTATGTCCTTTTTTAGTGATTTTTAAAATTTAACAGGCAAGAATTTTGCTGATTTCAATTTATTGATAACATTCCGCCGGGCCGAGGGTGGAATTTTCGAATTGTTTTTCGAAGAGGAATTGGCGGATGTGGGTGCAGAGGTGGCATTTGGCGGCATAGAGGGGGAGTTTTTTGTAGCCGATATTTTCTGCTTTTTGGAGTAGGCCGTATGGGCCGGTATTGAAAAGGGTGTTTATTATTTCGTTGTTTTCTGGTTTGAAGTTTTTCCAGATTTCATCCAAAACAGATTGCTTCGTCGTTTCACTCCTCGCAATGACATTTTGAGGGGATGGATTTATATTTCCAAATATTATGCCGCTACATGTGCCGCTGAAAACGTTTCCGAATGGGTCGATGTGTACGCCTTTTGCACCGAGGAAACTATGTTTACAATTTTTCCCTGCAAAACTTTCCGCTGGTTTTGCAGCAACTGCTTCGGCGAGTTTGCCTGTGGCTCTGCCGGTGAAGCGGCAGGGGAAGTCTTCATTCGCTTGTATATATGCTTCCATACGAGCGGAAGCAGAAATGTTCTTCATGTCAATCGTACTATCGAGATACTTTTCCCAGCGAATTTGTACACGCTCATTTCCGAGCATTTCTGTTGCGATAGCCGCGAGTCTTCGTACTATCTCGATATCGACGTATTCCTGGTGGAATGGGTCCACGCTGACTTTGAGTTTGTGCATTCCAAGTTCGTCGAGTCTCTTTATGCGGTCGCGAGTGACTTTGTCATCGGTTGCCCAGAATCCGTTCGTTTCGATTAAATCGACTTTTCCCATTTTCTGTTTTTGAGCTTCGATGAGAATTTGTTCGAGATGTTCCCAATATAAAAATGCTTCGCCGCCGGTTATGTGTATTTTCGCATTTTCACCCGCGAGGTTTTTAATGGATTGCCAAGCTCCGAGAGCTATATCGACCGGCATGAGTCCGTCTTTTTCGGGAGTGCAATGGTAGTAGCAAAATTCGCACAAACAATTGCATTTGTAAGTCAGCATAAGTCCGGCGTTACTCCATAGCTTGAACTTCGGCTCGTTGCGGCTTAATGTTTTGTTGTAAGCATTTTCATGCAGTTCAGTCATTTCCTATTTCGTCCCGTCATCATTCGTCTTTCTTCCTTCGCGTTTTTTCAGGTGAATCTGTATGACTGTAATATCCGCCGGGGTTATGCCGCTGATACGCGAAGCCTGACCAAGCGTGCCGGGCTTGAACGCAGTTAGTCTTTCTCTGGCTTCGTAGCGTAAATGCGAGATTGTGTTGTAATCCAAATCGACAGGAATGTTTCTGGTCTCTAAATTCTTCATACTCGCGGCCAGCCGTTCCTGCTTGCTTAAATAACCTTCGTATTTTGCTTCAATGATAACTGCCTGGATCATCTCATCCCGCAAATTCATTTCTTTGACTTTTTCATCTTCGTGCAAGTTATCTGCGATAACACTATGCGGCTTACGTAATGTGTCCCAGAGAGCTTCTCCGCCGATACGAGTGCTTTTGAGATAGTTCTTGAGCATATCTATCTGTTCGAGCTTGTTTTGAAATCTCGACCATCTGTCACTATCTACAAGTCCCACAGATTTTCCAAGCTGAGTTAATCTTCTATCTGCGTTGTCCGCTCTAAGTAACAACCTGTACTCCGCGCGTGACGTGAACATGCGATACGGTTCGTTTATTCCCTTGGTGAGCAGATCATCTATCATTACCCCGATATATGCCATGTCCCTGTTGAGGATGAGAGGTTCTTTGTTCTGCAATTTTCTCGCGGCGTTTATGCCAGCCATGATACCCTGACCCGCTGCTTCCTCGTAGCCGCTTGTTCCGTTGACCTGGCCGGCGAGAAAAAGGCCGGAAATCTTTTTTGTCTCCATGTTGGATTTCAACTGGATAGGGGGGCAATAGTCATATTCGATTGCGTATGCGTAATGGACGATACGCGCGTTTTCCGTGCCGGGGAGCAATTTCAAAATTTGCTCCTGTATGTCTTTCGGCAGTGACGTACTGATTCCGTTGCAATAGATTGTTGTTTGCTCGGAGTCTTCCGGTTCGAGAAAAACCTGGTGTTTGTTTTTGTCGGAGAAGCGAATTATTTTTGTTTCAATACTTGGGCAATAACGCGGGCCAATCGATTTAATCTGGCCGGTATAGAGCGGAGCCTGATGCAGATTGTCACGTATTATTTTATGTATCTGTTCGTTTGTATAAGTTATCCAGCATGGAATTTGCGGCTGCGCGATTTTGTCATTCATAAATGAAAAAGGTACAGGGTTCTCGTCGCCATTCTGGATTTCTATTTTATCGTAATCGATTGTCGAGCCGTCGAGTCTTGGGGGCGTACCGGTTTTTAATCTTCCAATTTCCAATCCGATTTTGAGCAGGCTATCGGAAAGCTCGTTTGACGCAGGTTCGTCGAGACGGCCTCCGGGGAATTGATGCGTTCCGATGTGCATTATGCCGCGAAGAAATGTACCGGCTGTCAGGATTACAGTGGGGGCGTTATATGTTATTCCGTTACTGCATTTGACTGCTCGAACAATGTTGTTTTCTGTGATTATTTCCATCGCCATTGTTTCGACGATAGTTAAATTTCGTGTTTGTTCGAGCATAGCGCGAACGAAGTCTTTGTATTTATATTTATCAGTTTGCGCTCGCGGAGCCTGCACGGCGGGACCTTTCGAGCGGTTGAGCATACGGAACTGGATTCCGGTTGCGTCTGTCGCAAGTCCCATCAGGCCGCCCAAAGCATCGACTTCTCGTGCAATCTGTCCCTTGGCAAGGCCGCCGATAGCCGGGTTGCAGCTCATTTTCGCGATAGTGTCTTTGCTGATGGTAATAAGGCATGTATTTGCTCCGATTTTGGCCGCGGCGTGCGCAGCTTCCGCGCCGGCGTGGCCTCCGCCGATAACGATACAATCGAATTCAGTGTTTTCTTTTATGTTTGGCATGAGTCAAGGGCGAACATGATAGTTATTACTGCTTATTTATAGCAAAAATACTGATTAAATTTGCTGCTTGAAATTTTCAGGATTTAACCAGTTGATTTTCATAGAGATTTTGATACACCTTGCATGTTTTGATAAGCTCATCATGCTGGCCGTAACCAACAATTTGTCCTTTATTTATAACGACAATAACATCGGAAGAAATAACCGTGCTGAACCTGTGTGCAATAATGATGCTTGTCCTGTTTTTCATTACCGTTTCAAGGGCTTTGTGGATTTTCGCTTCACTTTCAGAATCGACCTGACTTGTCGCCTCATCAAAAATCAGGATAGCAGGATTCTTCAGGATAGCTCTTGCAATGATAATTCTCTGCAGTTGTCCACCGCTCAAACCTGAGTTGTCTTCGCCGATGATTGTATCGTAACCATCTGGTAAAGGCTCTATAAATTCGTGTGCAAAAGAACGTTTTGCGGCTTCGATTATTTCTTCTTTGGTTGCCTCTGGTTTTCCATAAGCAATATTAGCAGCGATAGTATCATTGAATGTCACTACATCCTGGGTGACCATTCCGATCTGGTTTCGCAGGCTGAATAATGATACATCGCGGATGTCCTGTCCATCAATTAAAACCTGTCCCGAATCAGGGTCATAAAATCTCGGTATAAGATTCGCGAGAGTGGTTTTTCCCGAGCCGTTTGAGCCGACAAAAGCTACGTTATGTCCGGCTTGTATAGTGAGATTAACATGCTTTAGAACCTGCGTCGTTGTGCCGGGATATGAAAAAGATATATCCCTGAATTCAATTTTGTTTTTCAGAACAGGCAGAGCAACAGCATCAGGTTTTTCATATTCTATTGGTGAATTCATTATATCGAAGACTCTTTCCGCGGCCGCGTTTGCTTCCTGTATTTTGTTCCAAACGTCACTTGTTTTGCGAGCGGATTCTGCGGCAACACCGAGCAAAATCAGCAAGCCAAAGAATTCTTCCGGGCTGTCCATTTTTCCGTAATTCACCCAGTATGCCCCAGTAATAATAGCCGCCGCTCCCGCCGCCATTCCGAGGACTTCCATAACAGGAGTGGTAGCCGCGTCAATTTTTGACATTTTCAGAGAGTGTTTAAGAAAACGGTCGTTGATTGCTTTGAACTTTTCGTTTTCGTAGTCGTGCCTGTTATAAACCTTGACAACTCTCAGCCCCGACATTGTTTCCTGCAGCTTTGCAAGCATTTGTGAACCGGCCATGAGAGTTCTTTTGGTTGATTTTTTCATTTTTTTACCAAATACAGCTACGATTCCAAACACAAACGGAGCACCTATCATAAAAATCAAAGTGAGCTTCCAATTTAGCCAAAAAGCTAATAACATCGTGAAAAGTGCGTTTAGCGGTTCTCTCAAAGCCTTTCCGAGCATTAGTTTTATAGCTCTTCCCAACAGGTCACTGTCACGTATAATTCTGCTTACGGTATCACTTGGCCGTTCTTTAGCGAAATAACCAGTCGGCATTTTGAGCGCATGAGCAAAAGTTTCCTCTCGCAATTTGTTTACTGATTTCTGCACGATTTTTTGTGAGACGTATTCCTGAACGAATTTGGCTGTACAGCGAATTAATGTAATTATTCCTATTAACAGAATAAACACGATAATCGCCCTGGTTTTATTTTTCGGAGTCATTTCTCTGGGAATATGACTCAGAATATTTTCCGCGGACTGCGCAAACCATGGTTTCTTCCCTGAATTCAGTGTTATTGTTTGTATATTCAGCACATCTTCAGCGGTTCTTACGGATAGTTCAAAATCTGTATCTGGAGCGGCGGTCGCAAGTATTCGGAGCATTTCGTTTCGGGATACTTCATTGGCATCCGGGTTATCCTGCAATCCTCTTACGTCTATTATTACATCTTCGGCTTTAAGGCCTGCATTTTTGGCAAGGCTCTCCTCGTCATCGTCAACTCCGTTAATAGTGAGGTATTTCGATGATTGGGTGGTATAATCAGGTGTAGAAAAAGTCATACCATATCGTTCGGAGACAATTTTTCTTTCTACCCAGCCGTGGACGCCTTCGTTACCCATCATAAGTTTCAATAATGGAATAATGGAAATAAAACTCATAGAAAGGAAGGTTGCGATAACAAGCGCACTTACTACTACCAGTATAATGTCAGGCCATTGGGGCCACACGTATTTAAATATTCGATTTATCTGTCTCATATGAGCAGTAAAATACCAGACTTCCTGATTTTGGTCAAGATTAAAGACTGCTAAAGTTGGGATGTCCAAGGAACATCGTATCCCCCCTATTAGGATAAGATGTATGACATT
>CAZVOA010000018.1:0-67086 GCA_964628465.1 uncultured Pirellulales bacterium | reverse complement strand
ATATTATTTGCATTGTGTTGAAGAATAGCAAGATGCCTCAGATTTTGGTAGTGGGTTAGTTTGGATTTTATTTCCCACAAATTCCCATAATGTGATATAATAGCGGCATGGTAAAAAAAGACAATAAAAACTTGATTATTAAGCCAAAAACGAAGATTAAAGACTTTAATCAGCTTGCAAAAAGTATAGTTGAAAAAGCTACAAATCCCCAACCAAATCACCAGTCAAACTCGACAAAAAAAAGTTAAATCAATCACTTTATTTAGCATTCCAGCATGAAAAAACTTTAAAATTTTGTTTATTTTAAACTTGAAGCTTCCATTAGAGACTCTTATAATAACAAGAAGTTTTAATAATACTACTGTATTAAAGAATGTTTGATACTATGACAAAAAGGCAGTTCTTATAGGAAGTTATGATAAAATAAAATAAGCCGCTCTTATAGTAAGGGCGGCTAAATATTGTTAGGCCAAAGATTGCCAAGTACGACCAATACAAAACGCAATCAATCAGCCATATTCAAAGAAAGGATTCTGAATATGAATAAATATATTCATCTCTTTCTTCTTCGCCTGATGCTAATAGCATTTTGGCTTAGTAGGATGTGAGAAACTACTATTTAGCAATGGGCGGTTTAATCGCCGTCCATTGCAATTATTATAGTTTCTTATAACTTTGTGTCAATATCTTTTTCGGCCTGTGTAAGAATTACAGACCGTACCCAAGACGAAGTGTCAAGATGTTTTAGTTGCGCGGCATTTTCGAGAATCTCACGCTCTGAAGCGGTTAAACGTATTCTCAATACGTTATCTCTCTGCTCTGTTTTGGGTTTTATTGGTCGTCCAACTTTATTTTTCATAACCATATTATATCTATTAAAAATACACATGCAAAACTATTTTTATATTTTTGTGGTATTTTTATGGATTTTATATGACATGTAGTATTTATGTAGCTACAATAATAACTATGAGACAATTAAGCAAAGAAAAAAGAATACAAGTTTTAGCCGCATTAGTCGAAGGCAATTCAATCCGTTCTACCGTTAGAATGACAGGCGTAGCCAAAAACACTGTAACAAAATTATTGTGTGATATTGGTAGAGTTTGTGAACAATACCAAAACAAAGTAATGGTTAATCTGTCATGTGAAAGAATACAGGTAGATGAAATATGGTCGTTTTGTTATGCTAAAAATAAAAACTTACCCGAACAATACAAAGACCAGTTTGGTTATGGTGATTGCTGGACATGGGTTGCGATTGATGCTGATACTAAGTTAGTGCCTTGCTGGCTTGTTGGCAAACGTGATGCTGATTGGGCAAATATGTTCATGTGTGATTTAGCTGATAGGCTTACCCATAGGGTACAACTAACAAGCGATGGGCATAGAGCTTATTTAGACGCTGTTGACAGTGCCTTTGGTGGTGATGTTGATTATGCAACACTAATAAAGCTATATGGCAAGTCCTATGAGCCAAAATTGCCAGAAAAACGATATAGCTCTGGGGATGTTCTTAGTTGCCAACTATCGGTTATCTCTGGCAAGCCAGACGCAAGTCATGTATCGACTTCTTATATTGAGAGACAGAATTTAACTATGCGTATGAGTATGCGCAGATTCACAAGGCTAACAAATGCTTTTAGTAAGAAAATTGAGAATTTAGAGTATGCAGTTGCGTTACATTTCATGTATTATAACTTTTGCAGAATACATAAAACTTTAAGAGTAACGCCTGCTATGGAAGCGGGTATTACCAATAAGTTATGGAGTTTGGAAGATATTATTAACTTGCTTGATAAAAAAATTTCAAACTAACCCACTACCCAGATTTTCAAGCTCAGCCAGTGGGCCGAAATCATTTATTGAGTTGGAAGCAAGTTCAAGTGATTTCAGCTTTGTCAATTTTGCCAGAGGAAACAAGTCTTTATATCCGTTTGCTTCAAAAATTAGATTTTCTAAATTCGAGAGATCAGAAAGTGGACTTATATCAGCTATTTGAGAGTTATAAATGGTAAGCTTGCGAAGCTTTCCAAGATTGGAAAGAAAACTTATATCAATAGCAGGAGCGCCAAGGAAATCAAGTTCAAGCTCCTCAAGGTTCGTAAAATCTGCCAAAGGACCAATTATATTATTTGAAATAATAGAAATATTCAGACCTTGCAGATTTGTAATTGATAACAAAGGACTTAAATCCTGTATCGGATTATCAGGTGATACAGCTATTTTGAGGTATTTGAGGTTGTCAAGCTTTCCAATTTGATTGATATTATCAAGTCTATAAGTATAAATAGAAAGCGATTCCAGCTTTTTGAGATTTTGCAATGGTTTGAGATCGTATGGTTTCCATTTATTTTGTTTTGATATTTTTATGAACTTGCGAGCTTTCTTTAGCCACTCTGGAGAATTGTCTGTTTTGTCTAACGGATTATTCAAAGATATACTTTTTAAATTCGTCATCTTCTTTAGAGATTTTAGATTAGGGCAGATTTTTTTTGATATTTCAATTGAATCAATATTTTTAAAGTCGTCAGACGTAAGTTTGTTTGTTTTCTTACCTAATCTATGGGCAACTATATCATTGATATTTCTATCTACACCCTTGTTCATATAAGATTGTAGTTTATTTCCTGAGATGAATATCAGTGTTAAGATTGCACAGATAATTAAAACATACGTTGACCTGAATAATTTCAACGCTATTTCCTTTTTCACGGCTCTTTCCTTTGTCATATTTTTTACTCCAGTCTTTAATCTCATCAAAAAAGATATTATACTTCGTCATAAAGTTATATTCAATCAATTCTTTAACGCTAATAACGCTTCTTTTTGCTTCTGTTTTTTGTCATGGAATTCCCCTTCAGATAGGGGAGTGTATTTTTTCCTGCTGCCTATCCCGAACTTTTGCTTGAAATTTCCAATCGCATCCAGACGGGCCTCTGTCCTTTGTTCAAGAGCGGCCGGAGCCTGCCCACCGGCAGGCAGAGGCAAAGGCCGCTCAATAGTCGCTCTTATAGTATCTTTATTAGTTGTGTTATTAATATGTAGGCAATCCTGTCGTACTTGAACGCACTGTTTTGTCGCAGCAGGTACGACACTTTTATCTATAGACTCCTGACAATTCTGTCCGAGTAGAATCTCCGCCGCGTGACCATTTATTACCGCTTCTTTGCTTATCTGCATTAACTTAAGAATCCCCATTTTTTATTGCCTGATTCATATTTTATTAATAGAATATTCAATAAAAGTATGGCAACAAAAAATAATCTAAAATTCCAGAATGTGACATTTATATACGAATCTTCTTCGGAAGCGTTGTTTAGGGATATTACTTTACAGGTAAATTCCGGCTGGACGGGTATTGTCGGACCTAATGGAGCAGGCAAGACAACATTACTAAAGCTTGCAACCGGTTTGCTGGAACCTGATAAAGGCTCAATAAACGTTTACTGCAATTCAGTGTATTGTCCTCAACGTACGGACGATATTCCGGAAAAATTCTATGAATTTCTCCAGGCACAGACAAAATCTGCATATATCATAAAAGAGCAGTTGGGTGTGTGCGATGAATGGATAAATCGATGGGAAACGCTATCACATGGAGAACGCAAACGTGCACAGATAGCCGCGGCGTTATGGCTCGAACCTGAAGTTTTAGCTATTGACGAACCTACCAACCATATCGACTCTCAGGTATCAAAGATTGTTATCCAGGCGTTACAGGGGTTTCATGGAATCGGATTGATTGTAAGTCATAATCGCGAGCTTCTTGATTTACTTTGCAGACAATGTATATTCATTGACCCGCCTGATATTATCTGCCGCCCCGGCGGAGTAACCCATGGTATGGAAGTCGCAAAGCAGGAGAGACTTTCAGTTGAAAACCAATACGCACATCAAAAACAGGCTTATAAAAAATTACACAAGGAAGTTGTAAAACGCGGTGAACTTGCGAAACAGGCAGATAAAATGCGTTCCAAACGCGGCCTGGCGAGAGGAGATGTTGATGCTCGTGAAAAAATAGATCGAGCAAGGGTAAGCGGCAAAGATGGCTTTGCTGGAAAGCTTCGCAGCCAGTTGCAAGGGCGTCTTGATCAAGCCCAGGAAAATCTGAAAAACATTACCGTAAAAAAAGAATATACGTTGGGAATTTGGTTACCCGGTTCGGTATCCAAAAGAAACTTTATTCTTCAGGAGCCAAAAGGTTCATTATCTCTTGGCGGCCAGAAGCATCTTTCTTATCCTGAATTATATATTGGTTCAACAGATCGAATTGCTATAACAGGTCCGAACGGCTCAGGAAAAAGTTCTATTATAAAGTACCTTATTAGTTTACTTAATGTAGAAAAAGAGCATGTTGCATATATACCGCAGGAAATTGAACTTGCCCGCTCCAGGGATATTCTGGCTCAGGTTCGAGATTTATCTGATGAAAAACTTGGGCATCTTATGAATATTGTAAGCAGGCTTGGCTCAAGGCCGCAGCGTCTTCTGGATAGCGATGAACCAAGCCCGGGTGAAATACGAAAACTGCTTTTGGCTTTAGGTATGGTCAATACGCCGCATGTTATAGTTATGGATGAGCCGACAAACCATATGGATTTACCGTCGATAGAATGCCTTGAACAGGCTCTTTCGGATTGCCCATGCAGTTTAATTTTGATAAGCCATGACGAATATTTCCTCAAAAAGCTCACAAGTATAAGGTGGAACATCACATCCGAAATCAATTCGGATGAAGGATATATTCTAAGTATAACTTAAGAAAAATATATTTTCAGTCAGTCTTTTCATTTTAAAGGAAATATTGTATATTACCCCGGATGTATTTGAAGGAAATGTTTAATATTTATCACGAAAGGTAAGTTTATGAGTTTGGAATTCGGCACAAAAGTATTTGAAAAAGCTAAAGAACTTGCTTCGCAGGGCATCGACGCGAATCAGTCAGCCAAGGTTCTTTTCGATATGGATGATGCCGGTTACAATTATGGAATTGGTATTGTTCTCGACGAAAAGGGCAATCCGATGGCGACTTCAGCGACACTTCTGGAATATGCCCGCAAGGAAATTGACGGCAGCGGGGAAGGTAATTATTACAATTCAAACAAGCAGCTTGGAAAATTGAAGGAAGCCGTACTTTCATGGCAAAAAGTGCCTCAGAAGCATTGGGATAATTTTAAGCTCGCGTTACCGTCTGACGCAGGAACCGGAGCGGTACAGACCGCTATCGACTTGAGTCTTTTACTTAATCCGCAGATAAAGAAGCTGGGTATAGAGGAATTGGGCTGGCCGGCATACAAGGCTATAGCAAAGAATTGCCGTATCGGAGTGCAGGAATACCCGGCAGACGCGGTAATTGACGGACAGGATATTTTATCTCTTTATCAGGCCGGTCCAATGAATACGACAGGTTTTGTAACCGGTCCAAAGGTAAAACAGGCTCGCGCACAAGCCGCGTCTGGCAAGAATTATATGCTTGTTCTCGACAGGGCGTATTCAGGTTTTGAGTTCGCAAGCGAGCTTTCAAAAATTGGTTATGAAAAGGTAATGGAAAAAAGCTACGAGTTACAGTTGGCTCCGTTTATCGAAGCCGGTGTGAAATTCAGCATCGCGATTAGCCCGACAAAATGCTTCCTGAGCTTTGCTCTTCGTCCATGCGGCTTGCTTCTGGTTTATTGCCCGGATAAAAAAGATGACAAACAACTGCAAACAAGTTTGAATCTTGTAATCAGGGCAAGAGGCAGTTCTTTCGAACATGCGATAACGAGAGCTTTCGTAAAAGCTATGATAAATGACCGCTCGAAGCTGGAAGCCGAACATAAAGGTGCGTTGGAACGAGTCGCGAAAGCCGAAGCTATATGGCGCAAGTTTGTCAAAGGCACTCCGATTGAATATTTATACTCACCGGAATACGCCGGATTATTCAGAAATCCGAAGGCAAAAGAAAGTGCGCAGGTTCAGCTTTACAACGCTCATATTTATCCCGTTTTCGCCGAATCAAGATGCAGACAAAATGTGACAGGCATCCCAAGTGATGAGAAAGTCGCCGCCGGACATGTAAAAGCATTCGCCGAGCAGTGCTATTGATAAGTGTTTGAAATAAAAAGATTTAAGAAAGGCCGGAATATATTAATATCCGGCTTTTTCTTTTTTGGTAACTATTCAAATGTCATTACGAGGAAACCGAAGGTTGACGCGGCAATCTCAAAGCGTGTGATTTAGATTGCCACGCCGACTTTTAGTCGGCTCGCAATGACAAATAAATATATTTTTCTGTGAACGCTTACAATTTTTGTATATGAACAATATTCAGCAGATATTGTATAATAGGCAAATGACGAAAATTAATAATAATACGATTAAGTTCTTACCAACCAGTGCGGAAGAAATCAGAAACCTTGGGTGGAGCCAGCCTGATGTTGTTCTCATTACAGGCGATGCGTATGTTGACCATCCTTCATTTGGTGTTGCGTTAATCGGGCGATGGCTCGAAAAACTGGGTTATCGAGTAGCGATTCTGGCTCAGCCGGACTGGAAAAGCGTTGAACCTTTCCGTTCGCTTGGCAAGCCGCGATTGTTCTGGGGAATTACGAGCGGCTGTATCGATTCCCGCCTGAACGATTATGCTTCTATGGGCGGACGCAGAAGAGAAGATGTTTACAGTCCCGGCGGCGCAACTGGTATGCGGCCGGCTCGGCCTTTGCTGGTTTATTCCGCAAGAGCGCGAGAAGCTTATCCTGATGTGCCGATTATTCTCGGCGGACTCGAAGCGAGTTTGCGGCGACTTGTGCATTACGATTATATCGAGGATAAGTTAAAACGCTCGGTACTTGTTGACGCGAAAGCTGATTTATTGATTTACGGCATGGCAGAAGATTCTATCGCCCAGGTTGCAAAGCGTCTTAATGACGGCCAGCTAATCGGTGACATAACAGATGTACCCGGAACGGTATATGTCGCAAACAAGGGAAGGACTGTCCCTGAAAACGCGGTCGAATTACCGTCACTTGCTCAGCAGCAGGAAAACACAAGCCTGTTCATGGACGCGTATAAAAATTACGAAGCTCAATCACATGTTGGCGGACATCCTGTTGTTCAGGAAAATGATCCGGGGAAAATCGTTGTATTACCCCCGGCGGAATCTGTTAGCAGTGAAACGTTGGAAGAATTATACGATCTTCCATTTTGCCGACTGTGGCATCCGAGTTATGACAAGCAGGGCGGCGTACCAGCGTTAACTCCCGTGCAGTTTTCAATTACAACACATCGCGGCTGTTTCGGAGGCTGCTCATTCTGTTCTATCGGTTGTCACCAGGGTAAGCAAATCATTTCGAGGTCGATAGAATCTTTATTAAACGAGGCGGAAAAAATCAAGTCGCACAAATTATTCCGCGGCACAATTGAAGACCTTGGCGGCCCATCGGCGAATATGTATCGCATGGAATGCGCAAACGCTCAAACCTGTCTGAGGCCAAGCTGCATTTTTCCGAATATATGCAAACACGCGAAACTTGATCACAAACCAATAATAGAAATGATGGAAGCCTTTGTGAGATGGAGCAGAAGCGGCTCAAAAAAAATCAATGTCTTTGTTGCTTCAGGTATCAGGCATGATATCGCTGTAAAAAGTCCTGAGTATATTGACTTGCTCGTGAAGTATTTTGTGGGCGGACATTTGAAAGTTGCGCCGGAACATTATTGTCCGCATGTACTGGATTTAATGGGTAAGCCGCACTATGGCGTTTTCGAGCAGTTCGAAGAACAATTTAACAAAGCCGCGAAGAAAGCCGGTAAGAAACTGTATCTTGTTCCTTATTTTATAAGCTCTCATCCTGGCTGCCGGAATGAAGACGCTCTGAAACTCACGGAGTATCTCGTTTCGCGTTCATGGAAGCCGAGACAGGTTCAGGATTTCGTTCCTGTGCCGCAGACGTTATCTACCGCGATGTACGTTTCCGGCGTAAATACTTCAAAGAAAAGCATTTACGTTACAAAATCAAGAAAAGAAAAGAAGCTTCAAGCCGCTCTTTTGCAATATTACGAACCTTGGAACAGAAATATTGTTGAGCCGTTCTTAAGGGAGAAAAAGCGTATCGATTTGCTGAAAAAAATAAGTTTTCTCAGTAAGCCGCATAGAGACTAAATCTATTGCTTTCTTTCTTCTTTTCGATAGAATAGTTGTATATTTTAACCAACGTAAACGGATTTTATGAAAGGCCGGTTCTTGAATGAGAGCTGGTTTTTTTAATATATATATATGTGTAAAGAAAATATATGTGGATAGTTCTGGGGATTTTCTCGGCGGTATTTTTAGGAATGTATGATGTCAGCAAGAAGCACGCACTCAATCAGAATGCGGTGCTGCCTGTCTTGTTTTTTTCAGCTATTTTCGGAGCAGCTGCGATATTGCCTTTCCTTTTGTTATCGCAATTAGCACCGGATGTGATGCTTGGCAGCAAATTTTATATTCCTTCCCTGACATTGGCGGGGCATCTCAATGTTTTAGCTAAATCGGCACTTATTACTATCGCATGGCTTATGAGCTTTTGTGCTTTGCGAAATCTTCCAATTTCAGTAATGTCACCAATCAGCGCATTTGGACCGGTCTGGACTCTTTTAGGAGCAATATTATTATTCCATGAAAATCCATCGTTCATGCAGTTTTTCGGTATTACAGTAATTATGGTGTCATACGGCTGGCTTTCCATCGTAGGAAAAAATGAGGGAATTGTTTTCTATAAAAACAAGTGGGTATTATACGCAATTCTCGCAACCGTACTTGGCGCCATAAGCGCGATGTACGACAAGTTAATGATTCAGCGGCTGGAGTATTCGCCTCTGGCTTTGCAGACATGGTTCACGATTTATATTGTTCCTTTGATGGCAATCGTTATGCTGGTTTTCTGGTGGCCGAGAAGAAGCACTTTTACGCCGTTTAGATGGAGATGGAGTATTATTCTTATCGGCGTTATGCTGCTCGTCGCCGACTATCTATACTTCAGCGCCTTAAGTTATAAAGGCTCGCTCGTTGGAATGCTTATAACAATACGATGCAGCTATATCGTAATATCTCTCGTTGCCGGTGGAATAATATTTAAGGAAACCCAGTTGTCGCGAAAAGTATTCGGATTATGCGGCATACTTATGGGAGTATTTTTAATCTTTCTATCGAAATGACGAGCGAAAAATGAGGACACTGATTAACACTGTTTTTTAAGACACGGATTTACACAGGATTAACACTGTTTTAATTTTTTAATTATTTTAAATCCGTGTTCGTCGAAGACGACCGTGTTAATCCGTGTCCAAAGCAACCGTGTAAATCAGTGTCAAAAATAAAAATAGAATCGGAGACATTTATGCGTACAATAATGACAACAACTTTGCTTTTATGCTGCAGTAACGTTTTTATGACTTTCGCGTGGTACGGCCATTTGAAGAATTTATCAAATCGTTCGTGGATTATAGCCGCTCTTGTAAGTTGGGGAATCGCTCTTTTCGAATATCTTATACAGGTCCCTGCCAATAGAATAGGCTACACGACAATGAACCTGGGCCAGCTTAAGATTCTACAGGAAGTAATTACACTATCAGTTTTCGTTCCATTTTCCATTTTTTACATGAAAGAACATTTCCGCCTCGACTACCTCTGGGCCGGTCTCTGCATCTTAGGAGCCGTCTTTTTCATCTTCCGACAAAAATTATGCGGAGCATAAATCATTACCTTGTCGTAAGATAAATATTCTCTGCTTTTTATAATGGAATATTTTACAAATATTTTACTTTGTAAAAATACTTTATAATTAGATAATAGAGGAAATTGTAGTGTAGCTATAGGAGAATAGAATGAAATCGAGATTATTTTTAATTATTGCGATGTTATTATTTGCAGGTAAGTTATTTGGTAACGAAGTTTCAGTGCAACCAGCAAAAGAACTTCAGTTAGTTGAAAATCAGCTTAAAATTGTTTTGAGCAAATTAGGGGATGAAGTCTCCTTCAAATATTCGAGTAACGATACTATTGAATTTCGTTATCACACTCGCAAGTTTATGATTCATACAAGTTATATGACAGGTAAAGTCTCAGAAAAAGCTTCCGAAAGAATTGGGCCGGATTTTGATGGTTTTATTTTGTGGGTACAACTTCAGGATGCAGGATTTCCTATTCAGGCAAATACACCACAAACGATAAGAGAGCCTTATTGGAACAGTTACTTGGCTATAACTCAGATGACTGATACAAATAAGCAGATTTATTGGGGCTTGTCCTATTGGAGTAAAACGGATCAAAAAGTTTTATCCCAAATAAAGGAAACTCTATGGAAATTTGATAAGTCGCCGAAAAATATTCCTTATAAAGCACAACAAATTGCTGAAAATCAAGGTGAGGAACTCACTGGATTATTTAAAAAGAACTTGAAGAGTAATAGTCCATACAGAATTGAATTAATAGGTGGCAGTTCTCTTAACCTGCGAGGGAAAATACTTGAGAATCTAAAAGAAGATACCCGAATTTGGGTCACAGGGCAAATTTATACAAAATTATATATAAGTCCCTCACCTGAAGCGGCTATGATATCTCACTGGGACATTTGGATGGAAGTTGAAAACTACAAAGAAATTTCCAAATCATTTGAAATATCTGATCTGGATTAAAATATTTGACAGATATATTTTAAAATGAATTCTATTTAGTAGGATCTGACTATTCTTTGTGTTTGGGTTTTAATTCGATAACGCCGCAATAGTGTATGTTTACAATATTATCGCCGCGTTTTACCCTGTCTTTCATTAGCTCATACTCTTTCTCTGCTTCTTGCGGATCGGTTATGCGGGTTTTGTTATCGGATTTCATCAGCAATATACTGCCATATCTGGCATGTTTTAGATTCTTAAGGTCCTCTCCAAACAATACACCCGGCCTAACCCAAAAACCTCTGTCCCCGGATTCAAGAATCAACTCTAAAAATGACGGCTTGGGAGTTTCTTCGTATTCAACATTTTCCCTGTATAAGTCAAAAGATTGTGACATTAAATATAATGATTGCCCCTTAGCCATATGCTGAGAAGAAGCTGGTTTGGAAATCCCAGTTAATTTCATACCCCCGAATGGATCTAAAATCAGTTTATATTTTCTGCCGTTCATCTTCTGGATTAAATTAAGATATTCGGAATATGTTCCATCAGTAGAAACAGACTCCATAGTATATTCACCTCTTAAAAGACGGCCGGGGAGCTTAAAGGAAACCTCCAACAATCCTATAACGGGACTTTTCGTCCGGTCGAAACTTATTTTTAATCCAGCAGGTGAGTTTGATTTGTCATATTCCACGTTTTCTGGTAAAAGAGGAATAGTTTTACTTTCATCGCAGGTAATTGTCGTTGCCGTACTCATGCTTATACTTTCAAAAATCGGTCAGTTTTAGTTATTTAATGGAATCTAAAATTTGTTTGCCGAGAGCCATACACTCGTCTCGTTTGAGGTTATCATAATCCGCGAATGACGCCATCATTTGCGCGCTTTCCGGGTCCATGAGAGATTTGGTAATCCTGCCGCGGAAAACGTTGGCTGGTACTTTTGTAACTTCGCATAATTGTGCCAGATGATTATCAATATATCTCGTGACCAATTCCGGTGTAATGGGATTACCCATGTTACCGCAAACGGCGAAAAGTCCTTTTACTTTTCCTTTGAATGTACCTTTGTTCTCCTTGATGAAATTCTGTAATTCAGGAGATGACGCAAAACTTCGTATAGCGCCGCCGATGATGAAATGCTCGTAACCTTTGATATCCGGCTTTTCACGAATATCGAAAACATCCGCGATCCCGCCCATTCCTTCGGAAATCCATACCGCCGCGTCACGGGCGCTGCCGCACCATGTACTGTAAATCACGGCTATTTTTTTATCGGATTTTTTCGGATAATATTCCAACGCATGCGCGTTTTTATTTAAAGCTAATGCGCCAACGCTTGCAAATCCCAATTGCAGGAAATTTCGCCTTTTCATAATAATCCTTTCGAATGTTCGAATTATCTTAACGGTTTACAATCGTTTTCAAACTTCTTACATTTTACTTGGAACTACTATAATTTGTCAAATAAATACGTAATATTTTACAGTTTTACAATAGTGTTATGTAATACTCATTATGAGGGTTTGTCATTCTGAGCCGTAAGCGAAGTATCTGGCTCGGTCTATCTATCGATGCCCAGATTCTTCGTTACACTCAGAATGACAAACCTGGTTTGCTATTTTACAGTTTTGCAGTAGGCTGAGGCTGTGTCATTTTCTGCTGAATAGTCGTTACGGCATTCATAATTTCCTTTATATGTTCTTTTGGAATAGCAAGCTGGATAGTCATTATTCCTTTGTCCGACTTACCGGCAATGACTATATTGCTCTTAGTTTGAACATTATCTAAAGATGGAAGCTGAACCGGAAGCATCGAGCCAGTCATACCCAAACTCATTTTCATAAGACGAAGAGCATTCATGGTAAAGAAGAAATCAGCTTTTTCTGATCCCGGAATAAGTGCCAAAGCCGCTTGTGTTTCGGAACATACCTGTTTTGCCGAGCCGGATTGAATCTGGTCAATGAGTTCATGTATAGTTTTCGCAGAATCGTTGCCTATTGATGCGGCGAAAAGGCCTTTTGTGACTCCCCAGCGATATTCGATTCCTTCGCCGTACATTGATTTAACCATTTGCGCCTGTGGATTATCAGAATCCTCAACATTTATTGTTAGTTTCGCTGAATCAATTGCAACACCTTTATATGTTTCGACATTGCGGTTAATTTTAAATTCAGCCTCCATACCCATGCTTTTGTACATATCCTTAAAGCCTGAGTTCATCATTAATTCAGTTGATTCGTTTATCAATTGTTGAAATTTCTTCTCATCTTTTACTCCGATAAGATATTTTCCTTTGAAAGGAAATTTCGAATTTTTATCTTCTGAGAATGTATATGCCGCATTACCGGAAACATTATCCATTACCTGTTTTGAGATGGATTTCATCTTGTCGAGCAATTCCTTGCTCATTGTGTCACCGCCCAGCATGGAAATCATATTTACCTGTAAATCAACCGATTCTGTCCATATAGGCGAGTTCAGTGAAAAAGCGAAATTCATCATCGAGCCGTCTTCGAGATAGGGGAGCAGATTATTTTCTTTTACTGATGAGGAGGAAAACATCTGTGCCATTTTCGTACCCGGAACGGTATTTACGACATGTGTCATATTTAAGGCGTTTTGTGCGGGATTAATGGACATACTGACTGTTTTAACCTCTTTCAATATTGTATCGAGCATGCTGACATACATATTCATAATGTTCTGGAGTTGTGCTTCATCCATTCCGGTGGCATCAACCGGCATATCCGCGAGGCTGGATTTCAATCCATCTATCGCGACTGTCAGCATAGGACCGAAAGTTTTAGCCGCCTGCTCTATATTTCCATAAATCCATATTGGCTCACTTGTCGCCTGTTTGGCTTGTGAAGAATCCAATATACTGCTTAATGTCGCGGCGGTTGTCTGATTCTTGAATTTAACAAGATTGTCATAATTAGTTTCCCATGTCATTAAAGCACAATTACCAAGCTGAGTTACCAGTATATTTTGAAGTGAAGGTAATTTAACGACGCCTTTATCGTCGGCGGGGGTTTTATTTGCAATTCCATCGATAAACTGTTTATAATTGGAAACCGGAACGAGGATACCCGCGAAAATATTTATAGAATCGCTTGGCTTGGGACCCTGGTTATTCAACATGGCGTACATATCCACCGTATTATTAGCATCACTTGACTGGGAACTCTGGCTATTCAAAATAGCTCCAAACACAGTTAAACTGCCGTCCATATTCAGGCCTGCCAATTCGGGACTTCCCAATAAGCCTGGCAAAAGCCCTTTTACGAGTGCTGATGTACTAATCGGATATACATCCGAAAGAAACTGGTCCAATTGAGTCATGGATTTGTTAAAATTATTTACACGAACGCAAAATAAAGCGTTATCCGGTACGTACTTAAGAGCCTGGTCATTGTCCTGAGCCTGTATAAGTATCGGCATGGCAAATATGACAAAAGCCAATGAAAATACAGTAATATTCCTTAAATTTCTTGAAACAGTCATTTCTGTTACCTCCTAAAAATCAAAAAAAAGTTCATTTTTACAGTTAATTTATTCATATATTATAAAGAACGTTCATAGGAACGAAAACTTTTAAAATTATTTAAAAAAATTAATAATTTACAAAAAAGTCGATTTTATCATTTTTCAGCTTATATTATTATCGCTTTCATTATAGGTCTTCATACGCAAATATAAACAAAATTATTATTATTTCGAAGTTGTTACCAGGAAAAAATAAAGTATTTTATCTGACTATGGCAGCTTAAATTCTTTGTTATATTCCTTATATGCGAATTAAACAGGTTAAGCACGCATACCAAAAAGACGATAAAATTCAGCATATGGATACGCGAGTCTATAGAGTTGTATGAAGGGATTTCATAATAGAATAAGAACTAATTTGGAAGATATTGCTATGAAAAATATAAAACCCAGCGGCATAAGGCTCAAAGGTTATTTTATATTTCATATTTTATTTATTCTGTTGTTTTTAACTTCGGGATGCGGAAATAAGTTTTTTGATCCGTCACAGGTTGGCCGGTTTGACAATACACCTGCTGTTAATGTAATACTTGAGACACTGGGAGTAGCGGAAGAAATACCGGTAGCATGGGAAGATGGTGAAGAGCCGCGACCGATAGATACAGTCGCGATTAAATCTGACTATACTCTTATGCCGGGTGACATTATTGAGATTGATATTCATGAATTGCTTTCGCAGGGTGTAACTTATTCAAAGAATTACGAGGTAACTGAAACAGGGAAAATATCAATTCCTGTAGCTGGCGATATAACGGCTAAAGGAAAGACAGAAATACAGCTTGAAGAAACAATAAAAAAGATTCTTTCTCCCGGCATTTTGATTAATCCTATCGTTCATGTTACGCTGCTGCAATCTCAATACAGAGCTTATTCAATTCAGGGTGATGGAGTTCGCGTACCAAACAGGTATCCGATTCAGCGATATGAATGGCGGCTGTCGGATGCGCTTGCACAGGCAGGGGGCGCAAGTCAAAAAAATGTATCATATGTGTATGTTACAAGAAAGGTACGTAAAAATTCAGGAAATTCGAGCGCAGGCAAAAACGATATGAAAGGTTTCAAGTCGATTCAGTCTGCATATGATCTTAAAGAGCCTATTACTTACGAATCTGCGTCACAAAAGCAAACGGCGAGCAATTACCCAATAAGTAAACTTGTCGTTTCGTCTTCGGAAATGGTAATAGATAATAGAGGTTCGAGGAGTGTCAATCGTTACAGGTATCCTACCGCCGGTCGTCTGGCCAACAAAAACGCTTATCAGATTTCTGATATGCCTGGCGGAAACGGTGAGTTGGAAAATCCGGTAAGTGTCGGTGAAGTACTAAGGAGAGTTACCGGGCAAACAGTTCAAATAACAGAAGAGCCGGAAAATGAAGTAATTCCTGAACGGAATACAGTAAGACAGCCGCAAGCAAAGCCATCTATTCCTGAAGAAACAGAATATTACGAATGGATTTTTCAAAATAATGAATGGGTACGAGTAAAAGTAGAGCCGGCATCTAAAGGAGTATCGGGAAATATACAGCCGGGCGTAACTTCTTCCAATGTCCCTGATGTAACGAATAAAAATCAGGACGATGATTTTGAGTGGGTACTGAAAAATGGACAATGGGTTCCGGTTAAACCTGGCCAGGCTGCGGATAATAATATAGGTGTTAATAGTCAGCCGGATACAGGAATTACAGGTCAGGAATTGGCATTGAATGATGAGCGGGAGATGGAAACAAGGTTAATTAAGATACCTGTCGCGAAGCTTTTGGCAGGTGATTCCCGCTATGATATAATAATAAAGCCCGGTGATTCTATTCTTGTTCCGGTCGATGTAGCGGGTGAGTATTACCTTATGGGAAATCTTAATCGAACCGGACCGGTAGAGATGACAGGCGGCATGGTGACTCTGAAACAGGCAATTGCGACAGCCGGAAATTTAGGACCTCTGGCCTGGCCGAAACGCTGTGAAATTATCAGGAGAATCGGAAGAAATAAAGAAGAAATCGTAAGAGTTGATTTGGAAAAAATCTTTAACGGCGAGCAGCCTGATATTTATATCAAGCCGCAGGATATTATTAACGTTGGTACGCACGCGTCATCGATATGGAGAGCCGTTTTGCGGAATTCATTCAGAGCTACTTATGGTTTCGGATTTGCTTACGATCGTAATTTTGCAAATGATGCGTATTACTCAAGCAAATATTTCGATTAAATTCGGAAACAATATCATGCCGAAAAGAGAAACATGGATATGCCGGTTAAAAATAGGAATACACAGCTTTATGTTAAGGAGAATTGGTCTGCAATCGGGATTCATAATTATATAAAAACCGCAATTATTGCAGTTCTCTTTGTATTTGTCTTTTACCGGGAAATTGACTATCTCGTATTTCAATGGATTCACGATACAAACTGGTCACACGGTTTCCTTATTCCGTTGTTCAGCCTGTATTTTGTTAATCAGCGCAGAAAAGAAATAATTAATCTTGAAACAAAGCCGAATTATTTGGGTTTGCCGCTTTTGATTGGTTCAATTTGTTTTTACGTATTTAATATCGCCAGTCCATCTGGATGGGCATATTTGCGTTCAATGTCAATGATTGCCGCTATCGCCGCGATTATTCTATTATTAGGCGGCTTGCGATTGCTCAAATATTCATGGCTTGCGATTGTATTTTTGATATTTGCCGTACCTTTGCCTGACAGAATTTACAAAAGCCTTACAAGCCCGATGAGGCAATGGGCGGCATCATCAGCGGCATCCTTGTTAAATCTTGTGAACGGAGTAGAAGCCGCGGTACACGGAGCGGTGATTGATGTGATGTATAATGGACGAATAATCGAGCCTGCACTCGATGTAGCTGAAGCGTGCAGCGGAATTAGATTACTAATGGCGTTTCTTGCATTGGGAGTAGTTATGGCATATATTCATCAGCGGCCGTTTTGGCAAAGAATGATTTTGCTGATTTCTACGATTCCTATCGCGATATTCTGCAATATTATACGAGTCACCTGCACCGGGTTTATCTATGTATTCATAAATCCTGAATATACTCAGGGCATTTACCATGATTTACTTGGTATGGCTATGCTTCCTTTGGCATTTTTATTATATGGTTTTCTTGCGTGGTTTATGTCAAGTTTGTTTATCGAGGATGGCAAGGCTGCCGCTGAGGATATTGTAAAGCGAAAAGTGTTATGAACGAGAACAAAACAAATATAATAAAATGCTATTTTCAGCCCGCTTTTTTAATATGTGCGGCTGTTCTTGCGATAACCGGGGCAGGAATGTCTATCGCAATTGAAAGTATTGGTGTATATTTAAAGAAAGAACCAATACAATTGAGAAAATCGCTGGACCTTCTCGATGAGAATGGCATGTTAAATTATTTTGTCGAACCTCAAAATAAAATGAAAATTGAGAATAAGGAAATAGTAAAGGAACTGGGAACACAGGATTATATTCAATGGATAATTGAAAATCGCGATGTTCCAATGGATAGCCCGATACGAAAGTGTTTTGTATTCATAACATATTACGCTTCGCCGGATAAAATACCTCATGTGCCTGAAGAGTGTTATACAGGCGGCGGATACCAGAAAATTTCATCTTCAAATGTTACTTTGAATGTTGGTATTAATGATACGGCAAAGATTTCTGCTCAATATCTTGTTTTTGGAAATGATAACAGCGGTATTTTGTTAAATCAGGGAAAATTCCCGGTTTTATATTTTTTCAGAGTAAATGGAGAATACGCGGGCAGCAGGGAAGATGCCAGAAGGGCATTAAATAAGAACCTTTTCCGCAAATCATCGTATTTTTCAAAGGTTGAGATTGCTTTTAATCAGTCTATGCCATCGCCTGATAAAGAAGAAACAACAAAAGCAATTGAGTCATTATTAAATGTAATATTGCCGATTTTAGAAGAAGAATGTTGGCCTGAATGGTAAAGTTAGAAGTTATGAGTGCCTAAAGTGAGCTAAAGTTAAAAATTAAAATAATACGCCGAAGGCGTTCAACTCAACTTTAGTCACTTTTCACTTTAGTCACTTATAACTTCTTTATTAACTTTAGGCATTTATAATTTTTTTATAAGGATTATTTATGGTTAGAAGGAGATTGAATAAAAAAGTCGCGTTTATTGGTTCGGCTTTTTTTATTATTCTTGCGTTGGTTTTTATTATTGTTGTTTTACAACTCAAGCGAAGTCCGGCGGAATTCGTTAAAGATGCACAAACCGCTCTTCAGGCCGCACGTCAGTCAACAGATCAAAAGACGAAAGACCAGTATTACCAGTTGGCAATAAGGAAGTACAGCAGCGCATTTGTAAGAATGAAAACAAATGAGGAAAGAAAAGAACTGCTTTCTGCTATGGTGGATTTGTTTATTGAAACTCAGAACTGGCCGTATGTATTGGATTGCTGGGACAAGATACTTCTAATAGAGCCTGATAATATTAATGCTCAATATGGACGTTTGAGATATTTCGAGGCATTGGGTGACAGCGGATTACCGAATGTTTGGAAGCAGGCTTATGAATACGCTTCTAAATTTCTTGAAGCAGCACAGAAAAACGATTTAATGAGCCAGGATATGTCGAGCCTGAAAATTCCTGAACTTGACCAGGCGAATAATGGATCGCAAAAACTTGGAGCATATCTTTACCTGGTAAGAGGCAAAAGCGCTTTAGAGCAGGCAAATATGGGATATGTCACTAACGTCGAAGAAATGCTCGATATGTCAAAAGCAGATTTCGAAAAAGCAAAAGAGCTTGAACCCAATAATATTGATGTATATTTGAATCTTGCGAAATCGGTATTAGCGAGAGGCGAATTAGAGGCAACAAAAGGCCGAACTGATGAAAGAGATAAATCTGAAACAGAAGCATTAACTATTTTAGAGCAGGCAGTCGAAAACGCGGCGGATAAAGTTAAAGCGAACATAAATCTTATTAATTTCAAGGTCGTACTTGCCAGAGACAATGAACTGGAACAAGTTGAAAAACTATTTAAGACGCTCGAATCGGAATATCTGTTACTGGCCGATAAATACAATACGAACCCGGCTGCGTACGAAGCTCTTTCGATGTTCTATTCGATATTCTCGCAATATACAAACCTTGAAGTGAGCCGCCAGTATCTCGATAAATCTATTGACGCTATTTCCAACGCGATGAAACTTGACCAGAACAATGCTGTTTACGCGATTCAGATTACAGACCTATACTATCGAAGATATTCAATCTATAAAAATGAATCAGATTTGGTTAAAGCGGCGGAAATTGCCGAAAAAGCTTTATTATGGCCTGATGCGCAGAGTACAAATGGTCCGGGGAATAATATAAGAATGCGAAATAAATTTCTGCTCAATACATTCCTTGCGGATAATTATATCGAGCGGATTATTAATCCATCGATTTCTCTTACAGATAGTGACAAAAAAACATTACTAAGTGAAGCACGGGAAGCAGTCCATGCTGTTGAAGAGATTATCCGAACCAATGAGGATCCAACGGTTATAAAGTGGCAGGGTATGTTGGAACTTGCCGAAGGAAATCAGCAGGAAGCAATTATCAAATTAAATAAAGCATATGAACAGCTCAAATCCGTGAAGCCGGCACAGCCGCCGTGGCCTTTGGATATTGAATTTGCGAAACTTTCTCATACACTTGCGAAAATATTTATGGATACCGAAGAGATTGGCAAGGTTCACGAATTTCTTCTTAATGCTCTTTACTCCGGCATAACAGAAATCAAGCCGGACGCGAGACTTGATTATGTCGAGGCAATTCTTCGGTTTAATAGTTTTGCCGATGCGATTGATAATATTGACGCATTTGAGAAAGATTACGGGCCGGACAAAAGGAGCCTGGAACTTCGTGTTAAAACTTATATTTACTCAAAAAAATATGATGAAGCTCAAAAAGAATTAGATAAAATGTCATCCTCTGATGTCGAAACAATACAGCTAAAACTGGCGCTGGTTGAATCGAAAATGCGTGAAGTGCAAATATCTTTAGCTCAAAAAGAAGTCAGTGGCGGAGAGAAGGAACCTGGAAAACGGGAAATATCCGACCCAAAAGTAAAAGAAGAAATAAAACAATATTTACAGGCCGAAATAGGTTTTGTAGAAAAACTTCTTGATTTGAAACCTGAATTGGTCAACCAATCTTCTATTATTAATATATGCAGGAGCGGCTTGACTATTGATGATATTCAATCAGCAAAACAAATAGTTGAAAAATATTTAACAAAGTTTCCGGATGATATCGGGATAAAAATATATAAGCAGCTATTATCCGAGCCGCAGCCTGGAGTTGTCACTCAGCAGAGATACATGGAAATTCAGGAGAAAATCATATTGGGCATCTCTAACCCGATACAGCGAGCCGCTAATCTCGGAATTTTATATAAAAACAGCAATGAAATAGCGAAGGCGACGGAGCAGTTTAATATCGCGATTGAAGCAGCCAAATCCGCTGAATTGACACCGGGCGGCGCTGAGATGGAAAACCTCAGGATAGCTGCCGGTGGTTTATTTGAAATAGCTCTTAATACAGGTAATAATGATATTGCTGAAAATATATTAAAACTTGCGCGTGAAAAAAATCTGGATGGTTTTCAAGGACTGTTTTACGAAGCGCGTTTTGCGGCCGCAAATAATGACTTAAAGGGCGCCTTGTCCAAGGTTGACGAATGTCTTAAGAAACATCCAATTTCATCTCAGGGGTATTTGCTTAGAAGCGGTATTAATGCCGCACTTGGAAATGAATATGCCTATATAGAAGATATAAGCAAGGCTGCTCAGCTTAATCCGCTTGATAGTGCAATCGCTCGCAGATACGCGATAGCTTTGTATAATGTTGCACAAAAAAGTGAAAATGAAATTACAAAAGCGAAGTATGATGGAATCCGCGATGCCCTGGAAAAAGCGGTGGCTCTGAATCAGGGTGATATGGAATTGCTTGGTGTATATACAGATTTCATTTCTGCCGCTGAGCCGAAAAAAGCAATCGCCATTCGACAGGATATGCTGGCCGCCGTTCCGAATCTCGATAATGCCGTAATGCTCGGAATGCTTGCGATGAACATTGCTGATAACACAAGCAGTCCTGATGAGAAAGAAGCTTTTTTCGATATAGCGGGTTCGGCTCTTGAGCAGGCAAGAAAGATGGACCCCAATGACAGGGACGTGCTTATATATTACACGAAGTATCTGCGCGCAAGAGGCAGAGATGATGAAGCTAAAAAAATCCTCGGAGCATCTCAGGACAGTATATTGCTCGCCAATGAAATGTTTCAGGAAGGCGATTTCAATAATGCCAAAAAGGTATTGGAAAAATTATATAGTAATGATTCCAATAATATTGAGGTTTTGAGGGGTTTATTGTTTGTCGCTCAAAATCTGAATGATAAAGAAGCCGTAAAAAAATATTCTTCGGAACTGCTTTCTGTTGATAATACCCAGAGTAATTTGGTTTTGCAGGTTAGAGCATATATTACTGTTGGGCTTTTAAGTGACGCTGAAAACAGATTGCAGAGCCTGAAAGAAAGATACCCTGATGATAAGAATGTATCCATGTTACAGGCCTGGCTGATTTTCAAGCAGGGCAATCCCAAGAAAGCTCTTGATACAATAGATGCTTATATTCAGGGTAATAAAAATAATCCCGGCGCATGGCAGCTTCGCAGTGAAATTAATGTCGCGCTGAATGAATATGAAAGGGCGATCAGTGACCTGAAAACCTGCATGTCACTCTCGAATGATCCTTCCATAGGGCTTTCGCTTGCTAAAGTATATATGCAAATCAGCAATTATGAAGAAGCTGAAAAACTCTATAAAAAATCAATTGATTTGATTCGTGAGTCCTATACAGGTGATAAGCGTGGAAAAGAAATTGAAGATGACCTGTATGTAACTACATTTGACAGCTATCTTATGTCACTCATCGGTCAAAAAGATTCTCGCCCGGAGAAGGCTGAACTGGTATTGACAGAAGCGGCCAAATATACTGACAGCAGCTACGCTCCACTGGCGTATTTGCGTATGGCACAGGCAAGCAATGTACTGAAAAGAGCTGATGATGTCAAAAAGTATGCTCGTTCGGCAATGGAAAAAGCTATTACCAATGAAAAATATACAATAAAAACAATACAGGAAATTTATCCGGTTCTTCAATTTGATGAAATGATAAAATATGGTACTCAAATGCTGGAAAATAAACCTGATTCTGCGACTGCTAATTATGCCATGTATTTTATTTTGCGGGCGAATCAAAAATACCCGGAAGCAGTTGAATACATCAGCAAAAGTATTAATCTGGCGGGAAAAGACAGTCCTATAAGATACGAATACATCCTGCAAAAAGATGAAACACTTCTTTTTGCGTATGCCAATACGTCTGATAACAAATATATTAATGCCGCCATCAATGATTACGAAAGTCTCCTGTCTGAAATGCCGAATAATATTCAGGTACTGAATAACCTTGCATATATGCTCGCGGAAAGCGAACAGAGGCTTTCGGACGCTCTCGAATATTCGAAACGTGTTCAGCAGCTAAAGCCGAATGATCCGGGGTTTTTGGATACCTATGCTTATGTATTGTTTAAGAACAAGCAATATATCGAGGCAGAGAAAACGGTTGAAAATGCGTTAAATCAATATACCGGGCAGGGAAATGCTGCAATTCCCGCCGAAGTTTATGAGCATAAGGGAATGATAAAAGAAAAGCTTGAGAAAAAAGATGAGGCGCTCGCTGCGTATAAAAGGGCGATGGAACTCGGCTCAGGTTATTTCACACAAATGACAAAGGACAGGATTAATCAGGCGATAGAACGTCTTTCGCCGTAATGTAAATTTAAGCGGGATGAACCAGTCGGAGAAGAAATGGATCAGAGAAGATTAATTAATTCTAACAGAATGATGAATCCTGTTGGTTTGATGCCGCCTGATTCCGCCTCACTTACGGCAAGAGAGGTTTTCGGGATTTTAAGGCGACATTTAATCCTGATTTTTATTCTAACCGTTTTTGGTTTCATAGCCGGTGTTGGGATTTGGAAAGTTTTACAGATATATTACCCGAAATATACAGCGACTACATATCTTAAGGTTCTTTCTCCGACACCATCTGATCCGTGGATAATCGGCGGAACGCAACTCCAAAAAGATATTTTATATGCTCATCGCACGTCTATCGCGAATCTTATTACGCAACAGAGCAGTTTCGAGTACCTTTTAAATGATACTACGATAAGGCAAACTGACTGGTTTTTGCAAAATGATAAGAATACCTTAAAATTAGTTAGATCCTTGAAAAATTCCTTTATTGCGTTTCCGCAAAGAGACAGTGATTTTGTCCAGCTTTCTATGACGTGCGGCAAACCGGATGAAGCAGCTTTTATTGTAAATAAAATGGCTGACTTATTCCTCAGAAAGCAAACTGGAGTCGAACAGGATGAAGTTCGCGAAAGTTTATCACGGTTCAATGAGCAAAGAAGTTCTGTACAAAGAGAACTTGATAAAGCGGAACAGGGATTGGTTGATATTAGAGATAAATCCGGCATATTGGACCTCGAAATACCGCAGAATAGTAATTTCCGACATACAATTACAGAAATATTGGAAGATCTGGAACTTGAACAGATCAAGCTTGATAATGATTTGCGGCAGCTTTACGCCGGCATAGAAAATCTGCAGAAACTTGCCGATGGTCCTATCAATGAGCAAATTGATAACATGATTGAGCAGGACCCGATTATGCTTTCGCTGAATAAACTATTAACCGAGCAGGAGGCGCAGCTTTCCGGCCTGATGACTCGTTTCGGTGAAAACCACAGGGACGTTATTCACGTAAGAGAGATACTGACTCAAACTCTCAAACAAAGAGATGAAAGAAAAGAATATATTGCGAATCAGACACGTATCGCGAATCTTGAAAATGCAAAGCAGGGCTTCTATGTACTTCAGCAGCGATATGATAACCTGAGCAATCTGCGCGCTCAGGCGCAGGAAAAGAAGACAACGCTTGATAATGCGCGTAACGATTATGACAAACAAAAACAAATACTTGACGAGAGACTTGATATGCTCAAGAAACTTGATGAGCAAATTGAAAAAGTCACTTCGCTGCTTAACGACCCCGAAATTCCCAAGATTCAGCTTGTTGGTAATGCCCCGCCTCCATTGGAAATGATTTTCTCCCGCCAGTGGTATATGTGGCTGCCCACAATGACAATGCTTGGATTTTTATTTGGAATAGCTCTTACGTTTATGGGCGAACTTTCACGGGATGAAATTACAACTCCGAGTGAAATTTCAAAATTCCTGAGAATTCCTCTTTTGTCTGTTATTCCAGACTCTTCCGAGGAAAAGCTTGCCAGAGGTATCGACCTGCGGCAGATTGTCAGGCAGGCTCCTTATTCGATGCTGAGCGAGTCATATCGCCGATTGAGAGCGAACTTAATGCTCACCGGGCCGGTTGAATCGTTAAAAACAATTCTCGTTACAAGCGGCATGGCCGGCGAGGGAAAAACTTCAACCGCCGTTAATCTCGCTTTAACTTTCGTAGCTTCCGGCAAAAAAGTTCTTATTATCGACACGAACTTCAGGAATCCGAAGCTTCAGCAAATATTCCCGAAAGTCGAAGGTATCAATTTTGAAAAGCCTGAATCTCAGCATTTCAGTTACGGCTTGAGCAGCGTTTTAATGAATCAATGCAAGCCGGAGAACGCGATTCGTTCGAGCGGCATCGAGGGACTGAGCGTAATAGACTGCGGCCCAATGCCGTCAAATCCTTCTGACCTTCTCGGAAGCATGAAAATGGAAGAGCTTCTCAAGGAACTCCGAAAGAACTATGACCATATTATTATAGACAGCGCTCCGGCTCTCCTTGTCAGCGATGCGACGGTTCTCTCAAATCTTGCTGATGCGGCATTATTGGTATTCTGTTCAGACGACACAAATACCGGGGCCGCACAGAGAACAATAAACGAAATCAGGGGAGCGGCTTCCTGCCTCGTAGGCTGTGTCCTTTTCGCCGCAAGAGCAAGAACAGGCGGCTATTTCAAACAGCAATACAAGTCATTCCGCAAATACCAAAAAAAGCAGCGAGCCGCCTATGGCGCATAACAACCGCTATGACACTTGCTTTTTATAATTGTTATTGCTGAATCCCCTGCACGCTATACCTCTTGAACGCTCTAAGCTCCACGCTAAGTTTTCCCTATTTATCTATATTTTCCGTTTCAATAAGCCCAACCGTTCCCTTACCAATGGCGACTAATCCATACGGTGTACTGACAAATCTATAAACAGGTTCACCGTTGAGAATATTATTATCAATGATCTGGGCATCATCGGCACTTTGCCCCATTCCTAAGATGAATAGTCTATTTTCTCCAAGTATTACCCAAAGCGTATTGTTATGTAATGCAGAGGTAGTCATATTAAACGTATCAAGATAAAATAGAGGAAAGGAATAGTCAATAAGACTTTCTAACAGGTCATAATCAATCAGGATACCTACTCCATAATTTCTTGACGGATATTTCCTCCTTTGTGATGAAACCGTATTTTTTGAGAGAGTATCTTTTAATCCAATTACGGAGCCTTCTGAATCAGATTCTACTTTGAATAAAAAGCGTCTTGATGAAATTAATGCTTTATTTTCAGAATCTAATATAATATTTCCACTAACGGGGCCAAGATATTTCATTTCTTTCGTATCAGTATTTAGAGTCCATAGACCTTTCAATTCAATTGAGTGCAGGATGTCTGAAAAATAAAAAAACAAAGTATTTTTGTTATCATATAACATTGTTTCTATTGTATACGTTCCACCTTTACTAAAAGGATTGCTATCCTTTATGGAACTGCAAAAAACTGTTTCCCAATTATTTTTTTGGGGATCATATAAACCAAGACCGCTCTCTTTACCATAACCTCCATAACCTACATAAAGTTTATTCTTATATTTGGCCATTGAAGATATGTAAATTGAAGGTAGGCCATGTTTTTCGTTTAGTATTCTGGGATTATTTAAAAGACTACTTCCTGACACTGTCGAGCCAGGAAATTCTACTAAACCACGACCATTAAATGAAAGATAAGAAACTTTGTCTGAAATTGATATTCCAGAAAGAAAACCGGAATTGTCTAATGGATTGTCTTGAATATAAGGAAGTTCGGCCTGCCATAGCGCGACAGGTTTTTTATTTAAAAGATTAATACCCGTTAAAAATAAGGTTCCGGTTCCTGATTGAAATGCTATCCAAATTTTTTCATTCTCGAGAAATATCTGGTGATATGAAGAATATGTTTTTTTATGATTAGGCCAGTCTTCTTTTTTTACGAGTATTTTTACAGCATAATTTGATTCTTTCGATGTTACCTTGATAGAAGGGTACTGTTTCTGTATTTGTCCCTGGATTTCTTCTATCGTGGCCAAAATTCCAGCAACTTCATGGTCGTTCTTTTTCTGTTGCAATACCGTAGAGATTTGTTCAAGCAGATAATAATATTTTTCATTTTTGTGAAATATTGAGGTTTGATTAATTTCCCCTGGATTCCATAATACGAGATTAGAGATGTCTTTGTTTTCTATCAGTGGTTTGAGTAATTCCTCGAATTCTGCGTTTGATATATAACTCTTAATAATGTGGCGAATTGTTTGTTTGATAAAATCATTATATGGTTCGTTTGGAGTTTTTAAGTCATTTTGAAGGATTTTAATAGCCAATTTTCTATATTCTTCGTTTTGCGGCTCTGTATGTTTATACAGTGCAAGATAACTGGTAAACTTCATTAAAGGATCACTGGATTCTGTTAATTCATGAATAAATCCCAGCCAAAGCTCCCAACATTTATCGGCGGACTCTCTGAATTGAGTTGTTTTGTTGGCTTCAGTATTCTTTGATATTCGTGGGTTAAAAAGAAATTGCTGCCATTCGATTAAAGATTTGCTGATACTGGAATTGACAGTTAAATCTTTTATATTTTGAAGTACTTCTTCCAGAACATCCGAACTGGCTAATTCTATACCAATACTTCTTTGTAATTGCTGCATTCCCTCTACCGATTTCAAAGCGGTTTGTTTCCATATTCTACGATTTTCTCTGTTTATTTTTTTAATTTCTTCAGTTGACACAGAGAAATATTTATTGAAATAGCCCCCGAGTCCTTCTTCGAAAGCATTCCAGATATCAAGTTTTGTAAGAAGTCCATCATCATACCAACGGCTCAATTGCCTGACATATATAGAAACAATTTCAGCTAATTCGATATCGGAATATTGAGGTTTTTCATCTCCTTTATAAAAATGACTATTTATTCTTTTACGTAAACTCCATTCACTATTGAATACTCCTTGTGTATAATAAAGATTTTGCGGCTGTAGTGCGTGAGCAGTTTCAAAAAGTGACAAAGCTCCCTCGTATTTTTGTTGATTAAAGAGCATTTGGCCTTGTTTGTAGAATTGTTCGGCTTCTTGTTCGGGTTGCCATTTTGCGGCAGGAGGGGAGTTTTGTAATTGCTGGGTGATTTCTGATGTAGCTTTAACTATCGCGTTAGCAGGTTCGTTTGGTTCGACTGGGATAATCAATGATTTTAGATTTTCGCCCGCGGCTTGTTTCAGGTTCAGGTGTAATTCCAACTGGCCGTTGTTGGGTTGTATGTAGCCATCTATTAAAATTGCGGAACTCCAGAATTTTGTATCTTCACCTTCTGTCATTAACTTTTCATCGAGCAGGACTTTCAAGTCTTCGCGTTCCAGCATAATAATCTGCGGCTCAAGGTTCAATCGCACAGAAAGCAGGACAGGTAAGGTTCTTTCCAGCATTTTATACTGCTTGGCCAATTGAACGCGGTGAATATCGACAATACCAACCGGAATCAGTTTTTTATTCGGCTGGTTTATTTTATTAAGTACGCTTTCTAATTTCTGAACAATAGTTCCGACTGAATTGCTGTCCGATTGTGCGAAACAGTCGAGAAGTCTCAATCCGTGTGCGGTCTCCGAAACCCGCACACGAATCAAGTCACTGGATGCCTGATTGGGGCTTGCATTGTTCGAGTCCGGCGTAGATTTTTCTGTAGAGAGAATTATAAAAGCGTCTGCTCGCAGCAATTTACCGATTTTGATGGTATTATTCCTATCAAGAAGCCCGGCTGCACTCAATTTTTGTTCTTCAAGAATTTTATCAATAGCCGCTCGCTCAAGAAGCCTAATATCATCCCTCTGCGACAATTCAATCTCAAGTAGCGAAATTAGAGGAGATTTATCCAGGCCGGAGGTTTGGTCGGCTATTAGAGCGAGGTTTATTGGTTTTCCTGAATCGGCCAAAATGGGGGTGGTTAGGGATAATATTGCAATTGCCAGCAAAAAATATGTAATACGCATCGGTTTTTATCCTCAAATGACAATAAAAGTCAGATTTACTCTATAGAACTTATATTAATCTGTCATGCTGAACCGTAGGTGAAGCATCTGGCTATCGAATCCCAGATTCTTCGTTGCACTCAGAATGACACTATTAATTTCTTAAATTACAGAACCTTATGGTTTTCTATATAGTAAAGACTCTTATTCTCGAAAAATATTTCAAAAAAACTCGTCTCGCGGTATATTTTACAGAAATATTTTTATATTACAATACCAAGATGCTCCGCGACCAGTTCGAAAAGCCTGATCCATTGAGCGGCTTCTTCGTTTTGCTGGGATGCTTTTTCCTTCATTTGGGGATATTTTTCCTTGCCGATTGTGAATAAAATGTTCTGCGCAAGCTGCAAATCCATATCCGGCACAATGCACTTGAGGATTTTGAGGGCGCGTTCGATAGTGGAAAGTAGCTCTATATCGTCATTCACCCAGTCGATATTGGCCGATTCGAAAGTTTCCATGAGGCTGTTAATCTTCGCGGAAGCTTCAAAACGCAGTGTTTCTATATCCAGTTGAAGCGATAATCTGCCTGCTTCATCGGTCAGTTCCTTGAGCCTGTCGATATTCATGTCCTCATCCCGTATTTCCCGGAACAAATCCTGATTTATAATGAATTCGGCGGGAGCGGCCAGAACCTTCGGCAGGTTCATATTCATGTTCCTGAGCATGAGCATTATCGAGTAGTTGTCCTCGTATATGTGCCTGAATGAAGTTTCAGCGTTATCCCATGTGCTCTTTAACAAGTCATAAACCAGTCTTCGCTGCTCGTCTTTGAAAAGATGCCAGATTGTGTAGCTATGCCTGCTGAATTTTATATTAATTTGTCGCATGACTTCATTTGTCTGGCCGTTGTACAGTGCCTTTTCCAACTCTTTGCGTATTTGCTGAAATTCCGCTTCGTTTCGCGTTGATTCAATCGCGGTGAAAAGGTTATGAGCGCCTAAATGCAGGGTGGCAAAATCGACACTGTGTTCTTCAAGAATTATATTCGATTTTATGGAAATTCTTCCAGTAGCGAGTTTCTGGAAGCCTGCTCTTGCGTCTTTGAAATCCCTTATATTTATTGTATAGCAATAAATTTCCTGTTCATCTTCGAGTGAGTCCATGAAAATTGAACTTAAAGCAATATGCGCACCGACTCTGTTAAGATCGATTCTGGCAGGCTCGACAAATTTCTCATATGTTTCTTTTCCATTATTTACATCCAGAAGTTGTGCCGGTGCTTTTGCGATAATATCCTTGAATTTTTCGAGCAGGTCTGCTCCTGTCAATTCATGGAACAACTGCATAGCTCTTGCGGCGTATTGAAGAATCTGTATTGCTTCAATACCTGTAATATGATCGAAGAACCAGCCGCAGCTTGTGAACATCAGCATTGACATGCGTTGCGATTCCAGCAGTTTTAAGAATTTAATTTTGTCCGGCAAATCAAGCTCTGCGGCTTGCTCTGTGCCGGATGGATTCGTGACTTGTTGTATAAAGTCATTAACGTTATCTTCGGAGCGGTCGTTTACTACTTTTATATATTCATTTCTAACTCGCCACGGGTCAGTGGAAAATTGGGAGAAATTCTGTTCGTAATTTTCCGCGAGTCTGTCCCTGAGCCAGTCCAAAGAATTGCGTAAGGGTTCTCTCCATTGCTGTTTTCCTGATAGTTCTTTATTACCGGAACAACCGCAGTTGCTTCTCCATCTTTCTACACCGTGACAACAACTCCATGAAGTGTTTTCGACTATCTGTACTTCATAAGCAGGGGGGAATTTCTCCAGAAATTCAGAGTAAATTGTGATTTTGGCCAGGTTGTTGGTTTTGATGTAGTGCAGGCAATAAGCAAGGGCCATGTCACCATAGCGGTGGTGGTGTCCAAAAGATTCGCCGTCAGTAGCGATATGCATAAGCTGAGCTTCATTTTTGTTTTTATTGAACCTGTCTATTAAAGTGTCCGCAAAGCCTTTTCCATTATGCAGCAGGCCGCCGTAAGCGACATCGTTTGCGACTTTGCCATCGTAGAAAAATAAGGATATGCTTTTGCCTGAAGGTAAATTGCAAAGGTAGGGCATTGTGATATCAAGGTTGTCACTTTTAACATCTATCCATCTTCCAACGCCGATTTTACGGAACTTCTGTGCCTGGTGCGGCGCGAGAATCGTGAATTTAATTCCATGTTCGGCCAGAACTTCAAGCGTATCGGTATTTGCGGCGGTTTCCGGCAGCCACATACCTTCCGGCTGCCTGTCAAAGCGGCTTACAAAATCTTCAATTCCCCAGATGACCTGGGTGTGTTTATCTCTGGTATTTGCCAGGGGCAGAATCATGTGATTATAAACCTGTGCGATAGCCGCTCCGTGGCCGGAGAACTTCTGCATACTTAACTTGTCGGCTTCCAAAATCAAATCGTAAACATCCGGCTCGTGCGACTCTAACCATGAAAGCAGAGTTGGCCCGAAATTGAAACTGATGTTCGAGTAATTATTTACAATGTTTATAATTTTTCTGTCAGGACCAAGGATTCTCGATGCCGCGTTTTGCCTATAACATTCCTCATTTACCCTCATGTTCCAGTCATGAAAAGGATGAGCGGAGTCCTGCAGCTCGACTTCTTCGAGCCACGGGTTTTCTCTTGGCGGCTGATAAAAATGTCCATGAATACAAACGTATCTTTCCATTCAAAATTCCAAATTTAAAATAATAGCTTCATTCAAGTTAAGTATTTTTGTGGTAGCCTGGCCACTTCATGGGCAAGATGTCCATGAAGCGATTTATCAAAAGTCTCTTTTCAGTATTTCTAAAGTTCGTCGGCATAGTTCTCTGCCGTAGTCTGCCCACTGGCCTTCGCCCCAATAGCGGAAGCAGCTTGTTTGTGTGAGCATTAAATGATACAGGGCGTTACGATATCGATGCTCTGATGGCTTGATTCCTTTCGCGAGAACTTTGAGATTGAACTCAGCGCTGACCTGTTCCATTGGTTTGAGCAATTTTTCATAACCTTTAATCCATGAAATATTATTTGTCCAGCTTCCTCCTTCCATGTGGAACTGGTGATTTTCTTTTGCTAATTTTCCTATAACTTCATTAAGCCGCTCCGGTCCGGAGCCGTCCTCGAATTTCTCCCAGATAAAATGCTGGTTGATAGGCTGAATAGCCGGCAAATTATCTTCCTTAACTCCGATACTTTCGATGTATTCGAGGTATTCAGTGACATTAACCGCTGGAGTTTGTGTACCTGAACATTCGCGAATAGTATCTTTGTATTTTCCCGGGAATTCATTCATCATAACGCCGCCGTTTTCGCCGTCCGCAATTTGTGTCACCAATGACGGCACGGACTTTCCATCAAGTTCAATTCTGTTCAAGCCGACCGCTTCGTAATAGGGCTGCATTTGCCCGATGAGTTTTGTGTCACTTCCTTGAGTTTTTATTATCGCGGTGATTGAGATAGTTTGGCCCCTGGAATTTTTCGCGACAAGCTTGTGCGGCCTGTGCGCATATTGTAATCCCCAGCCATTTTCTGCATGCTCGACTGTATGCTCCTGCACCATTACCCAGCGATAACCCGCGTCTTTCAGTGATTTTACAAATTCGTAAAATACATCCGGATGGTTAGGTAAAGCCATTTCAGAAGGTGAAAAGCCTCTTATTCTTGATGCTGCTTCGGTACCAAAAACAGCCGCGAAAAAATGCAGCCATGCGTTCACATGCAGGCGGTAATCCTGTACAGGTGTAGATGGAGCTACCGGATGTCCCCATGCCGAGCCGAGCCATTCAGCGCATTGCCGGTATTTTAGGTCGCAGGTAATTTTGCGTAAGTTTTCAAACACATCATTGAGTCCCATTTTTAACATCCCGTGAAGCAGGGTGCCGGAATAATCAAGCATTACGCGAGGCTCTTTACCATCATTAAGCAGTTCAGGTATAAAATCCCCCATTCGTTTATAGCACTGATGAAATACCGTCGCGTTATGATTGTCACCTGAATTAGGATGTCTCATCATATGCTGCAGGTTGCTAATCTCATCAGCCTGATTCAGCGGCTTGTCGGGGTCTGGGATAATCGGCTGGTGCATATGCAAAGCGATTGCGTATGCGCTTTTGACGTTGTTCCAGTTAATGCTGCTATGCGGCAAAAATACCTGTTGTTTATTTTTAAAATTGCTCAGAATAATCTCCGAACCGGAAATATTTGGCACACCATCTATGTATTGTTTCATTTCAGTCATTTCTTCTCCTGTTTTTACTCAGGTAATTTTTTTTCTACAATCCGTTGTTTAGTCAGATTCAGGCTTAGTACAGGCTTCTTTAAACAATCTTACATCAGTAGTGACTGAAGAAGTCAGTCCGCCTGCTGCAGGAAGATAACAGCCGAGTGTATAATCCATAACCATCCTGCATGCACTAAAACGCCATGTTAGAGTGCGAAGAGCATGTTTTTGACGAGCTACCCAGCCGTGTGGTATTCCATCTTCCTTTCTGTCGTAAAACAAAGGAATCACTTCGTTTTCAAGAACATCATACAAAGCCTCGGCATCGATATAATCCTGATGTTCGAGGTTCGAATGTTCGCTGCCCTTGCCTATAGCAAAACCATTTGCTCCATCATAAGCCTGCGCCCACCATCCGTCAAGAATTGAAATGTTAAGTCCGCCGTTCATAGCAACTTTTTGGCCGCTTGTTCCGCTTGCTTCGAGCGGTTTGCGAGGATTATTTATCCATGCGTCCACGCCCTGAACAAGATGGCGGCAAACATTCATGTCATAATTTTCGATGAATACGATTTTCCCGATAAATCGCGGGTCTCTCGTAAATCGAAAAACCATCTGAATAACATGTTTTGCTTCGATATCCTGAGGATGCGCTTTTCCCGCGTAAATAAACTGGACCGGTCTGTCCGGATTGTTGACAATTCTTTCCAATCGTGCGATATCCGTAAATAGCAAATCCATACGCTTGTAACCAGCAAATCTTCTTGCAATTCCAATAGTTAGAATATTTGGATTTAGTTTAGCCATTCGAGCGTATTCGCTTTCAGTTTCATTAGGTTCTCTTGCGTTTTCCTGTTTGTGTATTGCTCTGTCTATATACTCAACAAGATGTTCTCTTAGTTTCTGATCCTTTTCCCATAATTCACTGTCTTCGATTTTTTCTATCGAATTCCATGAAGCCGGATCGTTCATTGTTTCATTCCACTTCGGACCGAGATATTTTCTATATAAATCCGCCATGGATTCTGAAAGCCATGTACTTGTATGCACTCCGTTCGTAATATACTGGAAGGGAACTTCGTTCTGACTCATTGTTGGCCAGAGTTTGTTCCACATAGCTTTAGTTAAACGGCAATGCAGGAAAGATACAGCGTTTCTATGACGTGACATTTTTGACGCAAGAACGGTCATCGAAAATTTTTCTTTGCTGTTTTTCGGATCGACACGCCCGAGTACAAGCAGTTTGTTTTCGGAAATACCTAATTGCGCTCTCAGAGGATTCAGTACCTTGAGAAGCGATTCAGGAGAAAATTCATCATGCCCGGCGGGGACAGCGGTATGTGTTGTAAAGACTATCTGATATGCGGCCGCTTCAAAAACATTATCGAAAGACTGACCGTCACGCTCCATTAGCATATGTGCAAATTCAAGACATGCAAATGCACTGTGTCCTTCGTTGAGATGAACTACCGATGGTGTGATACCGAGGGCTTTAAGCGCGAGCATTCCGCCGACACCGAGAATAAGTTCCTGTAATAGCCTGGTGTGCCTGTCACCTCCGTATAGTCTGCTTGTAAGATTTTTATCTTCGTTTGAATTGCCTTCTACGTTGGTATCGAGAAGCAGAAGAAGATTGCGTCCTACATGCACAAGCCATATTCCGATCCATATCTGGTAGGATTCTGTACGCACACATATTCTTAAAGGCTGGCCGAATTCATTATTGGCAAGCTCGATGGGCAGTGTAGTGTCACTCGAAGTAAAATAATGCTCCTCCTGCCAACCTTCGGAATTAAGTGACTGAAAAAAATATCCATGCGAATATGCAAGGCCGATGCCAACTATTGGAACGCCAAGGTCTGAAGCGGCTTTAAGATGGTCGCCCGCAAGCGCACCAAGACCGCCGGAGTAAATCGGTAATGATTCGTGTATTGCGAATTCGGCACTAAAATATGCTATTGGGTGAACTCGCAGGGGGCCTGCCTGACGGGCTCCCCATATTTCACAGGCTTTAAGATAAACATGTAAATCTTTTAGTCTTTCTGACAGCTGATTAACTTTTGCCTTGTTTTTAAATTTATTCTGAAGAATGTCATTTGTCATGCGATTAAGGAATTCTATTGGATTATGATTTACTTCTCTCCATAGTTCCTCATCGATATCTCTGAATACTTTGACGCATTCAGGATGCCATGCCCAATAAAGATTCTTACTTAGTTCAATAAGTCTGTTAACAGTATCCATATACCCCCCCTTAGCAAAAAGATAATTAACAATTCCACCAGTTAAGATCAATATCATTAAAAATGACGTCACTCATATCAGCTTCTTTTATTTGTAATTTTTCGAGTTGACTCAGTTCGGTCAGGTGCTTTGGATTTTCCACGAGTCTTTCCGCTATTTCCGTGAACATATCGAAGCGTGACACATGCTGCATAAATCTTTTTATTCCATAATCAGGAGCTTGTTTGCGTGTTATTACAAATGGCCAGTCGCTTGCCTGAAGCAATAATAATTCGCGGCCGGCTTTTTGAAGAATTTCGCGGATTTTGGCGTTTCGCTGCCAGGGAAGATTAAAGGTCAGTTTTCCGAATAATGTTTCGCAGCGATATTCGGTTTCCCATAACCATTTCAAATTATCGTTGGCCCATACGCGATTGTCACCGCCTTCTCCCCACGAGCCAGCGGGAAGATGCAATGTTTTGTCCGGTCCGAAAGAGTGAAGGAAATTTTCCGCCGTTGTCAAATCCACATCAGGGTCGGCGGCTAATGTAAGCAATACATCTTTGAGAAAAGCCGGTCCCTCGAACCACCAGTGTCCGAAAAGTTCAGCGTCGAAACAGGCTACTACGACACCATGTTTGCCTGTCACATTTTTATATTCGTACAGACGACGTTTAACTTCCTGACAGAAATGTGTACAATGCTGGTATAATTTGCCGGCTATGTCATCAGGGTAATACATGTCTTTCTTTCCAAGGTCGCTTTTCCTGTCAGTGACTTTCCAATATCTTAATCCCTGTCTCTGTCCATGTCTCTTGTGAAATTCCAGATATACTCCATCTGCCGGATAGCCTACGAAGCCGCACCATACCTGTCTGCAAATGTACGGATCCCTCGCGAATGCCGCCATTGTGGGTTTTTCGCCGCTGTTGCCATCTACCCAGACAGGTCTGTGGACATTGAGCGCACTTGAACTGTCATCATTTGTGACCATGTGGTCATCTACGAAGAAGTGTGTAAGGCCTTCGTTACCGACAAGCGTATCGATGCTTTTTCGCCAGTCGTTTGCGCCCCAGCTAATAGGTGGTGTCCAATGTCCCGCAGGTCTGTAAGCACCTTCCGGCAGCCATATACCTTTAGGTTTAAATCCGAGAATTCTATTTGAACTGTTGAGTCCAGCGCGAATCTGCGCATTAATTGATGAATCTTCGAGCAGAAGCGGCAGGTATCCGTGGGTAGCAGCGGAAGTGAGCAATTCGACTGAGCCGTTATGATGCCACTTTTTGAACTCGCCGGGTATATCTCGTTTTATCTTATCGAATTGTTTGGCAAGGTTCGTATAAAATTCCTGCCATCGAGTTGCAAGCCATGCAAGATGTGGTTGATTTTCTTTTTTAAAATTCAACCTGTCTTTTTCCGCTTGTTCAATACGGTCCTGCAGATATTTTTGGAATCCATTTTTAAAATGCTCATGCGCGAGTTGTTCCAGTAAAACAGGAGTTAATCCCATGGTTATTTTTGGATTTCCATTAAGGAAATTGCATTCGTCTATAACAGACAGAATGGGCAGGTATGTCTCGGCCGCCGCTTCATAAAGCCAGTCCTCGCCATGCGGCCAAACACCATGATTTAAAACATACGGCATGTGACCATGCAGTACCAAACAAAAACTTCCTATTGCCATTAAAATTCTCCTGTTTTTGATTCCTGCGTTGTAACGTCATAGTCTTGCATAGGAATAATTTCTTTTCTGGCTTCTACCAGTGCAGTTGTTAAATGTTCAAGGTCTCCCCTGATTTTCAGATAATGGTCTTTCTGCATTGCCTCGAAACCATGAGACGCAAAGTGGGATATAAGTGATTTGACTGTAGATTTTGTATCTTCGGTTATAGCTTCATCCGGCAGATGCAGACGTGCTTCTAAAGTCAAAGATGAGCCGTTGCCTTTTCGCTTGCTCTGTAAAGAAATAATCCTGTGTCCTGGAATTCGGATTCTTTGTGTTCTGGTAAATTGCTTTTGCTGTTCAGGTTTGATGTAAGATTGCGGGCAAAGCTTGTGATATACTTCGACGCTCTGAGACGAAATCCTGTCCCAGCTAAAGTTGTTTTCAACTCCTTTTCGTCCGTTGCTTCCCATCCATCTCGCTCTATCGAAATCGGAGAAGATTCTATCTATACCCCAGATGACCGAATCAACACGAGGGAATATTTTCAGGCCGTTGAATTCATGCTCGACATAATATTTTGGGCCGCCGATTTCTGTTACTACTACCGGTTTTGATGCGCTCCATGCTTCCAGTACGACGATTCCGAATGGTTCGTTTCTGCTTGGTACACATACAACATCGCAAAGTTTGAAAAGTTTTGTCAATTCATCGCCGGATTTGTACCCGACAAATCTTGCCGCATTAGAGAGATTAAGATGTTTTATTCTCGCTTCAAGAGAACCTCGCTGGTCTCCGTCACCGGCGAATATAAACTTCGCGGCAGGGTATTTATTAACTATACCTCGCATTGCTTCGACTAAAATATCGGCGCCTTTTTGCAATGTAAGTCTGCCGCAGAATAAAACCGTCGGTTCGAGCGGGGCGATATTGTATTTTCTTTTTTCTTCTCCCGGGTCAAGATGAATATCGAATCGTTTCCAGTTTACGCCGTTATTAATTACGTTTATTTTCGAATCAGGCACTTCATACATCCACATCAGTTCTTCTTTAGTAGCCTGAGAAACCGCGATTATATTGTCCGCCCAGTATGTTCCGGCTCTTTCCTGGTCACGGATACGCACAGAACGTCCATTACAAAATGTATTACCGCATCTGCCATATTCAGTCGAATGTACTGTAAAGACGCATTTATGGCCGCGTCCCTGTTTTATCCATATCATCGCATTTGCGCATAGCCAGTCATGCGCGTGTACTATATCGAAATGGCCCACAAAATCTTCAATCAGAAAAAAATGGTCCACCATTGCACGGCACATATTGTTTACATCGTCAACAAAATCGTTATGTTTGGAATATGTGCAGCGATGGTAATGCACGCCGTCTATCAGGTCATGCGACCTTTGGTTCGGCATCCTGCGTGTAAACAAATGGACTTCGTGGCATTTGCCTGTCAGAGCGGTAGATAATTCGCTGGCATGAACCGCCACACCTCCTACTGCAGTCGAATGCAGTGACTCCCACGTGAGAATTGCGATTCTCATAATCTATTCCTTTAGTTTTAAGAGAAACCCTGTTCCTTGTTTCATTATATACCGATTCTATTGGAAAACTTCCAAAATGATTTATATCATTAATACGCACATGAAGCAAGCATATTTGTCATGGCATATCGATAATAATTGACACATTTTTTAGCTGCGTCTTCCCATGTAAGAGAACGAATTTCATCTTTGCCGTTTCTTACTAATTCTGCGGCTCGTTTCGGATCGCAAAGGATTTCTATTATTGATTCGGCGATTTTATTAGTATCCCAGAAATCAATCTTTACGACTCCCTTATTGAGAATTTCTCCTACACCGGTAGTTTTTGATAGAATCACAGGAATATTCTGTTGTATAGCTTCAACCGCGGTCAGGCCAAAAGGTTCGCTTACAGAAGGCATAACATATACATCAGCGTATCTGTAAGCACGTTCGACTTGCCAGCCGCGTAAGAAGCCAGTGAAAAATATTTTACTGCCGAGGTTTTTGGCCGCGACAGTTTCTATAGCAGAAGGAGCGAGGTCTCCCCACCCAGCCATTATAAATTTTACATTATCTAATTTTTGAAGGACTTTTTCCGCGGCTTCAATAAAATGATATGGGCCTTTTTGCCCGGTTATTCGGCCAAGGAAAAGAACAATTTTTTCTCCATTTTTGTGAACTTTGTATTTTTCAGTATAATTACTCGAACTTGCTCCGTTGTGTACGACTTTGATTTTCTCCCGCGGGATACCATAATTCCGAACAATCATGTCGGCCGTATAGTCGGAAACAGCTATTATTACAGACGCGGTTTTCATTCCTTTTCTTTCGATTTCGAAAATCTTCTTATTAACAGCGCTGCCGGAACGGTCAACTTCAGTAGCGTGTACATGAACGATTAGCGGCTTTGAAAACTTTTCCGAAAGAAGCATACCTGCCGGGAATGTAACCCAGTCATGCGCATGGATTACATCGAAGTTCTGGCCTTTCATCAGTTTGGTACAGCATTTGGCATATTCATTGACACGCTCAACGAGATTTCCGTCATAACCTCCGATTGCTCCAGCGCAACCTATGCGAAGCGGATAGGTTCTGGATATCTGGTACGGATTTGGTATTGTCGAAGGTACAGGTTTAAATGTTATATGTTCAGGATTCTCTCCCATCGATGTTTCAATCTCCAGGAAAGTATGTTCCTGTCCTTCGATGCCCCACGTGCTTGTAGGTAAGAGCATGACTATATTCACATCCATGTTTTTCATGGCATGTGTCAAGCCATAACAGGCCGTACCAAGGCCGCCGCTTATAAAAGGCGGAAACTCCCAACCAAGCATTAAGACATCAACGGACAATGTTCGGTTTACTCCTTTCGTAATTTCGCAGAAAAGAAGTTATAAGTTACTAAAGTTATAAGTGAACTAAAGTTTTATTTGAACGCCTTCAACATATAATTCTAATTTATAACTTATAACTTTTTACTTAATTAACGTATTCCAAGCTCTTGTTTTAATTGTTTCTCTGCCTCTTGCCAGTTCTTTTCATCCTGACCACTTGGGCATCCACGTTTCATCCATATGCTTTTTGCTCTTTCAGCTATCTGTTCATGGGTAAGAGTGACGACATTTTTTGTTGGAGCCGACGAGCTTGATTTAGCCGACGAAACCGGATTAACAGTTTTAATGTTTGAGCTAATCTGAGATTGATTACTGGATGTATTTATTTTTTGAGAAGAATTAACCTGATTATTCGTTGTAAATTTTTTTGACATTGATATACTCCATTCTAAAACGTATCCGGTAAACTAATATGATTTTGATATCTGGGTACGTTCTACCGGACTTAGAACCACCCGGACTATTAAAAATATACTTTTTTCACGTCACCATTCGTCTGAAGGACTTATTCCTGACTAATAGTATAATCTTTCCGCGAATTGCATCAAGATATAAATAAAAAAATAATACTTTATTCTGTATAACTTTCAATAAAACTTAAATAGGCAAAATACCTAATCAAAATAATCGTTTTACTTAAATATTATAATTATTAGAATTGAATAAGTAGTTTATGAATTATTTAATAAGCAATTTCCTATATTGCCTATATTGCACAAATTATAGTTGTGGTGCGACTATAGTTTATTTAATCTGTTATTATCGTAATAAGTCGAATGAATAATATTTGCGACTTGTTAGAAATGTAAATATAATGCACGCTCAGTTACATGATTATCAGTTTAAAATTTCAAATAAGGAATTGAGGAATGGGAACTATCGCTGAAGGTGTAAAACAAGCAATCGAAAATTGTCTTAAAGTTCGTGCGGACGAAAATGTTGTGATAATTACAGATAAGGAAACTTTCGGCATTGGTTCCGCTTTGAAAGACGCGGCGGAGAAAATTACGGATAAAATCAAATTTTTTGTAATGGAAGATTTTGGTTCCAGGCCGATTAATTTTCCACAGGAAATTGATAATGTGATAAAGGAAGCTGATGTCAGTATTTACGCCGCTCAGGGAGCCGAAGGAGAACTTCAGAGTTTCAGGATGGCGATGATAAAATCAATTGACGCAAATCCTAATCTCAGGCATGCGCATATGATTGGAATTACGCCGGAGATTATGGAAGATGGAATGTGCAGCGATTATAAAGAGATTCAACGCATCAGCAGGCTGGTTTATGAAAAGGTGAAAAATGCTCGTGAAATAAGAGTTGTGACGGAAAAAGGCTCGGATTTTACCGGTCAATTCAGTCCTGATATCAGGTGGGTTGTAAGTGATGGAGATATTAAGGCCGATAACTGGAAGAACCTGCCGGATGGAGAAGTATTTACCGCTCCCGAAAGTGTGAACGGCACAATTATTATTGATGGTTGCCTCGGAGATTTCTTTACGGAAAAATACGGCTCTATTGAAAAAACTCCTGTCAAAATCGAAGTTGTTGATGGGCGCGCGATAAAAAAAAGCATAACCTGTGATAACAAAAAACTGCTCAAAGAATTTGTAAAATATCTTTTCGAAATTGATGAGAACAGTAACAGAATTGGTGAATTTGCAATAGGTACAAATACCGGCCTGAAAAAGTTAATCTATAATCTTCTTCAGGATGAAAAATTCCCAGGCATTCACGTTGCCTTCGGCAATCCGTATCCCACGAAAACCGGAGCAAAATGGGAAAGCAAAGCCCACGTTGATGGTGTATTAATCAAACCATCGATTTATGTGGATGGTGAAATGATTATGAACAAGGGAACATTTGTTCTTTAACATAACATGGTAGAGACGCACGTGAGCCTGGCCATCCCAAGGGGAGCCGTGCGTCTTTAAGTAGGAACAATTATGAAATATATCAGGCTTGGTAAAAGTGAGTTAAACGTTTCAAGGGTTGGTTTTGGCGGAATTCCGATAGTGAGAGTCTCTTTCGAGGAAGCTGAAAAATGTATCCGTACAGCAATCGATCTTGGAATCAATTACATAGATACCGCGACCGATTACGGCGACAGCGAAGAAAAAATTGGTAAAGCTTTAAAGAAATTAGACCGTGATAAACTCGTTATCGCTACAAAATCTCCGCCAAAAGATGTTCAGCACCTTGAAAAGTGTATCGACCAGTCCCTGAAGCGTTTACAGATAGATGCGATCGATTTGTACCAGTTTCATTGCATCAACAATGATGAAGTTTTGAAAAGGGCGATTGATTTATTGCCGGTTCTTGAAAAAGCTAAAGCCAAAGGAAAAATCCGTCATATCGGAGCAACAGTTCACGGCGTGGAATTTATTAACAAAGTCCTCGATATGGATGCGTTTGAAACGATAATGATTGCTTTGAATTTTATCGTGACTGAAGCCGCTGATGCCGCCTTGCCAAATGCCCGAAAAAAAGATATTGGCGTGATTGCGATGAAACCAATGGCCGGCGGGCATATTGATAACGCAAATCTCGCGTTTAAATATTTTCTGAATTTTAATGACATTGTTCCTCTGGTTGGAATTGAAAAACCAGAAGAAATCAAACAAATTGTAAAAATCCTCGATGATAATATCCCTGCAAGCGAAGAGGAATTGCGGGAAATGGAAAAGATTCGCCGCGAGCAGGGCGACCGTTTCTGCCGAAGATGTGAATATTGTATGCCGTGCGAATATGGTGTGAAAATTTTTCCAATGACTATATTTAAATCTTTCGCAGCCCGTTTTCCAACTAAGGATTTAGTTACCGGGAACTGGATTGAAATTATAGATAGCTACTCAAAATGCATCCAGTGCGGCGAATGTGAAAAGAAATGCCCATACAACCTTGAAATTCGTCAAATCCTGAAGGAAAACACCGCCTATTTCAAAGAACTACAAAAACAGTTTTCTTAAAAAATACTGGACACTATAAAACTTTTAAAAACAATAATAAAAGTGCAACTGCAAAATATCCTATCACCATCAACCTTATGGTATTGTTCTGAATAATATAGTTCTATCGTTTGGATCATTAATGCTGCAAACTGGAATAGACTTTCTTAAATCCTCAATTTGATTATCTGTTATGTTTCTGCAAAAATAAAGCCTGAGTATTTGTAAATGCTTGAGACTCTTAATCGGCTCAATGCTCCAGAAAGAACTATTATGAATTATAAGTTCCTGCAAATTTGTCAGATTTTTAATATTTTCAAGGTTAGATATATCAGTATCGTAAATATGAAGAGTTAACAGTTTGCTAAGTCCGCTTATTGGCTCAAGATTGGATGTAGGAAGATATGAAAGCTGAAAATGTCTTAGGTTCGTAAGAGTTGAAAGTGGTTTAAGACTCTTTATCCGACTGCCTCCTATCTGAAGCTCCTGAAGATTGGATAATTTCTCAAGTGGTTTAAGATCAACTGCGAATCTTTTATTAATATCATAAATTCCAAACTTATTCAGCAATAACATCCATCGTGGTACATTTTTTCGGTCATAGGCAATTACAAATATTGACAGCTTTTGCAGATTAATAAATTTTTCAAGTAGTTTTATATCTATAAGATTTTCTGTCCTATATACAATTGGTTTTGCCAATTCGTTAGAATCCAGAATTTTCGTAAAACTCAATTCTGTAATTTTAGCAAAATCGTTATCAGTCAATTCATTAGGATTTTTGTTAAGCTTTTCAGCAGCAATCTCTCGTATAATTTTTTCGCTGGTCGAATCAGGTTTGGATTTCCCTGTGACCAGAATAAAAACCAAAGCAGAAAAAATTAATAGCAGCAAAGCAACCGCCGCGAGGGTGTATTTTCGCCAGGAAGATTTCTTGTATGTTATATTATGTCCTGTTTCGTTTTTCATTAAGCTTTATTTAATCGGTGACGTTATTCAGTCATAATCTGCCTGCTCATCAGTTTAAAATGGATTGTTGGGCGGTAAATATTCCTCTAAGCCGGCATATACAGAGAGTTTGGCTTTTTCAGGTAATTTTTTTCTCCACTTTTCATCAAATTCTTTCAGTTGCTTATAGTTGCCGACAGCAAACCATGTGCTGTCGCGATCACCTAAAATAATATGCAGTATCAGACTTTTTCTCCTAAAATCGTCCCCAGACTATCAATCTTATAGAACGACCAATACACATCCAAAATATATCGCCCAACATTGCGGATAACAAGCCCGATAAGAGCATCGGAATTAGTAAGAATAGAACGAACACAAAATTGCTATTAATCGAAAAGAGCGTTGAACAGAAGAATCCCAGCACGAGACCTAAGCCTGAACCAAAGATAAAACGGACAATAAATGTCTCTCGGTCAATCTCCCTTAATCTTTCTTTTGCATAACCAATTATTTCATCTATGTTGAAAGTTAAAGTATTAGAATAAGTCGACGAACTTTCTTTACCTTCACTCGGCTTCATGCGTTTACGGGACAAATCATATTCACATCTTCTTGCAGGGTCATTCAAGACATAATATGCTTCAGCGATTTGCTTGAATTTATTTTCTGCTTCCTTTTTGCGGGATTCATCAACCTTATCAGGATGGCATTGTTTAGCTAATCTTCTGAAGGCGGACTTTATCTCTTTTTGGGTGGTTGTAGGTGAAATACATAAAATATTGTAGTAATCTTGCATGTTTTAGTTTTTAGTGAAATTCCCTGTTTTCTATTTTGTCACAAGCCATTTATACTTATTTTCAGTTTTCCCTCAGATAAATAATAACTGAAATTTCTCTGTTAAACTCTTAAAAAACATTATTTTCTTTATCAAACAAATATTATGTCGTTTTTCTCATATATAGACGTTGAAAACAAGAATCTGTTACAAAAAACTACCAAAAAATCGAAAATATTCTTAATTTACATAAAAATATAATGCTTTTGGCGAATTAAAGCTGTTTATCCATATCCGTTTTCTAATTGGAAAGTTTGGATATTTCTGAATTTAAAGTCAGAAACTAATTTTATGCAATAAATCATGCTGCAAAAGCGTTTTATATGCAAGGTTAATCTCTAATCAGATGGTTTTTGTATTAATATTGAAAGAAGTAGATTATGAAGATTAAGTATATTTCAATAATACTTTTAGCTTTTACCGGTTTTAACGGCGAGATTTGGGCAAATTCCGACTCAAATACAGGTAAAACCAAAGCTGAAGTCGATGCAATTATCGAAAATATTGGCAGTACTTCACCGGATTGGTGGGATTCCGTCGAACTTGGAATTCCTGAAACTTTGGATATGAACTGGCCTGTCCGTATGGCGGTTCAGCAGGGCTTTAGCGGTAGAGGAGGACGCGGCGGCAGGGGGGGATTTGGAAATATGGGAGGTCGCGGAACATTTGGGATGCAGGGTGCAACTGGTTTTAATCAGAATAATCCAAGAAGCGTTGACAATTATCTCGTACAGGTTATTTATCCGAATGATTCCCGGTATCAATCTGGAATAAAACTGGTGAATCACTTGATGATTTTACATAAAGACGATGCGCAAAAACTCGCTCGTTCTCTCAATACACTCGGAGAAATGTTTTATGACCTGCTTGGTGATTACGCAAGGGCAGCGTTCTGGTGGCAGAAAGCCGCACAAATGAACGGCTCGATTGATTCATTAAAGATGGCACGCTGCTATTACGAACTCGGAAGCAAATCCGCGGCGTACGAGTTTCTTTCAAGGGCAAACAGCGGTTATCGAGGCAATAATAGAGATGCGATTAAGTTCTGGGCGAATATCGGCGAAGTGGATATGGCACTGGAAATGATTGAGTCAAATAGTCAGGCAGGTAATATGAGAGGCTCGCAGGGTACTGATTATATGTTTGCTGCTGAAATATGCAGAATGGCAGGAAGATATGAACAGGCGGCAGGGTACTATGAGAAAATAATAAATTCTATGTCGAGTAATTTTAACAATTTTCGAAGCAGGGGCGGCAGTTCGACTGACCGCGCTAAAGCAAACATGGAAGTTGTCAATTTACTCAATAATCTTGACCTCAAGCAAATTCCTGACGGAACATATACCAGCAATGCAATTGGCTACGGCGGGACTCTTTATGTGAATGTTACGGTTGCGAGGAAACGTATCGTTTCAGTCGAAGTGACGCAGCACAGGGAAACATATTCTTATTATGCAAGGGCGATTCAGACTGCCCGCAAGATTGTCTCAAAGCAGGGCTTCGAGGGAGTTGACACGATAAGCGGTGCAACTATAACTTCGGATGCAATTATAAACGCCGCGGCTAAGGCGCTGGCGAATGCTGCAAAATAATTCGTTTTTCAAAAATATCTGTTTGGATTTAGTCAGAATTTCAAAGAAAGAAGGAGTGAAGCACTGAGTAGTACAAAGAAATGTAATAAGAAATGGACAGCAAATCATATGCGGCGTTTGGTCCAAATAGCCTTTTTGGGTTTGTTTTTCATTTTATTGTTCTATTTTTGCCGACCATACAAAAATGATTACAGTAAAGAAGGTTCCGGTCTATTTACACATCTTGATCTGTTTCTTATGTTAGACCCTTTAGTTAGCGTATCGACTGCTATCGCGTCAAAAACATTTGCCTGGTCATTAACAATAGCCGCGGCAGTTATGCTTATAGGTACAGTATTTCCGAGATGGTTTTGTGGATATGTTTGCCCGATGGGGACACTTATTGACTTCTTTGACTGGAGTATAGGTCGCAGAGTCAAATTTCTTCATATAAAGCATAGAAGCTGGTTTGTAAATCTAAGATTCTACATTTTAACAGCCGTATTGGTTTCGTCTTTGTTTGGTATTTTAATATCCGGCTTTGTCTCAGCTATTCCAGTAATTACAAGGGGAATATTGTATATTTTCGCGTTATTCAAACCAGGTCAAATAGCCGGATGGGAGTATTTGCCGCAATTGAGCTTGTGGCATTATATTTCCATAATTCTTTTTGTTGCGATATTAAGCCTTGGCCTGCTTCGTCCGAGGTTCTGGTGTGCTTATTTATGCCCGAGCGGAGCATTACTGTCACTGGCGAGCATATTTAGACTGAATGAACGAAAAGTCGAGGACATTTGTGTCAAATGCGGCCGATGTCTTGCGGCATGTGACTTTGGCGCGATTAATTCGGATTTTACGACACGTAATTTGGAATGTACGTTTTGTATGAGTTGTAAAGAAGTGTGTCCAAAAGATTCTATAAAATTCCTTAATATCGGGAACAATATTAAAGAAAAATCTTCCAGCACAAAAACTGAAACGCAACCTTCTTATGCTCGTAGAAATTTCCTCATTGGTGTGATTGGGGCCGCAGGTGCTGGAACTGGAATTGCTGCGGGACTGAAACCTGAGCGTGGTAAATATGCAAATTCATTTCCAATGCGACCGCCGGGTTCTGTGCCGGAAGATGTATTCAGGAGCAAGTGCATAAGATGCGGCGAATGTTTAAAAGCATGTCCCGTAAACATCTTGCAGCCTACTGGTATGGAACTTGGAATAGACGGTTTGTGGACACCTGTAGTGAAAATAGATTCCGCTGCGTGTCAACCATACTGTAACAACTGCGGACAGGCTTGTCCCACAGGCGCGATACGGGCATTACATATCGATGAAAAACGTGCGGCAAGAATGGCTCAGTCGGAAGTTGATACAAGTACATGTCTGGCACATTGCAAAAAACAGGAATGCGGCCTATGTGTCGAAGAATGCAAAGCAGCCGGTTACGATGCTTTGGAATACATTAGGGTGGGCATCGAATATGATAACTGGGGAATGCCGATTGAAGATTCAGGATTTTTAGCTCCGGTTGTTATTGAGGAAAAATGTGTTGGATGCGGCCTTTGTCAGATTAAGTGTCACTCTGAAAACGTAAAGGAACTTCAACTTCTGGAAAAAAGTGCGATTGTCGTAAAAAATGGAGATGGAAAAGAAGACCGTATTGTAAGAGGTTCTTATAGAGAACTCCAGAAAGAACGCATCAGGAAAAGGGAGCGGCAGATACCTGCGGCTCCGAAAAATGATTATCTGCCGGATTTCCTTAAGTAACTTGTCATGCTGAATGAAATGAAGCATCTGGGGTATAGTAAATGAACGAATGATTGTTTGGCAGTCTATAACTCTTGATTTAATTTATTTAATATATGCCAAAATGCTCCTCTTGCACCGTTTGCAATAGCCTGTATGAGCGGCGTATTGTCGTTGTAGTTATAATCTGAAGCATCCTCTCCAGCCGGTTCGAAAAATCTCTTGTCACCATTTATTAAATCCTTTATCAACTCGGCGGGTTTTTCTCCCAATTGTTCTGATATATAGAAAGTTGGCATAAGCAGGTTCAGCGGGCCGTGGTATTTCCGCCTGATAGATGCGTGATTGCCTCGATACAACTGCTCTGTGACGTACTTTTCCATGAATGTTCCCGGATAAACCCTCATTCCAAGCGTTGCACCAATGCAATCGGCATTTATTTCTTTTGCGAAGTCTATGGTTTCCTTTGCTGTTTGAGGTGTTTCTCCCGGGCCGCCCAGTAGAAGGTCAACCATAACCGCCATTCCATTTTCTTTGCAGAGCTTTACACTTTCCGAGATATTCTCTTTTTTGTGTTTTTGATTATATGTTCTTAGCATAGACTCGCTCGCTGAATCGCCGGTAAAATCAACTCCGACACATCCGGCCAGAGCCATTTGCCTGGCAAGTTCAGCGTCGAATGGAGCGGGGGACATATATGTGTACCATTTGACCTTTTTGCCGAAAGTACGTTTGTTTATTTCCATGCAGATATTTAAGGCGTGACTGTATGAAAGGTTGAACTCTGAATCGCAGATATGCAGGACATCGACTCCCTGTTTTAGTAACGACTGGATTTCATCTGCAACTTCAGACGGATTACGAAGTCGAAGTTTTGTTCCTTTTGCAAGTGGGTCGGCGCAGTATATACAATTACGATTACATCCTCGCTTGGTTTCTATGCCGCATTGTCCTCCGCGTTTAAAATAAGTAATATTATCAATAAAATTACGTTCTGTACCCAAAGATATCGGGTCTGGCCATGAAGGATGATTTTCTATAACCTTGTTTTTGTTTCTCCATAACAGGCCGGGAACTTCTGCAAATTTTTTTAAGTCTCGTAATTGTTTTATCAGTTCGACAATTGCGATTTCTCCGTCGCCTCTTATTCCAAAATCCGCTTCGGTGTATTCTAAAATTTGTCTTGCGAAAATGGAAAAACCTATTCCGCCAAGAACAATCGGGCCATCTGTTAAGGCTCGTATTTCTTCTATTGTGTTTTTTAGTTTTGGTACGAACCAGTCTGCGCTGGGCCAGAAACAGTCATCGGCGTTTCTAAAAGTAATTCCAATTAGTTCTGGATTATTTTTTGAAAAGAAATCTCTCATCGCTTCATCAGGATTTTCGACTAAACCTAAATCGAGTAACTCGACTTCAATGCAGGCTTGTCGTACAGAGGATGCTACATAATCAAGCCCGACCGGCGCTATAGGAGGTGACATTTTGTTTGTGTTAATAAGTACCAGCATGGAATTCTTTCTGTTGGATAAAAAGAAAGGGCTGATTCAAGCAAATCAGCCCTTAAAATTATTATATTCAATTCTGGAGATTAGAATTTCAATGTCATAGCGATTGTGGCCCAGAGCTGATCTTCAGAATTTACGGAATCATCAAAAGATAATTGGCCGAATACTCCCGGCGTAAATGATAAATTGCTGTTAATATCATATGTTGTTGATGCTCCCAAAACAGCGTTCGACCAATCATGATCAGCCGGACCGCGAGTTCCACCGCCATCTGGTGCTACACCATCATTGTAAACAAGTTCGGAATGCCAATTCAGTTTTCTATCTACACCAGAAATTGGGCATACATAAGGCATCGCGTAATCAAGCATGAAAATATGAGCGAATCCTGATGCAGTTCCGCCAGATGGTGAGTTTGCTCCAACAATTGTGCCACTATTAACAGGCATTAGTTTTACAAGAGCGTATGATGGAACCAGGCCTTCTATTCCAAATATTTTTGGGAAGGACAAGACAGAATGAATCTCATGTATATCTATGCTTGTTCTCTTGTGGCTATTCAATTCCGGGTACAGATAATACACATAAGCAAGTCTATAATTCATTTCATACATCTCATCGGCAAATGCTTTTCCATGATAGTATAAAGAAATGTCCCAGCGTTCGGTTGCTTCATAATCAGAAACCGCCTTGTGTCCTTCAGTGCTGAATCCTATACCTGTACTCTTGGAAAACAGGTCAAGAGTTGGATGGTATGCGGCTGTAGAACCGTAAACATTGAAACCTCTCCATACATACTTAGTTCCGAAAGCCATGTCAAATTTAACCTGCAAATCGGACGATTGCGTATCCTGGGCGAAACTGACACCCATACACAACAAACAAATTATACTGCTCAATAATATTACTTTTTTCATAATAATCTCCTTTTAATTATTCTACTAACACTATACAAATATCCATATTTAACACTATCAATTTTTAATTTTACCACTTTCCAGTTTTTCTCATTTCAGCTTTTGGAAGGTCCTTAAGTACTTTTAGAAACTTATTCATTTCTGTATCAGGTAAATCATAATCAGTAAGCTGACCTGACAGGTATTTATCATATCCGGTAAGGTCCATAAGGCCATGGCCGCTATAGCAGAATAAAATTACCTTTTCTTTGCCTTCTTTTTTAGCCTTTTGTGCTTCATCAATTACCGCAGCGATTGCCTGACTGGTTTCAGGAGCGGGAATAAAACCTTCCGTTCTTGCCCAAGTTATGGCGGCTTCGTAAGATTGCAGCTGTTTATATGAACGCGGCTCCAATAAACCTTCAACAATTGCCTGGCAAACCAATGGCGCCATACCGTGATATCGCAAACCACCGGCATGAATAGGCGGCGGTACAAAGGTGTGTCCCAGAGAATGCATCGGCAACAGAGGGGTCATACCAATCGTGTCACCAAAATCATACACAAATGGCGCTCGTGTCATTGTCGGGCAAGCGGTGGGTTCGACCGGGATAATTGTTATGTCGTCGCCGTTAATTTTATCCGCAACGAACGGGAACGATAAACCCGCGAAGTTACTTCCGCCGCCGGCACAACCTATTACGATATCAGGTTTTTCGTTAATCATTTTCAGTTGTTTCTTCGCTTCGAGACCGATAATTGTCTGGTGAAGAAGTACGTGATTCAAAACGCTTCCAAGCGAATAACGTGTTTTGCCTTTTGGGTCTGATACGGCCTGTTCGATTGCTTCGCTGATTGCGATTCCGAGGCTTCCTGGTGTATCCGGCATTTCCTTTAGGATTTTCCGTCCAGCGTTTGTCTCGTTGCTTGGGCTTGCCACGCAGTTTGCGCCCCAAGTCTGCATCATCATCTTTCTGAAAGGCTTCTGGTCGAAACTTATTCTAACCATAAACACTTTGCATTCGAGACCAATAAGCTTACAAGCGAAAGCAAGTGCGCTTCCCCACTGGCCCGCGCCTGTTTCGGTTGTTAATCTTGTAATGCCGAATTGTTTATTATACCATGCCTGCGCGACTGCTGTATTTGGTTTGTGACTTCCCGGCGGGCTTGTGCTTTCGTCCTTAAAATATATTCGAGCGGGAGTACCGAGGTACTTTTCGAGGTATCTTGCTCTGCGTAATGGTGCTGGCCTCCAGCGATACAGAAGATTCAGTATTTCTTCCGGGATATCTATCCATCTTTCCTGACTAACCTCCTGTTCGATTAGATTCATCGGAAAAACCGGTGCGAGCATGTCCGGCGAAACCGGTTTGCCGTCTGGTCCGAGAGGGGGCAGCATGGGGGTAGGCAGATCCGCTGCGAGGTTGTACCACTGACGCGGTATATCACTTTCATTCAAATAAACTTTAATTTGTTCCATAAATAGCTCCTGAGTATTTAAGTTTAACTTATCCGCGATTTCCTTCGTAAACAGTAGAACCTAAATTTTTTAATAATTAACGTATATATGCTATTTCAAAAAATATATTAAGTCAAGCATCGTATTCCTATGATTCGGCCTATCTTATGGAAAAAATTTACTCTTATTTTTTGAAAAAAAACATCTTTAGGGTTCAAAATAAGAGGTGGTCAAGATAAGTTGTTGATATATAGTGACTTATAGCATGTAGTCGTTGCACAAACCCTATAAAATCAATAATGGAACTTCAAAACAGTATAAAATGAAAATATTTAAAATATTTTCATTTTTTTGGGAACATATCTTCACAATGACTAAGTTAATATACTTTAAAGTAATTTGAATTATCATATATTTTTTGGTACGATATGAACGTCATTATAGTAAAGTATGTAAAAGAGGGTAAAGAGTTGTAATAAAATTATATTTGTTTAACTTGTTTGATAATAATGAAAATATTAAGTATTGGATTAAATCATAAAAGCGCACCTATAGATATCCGTGAAAAGCTGTATTTCGACACAGAGCAGGTAAACGCGGCTTTACTCGAATTGAAAAACCGTTTTCCCTCTGCGGAATTCGTATTGCTTTCCACTTGTAACAGGGTGGAGATATTCTGCGCATGCAAACGTGTTGGCGGCGTAGAATATGAACAACTCGCTGATTTTCTGGCTGATTTTCATAAACTCAAGTTAAATGATTTTCGTGAACTTCTATATTTTTATTGTGACGAAGATGTAGTCAGGCATTTGCTAACAGTTGCTTGCGGCCTCGATAGTATGGTTCTTGGAGAAGAACAAGTGCTGAACCAGGTCAAAGAAAGTTACAAGCTGGCCTGTTCTGCTGAAAGTACAGGGAAAATAATAAATCGTCTTTTTCACTGTACCTTTTTCACAAGCAAGAAAGTTCATACCCTGACAGGTATTTCCGATGGTCGAATAAGCGTAGCTGGCGTCGCTGTTGAGCTTGCTAAAAAGCTGTTTGCTGAAATTAATAAATCCAAAACAGTTGTAATTGGTGCCGGTGAGATGGGAGAGCTTCTGGTAAAACATCTTCTTCATATATGCTGCTCGGATATAACTGTGGTAAACAGGTCTTTTGAGAAAAGTAATGCAATCGCGAAAAGAAGCGGAATTACAGCCGCTCAATGGAGCGAGCTTAATGCAAAATTGGTTGATTCGGACATAGTTATTTCTTCTGTTTCCATGCAGGAATATCTTTTTGATAGAAAGAAAATGCAGGAAATAATGGATGAAAGGCACAACAGGCCTGTTTTGATTATAGATATTTCCGTACCAAGAAATTTTGACCCTGAAATCGCGAACATCGAAAATGTATATCTATACAGCATTGATGAGCTTTCCATTGTTGCAAAGGAAAATCTAAAAGCGAGAGAAGATGATATTTCAAAATGTGTGAAAATCATCTCAGAAGAGACAACAGCGTTTATGGACTGGTTTGACACCATTGAATTAGGTCCTCTGATAGGACGAATGAAAGAGCAATTCAGGCAGATAACTCAAACTGAGCTTGAAAGATATTTTACCGGCACAAGGCTGGATGCGTCATCCAGGGAAGAATTGGAGATGATGGTAAATCGCGTTGTTAATAAGCTTCTGCATTGTGTAATAGGCAACGTGGAATCGACCGCGAAAAATGACAGTCCCAGTGAGGCCGCAAAGATAATCCAGAACATTATGAGTCACGCCGAGAAAATTTCTACAACGAACGAAGATAAGACAAAGTCTTTGATTATAGAATCGAATCGCGATAAAAAGTGTAAGAATAGAGTTAGAAACGCTAATTCTACTCTCTGCCAGGAATGATGACAAGTCTTCTTTATAGCATCAAGCTGATTATAATTTGTTAATTGGCGTTCTTGCGAATTGTCCCTCTGATGCGGCTTTAGTGACAGAAAAATCATCTAAATATGTGAATAAGCCGTTTTAGGAGTAAATTAAATCAATAATTATGTATTAAATATTTTTTTATTATTTTTGGAAATTTATTTTGCTTATTGTGACATCCACAAATAGAATAGGAATATCGTGTATTTTAAATATTATGTCCGGTTATTAATTGGAGGCTAAAAATGGCAAAGAAAAAAGCCGCTAAGTCACTTAAAGGCACATGGTCATCAGGCGATCTTAAGATTCTTAAGCAGCAGTTTCCGAATACCGCGACTGCCCAGGTTGCCGCAAAACTTGGACGTCCTGTTGACGCTGTAAAGAAAAAAGCGTCACGAATGGGACTTAAGAAAACCAGGAAATACATGAAATCTCTCGGCAGGGCGTAAACTATTTTCAGGTTTTATGTAGAAGTTGCTTAAACAAGTTATTGATTCTTGTGACTTGTGCGTGGTCTTTTTATCATATACTATGTCGCGACATAGGGGATTTACAGTAAGTTTAATATGTCGTGACATAGTATGTTCGCAGTATTGGTATATAATGAATATAAGCTGTTGAGGGATTATTTTTGTTCTTTATTCAATCTTTCAACGACTCTGTCAGCAATCATGTCGGCTAATTGCGCTTTATCTTTCTCGCTCATCCCGTTATTTTGAGCCTTTATTTGTGCCATTTTTTCCTGGTGGTTATATTTCATTTGCTGCTGTGCCATTCTTTGGGCGCTCCAATCGGAACAGCCGAAACTCAAAAACATTACTAACAGGATAAAGGCAATAAAAATCTTTTTCATAATTTTTCCTTTAATAAATTATCTATTTCAAAGTAATTGTTCAGTTAAATCTTTTTCCATTTTTGTTAAAATTTCGGTAAGACAACCATCGAAAGCTTTAATTAAATTTACATATACCCCATTTTCAAAAGTAAAAGAGAATTTATAATTTTTGCTGAAAACAATAACAGGTTCGTTTTGAGATTTATTTTCTGATAAAAAGAAGTGAATTTCCATAACCGCTATTGGCAGTGACGGATCTCTGAAATCGCAAAACAGGGAATTGATATTTCCTTCCAGAATATAATCAGGAGTTACGGCATATGCGGTTGATTCTGATACTCTTTTAAAAAGGCCGGACTCTGACAACCATTTACATACTCTTTCTGTAATCATTACAGCTGGTGGTGTGAAAAACTCGTTATAATAGTCTGATTCGTATTCAAAATCACTAATTTGATAGATAAACGGTTTTCCGCCAAAGACAGGACTAATTGTAAATCTATTAACAAAAATTGTATCCGCAATCCTTGTTTCAACAGTAGGATAAGTCCGTTTTGCATCCAGAACATATTGTCTCTTTTCGTATGATTTTGAATTACAGCCCGCGGCTGTTACAAAAAGTACCAGGGAACAAGCCGCTAAAAACAACTTCACAGTTTTCATTTTACTACCTCCGATTTAGGTGGTGATGGACTAAAGATGAGTAGAGATGGGTTCTTTTTCAAATCGCCGATAATTTCTTTTATGTCCGCTGAAACATCTCTCAGGTCACTTAACGCCTGATCGACCTTCGGACTTTGACTCATGACTAATTTATCAATACGAGATAATGTCGTATTTAGATTATTAATTGTTACGGCTATATTTGCCATTTGGGAATCAATATCTTCAGGTTTTTTGAGTAAATCCTGGATATGCTGATTTGTTTGCCGCGCTTCCAACAATAGTTCCTGGACGTTGTTTGAAACAGAAGGCATATTTATATCAGTTATAGTTTGATTCACATTTGTAACAAAGGTATCTGAATTTGCGACTAAACTTTGTATTCCGGTACTTATTGCGGGTACGTTAGCATCTTCGATAGCTACTTTTACGGAAACAAGAAGATCGTCAATTAAATCGCCAATTCTTTTCGTGTTGATTTGTTCCAGTTGGCGAAGAATGTTATCAACATATTGTTTCATCGTAGTTAGTTCACTCGGTGCTGAAGAAATATAACAGTGTTGAGGTTCCCACGGAACTTTAATAACAGGGTACAAAGCAGGATCGAGATATTCGCCCTGGAGAAATGCCTGTCCCGTCAGGATATTCGATTCGAGTCTCAGGCGAAATCCAAGTGTACTTAATTTTTTCACATTTCTGCCCATTTCTTCAATCGTCATATTTGGCGGGCAAAATCCTGAATCAAATGAGGCAATGACAAGAACCATGTTTCCTGAAGTGAAATAATCATTGGAATCTCTTGGTATATTATAATAGTCTCCGGCAAAAACAATTTTTTCAACCTGTCCCATTCTAACGCCTCTGACTTCCACCGGCGCACCGATACTCAAGCCGCTTACAGAGCCATTAAAGTATGTCTCGAAATAGGTTTTATCCTTTATAAAGATGCCGGAACCAAAGAAGATAACGGCTGCTATTAACAGGCATAACGCAATAATTACGAAAAGGCCAATCTTAAAATAGTTTGGTTTCATACTCATTTGTTTTATCCGTCCAATACTCTATTAAAATTTATCAACATAAATTTATTTTTTAACCGCTTGACGATTAAAAAACTGCCGTACCCATGGATTTGTACTTTTGTCACGAAGCTCTTTCGGATTACCTGACGCAATGATGGATTTCGTTTGCTTGTCTAACATTATAACTCTGTCAGCAATGGCAAAAATACTTTCAAGCTCATGGGTTACTATAACAAATGTAATATTCAGGCTTCGTGACAATTTTAATATCAACTCATCAAGTTGAGCGGAAGTTATCGGGTCCAGACCTGCCCCAGGTTCATCGAGAAATATTATTTTGGGGTCCAGTGCCATAGCCCTGGCGATAGCTGCGCGTTTTTTCATGCCGCCGCTGAGTTCGGAGGGCATTTTGTACCCTGAGCCTTCCAATCCGACAACCTTTAGCCGCATATTCGCGATTAGTTCCATTGCTTCTTTTGGAAGATTTGTGAATTCCTCAAGAACAAGGCATATATTTTCCAGGATATTCATTGAGCCGAACAATGCGCCATTTTGATACATTACTCCTATCCTGCTGAGAATTTCACGAAGTTCATCTCCCTGAGCGGCGACAATATTTTTCCCGTGTATAAGAACTTTGCCAGTGACAGGCTTTATCAGGCTAATCATGTTTTTAAGAAGTGTGCTTTTGCCGCAGCCTGAACCGCCGAGAATAACGAAAATCTCGGCTTGTTGAACTTCAAAGTTAATGTCTTTCAATACGACAAAATCATCGTAGGCTATAGTGACATTTTCAACTTTAATTACTGATTTTGCGTTATCTTCCATAACGTTTATATTCCGAGAAAATAATATATAACAGCAAATATACCGTCAGCAACCACAATAGCTATAATTCCTGACACTACGGCTCGTGTAGCCGAATCGCCGACTGCGCTTGCTCCTTTTCCAGTTTGCAGGCCGCAAAGACAGCCTATACCGGCAATCAAATAACCGAATACAAAAGTTTTCGCAAGACCTCCAAACAAATCTGTAAGATTGGTTGCCTGCTGAATCTCGTTAATAAGAGTGACAGGAGCAAATCCCATAGAAATCATTACCAATACGCATCCTAAAATCCCGAACAGGTTATTAAACATAGTTAGAAGTGGAGTAATAAATACTGCGGCTAATATTCTTGGTATGACTAAAAATCGAACCGGCTCAAGACCCATCGTAGTTAGCGCATCGACTTCTTCGTTAATTTTCATTGTTCCAATTTCCGCCGCGAAAGCCGAACCTGTACGAGCGGCCAGAATAAAAGCAGTCAATAAAGGACCCAGCTCTCTAAAAAGAACGATAGCGACAAGGTCCGCTACATATATTTCCGCTCCGAATTTCTTCATGCTTATAGCAGATTGAAACGCGAGAATTACTCCGATTAAAAATCCAAGCAGGGCGGTGATTCCGACCGCGTTGGCGCCGCTTTTTTCCGCAATCAAAAAGGTATCTTTCCATCGCAGACTTCCCAGATGAAATATTGTATATAGGAATTTTACAAAAACTTCTCCCACGAAACTTATTTGAGAATGAACTTCCCGCAGAGAAATCATCAGGGATTTTCCAATTTGTTCTGGAACTCGTTTGAAAAAGGGATGTATTTGTTCAGGCTCACTTAGCTGACCCGGTTCGAAAAGCTCAATTAACTGGTTGAATTCAGGTTTGAGATTTTGGATTTGTAAAGAACCATTATTCGCTTTCTGATTTTCTTTGAGTTTTAGTAAAAGGCCGACGCCGGCTCCATCGCAGTATTCTATGTCTTTTCCATCAAGGATTAATGTTTTGGGTTTGTTTTTATGGATTAATTTAAAAACCTGAAGCCAGAGACTTGATAAACTTTCCATGTCAAGTCTTCCCGTGATAACGAGTTTGTGCCGACTTTTGTCGAGAATTTCGTAATTTATTGAAGCCAGGTTTCTTTTCTCCATATGGAAACACAAAATAGCTTTATAAAATCGATTTTTTAAAAGATTCCATTCCTTTATCTTTACTGCTCGACATTTTAACCGATTTGCTTGTTAGTGCAAGATATAACAGTAATCTTCGGCCTGTATTTTTAACTTTAACATTTCATTTCGTTATCCTGGTAAGATGGGGCATTTGTCTAATGCTTGTCCTGTGAATTTTTACGAGTGAAAAGGTCATATAAAATCGGCATAACGATTAAAGTTAATATACCTGAAACCAGGATTCCTCCAACAGAAGCAATACCTACGCCGTTTCGCATTTCAGCGCCTATTCCTCTGTCGATTGCAAGCGGGAGCATTCCAAGGACTGCTGCTAAAGTTATCATGGCAACTGGTCTGAATTCTTCACATGCGGCACTTATCATTGCCTTATGAACAGGTACGCCTTCTTTGATATGAACATTAAGCTGGTCCATGATTAAAATCGCATTATTAACCACGATTCCAATCATCATGACAACTCCCATTAGCACAAATATATCAATGTTTAAGCCTGTTAATGCCAACGCCAGCATAACACCAATCAAAGCCAAAGGCAGTGTGACAAGAATTAACCATGGTTGTTTGAATGATTCGAGAATAGCTGCGAGTGTTAAAATTACCAGTATTATAGCGATGATACCGGCTTCGCCAAAAGATACCATTGCTTCGCTCATTCGTTCGAACATGCCTGCAAATCTATAGTTGTAGCCAGGGGGAAACTTTCCTTTGGTATCTACTTCTTTACTGATTAAAGTCACAGCCGTTCCCAAAGGCATATTACTTCCAAGGTTTGCAAATACTTTAGTAACTCTTTGCTTGTCTTCTCTTGTAATTTGAACCGGAGCGATACGCTGGTTAATATTAGCCAGATTAGTTAACGATATAGGTTTTCCAGCGGCGGCAGGGAACATAAATTGTTCGACCTGATTTTTTCCTTCTTCAGAGGCGAATTTTACCACGATATCGTAATTTCTGTCACCTCTCTTATAAATACCGGCATCCAGTCCTTCGAGATTCGCTCTAAGAGTCATACCAAGACCAACAGCGGGTATCCCTAAATCAGACAGAACCGCTCGATTGGGAATTATTGCCAGTTCCGGCTTACCTGTTCTTACGGTTGTATCGATATCATTAATTCCTTTAATCACTTCGGCAAGTTGTTTAATATTAATTGCTATGTTATCAAGAGTATCGAGTTCGCTGCCGGCGACACGCATTTCTATGTCCTGACTTTGTCCGCCGATAACCGCAGGCTGAGTAACTGAAACAATCGCTTCAGGATAATTTGTAAGACGCTTGCGGACTTCTTCCTGGAGTTTGTCTATACTTAAAAGTCTTTGGTCACGTTCGCTAAATACCAAAAGAATTTGAGCCAGATATACACCTTCAGACGATTGCCCGATAACTCCTTCGACTTTTCCAATAGAAGTTAGTATATGTTTAAGCTCCGGCAAATCACTTAATTTTTTTTCGACATTTCCTACTCGTTCCGATGTTTTATCCATGTCATACCGGGTCGGATATTCGAGCCTTACATATAACTTGCCCTGATCCGTATTAGTAACAAATCCGAATCCTACTTTGTCAGATAGTGACAATGAAAAAATGAAAAAGAAAAAAACAAGTATAAGTGTAGCTATTGCCATGGTTCTGTATTTTTCATTGAAAGATAAAAGACGGCGGTATCCATTAACAATCGTACCCAGCAGGCGATTAAATTGGGTTTCCATACCATAAATTAACCCTCTTTTTACCTGTCTGGGTTTTAATAAAAGCGCGCACAGGATTGGTGTCAATGTGAAAGAAATAAACAACGATACCGCCGTCATTATAAGCATACTCATTGCAAGCGGCTTCATAAATGAGCCGATTATACTGCCCATCATGGCGATTGGAAACAGTACAACAATATTTGTGCCGGCACTTGCAAGAACCGCGATAAACGCCTCGCTGGTTCCGATTCTTGCCGCTTCCTTGGGATTACCTGTTTTTTCGAGTCTTTTTACTATTGCTTCCAATACAACAATAGAATTAGTGACGAGAATTCCAACCGACATTCCAATAGCAATAAGAGTGGACATGTTAAGTGAATATCCCATCATCTGCATAAAAAACAAACCGATAATTATTGTCAGCGGCATTGTTATTGCAACTACTATTGTCGCACGTATATCATAGAGGAAGAAAAACAGGATAAGTGCAGTAAGAATTATTCCTTCGGTAACGCTAATCCATGCACTTTTTACAGAAGCTTCAATAAATCGCCCGTCATCGGCAATCCAAACAAGCTCCATTCCGCCCGGTAATTCTTTTATCAGGTTATTCATTTCGGCTTTAACGCTATTAACGACACGGACAGCGTTTGCTTCACCTTTTTTCTTTACCTTGATATATATACATGATTTGCCGTCAATGGACGCTTTTTGCCGCAATTCTTCCGTAGCCATTACAATCCGGCCTATGTCGCGAATATAACATCTCTGGTTATTTTCATTTGCTACTTCGAGGTTTCCTATATCGGCAATATTTTTAAATTCGGCGTCAAATTTAACTGTGAACTCTCGTCCTGATTCCTGAATGCGGCCTGATGGAATAGTTCTTACACCATACTGAATGGCTTCGACTACATCACTGCTTGATAAGCCCTTGGAAGCTAATTTGTCCCTGTCAATTTCAACATTAACTTCACGCTTTGCACCGCCTATAAGTTCGACATCCGCTACTCCGGAAATTACTGTAATTTTGTCCATGAGTTTATTATCCGCAAAATCATAAAGTTCATCGAGCGGAATATCACCTGTTAGTGCGATATTAACGATAGACTGTGCGTTAATATCGAACTTGAGAATTTTCGGATCTTCGACGTCTTCCGGGAAATCCGCTTTAATTAAATCTACTTTTTCCCGTACATCTGTTGCCGCGATATCTACATCTATACCGAGATTGAACTCAAGTAAAGTCTGGCAAACATTTTCCATACAGGCTGAACTAACGTGTTTAAGTCCGTCTATAGTGACAACCTGGTCTTCTATTCGTTTTGCAACATCAGTTTCGATTTGTTCCGGTGTAGCGCCGGGATATATAGTGGTAACAGTAATATAAGGAACATCCATTTTGGGCATCAATTCCAGCCCCATTTTTCTGTACGAATTCAGGCCAAGCAGAGTCAGGCCGATTATAAGGCAGCTCATGGCTATAGGTCTTTTTATGGAAGCATTTGAAAGAAACATTAATCAGCCTCCTTTTGTATGGAAACTAATGTACCTTCGTTCAGCATATCCTGTCCCATAGACACAATTTGATTTGACTCCGTGATTTGTCCTTCAGTAATTTCGATCCAGCCTTCACTTTCAATTCCGGTTTTTACTGGTTTCATGCCTGCAATATCTCCTGATGTTGCGAATACTACCGATTGATTTGCTCGTTTTTGGATCGACGTTACCGGAACACCAAGTCCCTCACGGCTTTCCAGAACTATTTCCACTTCCGCCATAGCTCCCGGAGCGATACCATCCGGTGGGTTTTTGATTAAACATTTTACCTCAAAAGTACGAAGCTTGGGATTGATGGCAGTGCTTTTATATGATACCGTATGATTTTCAAGTTTAATACCGGAAACAGTCACTTTCATTTCCGTCTGATTGGTAATTACAGAAGGATAATATTCGGCTGGTAAAAATGCGCTGATTTCGAGTATGTTTGGGTCTTCTATCCGTAAGACCGGCATGCCGGGAGAACCTGTCTCACCGGGTTCAGCCAATCTCATGGTAATAACTCCATTGATAGGAGCAATTACCGTTGTATCATCCAAATCCTTGTGTGCAATAGCAAGAGTCGCCTGAGTCTGTCGAACATGCTCGGAAGCTAACTCTACCTGAGCTTGTGATACTTTTACGCTTGCGGCAAGCTGTTTATAGTTTGACTGCTGCTGCTCGAAAACATCCTGAGTTGTCGCGTTCTGCTCAAGCAAACGTTCGAATCTTTTAAAGTCGAGTTCCGCTTTTTCGAAGTCAGCCGTGACTTTTTCAAGACTTGCTTTCGCTTGTTTTTCCGCACAGATAGAGACGGCTAAATCATTTTCCCTGATAGTTACAGTCTGTTCCAGTTTTACTGCGTCTGTATGAAACAGTTTTGTTTCTCCGGCTATGACTTTGTCACCTTCATCAACAAAGAATTTCTCGATAGTTCCTGGTATTCTTGGTGAAACCAACGCGATATTTTTAGCTTCTATATTTCCCTGAGTCGCAAGAATTCGCTCGAAAGTTCGTCTGACAGGATTGGTTACAACAACGGGGATACGAGTTTTTTGAACTTCACTTTCGGTTGTTTCTGCTGCCTGACTATGGTTGGATTTATAAAACAAGAAACTTCCTGTACCGATTATAATAAGAAAAATCAGAACGAAACCTGTCATATTAATTATAGTGGATTTTTTTTCAGTTGACTTATTTTGTGTCATTGGTTGTATCCTCGAAAGTTGTTTTGGTATTTCCCATAACGTTATTTAATATGGCAATACATGTTTGATATTGAAAATTAGCCTGAATGTTTTGTACTTCCGCATTCTGTGCTTCGGCTGTCATTGTTAACATGTCACTTGTTTGAACCAGTCCCTGTTCATATTGTTTTTGTATTTCTAAAAGGTGCATTGAATTTGTTCTTTCAATTTGCTCTGCCAAAAGAATTTTGTCCTTTGCTATTTGTACCTGATCTGACGCACGAATTACCTGTATCATCAGAGTAATAGTCGCCTGATCACGCCGGAGAAGTGAAGCCTTATGTAATTCCTTTGCTGCCTTGTAGTAATTAATATTTGCAAATCCGTCGAAGAGTGTAATAGCGGCACTTATACCGCCAAGCCAGTAATTTGTAAAAATCTGATGTGAATCCGAAGTATCAACTCTATTTGCATACCCATATACATTAGGTATGAAAGCCGTTACAGCAGCCCTGATTTTTTCTTTTTCTACAGCTACTTCTCTATCTGAAATAGCCATACTTGGGTGATTTAAAAGTGCTTCAGTGATTAAGTCTTCGATTGAACCTTCAGGAACTTGCATATTTAATTGTGATTCAAGAGAGACATCTGCAAGCGGGCTAAGTCCCATATTTGACATTAACTCAGCTTTTGCCTGTTTTAGAGAATATTTTGCATTTTGCAATTCTGTTTGGCGAGCCAAAACAAGAGCGTTAGCTTGTTCGACTTTCCATTCATTAACTATTCCCTCGGCCCCCATAGCCTGCAATTCAGCCTGAACTGCTTTTGCGGCGTTTAATTGGCTTTCTAATACAGTAAGCATTTTTTCCAAAGAAAGGCATTGGAAATATTGTACTGTTATTTGCAATGCAAGTGTCTGTCTTGTGTATTCAGTTACTAATTTTGATATTTCGTAGCCATGACTGTATAGGGCATACATACACCATGTTGCCGGATTAAATATCGATAATTGAATATTCCATGTTATTTGTCTTACATCCTTATCCTGCATCGCGATACCGGTGGAACCATATTTAATCATTGGTTGAGGATCGAACCATTTTCTGTCGTAATTCAAGCTTACCGCAGGAAGGAAATTCGCAAAGGAAACATTTTTCTCGAGTAAAGCTATGCGTCCCTTTATTTCGGTTTCCTTGAGTGAAAGGCTGTTCGCCATCGCAATCTGGATACATTCATCCAAATTCAAAGGTTGATTTGTATCAAGTATTTCAGATGTTTTTTGAGCCAGTTGCAAGGGGAAGCTGCTTGCATGCCGCTCACGAACTTCTTTACTATTGTAATTATTGCATCCCGATATTATCAGCAGAAATATTGCAAATATGCCGTAAATTTGTCTTTTTCTATACATGTGAATCCTTCGGAAGCAGTAGTCCTTCGAGGAATAGCTGCTCAACTTTTTTAAACTTATTAATAACTTCATCATTAACATCTTCTGTTGTTTCGAAAACTAATGTTTCGATAGTTGCTCCAAGTGATTTAGCCGTAATTTCAGGGTCAACCGCACGAAATAAGCCTTTTTGTATTCCCTGGGCTATAATTTCAGATAATCTTGAATTAATTACTTTATGAATATTGCTTACGTCATGTATTTTTGAAAATTGTAAATTTTGGGCGCCAATCTCTGAGAAATATAGTTTTATTATATTTCCATGTTTTACAAGAAATTTTGGCTGAAGCATTATAAATGCCCGCAAAATGTCCTTTTCGCTGCCCGGCTCGTTTAATACTTCAAGAAATTCGCTCAGAACCTGCTGGCCTGTAGTATTTATCAATTCTTCAAATAAGGTTTCTTTGCTTTCAAAGAAATTATAAAGTGTGCCTACCGCAAATTCCGAGGCTTCTGCTATTTGCTGCATCGAGACATTACGGAAACCTTGTTCTGAAAAAAGCTTTAGAGCAATGCCAAGGATTTCGTTCCTGCGATTCAAACGCTCCCGTTCTTTTCGTGTTAATTCTTTATTTGTCATATTTTAGCCTTATTATTTTAATATGAATATATATTCATATTATGAATGATGATTCATTATATTGCAAGAAAAATCTCAATTATTTATGAAAAATGTTCGCCTTGTTTATAAAATAGTTATTTTTTCTTTCTTCTTTTTGTGCAATAAGATAAAATAGAAAAGAAATAGTCTAATTTTTTTAAGGGCCATAAATGCAGGAAATATTCAAAGTTCTGTTAATGATGGAAACATCGAGGAAGTACGGCAGGTCTATTATTAGAGGCATCTCGAAATATTCCCGTACTCATGGACAGTGGGTTTTTTACAGGCAAGCTCCATTCTATTGGGACAGCGAAAATAAAAATGAGAGTTTGGATTATCTTTTAAATCTGGATATTGATGGTATTATTCTTCGAGAGCAGCGTGACTCTGGCTTGACGGAAAAAATTCTCGCAATGGGACTTCCTGTAGTTGTATCGCCATATAGAGAGCTTTTTCCCGGCATACCTAATATTGTTACAGATGATGAAGGCATAGGAAAGATGGCGGCTGAATATCTGCTGTACAAAGGATTTCAGCATTTTGCTTACTGCGGCTTTGGCAGTGAGTATTACTGGTCACGTGATCGTGGAAAAAGTTTTTCCGCACAAATTGAAAAAGCAGGATTTAAAGCCCACATCTACGAATACGAACAACACAAAACGGAGCAAAAACATTCATGGGAGCAGGAACAGGATATTCTTGTTGAATGGCTGAAAAATCTGCCAAAACCGATTGCTCTTATGGCTTGTAACGATGATAGAAGCCAGCATGTGCTTGAAGCATGTAAGATAGCCGGCTTTGAAGTGCCTGGACAAGTGGCTATTATAGGACTTGGTGATGACGATCTTATATGCAATTTGGCAACACCGCCTTTATCAAGTATTGCTATAGGAGCTGAAAAAGCCGGTTTTGAGGCCGCTTCTGTACTTGATAGACTGATGAGAGGTGAGCAAGTTCTGAATGATGAGAATATTATTGTTCCAACTATGTATGTTGCTACAAGGCAATCAACGGATATTCTAAAAATTGACGATCCTTATGTTGCACAGGCATTGCAATTCATACATAAATACGCAAGAAAAGAAGTTATACAGGTTTCTGATGTGCTTAAGGCTGTTCCTATATCAAGAAGAAGTTTGTATGAACGTTTTACTTGTGTTCTCGGGCGTTCCGTTCATGAAGAAATTAAGCATGTAAGAATCGACCAGCTTGCAAGAATGCTTGTTGATACAAACCTGCCTGTATCACAAATTTCCAACATGATGGGATGTTCTGATATGAAAAATCTCGCACGGTATTTTAAACAGGCAAAAGGTGTAAGTCCATTACAATACAGAAAAAACTATTCACTCCGATAATTCGTGAAATGCACATAATGAAGAATAATAAAGACGTAATGAGGTTATTTTTTGCTCGTTTTTATTATATTATATATATAACTGTGGTGCTTCTTTTTTATTTCACAAAAAAGAGGTAAAAAAATTATGATTTGTGGTTAATCGAGGAGGTGTTAAAGCTCAAACGCTTTTAATACATACCGGAAGTAGAGTCAATATTCATATTTATTCAATCGTTACAAAAAATTTAATGTTTTTATTTTGTATTTGAAACATTAACACAATTATTTTTATATCAGAAGGAGTGTACGATGTGCAAGAAATTCATTTGTTTAATACTTTTTGCGTGCTTTTTGGTTGGCTTTGGTAGTGTTCAAGCCCAATTGAAAATTGATTTCGGTACAACCGCTAGCCCCGTACAAAGCGGGTATCAGGCATATACCGCAACCCATGAAGTAGCTAATACTTTTACAAAACAATCGTATCAGGCGTTTGGTACAACGGTTACAGTACAGCCGACATGGCCAGGTAATGCCCCGGCTGCTGCTATGCAGATGTTGGAACGTTCATCTGATACTCGTTATGCATATGCTGGTGAGTTTGGCAATCTAATTCAGGATTGGACTGGAACGGATGGTCGTGAGGCAAATGCCAATCCTTTAATCCTGACCTTGAGCGGCCTGCCAAAGGGAGTCTATTCATGGTTGTCTTACCACCATGATGGAATAGATCAAACCGGTGTGTTTTCTGTATCAGTCAAAGATGCATTAGGTACAAAAACAACTGCTGATGTGCAAATCACCGATTCTGCAGGAGGCAATAACATAACTGACTTTGAGTCTATTTCTAAGTTTACTACAGAGTTTACAAGCAATGGCACTGATGACGTAGCTTTTGAATTCACTATCACCTCTTCCACAGCTACCTTGGGTACTGCTTTCTTTGTTATGAATGGCTTTGAGATTACACAGATATCTGGTGCTACTTTGAATATTGCAAAGAAACCGCAGCCTCAAAATAAAGAAAAAGATGTTTATCCGGATGTAATTCTTTCATGGACACCTGGAGACTCTGCTAATAAGCACAATATATTCATTGGTACAGATATAAATGATGTTACGAACGCGACCATTAGCGAACCCCTTAGCACAATAGTTTCCGCTGGTCAGCCTTTGGATGCGAATACATTTACGCCGGGGACTCTTGACTTTGAACAGACTTATTACTGGAGAGTCGATGAGGTAAACGCTCCGCCAAAATCAGGAGTAGTTAAAGGCAATATATGGAGCTTTACCGTTGAGAAAGCGGCGTTGGACCTTCCGTTT
>CAZVOA010000017.1:0-68358 GCA_964628465.1 uncultured Pirellulales bacterium | reverse complement strand
ACAAAACACCCAAATTATACTACAGGATGCCCTTTCTTCATATCTTCACGAATTCGCCCAGCCCGGCAAAGCCGCAATCAAAATATAAAATTCAATTAAACCTATTTATCTCCCATGGAGTCCAAGGGACCTGTCAAAATAAAATACCTCATCCGCTTTTTCTTATTGACCTTTTACGAAAAAACGATATTTTGTAAACAAAAGGAGTCGGACGTAAAATTTATTATAGATTTCTTACAATTATTAAAAACTATGGTAATATCACAAACCAAGGGTGTTGTGAAGAAACCGTACAAACATTGTTGAGTGGTAAAAATAAAAGGTCAATGAATGCCTGTTAAAAAATTGAAACCGGAAATATTACAACCACGACTTTTTGAGCCTTCAATGCGTGGAGAACGGTTGTCCTTGCATATTACGGATTCTTTTTACCCTGTCTACAAAAACAAAGATAATATTTTGTATGAAGGAGATAGTATCGAATGGTTAAAAAGCCTTTCGAGCGAAACCATTGATCTTGTTTTTGCAGATCCGCCTTACAATATCAAAAAAGCAGATTGGGATAAATTTGAAAGCCAAGAAAAATATATCGAATGGTCTATGCAATGGATTAGTGAGGCTTCGCGTGTTCTAAAAAAAACTGGGACACTCTATATCTTTGGTTTTTCCGAAATTCTTGCAGACCTAAAACACCCTTCTATGAAATATTTCAAAGGGTGCAAGTGGTTAGTATGGTATTATAAGAACAAAGCCAACTTAGGTAAAGACTGGGGACGATCACATGAGAGCATTTTACATCTTAGAAAAAGTTCCAATTTCACTATGAATATAGATGATATTCGTATCCCCTATGGGAGACATACGCTCAAATATCCATCTCATCCGCAAGCAGAGACAAGCCAGTATTGTAATGGGGGGAAACGCAGGGATATTTGGACCCCACACCCAAAAGGAGCGAAGCCTAAGGATATTATCGAAGTGCCCACAACATGTAATGGTATGGAAGAAAAAACGCCACACCTGACACAAAAACCAGAAGAACTTTTACGCAAACTTATCTTGGCATCTTCCAATCCCAATGATTTGGTTCTTGATCCGTTTTCAGGATCTGGTACGACAATTGTTGTTGCTGAGCAATTGGGGCGAAGATGGTTTGGTTGTGATCTGTCTCATGAGTATAATGAATGGGCAATTCAGCGTTTAGAAAATGTACCGCGTAAAACAAAAGAGGAATGGATAGCCCTTGACCGAGAAAATGAAAACAGGAGGAATTCAATTAGATGAACTTAAAAAGCATTATAAAGAGAGCTACCGATAAAGACAAGTTCCAATCAATATCAGATTACGCAGATTTCTGTATGATGTATTTGGAGTTTGTCAAAACAAAATTACAGGCAGTTATTGTTTCACGGAATGAAACTCATTACAGATTCTTTCAATATAAGCAAGACGGAGCATACAATGTTACCAGGCCGATAAACAGTAACCTTATGCTTTCATTTGAAGATTTTGAATCTTGCCAAGAAGATTTCAAAAATATTTTAGGTAACATTAAGAGCAAAGAGTCAAGGCAGGAAGAAAATCGAAAATTATTGAATAATTATATTTATACATGTCAGCAGTCAATAGGTGCTGCGTTAGATGCGCTTCCAGCCAACAGATCAAATACTGCGAGAAAGATTAACGGAGACCTTTTTGAGCGTTTTATCAGGTTAATTATAAAAGAAGTAGGTATTAATGTCACCTCCGGGACTATTTCGGTTCCCATCAAAATTAATGATGACGTAGCTTTTACAATGAGCTATCAGCATGACTTGGTAATTAAGGTTGATGATGTTACCAAGGCTATTGGCTCTGTTAAAACATCAAGCAAAGATCGAATTGATAAGATATTCATTGATAAATTTCTTTTTAACAAGTTAACCGGTACTAAGACACCTCACTTTGCTATTTTTCTAAATGATGTTCAAAGAAAAGGCAAAGAAGGAAAATATGGAATCAACGCCACATTTTTACCTGGGCATTTCAAGGGTTACACGATCAAACTTAATCCTTTAGATGGTGTTTATTACTTTGATATTCGTCCTAATATGACTGGCGAGGAGATACTTAAAGAACAAATCAAGACTTTTGACAATTTTCTTATTCACGATGTGTGGAAATTTCACAAATAAAAAATATGGAAAGACGATTCAACGGATGTGAATTCCTCTTTGCTTCATTGCTGTTGGTGAACTTGGTCATTCCAAATGAGATAATAAACATAGAAAAATATTAATTCTTGATTATAATCTGTAAAGCATGACTAAAACAAATATAATAAAGACATATAAAAATATATCTTAATGACCAATTGCAATTTTATGATGATTTAAAGGTTCGTGTTCTATGCGTACATCTTTAAATCCTGAGGACTCCATTAATTGTTTCATTCTCTCGTCACTTCTGAATTGTAAAAACCAATTTGCACCATATTCTATAAGAAACCTGCTAAGAGGGTCTTCAAATTCCATTTTATCAGAAGAAGAACTAACTAATAAAATCCCATCTTCAGAAATAAATTTACGGGCATTTCTAAGAATCCTTCGTGCAATCAAATCAGGCAGCGGACAAACAATTCCTATCATAAGACCAATATCATAAACTACATTTTGAATAGTATTCAAATCCTGATGAATAAATCCAACTCTATCTTGTAAATTTTCAGCCTGAGATATTTTTCTTCCTTCAGATAATGCCAAAGAATCCAAATCATATAAATCAGCAACTACATTTTTACCAAAATATTTTAATGTATGTAATACATCTCTGCCCGTTCCGGAGCCAAAACTTGCTATTCTCACAAAATCTTTATTTTTTAATTGTTCATTAATTTGAGAGGGCAATAATTCCTGAGAGACATAATCAAATCTCGTTTTAAGAGAATGACACATTTTTTGATTTAATATATATTTATCCAACTCATCATTATGCTCATTTGCTCTTGTTAAATATGTTGGGTTCTCGATATAAACTTTTTCCGGAAATAACCATCCCCCTTTATTCTCTATAATTTCTTTGCATAAACTACTGCGAGATTTAATTAAAGAAATATTTTCATTTTTAGCGGATTCTTCTAAATAATTAAAATTAAATTCCGGTAAAAGTTTTAAATATTGTTTAAACTGAGATGATGTAAAACTACCATGATCAAACCACGATAAATTTCTTCTGTTTTTTCCCATCAAAATCCTTGTTTTGCATAATCTGTTCCTGTCATGTTTACCGCGAAGCGCGAGGAGATAAAAATATCATTTCAAATAAATAAAATCAATGAAAAATCTGTAAAATGAAAGTATGTTTAATCCTCTTTCAATAATTTTTTATACTAAGGCTTTGTCAGGTAATTCTGCATTCTCAAGGACTTTTGCTGTTCAATTATTAGGTTAATATGTAATTATAAAATTCGTGTATCTCGGATTGGGTGGGATATCGTTAATTTGTGTTTCACGAATATATCTTCCGAATGATTCTTTAATGTCATTTATGCAATCGTCAATATCCTTTGCCTGCCCCTGTGCGAACATTTCAACTGAACCATCGGGTAAATTTTTTACCCAGCCGGTAAGCTGGTTTCTATTTGCTTCTTTATAGGAAGTGTATCTGAAACCTACTCCCTGGACACGGCCTTTGAATATTATATGTTTTGCAATCATCTTTTCGACCATAGACATTAGACACAAGACAGAATACATCTGAGCAGCAGCTATTTTTTTGAGCCTTTTATCTTTTTTGCATATAAACTTAAAATAAAGGTTTTCAATTTCTGCAACTTGTTTTTTTCAGGTTTGAGCAAAATTGGCTGAAATTGCGGATTCAGCGACTGGCTTTCAATCTGCCCGACAATCCAGTTATTATTATTAATTGCTTCAGCCTTGATTGTATCGTTTTCTGATTTGCCGGATTTATTCAAATTCACAATAAGGCCGAAATTTGTCCTGAAAAATGAAAAGTTTCTCTTGGGAATAAAAAGAAATTTTGGAGTTCTTACATAACCTATCAATTGCCCGGTATCGTTAATTTTATATATATTGCTTTCAATTTTGGAAATTTTCAAATTCTTTAACCCCGACTCTTTGTCCCATAGAAATCCCGAGTTGCTATTAATTTCATTTACGAAAATATTTACAGCAACCTTTCCATTATTGTTAATACAATTAGCAGCACTTCTTTGCCCGTCAGGCCCGACAATATCAATCAATCCTGATTCTTTGTCCCAGTAAAAAGCATGTTCTTTTAAATCCGGTGATGTTATATTTCCCGCAACCTGTCCTTTATCATTAATTGAATTGGGTGTAATTGGCTTATCATAAGGTGAGACAATTTCCGTAACGCTTTCGAGCGGGTCCCAAAAGAAAGCATATCGCTGATTGCCTTCTTTTTTATAATAACCGACAACCTGCCCATTATTATTTATAGAAACGGCTTCGCTGCTTTGCGCCTGGGGCAATATTATCTCCTTCATCCCTGTATTGTTATCCCAGATAAAAGCACGCTGGGAACCCTCTGAGTTTTCGGAATAGCCGACAACCTGCCCTTTATCATTAAGGTCTTTTGCGTAACTGCTTTTGCCGCCGAGAGTTCCAATATCTTTTATTTTGCTGTTCGGGTCACAAATGAACGCATGGGTGAAACCAGTGGGTAATTGTGACCATCCTGCGATTTGGCCGCTGTTATTAATTGATTCTGCAGAACCGAAAGGACCTCCGAATGAGCCGAGAGCAATAAGCTCATATCTGGGCCACAAAAGGTAAATGGAAATACCCGAAATGAGAAATATTAAAAGGATAAATGCCGGAAGCTGGTTTCTCTTTTTTTTAACTATTTTACTTTTTTTCGTTTGAATTGGCTTCTCGCCCCTTTTTTCTTTAAAAGGTGGTGTTTCAAACGATTCTTTCCAAAATTCCATATGATTAACCCGTTTTTAACTGTATAATAACATTTTATATGATATTTTCAGTAGTATAACAAATTATGAAAAAGACAAAAGAACAAATAGAACGAGAAGAGCAGATTTATAAGCTTACAACACTTGTCGCGGGCAAGTTTTCACCGCAGGAGGTGCTGGATAAGCTGGCGGAAGCTGCCGTTAAGATTATCGGCGTAAAAGCCTGCTCGATTCGCCTTCTTGATACCGAATCAAGCGATTTGAAAATGCGCAGTACATACGGCCTGAGCGAGGAATATCGCAATAAAGGCGTTGTATCCAAAAATGACCCGGTTATTAAGGCCGCTTTTGAAGGTCAGGCAATCGTTGTGGATGATATGCGCGTCGATGAAAGGGTAAAATATAAAGAGGCAACGGTAAAAGAAGGGCTTGTAAGCCAGCTTACGGTTGCAATGCAGTTTCAGGGCAGAGCGATTGGTGTATTAAGACTTTATAGCCCAGAGCCAAAGCGATTTGATAAGGATGATATACGTCTTGCAAGGACAGTTGCTTCTCAATGCGCTGTTGCGATAACTAATGCTAAATTGTATGCAAGGGCGATTGATGGCGCCAGAATGGCTGAGCAAATGAGGCTTGCTGGTCTTATTCAACGCAAAATGATACCGGAAACGGCTCCTCGCATTCCCAGTCTTGATATTGCGACGACGTATATTCCCTGCTTTGATGTCGGCGGTGATTTTTACGACTTTCAGAAGATTGGGCATCATCGTATCGCCATAGCAATCGCTGATGTAATGGGTAAAGGAATTCCCGCGGCTCTTATGATGAGCGGCTTTAGAAGTGCTGTGCGCGCTTATTCTGATTTTGAACAGAATGGCATGAATATCCTTGATTTCATTAATAAAATCAATCGAATGATATGCAGTGAATGTACAAATGGAGAATTTATTACATTTTTTTACGCGGTGATTGACACAAGAGAAAAAACGATTGTTTATTGCAATTGCGGGCATGAGCCGACCATTCTTTTAAGACGCGGCCATGTCATAGATCTTGAAAAAGGCGGCATGGTGCTTGGCGTGGATCCGAATGCGGAATATGAAATTGGCACTTTCCCTCTTGAAGCGGGGGATTGCCTGCTCTTTTATACGGATGGTCTTATTGACGCCGCGAATTTTGATGGCGAAATGTGGGGCAAAACCAATTTAATAAAAACAACGAAGAATTTCTGTTCCTTATCCGCGGAAATGATGAGTAAGAATATTCTCAGCTATAGAAGGCGATTCGTCGGGCTTGCCGATCAGGTCGATGATACGAGCTTTATTATAGTAAAAGTTGGCGATATAGCGTAATACGTTGAATGAAGAATTTTATAGTTACAATTGACGGACCAGCCGCGAGCGGCAAAAGCACTGTCGCCAAGCTGCTTGCGAAAAAGCTCGGAGCGAGTTTTCTCGATACCGGCGCTATGTATCGCGCTGTAACATTCGCCGCTATGGAATCCGGTGTTGATTTGGCGAATGAAGAAAAGCTTCTTGAAATATTCGATAGAAAATATTTTACTTTTGCCGTTGAGAATAATTCCATGATGGTTCAAATTGATGGAAAAGATGTCACTGAGTCTATACGCCGGCAGGATGTCACTGCCAACGCTAAATATATCGCTTCAGCTCCGCGGATTCGTGGAAAATTAGTGCAAATGCAGAGACAGTTCGCTTCAGAGAATAAAGCAATTGTTACGGAAGGCCGTGACCAGGGGACGGTAGCGTTTCCGAATGCGGATGTTAAGTTTTTTATGTCTGCCCAGCCCAGCGAAAGAGCCAGGCGGAGACTCGCTGAACTAAAGGCAAAAGGAATAAACGAAAATCTCGAACAGATTCAGGAATCAATCGAGAAACGTGATAAGAGTGACATGGAAAGAGATGTCGGGCCGCTAAGACCGGCTGATGATGCGATTATTATTGATACTACAAACCTCGATATCGAACAGGTAGTAGAAACACTACTTGGTTATGTAAATGAAAAAGGATTTTTAGAGTAAATAATGCAGAAAATAACGATCAAAGAAAGAATCCAAAGAAAATGGTACTGGATTGCGAAATTAATATGCAGAACTTTTGCAATGATTTGTTTCAGTTGGAAATGTTATGGCCTGGAAAATATTCCTAAAGAAGGTTCTTTTCTTGTAGTCTGCAATCACCAGAGTTTTCTTGATCCTATATTCTGCGGCTCACGCATGAAAAGGCATATGTGTTTTCTTGCACGTGACACTCTTTTTGAGAACTGGTTCTTCGGCCCGCTAATCAGGTCTGTTTTCGCGATACCGGTAAAACGCGAGCAGGGCGATTTATCCGCGATGAGAAAAGTCATCGAAGTACTGAAACAAGGTGACGGCGTATGTCTTTACCCCGAAGGGACAAGAACCGAAGACGGAAAGATATCGCCTTTCAAATCAGGCCTTGGCTTGCTATGCCGTCGCGGAAACGCCGCAATTGTTCCGGCGGTGATTGACGGTGCTTTTGAGTGCTGGCCAAGAACGCAAAAACTCTTCAAGACCGGCATGCCTATAATAATTCATTTTGGCAAAGCTGTTTCCGCAAACGAAGCGAAGGAAATGGGTGATGAAAAACTTGCTGATTTTTTAACACAAACGCTTCGTGAGATGCAGAAAAACAGCCGAACCGAGCAGGGAAAAGAACCATTCAATTACGAATAACGAGCCCATAGCGGCTAAGCTCGCAAATTTTACCGCGGCTCGTGCTACGTAGCAAGTACTACGCAGAGTAGCAAGTTCGCTGAGAACGCGGAATCTCTTTACATAAGAAAATTTTTTGATTTTTTGGAAAATTTGTGTAACTATTTTCAATTTTCAACGTCTATACCTGAAAGGACTTGGATAAAAGTGCATAAATTGCATGGAATCCGCCTTTTTAAGCTGAAAATCAGGAAATCTTAGTCAGGGCGTTTGAAATTAAGGAGAGAAAAATGAATACTGGCAAAAATCAACAAACACAAAAAAGCAGTTTAAAATCAACTTTTTTCATAATAATTATTTTCTCAGCGGCTATTTGCATTCCGAGTTTTGCAAAATCAGCCGAACATTCTGCGAATTCAATATCAGGTGACATGGAGAAATTGATCAAGTTTCGAGCGGTTGATTCGGGAATGCCATATGAATCTGTTAAAAAAGCGGTAACAAAAGAGCAATTACCATTGCTATATCAATTGATGGCTGATCTCGGATATGCGCCTTATTGGCACAATATCGCGAGGATAATCGGATATATCAGCGATGACCCGAATTCTATTGATGTTCTTCTGATTTATTTCCAGAGAGATGATGTTTCGCTTGTCGATTCTATCGTTGGCAAAGTTGGAAGTATTGCTTGGATAGGAAAAATTGGCGGCGAGAAGGCAGATTCTATTTTAAAAAAGGCAATTACAAAAGAGGGTGTCCAGGAACTTGCGAAATTGTGGATAGACAAGGAAGAATGGAAAAAAGGCCGTGATAAACGTGATAAAGACCAAATCATTGCATATATACAAGGTGCGGCTATAGATGGCCTCGTAAATACCGGCAAGAAAGAAAACTGGGATATTGTCGAGAAATTATATAATGACCCAAACCAGGCTGAATTAAGGAGTAAATTAGTTGAAGCTATGGCAAAAAAAGCTTTTATCGTCGATCATAATAATGATGTCGAAGCCTTCTTTCGCATAGATACACAGGTTATGTATAGAAATCTAAAGCCGTATTTAGATAAATATTCTTTGAGGTAAACGTCAGTATGCAATCATCCAAAGGTGTAATTAAACCATTTCGGCTGAAATTAATAATTTCTGCGGCGGTTCTTTTGCTTATAGTAATCACTGCTTTTGTCATAATATTTTTAGAGCAAAACAAACCCGACCCAGCCAGTGCTGCTGTAATTCGTAAAGCTGTTGCAAGGCAGCTTAATAAGGACCCGAACGAACTAACCGATTCAGATTTTGCTAAAATCACTGAATTATGTATAGCAAAGAAAGAATTGACTGTGTTTATGGGGCAACAGCGTGAAATGTATACTAAAGCAGAACTTTCAGATATCAAATTGCTCAAAAAGTTTGTTCACCTTGAAGTTCTTGATATTAGTTCCTTGAAGTATTCTCAAAAGAATATACCTAAATGGATGTCCTTTCTGTCGAAAATAGGTATCTTTGATATATCCAAAAGAACTTCTTTTGATTTAAGTCCGCTGAAGAAGCTTTCAAAGCTGCGAACACTTAAAATATATAACACATCAGTTAAAGATATCAGGCCGCTCGCATATCTTACAAACTTAGAATCGCTTGACCTTAGTGAGACCCAAATCATTGATATTAAGCCGCTTAAAAGTCTTACAAAATTAAAATCACTTAATTTGAATCATAATGAAATATCAGACATAGAAATATTGAAAGAATTAATAAATCTTAATGAATTGTATTTGAGTTCAACTAAGGTATCAGGCCTTGAGCCGCTTAAAGAATTAAAAAACCTGCAAAAGCTTCTTTTGGATGTGACTCAGATTTTAGACCTTGAGCCGTTAAGAGAATTAACGAATTTACAAGAACTATATATAAGCAATACTTCAATATCCAATCTTGAACCGCTCAAAGGGTTAGTTAATCTTAAACTGCTTCGTATGCAATTATGTTTTAATATATCAGAGTCGCAGATAAGGGATTTGCAAAATGCTTTACCTGGCTTGATGATACAAAGAATGGCCGGTATGTAATATTGCACAGAAATATTTAAGGAAAATATTCAGTGGAGAATAGTGAACAGTTAAATAACGATAAAAGAAATAAATCAATTAAGTTAAAGTTGTTAATTTTTGTAATATTTCTTTTGCTTATAACAATCACTGCTTTTGTCGTAATATTTTTAGAGCAAAACAAACCCGATCCGTTTAGTGTTGAAGTAATTCATAAAGCTGTTGCAAGGCAGCTTAATAAGAATGCAGATGAAATAACTGATGCAGATTACGCAGAAATAAGTGAATTATGCATAGCACAAAAAACCATGCAGCAAGAAATCGCTGGGCATGGGCCCACAGAAATTTATACTCAGGGAGAGCTTGCCGATCTCAAGTTGTTTAAAAAGTTCGTTAACCTCGAATATCTTGATATTAGCTATTTGAGTTATCCTCAAAAAAAACTTCCTAAATGGTTGTCATTTTTGGCGAAATTAGGCATATATAACGTGTCAAATAAAACCTCAATTGATTTAGAGCCTCTTAAGGATATTCCCAAACTTCGAAAACTTAAAATTCAGTATACACCTTTTGATAATATTGAGTCCCTTGCAAAAATAACTGAATTAAAAGGACTTGATTTACAGGAAGTTCCAATTTCTGATATTAACTGGATTTCGTCGCTGACTAAATTAGAATTACTTAACCTTGGAGCTACCGATATTAATAGTATAGAGCCGCTGAGAGAATTAAAAAATCTTCGAGAGTTAATATTGCACCTGACTAATATATCAGATATCGAACCAGTGAGAGGAATGAAAAACCTTAGAAAGCTAAGCATTGACGGAACTCTGGTTTCAGACTTTGAACCTTTAAGAGAATTAACAAACCTGGAAAAATTATATATAAGTAATACGCCGGTATGGAATCTTGAGCCAATTACCGGCTTGCCAAACCTTAAATTTCTCCGTATGCAAATATATCATATTTCAGAAGAGCAAGTTCAGGAATTGCAGGAAGCTATGCCAGATTTAGTTATTGTTCGTGCGCTGAGATAATAATATTGCAGAGAAAAAATGAACTTTCTGTGGTACATTCCAGTACTATAAGCTAAATTATTTTTTATTACTTTAAATTATCATTAAAACTTATGAGGATTACATAATGAAATTCAGCCGGAATTTGAAAGTAATAATTGTGATTCTGTTTATAAGCGGGATGGTTAAAGCTGGGGATTGGTAGCACTGGAGAGGGGCTTTGATGGACGGATCAAGCGAGGAAGTTAATTTGCCTGGTTACGGTTCTGCTACTCAGATTATTTCTGGAGGTTAAAGTTTTTAAAATTAAATTTATTCTAATTTTAAGAAAAATATTGTAATCGATTAATGTTTTTCACGACTATCTTTTTGAAAGACAATAAGTTAAGTAGTTAAATTAAGGTAAATTAAAGGTTGAAAAATAAGATTTTCTGTTCATTTTATTTTTATAGAGCAATAAAGGAGTTGATTTATGTGGAAAGAAACAAAGATTTTCCTACTGTTATTGTCTGCAATGACTATTTTTGGATGCGGCAAAAAAGACGAAGTTTCTGTAACTGTTTATGGTACGGATTATATGACATACAGCGAGCGGGATAATGCTTTCGATAATGCCTGCCGGAATGTTCTGCGCGAATTCAGTTATAAGGAGACTAATGACCAGAACAATATTACACTTCCCTATTATGGTGAGGGAGCTCAAACATTTAAAGACAATAACAAAACTTCCGCATCAAAAACATATTTGAAAACAAAAGACGAGCAGGGTAATGAGTATATCATCACAACTTTAAAACTGGGGAAAAGAGAGCCTGTAGTCATTATCGAGACCACAAATCCCGAGAAGTTCAAGCTTATTAACGCACTATATAATGAGTTCAATAAACAAGGATTTAGAGTTACAAATTATTAACAAACGGGTAATAATAGAAAAAATTGAACTTTCTCTAACACATTCCAGTACAATAAACTAAACTACTGAATATGACTTGTCATTCCTGCGAAGGCAGGAATCTATAGTTACGATGCGTAATATGAGGATTAGTTAATGTTACAAAGCTGGATTTTGAAAGTAATAATCGCAATTCTGTTTATAAATGGGATGGTTCAAGCTGGGGATTGGCAGCATTGGAGAGGGCCTTCGATGGATGGTTCGAGTGAGGAAAGCAATTTGCCTTCGACATGGAGCAAGACTGAAAATGTTGCATGGGTAGCTGATTTGCCCGGATACGGCTCGGCAACTCCAATTATTTATGGAGGTAAGGTCTTTATAAGTTCGACGGATAAAAAGAGCAAAGACCTTCTTGCTTTTTGCTTCGATGCGAAAACGGGTAATCAAATATGGAAAAAGAAAATCGCTGAATCGAGCAGGGAGGCACCGAGAAATAACCTTGCCGCTCCGTCGCCTGTAACTGATAGTAAAAACGTTTACTTCATGTATGGCAGTGGCGATATAGCTGGATTTGATTTTGCCGGGAAATTACTTTGGTCGCGAAATATTGAAGAAGAATACGGCAATATTTCTCAGAAGTACGGGTACAGTTCAAGTCCTCTGCTTTTTGGAAATAAATTGTATGTTCTTGTTCTGCGGCGTGACACATCATATCGCTCGCCGCAGGGTGCAAATCTTACTTCTTTTCTACTTGCTCTTGATGCTGCTACAGGAAAAAACATCTGGAAGCAAAACAGGCCTTCGGATGTTCATGATGAGTCACTTGATTCTTACACTTCCCCGATATTATTCAAAAATGGTGACAGAACGGAAATTCTTAATATAGGCGCTTCGCTAATCACATCAAACGATGCGGAAACCGGCAAAGAAATCTGGCGATACAAATATCCTGAAAATCCTAAGAAGAAAGATATGGACCGCAATATAACTTCTCTTACAACAGGGGAAGGATTAATTTTCGCGATTCCGCCGAGAGGCGATATGGGGCTTTTAGTTATCAAGAGCGGCGGGGAAGGTCTGCTAACAGATGATGACATTGCATGGAGGTTTGAAGGGCCTTCTCCGGATTGCAGTACGCCGCTGTTTTATAAAGGAAATGTTTATGTTCTTGCGGATAGAACCAGGGGAGTTTTGACATGTCTTGAAGCAAAAACAGGCAAACAGAAATGGCAGGGTGAACTGGGCGGCAGTGACCCTTGGTGGGCTTCTGTGACAGCAGGGGACGATAAGTTGTATTGTATCAGCGAAAGTGCTGAAGCTGTTGTACTTGCCGCGGGCGGTGATGAATTTAAAATACTTTCACGAATTGATATGGAAGATGACCCTGTTCAGGGTTCTATCGCGATAGCTGATGGTTGCTTGTATATTCATACGGCAAGCAAGTTGTATTGTATAGCAAAGGAAAAATAGTATGTCATTGAGAGAAGTGAAACGACGAAGCAATCTTCATAATAATGAAGCTGTAGATTGCCGCAGTCGGCCTAAGCGGCCTCCTTCGCAATGACAAAAAAACAAAGTGGAAATGGATGAGTTAATTCGAGACTTTAATTTTCGCGAACTTTCTCTTTCCGACCTGAAGTATCATTCCGTTAGCGGGAGTGATTTGTGCATTCGGGTCAGTGACTTTATTTCCGTCGATAGTGACACCGCCGCCGGCACAGAGGCGTTTTACTTCTCCGCCTGACTCAGCGAGTTTGCAGGTCTGTATAAGTTGTTTGACAGAAATCGGCTGTGCGGGCAGTTCAAATTCCGGCATTTCGTCTGGTAATTGTTTTTGCGCAAAGACTTTTTCAAAATTAGCTTCCGCGGCGTCCGCAGCTTGCTGATTGTGAAGTTGAGCAACGATTATCTTGCCAAGTAAAACCTTTGCCTTTTTCGGATGAGTTTTTTCTGGATTAATTAGTTCCGCGATTTTGTCACTCGGTAAATCTGTAAGCAAGGTATAATAATTTTCCATCATATCATCGGAAATGCTCATAACTTTTCCGAACATATCGTTTGGTTCATCAGTTACGCCGATGTAGTTGCCTTTGGACTTGCTCATTTTTTCTTTGCCGTCCAGGCCGACGAGGATAGGCATCGTAATAACAACCTGCTGTTTCTGGCCGTATGCTTTTTGAAGGTCGCGGCCAATAAGGTTATTGAAAGTCTGGTCTGTGCCGCCAAGCTCGACATCGCTTTGTATCATAACCGAGTCATAGCCCTGCATAAGCGGATAGAGGAATTCGTGCGTATAGACATCAATGTTTGCCTGAAGGCGTTTTTTGAAGGTATCACGCTGGAGCATTTGCGAAACGGTTTTTTTTGCCGCTATTTGAATCAGCTCAATCAGAGTCAACTTTCCCAACCATTCGCCGTTGTACCTTATTTCAAGTTTTTTTTCGGAAGTATCGAGAATTTTTTCTGCCTGCTGGAAATATGTTTTTGCGTTTTTATCAATTTGCTCGGAAGACAGGATTGGCCGGGTCGAATTTTGCCCGGTTGGGTCGCCTATTCTTGCGGTATAATCGCCGATTATCAGGATTGCTTTATGGCCTAAGTCCTGAAATTGTCTCATTTTGCGCAAAACGACTGTATGGCCGAGATGAATATCCGGCGAAGTCGGGTCAAGACCCAGCTTAATTCGCAATTTCTTGCCAGTTTTAGCAGATTCGGTCAGTTTTTCTGATAATTCGGCCTCGTTGAAAATTTCAACGGTGCCGCGTTTGAGCATGTTAACTTGTTCAATAATTGTCATTGTCATATATTGTCCTGTAAAAACGCGTTACAAAAGGGTTAATTATATTGAATTATCGTTAAATTGGCAAGAAAACCTGTACAGAAGAAAAATAAAGTGAAAATTTTTCTTTTCGTTAAAATTTCTTATACTTTATATGGTTTTGAGAAGTGGAGCATTTTCAGTGAGTTCAATTCGTATTCCGGGGGTTCAAATAAAGAAAAGTCCAGTCAGGTTGTATCAAATCTAATGAAATGCGATGTTTTTTGACTTTTCATCCGGAGAAAAGGGAGTGGTAAAATGAATACTAAACAAGCAAAAGCACAGGTTAAAGAATTGAAAAAAGAGATTAGAACAAAGAAACTTGAGAATGATTTACTGCTTTTCAAGCTTTTTGTACTGCTAATCCTTGTTTCTGTTGCGGCTGGTGTTTATTTTGGCAAAATACCGATTCCAAATTTACCCAATCCGTTTTAGTTTAAACTCCATTGAATTTTCAGTTTCCAAGCACAATTTCGTCCGATTTCTGCCATGCGGGATCGACTATGCAGAGGAACTCTAATTCAGAATTACCTGTATTCTCTATGGATTGGGTGGAGCCGGGAGGAATGTATATAGCGCAATTTGCTGTAACGTTACGTACCTCCCGGCCTATATGCATCAGGCCTGAGCCGGATATTATGTAGTAAACCTCGCTCGTGCGTAATGTATGCGGCATGGTTTTTTCACCAATGCCGACTTTTGCATGAGCAAGGCTATAACGGATTTCAATATCAGCTTTATCCGGGTGAAGCAGTTCCCGAAGGGTACATCCATCGCCTGCTGTAAATTCCGGGCATTCCGCAAGGTATTTTATAAACATTGTATTCCTCTTTTTTGAAATTACATTTTTGTTTCTATTTCAATTTTAATGTCATTATCTGTCTGATTCGATTTCTAAAGCATCCATATCAGAATTTTTTCACGAACTTAATATAATCTGTAATGGTATATAATTATAAATTATAGATGAACAGAAAAGAACTAATCATAGTTTACGATTGATGTATTTTATTCAAAATTCCATGAGATTCTATAAATAAATACTTTAAAAATGTTGCAAAAACCATCATTTTCTGATATTTTGAAAGGTTTAATGTCTGGTGACGTTTCCAGTCATTTTTTATTAATTAGATGCCTATAAATGGGCAGGGCATACGGACAATTAAATGAAAGGTTCGTTCAATGGCAAATAGTGTTACGAAGAAGTTTGATCGTCGAAGTTTACTGAAGGGATTGGGGATTGGTGCTGCTTACATGGCCGTTGGGAAGCAGGCGTTCGCTCCAAAAGCAGCTTATGCGTCGGCAAGAAGTATTTCACCCAAGCAGGATGAATTGTTCTTAAAACAGGCAGGGGAGGCAACAGTCTCCGTAAAAAAAGGTAATGACAGGCGAGAAATTGTTCGCGCTGCTCTCGATAATATCAAAGATGATATAGTTAAATCCATAGGCAACAAGAAAATTCTTCTCAAGCCGAACTTTGTTGTAACAAATAATCCTCTTTGTGCCACTCATGTCGATGAATGCCGCGCGATTCTGGATTTCCTCAAAGACAATGGCTATGACCAGCAAATTACAATTGGAGAATCACCTTCCGGCGGTGCTGCGTCGAGGGGATATCAATCTTATGGTTATACCGCGCTTGAGAAAGAATATAATGTAAAACTTATCGAATTAAATGACACTCCGAGCGTACCTCGTTTTATAATGGGTAGAGAAAATTCGATAGTTCCTATTCGTGTCATGTCTATGTTCATGGATCCTGATTTGTATGTAATTTCAGCCGCGAAAATGAAAACCCATGACAGGGCATTAACTACTCTGTCATTGAAAAATGTTATTATGGCTGCACCGGTTATCACACGAACTGATAACAGTAAGCAGAAGATGCATCAGACCCAGACGCAAACTCCATCGTCAATACTCCACTTCAATCTGTTTCAGTTGGCGACACAGGGCATTTATCCTGACCTTGGTGTTGTTGACGCATTTGAATCAATGGAAGGCGATGGTCCAATTAACGGCACACCGATAGATACGAAACTCGCAATGGCAAGTCTTGATCCGCTTGCACTCGACTGCATTGGAACAAAGATGATGCTCAAAGATTTCAATCCTTTCAGAATTGGATATCTGGAGGCACTTCATTATGCCGGTATGGGTCAGGGAGATTTGTCGAAGATTAAAGTTATCGGCGAAAAACTTGAAGATTGCCAGTTTAATTTCAGACCTCACAGTTTTATGGCTCAATGTTATGGGCTAAGTTAATCTAAAAATATTGATTGTTAAGCACAAGTAAGAGCCCCTGAATAAAAGGGGCTCTTCTGCCTATAAAAAGGAGTAAGGAAAGGCAGTGTTAGAGTATTATCTGAATAATCTTTTACTTATGAATATTTTGAAATTTCTCTTACTAAATGTTTCCTGTTTTTCTAAAGTTCAATCGCGGGAACATTCTGCCTATTTAATTTTCAGGAGCTATTTATGGCGCAAACCGACAATACGGCTATAAAAGGAGCAGCAATAGGTTTAGTAGTAATGTTTGCACTTTTTGTTTTGGGTTCATGGTTTTTGGATCGTTTCACGGGTCGTGGATTGAATGCCGAAGAACCGATATTAAGTATTGCGGTGTATGCACCTTCTGTACCTGAATCACAATGGGGTGATGCGAGTAATGGTTTAAAAGCCAGGGTAAGCTTTACTCGCTCCGATCCGAGCCAGTTTTTGGAGAATACCTTAGTAATTCAATACCAGAATATCACAGACAAAGATATCGCGTTTTTACATGATCCCAATGAAACTTTGAAGTCGTTTTCCGCCGTGAACAGGGATAAATGGAAATTAAAGCTTAATATTCCCCATAAAGATGTTCTCACAGATATACACAAGTTGACAGAAGATGAATTTGAAAAAATGTACACTCCTTCTGTGCAGGTAATTCATCCTGATGAGATATTTAAAGCGGAAATCATTTGTGTTATCAATAATGATGTAAATGATATGGGCTTTATTGACGGCTTTTTTGATGTTAGTTATGTTATGAATATCGATAAAAAGGATGTTTCAGAATATCAGTCAGACTCAAGTCCGCAAATCTGGACGGGCAAAGTAAAAGCAGGGGAATGTAAAATCTTTTTAACTATGCCGCACGATGGAGGTTGTAACGATTGTCATGGCGATGCAGACTATCATCATGGTATGTTGGGCGAAGAACGATATTGCGTTTTTTGTCATGCAGTAGGCAACGCCGTTTTGAATGATACTTGTATCAGATGTCACAAAAGAGATGAACATGAGGAGTATGGTCGCAGGAGAGTTTTAGGTCCTGATGGTGACTTCGATAATGCTTCAAAGCATATTTCAGGTATAATTAAAGATGCTGATTGCCTTGTATGTCATAATATGGAAAAGCACGGCTACGGAACGGTTTATTTAAACGATCCGAATGCACCGGGTACAAGAACATTTACTGACGAATATACAGAATTTTGCCTGGCTTGTCATAACAGTAATCCTCCTGAAGGAGTTAAATTCCCTGAAAAAGCGGTAAAAGTAGAAAAGAAAACTGATTCTTTCGATAGTCCATTTTCAGGGTTTGGCGCATTTTCAGATGAAGACTCGCTTTCAGAAGATGAGAATGATTATTCAGATTCCAATGATTCATTCGGTTTCGGAAGCATGGGATCTATGGGTTCGATGTGGGGAGGTACGGCTGTTAATTCTGAGAAAAAGACTGATGCAGAACCGAAAACTTCAATTTATGATAAATCAGATTTTGTTAATTCCGAACTGCACAAGAAAAACGTAAATTGTACGGATTGTCACAGGTCGCATGGCTCTGATCGGCCATCACTGCTGAAAAACGTACATGGCCCGGATGATAAGGTTAGAATATAAGAAAATCCGATGAATGAGAAACTGGCGGGAAAATTTATTGTCATTGACGGACCTGACGGCTGCGGGAAAAGCTCTCAGGTAAAGCTTCTCATTGATAGGCTAAATGCTCAGGGAGTTTCGACCGCTCGATTCCGTGACCCCGGAGATACTTCTATCGGGGAAAAAATCAGGGAAATTCTTCTCAATCCTGAACATCTTACGATGTGTACAGAAACGGAAGTTTTATTGTACATGTCCGCAAGAATTCAGCTATGGCTTGAAAAAATAGCTCCTGCGTTACAGAATAACAAGTGTGTTATTCTTGACAGGTGGCTGTCAAGTACATATGCTTATCAGGGTTGGGCCGGAGGTTTCGGCGTGGAAAAAATTATGAAACTCGCCGCCGACTGCCTTGAAAGAGTCTGGCCGGACTTAACTATAATTCTTGATGTTGATACTAAAACCGCTGCGGGCAGATTGAACAGGGAACTTGACAGAATGGAGGCAAAGGGTGACAGTTATCATAGTAGGGTCAGAGCCGGTTTCCTGAAATTTGCCGAAGAGCATGAAAATGCCTTTGTTGTTGATGCTTCTGAGGAAATTGAAAAAGTTCACGAAAATATTTTGCGGATTATCGAGGAAGTGAGTTTCGCGTAATGTCTTTTAAGGAAATATTCTGTCAGGATAATGCAATCGATATTTTGCAGAGAGCGTACAAGTCCGGCAGAGCATCTCATGCTTATATTTTCGCCGGTCCCGAAGGAGTTGGGAAATTCTTGACCGCCTCGCAGTGGGCCAAACTTCTCCTGTGTCAGAATCCTGTGTCAGAAGATGGTTTTACACAGGCATGTAACACATGTCAATCGTGTAAAATCTTTGACTTCGGCACGCATCCTGATTTTATTCATGTCTATAAAGAATTAAAAGAATTTACAGAAGACGGCAAAGGCAAAGCCGCTCCTCTGGATATGCCGGTGGATGTGATACGTGAAATGCTCAACGCAAAAGTTACAGTTCGCCCGAATCTGTCACATCGGAAGGTCTTTGTTGTAAGCGAGACTGAAAAAATGAACGCTTCTTCGCAGAACTGTATGCTCAAGGTACTTGAAGAGCCTCCTTTGTATTGCTGTATCATTTTGCTTTGCACTCGTTTGGAAAAACTTCTTCCGACAACCAAATCGAGGGCGCATATAATTCGTTTCGGGCCGGTTAAGCATGAGATAATAGTAGAAAAGCTAATCGAAAAGGGGCTTGACTCAAATATTTCAAAATATTTCTCGCTTCTGGCGCAGGGCAGCCTTGGTCAGGCCTGCAACTGGGCCGAGCTTGAATTAAACGGTGCGAATCTCTATGAAAGCAAGAAAGAGATAATAAATTCTCTTTCTAAATACAATTATTCAGATTCTCTCGAACTGGCAAATACGATTCTAAACTGGAAAAGTAAAGTTACGGCTCTCTGGAGCGATCTCGATGAAAAAACGAGCAAAACAGACATCAGCAGAAGGACGGAAAAATTATTTATTCAGATAATAATATCTGCTTTATACGACGCTATGAGGATACAAGTCATACCGGAATGCGAAATAATTAATTTTGACCAGTTGAAGCAGATTAGGCAATTTGCCGACCGGTTCGATGTTGAGATAGCCGCGGAAAAAATCTCCGAATCTTACACAATGCTCCAGTGGATAGAGTCAAATGTCAATGAAAGGCTTATTTTTGAACATTTGTTGTTATCTTTGGCTGAGTATGATACAATAACAGTTTAATTCGTTTTAATTTTAAGATAATTTATACTCGGATAATGGAATGCAGAAACCTTCAGAAAATAAACAGAAACCGATAAAAAGTAAAAAATACATGCTGGTCAGATTCGGCCGCATGAATGCTCTTGGTTTCTTCGAACATAGTGAAAACGAGATTCCCAAAGTCAACTCCTGTGTTATAGTCAAAACCGAAAGGGGACTTGAATTGGGCTACATTGTCGGCCAGTTGAATTCCTACAGGGGCGGCCAGTTCAAGCTCAAGGAAGAACAGGTTAAAGAATATTTCGATAACAGCGAAATAGATTATTGCCCGCCGCAAGCGGGAAAATTTGTTAGGTTTGCGACGAGTGCCGATGTAAGTGAAGAACGTCACCTTCAAAAGAACACAAAAGATGAGGTCGATTTCTGTCGAAAAATCGTGAAGGAAATGGACCTGCCGATGAAAATTGTGGAAGCTGAACATCTCTTTGGCGGGGAAAGAATTATTTTCTATTTCATGTCGGATGGACGTGTTGATTTCCGTGATCTCGTTAAAAGAATCGCACAGGAATACCAGACGCGAATCGAAATGCGCCAGATTGGTTCCCGTGACGAAGCCAAGCTGCTTGGTGACCTCGAAAGCTGCGGCCAGCAATGCTGTTGCCAGAGATTCCTCAAACTCCTTAAGCCGGTTAATATGAGAATGGCAAAAATGCAGAAAGCTACGCTCGACCCGGCAAAAATATCAGGCTTTTGCGGCAGGTTAAAATGCTGCCTGAGATACGAAGACGAAACTTATACCGATCTTAAGAGGAGATTGCCTAAAAAGAATGCCATGATAAAAACTCCAAAAGGGATGGCCAAGGTAATTGACTCGCAGATTTTGACACAGCTTGTTGTTGTCGAATATGAAAACGGGGACAAAGAAGCTCTGAAATTTGATGAGCTTAATGCCCCCAAAGGGATTCACCCGCAAAAAGACAACAAACAGAATAAAGCTGATGAAAAAAATAATGACTATGGTAAGTTTAACGAATATGAGGGCGATGAAGAAGAAAGTAATGACCAGTAATATCAGGGAAGAAATATGCCTCGAAAAATAGTTGTAACCTCCGCTTTACCTTATGCGAACGGACCGATTCATATAGGCCACCTTGTCGAATATCTCCAGACGGATATCTGGGTGCGCTTCCAGAAACTCTGCGGCAACGAATGTCTTTATTTTTGTGCTGATGATACCCACGGCACACCAGTTATGATTAGCGCAAGAAAAGCCGGTATTACACCGGAACAGATGATAGACAACGTTAGAAAGGAACATAAGGCTGATTTCGACGGTTTTCATATCGAGTTCGATAATTACTATTCGACACACAGCCCGGAAAATAAATATTTCAGCGAGATGATTTACAACCGGCTGAAAGAAAAAGGCTCGATAGTTCAGCGTGACGTTGAGCAGGCCTATTGTGAAAACTGCAAAATGGCACTGCCGGACAGGTTTGTTCGCGGCACATGCCCGAAATGCAAGGCGGAACATCAGTATGGTGATTCATGCGAAGTATGCGGCACAACATATCGTCCCTCTGACCTTATCAATCCTTATTGCGCGACATGCAATACGCCGCCTGTTTTGAAAACATCTGTACATTATTTTTTCAGGTTGGCGGATTACGAACAGCCGCTAAGAAAACTTCTTACGAGCGGCCATACTCAGCAGTCGGTGGCGAACAAGCTCGATGAGTGGTTCAGTGCGGGCCTGAAGGACTGGGACATTTCGCGTGATGGGCCGTACTTTGGTTTCAAAATTCCCGGCGAGGAAAATAAGTATTTCTACGTCTGGCTCGATGCGCCTATTGGTTATATGGCCTCAGCGAAAAATTACTGTGACCGAAACAATCTTGACTTCGATGTTCTTTGGCCTGGTTCCAATTCCGGTAAAGGCGGCGAAGGCCAATATGAACTGTATCATTTCATCGGCAAGGACATAATGTATTTCCATGCCTTGTTCTGGCCGGCAATGTTGATAGCTTCCGATATAAAGACCGCTGATAAACTTTTTGTGCATGGCTTCTTAACCGTGAACGGCGAGAAGATGAGCAAGTCACGGGGTACTTTCATAAAAGCAAGTACGTACCTCAAGCATCTTAATCCGGAATACCTGAGATATTACTATGCGCGTAAGTTGAGTGACAGTATCGACGATATTGATTTGAAGGTCGATGATTTTGTAAATAAAATCAATTCGGAAGTAGTTGGTAAATTAGCAAACCTCGCCTCTCGTTCTGTTCCAATGCTCACGAAGAATCTCGACTCTACGCTTGGCAAGCTGGATGGAGAAGGTAAGGAACTTATTCAAAAGCTTACCGCAGCGTCGGAGCAGATTGTTAATGATTATGAAAAACTGAAGTACGCCGCAGTAGTAAGAACTATTGCAGCCCTTGCCGACGAAGCAAATCGTTTCGTTGAGGCAAAGCAGCCCTGGTCAACTATAAAAACTGACCCGGAACTTACACGCACGAACTTGACCGCGATTATAAACGCGATGAAAGTCTTGACGATTTATTTAAAACCAATTCTGCCGAAATTCGCCGAAAGTGTTGAGAAAATCCTGAATGTAGAGCCGCTCAAGCTTGCGGATTTGAATCAGGTACTTGAAAACTGTAAGATTGGCAGCTTTGATAGATTGGCAGAAAGAATTGATGAAAAACAGGTGAACGCAATGATAGAAGAAAGCAAAGCAAATATACAGAATACAGACCAAAGACCTCAGACTACAGAACCAACTGCTCTGAATGCAGAACTCAGTACTCAGAACCAATTGGCGGAGCCAATCAAGCCCGAATGTACAATAGAAGATTTCGCGAAGATTGACCTTAGAGTCGCAAAGGTAAAAACAGCCGAAAAAGTCGAAGGTGCAGACAAACTTCTCAAGTTGGTTTTAGACTTGGGCGGCGTGGAAAAGAATGTTCTGGCAGGAATAGCAAAAGCATACAAGCCGGAAGATTTGGTTGGCAAACTGGTTGTTGTATTCGCGAATTTAAAACCGCGAAAGATGAAATTCGGTCTATCCGAAGGAATGATCTTAGCCTCCGGCCCCGGCGGCTCAGAAGTTTTCATGCTAACAGTAGATTCCGGCGCAAAACCCGGCGAAACGATTCATTAAAAGTGATAAGTAAAAAGTATAAAGTGAAAAGATACTAAAACACGACTGGTGGGGCTTGTCCCTACGGTTTAGTTGGAAATGTCCGGATTATTTGGAAACAAACTGTTTTATACTTTCTATTACTTCTTCCTGCTGGCTGAGCATTTCGGATTTTGTATTATTAATCTCTTTATCTATAGACGACAAAAAACGGATACGTTCTTCGATGATGTCAGCCCATGTGGGAGAATCCGGAATATTCTGAATATTTTTAATTGCTATGTCTTTGCTTGTCATATTCATATTAATAATATATCTATTTAGAATTATCAAGTCAAATAAATTGAAGAAAATTATCTCCTTTTTGCTATATTGTGTGAAGATTTTATCCTTCGTAGTAGTCTGCTACGGAGAATGGTAAATAACTGGCTTTCGGATGGGGTAAAGCATACGAAACTTGAATAATATTCTCAGGCCAGATTCTTCACTGCGTTCAGAATGACAACATTGAAATAATCAAATCTTTGTGTATTTGTGTGATAACTGATTTAGTTGAGTTGAAGATTGCCGCGTAGCTTTGCTCCTCGCAATGACATTAAGAAGATATCTTCTCAGCGGTCTCCGCGTTCTTTGCGGTTAATATTAATAGTATTCTATATTGACTGTGTGGGGGAGTTTGTTCATGGGGCATTGGTCGCATTTTGGTTTTGGTTTGCAGTATAAATAGCCTGTGCGGACAATTAGTGCGTGGAACTCGTTGTATAGCGGCACTTCCTGCGGAAGATTTGACTCGAACAGGTCTTTTAATTGTTTGTAATCGGCTTCCTGGTCAGAAAGGTGGTGTCTTTGGGTGATTCGTGCGGTATAAGCGTCTATAACGAAGACTGGGCGTTCTAAAGCGTACAGGAGAATGGAGTCGGCAGTCTCACGGCCTACGCCGTTGATGGAAAGCAACTCTTCTCTGAGTCTGTTTGTGTTTACGACTTCGAGTAATTTGAAATCGCCGGAATATTCATTTACGAACCAGTTGATAAAGTTTTTCAGCCGCTTTGTTTTTATGTTGTAATAACCCGCCGGCCTGATTAGTTCCGCTACGCGTTCGTTTGGGAGTTCGTAAAGTTTTTGTGCTGTGAGGCAATCTGCGTTTTGCAGGTTTGTTATCGCTTTCTTTACGTTGGACCAGCTTGTATTTTGTGTGAGAATGGCGCCGACCGCAATTTCGATTTGCGTTTCGCCCGGCCACCAGTTCTGAGGCCCAAACTCATCGTAAAGGATTTGGTAGATTTCTAATAATTTTTCACTTGTCTGCGACATAAATCAAAAAAATGGATTCCTGCCTGCGCAGGAATGACAAAGTAAATTCGGAATAGCCATCCCCAAGCTTCGCTTGAGGATGCCACCCTTGCTACAAATTTAATATATTGAAAGTGGCTCATAATATTATGAACCTGCTACTCTTGATTACAGCTAATAATTATATCGAAAGAAGCTCCGGCTGGGAAGGGGATTGTTCGGGCGAGAGCCATTCGGGATATGGTTTTATCTGCTGGTTTGCCAGGTCGAATGTGTATGTTATTTGATTATTATTATCATCTGTTTGTGTGAAATTGTTATTGCTTAAAATCGTTCGCATCTGTTCGTTCTTCGGGCCTTTTTCAAATCGCAAAATTACTTTATTAAAATTGTTATCTTTTGCGTGGTTGAGTATAGATGTGAGAGTATAATCTTCGATTCCTCTGCTCATAACGCGGCAACTGAACAGCAGGGTGTCTATTTCGTAACTATCGCTGCCGCCAAAAGCAATACAAACTCCGACAAGGCCGTAGTCGCCGAATTTGTCTGCGACGTTCACCGTGAAAATGTCGCAATTCTGCTGATGACTGAAAGAAATAATTTGCTCTTTCGTGTATCGTTTAATTGATGTGTTAAGTTGATTCGTTCGCTGGACAAGCTCCGTGACGCGGTCAACATGATACGGCTTCATTTTTTCTATCTGGATTGCGAAATTACATTGTTTCAGAAATTCGTCTCTTGAAGTGTTTCCCTGTGCCTGTATGCGCTGGTTTTCCTCTAAGTAGAAACGTGTTCGTTTTTTGCTTTCGTAGGTTATCTGTTCAGGCTGGAATTCGGGCATATATAGCAGGCTCTCGAAAATATTTTCGTCATAGACCCTGACTTCCGGCAGCATTGTTTTCATCTGCTCTCTTTCAAACGGAGTGTCATCGATAAATGCGATTGAGTCGAGGCCAATATTCAATTGCTGCTGAACCTGCCGCAAGTTCTCCCATTTATCGTTCCAGTTTAGGACGAAGCAGACAAATTCAAGTCCAGTCAGGATGTCTTTTACAAGTGCGCGAATATCGTTTTCGAGATACGAATCATTCTTGCTGATTATGCCAACCAGAATTCCCCTGGCGTGAAGAACTGACAACACGTTCCAGCGGAATCTTTCCTTATCAATTCTAATCTGGATATTTTCGATTCCTACATTTCTGATAATCCCGTTCCACATCGTGTTGTCGAGATCGACTAAAACGCACTTTACTTTTTTTGTTCTTCGCAAAACGTAATCAATATAGTATTTAAATTCCTGGGCAAAGTGTTTAGCTGGAAATTGTATATGGCTGTACCACGGAGCGTCTGCCTGCTTGAGTATATTTTTGAAGCCGTGCATCGAACATACGTTGGTGAAGTTGAGTACGTAAAAATTCGGATACCTTGTCGCAAGCTCTTCCATCGCGGTTAAGTATTGCCGCATAAACTGGTCTTCGTTCAGGAGCGGCGATGGTTGTTTGAAGCGGTTGAGCATGTTCGTTCTAAACCACGGAAAAAACTGAATGAGGATAGGGACATTTAACTGGGAAAGTGTTATTATCATCAGTTCGCATTGGTTCACAAGCTCTTTAAGCTGCTGATCCTGATGCAGCCTGGAATTGACGCGATTGAGCTGTATCTGCTTTATAGGCTCCATCATCGCATCGTGCTGAGAAATAATAACAGCGTCGAAATTGCTCTGGAGAATTTCATTGCCGTTTTCAGTTAAATAATTGTAGGGATTTGTCTGGCCGCGATGCTCGAATGTGTAAAAATAATCAAAATCAAAATAAAGTTCAGGACTGGACTTCAGCTCATGTATAATATATTCAAATTCACAACCCCCAAGGAAACATAAATTGGGTTTCATAAATATTTCTCCTGTATTTTGATTTTTATTATTTTGACTATTGTATTTTCGGCATAATGTAAGTAAACTCTGAAAAAAATAGGAGTAATAACACGAAAAACTTTGTTATTATAAGAGTTTTACAGAAATCGTATTTCTATAAATCAGGAGTACTTATTAGCAAGAAGGAACGTAAATCAGGTTCTGCAGGTAATGCAGCGAATAGTTCGATTTTCGGCAATAGCAGTCTGCTTAATTTTACGCAGGATTCTTATCTCGAAAGGACGTCCCGTCCGATTTATGCGATTCTCTTTCTATTGCCGTTTATCCTGCTTTATGAATACGGTACATTCAAGATAAATACAGATGTATTGAATCAGTCGCAAATCCGAGTAGTAGCTTTCGTCTGGCTTCAAAACTTTCTCGAATCGGTTGGTTTTCATGGAAAATTCGCTTGGGCGGCTCCGCCTCTGGCCGTGATTGTTATTCTATTTTCGCTGCAGATTACATCCCGCAAGCAATGGACTTTCTGGACTTATGACTATGGACTGATGATAATTGAATGTATTTTGCTTGCGATACCTCTGATTGTTTTAACACTTTTATTAAGCTCTATCGGCTCACGTTATTTTCACGATCAAGCGGATGGTAATACCGCCGCGACACAGGTCTGGTCCGTGCCGGCATGTTCGTCTGTGGGCGGAAATTACACTACGGATTCATCGAATGGAAATGGAAATACTCTGGAAAACAATCGTCCCTGGCTGGCGAATATTGTAACTGGAATAGGCGCGGGTATTTATGAAGAGCTTGTTTTCCGTTTAATTTTAATATGTATTCTGATGATCCTTTTTCAGGATATATTCAAGATGACTCATACCAACGCGATTGTGCTTTCAGTTCTAATATCAGCGGCTCTTTTCAGCGCGCATCATCATGTTGATTTTTTCAGCGGCAGACCTAATGAAGTTGACCCTTTCGATGCGACAGAATTTGCTTTTCGGACTATCGCGGGTATTTATTTCGCGTTTCTCTATGCGATTCGAGGTTTTGGCATTACAGCGGGCACACACGCTTTTTACAATATTATCGCTGAAATTATAAGGGCTGGTTTTCCATCCAATTGAAAAATATAGATATTTGCAAATATCACATTAATTTTTTTCTGGAAATTCTCATCTGTTAATTATTGCGATTTCATATCTTGTGAAATAACAGTCCCATAAGCATTCCAAACAGCGTTATCAATACTGATATAAAGCTTGATTTAGCAGTGCGGTTATGTTATAATAACGGAAAATGAGAAGAGAAATTTTTATATATTGGGAATGATTAAATGGACTCACCGCAAATAAATGTAGCTGTTGAAGAATTAATGTTCAGCCTTTTCCAAAGGCCTTTGCATCCAGAGCTTTTTCAGATATTCTCAAGTCGAAAGCTGAATACAGAAAAGTATGAAGCTGATATTTGGGTAACCGGTTGTACACATGTTGTTAGTGTTTATGTCGGTGATGTTTGTGTTTCAGAAGTAGTCAGTTCGCCGGGGCAGATGCTTCCATCGAGAGGTCTGATTGAGCGTTTTCAATTTCGCGGACCAAGGACCCATAAATGTACATTGAGCAAGGGAGTCAGTTATATGACGGACTTCCAGGTCGAAAAAATGAGTCCGAATTTGTACCGCCAGAGCCACATGGACCTCGAACGTTTCGCGAGAAACCGCGGGATTTTTGTTAAGTATCCTGAACTGGAAGTAGATAAGATGCAGCCTTTCTGTTACGTGGATTTCGAGGCAAGACAAACAGAATTACATATACATACATTCGCCGCTTATCCTGACCAGGTCACAATGATTAAAACTCAATCGTTATTCGATTTCCAATAAACCGAATAGATAATGAAATGATAGAAACTTTTTTGAGAAACCAGTCGTTAAGACTGGTTTTTTTTATATTTTCTGCATATCGACGTTCTGTTTAAGGACATCAAGTTTGGTATAGATTTCCTGGCACATTTTGCTATTCGGGAAATCTCTTATGATTTTCTGGCCGACATCAAGCGCATCAGCCCATCTTCTTTCTGAAACCGCCGTAGAAAATTGAACTCCGAGGGCATGGAGTTTTGTACGGAAAATATCGCTTGCGGATTCCTGAAGGGCGGTAGCTTCGCTTGGGGTAAGATAAGAATCGAGTTCCTTTAGAATTGCCAGGCTTCGGTCTGTTTCCTGGTTTGTTACGGCATCATCCCACGCGGCCAGCAAAATTCGTTTGCGCTCCTGCTTCCGCTCATAAAGAACAAGTCTCATATTTCTTGCCTGTTCATTGCCGGGATGAGCTTTTACCAGACCTTCAATCTGGGCGCTTGCCCGTGTCCATTGAGCATCGTCAATCAATTTCTCTATATGAGATATAATCTGGTTCATGCGTTCCTGTTCGGTCGCGTTCTGGTATTGATCCGCCTGTTCCTTCAATTCCTCGGCAAGATCACAATATTCCGGATGTTTTTCGATTTCCTCAATTATTTCTTTTGCGGCGTTGAACTCTTTGGCCTGCAGTTTCTCGAAAACCACTTCCTTTAAGGATTGCCTGTCCGCGTCTTTGAAAGCAATGGATTTAACAGTATCGCTGATCCTCGTGCTTTTATTGATTTGGGCCAGCCCAATGTGAATTTGCTCGAAAGCTTGTGTAAGTTCTTCCAGTTTTACGCTGTTGTCTTTAAGGGCGTCGAGAATTTTCATTACCCTTGTAAGCATGGTAAGAAGTGCCGCCAATACTACCAAGGCGCCGATAAGCCATAGAATTTGGGTATAAAAGTTGGTTTCGGATGTTTGTAATCTATCGTTGAAAGCTAAAAATAAGGCTACAATTACAGAAACCGAGCATATAATAATGATATGCCATTTGTAGCGTGCCCAAAAATCATCATTTTCCAAATTCATGGTTTTGCTCCAGATAAGTGCAGTCCATGACTGTTCTCTGTATAAATATGATACTACAAAAGACAGGTTTTGTCAATATTTGTAGGAGCATATTCCAAAAAATAAAGCCGTTATATAGTAATAACGGCCTTATTTGAATTTTTCTAAAATATTTATTGATAAATCATTAAAACTTCCTTCAAATTACTTCTACTCCGTAGTATCGGTACCAGTATCCGTAGTACCTTCCGTTGCTGGTAACTGACTAAGAGGAATAGCTGTTGTCCATTTTGTTGGAGAGGTTTCATTCCCATATTCATCTTTTGCCCGTACTCTAAATCTGAGTAATAATCCAGTTCTACCAACCGGGCCGACTGTAAATGTATTTTCAGTAATCCAGACGCGGCTGCCGAATTTACTTTCTTGATCACACTCAAATAAGTAATATACAGTACCACCGCTATCATCGGTAGCTACTGTGGCAGTCATTGTTATATTAACATATCTTCCATCGTCTTCATTTACGACTTCATAAGGCACACCGTTCATATCCGCAGCATCATCCCATGTCATCTGGTTTGGTGTCGGCGGCGTATGGTCTTCAGGTTTCACCGTATAGATATAAACTATATCTGAATATATTGTCTCGTTGTTGTATTTATCTCTTGCTTTTACCCTGTAACCATATTCAGTATTCGGTGTAAGGTTCGGATCGACGTAGTTAGGACCAGAAACCCAGCCGCTGCTCTTACCTCCAAGTGAAGTTGATACTGACTCGAAGTAGTATTCTACGAAGCCGCTGTCATCATAAGCTACTGATGCAACCAGAGATATAGAATTCATATCAGATGTAAAGGAAATAATAGCTGGAACTGGTGCTGGAGGTGTAGTATCCGCTCCGCCAACATAAACAGTTGAGGACCATTCGGTTTTATTTCCTGGTTCGCCGGTTCCATCATCAGGAATACCCGGGAACGCGTCACGAGCTCTTACGCGATACGCGTATTGTGTATTTAGATTCAATCCTGAATCTGTGTAAGACCTGTTTGTAATCCAGCCGCTGTCGTCGCAGTTGCCGTAAATACAATCGAAGTAGTATTCGACATCCTTGTTCCAGTAGTCAAACCATGAATCCAGAGCTTCCTGTGCGGACATACTTGCTGTTGTCCCTGTCATGTAAGGTCGAACGTCCCAGAGGCTTGGATTCGGAACTGGCGCTATATCATCTTCTACGCCGAGCCACATGTAGGCGTTCATAAACGCGACATCATTTGCATCGACTTTGCCGTCTAAGTTGAAGTCTGCACCGCCGCACCAGTTATTAGCGGCTGAACATATTTCGCCCGCGGCAAGGATGTTGTTGAAATCTTCGACATCATTGATATCAATTTTACCATCAGTATGGATATCAAATATCTTGTCTGGCTGTGATGATGGATAATGGAAGCCCATATCTAATCTGCCCATATCCGGCCCTTCATCTGTGCGGGTCGTATATACAAACCTTGCTACGCCAAGCATATTCAAATCATCGCTTCCGGCGTCAACGCACGGGCTGTTCTGGGATTGACCTGCAATAGTCTGGCTCAGATAGTAATTGCCTTTCGGAGTAATCGCAAAGAGCGGATTCTTATCTATGTTATGAGCATCAACAACTCCCGGATTGAGATTGCAGCCTGCATCAACCCAGATTGCGCTTCCTCTGATATCACTGTATGAAATATACAATGTCGAAGGTCTCGGGTCATATTCGAATCCGGTACCGATTGCGATTTCAGGTCCGTTTGAAGCAACATTGTTCCAGAATATACTGTTTGTTACAGTGCAAACAGCATGGTATGAGCAGTACAATCCGCCGCCGTAACCTTTGCCTTTTGCATTCGCAAATAAACCTGGAGCCGTGTTGCTTACGAATGTACAGGAAGTAATCAGAGGCGAAGACTGCCAGTTTACTGAAATACCGCCGCCGTCTCTGCCTGCCAGGTTCGATTCAATCAGGTTATTTATAATTTGAGGTGCTTTTGAACCTCCGGCCAGATAGATACCTCCGCCTGATGTATATGCGCTGTTATTTCTAATCTTGCAATCGGTAATAATTGAGTTTGCTGAGAAGGCATATATACCTCCGCCCTGACCCAGAGTTAAGAAGTTAGGATCGGATGGGTCTGGACCATTCGGATCGATAGTTCCTGCCGTATTTAGATTGATTGTACAGCCTGATATTGTTGTTTCCATTGTGTTCTGATACCATAATCCGCCGCCGCGAGTCGCTTCATTGAATATTATACTGGAATCAATAATAACAACATTCGCGTTAGTCCAGTAACCGCCGCCGCCGTCTGCAGAAGCTGTATTATTCCTTAGCTGTGATTTATTGATATTAACTTTTGCTGTACCATAGGCTGCAAAACCACCTCCGATTTCGGCGGTATTTGCAAAAATGTTACAATCGTTAATTGTTGTGATACTGTTTGAGTCAAAACACATACCGCCGCCGCTTGGATGGGCATCTTCAGTAGTTGATGTGGCGGTGTTATTTCTTATAATGCAATTATTGAATGTTGCGGAAGACTCAGAGGCAAAGAATGCGCCGCCTCCATCGTTTGCGTCGCAATTCATAATCCTGCAGTTAATAAACAGTGGACTTGCATCTGCATCGACATAGATACCGCCGCCCAGGGAAGAAGCGGAACATTCGTTTATATCAACATTCTTAATAGTTGGGCTGCATCCAGTACCTACGAATATACCGCCGCCGTTATTGGCGTCAGCGTTTATTATTGTGATACCGTTTAAGATGGCGTCAGGACCTTCACCATTTTCAAAAATGATAGCACTGTCACCTATATTGGAAGCGTCTATTATTGTACCGGCGACGACATCAGGATCATCCGGATTTGTGGAAACCAGCATAATATTCTTGCCGCCAAAACTTATTGACGCATCCGGGGTGTATGTTCCTGTTTGAAGAATGAGTATATCACCGTTGCCTGCGCTGTCAATGGCGCCCTGAATCGCGTTATTACCGACAGGCACAATGACTGTATTTCTTGCCGAGAATAATGCTTTAATGGTTATATCCGAATTCATAACTATAGTAAATATACTATTAGTAGATAGTATTTTATCTTCACTATCATACCAGCCCTTGAAAACAAAGCTTGGATTTGGCGTCGCGGTCAAAGTCACCCTTGAACCGTTATAGAAAATACCGCTTTCAGGTTCCGCTTTTCCGGGACCGTCAACACTTACAGTCAGGTTGTATTTTACAGGTATTGTTTTGTAATGGAAACCTAAATCGACAGTACCAAAATCGACTATGCCGTCGGAACGTGTAGTGTATGCTTCCAGACCGAAGTTTGCTGCTATGTCACTTCCGGCATTAATACACGGGCTGTCAGTACCGTTGCCTGTGTCGATATGGCTCAGGAAGAAGGGTTGAACAAACATAGGATCAACTTGTATGTTGCCGTTACCCCAGTTCAGGATTCTGCCTGGTTCTACATCAGCGGCTTCTTTACCGCCCTGAACATCACTGTAAGAAACGCTTAAAGCGGCAGGGTACTCTATATATCTTGGGTCATATATGCTTCCGATAGAAATCTGAGAACCTGTTCTTGCGGTGTTGCCCCATAAGATACTGTTAATTAACTGTGTATTACTTTCGTATGAGCATGATAAACCGCCGCCTTTACCTCGTTCTTCTCTGTTCGGGTCGAATGCTATATTATCCGCAATAGTACAGTTCATAATAATCGGCGAGGAATTCCAGTAGGTCACTACACCGCCGCCGTCAATTAAAGCTGAGTTGTTTGTAACCAGGCAGTTTTTCAGTGTAGGACTATATGGAGAGCCTCCGAAATACACACCGCCGCCAGCGCCATAAGACTGGTTATCACTGATAATGCAATCTTCAATAAGAGCTTCAGAAGACCAGCAAAGCAAACCGCCGCCGCCGCCGGAGGATGAACTGAAGCTTTCAACTTTGTCAGGAGGATTGAGCAGAGAATTTGCGTCTCCCGGAGTGTAGAATGTATTCGGGTCGTTCGGGTCGAAACCTTCGTACCATGTTTCTGGATCGTTTATATCAACAGGCAATTGCGGCGTTACTACAGTATATGAAGGTCCGAATGCCGAATTGTTCTTAATTGTACAATTGGAAATATTCGGGTTACCATCCGCCCAGTATAGAGCGCCTCCGCTCTCAGAGGAGTTTTCGGTAAATGTGCAATTATCTATTAATATATCGGCGCCTTCGCAGTACATGAACATCGCACCGCCATATCCCCGCTGAACAGTATTGCCTGTGAATTCGCTGTTTCGTAATGACAGGCTTCCGCCGTTAATAATCTGATAAACAGAAGTTGAGCTTACTATATCGATAATGTTGCCTAAATCATCGTAAATATATTCATCAGAATAGTTATATGATCCGACACCGCCGACGTAAATCGCACCACCTTTAATATAGCTTGGGTCGTTAATTCTCTCTGGATCTTCCGTGTAATTGTAAGATTCGACGTACTGGTCCTTGAATGTACAGTTATCAATAACCGCTTTGCATTGGTCGAGCCAGTATAAAGCTCCACCCTCGCAATGGGTATACCAGACCGTATGGTCGCTGATAAGTCTATTGTTTGCGTCGTATGTTGGTTCTCCATGCTGTACATGACCAGAGAAGTTGCCTGTATATTCCGTTCCAGTAATTGTCATAACGCAATTTGGATAAAATGCCTGCGCACCGCCTTTGGAACCAACAATATTATTTGTGAAAACACTGTCTGTAACGGTTGCGGAACTGTTTGAACTGTAAAATTCCGCTCCGCCATATTCTCCGTCGGAAACGCATGAATCGAAAGTACAGCCGACAATTAAGGATTTACATCCTGGTCCATAGTAGTTTGAACCGCCGTAGTTTTCAGTAAAGCTGTAATCGTAATTACCATCGGAACCTTCGATTGCATTCGAATCCTGCGGGTTGCCTGATGCACCGCCATTACCCCATGGATCACCGTCATTACCGTCACCACCGTTTCCGGCGACACCAGCGGTTAAATTAGGATCTTCTTCTTCATCTTCCTCATCATCATTCTGGCCTTGACCCTGACCGTTACCGCCAGGTTGCGCATTTGGATCAGGGACATATCTTCCTGCCGCACCACCTGCTCCGCCGTTACCGCCTGCATAACTTTCGTTGACATCTATGATTGCATAGGTATGGTTATTTTGATATATACAATTGTACATTTCTACTTCACAATTTTCGGCGAAATAGATTCCAGGTCCGGCTGAGTAGTATCCGTTATAGCCGGTTAAGCCTCCATTGCCTCCATTACCGCCGTTGCCGCCCATGCCTCGTGCTCCAGGTTCGTTGGCATCTCCGTCCGCGGCTTGATCGTCTCCGCCTTCTCCGCCCGCTCCGCCCGCGCCGCCGGCACCACCTGTACCGCCCGCGCCGCCATCGCCTGCGTCACCGCCGCGAGCGCCCATTCCGGCTTCGGTTGAGCATCCGATAATTTTTACGTATCTTAATGTTGGTTTACAGTTTGGGCCAAAATAGATAGCACCGCCTAAAGCGTTACCGCCGATACCGCCTTTTCCGCCTTTTCCACCGTTACCTGCGTTACCGCCGTGTCCGCCATCTCCACCTCGTCCACCGTCACCGCCGTCACCGGCTGCGGCACCCTCACCTGATCCGGATCCGCCGTTTTGGCCTTGTTGACCAGCCTGTCCGTCGCCGCCGTTCTGTCCGTCCTGACCGTCCTGTCCATCTCCACCTCTACCGGCGTTGCCGCCGATAGCATTGCTGTCTCTAATTGTTATGTTTAGAAGAATTGGAGAACAGTTTGCGTCAAAATATAACGCGCCGCCCCATGCGTGACCACCGCTGCCTCCGTCAAAACCGTCTGCACCGTCTGCACCGTCGGCGCCATTAGGTCCGGCTACGCCGTCAGATCCATTTACGCCGTCAATACCATCAACAACCGCATTGGGATCGTTTGGATCTGCTTCCGGTTCAGCAGGATCTTCAGCTTGTTCTTCCGCTTCCCGAGTTTGGAAACCTCTTGGATCACGATGAGCCTGATGAGCTGCTGTGCCGGGTTCGCCAATCTGTCCATGCGCAAGGCAATTTTCGATAATCAGGTTCGACAGAGTTGGGCTGGAACCGTTTAGACACGCAATAGCTCCGCCATAGGCATCGACTCCTGATTCACCCTGGTTTCTTGTTCCAGGTGATCGATCCCATTGCCAATAAGCATCACCATTTCTAATAGTGAAACCGTTGAGTACTGAATCGTTACCTTCACCGTCCTCGAATACAAATGCTCTCGATCGGTTTCGGCAGTCAATAACTGTCGAAGCTACGCAAGTTGGGTCATCCGGGTGTTCGCTTGTAATGGTTACAGATTTACCGCCGAAGGTGATAGAGCCTGAATAATATGTACCAGGACTTACAACAATTTTATCTCCATGTTTAGCTACGGCATCAATTGCCTGAGAAATAGTTTCATGTACGCTCGGCACATAAACCGTGCGAGGCTGACGGAATGATACAGTGACAACTTTATCGGAATCCATAGTAACAATAACAGTTTTTGTCCATAAATTCGGGTCATCTATTCCTGTCCACGTATCTACTATATAATTTCGTTCCGGTTTAGCTGTAAGGGTAATAACTGTTCCCTCTCGGAAATACTCGCCTCTCTTATACAAAGGATCGAGAGAACCCTGTCCTCCGACTACTTCTGTCTTTAATCTGTAAAGCGGTCTGACCTTGAATTCGGCCTGTACCGTTTTATTACCTGTCATCGTTACTGTATTGGTCAGGCTTTTACTTGAATCATCATCTGTCCCGAACCACTGGTAGAGCTTGTTGTTCGGGTCCGGAGTCGCTGTAAGTCGAACGACTTCCTGTTTCCTGAAATAACCTCCGTTAGGGTCAATTTTTCCCAATGAAAATTCATCTTCAAATTCAGGTGTAATAACTGTCAGAACGCCGTCAAATACTCTTACTTCCTCAACAGTAAGGTAAACAAGAGGAGCGGGCATAGAAGGATAATGGAAACCCATATCAATTGGGTCTTCATCAGTAATAGCATCTGTGGCTGTAGTATAAACGCTTGTTTGCAGGAATTCATTTAATGTGGGATTTCCCGTGTTTACGCATGGGCTGTCAATTAATTGTCCCGCCGCGATTTGTGTCAGATAGTATTTTCCGAGCGGGCCTTCCAGAAATAATGGATTAGCTTTGACGTTTCCAAGTCCTAAGTCACCATCTTGTACGCAAGAGAAGGTCGCTATACAATTTTTAAGTTCGTCTCCGTTTTCCCAGAGAACGCAGTTCGTAATAACCGGTTTTGAATCGAAGAAAGCGTGGATACCGCCGTCCTTTTCGACATTAGCCGCGTCTGTAACAATAGTACAGTTTGAAATCGTCGGATTGGAATATTCCAGATAAATATTACCGGTATGATATGTTGACGAGTTGTTGGTTATCAGGCAGTTTGTAACATTGGGATTAGAATAATAACATGATATTGCGCTGCCCATATTTTCCGCGAAATTATAAGAAATATTACAGCTAATAATTTCAGGCGATGAATGGTCGCAGTTGATACCGGCACCGATACTGAATACGCTTGATGTCGTATTATTTGTAATGGTGCAGTTTTTAATTGTCGGTGAAGAATAATAACAATCGATACCGCCGCCGTAATCTGCCGCTGTATTGTTGGTTATAACGCAATCGAGAATAGTCGGGGAAGAATTTTCACAGCTTATACCACCGCCGTAAGTCGCTGAACCCCATCCTATTGTGAAGCCCTGTAATATTGTTTCGGAAGTTTCGTTGTTATGGAATGTCACGACCGAAGTTCCGAGATTGTTTTCACCGGTAATATATGTATTTTGCGGGCTTGTTTGAGTGTTATTAGGGTCAGTTATATCACCTGTTCTCAGGGTGATTTTTTTGCCCTTGAAATCAATTGTTTCATAATAAGTTTTATTTGTTTCGGCTATAAGAGTGTCACCGTCATTGGCATTATCGATAGCGCTTTGAAGCGAATTGTATAAATGCGCAGTATCAGAAGGGGAGTATCTTGTATTCATTACTTTTCCTGATCTTGCAGATGGCGCTCCCATAAGAGCCAGTTCGAGGCTCGCTATTCCTCCCGATAAATTAGGACGAGGTGACGCTAAAAGCGGCTCTGTGTTAGTCAGTAAAAGACTTTTTATCGATTGAGCGGAATATGTTTGATTTGCCGCCATAATGACAGCACATTGAGCGGAAACATCAGCTGCGGACATTGAAGTTCCGCTTAATACAGCTTCATTAGCTGAAATATGATCCGCCGTCATTGATGCAGTGAGGTATGTCGGGGTTGTGCTTGAAATATTTTTTCCATGAGCCGCTATATCGACTGTAGAAGGGCCGTAATTTGAAAAATCAGAAACACTATTGTCTTCATCTACCGACATTACGGAAACAACATTATCCAGGTCGAAACCTGCCGGGTAGATTGGATTCAAATCATTATTGTTACCATAGCCGTTTCCCGCCGCAGCGACAACCAGCAAACCTTTATTTCCCGCGTCTTTAATGGAGTCGTAAAGAGCCTGAGAGTATGTACTTCCTCCCCATGACGCGTTAATAATATTTGCCCCGTTATCCGCCGCGTATCCGATGGCTTCTATCGCGTCACTTACAAAAACAGAAGGTTCAAGCAAGCAATCATCCGCGAAAATTTTCAAAGCCATGAGGTTCAATTTAACGTTGGTATCAGAATTATTAGCAATATTATTTATAATTCCGGCCAGATGTGTGCCGTGATAATGTGAGTCTATCGGGTTACTGTCACCATCGGTGCGGTTGGAAGCTGCTGCGCCCGCGAAATCGTATCCGTAAATATCATCGATATATCCATTGCCGTCATCATCGACGCCGGGTTTGCCGTCAAGCTCTGCTTTATTTACCCAGAGATTCTGAAGCAGCAGGGGGTGTTTATAATCAATACCAGTATCAGCAATAGCAACAGTTACTTCAGATTTGTTTGTTTGTGTATCTTCTGATGCTTGAGATACCTGAACGGCATTGTAAGTATTTATAATCGCGGTGATGCTGTTGGCTGAGCCGAGCAGACTGTATTTGTAATTTGGTTCGGCATATCGTATATTATCCGAGAGATTGAACTTGATAAACGCATCTACTACGGAAGCGCCTTGTGGAAGTTTAACTACCGACAGACCTTCTTTGACAGAGTCGTATTCCTTGTCAACAACTGAGCCGGAAACGATATAATTCGAGACAATATTTCTGATTGACCGTCTCGTCCTTGGTCCGGCTATGACAGGGCCGCTTGCGGGCAATTCTCCCTGTGCGGGATCATTAAAGCATACAAGCAGCTCGTCCTGTTTGAAGTTTGCGGATTGTCCGTATGATATATTTTGCAATCCGAAAGTTGGTAAGTCGGACGCCGAGGAAAATACAGCGGCGAACAACACAATCATTATGTCGAATATAATTTTACGTTTCATTTTTTTGCTTCTAAATAAGTGCATAGTTTTATTTGAAACCTTAAAATTCTCTGTATAAATACAGTTACTATTATCTATTTACGCCATAAAACGTAAATACACCCCAAAAAAGCCTTTGATATAAATTAATAAAGGCTTTCCATTTCACCCAAAGCTTCAGCTTCACTTTCTTCCTGAAGAATAATTGTCGGTTTTACAAGAATTAATACCATCTGCTGGTCTTTAATTTTACTTCTGTTCATGAATAATCTATTTATGAAAGGTATCTTGCTCAAAATAGGTACACCAGCTTCTTTATTAACTTCAGAACTGATTGTTTGACCACCTAATAATATAGTACCGCCATCTGGTACACTGACTCGCGTTGAAACCATTGTTTGACCGGTTTCAGGTACTTCTGTTCTGAATGTATCAACCCCATCATCAGTAAGATAGTCAACAACATGGGATCTGATTCTTATTAAATCCTGGAATTGGAAATTGATATTAAGCAAAACATATTTTTTGTTATGCATAATTGTTGGTGTAATACTAAGCGGAGTCATAATTTCAGTTGTGTTAACTTGAGGTTCAACACTACTTGTTGTAACAGGAGAACCAACACCCGATTGAACAACAGTTGTTGATCGTTTTGGTGGGAGCATATAAGAAACTAATTCCTGATTCTGGAATGATGCAGTTTCTCCGTCCAAAACAGTTACTCTCGGGGCATTAAGAGATTTTGAATCAGTTCTCGCCTGAGTTGCACGAACCAGAAAGGAAACCTGCAAATCATCAAGAATAGAGCCATATCCTCCAGCGATACCCATTGAAGCGTTAACACCGCCTAAGCTTCCCGGCACTTTTGTTGAAGCATCCGGTGTAGCTGTAGTATAATGACCTTGTGAAAATTCCATTAGGCCGAATTTACCGCCAGCATTAAGAGAAAAATCCATATCCAAACCTACATCATTAATCCAGTTCTCGGTAACAACAAGGTATCTTGCTTCTATTGCGACTTGTTGACCAAGGGACTGACGCAGGGATTCCAGTAATTTTTCAATTTGATTATGAACTTCCGGCGTATTAGTTACCGTAAGTTTTTTAGGTGATGCCTGAGGATAAGGATAAATAGTACCTTCACCTTCATCACTTGTATCATACCAAGTATCTGGTGCGATAAGCTGTTGAATGAGGTTAACGAGCTCTCCAGAGGTATTTCCACCACCTCCACCCATCATGCCTCCCATCATACCTCCCATCATACCTCCGCCGTAACCTCCCATCATACTGCTGCCATAGCCGCCCATCATACTGCTGCCATAGCCGCCCATCATACTGCTGCCATAACCACCCATCATACTGCTTCCGCCGTATCCGCCATAGCTGCTGCCATAGCCGCTACTGTATCCGGTATTGCCGTATCCGGTATTGCCATATCCGGTATTGCCATATCCGGTATTGCCGTATCCAGTATTGCCGTATCCGGTATTACCATATCCACCGCCGTATCCGGTATTTCCATAGCTGCCGCCGTAACCGCCCGACATACCGCCATAACCGCCTGACATGCCGCCGTAGCCGCCCGACATGCCGCCATAACCACCTGACATTCCACCGTAACCTCCCATCATACCTCCCATCATACCGCCCATCATACCACCACCCATCATCATCCCGCCACCACCTTGCGCTGGCATTCCGACGAGATCTGCGATGTCATAAGTACGCTGGACCATATTGCTTGGAAGATTGTCTTTTGATGCTATTATTACAATACCTTCACTGACGACATAACCAATAGGAGCATCTACAGTTGAAAGGTTATTTATTAAAACATTAAGGGCTGCTTTAAGTTTTATATTTGTTAAAGGCCCCATATCGGCTGGCGTTGTTGGTAATATACTCGGTAGATCTCCCAGATCACGCCAGTTCGGCTGTATCTGAAGAGGAGGTGTAACAGCGTTTCTAATTGCGTTTAAAACTTCGTCAACTGTCATAAACGGGTCCAGGTCTGAAAGGTCAACTATTTCATCTAATTGACGATATACAGCTTCTTCTCTTTCATCTATACCGAAAGGTCTTTCCGGCTTTCTTGTTGTCCTGCTTGATATTTCTCGCCAGTTTGTGGGATAAGTGACTAACTCTGACCACGGGATCTTAGCTTCGTCACCCTGTATATACAGATTTGATGTTTCCTTATCCATAATTTTTTCAAGCTCTACTTGCTTGTGGAAATATTGTCTGTCTTCGATTTCTTCTTTTAGTATCAAAGCACTTTGATTTTGCGGATCAAGCTCAAGCAGTTTTTTCAATTGACCGAGCGCGGCATCGTAGTTCTCAAGTTTTTTGTTTTCCTGTGCGCCGGCTAATAACTCTTTGACTCTTTGTTTCTTTTCCGCTTCTCTGCTTTTTCTTATATTTTCCTGTTCCTGCAAAGCCTGGATATTTTTCATTTCCTCATTGGTTTGAGTCTGTGTCTGCTCCATGTTGCTGATATGGTCGTTAAGAGCATTAAGCTGCATTTGATAATTATTGAAAAGACTATCTCCAAGCTCAGCCTGGTATTGGTTTACAACAATCTGTGTTTTCTGTACTTCGTATTTTGCCTGTTCAAAATTTCCATCGTTAATGTCGTTGGTAACTTTAATTACAGTTTTTGTATTAAGTGTTTTTATATAATCTCTTATAAGGTCTCTTTCTTTAACAACTAAATCGAGAAAAGTTTCATCCTGTCCGGCTGCCGCAACAGGTTCACTATCCATAACTTGTGGCTGGATAATCCTGTTTCCAGCGGGTTCAGAAACTATTGTTGAAAGCATATTTGGGTTTGTTGTTGAATATGTACTTTTATTGGCGGCAATGGTTTTATCAAGTGAAGTTATCTGGCTTTGAATATACTCCGCCATAAGTTTGTTATCAATTGTGCCGCTGTTCAATACCTGAATATAGCCTTCTCTTGCTTTTTCGTATAGACCGGATTTTTCATAAGCTTTGCTCTGCTCATAAAGATCAGCATAATGTTTCTTATAACTTTCAGATGTCGTATTTTGAGGTTGTGCTGTCTGTAGCGGTTTTGAAGATTGTACTGATGTTGCCGAAGATACGGTTTTCGCGGCTGGGACGGTTGCAATGCCCGAGCCGTTCAATTCCATGCGTGTCTTAATTTCATTGAGCATATCTGACAATTCAGTACGCTCAATTTCCGGCAGGAACTCATTCTTTTGAATAGATTCGAGCATACTCTTGGCTTCAGAAAGGTTATTCTTCTTGAACGAATCCTGAGCTGACCGGAAAATTTCCAGAGCTTTATTCTGCTCGATAATAGCTTTATCGGTTTGCTCAATCTTCATCTGAAGCTCTGCACGCTCCTTTTCAGACAGGAACTCCTGGTATTTCAGAGCCATAAGGTAGGTTTCAGCAGCGTCTTCATACAAACCTTCCTTACATTGATTATCTCCGTTCTGGATATAACCTTGAATTGTTTCATGGATGATCTCTTTGCGATCAAAACTTCCTTTCGCGTGCATTGGCACGGTTATCGTCATAATTACTATAAACGATAGAATAGATGTTTTAATTAAATTAAGAGACCTTCCCCTATAGATTTTTTTCAAGAAATTTGGCTTGTTCAAAATAAACCTCCTGCCTTCAATAAAAACCACCCTCGTAGGGAAACACCCAACGATTTTAATATGTTTCAACAACCTCCAGTTTCAAGTTATAGACCGGACTTATATTTCTTCAGTGTACTAAAATTTTAGATTATTGCAAGAGAAAAATTTGATTTAAGTATGTTTGGCCGATAATATCTATATCTTTAGTATTATAACCAATAAGTTGTTTCACGGCAATTAGAAAATATAATAATATCAAAAAGCCTTTTTTAATGGCAAAAATCAGGTTTGAAATGAATTGAGTAATTATGAAGAATAAACCAGTAATTTTAGCAATAGAAACGTCAAGCAGGTTAGGCTCAGTCGCATTGGGCTTTGGTGATGAAATCGCGGCGGAGACATCATTTTCAGGCTTTATGAAGCACAGTTCAGAGGTTTTTCCATCTATACAAGGCCTGCTGGATCAATTTAAACTCAAGCCGGACAATATTGAACAATTGTATATTTCTAATGGACCCGGCAGTTTTACTGGTTTGCGTATAGCGGTTTCGCTTGCGAAAATGATGTATTTAGCAAATTCAATAAAAATCGTTGCTGTCGATTCTTTGGATGCCGTTGCTTTCAACGCGATAGAAGCTATTAAAGAATCTCATAAAGTGAAAGGGATATCGGACGTTGCTTCAGGCAAAGAAATAGATAGAGTAGCGGCGATTCTTGACGCAAAAAGAGGGCAGTTCTTTGTTTCCGAATATAACGTGGTACGAAACGACACTGATTTATCAATCGTTAAGGTTATGGATGATTCTATAATGAACGCAGGGGAATTTCGAGAAAAAACTATCAAAGACGGCAATTCAATTTGGCTGCTTGGAGATGGATTGTTATATTACAAACAGGAATTTCAGGATGAGAATATCAACTTCCTGGAAGAAAAATACTGGAGTCCAAGAGCTTCCTGTGTTTATAAAATCGGAAGGGAAATGGCAAAAAATAATCAATTTAGCGACCCTATGGCACTGAAACCGAATTATTTGTATCGCCCTGAAATAAAGGTAAAATTACGGTAAATACAATCTTGAATTTCAAATACAAATAAACACCACTGCGACTATATTTTAAAATATTTTTCTTTTTAAATTTACAAATCTTTCTGAAGAATAATATAAGTCATTGTACATCAACTCTTTATGTCTCAATCTTAAATTCAAAGAATAATTAAAATTTATTTTGACAAAGGTTGAGAAAATCTATAAATTAATATTATGCTCTTTGTGAATGTGAACACAATCGCAAATAGCGTATTTTTTGTGATCCGTTGTTTTAAGAATATAAAGAAGGACAGATGAAACAAAAACGAATACCTGATGAGACAATTCGCAGATTGCCGGTATATCTCCGGGGCCTGATGTTTTTGATTGAGGAAGGCCAATTGAGTATATCCAGCAAGAAGTTTGCTGATTATGTTGGGGTAAATTCGTGTCAGATTCGTAAAGATTTTTCTTATTTCGGCGATTTCGGTGTGCGCGGTGTTGGATATGATATAAGGAAACTTTGCATTGAGATTAAAGGAATCTTAAAGCTTGGTCCGCTTCAGAAAGCCGTCCTGGTTGGCGTCGGCAATCTTGGTTCGGCTATTCTTACTTATTCAGGATTTCAGTTGTACGGCTTCGAGCTTACAGCGGCTTTCGATAATGATCCCAGGAAAATAGGACAGAAAATCGAAAACATCAAAATACAGGATGTCGCAAAAATTGATGTAATAAAAAATGATAAAATTAAACATGCTATTATTGCGGTTCCGAGAAATTATGCTCAGGAAGTTGCGGATGCTCTCGTTAAAGCCGGTGTTACGGGTATTCTTAATTTTTCTCCTTGTTATATAATGGTTCCCAAGAAGGTAAAAGTAATGACTATTGATATAGCGGGATACCTTGCGAGAATGCCGTATTATGCACCTAATGGATAGAAACAAACTCGTGTGAAAGTACATAGTTAATCAGGAATGATTGAAATATTATAGGGAACACAAATGAGTATTAAGAAAATTGCAAAAAAAGAATTTGGACTTCTTGTGGACCAGTTAATCCGCACGACAAAAGTCTATGGTGTGAAGGCTAAAGGCGACAAATTCGATTATAGTCTGCTTGAGTCATCTAATGAGCTGAGACTTGATTATGACGTTACTTTGCAGCCTCCGAAGAAATTTTTTCAACCTCCTTGCGAAACACTTGTAACATATCAGGGGCAGGGCGCTTACAAGTCAGAATATGACTGCGATAAGTTCGTTCTTCTCGGAGTTCATCCGTATGATATGATTGCCATCAACCAGATGGACATGCTGTTCAGCCAGGACAATTATGACAGTCATTACTTTGCTCGCCGTAATAACGCGACAATCGTGGCATGTGATGTTGTAAAGCCGTCGAAGAACGTATTCGCTTCATCGATGAACACAGCGGTTGTCGAAGAAGGTTACGATGTACTTTTGACTGATATCGGTGATAGCTATATAGCCGACGCCGCTACGGAAAAAGGTGAAAAATTGCTTGCCGGTGTCAAAAACGCCAAAGAAGCAGGCGATGATGATTTGCAAAAACGTCAGGATGTCTGGGATAAGAACAAAAAAGGTTTGAACAAACATGAACTGAAATGCAGTCCTTCATATTTACCGAAACTGCTTGAACGTGCTTATGACAATCCTGTCTGGGAAGAGAAAGCAAAAACATGTTTTTCATGCGGCTCATGCAACCAGGTTTGCCCGACATGTTATTGTTTCGGTGTTCAGGATGATGTGAACTGGGATCTTAAAAGCGGCAAACGCGAGAGATTCTGGGACGGCTGTCTGCTTGATGGATTTACAAAAGTCGCGGGCAACCATGAGTTCAGGAAAAACAGGGAAGACCGTTTCCGTCACAGACTGTACAGAAAAGGTAAATATGTTCCGTCAAAAATTGGCGGCCAGATTGCCTGTGTAGGCTGTGGCAGATGTGTTGGCGCCTGCCTGCCGGACATCGCGAATCCCGTAAATGTTTACAATAAACTAATAGATGATATTGGAATAATTTAATTAGGAGCAATTTTAATGTGTGATTGTTGTGCCGAAAAGAAAGATATCTATCTGCCTCTGCCTGCTACAGTTCAGGAATTGAAAATGCTCAATGGAACAGAACTGTACATGCGGATTTCGATGGATAATAGCCCGCTGGAATATGTTCCAGGTCAGTTTGTCGAAGTGTCTATCGCTGGAATTGGTGAAGCGCCGATTTCAATCAGTTCGACTCCGACTCTCGGTGACAGTTTCGAGCTGGTAGTGAGAAAAATCGGAAATGTAACCGATGCTATACATAAGCTTAAAGCAGGGGATAAGGTCGGAATAAGAGGACCAATGGGAAAAGGTGTTTATCCTGTAGAAGAAACAAAAGGCAAAAACCTTGTGTTCATCTGCGGCGGTATCGGCCTTGTACCTCAGCGTTCTTTTATCAATTATGTTCTCGATAACAGAGATGATTATGGTGATGTCACCGTGTTGATTGGAACGAAGAATCCTTCCGAAAGAATATTCCACTCCGAACTCGAAGCATGGGCCAAACGGGATGATATTAAACTCCTCGAGACGGTAGATAAAGGTGACGCAAGCTGGAAGGGGAATGTTGGTGTTGTTACAACGCTTATTCCGAAAATCGAAAACGAACTGAAAAACGCGGAAGTCCTGGTTTGCGGACCACCCATTATGTATAAGTTCGTACTTATGTCACTCAAAGAACAGCAAGTATCGAACGACAGGATTTATCTCAATCTTGAAAGAAAAATGAAATGCGGTGTTGGCAAATGCGGACATTGCCAGATAAATAATTATTATGTATGTATCGATGGTCCCGTATTTTGTCAATCCGATTTAGGTAATGTGCCGGAGGCTATTTAAATGAGTAAACCAAAGATAGCAATTTTTGATTTCGCCTGTTGTGAAGGATGTCAGCTCCAGATTGTAAATCTCGAAGAAGGAATTCTGGATTTACTTGGTGTCGCTGATGTCGTCGAATGGCGAGAAGCAAGAAGTGAACAAAGCGAAGTATATGATATCGCAATAATTGAAGGTTCGATAACAAGACCTCAAGACGAAGAAAAAATTAAAACAATCAGAAGCCGTGCAAAGATTCTTATTGCTCTCGGTGCCTGTGCGACAATGGGTGGCGTAAACAAACTGAAAAACAATTTTAACCTTGATGAGGTAAAGAAATGCGTTTATAAAGACGCCGCAGGCAAGCCGCACCTCGCTACCGCTATGACAAAAGCAGTTGATGAAGTCGTTAAGGTCGATTTCAAGGTACATGGATGCCCGATTCACAGGAAAGAGTTTGTGTACATAGTGAAGTCTTTACTTGTAGGCAAGACTCCTGAGATTCCGGATTATCCGGTTTGTGTCGAATGCAAGGCAAACGGCAATCCATGTCTATGGGATTACGGCCAGATTTGTCTTGGACCTATAACACGTGCCGGCTGTGACGCGAGATGCCCGACAAATGGTTCACGCTGCTTCGGCTGCCGTGGCTATGTTGACAATCCGAACGTCGATGCCGCAAAAGAAGTAATGCAGAAATATAAATTAAACGTTGAAAATCTAAAAAGTAAAATGGTTCTTTTCGGAAGTACCCAGGAGCCTACATTATGAGTAAAACCATAAATATAAACGTTCATCATGTCACCAGGGTTGAGGGACATGGTAATATAGTTGTAAATGCCGCCGACGGCAAAATTAATAAATTAGAGTGGCAGGTACCTGAAGCGCCGCGGTTCTTCGAGGCGATGGTACGCGGCCGACATTTTGACGATATTCAGATTATCGTCAGTCGTATCTGCGGTATTTGCTCTATAACTCACTCTCTGGCCGCGACAAAGGCTGTAGAGAAAGCGCTTGGCGTAGAAGTTACAGAGCAGGCGGATTTGCTTCGCCAGCTTATGCACTACTCAGAGCAGCTTCAAAGTCACGTTCTTCATGCCGGTTATCTTGCGGCTCCTGACTTTTTCGGCGCACCTTCGGTTGTGCCGCTGGTAGCGGTTGCTCCCGACGTTGTAAAAACAGTCATCAGGGCGCACAGAGTAGCCAATAACTGGTCAGAGCTTACAGCAGGCCGTCCAACTCACCCGAATACAATTTTACCGGGCGGCTGGTCACGAGTTCCCACTGAAAAGCAGCTTAAAGAATTGAAAACAACTCTTGAAGCAACAATTAATGACCTTGTCGTTATCGCAAATGCGGTTCTCAGCGTTGCCGGTAATATACCGAATTTCACACGCGATACAGAATACGTATCTCTTACACATCCAGACCACTATACATTCTATCACGGCGATATCACAAGCAACGATTTCGTCGGAAAGACAGTATCAGTTCAGGATTGGCAGTCAGTAGCCAATGAGTTCGTAGTTGACCAGTCAACGGCGAAATGGACAAAATGGCATCGCGGCTCTTACGCGGTCGGCGCTCTGGCTCGTTTCAATAATAATTACGACCAGCTTTGCGATCCGGCCAAAGGCGTAGCGAAAATGTTCGGACTGGAAAAAGGTAACTGCAATCCATATATGAATACAGTTGCCCAGATAGTTGAGTGCGTACAGGTAGTGGTTACTTCCATCGGTATAATTGATAAGCTGCTCACGCAGGGCTTGCAGCCTCTTAGCAAGATTAACGTACCTGTAACCGCCAAGGCAGGTAAGGGTTCAGGCTGTGTCGAAGCGCCTCGCGGAATCCTTTTCCATCAGTACGAATTCGATAAGAATGGCAATTGCGTAGCCGCTGATATTTGCATTCCGACAAACCAGAATCACGCGAATATTCAGAAGGATTTTGAAAAACTCGTTCCTGAGATTATTAATGAAGATCAGGATGCGATTCGGCTGAAAATGGAAATGCTTGTCCGCTCGTATGACCCGTGTATATCCTGCTCGACACATATGCTCGATGTACAGTTTGTATGAAAAAGCCGACGATAGTATTGGGACTGGGCAATCCGTTAATGTCGGATGAAGGTATTGGCATTTTCCTTATCAACAGGCTTGCCGAGCTTTCTGAACAGTTCCCTGAAGCTGATTTTTTCGATGCCGGAACAGGCGGTATAACATTGCTGCACCTGTTCGAGGGCAGAGACAGAGCGATTATTATCGATTGTGCGTATATGGACGAAGAACCGGGCCGGATGAGAAGATTTACGCCGGACCAGGTTAAAAGTGTAAAACAGCTTGCTCATCAGTCTTTGCATGAGCAGGATATTATGAAAATTATAACTATGTCAAAGCTCATGGAACAGTGCCCAAAGGAAATAGTTTTGTTCGGCATACAGCCTAAAACTATTACTTTGGGCCGAATTATCAGCAAAGAACTTGAAGACAATATCGATAGTTATATAAAAGTTATTTGTGATGAGCTTGGTTAGGGTTTTTAGGCTGGTTGAGATAGTTATTGACACATAAGTCTGAAAAAGTTTAAAATATTAAAGATAAACATAATTTTAAAAAATGAAGGAAAATACGGATGAATGAAGCAAAGATTCTTATCGTAGATGATGATCCTGATATTACCGAAGCTATGAGAGTTATTCTTGAGAATAAACATTACGTAGTTAGTAATGCTGGTGGTATCGAGCAGGCTATGGAAAGTCTTGAGGAAGAACTTCCTGATTTAATCATTCTTGACGTAATGATGAGCACCACGCAGGATGGCTTTATATTAGCAAGAAAATTGAAAGCGGATGACAAATATAAGGATATACCGATTCTTATGCTTACTTCTATTAAAGATAAAATGGGAATCGACTTCAAGTCCGCTGCCGGCGATGAATCATGGCTTCCGGTTGACGAATATCTTACGAAACCGGTTAAGCCGGACGTGCTAATAGAGAAGGTCGGAAAACTTTTAAAATAGCATTAAAAGCTTATGGAAACTCTGCTTAAAAGCTCGAGGCGAATCCAAAGCGCCCGATGGCTTGTCAAACTGAGATGGGTTGCTATTTTAGTTCTCGGTTTGGGAGTGTTTTTCGCGAAAAACGCCATGAAAGTAGCGTTACCGGAAAAGGAACTATACTTTATAACAGGAATATTATTATTATACAATTTTATCCTGTTTGTTTATATCGGCCAATTAACAAAATCAGGACAAGAGCCTGAAGAAAAAACGATCAGCAAAATGATTATGTTTCAGATTTTTGCTGATCTTTTTATTTTAACTGCAATACTGCATTTCTCAGGCGGAATCGAAAATCCATTTTGCTTCTTTTTTGTCTTTCACATGATAATCGGCAGCATTCTCTGTAAACAACGCAGCAGTTATATACAGGCTGGGGTTGCCATCTTTCTTTTTAGTCTTATCGTTTTTCTTGAGTGTTTCAGGATTATCCCTCACTACGAACTTACCGGCTTCGCGGCACATGAACTATATAAGGATTTCACATTTATCAGCGGAACGCTTTTCGTATTTTCAAGTACGCTCGTTCTTGTTGTGTATATGACAAATTCCATTATGGAGCAGTTGAGAGAGCAGGAAGACGGATTGGAACAGGCGAATAAAAAACTCATGGAAAAAGATGTGATTAAAAACGAATATGTCCTGCGTGTCACTCATGATATAAAAGGACACCTCGCGGCGATTGAAAGCTGTATAAATCCGGTACAAAGCGAAATGGTCGGGCCGCTTAATGAAAAACAGAAGGATTTGGTCGGCAGGGCGTATCGCAGAACGCATAAGTGTATAAATTTCATTACAGCGTTACTCAAAATCACCCGGCTGAATCTTGCCGGCAAACTGGAAGCAGAACATTTCCATCTCAACAAGATAATATCGAGCGCAATTATGACGGTTCAAAACCGAGCCAATGAAAAGAAGATAAACCTGAGTTATGAAGGGACTGAAAATGTTATTAATATTTCAGGTGAAAAAGTTCTTATCGAAGAAACTCTTACGAATCTGCTCTTTAACGCGGTTCGGTACACTCCTTCCGGCGGCCGCATAGTTTTAACTTTAAAAGAAAAACCTGACGAATACCTGGTTCAGATTAAGGATACGGGTATTGGAATTCCGAAAGGTGAAGAGGAAAAAATATTCGAGGAATTCCATCGAGCGGAAAATGCCCGCAAAGTCGAACGGGACGGAACGGGTCTTGGCTTATCTTTCGCCAAACAGGTTATCGAAAAGCACGGCGGAAAAATCTGGGCAAATAACAATCCCGAAGGCGGCTCAACATTCAGTTTCACTCTCCCCAAAACTATCACAGCGTGACATAGCCGCAGCCAAATATTATTAGACACAGATTTCACTGATTACACTGATTTCTTGTCACGGCGTAATTAATTTAACGAAGCCGGATAACGACTTTGTCATTCCCGCGCAGGCGGGAATCCATTCACACGCCACGGACGGGTGGCAGCCTCAAGCGAAAGCTTGGGGATGGCTTAGTTCAAGATTACCATCCCCATCCTGAAAAAAACAGGATGAGGCTGCCACCCATTATTTCAGAAAGTTGAGTTTTTTTTCACACATATCCTGAAAATCAGATACAGTGATCAGAATGACACACTTCGTTTGTTAAGTTACAGATCATTAGTTTCTCTGGCAAGGCTGCGGCAATAGCAGGGTATTTGCTGCTTAATAAAATAAATATTTTTTTATTATTTTTTGCACTATTTTTTTTATTTTCTATATTTTGTTTGGATGATTAAATTAACTTGCGGAAAAATCAAAAAAGTAGTTTTCGGACGTTTTTTTAATTCTGTTGTTAGTAAGTCATTAAGAATGACTTTTTGATGTAGAAATTAGAAGAATTGTAATGCTTACAAATATTTTTGGAGGAGTCAAACGGAAGAGAAGAGTGATGTTAAGTTTAGTATCGATTGGGTCGATACAGTCCGTAAGGACGGAGCAAAAAACACAGTAACAAATTTAAATCAGAAAACAAATATATTTTAAGGGGTTATAAAATGAGAGCTAAAAGTGGATTTACATTAGTCGAAATATTGATCGTCGTAGTTATTCTTGGCATTCTTGCCGCAATCGTTATTCCTCAGTTTACAGATGCAAGCACAGAAGCCAAAACATCAAGTCTTTGCAGTGATTTGCAGACAGTGCGTTCACAAATTGAGTTGTACAAGATACAGCATAATGATGCTTTACCTCTTACTTTTGCCGTAGATGCAGATGGTAAAGAGACATGGCCTTCAATGACTATGTACACAGATGTAGATGGCAATGAAAATGCAACAAAAACAACAGTATTTTGTTATGGTCCATATTTACAGAAGGTACCGAATAATCAGTTTGCAAATACAAATATTGTTACAACGGGTACTGCTACTGCTGTGACTGAGGATTCAGGTTGGTATTTCAATACATCAACAGGTGCATTCAATGCTTGTGACAATACAGATCATTTGAAACTCTAATATAGTCAATAGAAGGAATTGCTGCTTATAAATTAAGCAGCTAAATCCAGCTAAAATACAGGCTGACCATGCCAAGGTTGATACCGATAGCTGGTCAGCCTTTTTGATGAAAGCGACACGAAAATGAATACAAAAATTAAAAATATCAAAAATAAAGAACAGGCGTTTACGCTTGTAGAGATTCTGATTGTTGTCGTTATTCTCGGGATTCTTGCGGCGGTTGTTATACCATTTGCTTCAGCCGGTGTATTATCTTCGCAGGAAAGTTCACTTGGTATAGATTTACAATTGCTTAAAAGATTTGTATTGATTTATAAGGTACATCACCTTGATGTTGCTCCCGGTTATACTAATGGCGCAGGTTCTGCTGTTAGTGAGGATACGTTCATTAACCAGGCTACTTTAGCGAGCAACTCTTTGGGTGAAACAGCGGCAATTGGAACCGCAGGTTACGAACGCGGCCCTTATATGCAGATGGTACCAGTGAATCCGTTGAATAAGTTAAAAACTATTCAGATGCTTGCTGACGGTGCGGATTTCCCCGCTGACGGTGATAATAGTCACGGCTGGGTATATAAGGCCGCGACTGGAGAAATTCGACCTGATTCACCGGGAACAGATGATAACGGCAAAAAATATTATGAATATTAAAAGAATGCGGCATAGCGGCGGGGGTGAATATGGTTTTACGCTCGCGGAAGCTATGCTTGCCATGGTAATCTTGGGAATGGCAGCAGCCGGTGTGCTGCTGCCTTTTTCAAGTGGTGCTTCCGTACAGGCGGAAGGTACGCGCAGCACTTTAGCCGCTAAACTGGCAAGTGATTTGGTTGAAAAGGCAATTAATACGCCGTTCGATGAAATAGTTGCCAATTATAATAAATCCGAATCGCAGGGACAGGTTAAAGATTCGCAGGGTAATGTATTTACCGATCCTGCTTATTTAAATTTCAGCAGGACTGTTACAAGCGAATATGTAGATGTACCCATATCACCTGGCGTTAGTTCGAGTGGTTTGGGTTTTATACTTGTTACGGTTCAGGTAAATTACAGCGGCAGAGAAATGGCGACATTAACAAGGCTTATAAGTGAGTAAAAACCGACGATGATTGTCATGCTGAATGAAATGAAGCATCTGGCTTGCGAAACAGAATAAACACAGGAAAGCTATATTCGCGACCCAGATTCTTCACTGCGTTCAGAATGACAAAGTCGTTTTGATCAGAATGACAAGTTGTATTGAGAATACAAAAAAATAAAATGTATGAGAAAATAAAAAAAAACGAAAGAGGATTAACTTTAGTTGAGTTGATGGTTGCTTTGGTTGTTACCGGTATTATTCTTTCCGCGGTTTCAACTTTGGCGTTTGCGTTAAGTTCCGCTAATAAATCGACAGGTGATATAAGCCGCAGTCAGGCACAGGTTCGTTTTACGACTTTAAGGATTCATGAGCTTATTCGCAATTGTAATATGATATGTTCCGCAAGCGATGATGATATAACTATCTGGCTTGCTGATAAAAATAACGATAATAAAATTAATATTAATGAACTTGCTTATATAGATTTCGGTACGGACAGGAATCATTTATATATTTATACATTTTCTTCAAGTAATAATTCGGTAATAGATATTGCTTCGATACAGGCTTATTCGACCAACTGGTGGTCTTCATACACCAGCGATACAGAGTCTGTTAAGTTATTGGCTGAATGCGGCAACGTCGAATTTCACCTTGATGCTCTGCCGCCAAACAGTAAGTTTGTTAATATTGAGTTTGAGATGACCGAAAATAATATTGTGAGACAATACCAGATAAACGCGGCTTTGAGAAGCTCGAATAGCAATTATCTCGATGGAAGCGGCAATATTATTAACGATGACGATTAAGTTATGAATATGAGAAGGAATCATAAATCCCGACCCGGCGTAGTTTTGCTTGCAGTGCTTATCCTTATCATGGTGATAACGGTACTATCGCTGGGCTTTCTGTCCAAAAGCGATGTCGAATTGGCCTGCGGCAGGAATATGGTTCTGCGCGGGCAAATGGATTACTTAGCCGAATCCGGTCTTGAACAAGCGAGAGGGCTGATTCTAAACCCGCAGGATGTGCAAGATGAATATTATACAGGAGCAGCCGGACTGCAATTAGTCGATGGCGGCAGTGAATATTATGATGTATTTGTCGAACAGGATTCGGCGGATCGCTGCAATTATATTATTGACAGCAATGCTTACGGAATGCGAGACGGCGAAAAAGTCGGGCAAAGCAATTTAAGAGCATTATTACGCCTCGATCCATGTGTAGCTTTATGGAGCGGCGTTGGTTTAACTTTGACAGATTCGATGACAGTAAATGGTGATGTTTATTGTAATGGTGTTTTAAGTAATCTCGGAACGATTGACGGTGACGTTTTCGCGGTCAGTTTTACCGGACTAAAAACCGGGCAGTTATATAGCGGAGAGAGTTTGTCTCTTGTCTGGCCGGAAATTACCGTAGATGATTTCAAGAATGAGTCGGGTGTTACCTATTATTCAGGGAATAGTTCTTTGTCCAGTGACATTGAAGGAATGCTTCTTGTTAATGGCGATTTATTTATACAGGAAGGTTTAAATCTGACAATCACAGCAGGTAAAAATCTTCCGGCTTTGTATATAACAGGTGATTTATACCTGGTTAAAAATTCCGTCTTAAATATTAATGGTTTGGCGGTAGTTGACGGACATGTATTTTTAGATTCCGATACGAATATTAGTCAGCTTGGCGGTTTGTTCGCGAAAGCTGGAATATATGAAATCGCTCGTGATTCTTCAGGCAACGAAACAGTTGTGTCTCTGTATAATGGAGTAGAAAAATCAGAGGGTAAATATAACGGCGGATTACTATTTGACGGAATCAATGATTATACTGAAGTAGAAAATGAGAGTCTCTTTGATATTAGAAATCAGATTACAGTAGCCGCCTGGATAAAAGTCGGCGTCTTTAATAAAAGCTATCAGGCGATAGTTACGAAAGGTGACAGTGCATGGAGGCTTCAGAGATATTCGAACACAAATAGAATTGAATTTTCATGTTCTGGCATAAGTATTAATCAGTATGGCCAAATCTTGAGCAATACAACAATATCAGCAGATAATCAGTGGCATCATGTAGCCGGTGTTTATAACGGTTCTGCCATAAAAATATATATTGATGGAGTACTTGATAAATCGACAAATACAACCGGTTCGATAAGTACAAATAATTATAATGTGCAAATAGGTCAAAACGCTCAGGAATCCAATAGAAACTGGAACGGCTGGATTGATGATGTGCAGATATATGATAGAGGATTGGAACCAAATGAAATAAGCATTATAAAATCAGGTTCAACAGTATCAAATCTTGTAGCGCATTGGAAGTTTGATGAAACAGATTCTGGAATAAGCATAACCGCCGCACCTGAAAAAGCGGCAATTATTATACCTGATGGAAGTGAAAACGGGAAGAAATGGGGTCAAGCCGCGGGGGCTTTTTATAAAAGCATTGAAAGAAGATAATAGATTTTTTGAAGTTCGTGTACTCTTTTTGTTCAATTAGTAAATTCATAAGCTGACATTTCATTGCGTCTAACACAGGGTAAAGATTTTTTACTTATCGGTCCTTGTTTGTGTTTAGATGAAAAATCATAAATATGTTTAAGGCAAAATATTTTGATGTTTCTATCTATTTAAATAGTTATGGCAGCAATAATTCCATAATCAATTTAACGATTATGCGGGTTTTGATGAGCATAACAAATCTGAAATTCGAAATATCGCCTTTATAAATGTGATTTTGCAGGTTATCAAAAAAACATGTCGGCACACAGATTGTGATACGTAAACCAAAATAGTCCCATAAAATATATCGAGTTAAACAATGGAAAGTCTTTTTTATCGTTGGGTTAAGGCAAGCCATGAAGTTGTCGAAAAACAGCTTAAAGCGTATTGTGGATATGCGCAAGATTCATCCTTCGTAGTAGTAATACGGAGAACGGAAAGGAAAGAATAAAATGTTTATATCTGAAATTTCAAAATTAAATTCGTTTAGTTTGGCTTTGCGAAAGAGGAATAATTTTGTATCGCATAAAGCCAGCGGCTTTACGTTAATAGAGATAATAATTGTTGTTGTTATTCTTTCAATCGCGGCGATGGCGGCTATACCGCTGATGAGTTCCGCCTCTGATGTTCAGATTCGTTCTGCATCTAATTTGATTGCTGCGGATTTGGAATATGCCAAAAGCATGGCGATAAGCAGGGGACAAAAATATTCAGTCGTCTTCGATGAAGGCGAAAATAGTTACGGTATATACAAAGAAGGGGAAACTGATCCGATCCAGCATCCGGTTAAAAAGGGATTAAATGATTATGTAATGAATTTCTCAAATGACAGCAGGCTCGGTAAAGTTGATATAACTAATGTGAGTTTCCCTACTGATATTGATGGTAGAAAAAAAATTACATTTGATTGTCTTGGCAGTCCTGTCAGCAACGGCGGCACAATTACAATCAGTGCCTCTGGAATTACAGCAACGATTACTGTTGAGCCGGTAACTGGATATATCTCAATAAGCCTCTGAGGAATAAATTGATGATAGGTTTTAATATTTTTAATCGTTCTATAAAGCCGATTGGGCTTGATATAGGTCATGACTCGATAAGAATGACTCAACTCGATGTTAGTGACGACAGGATAACTGTTCATGCAGCAGAAGAAGCCCGCATAGAAATAGATAAAAAGGAAGATGAGCAGGCGTGGAGAAGTATGATTGTCGCGACAATAAAAAAAATGCTTGCTAAAGGAAACTTTTCCGGAAATAACACTATTTCATGTTTACCGAGCGGGGATTTGAAAATTACGAGTTTACGGTTAACCGAGGCTGAAAGCGAAAAGACAGAGCAGGTATTAAAGCGTGAAGTTGCCCATCGATTCAAACTCGATGCGGAAAATGACGCTATGGATTATATTGTTGCCGGTGACGTCAGGCAGGGGGATGAAATTAAAAAAGAGCTTGTTGTGTTCGCGTGCAGCAATGAAATTATAAAAAATCATATCGAAATGCTTGAGCAGGCAGGTCTTAAACCTGTGTCGATAGATATAATGCCCTGTGCTTTATTCAGGGTTTTCGAGCATTCTTTCAGGCGGCATGAAGATTTGGAGAACGCTGTTGTTTTTGTGGATATAGGGAGTTTATACACAACAATAGTATTCGGCAGAGGCAGAGACATATGTTTTGTGAAACAGTTAAAAATCGGCGGCGAGAATTTTAACTATGAGGTCGCGTCAAAATTGGGAATAACAAACCGAGAGGCGGAGGTATTAAGAAAAGAACTCCAGAACGAGAACAGAACCTCAAATACAAGCGAACATAAAATAGACGCTTCGACCCGACAGGGAATGATAGACGCGATAAGTAAAGTCGCAGAAGAACTGGCCAGGGAAATTTCCATGTGCCTGAGATACTATTCAGTGACATTCAGAGGAAAACGGATCGAGCGGGCGATTTTCACCGGCGGCGGAAGCCAGGAAAATATCCTTTTTGATATTATGAAGAGACAATTGGCTGTGGCGATAGAAATTGCGCAGCCATTTAGAGGATTCGATATTCAGAATGAAAAAGTAAATATTAAGGAAAGAAACGGGCTGCTTAGTGATTGGGCGGTCGCTGTAGGGCTAAGCTTGAAAGGGATTGATACAGTAAAGCATAGCAAAAGAGAAGTATGCGTCAGGACTTAAGAGCGTTATGAAAGAAATAGATTTTCTCCCGGAATGGTATAAGAACGGCATAAGAAGACAAGTTAATTACCGTGTGCAATACATCATATTAAGCGGTGTATTTATGGTGATGATGGTTTGGAATTTTGTCTCCGCCGGTTCTGTGTCAAGAGCAAGGGCGAAATATACGCAAATGGAAAACACGCAAATACAAACAGAGAACGCTTCGGAAGAGCTTGAAAAGTATAAAAATGAAATTGCCGCACTGCATGAGAAAGAGAAAATGCTCGATAGCATAGATTCTAATATTAATGTTTCAAATGTATTAGCGGAGCTTAGTTTTCTCGTTGATGAAACGATAGTATTAAGTAAGGTTGAATTTATTTCAGAAAAAATTAACGAGCAAACTGATAATGGAAAAGTACAGAAATCAATGTCAGTAGTAAAATCTTCAGTTCCGGTAGATAATTCCGGTACTTTGCTTGGTAATGTACGTTTCCGGATTTTGATTAAAGGTGTAGCAGCAAATGGCAGTGACGTGGCTGTTTTGTTATGCGAGCTTGAAGATTCACCGTATTTTAACCAGGTCAATTTGTTGTATTCGAAAAATTCGGAAGTTAAAAAAGTGGCGAAAAGCATAAATAGTGTGCAGCAGGATACTTTTGAGAATTTAATGAGTAACCAGAATAAAACATCTAATGTGAATATTAATGTTAGTGATTTTGAGATTAGTTGTTATTTGTCGAATTATCTTAAAACCAGGTAAAAGGAGAGTGACAGTTTGGTTTTAGAAAAAAAACAAATATTGATATTGATTGCAGCCGCGGCGGGATTTGGAGCTTTTATTATGTTCCGATACATTCCTGTCAGCAGACAGTTGGATGAAATTGATGCTATCAGAGAAGAGCAGAATTTATCCATCGCCAAGGGTATTTCTGATAAAGAACAAATACGGTTATTTGAAGAACATCTGCAAAAACTCAGAGATAAACTTGAAAATTATGAAAACAATGTCCCAATAAACAAAGACCTCGGTTCGTTTCTTAAAGAAATCGCGGCCTTAATGGAAAATAATAATATAAAAGATCAGGCTATTCAACCGCTTGAGGAAGTAAAGGCAGAAAAATTAAACTGTATCCCTGTAAGCATGGAAGGAACAGGGACCCTGTCAGAGATTTATGAGTTTTATAAGAATTTACAGGAGCTTGACAGAAAAATTCGTATAAAACAGGTAAAACTGGAAAACGGTAATGATTTCGATGGTAAAGTCAAAATGAAGACTGAAATTGTTATCTATTACAGATCTCAAGTGGGTTAACAGATATATAACGACCAGATAACATAAAAGAAAGGAGCAAATGAAGAAAAGTATAAGAAATAGTGAAAACAATTCTGTCGGAATTGTTGGCCGCATGGCAGCCGATAAGAAAAAAACTATTTTGGCTTTCTGCCTGGTTGCTTTGATGGCATTTATGTGGGTAAAGGTTTTAACTGGAAAGAAACCTGAAGCCGCAAATGCCAAAACAACCACCGGTCAGACGGAAAAAGAAACGCGTCTTGATTCAGTTGGAAATATCTCATATATCGATTTGCCGGATATTGAGGGCAGAAATGATTCAATTAAAAGAGATATTTTTGCTGCGGATGGATGGAAATCTTTCGCTGGTAAAAACGAAAGTGTAGTACTAACAAGAGAAGTAAATGTAGTATCGGGTGATGTTTCAGAGAGCGTAATGAAAAGAATCGCTGAAAACTTAAAATTGGAAGCGTTTGTAATGGGCAATAATCCTCTTGCTTATATTAATGATAGGATTCTTTCGGTCGGGGATAGCCTGTCTGTTACGGATGGAGCCAATAAATACGAATGCGAAGTAGTTTTGATTGAGAATAATTCGGTTGTAATGAGATGCGGTAAAGCTGAAGTAATTTTGAAATTGAAAAAAGTAAATGGTAATGATTAAGAAAATTGATTTAAAGAAACACAAAACAATTTAAGGAGCATAAATATGAATTATGACAGTAAAGTAAATGGAAAAAAGAGAAGCAAAATAAGTTTATTGATGGTATGTTTTTTATTAACAATGATGTGGACATTAACAATTGCCGCCGCGGAAAAGCCAGCGGTAGGTGACGGCGAAAAAATTCCGACATTCAACTGTGAAGAAGATTTCGGTATTCGCAAGGCACTGGCATTGTTGGGCAGTCTGACCGGCAAAAATATCGTTCCTTCACCGAACGTTGACGGACAGTTGGCATTCCGCTCTCTTAAGGATGTCACTTTTGACGAAGCTATGAATGCTATCCTTGGCGACGGATTCGTATATGCCCAGGAAGGAAATCTTATCAAGGTATATACAAAGGCTGAATATGAAAATATAATGAAAGACCCGAAAAGAAGAGCATATAAGGTCATAACATTATATTACATTACAGCGGAAGAAGCTTCGAAGCTTATCACTCCAGTACTTAGTGACCTGGCTGTAATTCAAAGCAGTACTGACGCAGAAAAAGGTATTTCCGGCGGCAGCGGCGGCAGCGGCGGCGGCTCAGGCGGTTCTCTCGGTTCAGGCGGCGGCGGTAACAGCATGGCCTTGAATGATATGATCGTAGTATATGATTTCCCGGAAAATATCGAAAGGGCTGAAGAGGTAATCAAATCACTTGATGTAAGGCCGCTTCAGGTTCTCGTTGAGGCAACAATATTAAGTGCCGCACTTAATGAAGATATGTATCTTGGTGTTGACTGGAACTTATTGTCTGGTTTTGCTGTCGATGCGTTTCCTACAGCATTATCATCTATTGGAACTCCTATTGAGACAACTGGATTTGTACAGGCTGATTCCGGACTGAATATTGGAGTAAGCAGCGGCAAACTTCAGGGATTTATCAACGCATTGGAAGAATTAACAGATGTTACAGTTATGGCCAATCCAAAGATTATGGCGGTAAATAAACAGCAGGGTTCATTACTGATTGGTAAAAAACTTGGTTATTTATCTTCACAGTCAGTGTCTGACGGCGGTACCAGTACTTCACAGGTAGAATTCTATGAGAGTGGAACAAGGTTGGTTTTCAGACCTTATATCGGCAATGACGGCTATATAAGAATGGAAATATATCCGAAAGACAGTTCTGCTGAGTTGAACGCAACTACACAGGCTCCGGATGAAACTACAACTGAATTACAGACCAATATAATGGTTAAAGACGGAGAAACAATTATAATTGGCGGTTTATTCAGGGAAGTTACTAATGTAGTCCGTCAACAAGTTCCTGTCCTTGGAAATATACCTTTGATAGGATGGCTGTTCAGCGGTCAAACTGATTTAACTCAGCGCGAGGAAGTAATTGTAATGCTTACACCTCACATAATTAAAGAACCAGTTGCGTCAGCAGAAGAAATAGCAACTGTGAATCGTAAAATGATTAGCGCCAATGACGAATTAATTCCTGTCAGCAGAAGAAACATGGCTGATGATCATTATGCGTTGGCCGCGAAACTATACCTTGAAGGTGACACTGCAGGCGCTATGAAAAATCTGGAAATAGCTATAAGCCTTCGTCCGACATTTATCAAAGCCATTAGTCTTAAAGAAAAAATACTAAGGGAAAGCAATCCAGATAAGTATGAAAAGATTAATCGCAATGTGTTGGATACAGTGGAAAATTAATAAATAGTGTAAAAGTTTATACTATATTGGATTAAGGATAATCTAATTACAAAGTGAGTGTTTACAGGATTTGGAGAAATTGTTTTGAGACATTCGGGAAAGAAATTAATAATTGCCGCTATATTTGTCTGTACCGTGGTTATCTGCGGTACAGCCTGTGGAACGGATTTGAATTCCGGGCAAAACCTGGAATATGCCGACAAAACGCAGGGAAGCGTTTCTATAGTGACGATATTATATATTGCCGGGGCTTTGGGCGTGATTTTGACAGGCTTGCATTTATTCAGGCTGGCCGGTGCAATCACGTCCATCGCCAGGCTCCTGAATAAAGAAACAATAAATTCGTCCTGTAACAATTCATTATCGATATTAAGAGTAAAAGAAATACATGGATTGCGAAAAGAAATTAGTGAACATCTTGAAGACCGAGTTTCTCTTGTTGAAAAATATGAAAAACAGATTGAAGAGTTGAAAATACAGCTTCAAATTTCTCAGAAACGTGCGGCACATATAGAAGAAATCATCTATAGTATTCGCGATTCGGTCATAGTTGTCGATGAATTCAATAAGCTTCTTATGGCAAATGAGCCGGCAGGTAAACTTTTGGGTTTTGATTTCAGGAATTCTCGTTTTAAGCCAATCAAGGAAATTATCAGCTCAGAGCGGGATGAATTTCTAAATTTTCTCAGTAATACCAGGAAAAGCAAGGGACAGTCGGCAAGAAGAGAAATACAAACTGTTCAAGATGGCAAACTCAAAACTTATGATTGCATTGTATCCTGTATTTGTGACAATAATAAGCAGGTATGCGGCGTCGTAGCGGTCTTGCATGATATTACCCGTGAAAAAGAAATATCAAATATGAAGAATGACTTTATAAGTCATGTTTCTCATGAGTTGAAAACACCGCTGGCGTCGATAACCGCTTATTCGGAAATGCTCGCGGATGATGAGGCGAATGATGAAAAGACCAGGAAGGAATTTTATGCCGTGATTCAGAATCAGGCGCAAAGACTGAATCGTCTTATTGAAGATATACTTAACACTTCACGCATAGAATCAGGATTGATTAAAATTAATAAGGAAAATCTCAGCATGGCGATATTAATCGAGGAGCAGCTTAAGATGATTAAGAGCTATGCCGAAGAAAAAGAGATTGAAATCATCGGTCAAAAACCTATTGTTTGTGACCAGGTATATGTTGACAGGGACATGATTTCCCAGGTTATTGTCAACCTGTTAAGTAATGCTGTCAAATACACTAAACCCGGGGGTACTGTGAAAATAGAATCGAAAACAGATGAATCAGCGTCTATGATTCAGGTTCTTATTACCGATACAGGTGTTGGTATTCCCGAAGATGAAATAGAACATGTATTTGATAAATATTACCGCGTTGAATCAAATAAAAAACAAGCCGGAGGTACAGGGCTTGGGCTTAATCTTGTTAAGCAAATAGTAGAAAAAATTCACAATGGACGTGTTTTTGTAAGCAGCCAGGTGGGCGTAGGAAGTACATTTGGATTTGAGCTGCCGTTGGCGGCAAAAAATATTGAAATTACAGTGTAACTGCAGGCGAATCAGCAGGCGTTGTAATATTGAACATTTATTGGTGGAGGATAAACAATGGAACAGAAAAAAGTATTGGTCGTGGATGATGAAATTCATATCGTTCATGTTGTAGCTATAAAACTCAGAAATAACGGTTATGAGGTTGTCTCTGCGAATAACGGCGCAGAAGCATACGAACTTGCCTGTGAAGTGCAGCCTGATATTGTAGTTACTGATTATCAGATGCCGGTTATGACTGGTATTGAGCTTGTGGAAAAACTCCGTGAAAATGAACAAACAAAACACATTCCAGTCATTATGCTTACAGCAAGAAGCTTCGCGATCTCGAAGGAACAGCAGGAACAACTGTGTATTTCGGATTGTTTGAGCAAACCTTTTAGTCCTCGCGAACTGCTGGTAAATATCGAAGATATTTTATACCAGAAAGAACTGATCGCCGAAGCAAAGTGACAAATTACACAGGATAAAAATATTAAATTATGACTATGCTGGAAACAACCGCGAAAAGTATCGAACTGTCGCAAATACGAGAATTAAAAAAGATTGGCGGCAGGATAATCAAATATGGTGTTAATTTTACTGTATTTGATACCTGTGGCAATATTATTGTATCTCTCGCTGGTGAGCGATTCCAAAGCGGCTATGAGCAGTTGTCTGTTTTAGCAAAAAATGTGATAAACGGGCATCATGAGAGAGATAATGTTTCAGTGAAAAATGAGGTTATCAGGCAATCTTACGGCGAAAAACATATTTTAGGTATTGTTTTAGAGTCGTATTGCTCCGAGTATAAACCATTTGAAACAGTTGGTGTTGTATTCATTGATTTGGGCAGTATATCATCAGAAAATGAAAATCATGATTTTGAAAAACAATTTGATGATATGCTGATTCTTATTGCTGAAAACTTTTTAATCAGATCCAAAACCTCTGAACAGATAGAAATGGTCAGTACGGAATTGGCAAGAGTTTATGAAGAGCTTGTTTTACTTCATAAATTAAGCACGAACATGCGTGTTACGGAAGCTGACTCGAATTATCTCCAAATGGCCTGTGACAGTCTTACGGAAATTGTTTATGTAGAAGGAATCGCGATATTACTGGAAAAAACAGTCGGAAACGAACAGCGATTTGTAGTAGCCGCCGGTTCAGGATTAATTGATATTGATGAGCATATATCTGAAAGTTTGTACAATCGTTTAACAGATGAGCTAAACATTGGCAAAGAAGCATTACTCGATAGCGAAGTTGATTCGCCATTCAAATATGAATGGCCGGAAAATGTTAAGAGTTTGATTGCGGTTCCCATGTGCGGCAAAGATAAGGGGGATTCCGGTTTTACCAATAGAACTCAAAATGGTAATTATATTATCGGATTCATGGTTGCTATTAACCGAATCGGTAAGGAAGATTTTGATAGTACTGATGTTAAATTGTTTGATTCAGTCGCGGGCAGTTGTGCTGTTTTTATCGAAAACAGGCGTTTGTTCAAGGATATTAACGAATTATTTTTTGGCTCGCTTAAAGCCCTGACAAGAAGCATCGATGCCAAAGACAATTATACACATGGTCATTCGGAAAGAGTCGCGTTTATTTCACGCTGGATTGCTGAAAAACTTGATGAACAGGATATGCTTGAGGATGAGCAGCTGCACAGAATTTATTTGGCGGGTTTGCTTCATGATATTGGCAAGATTGGTATTGATGAAGCCCTGTTGCGGAAGAATGGCAAACTGACTGATGAAGAATATGCGCGTATAAAAACGCACCCCACGATAGGGGCCGGCATATTGCAGGAAATAAAACAGATGCGTGATATCGTTCCCGGTGTATTATGTCACCATGAACGTATTGATGGTAAAGGTTATCCTGATGGATTGTGCGGGGAGCAAATCCCGCTTATAGGTAAAATTGTTGGATTGGCGGATAGTTTTGACGCTATGACCTCCAGGCGAACCTATAGAGACGCGATGCCGGTTGAGAAGGCACTAATAGAAATAGAAAAAAATCTTGGCAAGCAGTTCGATGAAAAAATAGGTAGAGCTTTTCTTGATAGTAATGTTGAACAGCTATGGGAAATTCTAAAAGATGGCTTTGGCGATATTTATCATGGTAATGCTTACACTGAATATGGAACAGCCGCTGTTGGGATGCTGATAAAATGAAAGTTAAAATACAAGATTACAATGATGTTACTGTTATTGAGATGCAGGGTGAACTGGATAGTGATGCCGCTGAAATATTTGAAAAAAATATCGCGGATATTATTGCACAGGAAAAATCCAATATCGTTCTTGATATGAGTGGCGTCGGATTTATCGATAGCAGGGGACTTAGCGTCCTGTTGTGGGTTCGTGACTATTGCACTCAGAACAGGCGGGAACTCAGGCTTGCGGGACTGGATGAAAACTGCAGAAGAATATTGGAAATAACCAGACTCGATAGTGAGTTTGATCTCTATAATGAACTTGCGGAAGCTGTTAAAAGCTTTGCATAATTAATAAATATCTGTGATGATAGAGAAGAATAGAAGAAAGTATGGATCAGTTAGCCGTAGAAAATAAAACACAGCTTGGGCAGCTTTTGCTTGCGCGTAATATTGTCTCGCAGGAGCAAATAGATGCCGCATTATCTGAGCAGAAAGATAAGGGGCATCGCAAGCTTCTTGGAGAGCTTCTGGTCGAGATGGGATACTGTACGGAAAATCAGATTGCATCCGCTCTCGCTCAGGGGTATGGTGTGCCGTACGCACAGGTTGGTCCGAAGATATGTGATCCTAAAGTGCTTGATATATTACCAAGAGAATTTCTCGAAGAGCACATTGTTCTGCCGCTTTTCAAGGTTAATAATACTCTTACAGTAGCTATATGTGAACCGGCGAATGTATTTCTTATAGATGAAATTGAGCGAATCAGCGGCTGTAAGGTTCAGATTGTTTGTTCTACCGCTAAAGACATAAAAGCGACATTACAGGCATATTTACCTTCTGAAAATGTTTTCGTAATTGATGACATAATTGATGATGAAGGTTTGCAGGATTTTACTTTAATTGAAAATATCACACAGGATATCAGCAATCTTGAAGAGGTTGCAGGACAATCTCCTGTTGTTAAACTTGTTAATTATCTCCTTTATAATGCTGTCAGGGAAAATGCCAGTGACATTCATATTGAACCTGACGACAAAAAGCTGAGAGTTCGATACAGGGTGGACGGAAAGTTATACGAAAAGATGCGTCCTCCCCATCAGATGCATTCGGCAATCGTATCCCGTATTAAAATTATGGCTGAGCTTGATATTGCTCAGCGACGTCTGCCGCAGGACGGTGGAATACATGTTTTGATGGAAGGAAGGCCGGTTGACCTTAGAGTTTCGGTTATGCCAGGCAACTACGGCGAGAAAGTAGTTATAAGAGTTATTGATCCTCATAAAATGCTTTTTACGCTTGAGTCGCTCGGTTTTACATACAACAATCTGCAATTATTTAGAAATGTAATACAATCTCCGAACGGAATTGTACTGGTGACAGGACCAACCGGTTCGGGAAAAAATACGACCTTATACGCGGCACTTTCGGAATTAAACAGTGAAGACACAAATATCTGTACCGTAGAGGACCCGGTTGAATGTAATATCTCAGGAATCAACCAGTTTCAGGTAAATCAGGCCGCGGGCTTTTTGTTCTCAAACGCCTTGCGAAGTTTGTTAAGACAGGACCCTGATATTATCATGGTCGGTGAGATTCGAGATGAAAATACGGCAGCTATTGCGGTTCAGGCAGCTCTTACGGGTCACTTGGTATTGTCAACTTTGCATACAAATGATGCGCCTGGCGCAGTGACAAGAATAGTTGATTTAGGGGTTGCTCCGTATCTTGTTAGCGCCTCACTAAAAGCAGTTCTGGCACAACGTCTTGTCAGAAAAATATGTTCAAACTGTAAAACGGAATATGAACCAGCGGCAAGCTTGAGGAAAGCTATTGAAAAAACGGGGGATAAGGAACAGAAATATTATAGAGGTGTTGGTTGTAAAAAATGCAGAAATACAGGTTATTCCGGGCGTATCGCTATTCATGAATTATTTGTTCCGGATGATGAAATTCTGGGAATGATTACGGATGGCGCAAGTTTAAAAAATCTGCGACAGGCGGCGATACAAAAAGGAATGGTTTCGCTTGAACAAGACGGCATAGAAAAAGTTCAGGCGGGGATTATTTCAATCGAGGAAGTATTGAGAACTACTCAAATAGGTATATAAACCTCTTGTTTTATTCAGAAGGTTAAAAATATGGCTGTTTCAATCACAAAAAACGCTAACAATTCAAATAGAGAAGGAAAGTCTTCTCGTAGTAGTTCGAGCAATAATCCAGAATACGGTTTTGATATGAATGTTAGTGAAGATTTATTACAGGATACTAAATTTAATGTTCATTCTTCAGGCCGCGTATTGAGTGACATGAAACCTGTTAATTATAGCTTGCATAATGCGAAAGTGAAATCAGCCGAGATAATACTTTTGACTACACAATTATCGGTAATGCTCGATAGCGGCGTAGTGCTTAGTGATGCGCTCGATGCTATTGCCGAGCAGGCTGAAAACGGGTCATTAAAATTGATAATCTCGAATGTCGCGGCGGCGGTAAAAGGGGGAGAACGATTTTCAAAAGCTCTCGCTCAGTACCCGAAAGTATTTGATTCTATGTTCATAAGCATGGTCAAGGCTTCTGAGGCATCCGGTAAAATGGCGGAAATGCTTAATGTAATCAGCGAATATCTTAACTTTGAATCTGAAACCAGAAAACGCATTAAAGGTGCGCTTACATATCCATTCATAATGGCTCTCATGGCTGTCGCGGCTACTGGAACACTTATGTTCTTCGTGCTGCCGAGATTTATGGGAATTTATGAGGCCAAAGGTGCCGCTTTGCCAAAATTAACTCAAATATTGGTTAGTTTCAGCAAAATACTTGGTAGTTTCGAGAAGATGACAATGATTGTAACTACACTGATTATGATTGGTGTCTTTCTCTACTATTGGTCAAAAACAATTTCTGGAAGAAGGGTAATAGATCTCCTGAAAATAAGAACTCCCGTTATTGGAACCATGTTTGTCGATACTGTAGTTACAAGAAGCATGCGCATCATGGCGACGATGATTAATACAGGTGTAAACCTGCTCGATTCTATTCAGGTTATTCAGGAGGCGTGTGATAATTATTATTTCCAGCGTCTTTGGATAGGAGTTGATGAAAAAATTAAGGATGGGTACCAGTTGTCGGAATCAATATTAATCACACATGGTAATGATTTAATCGCTCCTGGAATTATCCAGATGATTCGCGCAGGCGAAAAGAGCGGCAAACTTGGTGAAGTTTGTGATAAAGTATCTGTTTTTTACGAGAAAAAACTTGAAGCTTCAATTAGAAATGTTATGGCGCTTATCGAGCCGGTTATGATAACTATTTTGGGCGGTATCATAGGAACGATTGCTATTGCGTTACTATTACCTGTATTCAGGATTTCAACTGTTATTGCACATTGATAATAAAAAGGCCTGTACCGAGTTAATCAGTACAGGCCTTTATTTTCTGTTAATCTACAGT
>CAZVOA010000016.1:0-75840 GCA_964628465.1 uncultured Pirellulales bacterium | reverse complement strand
CAGCTGACTCTTAATCAGCGGGTCACAGGTTCGACTCCTGTATCGCCCATTTTCTTTTTCCCCAATGCCAGATAGTGACAACAGGTCATTATTTGCGTCTAACTCTGTCATATTCAAAGACTTAGAGCTTATGACTTGTTCTCTTTTTTGTGAAGTTTTATTAGATTGCTCAATGTCAATCAAAGACACCCTATTACACGAAAAGTCAGATTTTCCTGTAAGTTTTTCTGTAAATAAATTCCATTGTTCGGCAAATCCGGTATGCTAAATGCCTTTGCATTATGCAAGTTTCCAGAGAAAAACTCTTTGAATCTTCATCAGTTGGCAGCGCAGCCGGATTTTTGCTCCAGTTTTAATCTATATTACTTAGATAAGAGTTAGTTCTCTTTTTTTGGATACCATTCTTTCTTGTTTTCTGATATGAATTACGAATTAGCAAAACAGGTTAAAAAATCTCAGGCAAATCATTTACTTTACATATTTATTGAACCATTCAGGGTGATTCATTTTTTCATAATTTAACACTTCCCGATTCGGATCACCGTTCGCGTAATCGGATCTTTTAATCGTATTTGTATTATGCCAGCGGTATGAGAGAAGGATTTTATCAATATATTTCATTTTATAAAATTTTGCCAATTGCAGATTTATGTACCAGTCTTCCAGTTTCATGCCCGGTATGTATTTGCCGACATTAATCAAAGCCTGAATTCGTATCATTTTACCGTTGGTGATATAGTTACCTCGAATCAGAGTTTCATAGGACCCGAATTCGCGTGACTTAAATCGGAAATTTTTACGGATTTTACTAAGAAATTCGCCAAATGTGTGATATTCCGCATCTTTTTTATTGGTCAAATTCCTGTTTTTGTCCCAATAGCAGCGTTGGCCTTTATCATTAATAATTTGATTATTACCGACTGCTAATGCGTATTTTTTATGAGTTGAAAGAAATTTGTAGAGTTTTTTAATAGCATACTTCATGGCTACGTCGTCGGATGCGATAATATAGAGGTAATCGCTGCTTGCCCAATCAATAGCCCGATTTAAAGTGGCACCCATGCCTTCGTTTTGTTTGCTGAAATATTCGAATCGTACAAATCTTCTGCGGCACTCATCCAGTAATTCTCTTATTTTGATGTCAGTATTGTCGATGGAGCCATCATTGTAAATGACCAGCTCAATATTCTTATGGGTTTGATTGATGATGGAGCGGATAGAATCCTGTATATAATCCTGGTGGTTATAGGCAGGAATCACAACAGTCACAAGGTTATTCCTCATATAGATTCATCACCTATTATATTCCGATGTACTTTCAGCTTGATTTTATTGTACACAGCAGCCTTCCCTTAGATTTTTTCCAATTTTTAAATATCTCTTAACTCAGCAGGTTTCATATGATTGACCTCAGCGCAGGCAATATTGTCGAAAATATGATTAATATAGTCTTCCTGTAACTGCAACACATCCGCACGTTTTGTAAATTCATTATAAGTTTTTCCGCTGGTCGATACACTCAGTACCAAATCTGGTGCAAATTCCCGGATACCTCCGATGATTTCAGCGTAAACCTCTTTTTTATAGGTAGGCTTCTGGGTCTCACTGTCCCGGGCGTGCAGGTGCACCATAGTGATACCGAGTTGACGGGACCGTCGGAGGTCCTCAACAATTTGGCGAGGAGTAATCGGCACATTTGGATTATCGTCTTTTGTAGGAATCATACCGGTTGGTGTAAAATTTATAATCAGTTTACTCATATGTTTGTGACGTTTTTGTATATTCTGCAATTTTTTTAGCGGGATGCCCTATGTACTTTCCTCCAATTCCGATATTTTTTAGAACCAATGAGGCGGCACCGATTAGATTATTATCTTCGATAGTGATATTATTAATAAACGTCACGGCCATGCCTACAAAATTCAAATCCCCGATATGACAAGACCCCCCGAAAGTAGAACCTGGTCCAAGGAAATTGTGACTGCCGATATCGAAGTTATGCCCCAGATAGATGTTTTCACGAATAAAATTATTGTCGCCCATTTTGCCGGAAGGACCAACATGAGTATTGGCCATAATAATGTTGTTTTGGCCCATGATCACATCATCGACTACATCAGCTTTTGGATCGATATAATTAACCAAATGATAGCCTTTTTGCTGTGCCCGCAGGAACATATCTTTTCGTGAAGAGGCTCCGGCAACCGCCCCTACATTCACTACCAGCATATCAAATTGCTCGGGGGGATAGAGGCTCTCAATTTCTTCAAAAGCAATGACTGGCAGATTGCAAAATGTGTCCTCTTTAATATATTGCTGGTCAGCGGTAAAGCTGCAAATATCAAACGTTTTCTGTTTACGGCAGGAGTAAAAAATCGTTTTACTGATTGGACCAATCCCGAATATTACAATACTTCTTTTTATTTGCATAGATGTATCCAACAATTATTATCGTAAAAAATATTATCTAATATGACATTTTATATTTTAAATGATTACTTAGTATGGTCAACTTCTTAAAACATAAAGAATTTTATAAAATTCAATGTTGCAGTATTAACAATATTCTTTTTTACCACATTTCCTCATAAAGTTCTATAAGAATTTGGTTTTTAATGATTTTTAAGATTTCTTATAATGCGTTCGATTTGTCCTTGATGATTTTAGAAATTATCAGATGTTTTTTAATTTAACATTATAAGGTGCCGTTGCTATAATATCATCTAATTTGGATAAATTAGCTGATAGCTTTTTCAATTCTTCTGATTCATTTACAGGTATTTCGGAATTACCTCTTTGTTCAAGGGCATTAAGAACGTATTTTATAGTCAACATTTCGACATCACGAGCCGGTTGATATAACAATTCCTTGCTTTCTTCTCCTTTGTTTATTTCAGATATCACTGACGATTCAACTAATTCATAAAGTATCTGGCGTACCAATCTTATAGGGATACCGAGAGATTTTGAAATTGTATCAGCGCTTATGGGGGATTCACCTGAACAGAATTTACTGATAATAAGTTTTGTGACACCTAATGAAAGCAGGTTCTTATATTTTTGGCTGATGGATAAACAGTCTGGTTCAAACTCATAGGTTTGTACATTTTGAACTGCAAACGCGATTTCAGCGCCAAATAAAATAATCAGCCAGCTTGTTTGGAGCCAAATAAGAAATAATGGAAGTGCCGCGAAACTTCCATAAATAGCACTGTATTTTGCTGTTCCTATCTGGAGATTTATATAAGCCCATTGAACAAGCTGAAAAATTGTACCTGCAAAAATTCCGGCAGTAAGAGCAGACTTCAATTTAACCTTTGTATTGGGCATAAAAACAAAAATAAACGTAAACATTAACCAAAGGGTGCAGTAAGGCAATATCTTCAATGGTACAAGCAAGACAGGACCAATTGATTTAAGAAATGTTATTTTTTCAAGTAATAAACTGGCCTGACTGCTAACAAGCACAGTAGTACTTCCGGCAACAATCATTAAAATGGGGCAAACGATTATTAATGAAAGATAATCACTGAATTTTCTGGCTAAACTTCGAGGTTTCTTAACACCCCAGATAATATTAAATGAATGTTCGATATTTCCCAGAACTTTCATAATGCTCCAGAAAAGAATGATAACTCCAACTCCGGCAATCAGACCACCCTTTGTATTTTCAAGAAGTGAATTGGCAAAAGTAATAATTTTATCAGCAATTTCTTTCTGCCCTTCAAACCTTGCCAAAATTTCTTCTTCCATGCGTCCTTCCAAGCCGAATCCTTTGGCAATGCCAAACATCATTGCGATAATCGGAACGATTGAAAGCAGCGAAAAAAAAGTTAATGCCGATGCGCGAAAATTACAGCTATTTTCCTGAAAACCGCGAACCGCCAGTGCAATAACACGCAACTGGTTAATAAGGAATGATTTAGGACGCGGATAATCATCCAATCGCATCCTCCAAATATCTGTATTCAGGAATTTTAGGAATTTCGACAACATTGTAATTTACCCCTTTTAACACAACAATATAAGATTTTATTTGGTTCAAATATTATTTTAATTACTTCATTATACTTTACATTTAAGTAAAATACTAATTATTGGTTCAGAATAATATATATAAAATTTTACTAAAACTTGCTTTTAAACCAGAATAAACTAAAATTATTAATATAATTTTAATTGATAAAATATTATAAGGATTATTGTTATATTCCGAGAGAACCATGCGAAAAATAGAAATAAAAAGTATATATGAAATTATATTACTTCGTTATCGGAGAACAAACAAGATATATAATAATATATTGTTGTTCCTTGCTTTATCTTCTATATTTTTGGGCTGCACAATGAACAGGCAGCCAAAAGATACAGAATCTTATATTGATGAAATAGGTAATAAGATTATTTACTCTGCCGGTTCTCTTGTATCAGGTTCCTTTGCAGTTGACATTAATTCGATTTCTATTGAAGAATCTCTTGGTATTACAGTGAAAGTGACGGCACTGGAACAGATGCCGGTGAATTCTCTCGACCCGATAGAATCACACACTAAAATGATACTTGTTGCTCCTTCCGAAAATTCCATCGTGCCGATAACTCAGCTTGGCAGGGGAAGCAGGATAGGCTATATTCAGGATGCGGACAAGTTTATTAACAACATTGCAGCCAACAACGATGAAAACAATATTAAATTTCGGCAGTTTCAGGGGATTCTCGTAAATGGAGTTACAACCAGCTTTAATTTTTTTGAGTCGAAAAATATTAATTCAGAGCGGCCGGAAGGTTTTGGATTCTGGATTTATTTGGACACTCAGTCTAAAAAAGAAACTGAAGCGGATATTTTGCAGGGAATTGCCTTAGTAACAAATGGAAAGCTTAAACGTAAAATAAATATAGAACAGGAGGGTGGCCAAAATGAAGAGAAACAAATTACAGAGCCGCTTGAAAATGAACAATTGGGAAAAATAACTGAGACGGTCCTGTTGGGAGATTTTTCAATAGAAGTAAATAAACCTGTTGGAATGATAATTCCATCTCCATTTAATGTCGGCAAGGCTAAAGCGTTTGCTGTTACAATCGAGGTAAATCCTCCGCCGGACGAAGGTACTTCTAACGCATCGATGTATGCGATTTCTTTTAAGGAATTAATTGAAACACTCGAAAAAAATGAGGTCCAAAGTAAATTATCTCGAATCAATCAATCTGACACTGCATTTTTGGGTATTGACGAATCCATTCAGGTGCTTCGTTTTCCTACCAACAGGCGAGGAGTTTTACTTTATCTTTCGCAGAAAACTGAATCATCTTTAGTTGAAGATATTGCATTATCCGGATCCCAAATTGTTCTTGAAAGTCTTTCTGATACTATTATTCAAGAGTATTCATCTGGTCTATACAAAGATATTCAGGCATTGGGCTGGATGCTTGAACGTTGCGCTTATAAAGTTTTGGTGGAAATGCTGTCTTCAGATAAAACTGCGCCTGAACTGGAATCTGTTCTTGTTCGTCATACTGGTGAAGTCGGCAGGCATATTTCGAGTCTCGAAGAACTCGTAGCCGCTTCATCAGGCAGAGAAGATTTGCATAGCCGCCTGATTAAGGAGAATCTTATATACCTGGAAGATATGTCACCGGCATCCAGGACTCGTGCTTTTGAATGGCTGGCTGTTATTGATAAGGCGCCGGACGGGTATAATCCGCTTGCCTCTCTGAAAGAAAGAAGAGATGTTTTGGACCGTTTCGAAAACGATTCTAATAACAATTAAAGGACATCATATATGCCTCATAAACATAAAAAAAATCATGCGACCCTACAAGAAGCAAAAGACACCGTGACAAAAGACAATCCCGTTGACGAAATCCGGAATCAAAAAAATAATTCTGTGGCTGACGGGGATGGAGATAAAAAAAATAGTTCGGTGAAAAAGAATAAAGGCCGTCGATGGTCACGCCGTCTTCTATGGATTTTGACTGTATTTATTGTACTTATTGTTATTCTTCGAATTGCTCTGTGGATTTCCCTGCCATGGATTATTAATAAAACAATAAAAGGTTATGATTTACAATGTTCATATGAGCGGCTGGATTTCTCCATTCTTACCGGTGATGCCGAGTTATGGCACATGGAGTTAAAACCCGCAGACAGCAATGAATCATTTGTATATATAGAATATTGCAAAGCAGATATATCAGTTACGACATTACTGTCTCACCAGCTTGTGATACCACGCGTTGAAATTGATGGAATGGATGTGAATATAACCAGGGATTCAAACGGACAATTTCCACAATTACAGCGTTTTTTAACCACTTCTCCGGCAAAAGAAAAAGAAGTTGCTGCCTCCGTTGCTGAACCGACGGATGTAAATGCAATTGCCAAAGAGATTGACCTGACACCACCTGTAAAGCTTGACGCTATGCGTTTGCAGCATGTTCATATAAACTTTCGCGATGAAAGCCTTACACCGGTTCTTGTGAGTCGTCTGGATATGAATGTCCGCCTGTCGGATTTGGGTTCTGATAAAAGAAAAACAAGATTTCAGCTTATCCTTTCTTCACGACCGATACTGGATCAGCTTGTTATAGAAGGGACTGGTTCGTGTAATGGAATGGATCTGCTTGCAGATGTAAATTTATTTATTGAAGGTCTGCATCCGCATCTTATAAATGACTATATGGCCGGACTTGGAATTTCGCCGTATGCTCAAAGCATCGCTCTAAGTTGTAATGGTAATATTAAAACGCGAGGAATTGAAAGCATTTTAAATAGTGAAATTCAAAAATCACAGGAGCAGATATTATCTCAACAGAGCAACGCCGCGCCAATTCCAAAAGTGCTGAATATTCAGTCGGATTTGAGTAACATGGTAATGACCGCGGATGGAGAGGAAAATCTCTATTTAAAGCGGATTGCTATTGACGCAAATATGGCAAACGCAAACAGTATTCATATTTCTAAAATCGAAATGACTGAGGGCCGCGCTCAGTTGTGGAAGGAAGCGGATAATGCCTTTTCCGCTGAAGGTTTGAAATTTAGCCGCCAATCACGACAAAGTGCTTCTGTTCCCGCGGATTCCATTAGTTCAGCAGTAGAAGAAGAAAAGGTCATATCTTCTCAAAAAACAGCACGACCATTCGAGCTTGTTGTAGATAATGTTTTACTCGGAAATTTACAGCTTATTATTCATGACGAATCCGTTTCTCCTAAAACCGATTTGGCTTTTAATCTAAAAAATCTTGATATTAAGCGGGCAGATTCGCAGGATGTTACATCAGCAGAGCAATTGGATATACAGGCGGAACTGGGTATTCCTGGAGTAATAAACACCTTGAAGCTGAATGGGACAACCGAACCTTTTTCTTATCGAAAAATGGCTTCATTAAAGCTTTCCGCCGAAGGAATTCGTCCGGATGCTGTTGCTGTCTATCTTGAAAAAACTGGTATTGAGTCACTCTATCAAAACGGCACGTTTGCATGCGATGTTAACGCGGTATTTCAATCTCTTGATGATGGAAGAATGAGTGGGGAAGCTTCAATTGCAAATGTTATTCTTCAGGACACTAATCAGCTTTTTGGTCTTAAAGCAATTGACATTCATGGAATATCTTTCGATCCAAATACGAAAAGAACAAGAATCGAAAATGTGGATATTTCAGGCCAGCAGATTGCTCTCGAACGAAATGAAGACGGATTACTCGATATTTTTGGATTCAGGCTTAAAGGTACAAAAGCAAGTGAAAAAATGAGTGACAATTTATCAGCATCCTCCCAGCCAGTATCAGGGGATAAAGTCAAGAATCCAGCAGATTCACTGCCGCTCATTGAAATCGGGCGTTTCTCATGGCATGATAATAAAGTTACGTTCACAGATAAAGCAGTGTCACCCGCGGAATCTTTTGATATAAATGATTTCGGTTTTGAATTGGGAAATTTTGTTCTGGATTTCAATCACGATTCACTTCCTCCAGCCAAACTGCGGGCATGGCTTCAATCGCCGGATATTGCTGAACAAATTGAACTGACTGGTTCGTTATCAGCCGGAAAATCGGGAATGTCACTTGGTTTGGAATTAATTGGAAGAGAGTTGTCCGCAAAGAAAATCAATCCGTATCTGCGTGATTTGGGGATTGAAGCGGCAATAGCAAATGGCGGCTTACGAGCAGGTTTGGCCGGCAAACTTGATTGGTCAGAAGGCAACCTTAATGCCTCTGTAAATATCCACGATGCGGTTCTGAGAGACAATGATGCAAATTATGCTGCACTGAAAAGTATGGATATTGAAAAGCTTCAGATTAAGGATGGTAATATCAGTATTGAGAAAGTCGCGATAGATCAGCCATACTTGGCTGTTAGCCGCGAACATGCAGGTAATCTCAATGTCGCTGGAATCAGAATTCTTCCTGTACAATCAATAGATATACAAAAAGAGTCTGCCTCTGATATGAAAACAACAACACAAACATCATCAGGTGCGGGAATTAAAATAAATGATTTTGGTATCAATAACAGCCGAGTACTTTGGACTGACAATTTTGTAGAACCTGCGGTATCACAAACGCTGATAACAAATGTAAATCTCAATAATTTTACTTTTGGAGCGGAATCGCAGCCTTCTACAATAAAAATTGACGCCATGATTCCGGGCGTGGTTGGTAAAGCCGAACTTGCAGGTAATGTACAATTAAAAACTTCAGAACAGACAGCGAATTTGACAATAGACGTCACCGGAATTCAGACAGAGAATTTAGCCTCTTACTTTACTGGAGGCTTAAAACCAGCACTTGAAGACGCCGCGTTGAAATTTCAATTAAACGCAGGAATCGGAAAACATGAGCTTGGTGGAAACAAGATCAATCTTGAAATAAGCGAACTTGATTACAGCAATAATTCGACACAGGAACCTTTGCTAAAGTTTAACACGGCTAAAGCTTTAATTGAAAGAATTGATTCTAATGCTGGTATAGCCGCAATAAAAGAAGTTTCGATCAGTGGGCTGGAAACATCGGGGGAACAAAAAGCTGACGGTGCTTTCAGTATATTGGGGCTTGATTTTAAATCCGAAGATTCCGTGTCATCCGGTACAGAAAAAATTACAAATGTCACAGCAGAAGTAAATACTCCTGGACAAGTCCAAAGTACAATAAAAGGCACCGCAGGCAAACCGAGCAAACCTCTTGAACTTACGCTTGATACTCTTGATTTACAGCTTAATAAGTTAACTTTAAAAGACCATACAAAACCTGATTCAGAACCACTCATCGTATCAGATTTTAAAGTGCGTAATAATCAGCCGATAAAAATGTTCGAGGATGAATCTGACCCTAATTCCATCGTGAGTATAGACATAACAGGAAAGGTTCAGCCGCTCATGGAGTCATTGGCTTTTAGAACAGAGCTATTTCTTTTTACCGCTAAGCCGCGATTTACCGCCAATCTGGATTTAAAAGAAATCAATATTTCGCGATTAACAGGCATAATGCCTGATTTGGAAAAAATGATTGACTCAAATAGTCTCAGCAGCAGTCAGTTCTCCGGCAGCGCGGATTTAACCCTGGATATTGGCCGTGAAAATGTTTTAGGATTTGATTTCAACAAGCCATTTGGTATTGATTTAATTCTGAAGAATATAAAATATGCTGACAGCGAGAAGGACGTGACATTGGCTGGTTTCGATGAGTTCAGCATTAATATTCCCAGACTGGATTTAATAAAAAAGAACATCTATGTTAAAGAGGTCGGTTTAGTAAATCCAAAGGGAACAATTACGATGGAAAATGATGGATTGCATGTTCTCGGATTGACGTTAAAAACTACCAGTAAAGATGTTAATGATGTTAATAATGTTGAAGTTGCTAATGTGGAAAAAAATAAAACAGAGATTAACAATGAAGAAATACAGGATGTTAATGTACAAAAGCCTGAGATTCGTGTTGATCAGATTCTTGTTAATGGCATAGATTTTGTTTTTACTGACAAAACAAGTGAGCCGGCTATGAGTATTCCCTTAAAAGGTTTGGATTTCGAGCTTCGCGGCTATACAAATGCTGAAAAAGCAGGACCAATCAGATTTAACGCTATGCTGACCTCCGGCGAAGTATCTCTTCCACGGAAAGGGAAAACAAAAACAGCAACTGATTCCAATAATCTCACAGCATCGCAACTGGGCCAGAATTCTAAAGGTCTGAATATGGAACAGCGTATCCTGTTTCAGGAGCTTTCAGCAACAGGAAATCTGGTTCTGTATCCCAAACCTGAAGGCTGGGTAAAAGTTGGTCTTAGCGGAATGGAACTGGTTAATTTCAAGGGAACCGCGGGTAAGGCTGGGATGACACTGAATGATGGCGTGTTGGACACAAGTGTAGATTTGCGATTCAGGAAAGAAGGCACTTTATCAACAAAAACTCAAATTGTTTTTACTGATCTTTCGCTTACGGAACCACCAGATGGATTTTTGCAAAAGCTTTTAGCTCTTCCTGTATCACTCGATACGGTACTTTTTATTCTACAGGATTCGGGCGGTGCGATAAAGCTGCCTGTTTCATTTAAAATTGGTGAAAAAGGCATTTCAGGCGGACAGATTGCCAGTGCCGCTGTTGGCGCAACAGCTGCATTAATTGCAAATGCTGTAGCGAATTCACCTTTCCGTATTGCAGGAACACTTACAAGTGTTTTGGGAATAGAAGAAAAAGAACAGAAGGAACTGGAAACTTTTGTTTTCCAATATACTCCAGGAGTAACAACTCTGTCAGATGAGCAATTACAAAAAATTGAAACTTTAATCACACAGCTCAAAAAAGATAAAAAGCTCACCGCTACAATTCGCCATGAATTGGGAGGCGGCGATATCGAATATGCCAATACTCTCATGAATCCATCAAGCGTCAGCACAATTCAACTTGTGTCCAAACTGAAGCAGGATAAAACTGAGTTATATGTGGAAAGAGATAGGCTTGCTTCTGAAACAAAGGCGGCATATGCTGCGGGTATATCTAACTGGACCGCGGAGAAAATTCAGCTTTTACAGGAAACAGAAAGAAAAATAGGGCTTAAAGAAAGAGCTATTGATGATTTGCTCGAAAGAATAAGAGCAGGTTCGGCACATGCGGCTGGACGCAGAACAAGGGATGCAAGTCTTGCAATAGCTAAGACTCGTTTGGAAGAAATTGCTGAAATCCTGTTAACAGAGGATATACTGGAAAAGCAGGAACGTATTAGATTTATAACTCCTCGTTATAATGATACTCAAGGTGATAGTGGTGGTAGTATAAACATTATATTGCGTATGAGTAATGTTCCGTAATCTTATCGTGTGCGTCGGATTTTGTATAGTTGTTCTCTGAAATCTGTGTGAAGATATTTTTTTAAATAATCTATCAGTTATTTAATTTTTAGCCACCATATAATCAGGCTTATTTGCGCCGCGGCAATCAAAATAAATATCACCTGGAATTTTAGTTTTTTCGTTTTATGGTGGAAAATTAGTTGTCCCGCTAAAGCTCCTATACTGCCGCCTGCCAATGCCAGAATGTGAAGCACTAACTCAGGAATTCTGCTTTTTTGGCGTATCGCCTGATACTTATCATTGCCGTAAAAGCAAAATGTAAGCAAACTGATTGCAATCAGGTATATCCATAAAGGATGTATAGCGGTCAATTTCCAAAGGGCAATCACTATGATTGTCAATACCCCAAAGGCAATCAAGAAGTAAAACTTATAGGGATTTTGAATATTATTTTTCATTTCACTGAATTAAATTCTAAACCAGGTCGCAAGCATCAGCCGGCATCCAGTGGGCATCTTTGCCTTCCCATTTTACATTGCAGCCGATGGGGTTTGTTAGCGGCGTAGTTATTTTTCTGCCTTCCAGTAACTCTTTAATGGCATTTTGCAAATCATTGACAGTCATCTTGCTGCTTTCGCGGGGATTGTCAATTCCTCTGCCGGTATATACAAGTTTTCTTTCTTTGTTAAAAACGAAAAAATGCGGAGTACGCAATGCACCGTAAGCTCGTGCAACATCTTGCGTTTGGTCATAAAGGTAAAGCCATGGAAACTTTTTCTCATCCATACGTTTTACCATATTTTCGTATGAATCTTCTTCGTAAGTATTTTGACTGTTTGAGTTGATACCGACAAACCTGACACCATGAGATTTGAAATTTTCCGCTGTCTGACGTGTAATTTCGTCTGAACCAGTAACATAAGGACAGTGATTGCATGTGAAAAAGATGACCAGAACTTTCGCGTCTTTGAAATCCCTGAGTGAGTATGTATTGCCGTCTGTGGCCGGAAGAGAAAAATCAGGAGCCTTTGAACCAAGTGATAATGTAAAAGCCATAATATAACCTTTCATTGATAAACCTTGTTTTTTTTCTATTATACTATGTTTTATTCAAAATAGTAACTCCAAATCGTTAAGCTTGTCATTATATGCCTGCCGCGAAAAATAATAATACATAGAAAAAAACAATATTGTGAACAAAAGAATGTATTTTTTGTATTTAAAGTTATTACATTGAATTAAGAGCCTCTGTGTTAAATAATATGCTTTTAGCTGTTCCGCTGTGCACAGAGGCTTTTATAATGATTAAACAAAAAAAAGAAAAAACGGAATTTATGATTTAATAATAAAAAAAGGCTGCCAGTTGACGCTAACAGCCTTTAATAAATTATTATAATATGAGGTAATAATATTTTAATAGATAGATACATTATCGATCCATACCGAATCCTGCCAATTGGAAATTGAGTTGTCTTTCACATATACCCATCTTAAAGTATAAGTCCCTGGGGCTATCTGATATGACACTTCCTGCCAATCCTGTTGTCCGGACCATTTGCCTTTTAGTTCGTTATTAATATAGAATACTAATGGGTCGTAATTTAATTCAGAAGAAACCTTTACCCAGAAATTAATTTTCCCTTTCGGAATTTCCATAGTGATTTCCAGAATTGAGGTTTGGTTGTCCTCAATATCTCCTGATTTAATACTGAAGATTCCCTGATATGCTTCATTGCTTTTGGTCCAGTTGGAATTTCCGGAAGAAATAAAAGCCCCATCTATGACGCCTTCGAAGCCCTCGAGCAGCACTTCGGTATTTTCTGTAATAGGATTATCAGGATACATTTTATTATATTCTGTAATAAAGACAGTCTCATCAGCAGTATCAACTATTCCATCAGGAATCCCCATTACAGTGACATTTTTCTTTGTACTGGCAATATCACTTCTGTATTTTCCCTCTTTATTAAAGTCAGTTAACAAAAGATTATAATCAGCCAGATTAACAATTCCGTCTTCATTTATATCTAAAATATTTCTGGTTGTGGAAATAGTGAACCACGCGTATGGTTTGTTTTGTTTTTGATCATCCAAATCGTCTAACGGCATTTTCCTGCCATTTCTATTAATAATTTCGTTTATATCCCAAACAGGATATGTAATATTCGGGTCTGATGATACTTTTTGTATAGTTACAGTCTTTCCCTTAAAAGAGTCATCCGCAAGCCAGAATTTTAGATAGTTTTCGGAATATATATTAGGCTCATTTAGTCTGGTATCATAGATGCTTAGTTCAAGCAATGGATCCTTTGCATTATCAACTCTTACATCTTTTGATAATTCATAAAAATTAACAACCTGACTATTTTGCTTTTTTATCGAAATCAACGAGATGATTTTTGAAGACTTTTCAGAAATAGGTACTAAATAAAATGAGTCGTTGTAATCTATCTCATTGAGATTTCCAGCTTTTTCAACATAAGTTAAAAAGCCCTGATTTTTATGCGGCCAATTCGGGTCCTCATAGAAGTCTTTAACAAAATTCTGGATTAAAAGCGTATTTGGTTCATTAACATCAAAAGCTGCAGGAGGCAGATTAGGGTCCGGATAAGTTTTAAGCTTTTTAGTGTTCCCAATAACCGTTCCCGCAGAGTTTCCTGCCTGTGCACAAAACGAATATATTGTGTTTGGGCTTAAGCCGGATATTGTTGCACTGAAATTCTGGTACTGGCTTATTCCGCTTTGCCATTCAGTTGTAGTAACATTATGCGTATCTCCGGTTTTCCAATATGAGAATCTGCAAATACAGTCTTCTTCTACTTCATCAGAACCATCATTTAACAGTAATCCAACCAATGTTGCTGTATTTGAGGTTATATCAATTGAAGAAAGAGTATTAACAATGGGCGGATCAACGTTATAATTAGGCTGGTCGTTATCTGTAATAATTATAGTTGCCTGATTGGGACTCCCAAGGTTTGCTCCAATTGCGTCTTTGAGACTAACAGTAAACGTTTCATTAGTTTCATTGATACCATCTTTAATTATTGCAATATCGATATGCTTATTCTGTGTATCTCCATCCGTCCATAATAACATCCCTGATGTCTGAGTATAGTCAGAGCCTGCTGAAGCGGTATTATTAGATGTATTATAATTCACGCTTGCAATGCCGGAAGAACTTCCGGTTCGGCTAACGTAAATTCGAATTCCTCCGGTTTTTTCACTCACTGAATATTCCGGAGATAGAAACTGCAATGAACTCTGTTCCTGAGAGGGATTGGTGATATTAAAAAAAGTATTGCTAAAGTCGTATATTGAAGAATCGCTTGTATCGACTATTTTTATCTTGTATTTTGTGCTATCCGACAGGTGTGAAGGAATCAACCATGTATATGCACCGTCGTTCATTGTTGAAACCGCGATATCTAATAAATATGCTCCATCCTTATATAATTCGATTTTGACGTTATTTCCTGCTGCCGCGGTAGAATTCCATGAAATTGTTTGTATTGTACCAGTATTGTATGATTCACCTCCATTGGGTGATATGACTGTTATTGGTGTTGGGTTGGTTATAACGGTAAGAATTAATTCCGGTTCTTTCAGTACGCCCCATGTATAACCAGTAGTACCGGGAAAAAGACCAATCGCTCCTGATTGACCGTCAGTAACAATTATGGATAAAAGTCCATCAGCTATATCATTTTCCCAACCATTGTATGAAAGTGTTATTGTTTTCCAGACATAACCATCATCAGGTAATTCGGTATGCCAAAGTGAACCGATAATCCCGCTGCCTGTAACTGAATTGCCAGGATCCTGCGTGTAAACTACTTTTGTCCAACTATCATCCGGATTGTAGTATAAATTCCTTTGGCTCGGAGTAGAAGAGCCATTATCAAAATATGCGGAAAATGTAGCTGATACAATAGTAGAATTGTAAGGTATGCTGGAAAGATCGAATGCAAAATGTGCCTGTTCTTTAGGAAAACGGCCTATCAGTTCTCCTGTATCGTTATATGTCGGCCATGAGAAATATGAAGGATTTAATGTGTATGTTTCGACATCAGAATCTTCCAGATTGATAGTTTGCGCGGAACAGTTTAATACAAGAATTAGACATGCTAAAACACTTAGCCTTTTACATCTACCCATAATCCATCCTTTACTTCTTCAATTTTAATTTTTTTTGTTAATTATATCCCCAAATAATTACTGGTCAACATTGATTATATATAGTTAACGATTCTTACAAAGCTGAATTTTGCAAAAAACCTTTTTTAAAATCAAGAAATATTATACCCTTTCCCATAACAACCGGGTTAATATAGAATCTATTATAAAATATAAATACAAAAAAAACAAATACAAATGAAAATTTGTTTTTTTAAGGTATGTTCATCTAATAAGAGCTGTTTTAGCGATATGGAAAATACTTATAAAGAACTTTTAGTCCCAAATATCGCAGGAAAATGGTTCGAAAATATTGAAAAAACTATGGATTATCCCGGCATTGTTGATAATATTATTGGAATGAATCAGTTTCGTTCAAATTGAAAATCAGGGTAAAATCTTTATTAAGGAGACAAAAAGGATGAATAGAACTTATTTTGCTGTTTTTTGCCTGCTTTTGCCGAATCTTGTCTTTTCGCAGCAAGCCAACGTAAATCTTGACTACAATCCGCAAAAGAATACCGATAATCTTACACCATTCAGCGCACCTCTTATTTCACCTGACGTTCGCGATGACAGGACAGTTACCTTCAGGTTGAGAGCCCCTCAAGCCCAGAGTGTCCAGCTCACAGGAGTCGCAATTATGACAGGTCTTGGCCAATCAGGTCGCTCAGTGCCATTCACAAAAGGCGACGACGGCATCTGGACTCTTACAGTTGGTCCTCTTAAGCCGGATATGTATATTTATTATTTCAATGTAGATGGTGTACAAATGGCTGATCCCAGCAATACAATTGCTGGTTTTACAGCTATGCCTCCGTATAGTCAACTGGTCGTACATGGCGATGGACCCGCATACTACGATGCGAAAAATGTTCCGCATGGCAATGTGACACGCCACGTCTATCATTCTGAGGTTACCAAAGGTGAACGAGAACTTTATGTTTATACACCTCCGGGATACGACCGCAACAAAAGTTATCCTGTTCTTTATCTCGTTGGCGGCAGCGGAGATTTGCCTTCCAACTGGATTTATGACGGACGGGCTAATTTTATGCTGGACAACCTTCTTGCCGAAGGTAAAGCTGTCCCGATGATTATCGCTATACCGAATAACCAGATAATACACAGAAATCATCCTCAACATGAAAAACTTACTTTCGATATATTCGAGCAGGAAATGCGCAAACATGTAATTCCTCTTGTTGAAATTGAATATAATGTAATTAAAAATCCCAAAGGCAGGGCTATATCGGGATTATCAATGGGTGGACGTCATTCAATGTTTGTCGGATTCAGGAGTCTTGACCTGTTTGCTAATTTCGGAATACTTAGCGCCGGAGATAATAACTGCGAGACAACAATCAAGGATTTCCTTAATGATCCTAATGTTAATAATAAAGTGGATTATTTATTTGTCGGGCAGGGTACAGGAGAAGCTCAGGGATTCATAGGAGGTCGTTGTGTGGCTCTGCATAATGCTCTTGTGAACCACAAAATCGAACACGAATATTATGTTGGAGGAAATGGCGCCCATGACTGGGCTACATGGCGACATTTGCTTTATTATCGTTTTTTGCCTAACTTATGGCGAAAGAACTAATTACTTATTGATGGGAGATATTATTATTATGAAAAACAGAAATTTTATGGCAGTATTGTTGGTAGTTTTCTTTTTAATACAGTCGGTTGACGCTCAGGTTCAACCTGGTGAACAGGCACCACGAGCTACACCCGGGCAAAGAAACTTTGGTGGTTTCCAGCCTCCAGCCGGCGGCGGTGGTGGTGCAAGAAGAGGTCAACGACAAGGTGGCAACCAGGGAATGCCAATGATGATGGGAAGAGGTGCTGGTGCAGGTGGGCAAAGCCAGGCTGTTCCTTTTGATTCACTTTCAATGAGTGACCCATTTATCTTTCCTGATGAAGCGAGCAAAATTTATTATCTGACTGGTAGTGGTGGGCGTTTATATAAAAGTAAAGATTTGAAAACATGGGAATCAGTTCCCGGGCAAATTACGGATCTTTCAGGGACATGGATGCAGGGAAACTTCGTAGCAGCACCTGAAATTTATAAGATTGGCGATAAATACTATTATACCGGCACATATAGCGACCATAGCAACCTGATTGAAAATGTTCCTCGCCGTTACAATGTTCCTACAAACCAGACACAGATTTTAGTCTCGGATAAAGTCGAAGGACCTTATACACCATTAGTTAAAGAGCAGGATTTCTGCCTTGGTCCGAAAGATTGGGACATTATTGATGGGACATTATATGAAGAAGATGGTACATGGTATATGGTAATAGTTCACGAATGGACTCAGCTAATCGATGGAACTATGGCATATATGCCTCTTTCAAAAGACCTGACACATCGTACCGCAGAACCGACTACAATATTCCGCGCTAGTGAAGCCGCATGGTCCAAAGAAATGAACAGTATCGGTGAAGCTACCTTTGGTTTGAAAATGCCGGGCTGGGTCACAGACGGACCTCAAATGTTCAGAACAAAAACCGGAAAACTTGGCATGTTATGGTCGAGTTGGGGTGAAAATCGTTACGCACAGGGTATAGCTTATTCCGAATCCGGCTCTATTAAAGGACCCTGGATTCAGGAAGAAAAGGCGTTTAAAGGTGATAATTCCGGCCATGGTATGCTCTTTACAACATTCGAAGGTAAAAGATTATTTGTTGTTCACCATGATGAAGGAAATGGTCGTAAGCCTCAATTTTATGAAGTTGATGATTCGGGTGATAAACTGGTACTTGGCCAGAGATACAATCCATAATGATAAGGTAAACTATGTTATACAAGGAAAGGACTCGTTGTTATGAAGAACATAATTTCTTCAATAATAATTATTATCATTTTAACGGCAGGATGCAATAACGTGCAGAAACCTCAATCTACGATTGTAAAAGTTAAGGAAGGATTGGTACAGGGAACAACTGAAGATGGATTAACCGTTTTTAAAGGTATTCCTTTTGCCGCACCGCCGGTCGGTAATCTTCGATGGAAAGCTCCACAGCCAGCCACAAAGTGGGAAGGTGTGTTGGAAACAACGAAATTTGCTCCCGCTCCTATTCAGAATGGAAATCCGCCATCAGGAAAGAGTGAAGATTGCCTTTATCTAAATGTATGGACACCAGCGAAATTCACAAACGACCATATTCCTGTACTTGTCTGGATATACGGCGGCGGATTCGGTGCAGGTTCTACTTCCGAACGAAATTACAGTGGAGAAAATCTTGCCAAAAAAGGTGTTGTTCTCGTTAGCATAGCCTATCGAGTCGGCCAGCTTGGATTTCTGGCGCATCCTGAATTGAGTGCTGAAAATCCGAACAAAGTTTCGGGAAATTACGGCCTATTGGATATGATAGCGGGTCTCCAATGGATAAAGGATAACATAGCGGAATTTGGAGGCGATCCTAAAAAAGTAACCATTTTTGGCGAATCAGCGGGTGGAATCGCGGTTAGTATGCTCTGCGCATCTCCGCTTGCCAAAGGGTTGTTCCATGGAGCAATTTCGCAAAGCGGCGGCTCATTCGGTCCTCCTCGTCCCACAACATTCCCAGGCGAAAACCAGAAACGTTTGGCCGATGCAGAACGTGATGGCGAAGAATATGCAAAGAGTGCAGGTGTTTCTTCAATTGCAGAACTAAGGAAAATTGCAGCCGATAAACTTCCTGCTGGCAGGGGTTTGGGGATGTCATGGCCGATTATCGATGGATATGTAATCCCGGATGACCAATACAAACTCTACGAAGCAGGCAAATTCAACGATACTCCAATTCTGGTTGGTTACAATTCAGACGAAGGCGCAAGTTTTTCTCCTCCACGAACTTCTGACGCATATATCGAAGGTGTAAAGTTGCGATATGGCAAATTTGCTGACGAACTCATAAAAGCCTACCCGGCTGGTTCAGGTACTCCTCCCAAGACTGCTCGTGATTTAGCTCGCGATTCAGCGTTTGGCTGGCATACATGGATTTGGGCAAGGTTGCAGTCAAAAATGGGTAAAGGCCAAGCGTACTATTATTATTTTGACCAGCACCCGGAATATCCTGCTGATTCTCCACAGGCCGACCGCGGCTCGCCGCATGGACAGGATGTAGCATATGTCTTCCAGCATCTAAGTGATTCACGGGGACAATCTGTGTCGGAATCTGACCAGGTAATTTCGGAAGCAATGGTGACATATTGGACGAACTTTGCAAAATATGGCCATCCGAACGGCAACGGCGTACCCGAATGGCCGGCTTTCAGCGACGCCAATTCGGAAGTAATGTACTTTGCCCAGACGCCGCATATTGGACCTGTTCCAAGTGCTGAATCGTTAAAAGCTCTGGATGCTTATTTCGCCTGGCGAAGAACGCCGGAAGGTGATGCATGGGCGAAATAAACTCGTCAGGACTTGAGTAATTGATGAAATAAGGATATCTGGGAATAACATATTATATATTCTTTTTTATTTTGATTGTATTTGTACAATGGTATAATAACACAATAAAATGCGTAAAACAGGTACAAAGAAATATTGATGTAATATGTTATTTAACATAACTTATATATGCCTAACTGCGGCTTGCAGGATGCATTATAAAAAATAATTGAAAGGAGTTTTATTATGTTGCTGCCAGGACCAATAAAAAAACTTGTAGCGATTTTCAGGGGAAATGTTTCGCCAATATTTATTTTTCTTTCAGTCTTGCTGGGATTCTGGTTTGGTACGATGCCTCACTTCACCGGATTCCATATTATGCTCATAATTGTTGTCTTGATACTGAATGTTCATATAGGATTGTTTATGTTGTCGGCGGTTGTTGGAAGGGGATTATGTTATGCCGCGGCTCCTGTTCTATGCCATGTCGGTGTATGGGCACATGATAGTCTTGCCGGTGTATATAATTTTCTTGCGTCACTGCCAATAATCGGGCTAACTGATTTTAATACTTATTCAGTTGCTGGCGGATTTATTATTGGTCCGATTGTCGGTATGATAACAGGTTTGCTTCTTGCCAGTGCTGTAATCAGCTTCCGCAGAATGATGCTCAAGTTTGATGAGAAATCTGAAATATTCAGAAAATGGTACTCCCACACATGGGTTCGGATTTTAGACTGGATTCTGATTGGGAAACGAACAAAAGATGTCAAGTCGATGTTTGCCAAAACGACATATATTCGCAAGGTCGGCGTAGCTCTGGCTATTCTGGTAATTGGCGGGACTTTGGTTGCCGCTCATTTCCTCAAAGATACGAAAATAAAAAATTATGCTACGGAGAAAATAACTAATATTAATGGGGCAGAAGTAAACATTGATGAAATAGGTCTGTCTCTGATTAACGGTTCGTTATCAGCCGGTGGCATACAGGTTACTGATTCTGAAAATCCAGCTAATAATCAGTTTGCAGTTGGTAAAATTGCCGCTGATGCAAGTGTTTATGATTTATTTTTAGGAAAAGTTTATATGGAAAAGCTTGAGCTTTCTGATATTCAATTCGGACAAAAACGCTCAAGCCCAGGTAAAATAGTTGAGAAAAAGGTCGAAGAAGAGCCTGAAGAATTCGATCCGAATGAATATAAGGTCGGAATGGGTGACTTTGCCAAGCTTGAAAAATATTTCAAAGATATAAAAGCTTATAAAGAAAAAATCCAAAAAATTCGTAAATATTTACCAAGCGGAAAAGATGAAAAATCCGAAGAGGAAAAAGAGCAAAAACCTCAGAAATATCTTGATTATCTTGTTGCGAAGGCCAAAACGTCTTTGTCGCCGCGATTTATGGCAAAATTGGCTATACTTGATAAAGTTCAGATTCCATCAGAATTATTTGGCAATAGCAGAATTCAACTGTCAAATCTCAGCGATGCTCCTGAAGCGGCCGGTTTACCGATTGTCCTGGATATGAATTCGCTTGAAACAAATTCAGTGGTAAATATGAAAGTCGATTATAGTAAAGATACACCGGAACTTTCCGGTACATTTGACGCATTTGATTTGACTAAGATACAGTCACTTCTAAGTGATGATACAGGTCTGGCATTTAAGGGAGGTACTGCCTCTGGGAAATTTACCGGCACAGCTACGAAACAGGCTTTGGATTTGACATTAAACCTTAATTTGAAGGATCTCGATGCCGTAGGACAAGGTAACGGCGTACTTGGTTTGGGACGGGATGTAACTGATGAATCACTTTCTGTTTTGAAAAATCTCAGAACTACTATAAGGATTGTTGGTTCTCCTTCTGATCCTCAGATTGTTTTCGATGTAAAAGGCCTTACAGAAGAATTCAAGCAGGCACTTGTAAAAGCAGGTAAAGACAGAGTGCTGAAAGAATTTGATAAAAATGTCGGGACTAAGATTGATGAAGCACTTGGCGATAAGGTTCCTGAAGGTACAACAGATAAAATTAAAGATACAATAAAAGGGCTTGGCGGATTATTGGGAGGTAATTAGAATAAAATAATTCTCTTTCTCCTTTATATAAAAGTTCAGTTATGAGTTTAAAGATATGGTTCAAGGAAACAAGGCCTCAGTTTTTGGTTCTTTCATTAGCTTTGGTTCTTTTAGGTACATCAATTGCGTATAAGGAAGGCTATTTTGATGTATCTAAATTCCTTCTTACCGCAATCGGGCTGCTTTTAGCTCATGCCAGTGTTAATGTTCTTAATGACTATTTTGATTTTAAAAGCGGTTTGGATTCCCAAACAACTGCAACTCCATTTTCCGGTGGAAGCGGCATTCTAATTCAGGGACTTCTTGAGCCTGAAAGTGTATATAGATTCGGACTTGTTTTACTATTGGGGGCGTTTTTAATCGGCATTTATTTGACGATTATTTCGGGATGGCAGCTTATTATCTTTGTACTTATCGGCGGTTTGTTTATATATTTTTATACCACTTTTTTGACCAAAAAGTTGATGGGAGAACTCGGAGCGGGTATAGGGCTGGGGACTTTGCCGGTTATTGGAACTTATTTTATTCAAACAGGTTCTGTAAACCATGAAATATTATTAGTATCACTGATCCCAGGTCTTTTAACAGCAAATCTGCTTTTTCTTAATGAATTTCCTGATTTTGATGCGGATAAAACGGTAAATCGCTATAACCTTGTTATTGCTCTCGGCAAGAAAAATGCTTCGATTTTATATGTTTTAATCGTATCCTGTGTTTATTTAATGATTATTGGGGCTGTGATTTCCGGGATCATGCCATATCAGGCTTTATTGGCGTTAATCACAATAATATTCGGTTTAAAAGCTATTATCATTCTGTTTAGAAATTATGATAAAAATACAGTAAAAATTACTCCCGCCCTGAAATATAATGTAATAATGATTTTAGGGATTAATTTTCTTCTTTCCATAGGTTATTTTCTCGATTTAGTTTTAAGATAATATTTAATGGATAACAAGCTTGACTAAACTGTTTTTATCGGTTATTTTGAATTTTTAATATCTAATTGAGCATATTGTAATTCTGTTGTTACTAAAACTATGTTGTCAGAGAAAGCTTTTAAATCAATTTTTAATAATGCGGTTGATGGAATACTTGTTGTCGATGTAGAACAAAAAAGTATTGTATTGGCTAATAAAGTTTTCTGTGAAATGACAGGCTATAGTGAGGAAGAATCGAAAAAGCTCTCCTTTAAAAATCTGCACCGCGAAGAAGATTTATTATACGCAATCACTCAGTTTAATGAACAGGCAGAGGGAAAACTTCCTGTAATCAGGGATTTACCTTTTCAGAGAAAGAATAATAGTGTTTTTTACGCTGATATTAATGCCGTTGAGACATTTTTTAATAATAAAAAACACTTAATTGCGATTATCAGGGATGTAACAGATAGAAGGAATATTTTAGATGAACTATCTTTTAAAACAACTCTTCTTGAAACACAATTGGAAACAACCATTGATGGTATTCTCGTGGTTGATGAACAGTCGAATATCGTTCTCTATAATCAGCGTTTTGCTGATATGTGGCATATACCAAAATCTCTGATGGTCGCCCAAAATGATAATGATGTACTGAATTGCGGCTCAAGTCAATTGAAGGATCCGGAAGGATTTAAGAACCGGGTAATTGAACTGTATTCCCATAAAGATCAAAAAAGCAGAGATGAAATAGAGTTCAAAGATGGAACGGTTTTTGATAGATATTCTTCACCTTTAATTAGTAAAGATGGTCATTATATTGGCAGGATTTGGTATTTCAGAGATATTACCAATTACAAGAAAATACTGGGTGATTTGAAAAAAAATAAAGAGACATTTAATCTTGTAATGGAAGTAACTAATGATGCGTTTTGGGACTGGAACATAACTACAAATGAAGTATATCGCAATTCTCGTCATGCCACAATGCTCGGTTATGAGCCGCAGGAGCTTTCAAATTCACAGGATGAATGGGAAAAGCGAGTTCACCCTGATGATAAAAATAGAGTGATGAAACATATTAACGATAACTTTATTGGAAAGAAAGACTCTTTTAGAATTGAGTATCGACTGAGAAAAAAAACGGGTGATTACATCTGGATTTTAGGCAGAGGTAAAGTTGTAGAATATGACGAAGAAGGAAAACCTTTGCGAATGATTGGGACAAATATTGATATTACAGAACATAGAGAGGCAGAGGAAAGATTATTAAAGTTGAACAAAGCAGTTGAACAATCCTCAGAAGGTATTGTGATTACAAATTTTGAAGGGCGAGTCGAGTATGCAAATAAGGCATGGGCTCAAATGCACGGTTTCACTCCTGAAGAAGCAGTTGGATTACTTATTTCTGATTTGCAAACTGATAAACATAGAGAGACATTCATAAATGCTGTTAAGCATATGAAATATAATGATGGTTGGGCAGGTGAAACATCTCATAAAAGGAAAGATGGGACTGTGTTTCCTATACAGATGTCTTCTTCTTTGCTAAAAAATGATCAGGGAAAGCCGATAGGTTTTATTGGAGTATGCAGGGATATTACCGAGCGTAAAAGAATTGAAAATGCTTTAATAGAAAGTGAACTGAAATACAGAACGCTTATAGAAAATGCCAATGTTGACATTGGAACAATAGACCAGGATGGAAAAATTCTTTTTATAAACAAAAAGTCGGCTGGGCGTTTTGGCGGAGAACCTCAAGATATTATTGGAAAGAATCTCCGGGATATATTCCATAAAGAATTTGCTGGTTCTTTCATTAAAATTATTCTTGAAGTGATTGAAACAAATCAGGGTAGAAATGTTGAATTAAGCCCGAAAATTCAGGGTATTCTTACTGTTCATGATACATCTATCGAGCCTTTAAGATTGCCGAATGTTCCTGTAAATTCTGTTATGATAATTTCACATGAAATAACTGATCGCAAAACAGCTGAAAAAGCACTGATAGAAAGTGAAGGAAGGTATAGGGCGCTTGTGGAAAGTGCTGGTGAAACCATTGCGGTCATTAATAGAAATGGTGAATTTTTATTTATGAATACAACCGCCGCAAAGCGGATAGGAGGTAAGCCTGAAGATTATATTGGTAAAACAATGTGGGATGCGTTTCCAAAAGAAATCGCGGATAGACAAGTTGGAAGTATCAGGAAAGTTATAGATACAGGCAAGGGCGAAACCTTCGTAACTCAAACCGCTGTTCAGGGCAAGTTGTTATGGTATGAAACAACAATTGAGCCTTTAAGAGACAACGAAAATCAAATTTATGCGGCTCTTATAATAGGGCGTGATATCTCTAAAATTAAAAACGCTCAGGAAGAATTGGAAATATACCGTGAAGAGGTATCTCATGCCGAGCGTCTGGCATCGCTTGGCACATTAAGCGCTACCGCCGCCCATGAGCTTGCACAGCCTTTGACTGTTATTCGTCTTCTAATTGAAAACGCGATGACTAAACTGCAGAATACGACTTCTCCTGAAATGGTTATTGATAAACTCAGAGAAAGCCTTACCGAAATATCAAATATTACATCAGTAGTAAACAGGCTGCGTAATTTTGCGAGGAAATCCGCAGAAAAAACAATAAAGGATATTAATCTGAAAACAATCGCAAGCAGGATTGTAAATCTTTTTCGGGGAAGTTCTCTGCATCCTAAAATAGAAATGGTAATAAAGGATATGGATGAATTGCCCAGTATTTATGCCAATGAAAAGGATTTTGAGCAAATGTTTTTTGCGTTGATTGATAATGCCGTTCAAGCGGCTGGTGATAAAAAAGACAGGAATATTATTATCAGCGGAACTGAATTTGATGATTATGTTGAAATAAGATTTGAGGATAATTGCGGCGGCATTGCCCCGGAGAATATTGAACGAATTTTTACGCCTTTTTTCACAACAAAGCCGGCAAACCAGGGAACTGGGCTTGGTCTTTGTATTGTGAGCGATATTATATCACGATTAGGAGGTAAAATTCGTGTTGAAAGTGAATTTGGTAAAGGTGCAACGTTTTTTGTAACTATTCCTTTAAATCAGGATATGAAATAAGTTGGTTTTTATATGACTAAAGATACTAAAAAACAGATTTTCTTTGTTGATGATGAACCAAAGATTCGCGAAGTAATAGGTGACACTCTTGAGCAGCTTGGAGCTGATGTTACCTGCTTTGCAAATGGTCCCGAATGTCTCGAAAAGATTGAATCACAGGGATGCGACTTACTTATTACAGACCTGAAAATGCCTGGCATGGATGGTCTTGAGTTAATGAGGAAATCCAAAGGAATTATTCCATGGTTGCCGGTTCTTGTAATTACTGCTTTTGGAGATATACCTCTGGCTGTTAAAACGGTCAAATCCGGTGCGGTGGATTTTATCGAAAAACCTCTTGAAAAAGATTCTTTATTACGGAAGGTGCAATCGATTTTGCAGGATAATTCTTCTTTCCAGAAATATCCATACAAGCCGCTTACTAAAAGTGAAGCTCAAATATTTCAATATATAATTGATGGCCAGAATAATCGTGAAATAGCGGAACTGCTTCATCGTTCGATAAGGACTATTGAGGTACACCGGTATAGTATAATGCGAAAATTTGATGTTGAAAATATGGTCGATCTTGTTAAGAAAGCTGCTTTGCTTGGATTAATTCAAGTGACTGATCAGAAAAAAGGCCATACCCAAAAATGCCGCACCAAGCAGAAAGAGTAGTGTTATTTTTTTCAGGCTGATTGAAGGTTCATTTTTAACTGTTTCATGCTGTTCTGATAGTTTTTTAGAATCATCGTGTTGTAAAATACGGCTCAAATCAGAATCGCAGAAAAAGCATTTCTTCGACCCGGAATCAATCTCCTGCTCACAGAATGGACATTTCATAAAACCCATAACCACTCCCCGTAAAAAACACAATAATAACTCAATATTAAGTTATTAAAATCGAAGCATTCCTCGCAACAGTAACTTCAAAACTACGATATTATTATACACTAAATGATATAGATTTGTCAAATTAAAGATGTAATTTGATAATGTAGTCGGAAATAAATATATTATAAATAGTTGATATATAAGTGTTTATGGCGTTTAGTTAAACTTGGGTTTATGCGATTATATTATCTGTTCTATTCGTTCATAAAGTGTTTTTGTCCATTTTCGGCTATATATCTGCGAGCGTATTAAAAGTAGTATAACAAATGTCCAATAAGCGACAAAACGCAAATAGAGCTGAACGGCGGAGAATTTCTGATTTGTACTTGCAATCAATTCAGATGGTGTATAAATCACTCCTGATAATATCCGCCCAAAAAGCAGTTGCCACGGAAATGCAAGTACAAGAACTACAATCGCGGAGAAAAATGACTGTGAAATATTTCTCAATCCGCCAAAATTTGAGCCTAATGAAATTGAAAGGCAGAAGAAAATCGATAGTACATATAAAAACAATGAGAAAACAAGTATAGTATTGGAAATGTTTAATACTGTTGTCACCTGATCAGTCGTAATACCGAGAATTATGTTGCTGGTAATTTCATAATCACTCTTGTTCACGAGCCAGAATAATATTTGTTTTAGTAACAGACATATTATGATTATTGAAAAGAATATATTCTTCCAGAATATCAGCATCTGGATTGTTTCAAAAGAATCGATTTTAATATTCAAGTTTTCTTTGTTTGTCAAAAGCTCCGAAATTTGTTCCTCGACAACAATCTTATTTGTTTCTGATTTTTTAAACTGTGTTTCTGGTGACTTTTCAAACATTTTTTTTGCTGATGCCAAAAGTAGAATAATCAAACCTGCGACGGAAAAAAGCATAACCCATACAAAATCAGGGATATGTGTGATTTCCGGTAATGTTTCTTTTCCGTAGTTAAACATTGTTTCGATAGGTTGAATGGCAGGGGAATAAAGAAATATATAAACGTACCCGCCAAAGAACATTCCAGGTATAACAAACAGAGCATCTATTCTTCCGCAGGCCGCTCCGGCCAAACTTGTCACCGGAGTATATCCGGTAAATCCCATTCCAGCGCCGAAAAGCAATCCGCCGATAATAAGAGACACTATGGCCGCTGGTTTATTATCTATTTCAACTGTGCCGAGTATTTTGAGAAGGTGTGTCCCAATAAGCGCAATAAGAAATATAACCGCGACAGAGCGAATTATATTCATATCTCTTATTCTTAAAGCCTTTATTATTCGGTCCGGCTCGGTAAAACCGGCAAGCACCAGGCTGGCTCCAAGTATAATTCCAAGTATCAGGCTGACAATCTGTGTACCCATTTATTTTTTTCCATTGTTATCAGAGTTGGTTGACGGATAAATAAGATATGTGATAAACATACCTGAAATCAGCATTGCAAGAGTAAAAGGAATTGCCGCCAAAGACAATTTCGATAAACCTGTAATAAAATGCTCTCCTGTGCCGCCATAAGCTATTGCCGCTCCGAGCAGCATAAGGAAACCGCCTGAAAAACAGACTATCCATCGTATTATAATTGGCGTTTTATGATTCTGCCGCCATAAATCAGTACTTGTACGTACTCTGCAAATTCCAAGGTAAACCGAAGCGACACAAGCGCCGATTACAATCCCGATAGCGAGAAACCATCCGTTATTTGTTTTTTGAAATTCCTGATTAGCGGAAATAGGGTGTTTTTCGATATATTCCGGTGCATAAGACTTGAGAATTTTCATATTTGTAAAAACAAACTGATTTGAAACATCCAGTGATTGAGCCATGCTAATCGCCAGAATCATGACGAGCCCCAGTAAAATTCCTGCCGCCCGCCAGGGTAAAGGATATGTTCGCGAATCTGGTTTTTTCATTGGGAACCTTATGTAAAAAAATAATTCTTTCTATGAATATTCAATTTTAAAATACTTCATAGCGTCCCTGTTTTTTTATATCAAAGATTACATTCTTTGATATCAATTTCTACCAATTGCCTGTAACTTCCAGCTTCGACTAAAATTATAGTTGTTTTGTGATTGATGTCAATAAGAAACACAGGAATTCATTTTGAATCCGTAAAGTGTTGCAATATGCACGTAATGAAGAATAATAAATTCGAAGAAACTAATTGTACATAGTTCGTGAAAAAATAGAATTATTACAAAATATTAGTATGCAAATAAGTAATGAAATATTAAACTTATAATTCATGCCGAAAGGAACGTATTATGAAAAAAGTAAGGAAGGAATTATAAAATGAAAACAGCAACACGAACTTTGAAATTACAAATGTTTCTATTGTCAATCATAGCTGCAATTCTGCTTCAAAGCGGATGTAACAATCCTGTTGCTCAATCGCCACGTGAGCGAATTTCAATCAATAATGATTGGAGTTTCAAAATGAGTGATCCATCTGTAGAGAGCAAGGATAGCCTTGCTTATCCTGTGAATCGCAGCAGCGGTCGCGGCGGGCGCAGAGGTGCTGCTGCTCCTGCGACAACACCAACTGTTGATCCGACATCTGGAATCGCTGCGTTCATATTACCTACAAGCAATGATTTTATTGCCGACCCGGAAAAACGTTATACCAGACCATCCGGCAATTACGGCGGTGATGTTCCTTATGTAAATCCGGCTTTTGATGATTCCGGCTGGAGCAAAGTGAATCTGCCGCACGATTACGCAATTGAAGGGCCTTTCATTACAACCGGCGGCGGGGGAATGGGACGACTGCCAATTGATGGTGTATCATGGTATCGTAAAAATCTGATTGTTTCGGCTGATGATGAAGGTAAACAGATATATCTTGATATAGACGGCTCGATGTCTTACACGACTGTCTGGTGCAATGGTCAAATCGCAGGCGGCTGGCCTTTTGGTTATGCTTCATGGCGAGTTGATTTGACTCCGTATATCAAGTTCGGCGGTGACAATGTTCTTGCCATTCGTCTTGACAACCCGCCGAGTTCATCAAGATGGTATCCGGGTGCTGGTATTTACCGAAATGTATGGCTTACAAAAACCTCACCTGTCCATGTCGGCCAGTGGGGAACTTATATTACTACGCCGGAAGTTTCGATAGAATCCGCAGATGTATCTCTTAATGTGACGGTTGCAAACGAATCGAAAGATGATGCAAATGTCACTATATCAACCCGGATTTATGAGATTAACTCACAAGATAAAATAACGAGCGGGGCAGTCGTGTCAATTGCTCCTGTCGAATTGAAGATTGAATCAGGTAAAAAGGCGGCGGTTGATACAAAAGGAATAGTTAAAAATCCGAAATTGTGGGGAACGGGTGTCCATCATAAACCGAATCGTTATGCAGCAGTAACTACAATTGAGCAGGACGGCAAAATAGTTGATACATATGAAACAATATTTGGCATACGTACGCTTAAGTTTGATCCTGACAAGGGATTTTTCCTGAATGGCGAGCATGTAAAACTCAATGGAGTATGCAATCACCATGATTTGGGTCCGCTTGGTGCGGCGGTTAATTATCGTGCTTTGGAACGCCAATTCGAGATTCTTGCGGAGATGGGATGTAACGCTATTCGTACAAGTCACAATCCGCCGGCTCCGGAACTTCTCGACCTTGCCGACAAGATGGGTTTCCTGATTATGGATGAAGCTTTTGATATATGGGAGCGTCAAAAAACAACAAATGATTATCATCTTATTTTTCCTCAATGGCATGAGCAGGACTTACGCGCATTACTTCGCCGTGACAGAAATCACCCGTCCGTAATAATGTGGAGCGTTGGCAACGAGGTTGGTGAGCAGAGCGGTGACGAAAGAGCTGTAGCGGTGGCATCAGAATTGGTGGGCATTTGCCGCGAAGAAGACCCGACACGCCCTACAATAAGCGGCATGAACAGTGCCAGAGCAAACAGTCCTTTCGTAGGACCAATTGATCTTGTTGGTCTGAACTATCAGGGTACTACCGTACGCGGCGCTCCTCCGCAATATCCTGTATTTCACGAGGCTTTCCCGGACAAGTTGGTTTTAGGTACTGAAACAGCCTCCGCTTTAAGTACAAGAGGAACATATACTTTCCCTGTTGTTTCTGGTCTTGGTACTCCGGCGACTGCTAACACTGGACAAGACCCTGTCAAAAAATATGTCAGTTCTTATGATTTATACTCAGCGCCATGGTCGTATTCTCCGGACAGAGAATTTATTTCACAGGATATATACCCGTTTCTGGGCGGTGAGTTTGTATGGACGGGTTTTGATTACATTGGTGAGCCAACACCGTTTGATTCTTCAAGAAGTTCGTATTTCGGTATAATTGACCTTGCAGGTTTCAAAAAAGACCGTTTCTATCTTTATCAGGCTTATTGGCGCCCGGACTATCCGATGGCACATATCCTGCCGCACTGGACATGGCCTGATCGAGTTGGACAGGTAACTCCTGTTCATGTTTATACTTCAGGTGACGAAGCGGAATTGTTCCTTAACGGGAAATCGCTTGGACGTAAGAAGAAAATTTTCGATAGCCAGGTTCCGTCGATGGAAGGTAAGCCCGCTTATCGCATCCGCTGGGACGACGTAGTTTATGAGCCGGGAGAATTGAAAGTCATCGCGTATAAAGACGGTAAAGAATGGGCGACAGACGTTATGTGTACCGCCGGAGACGCGGCTAAATTGTCTCTCGAATCTGACCGAGCGGTTATTACTAACGACGGCTGCGATTTGTCATTTATCACTCTTACGGTTCAGGATAGTAAGGGCATAACTGCACCGAGAGCGGATAACCTGATTAAGTTTTCCGTAAATGGTCCGGGAGAAATAGTCGTGACAGACAATGGTGATCCAACTGATTTTACAGTTTTTCCTTCTCACGAGCGTAAAGCTTTTAATGCCCTTGCCCTGGTAATAGTGAAAGCAAAACGCGGCCAGAAAGGTGCGATTACTGTTACTGCTGAATCCGAAGGTTTAACTTTGGCAAAATGCACTGTTCAGGCAAGGTAAAGTCCGATATTAATAAAAATGTTTGAATTTTAATTAAAATTATGCCGAAATAAATATATTGTAAAGAATATTCTGTTTGTATAATCTTAAACGTTAGGATTGTGGGCAGAATGTAGATAAGAATATGATATTCGGCATGAAAATTTATCCATTAAAATTTGAACCTATATATAAGCAGCGAATCTGGGGTGGGCAGAAGTTGCGGTATATATTCGGAAAGGATTTGCCTGAAGGACAGAAAATCGGGGAAAGCTGGGAACTGGCTGATTTGCCAAACGATAAAACCCTGATTGCGAATGGTGAACTCGCCGACAAAACACTTTCTGAAGTTATTAAAAAATATAAAAAGGAAATCACAGGTCCGGGATATTTTCCTGATTCTTTCCCATTACTTATAAAATTGCTGGATGCTCAGGATGTTCTTAGTTTGCAGGTTCACCCGGATGAACAGGCATGTAAGCAATTAGGTGAAGGCGAACCGAAAACAGAATGCTGGTATATCATTTACGCGGAGCCTGATTCTTATATTTACAAGGGATTGAAAAAAGGTGTCACTAAGTCTCAATTCAAAGATGCTATTGTTAATAGTACTGTCGCGGAATTGTTGACAAAAGTCCCCGTAGAAGCCGGTCAGTGTCATTTCCTTCCCGCAGGAACTCCTCATGCGATAGGGCCGGGATTGTTAATCGCGGAAATTCAACTTCCATCGGATACTACTTACAGGATTTACGATTGGAACAGGGTAGATGAAAATGGTAAGCCGCGGCAATTGCATATAGAACAATCGTTGGAGAGTATCCATTTTGATGTATCTGGAAATGAACTCGATTTTACTACCGTTGGACGTCTTGTAAATTGCGAATATTTCACGGTAGATAAGGGACATCAGGCCAAAAGCTGTGAAGTGCTTCTATCGCCCGGTGAGATGAAAATAATAATTGTATTGTCAGGACATGGTACAATTACCGGAGTAGAAGTGGACTCGGTTGATTTCAATGCGGGAGATTGTCTTCTGATTCCTTTTTCTTATGAAGGTGTGATGTGTTTTGAGGATGATACTGAGTATTTAATAGTAAAATTGTAAAATGACTCTTATTAAAATAGTGTGAAAATGAACCTTGGAATTAGAGTAAAAAATATTGAAGCACCCTCGTATATTCACAATTCAAACATATTTATCCCAAAGACGCCTTTTGCGGTAAAAGACTATTTTTTTGTTTTTTTTGCGGCGGCCTCTCTTTATATTCTTACATGCGCGCCAGGAATTTTATGGCAGGATTCAGGTGTAATCCAATACAGAGTCTTACATAATGATATAGAAGGGAAGCTCGGCCTTGCGCTTTCTCATCCGCTCTATTATCTTATAATGATACCATTCAAGTATATAAAGATAGACGAGTTTGCCTATCGAATAAATTGCGCTAATGCTGTGATTTCCGCATTTGCAATCGCGAATCTTTTTTTACTTTTGAGATTATGGCTGGGTGAAACATATCCCGCATTGCTTGGGGCCGCGACTTATGCTCTGTCACATACATTCTGGCAGCATTCGACGATGCCTGAAACATATGGATTAATGATAGCGTTATTGTTATTGGAATTAGTAATATTATTACTGTACGCAAGAACTTCGCAAAATAAGTATTTATATTTGCTCGCGTTTATAAACGGGCTTGCGATTGCTAATCATATGATGGCTTCAATAGCTTTTATCTGCTATTTTGTTTTTATAATTGTATTGGTTATAAAAAAACAGATAAAAGTGCGGCATGTTTTCACAATGGCGCTTTTATGGATGATTGGGGCAATTCCTTACGAATATCTGATTGTGAAAAATATTATTGAGACACACAATATCGCCGCGACTCTTTCGTCCGCTATGTTCGGTGACAAATGGAAAAACGCCGTGCTGAATACTTCGGTTACTTTGCCGGTAATTAAGGATAATTTCTTATATCTTATACTGAATTTTCCTACTCCGAACATATTATTTATCTTTGTAGGTGCATGGTATATATTCAAAATATCTCCCAAAAAATGGTTTGCGTTTATTATAATTGCTTTAACAGTTTTGTATTTAGTATTCGCGTTTCGATATACAGTTCCTGACAGATACGCGTTTTTTATTCCTTTCTACTGCATGTTATCGATATTTATCGGCGTAGGTGTTTTCAGTTATTTTATGAAAAGTAATGGCGCTCATACTGTTTTGTTCGCTATATTTTGCCTCGTTGTGGTCCCTGTATATTTCAAAGCACCAGAAATCGCGGCGGGACTGAATATGAAAATTGGCAGCGGCAGAGTAATTCCTTACCGCAATGATGCTGAGTATTTTCTTCATCCATGGAAAATGGATTTTAAGAAAGAAGTCAATCCTAACAGTGCGGAACAGTTCGCGATTCAGGCTTTAATAACAGTAGAGTTACCGGCAATAATTTACGCGGACAGTACTACGGCAGGGCCTCTGCTGCTTGTACATGAATTACACAAATTCAGTAAAAAGAATGATATTAAAATAATTTCCAGTATTGGCTCAACAGAAGGGGTGCCTCAGTTCAGCGAGAAAACTATTGATGAATTGTTCGCTCATGGAAATATATATGTTGTATCGAACATTAAAGGTTATTGCCCCGATTTTTTACTTGATGGACGTTACAAAATCAAATCAGAAAGAGTTCTTTTTAAAGTTGAAAAGAAAGAGTAGTTTCATAATCTTGTTTTAATATAGTAAAATGAAATCGACAGAATGCATTAAGTGCGGGAAATTATACAGTATTAAGATAAAAGAATGCCCATTTTGCGGCACGCCGAACATACAGCACAAAAGTAATCTGCCTAAAAAATGGCACCAAAAAACTTCCGTAAATTTATATATTGGCGGAATTATACTGATTATTGCCTTGGGTTTTTTACATATAATAATAGGCGCAAGAACCAGGACGAGTTTTCCTGTTGGTTTAGCGTTCAAAAAATCATTCGGTTTCAAAGAGACGGTTGTTGATGTGCATATGATTAAATCGATGCCTTATGTTACAGCGAAAATAAAGTATCCTAAAAGTTGTGAAGTTTTACAACGATTAGGTTACATTGCATCTGGTGAAGTTTTCGAGACAGCAATGAAAGATTCGCTTTTGTTAAAATTCAAGGATTGGCAGAGTCAGTTCGAGCAATCAATCAGCGGCTTAGAAACGAACTGGCAGGACAAACTTCTTGGCTGGAGAGAAGAAATCAATAATATTTCAAGGAATGCTGAATATTATAATAATCGCGGAATAACAGCCGCAAAACAAAGCCAATTTGAAGACGCAATTTCAGAATTTACAAGAGCAATAAACAGGGACGCAGCTTTTTCTGACGCTTATTATAACAGGGGACTTGTTTATAATGCTTTGGGACACATAGAAAAAGCGATTTCAGATTTTACGAAAGTTACTGAAATATCGCCTCAATCTACTGAAGGCTATTTCAATCGCGGACAGATATACCTTGCAAAAAATGAGTACGAAAAGGCAATATCAGATTTTACGAAAGTAATAGAAATCGACTCAAAACATACCCAAGCGCATTTTGGACGATTGCTTGTTTATTTCGCTCTCGGCGATTATGACAAAGCATGGAATGATGTTCATAAGATAGAAAATCTTGGATATGCTGTTCCTACCGAATTTCTTTCCGCTCTGCGGCAATTCTCAAACAGACAAAAATAAATATTAATTATATATTTGACGTTTCAAGTGTATTTTGTTAGTTTAATTTTTATTGTGCGGTATAAAGTGATTTTGCAAATTTCACATGAGATTTAAATAATTGACAAACAAGAAGGAGCGTTAATTTATGATTTCGCGGATTAATAAAATCATTCATTGCCTTTTTATAATTTTAATACTGATTCTGATAAGTGCAGGTTGTTCTAACAACTCAAAGAAAAAAGATACTGGTATATCAGAATTACGAAAAGCGTTACAAGATTTACAATTAAGCATTGCATTAGTAGTTTCTAATAAAGAAACTTCACCAAGATTAGCCTTTATAGCAAAAAATAACAGCAAAATTGATATTCCTGTCCCTGAATTTTGGGATTACCCAAATAGTTTAGAGGTTTTAGAGCCGAATGCGAAACGGCCAAGAAGTCTTTCAGGAGACAGTATGATAAAAGAAGTGGTTATAAAACCTTCAGAAAGTAAAACTTGGTATTTAGATACTATGGAACTTTTTGAATTGTATAAAGAAGAAGGATTATATCGTATCAAATGGAAAATCTATGATGCAGAATCGCCAGAAATTCTACTGTTGAAAGAAAAAGAAAAAATTGGAAACTAAATGAAAAAAACTCTATTGTGGTTTATTGTTTCTCAATCCAGACTTCACTATCGTATCTCAGCATAGTTAAGCCGTCTTTGAAATTATCGAATTTGATTTCTGGTTCCTGTTTAAGAAGTTCCTGCAAAATCCATTTTGGGAAATTTGCCCCGGCTTTTATAGATAGTGGTGCTCCGCCGCCAAAACGGGGATTTATTTCTGTAAATATTAGCTTATTATTTTTTGTCAAAAATAATTGTATTGTGATAACGCCGGGTCCGGCTGTGAGAACTTCGGCTAATTTTGCGGCCTGATTCATAATGTCTGGATTTTTCACAATCTGGCTTTTGCTTACTTCGCCTGCTCTTACTTCAAGTCGCTTTCTCGGAACAACACATCGAACTATTTTTTCAAAATCAACATAAACATCGCAGGTATATTCATCGCCTTCGATATATTCCTGGCAAATAGCATTTTTCGTTTTTCTGGCGAAGAATTTCAATTCATCAAGATTTTTAACCAAATGAATATTTTTCCCGGCCGAGCCGTCCCACGGTTTCAGTAAATACGGCCATTTGAGATTGCTTTTTGATAACGCCGCACCTGCGGTCATTGTAACCGGACTCTCGAAGCCGTGTTTAATCAAAAAGCGATAAGTCTCTTTCTTGTCCATGCAAATATCGATAACTTCTTCTGACGAAACAAGAACATGACATCCCAGGGCGGCGAATTTCTTTTTGTTTTCCGCTAAAAGTTTTAATTCCGTATCAATAGTTGGAATGAGTAATTTTACCTTGTTATTTTCTACTATAGCAAGCAGTTGCTTGATGTAGCCGGGATGATTTATGGGCTGGACAATAAATTTCTGGTCGCATAACTGCAAGGCCGGACTTAGATTTGTTATATCCGTTCCAATTAATTGTGACTGGATTTTCAGCTCTTTTGCGGCTTTGCGAAAACTCTCAAGTAAAGATACACGCCTGCCGACGCAGGAAAACAGAATGTTGAAGTTATCTTTTTTCATAAAATTAGAAATTCAGCCCATTTTTAGCGTTTAATTAATTATTCGTCAATATTTATTTCGGATTGGAACCCATAAAACCAGCAAACATTTTCCCAATTTCTTTGACAATTTGCGATAATAATCCTAAACTGTCGGGTTTGGAAACGAATTTAGTGTGAACCACGTTGGGTACACACTACCCTGAATCCTATGTGGTTCAGGGAACAAAATTGCAGAAATGGAGTTTATATGCAGGTTCCGCTATTGGATTTGAAGGCGCAATACGCGACAATCAAGGAAGAGATTCTTCCGGAAATAAGTGATGTTTGTGATAGTCAATATTTCGCTCTGGGCCCGTGGGTTACAGAATTTGAAGAGAAAATAGCAAAATATATCGGCTGCAAATACGCCATTGGTGTATCGAGCGGGACAGATGCTTTATTAGTTAGCTTGATGGCTGCTGATATCAAGCCCGGCGATGAGGTAATTACGACCGCGTTTTCATTTTTCGCAACAGCCGGTTCAATTTACAGGCTTGGTGCAAAACCGGTCTTTGTAGATATCGAGCCGGATACATATAATATTGACCCGTCCTGTATCGAAGAGAAAATAACAGAAAAAACTCGTGCGATTATTCCTGTTCATTTGTATGGTCAGGCCGCGAAAATGAAAGAGATTACAAAAATCGCCACTCGCCATAATCTCGTGATTATAGAAGACGCCGCACAAGCTATCGGGGCAAGTGCAAATGGCATAAACTGTGGCAATTTCGGTTCTTACGGCTGTTTTTCGTTCTATCCTACAAAAAATCTTGGTGCTTTTGGCGATGGCGGCCTCGTTACAACGAATGATGATGCAATAGCAGAAAAACTCAAATCCTTGCGTGATCATGGTCAGAAGCCAAGATATTATTATAATATGATTGGCGGCAATTTCCGCCTCGACAGCATACAGGCCGCTGTTCTTTTAGTTAAACTCAAGTATCTCGACAAATGGAACGAAAAACGCAGGCAAAATGCGGTTTTATATGATAATTTGTTAGGTAATTCAATTGTTAAAACTCCGAAAATCGACGAAGGTAACGTTTGTATTTATCATCAATACACGATAGCGGCTCCGAAAAGGGATGATTTGAACAAATTCCTTTCGGACAATAAAATTGGTTCGGCGATATTTTACCCGAAGCCGCTGCATTTGCAGAAATGTTTCAGTGACCTTAGGTATAAGCAGGGCGATTTACCGGTAACTGAGAAAATTTGTGAACAGGTGCTTTCTTTGCCGATATATTCTGAATTGACGAACGAACAAATTGAATTTGTCGCTCAAACTATACTTAAATTTTATAATAGCTGACAGGAAAAGTGAAAATTGTTTAACGCAAGTGAAAATCCTCCAATAATATGGCCGCCTGAAAGGGCGATTACCGATTTCGAAGGTAAGTGGTGGGTTGCTCATACGAAAAGCAGGAACGAAAAAGCTCTTGCTCACGATATGGTGAACAGGGACATCAATTATTTTCTTCCGATGACATGGAATGTACGTCGCAAGAGCAGAAGAACGATAAAATCACTTTTACCATTATTCAGCGGCTACATTTTTTTTTGCGGCTACGAAGTACAGCGAATCGAAATTCTAAAAACAAACCGGATTGCGAATCTCATTGAAGTTGCGGATCAGCAAAAATTTATTGATGATTTGGTACAGATTGAGCGTGTTCTGCGTACAGGTGAAACTCTAATACCGCACAAATATCTCAAAAAAGGACAAAAGTGCCGAATAATAGCCGGCCCATTACTTGGAATCCAGGGAATTATAGTCAATATAAAAGGTCAGACCAGACTTGTGCTGCAGGTAGATATTCTCGGCCAGGCGGCAAGTGTGGAAATTGAAATCGATATGATTGAGCCGGTCGAATAAGATATTGTTAAAATGGAGAATATGGAATGCAGGTTTGTGTAACAGGTGTTGGTTATGTAGGTCTTGTAACAGCCGCGTGTCTGGCTGAAGCGGGAAATAATGTTATTTGCGTCGATAATGACCCTGGCAAAATTGCGGGCCTGAATAATGATGTAATCCCGATTTACGAGCCTGGTTTAACGGAAATAGTAAAACATAACAGAAAACTCAACAGGCTTCATTTTACAACAGACCTGAAATACGGCGTAGATAATTCGCTTATTATTTTTATGGCGGTTGGTACTCCATCGGCTCCCGATGGCTCATGCGATTTATCCGCGATTATGTCTGTCGCTTCGGAAATAGCGGAACACCTTACAGACTATAGAATTATTGCGACAAAAAGCACCGTACCTCCGGGAACGGCTCAAAAAGTCACTGACCTGATACGTTCTAAAACTTCCGTGCCTTTCGATTATGTAAGTAATCCTGAATTTCTCAAGGAAGGCGCTGCTGTAGAGGATTTCATGAGTCCTGACAGGATAATCATTGGTACTACAAATCCTCCGGTAAGAGAACTTATGAATCAGTTGTACAATCCTTTCATGAGAAAGAGCAGCAGAATTTTATTTATGGATACAATCTCTGCTGAAATGGCAAAATACGCCGCAAACGCTATGCTTGCATCGAGAATTTCTTTTATGAATGAAATTTCAGTGTTGTGCGAAAAATTGGGCGCTGATATCGAAAATGTCAGAAAAGGTCTTGGGAGCGATTCGAGAATCGGCTCTTCTTTTTTATTCCCTGGTGTTGGCTACGGCGGCTCGTGTTTCCCAAAAGATATTCGTTCACTTATTCATACCGGCTCACAAAATGATGTTGAAATGACACTAACCAAATCGGTACAACAGGTCAATATTAATCAACAGGAACGTTTCGCGAATCGTGTTATGAGTTATTTTGCCGGCAAGCAGGACAAAGTTTCTTTAGCCGTGTGGGGACTTGCTTTTAAAGCCAGAACAGATGATATAAGAGAGTCGCCGGCAATTTATTGTGTTAAGAAATTTATTGATAATGGTTATAATATAAAAGCCTACGATCCTGAAGCAGGACCCGCGGCTCTTGTCGCTCTTAAGGATAAAATTGAAGTCGCACAGAATGGTTATGATGCACTTGATAACGCGGACGCACTGGTCATTTTCACAGACTGGCAGGAATTCAGAAATCCTGATTTCGCGGCAATTAAATCGAAACTGAAAAATCCCGTTATTTTTGACGGCAGAAATTTGTATAATCCCGATATGCTCAAAAGGGCAGGAATTGAATATCACAGTGTCGGAAGACCTTCAGTTAGTATAGAGTCCTGAGTGTCGAGAACGCAGAACAAGAAAAATTATGAAAGTATTAATAACTGGAGCCGCTGGATTTATAGGATCGCATCTTTGCGAGCGTATGCTTGCTGACGGCTGGAGTGTTACTGGACTCGATAATTTTAATGATTTTTACAATCCGCAAATCAAGCGTGACAATATAAGCGGCTGTCTTAAGAATGATAATTTCAGTCTTATAGAAGATGATATTCGTAATCCTGACGTTGTGGAAAAAGTTGTTGGTGACAATGTCGATACTATAGTGCATCTGGCTGCCGGAGCTGGAGTTCGGCCTTCCATACAGGAACCTGTTTACTATAGTGACAATAATATGACTGGGACAATGGTAATGCTGGAAGCGGCCAGAAAGTTCGATGTTAAAAAATTCATTTTCGCGTCGAGTTCCAGCGTTTACGGAAATAATAAAAAAGTTCCTTTCTCGGAAGATGATAATGTCGATTTTCCTATTTCTCCCTACGCAGCAACCAAAAAAGCAGGGGAGCTTTTCTGTCATACATACCATCATCTTTATGGAATAAAGATGACATGCCTTCGTTTTTTTACAGTATATGGCCCTCGTCAAAGACCAGACCTTGCGATTCACAAATTCGCCAGGCTTATCGAGCAGTGCAAACCGATTCCAGTTTATGGTGACGGTTCGATGATGCGGGATTTTACATACATTGACGATATAATTGACGGCATAACGGCGGCTATTGAAAAATGCGAAGGTTATAATATTTACAATCTCGGAGAATCAAGACCGGTTACTGTTAAAAATCTTGTAACCGAAATTGAAAAAGCTATCGGTAAAAAAGCAATTATCGAACATCTTCCAATGCAGCCCGGTGACGTTGATTGTACTTACGCTGATGTACGTAAAGCTATGAAAGAACTTGGCTACGACCCGAAGACTAAAATAAGTGATGGTCTTGCAAAATTTGTCGAGTGGCTGAGAAAATAAACTTTCCTAAAGAATAATTTATAATTTTTGAAAGCAGGATTGAAAATGCAAACAGAATCAATCACTGAAAAAGATCGTAAGTTAGCTCTTCAATGTATGTCATGCCCAATGTGCAAAAAGGCGAGAGTAAAACAAAGAGGGCTTATCTTCTGGTTTGTTAAGAAACTCGAATCAGGTATTTGCCCGGCCTGTAAGGCTTATGAGAAAGTTTACGGAAGAAAAGCACACGAGCCTTTACCGAAATCCGGCGATGCAAAATAATTACAGAAAGAAGTCTTACAATCTTGCTTTCAATGCTTCTTCCAGTTTGATTTGAGCTTCCTTGTTTTCGGTTACATCACGAATACTTTCGCGGTGTCCCAATGACTGGCCTTCATTATCGTAAATAGGCTGCCATGAAACCGCTACCCAGATAATCTGGCCGTTTTTGCGAACTAATCTATACTCAACATTATTGCCTTTTGTGCCGTTCACCGCCGAGCGAAAAGCCCTCATTATCCTTTCGTGGTCTTCCTCATATAACAAAGCGGATGGGAAATCCAGCATAGACATAATTTCCTTTACGCTATATCCCGTAACTCTCTCCGCGGCTGGATTGGTCCATAATACACGACCTTTAGGACTAATCCATACTTCCCAGTCGTAAGAATAATCAGCGATTGCACGAAAACACTCGTCGGTCATTTTAGCGGCCAGTTCACTGTGCTTTTTCGCGCTTATATCGTCATATACCGCGATAATTTGTCCTGAAGGAAGGCGATAGACATAATTCTCTCGCCAACCGGCTATTCTTTCGTCCTTGTAAATCGAGACAGGGTGATATTCAGGAACTCCGGTTTTATAAACTCTGCGAAATACTTCAAGAATTCCGAATTTCTCCACACCCGGGAAAACGTCTTTGACATTTTTGCCGACGATCTGCTCTTTTTTGATATGTTCTATTTCCTCTGCGGCTCGATTGAAATCAACGAACACAAAATCCTGCCCGTCATTTTTTGTTTCATAGATAGCTACGCCGCTGCTGATATTATCGAAAAGTACCTGAAACTTAGCTTCGCATTCACCCAAATCATGGTTAATACCATTTTTGCTCGCAAGATGCTTTTTGTCGTTCGTATTATTCGCGGCCATATCAAAACCTCCGCTATAAAAACGTTTCGTATATTAATATTCGTATCTGTTAATAATTATACACTTCTCTGACCTTCCACGTTCATTCTTATTTTGTATATTATATTATTTTTTAGAAAAAAAGCATAAAATAATCAAAAAAGTCCGAAAGAAATTATTAGGTAATTGTGGATTTTTAACTAATTTTACATTGGAAATTTAACAAATATTCAGGATAATAAATTTATGAAAAAATTATTAAAAGATTTTAGCCGCGTGTTATTAACACAGCTTGCTGTTTTACTGCTTATAATCGGTATTTTTGCTCTTGGATATTATTTTCGAAAAGATATACAAATATCATATCACAAATGGGGCCAGGACTCAGCGCTCAAGTCTATGAGGGAATTTGGTTCACCCTCGACAGAAAGGGATTTTCGTCGAATTGAAAAATATTCAGAAAAGCGTCAAAAACATAAGGACGCTCTTATAGAGCTTGGGTACCTTGAAGAACGAGTATTCGAAACAAAATATCTTGGAGCATTTTCATCTGAAATGAGAAAGGCGGCTGAAGAGTTTAATGCAAGGCATCGTACTTCGTATAGTATTGGTGATAGGGGAGAACATAAAATCAGCATAACATGCAGGAAAGAATTTATGCCCACAATGGAAGAATTGATTGTAAAATATGATGTTCCACCTGAGGACCCGAATAAAGAAAAAATGTAGGGTGCGTGACAATGCACCATTTCCTTTTATTTTCCAATACAGAATCTTGAAAATATTTGGTTCAGGATTTGGTCGTCGAGGTTGTGTTGTTCGTATTATCCATAGTTAATTTAAAGGGAATATTATGAGAAGAAAAAATGTTTTAGGTTCATTGATTTTGTGTGTTATTGTGATTTGCGGCTTTAGTCTGGCTCGTCCGGTTCAGATATTCAGTTATAAAAAAATGGCTTCAGATGCAAATCTTGTGGTAATTGCTTCTCCCGTCGAAGTAAAGGAACTCGATGAAATAATTGATTTACCCGGTGTAATGCAAGATAATCAAACAATAAAGGCAAGAGGTCTTGAAACTACATTTGAAGTTTCAGTATGTTTTAGAGGAAAACTAGAAAAAGCTCAAAAGTCAAAAATTGTTCTCCATCATTATCGTCTTGTAGAACCAACACAAGATATAATTGTAAATGGACCTGCTCTGCTTCATTTCAAACCGGCTGACCGCTCCCAGTATCTTTTGTTCCTCAAAAGTGCTGCTGATGGTCGCTTTGAACCATACAATGGGCAAACGGATCCGGCCTACTCGGTCGAAAAGTTAAGCAATCCTATGGTATTAGATTGATAATTGTATGAAAAAATTATTGAGTGAAGTTTTTCGTGTGTTACGAATACATTTTGTTGTTTTGTTGCTGATAATAGGTATTTTTGCTCTTGGATACTATTTTCGAAGAGATATTCAAATTTCATATCACAAGTTCGGTATGGAGTCTGTATCTAATGTAATTAAAAAACAAAACACATGGACTAAATATAACGAGAGATTTGAAAAACATGAAAAAGCACTAATAGATCTTGGTTACTTCACAAAACAAACTTTCAATATTAAATTTCTTACAACGAACAATCCTCAAAGGATGAAGATGATAGAGGAGTTCATGTCGAGATATCCAGGCAGCTCTTATTGCATTGGTGTCTCTGATGTTCTTACAATTACTGACCGACCTGAAAGAATGCCAATATGGGAAGAATTAATTGAAAAATATGATGTCCCGTTTGTTGACCCGAATAAAGAAAAAATGTAGGGTGCGTTGGGACGCACCATTTCATTCTATTTCCCAATACAGAATTTTGAGAAGATTTGGTTTAGGATTTGGTCGTCGAGATTGTGTTGTTCTATTTGCGAGATTTCTTTGTAAGCCGCTCTGAGAGTCATTGTACAAACTTCATCATTCCCCAAATTTAATTCTTCGATTGATTCGCTGATGTTCGTTATTGCGTCTGTTGCCGCTTTCTTGTGTCGCGAAACTAACGCAAGGGGGCTTTCCGCATTCGATGTTTGTATGCAGAGCGATGAATCAATTTTTTCAAGTAATGAATTTATACCTTGTCCTGTTTTTGCTGAAATAGGAATAAAGTCAATTCCGAATATATAATTCAATTTTTCAAGCAAGAGACAGGAATCTTCTTTTGAGACTAAATCACACTTTGCGGCTGCGGGAATTATGTTTTTTGAATTTATCAATTTCCTGATTTCAAAATCTTCGTCCCAGTCGTCTTTGGAAATGTCAACGCAGAAAATTACAATACTGCTGTTTCGCAATGCTTCTGTCGCTGATTGCTGTGCCAATTCGTCCAGAATATTCTCCGGTTCTGAAATCAGGCCTGCGCAATCAAATAAAACACAATTGTAGTGTGCAAGTTGTAACGTGCCGGTAAGAACGTCTCTTGTAGTTTTACGCTCATGTGAAACTATACTGCGTTCTGAGCCGAGAAGTTTATTCGTTAGTGAACTTTTGCCCGCGTTTGGTGCGCCTGCGATTCCAATGGAAGGTAAATCGATTACAGATTCGTATCGGATGCTTCCGGCTAATAATTCTTCGAGCTTCTTTTTTATTTGAGTGAGTTTCTCAATAGCTTCATTGCGGGAAATAAATTCTATTTCTTCGCCGGAAAAATCAAGTCCGGCTTCCAGCCTGCTCATGCAATCCATTATAGAATCGCGAATTTCTTCTGTAGTTTGCGATAATTTTCCTGAAAGAAGATTTTCCGCGGCTGATAACTGAAACTGGTTGGAACTGATTATGATTTCGTTTACCGCTTCAGCCTGCGCAAGGTCCATTCGGCCGTTCAGATATGCTCGCGAAGTAAATTCACCCGGCCCGGCTGTGCGAAGGCCAAGCCGCATAAGTTTATCCAGGATAGCCTGTGTTACTGATGGATTTGTATAAATATGAATTTCTGCGACATCATCACCTGTATAAGAATTTGGTGACGGGAACAAATACAAAAGGGCGGACAATTCCAATTCGATATCGACTTTTATTTTACATTCAGTGATTGTACGTTTTGTTTTAGATACAATCTGGCTACCCAACAGCTCGCGGCAAGTATCAACCGTATCAGGTCCGGTTATCCTGATAATCACTCTCTTATCTGAAGTCGGAGAACTGACAGCGAAAATAGTATCATTTGAATTATACATGCCCTAACTTTTAAAGAACGGTTTTGGTCTTTTCTTTTTAACTTTGCCGCCGGTCTTTTTTGTTACTGAAACCAAACCTATTGCTTCTTCGGCTTCCTTTTCCTGGATATGTTTGCGAATAACAGATTGCTCAATGACTCCGGCGAAAGTACTTGCCATAATGTAAAGGTTTACGCCGGATGGACCGTTATAGAGCATGAGCGGGAACATTAACGGCATCATGATTTTCATCATTTTCTGCTGCTGTTCCATCTGCGGATTAGAAGCGCCCGTTTGAGCCGGCATGAGTTTCTGCTGATAATAAAAAGCAACTCCCATGAGTATTGGAAGTAAATTTATTGAAAAAATCTGCCAGCCTAATAATGGTATTGTAATTGGATTTGTGAATGTATGAGCAGCGTCAGGAATGGAAAGGTCGGTTATCCAGAACGGAAGGAAACCTTCGCCGCGTAAAGCAACACTCGTATTTACAGCGCTCCATAACGCAATCCAAATCGGCATCTGTACAAACATCGGAAGCATTCCCATAATTGGTGATGCTCCCTGTTCCTTGTACAGTTCCATCATTTTCTTGTTCATTTCCTTCTGGTCGCTGGCGTATTTCTTTTTGATTTCTTCTACTTTCGGCGCCAGTTTGCCCATCTTGCTCATAGAGACCTGGCTCTTTTTTGTAAGCGGGTGAATGGCAAGACGCATCAGGAAAACCAGTATAATGATAACTATGCCGTAGTTGTGCGGCCATATACCATACATCCACTTCATTGTCGCGAGAATCCCGAACGCAATCGGATTAATCAGGCAGTTGGGGCAGCAGAAGCAGGAATTAAAACTGATAACATGAACGAAGCCCCAGTTTTTGTAATCCTCGTTTTTATCAAAAATGCTTTTTTCTTTCGGCCCAATGTACAATCTGAAATTATAATCTATCGAGCTTCCTTCCTCTCCCGCGGCTGCTAATTCGCGAGTTGAGATTTGCAAATTCAAACCGATTGTTCCAGTGTCGCTTAATTTTTTATTAGTAGCGTTCGGATCTAAAACAATACCGCTTTTTTCATAAATCCAATCAGAATAAGGTTTGTTCGCATCTGGAACCGGAACCAGAATAGCCGCGAAATATTTATTAATTATAGCTGCCCAAATAAAATTGGATTCCGGATTCTCAGTATTGTTCAGCGAGTTACTTTTTTTACTATTAAGAAGAGTTGATATATTATTTATTTTGGTTTCAATTTGGCCTTCGGCATTTTTATAAAGCGCTACGGCTGAACGCATATCAGTTCTTAATTCTTCTTTTTCTATTCCTGATGGGCCGTTGATATTAAATCGAATTTGTTCTTTGGAATCGGATAGATTTTCGACTTTTATGTCACAGTCAAGAAGATAACTGTTCCTTCTGATTGTATATGTTTTAATAAGTTTAATAAAAGGCTGATTTGAATTTTGTTCCAGCACAATTGCTTCGAAACGCGCGCTTTGCGAACCGTCTTCATGAGTTACCGGCTCGAAGCTTTGCCAAGACAGATTTTCCAGCCTGAGTTGTTTGCCATATTCCGGCAGCATGAATTCCTTATTTGCCATTGCCAGAACTTCTGTTCCGTTAATATGTTTTGCTGGTGAAATAATATCGAGCGGCTGAGGATTCTTCCTGTCGCGATTGTTAAATTCACTGAATGTTGCTGTTTCTATTGCGGCGCCTTTGGAAGTTAATTCAATCTGGAATTTGTAGCCGTCGTTTTTATCCGTAGAACCAATCGTTCTTTTTTTAAGCTCACTATGCTCAACCGTAAAAGTGCCTTCTTTAGTAGGTTGGGTTATCGTGTTTACAGGTGCATTTGCGTCGCTGGTTTCGGGAGTTTCATTATTTCCCGAAATACCTGATATTGTCTGCTGCAAAAGAATAGGATATTTTACAGTCTCAGGTGAAACAGTGAAAAATCCAGACTTCGCGACAAGAAACCCGCAAAAAATTACAAAAACAATTACTGTCCATTTTAAGTATCGCATATTATTTCTTCTGTCACTATAATAACATTATCTTCCGTTCGGCAATCTATCGGCGTGGAAATTATCCAGTTGTTCGATTGCATATATTTTTTTCATTGTTGTCTCATAATCGTATTCGAGACGCACAAAATGTACTTCGTTTCCCTGAACATATACATAGGAAGCTCTGTTGTCTTTATCCCTTGGCTGACCGACAGAGCCTATATTTATAATAGCTTTTTCATCGTTTACAATCGGGTAGCAATTGTTCAGTTCGTTCGGCAGGTAAAAGTCCGGCTCATCCAGAAATACGCCTGGCATGTGAGTATGTCCTACGAAACAAATATGATTTACTTTCTCGAAAAGCATCCGAACTTTCAGCGGATTATTATACACATCATCCGGGAAAATATATTCGTTTATTGGCCGCCTGGGTGAGGCGTGGACAAAATCCATCGTTACGAAGTTTGAGCCGATTTTGTACTTGAGGGTACGCCGCATAGGAAGCCTTCCCAAAAAGCTCCATCGCAGATTTCTCAAGTCCTTATTTTCTTCGAGTTCGAGTACCTCACGAGACCAGAAACTCGCCTGCTCGGCGCCTATGTTAAAATTCGTAGGCTCATAAAAAACCGCGTAATCATGGTTTCCGAGAACGCACCATCGTGATTTTTCAATCATAAGGTCGAGGCATTCCTTCGGATTCGGGCCGTAGCCGACCACGTCGCCGAGGCAATAAATCGTCTTAATGCCGCGTTTTGCGATGTCTTCCATTACGACAGATAACGCTTCAATATTCGAGTGTATATCACTTAAAATTGCAAACATACTAAACCTTAATTCATCTTTTTCAAATTTCAGGTAATAATTTATCCTGACTTCGCTAAAAACATGTTATAAATAACAGAAAATCGCTTTTAATGCCAGAACAATTTCTTTTGTCTGGTTTTATTTAAGCTTTGCTTATTTGTTTGATTTAGCCGATATTCCTGTTATAATCCATTTTTAATAAGCTTAATTATAATTTTAACTTTATCAGGATGATATTAATTTAGGTAAAATGCTAAGCACAACTCTTCTTGAAACAAGTGGATTGGTGAAACACTATTCCGGCAGGGTAGTTGTAAATGAAGTATCAATAACTATCGAACGCCAAAGCATTGTAGGTCTGCTTGGACGCAATGGTGCCGGAAAAACGACCACCTTCCGCATGATTATCGGAATGATTACGCCAAGCAGCGGCTCAGTCATTTTCGATGGAAATGATATCACAAAACTCCCCATGTATAAGCGTGCGAGGCTTGGAATGGGCTATTTATCTCAGGAGCCGAGTATTTTCCAGAGACTAAGCGTTCGGGATAATCTTTTGGCAATTCTCGAAACAATGTCTTTGCGGGGGTCGGAACGCAGACAAATCGCGGATGCTCTCATCGAGCGGTTCGGCTTAACTGAAGTCGCGAAAAGTCAGGGCAGATTCCTCTCCGGCGGCGAACGAAGAAAACTCGAAATCGCGCGAGCAATGGTTACAAGGCCGTCATTGATTCTGCTCGATGAGCCGTTCAGCGGCGTGGACCCGATTGCTGTCGAAGATTTACAGCAGGAAATCAACAGGCTTGTAGATGCGGGCGTGAGTATTTTAATTACAGACCATAATGTCGAAAGAACGCTTGAAGTTGTTGACAAAGCCTATATCGTGGATCACGGCAGGGTAATCGGCTCCGGACCCCCGGCTGAAATTATAAAGAATGAAACTGTTATTAAGTCGTACCTCGGAAGCACGTTCGAAGGCGACGAATTTGATTAGTAACAAAATATTTTCAGGAAGAAAAAATGGTAGATATTGATAAATGTAAAATGACGCTTTATCCTGATGAGGTTCTCGCGAAAAAATCAGAAGCAGTCACAGAAATAAATGATAATATCAAACAGTTAATCGAAAAGATGTATGAGCTTATGCGTGAAAATAAGGGAGTTGGTTTTGCCGCTCCTCAGGCAGGTGTGCCGCTCAGACTGTTTATCATTTCAATTGACGGCAGCAGGGAAAATCTGAAAATATTTATCAATCCGACAGTCACTCCATCCGGGCCGCTTATTTCAATAGAAGAAGGATGTCTTTCTGTACCGAGAGTTTATACTAAAATTCGAAGATATAAATATGCTAAAGTGACCGCGACCGGTCTTGATGGAAAAGAATTTACAGATGAAGGTGAAGACCTTTATGCGCGTGCGTTACAGCATGAATACGACCATATAGAGGGAATGACTATCGTTAATCGTCTTGGTACAGCCGCTAAGATTGCGAATCGGAAACAGCTCAAAAAATTGCAGGAAAACGCCGAGGAAGAGTAACGAAGGAAGATGGACGAAAGATGAGGATAGCATACTTCGGCAGCGGTGAGTTTGGGTTGGATTGCCTTAACGCGGTTAAGAGTTCTGCGCATGAGCTTGTATTTATTGTAACGCAGCCTCCCAATCCGGCGGGACGCGGCAGAAAACCTAATCCTACTCCGGTTGCACTCTGGGCAATGTCACACTCAGTTCCATTTATGGAAACCTCGAACGTCAATACTCAGGAAAATATAGAAACAATTGCTTCGTGCTATAATCCTGATTTAATTTTAGTAATTGCATTTGGCCAGAAAATCAGTCAGAAACTTGTTGACCTGCCACACAAGGGTTCAATAAATGTTCATGCTTCATTATTACCAAAATATCGTGGAGCCGCTCCTATTAACGCAGCGATTATTAACGGCGATGCAACAAGCGGCGTAAGCATAATCACGTTAGCTCAAAAAATGGATGCTGGTGCGGTTTTATCGCAATCAGAAATTGAAATTGCTCCCGATGATACCGCAGGTTCTTTGCACGACAAATTAGCGCAATTAGCCGCTCCGGTACTTTTGCAAACCTTGGACAAAATTGAGAATGGTATGGCTGAATATATCGAGCAGGAGCATGACAAAGCTACAATCGCTCCGAAAATCTCGAAATCGGATGGTTACATCGACTTTAGCGAGCCGGCACATATACTGGAACGAAAAATTCGGGGTTTCTGGCCCTGGCCCGGCATTTCAGCAAACTATACTTCTAAAGAAACAGGCAAATCAATTCGTGTTACAATCGCGATGGCTCAGGTTGTTGAAAATCCAAATTTATCTAATTTAACGCCAGGGACTATTGATGAAAATCTCTATGTTATCTGCGGTCAGAACGCTCTTAAAATAACACAAATAAAACCGAGCGGCTCAGGCCTTATGAATTTCAAATGCTTCGCCAATGGCCGCAATACAAAACCCGGAGACTTTTTTACGACAATCAGTCAATAAAATTGCTTAAATAGCTGAAATATCATTTTTTATTATTTTGCAGTTTGAAAAAAGCTGAAAAATATATTAAAATCCTGCTTATTAGATACCAAGAACGTTTGAAAAAGGAATAGCTGGTGTTTTAATGCAAGAGGTTCTTCTTGCCAGAAAATACATAAGACCGGCGTTAGTTATAGATAGGAGCTAAAAGTTATGCCATCTACAGTATATACGCACCTGGCAAAATATTTGGATCAGTTAAGGGAATACGCACCGATTTATCGGGCTGGTTTTCTACGGGAAATGCTGGAAAGCGTAAGAGACGACAAACCCGCTCCTCAAAAAGAGCCTCAATCGTATATTTATAAATGTATCGCCGGAATATTCCACGATAGCGACGCGGCTCTGAAAAGAAACATCATAAACTATTTCCTCCAGGTGGAATTGCCGTCACTTGCCGCGGATGAGAAACAGGAAAAAGCGAAATGCGACGCAATTGATAATCTGCTGGAATGCCTGAATGATAAATCAGCAAAGGAAATAAACGACCTTATCGCTCAGATTGAAGGCTTGAGTTAGAAATATGAAGTTAAAGTATTTCTGCCTGAAATAAATTTATTAATTCGTTGGCATAATTAAGCCAGTTTTCTGAGCCGTTATTGAGAAAGAAATCAAAGGATTGATCATCGCATAGTTTACCTAAGATTATTTTCCGTTTGTCTGGTTCTGTTACTTCTTCGATAATTTTGAGCCGCATTTTTTCGAGTACTTCGAGAAATTTGCCATGCTGTTCGGTGAATAATTCTTCCAGTTTCTTCCTGATATGTCCGGCGTAGGCGGGGCAGTTTCCATTCGTTGAGATTGCTATTTGCAGGTCGCCGCGTTTTATTACCGCAGGTACGAAAAAATCGCAAAGTTCCGGCACATCAACTACATTGCATAAGATTTCAAGTTCCTGGCAATCTTTGTAAATTTGCTTATTAAGTTCGTTGTCGTTAGTGGACGCGATAGCAAGTACGGCGTTTACCAGGTAACTTTTCTCGTATTTTGATTTGATAAGTTCGATGTTTTTTTGTGTTCCGAAGGCAGTAATCATTTTATCGATATTGTCCGCAACAACAACAATCCTTGCTCCGGAGTCTAAAAGCACCTGCGCTTTGCGCACCGCTACAGTTCCGCCGCCTATAACTACGACTCTGCGTCCTTCAAGATTAAGAAATATCGGATATTTTGCCATAGAATTAATTATAACAATGTTCTTCTGATAATGGCAATAATTACTTTATTTTGCCTCAATAGTTAATTTTGAGATGAAAGGGCGGGTATTTTTAAGCTTTTCAATTCACTAAATAGGCGGTATAGTAAAGCAGATACGGTAGGGTGTGCTATGCACACCAATTATAAAGAACGGTGTGCATAGCACACCCTACAGAATAATAGAAAAAACTAATAGGAGTAAAATGAAAGCAGCACTTGTAGGTTTGATGCAATCGGGTAAAAGCACGATTCTTGCCGGTATAAGCGGCAGGCAGGCGGCTATGATTGGTTCGACCGCTATAGAAGAGGCGGTAGTTCCAGTACCTGACGAAAGATTCGATTTTTTAATAAAATATTGTAAACCTAAAAAGGTTGTTCACGCTACGATAGATTGTCTCGATACACCTGGCTTTAATTTTACCGAGGATAATGGCAGGGCGGCCGCAAGGCGATTGATTAATAAAATCAGGACAATTGATTTGTTAGTGATAGTCGTTCGCGCGTTTAATGAACCAAGTGTTCCAGCTTACAGGAACAGGGTAAATCCTTTGGCTGATTTAACGGAATTGCAAACAGAGCTTTTGCTTGCGGATTTGGAGCTTGTTACCACTCGAATCGAAAATCTCGAAAAACAGGTCAATAAACCTTCCAAGACACAAGCCCGCGATAAAGCGGAGCTTGAATTGCAGAAGAAATTGCAGGAAGCGATAGAATCAGAAAAGCCAATCAGTTCGGTAATTGAAACAGACGCTGAACGTGAAATGATAAAGCCGCTCGGATTTTTAACGATGAAACCAATGATAGTTGTTGTCAATGTCGGCGAAGACCAGCTTGAGGAGAAGTTCGATTTTACAGGCAGCATCGGCGGCTCAGTTCCTGTGACATCTTTTTGCGCAAAACTCGAACAGGAATTGTCACAACTCGACCCGGAAAGCCGCGAGGAGTTTAAAAAGGACTTGGGAATCAAGGAATCAGCCGCCAGCAAATTTGTAAATAGCTGTTATTCCGCGCTCGGCCTGATAAGTTTCCTTACAGTAGGACCTGATGAAGTTCGCGCCTGGCCAATCAGGAATGGTACAATCGCGGTCGAAGCGGCGGGTAAAATTCACAGCGATATTCAGAGAGGTTTCATTCGGGCGGAAACTTTCGCGTACAATGACCTGATAGAGCATGGCGATGAAAAAGCACTTAAAGCCGCAGGTAAAATCCGGCTTGAAGGCAAGGAATACGTTGTAAAAGACGGCGATATTTTGAATTTCAGATTTAATGTGTAAGCATGTTATTTGTGAAAGTGACATCAGTGAAAAAAAAGGAATATATTGCCGTTCTGCTATTGCTGGTAATTTTTACTGTTGTTATTGTTACTTATATGATTAAAAAAAAACCTTCGGTTTCCATATATTATGGTTATGAGATTGTGAATACGTTCCCGCACGATGCAAACGCCTTCACGCAGGGACTTATTTATGAAGATGGTGTTTTGTATGAGGGTACCGGGGAATACGGATATTCTTCAATACGAAAAGTTGAGCTTGAGACTGGAAAGGTCATGCAGAGATATGAAATGCCGGACGAATATTTCGGCGAAGGCATAACGATTTGGAAAGATAAAATTGTACAGTTGACATGGCGATCCAAAACCGGCTTTGTTTATGACAAGGAAACATTCAAGCTTCAGCGTGAATTCAGTTATAAAACAGAAGGCTGGGGAATTACACATGATGGTGAACATCTTATTATGAGTGACGGCTCACCGACTTTGTATTTCCTCGATCCGGAAACTTACGAAGTCGTATCGAAACTTGCGGTATATTACGGTACGCAGTTATTAAAAAATCTGAATGAACTGGAATATATTAACGGTAAGATATTTGCTAATATATGGGGAACTGAAGATATTGCGATAATCAATCCGAATACAGGGATAGTTGAGAGTCTCATAGAACTTAATGGATTGTTGGATAATTTAGTTTCTCATCATAAAATTGATGTTCTTAACGGCATAGCGTATGACGCTAAAAATAAGCGTTTATTTGTAACAGGAAAATGGTGGCCTAAACTTTTTGAAATTAAACTTGTTCCCAAGGAAATAGATTAACGAGAGATAATTATGAAAGCAATGTTTTTAACCGCGCTAAGGCAAATGGAACTAAGAGAAATTCCTGAGCCTGTTATTAAAAAAGATACAGAAGTATTATTAAAGGTTGAATCCGTTGGTGTATGCGGCTCAGATGTGCATTATTTTGAGACAGGCAGAATCGGCTCGCAGGTAGTTGAGTTTCCATTCGTGGTAGGTCACGAATGTTCCGCGACTGTTGTTAAAACCGGCAGTGCTGTAACACATGTAAAAGCCGGTGAGCAGGTTGTAGTCGAGCCATCGTTCGCATGTCACAAATGTGACCAGTGCAAAGTCGGAAGGGAACATACATGCAGAAATGTTCTTTTCCTCGGTACGCCGAAACAGATGGGAGGCTGTCTGTGCGAATATATAGTAATTCCCCAGGAAAATTGTTTTCCGACGAATGGAGAAATTACTCTTGAGCAGGGTGCTTTATGCGAGCCAATGTCGATTGGTATATACACTGTGAAACAGGCTGGTTTTGCAAATGGCTCGAATATAGCGATTCTTGGCAGCGGCCCGATAGGTATGTGTGTATTAGCCGCTTCGAAGGCACAAAAGACCGGAAATATTTATATTACTGACAAAATTGATTCTCGTTTATCAGCGGCTCAAAAGCTCGGAGTTGACTATATTGGAAATCCTGATAAGGTTGATATTGTCAGCGATATCAAAAAAACGGAACCTCTTGGCATTGATTGTGTTTTTGAATGCTGCGGCCAGCAGGAAGCTCTTGACCAGGCGATGGATATTCTAAAGCCGGGCGGACAGCTTGTAATTGTCGGAATTCCGAGAACGGATTTGATTTCGTTCAGCGCTGATAAGTTTCGCAGGAAAGAAGTGACAATTAAATATATTCGCAGACAAAATCATTGTGTTCAGAAGGCTATTGATTTTGTTAAGTCCGGCAAAATCGATATTAATTTCCTGGTTACTCACAGGTTCGAACTCGAACAGACTCAAAATGCTTTCGAGCTGCTAACTGAATACGGCGATGGCGTAATTAAAGCTATGGTGAATATTTAAATACATCGGACATGTTTGACTTGTCAGACTCGTCTGATGTATAATAAATAGAGATAAGAATTAATAAAAAGGAGATTGAGATATGGCGGGAAAATCAGTAATAATTATTGGTTCTGGTTTAGGCGGGCTTGTTGCGGGAAATCTTTTAGCGAAAAAAGGGCATGATGTTACTATATTTGAGTCGCATTTGTCGCCGGGAGGTTATGTAGCTGGATTTAAAAGGAATGGATTCTATTTTGAAAGCGGCACGCTTAGCTTCGAGGCATCTGTTTCGATTTTTAAGGCGATGAAAGATATAGGTGTATTGGACGCAATTATCTTTGAGCGGCAACGAATTCGCTGGTTATCCAAAAAATTCGATATGATTCCGGAAAAATACAGCGATTTCAAAAAAGGACTTTACGAGTCGTTTCCTTCCGAGAAAGACAGTCTTGATAAATACTTCAAAGAAGTCGATTCCATGTACGAAGCTTCCGCCGCTACTGTAGAAAAAGTAATACCATTTCTTTATAGCGGCTTTGAAATGTTCAAAGCTATGATTTCTTATATATTTAGCGCGCAAAAATCCATGAAAATAATCAAACGTCTCGGAGATATGACCATTGGAGAATTTAACGAGCGGTTTTTCGGGAAGGATTCTCAGGTTTGCAAGTTCCTTAACGGCCTTATGTATCCTGATATGGCCGCGTTTGTTGTCGGTTCGGTGATGGGAATGTACGACGATTACTGGACCGTTTCGAAAGGTATGCAGTCATGGGCGGATGTTCTTGCTGATAAATTCAAGGAACTGGGAGGAATACTTAAACTGAATTCTTATGTCGATAAGATAATTACGGAAAACGGTACTGCAATCGGAGTGTCATGTAAAGATGTTACTTATAAAGCTGATTATGTTATTTCCGCTTCCGATTATAAAAATACTTTTTTGAAATTGCTTGATAACAAAGCGCTCGTACCTGCCGAAATGCTGACAAAAATTGCCCAGGCGTCTGTTTCCCAGCCTGTTTTCATGGTCTATCTTGGTTTGAATATGTCGAATGAAGAACTGAAAAAGCATATGAAAATAAATCATGTTACTTATACTGATCTTGAATTTAAAGGAGATGTTCATAATCCTGATGATGCGGACTATTTCGCAAAATGTTCATTAGCATTATATTCACCTTCTATGATGGATTCTTCTCTTTCTCCGGAAGGCAAGTCTTCGCTTATGCTGATGGCATCGTCGCCGGAAAACTGGATGAATAACTGGGGCGGCGGTAACAAGGAAAAATATAAACAACTGAAAGACAAAGCAATGAACTCTTTGATTAAGAAAGCCGAAGAAGTTGTTCCCGGCCTGAGTAAATATATCGAATTTAAGGACGCCGCAACACCGTTGACATATGAACGTTTTACGCATAATTCAGGTGGAGCAACTTCGGCCTGGAGCTGGAATCCGAAGAAAAAATTCTACCCGAAATTTATGAGTCTTAATATCGATACACCCGTTAAAAATCTTTATATAGGTTCATGCTGGGCAAATCAGATGGGCGGTGTGCCGGGTGCGATTATGGCCGCGTATATGTGTGAGAAGAAAATCAAATGAAAGGGAGAACATGAGAGAGAAATTTGAATTAGCAAGCAAGATAATCGGTTTAGTATTTTGGGGATTTGGATTTATTACTTTTGTGTGCGTAATCTTAATTTTTGTGCTAAAACCGGATGCAATGCAAATGTTGCCTGAAAGTGCAAGAGCGGTTTATAACCAGTCTCAAATAAAAGAATTACAAAACATGACAAATTACGCAACGTATAGATATATTCTTGTTTTAGCGATAGTGAGTGTTTTTGAAGTATTTTTTGGTGTTTATTTGATGAATTCAAATAATTTATTTATAAAGCTATGTTATCCTTTTGAGAATCAAAATATACCTTCACCAACTCCTGATATTCAACTTGAAATAAAAACAAAAGAATCTCAAATGGAATCCAAAAAGCCTTCTGAAGACAAATATGCTCCGCCTGGCTATTTTCAAAAATAATTCTTAAGGCATACTTGAAGATTATGTATAAAATAATCTTGCCTCAGTTCCATAAGCAAGCTACAATTCCGCGATTATGAAACAGGCAAGTATAGTAACGATAGGTAATGAGATTTTAGCCGGATTGACGGTTGATACGAACGCCGCATTCCTTGCTATTGAACTGCAAAATATTGGCATTCCTGTAGTAAGTTCATTCACAGTCGCCGATGAGATAGACGATATAGTTCAGAAACTCAGGCTGGCGAGTTACGATGCAGATATAATAGTTGTAACAGGCGGACTTGGACCAACTGACGATGACTTAACCAGACAGGCATTCGCAAAGTATCTCGGAGTTGAACTGGAATTCAGAGAAGAACTTCTCGAAAAGATTCGGGCTGTTTTTAATGCCAGAACAATCCCCATGCCGGAAAGAAATAACATTCAGGCTTATATACCATCTGGCGCAGAATACATTCCCAATGTTGGAACCGCGCCGGGAATTCTGGCTCGCCATAATGGAAAGATTCTTATCGCGATGCCGGGTGTACCGTGGGAAATGAAAAAGATGTTCAAATCGCTAATTCCACAATTAAAGGATTTCGCAGGTACTCAGGCTATTGAGGTTTGCAGGTTAAAATGTTTCGGTGCAGGCGAATCCGCGATTGCCGAAATGATTGGCGATAAGATGCTTCGGGGCAGGAATCCGCTTGTAAACTGCACGGTTCATGAGGGAATCATTACTTTGCATATCGTAGCTTCCGCCGAAAACAGAGAAAAAGCTCAGATAATGTGTAAGGAAGAGGAAAGACAGCTTCGAGAGATACTGGGTGATTTAGTCTATGGTTTAGATGATGAAACTCTTGCTAAAGTTGTATCAGAAAAACTGGTACGACATGGTAAAACTATTTCGACAGCGGAATCCTGTACAGGTGGTCTTTTATCAAAAATGCTGACGGATATTTCCGGTTCAAGTAATTATTTTACTTATGGCTGGATAACTTACAGCAATCAAGCTAAAATAACACAACTTGATGTTTCTTCTGATTTGATTGAACAATACGGAGCCGTTAGTGAACAGGTCGCGAAAGCGATGGCTCGTGGTGCAAGGAAAAAGTCAGGTACAGACTTTGCAATCGCTATAACCGGCATAGCCGGACCGACCGGCGGAAGTGAACAAAAGCCGGTTGGGCTTGTATATATTTGTTTGGATTATGACGGCGGGTGTGATGTTAAACAGGGTTTATTCACTTTTGGTAGAGAGTTTACCAGACTCAGGGCTGCGCATACCGCTTTAAACATGTTGAGACTGAGATTAAGTTGACTTAATGCCGCTTAGTTGTTATAATATGGCATTGGGGTTAGTATAATCTCGAGGAGACTATGACGACAAAAAAACAAAGGCATTTGGGTGAATTGCTTTATAAAGCCGGGTTGGTGAAAAAAGAGGTTCTAATCGAAGCCATTAAAAGTTCCAAGAGCGGCAATAAACGTCTTGGCGAAGTTTTAGTGGAAAAAGGCGTAATTACAGAAGACGTACTGACCAAAGTACTCGCAAAGCAGTCTGGTATAGAATATATCAATGTCGATAAGGCGACAATTCCTGCCGATGCGACGAAACTGATTCCTGAAGATTTGATTAGAAAACATAATATTCTTCCCCTTGGTTCGAGTAACGGCAAATTAAAAGTTATTATTGGTGATCCTTCCGATTTGGAAACTATCGACGCGATACGTTTCCGTCTTAATACTGAGCCGGAGTGCTATCTCGGCAATCCGACAAAAATCCGCACTTATATAGAGAAGAATTTAACCGTAGTACAATCAACTCAGGAAGATGACAGACTTAGACATAGTATAGACGCAACCGCTGCTGAACTTGCCGATATTGGCCAGGAATTGCAAGAGTTAAAAATACGAGCCCAGGAAGCTGGGGAAGATGACGATGCCCCGATTATCAGGCTTGTAAACCTTATTATCGATAATGCCTATTACATGAGGGCAAGCGATATTCACATCGAGCCGATGGCCGACAGGGTGCGAATCAGATACCGTGTCGATGGCGTTTGTTTGGAACGTGATAATATTCCGAAAAACATGCAGCCGGCTCTGATAACACGTTTTAAAATTCTTTCAGGTATGGATATTGCCGAGAAGAGATTGCCGCAGGACGGCCGTATCAAACGTCAAATCGGCGACCAGTTTATCGACTTCCGTGTTTCTTCTCTGCCCGGTGTACACGGCCCAAGTGTTGTACTTCGTATTTTGCGCCCGGATGCAGTTAATATCGGTGTCCAATCACTCGGTTTCGAGAAAGATAATTATGACACTTTCCAGCGTATTATTACCCGACCGAACGGTATCTTCCTTGTAACAGGCCCAACGGGAAGCGGTAAAACAACTACGCTTTATGCGGCTTTGCAGGAACTTAACAAGCCGGATAAAAAAATTATTACAGCAGAAGACCCGGTGGAATATAACTTCCCCGGTATGAACCAGTGCCAGGTAAAAGATGACATTGGATTGTCTTTCGATAAAATTTTAAGAGCTATGTTGCGTCAGGCTCCGAATATTATTCTTATCGGTGAAATCCGTGATGGTGTCGTTGCCGATATTGCTATTCAGGCAGCTCTTACAGGCCACCTCGTATTCAGCACGCTTCACACGAATGACGCTCCAAGCGCGATTACACGTCTTATAGATATGGGCGTTAAGCCGTTCCTTTGTGCAAGTTCGATTCAGGCTATCATGGCTCAGCGACTTGTCAGGGTTATTTGCAAAAAATGCCGTGTTATCGATGAGAATCCCGATCCGTACTATACAGAGGCACTCGGCATAACACGCGAACAACTCACTAAAACGCCTGTTTATAAAGGTGCTGGCTGTACTCAATGTTCCGGTACCGGCTACAAGGGACGACTTGCTATTTTTGAAATGTTCGAATTGAATAACGAAGTACGTGAATTGGCATACGCCAAAGCTCCGACAACAGAATTAAGAAGGGCGGCAAGAGCTGGCGGAATGAAAACTCTTCGTGATGATGGAATTATTAAAGTTTTCAAGGGTATTACTACCCCTGCTGAAATAGTTAAAATAACACAAACAGAAGAAGAATTAAAATCTGAATAAATTGATTAAGTATTAGAGGAATTGTCAATGTCAACAATCAACATGGATAGAATATTGAACGCCTGCGTAACTATGGGTGCTTCTGATATTCATATTGTTACAAATCGCCCGCCGGTATTAAGAGTTGACGGCGGTCTCAGGTCTCTTGAAACAAAGGTTCTCGATCCTGATGATACGACCGCTTTGATGAAAAGTATTACACCTGAACGTAATCAGCAGGAACTTCAGGAAGACGGTAGTACCGACTTCGGTTTTGCGTTCGCTGATAAATGCCGATTCCGTGTCGCCGTATTCAAACAGAAAGGTGTAATTTCGATGGTTTTGCGTCTTATTCCGTATAAGATGCTTACATTCGATGAACTCGGTTTGCCAAAAATATGTGCGGCTTTGTGTCGAAGACCGAGAGGTTTGTTCCTCGTTACTGGTCCGACGGGAAGCGGTAAAACCACGACACTTGCTTCTATGATTAATTACATTAATGAGAATTTTGACCGTCATATTGTAACAGTAGAAGACCCTATCGAATATTATCATAATCATAAAAAGTCGGTTATAAACCAGCGTTCAGTCGGTGTGGACGTTCCGAGCTTTGCTGAAGCCTTAAGACGTGTTTTGAGGCAGGACCCTGATGTTATTCTCGTCGGTGAAATGCGTGACCTTGAAACAATCGAAGCTGCTGTTACCGCCGCTGAAACTGGTCACCTTGTGTTCAGCACAGTTCACACCACAAGTGCCGCCGGTACTATTACACGTTTGATCGACGTGTTCCCCGTAAGCCAGCAGGAACAGGTCCGTATCCAGTTGGCGAGTAACCTGATTGCTGTACTTAGTCAGGCTCTATGCCCGAAAGCATCTGGAAGAGGTCGTGTTGCAGCTTATGAATTTTTGGTTGTAACGCCGGCTATCGCGAACCTTATACGTGAAAATAAAACATATCGAATTGACTCGAGTATTCAAACTGGAAAGAAACTTGGTATGCAGCTTCTTGATGAGCATCTCTGGAATCTTTATGATGAGGGTACCATAGCTTACGAAGAAATGCTTGATAAAGCCCGTACTCCCGGAGCTTTGCAGGATAAGGCTCGAGAAAAAATTGAAGCCATGTCCGGCGGTAAACACAAACACAAAAGAAAAGCCGCGGAAGAAGAACTCAAGAAACACACGGATGTTATCAGAACAAATTAAGCAAAAAATGAAATATATTTACCCAAAACCGGTGGTTTATCCACCGGTTTTTTTATGCCTATTTTTCGATATTTATCCATAAATTCTTTTCTGGACTATATTGTACATATTTGTATAATTTCTTATTATCCGTATATGGGATTTTATGATTTATATAATAAAGAGGTGAAAAATGAGTGAGCTTAATGAGAAAAATGAAACGGGGTGTTGTCCGAGATTTAATCCTGAGCCGTGGCAGGAGAAGGAAGTTACTTTTGACAACAAATTATTCGTCAGGGATCATGTGACGAGTATTTTCCATATCCCGCTCAATTTCGGCAAAGTTATGGTCAGGAGTATGAATAAGATTCAAAAGGTTAATGCCCTTTCTCCCGAACCAATTGTGCTCTGCGATGAAAAATCTCTCTGGGGATCCGATGTTTATATCGCAGTGACCAAAGATGTTCCAGACGCCGAAATAGCGAAAATATCGGGGACATTCCTGTGTAAAGTATATGAAGGACCCTTTCAGAATGCAGGGAAATGGGCTGAAGATATGAAAACATACGTTGTCTCGAAAGCTAAACAAATGCAGAAGATGTACTTCTATTACACAACCTGTCCGAAATGTGCAAAGGTTTACGGGAAAAACTATGTCGTAATTCTTGCACAAATCTAATGTAAATATATAACAAAAACTGAAAATAAGGCTACTGCTGCGGCAGTTTTGCTAAATCCGGGTCGGAGCCTACTATCATTAAAATGTCATCCTGATAAATGATTGTGCTTGGCATAGGGACATTGATTATTTTGCCATCCTGCTCTTTAACTCTTTCATCGTTATCTGCGCGTTTTATTAAGACGAGATTGACATTATATTTTTGCCTGAGCTGAAGGTCCATAACAGTTTTGCCGTCGAAACTTGGCGGAGCTTTGATTCGTGCCAAACTGTAACCAGGCGCAAAGTCTATTTTTTCACCAATCATAGGCGCAATCAGCTTAAACGCCCATCGTTGAGCGGATTCTATTTCAGGGTAGATAACTTCAGTAGCGCCGATTTTAGAGAAAACCTCTCCAGCGATCCTGTCCTCTGCGCGAGCGTAAATATTTTTTACGCCAAGCTGCTTGAGATTAACAACCGTCAAAATAGCCGACTCGAATCCGCGTCCTGTTCCCTGTCCGATACCGATAATGGCGACATCGACTTTATCTACACCCTGAGCTACGAGTGCTTCTTCATCAGTACTGTCGAGCCTGACCGCGTGACTTACCTGGTCAGCGATAAGCTCTACCGTTTCACGGTTTTTGTCGATAGCGATAACTTCGGCGCCACTCATCGCAAGAGCTATAGCTAACTTCTGTCCGAATCTACCCAATCCTATTACTGCGAATGTTGCCATATTCAGTTCCTTTATCCAACTATTAACGATTCTTCCGGATAATTATATTTGACCGGTTTTAGGTTAAAAGTCAAAGCAGCTAAAAGTGTAAGCGGTCCAAGCCGCCCTATAAGCATAACGATAATGATAATCAATTTACCAGCGGTTGTCAAAGAGCTTGTTATTCCCGTTGTAAGCCCAACTGTTCCAAGTGCCGAACCTGATTCGAACATTATATCAGAAAAAGAAAATCCATTGGAATTTTCAGTAATGCTGAGCGCAAGTGCTGTGGTAAATAAAACTATAACGAAAAGTATCGTGATAGTTACAGCTCTTCCGACAACAATAATCCTTACCGATCTATTGAACATTTCAACTTCGCCGCGTTTTCGTAAAGCTGCTATTGCGGTCATTAAGATTACAGCCAAAGTGACAGTTTTAATACCACCCGCGGAAGAACCGGGCGAACCGCCGATAAACATCAGTATAATCGTAAAAAATTTGCTTGAAGGTGATAATGAATCTATTTCAACAGTATTAAAGCCGGCGGTTCTTGCCGTCACAGATTGGAACAGAGCATCCAATATTCCGAAGTTGTTTCCAGATTTATCAGGTGAGGCATATTTTTCAAATAGTAATAATAAAATAGTACCTGAAACAATTAATATTAAACTTGACATAAGAACAACTTTTGTCTGCAAGAGCATTCTTTTTGGCGCTTCCATCGAAAATCTATGAAATTTACTGTATGTCCTTTTCAAAAATCTTTTAAATCGATCTGAAAGGATATATACTAAATCATAAAGCACTGCAAAGCCAAGGCCGCCAAAAATTATTAAGGGACATATTATTAAATATACCTGCCAGTTTCTATTGTAATTAATAAGGCTGTTTTCGAACAAACCGAAACCAGCGTTGCAGAAAGCGCTGATTGAATGGAAAACACTGCAAAACCATCGATTATGAGGAATATCTTTATCCCACATCCCGTACAGGCAAACTGCTCCTATCGCTTCGACAAAAACTGTTCCGCCAAAAATAAACGCGATCATATTTCCGATTTTGTTTAAAGTACGTGCGCTAAGTAAGTCCTGCATAGCCGCCGACTCACGATGGCTGAATGCCTGTCCAAGTAAAAGCGCAATAACCGCTCCAAAGATAACTATTCCCAGTCCACCAAGCTGAATAAGGGTAAGAATAACAATTTGTCCAATTAAACTGAAATCGCTTCCGGTATCTTTTACTACAAGACCTGTAACACATGTCGCGCTGGTCGATGTAAATAACGCATCGATAAAGCTGATATTTTCGCCATTAGCGGCGATAGGAAGCATGAGAACTCCAGCGCCTGAAAGGATTAGCACGATAAAGCTTATAATTAAAGTCTGAGTTGGATTTTTACCAGTAGCGGCCATGTTGATACTGGTTCTGCAAAGTTTTATAACTACCTGCAAAACAAGGTAAATTCCCACCGCAAAATGCTGTAAGTCTCTTGCCTGCCCCTCTTCAATCGCAAACCAGCGACCTGCTCCTATGGTCGCAATCGCAAGACCGAAGAAAAGGGGGATTTCGAACCAGTAATTACGAATGAATTGTCTTTTTATAGAACAATTTTTACAACGCAATAACTTTTCTGTTATAAATACACAAAGCAGTATAATTTGTGTACTATACAAAATTTTGGCAGGGAACAGCGGCTGATCGAAACCAAACAGCAGTACGAAGGTAGCTACTACCATCGCGGATGTTACTGCGCTGATAACAATCAAAACCCTCTCTAACTGTTTATTTTCATACAAAAGCTGCATATCTTGTTATTTTTCGATTAGTTTGAGGTATGATTGTAAATTGAAAATGAAAAAAACGCAAACCTAAAAACAAAAAGTATTCACGCTATATCTGCTAAGTCCATATTATTGAAGAATTTATATAATAAAGTTTTACATGTATTTTATACTTCTGCAGGATTATCAGTGTTTTTCTGTTTGGCCTTTTTTTTCAAATCCGCGTTTGATGTTCGATTAATAAGAATCTCTTTTGCCAGACTATAGCCTACAGCCAAAAGTGTCGGGCCAAGAAAAACACCAATGAAACCGAACGTAGCAATTCCACCTAATACTCCAATGAACATTACAATAAATGGAAGTTTGGAGCCTTTGCTGATGATATAAGGTTTTATAACATTATCTACGCTGCTGATTGCCAATATGCCATAAATTACCATAAAAATACCCCAGCCGGTTTTTCCTCCCACGAAAAGCCAGATAGAAGCTCCAATCCAGATAACAGGTGGACCAATCGGAATAAAGCTTAGAAAAAATGTGAACATAGCAAGAATCATCGGAGAAGGTAATCCTGCTATAGAAAATCCGATCCATGCCACTATGCCCTGTGCCAGGGCGGTTCCTATGACACCATAAACAACACTTCGAGTTGTAGTTTTAACTATTTCCATCAGATGCTGAGAATAGTCACCGCTTATTTTTTGGAAGCCGTCACGAATTTGTTTCACAACTCCCTGGCCGTCACGGTATAAGAAAAACGCGAACAAAACACTCATTGCAATATAGAAAACACCTCTGGCAACATCCAGACTGTGCTGCAACAGCCACAATCCAGCTTTTTTCAGTTGCGGCTTCAGCCAATCAATCGCTGGTGCAGTATCCTGGGCAATATCAGTCCAATAAGAATTAAGTTTTGTACCGACCCAGGGTATCTTATTAATCCATTCTGGAGGTGTTTGCAGGCTTTCTTTGTCCTGAGAGCTAATCCATTCTATAACTGACTGAACACCGTCGGTAAATGTCACACCAACCATGAATAACGGAATGAAAAGAACAAGGATAAGTATCAAAGTCATCAGAGCAGCGGCGAGATTGCGGCGTCCTTTAAGCCATTTGAGCAAAAGTTCATACAAAGGCCAGGTAGCAAAGCATAATATCGCCGCCCAGAGAATTGATAAAATAAAAGGTTTTAAAACAAATCCGCAGCCTAAAAAAATTGCGATAATTACAGACAAGCCCGCAATCTGTTCTATTCTTTTTTGATTTTTAACCATTTCTTGACGCTTTCTAATAATGAATATATTTACAATTTACAATATATTATCAAAGAAGCATATTTTATGCAATATCCGCCAGGCCCAAAGTATCACCGAACTTTTGCAATAAAACTTTACGTATATTTTTATGCTCAGATTTTGTTAACATAGGGTCATTATTAACAAGCTCGAATGCGTTTTTTCTTGCCATAACCAGTAATTCGTAGTCATCAATAATATTCGCTATTTTTAAATCCGGCAACCCATGTTGTCTCGTGCTGAACATTTCGCCGGGGCCTCGAAGTCTCAAATCATTTTCCGCTATTTCGAAACCGTCATTGGTTCTGGTCATAACATCAAGCCGGCTGTTGGCAATCTCATTATCACTTTCTGAAAACAGGAAGCAGTAGGATTTCGCTTCCCCACGGCCAATACGACCTCTTAACTGATGCAATTGTGCAAGGCCAAACCTGTCCGCTCCTTCGATAACCATTATTGTAGCGTTAGGGACATCTACGCCAACTTCGATAACAACTGTTGATACAAGAGCGTCTATTTTGCCTTTGCGAAATTCCGACATAATTTCCTGCTTCTTTTCGGAAGGCATCTGGCCGTGTAGGAGTTCGACCTTAAATTCCGGAAATACATTTTTTGACAGATTTATCCATTCATCCGTTGCGGCTTTAATGTCACCATTTTGCTCGATGGATGTTATTCTTGGATAAACGAAATAGGCTTGTTTTTTCGCACGAAGACGCTCGCGAATAAATTCGTACGCTTTTTGTCTGTTTTCATGTTCTACCCGCCGGGTTATAATTTTGCCTCTTCCCGGCGGAGAATGCCTGATTATGGAAACATCCAAATCTCCGAACGCGGTCATAGCGAGAGTTCTCGGTATTGGAGTAGCGGTCATAACAAGACAGTGCGGCGTACTTTGTTTTCGCAATCCCGCACGCTGCTCAACTCCGAATTTATGCTGCTCATCTATTACAACCAGGCCTAAATTCTTAAATTCTATATCGCTTTGCAAAAGTGCGACAGTCCCGATGACAATATCAATGTCACCATTCTTAATTTCTTCAAGAAGCTCAGTTCTTTTTTTGCCGGACAATCCGCCGGTTATAAGTGTTCTTTTTACCTGAGAGTTTTTCAAATATCTTTCAATACTTAAAAGATGCTGTCCGGCTAAAATTTCCGTTGGAGCCATTATCGCGACCTGCATTTTATTCGCGATTGCAAGCAGGGCGGCATAAAGCGCGACAACTGTTTTGCCGGAACCGACATCTCCCTGCAGGAGACGGTTCATAGGTTCACGTTTGCCCATATCCTGTACAATATCCGATATGCTTTTATTCTGGTCTTCAGTCAGTAAAAAGGGAAACCGCTTTCTGATTCGGCTATCAATTTCATCAGAGAAAGTACATGGAGTCGCTGATGAAAAATGCTGTATTTTATATCGCCGAAGCGCAAGTCCGAGCTGCATCAGGAAAAGTTCGTCGTGTTTTAATCTTCGTTTCGCCTGAGAAAGTTTTTCCTCATCCGGCGGCTGGTGTATCCAGCGGAAAGCATCTTTCCTGCTTATTAAAATATTATGCTTCAAAAAATCTTTATCGAAAAACTCTTCTACAAGCTCATCGATTATTTCAAGAACAGGCTTGATAATATGTTTAATCTGCCTGCTGGAAAGTTCTTTTGTCGCAGGATAAATCCCGCCGCTAAGGTCTTCCGGCGATTTTGAATTCTCCTCGTCGAGAATGAGAAATTTGGGATTGGTTAATTGAATCTGATGCTTATATAAAGCGGCTTTGCCATATACAAATATTATTTGTCCAGGCTCTAATTGATTTCGTAAAAAACTTCCATGGAACCATACGATTCTGCATATTCCCGTTTCGTCACTGATAAGAGCCTCGAATAAAGGCTGCCTGCGGAAGCTCTGGTAATCTACTGATTCAATCAATCCGATTACTGCGGCGTCCATTTTAGGCTGCAACTGATTTATCTTTACAGGGTCAGGCAGGAAATTCCAGTCGCGCGGGAAATATTCCAGCAAGTCACCAAGCGTTTCAACTCCAAGTTCCGAAAAGACTTTAGCTCTGGCCGGACCGACTCCTTTTATATATTGAATCGGCATTGATAATTCTATTTTATTCTGTATATTATTAGTTTCTTCTGTCATTAAGCCTGAAAACCGTATTTTCCAAAAAGTTTTACAAAACGCACGTCACAAATATTTGTTTCAATTATTTTCTCACCTCTTTTTTCACAGAGCGTTAATTCCTGCACACCTGAATATCCAACGGGAATAACCATCAGGCCGCCGTCGTCAAGCTGGTTTAACAGCGGCTTAGGTATCGTCGGAACCGCCGCGGTTACTATGATTCTATCAAAAAATCCTTCTTCAGGTAATTTCGATACAGGCCAGCCCTCGCTGCCGTCACCGACATGAAATTCGATATTATCGTAACCTGATTTTTTCAAAATATCCTGTGCATTTATCGAAAGTTCATCGAGTCTTTCGATGGTATAAACCCTTTTGGCGAGTCTGCTCAGAATAGCGGTTTGATAGCCGCTGCCCGTTCCGATTTCCAGAACGGTACAATTTTCGCTGATATGCAATTCCTGCGTCATCAGGGCGACAATATAAGGCTGCGAAATTGTCTGCTCTAATCCGATTGGGAGCGGGCCGTCTTGATAAGACTGAGAACGATGAGTTTCGGGAACAAAATTCTCCCGCGGAATTTCCGACATAACCTTCAGCACGCGGGAATTAGTAATTCCTCGTCCTTTGAGGTTATATTTGAGCATATGCTCCCGCTCAGCATCAAATCCATTTGTATTCAATCCATCTGTCATAGTTACAATAATCGTTTTTTATTGTGTTTTATGCAAATCAAATCCATTCAAAAAAGCAGTTTTATAGCAGCAGCGGCAGCTAATAATTGTGCTGCTGTCGTGAAAGCTTTTTGCGGTATGCGTTTTAGGACAAAATAACCACAAATCGCTCCAATTAAGATGAAGGGAAGCATCATAAAGTCAATTTTGACGGATTCCCAGTTCATCAAGTCCAAATGGATACTAAATGGTACTTTAATCCAGTTTAGAATAAAAAAGAACCATGCCGCCGTCCCGACAAACTCCATTTTTGGTAATCTCATCGCGACCAGGTAAATAATCATAACCGGCCCGGCGGCGTTGGCCATCATTGTAGTAACTCCGGCCAGAAAACCAAGCCATAAAGACAACCAAAGCGGTGCTGGTATATTCTCATCTTCATTTTTGCGATTCATTCTCCAATAATTCACGCCAAGCATTGCTAAGACTATTAATCCAATAATCGGCTTTAACTGTTCATCGGTTACGACCTTCATCGCAAAAAAACCGGCGACAATACCGCACAAAGCGGCTGGAAGTACACGAAAGATATATTCCCATTTCGCATTTTCTCTGTGATAGATAATCGCGAAAATATCACCTAAAATCAAAATTCCGAGCAATAATCCGGTCGATTGCTTCGTATCGAAAACATTGGCCATCAACGGCACGGCCAGAATGCTAAGTCCGGGCAGGCCGGATTTGGATGCTCCCATAATTACAGAGCAAAATGCGATAGTTGCCCAATCTATAAAACTCAAATCCAAAGTTGTTATTCCTTTCTAATAATTCATTACTAACCTAATTAAGATGTAAGTGTTCACGGAAAAAACGTGATTTTTGTCATTGCGAGAGAGGCGAAGCCGAACGCGGCAATCTCAAACCATCGATACGCTTGAGATTGCTTCGTCCCCAGGGGACTCGCAATGACGTGTGAACGGCTACATTAAGATTAGCAATCTATCCGTTTTCGCCAATATTTTCAATTGACAATTCCAATATAAAGGTTGAATATATAGGATTAATTATAATTTGTTGTGTATTATGCACTTGTAGAACATATATTTTTCTGGTTGTTCTGAAAGGGTAATAAAATGAAAATAAAAACAATACTATTTTATGCTATTCCAATCATATTGGGCGGCTGTATCCCGATTATGTCGATAAATCCGTTTTATAAAGATTCTGATGTGATGTTCGAGCAAAAGCTTGTTGGAACATGGGTACAGGATATGAATGAACCGGATACAACATGGATATTTTCACGAAGTGAAGAAGAACCGAATAAAGCTTATCATTTAACATTTATTGATAAGGAAGGTAAAAAAGGTTCTTATACAACAGTTTTAATGAAACTCGATGACAAGCTCTTTTTGGATGTTTATCCCGACAAAATACCTTGGGATACAGAAGATTCGAATAGTATAAGTTTGCCATATAACACATTATTTCTCGTTCCAGCGCATACAATCATGAAAGTAGATGCAATTGAGCCGAAGTTAGTACTAAGATTAACTATATCGAACAAATTTAAAGAATTGATTGAGGAACGTCCGAATGAAATAGAATATCAGGAAAATGAAGATACGATTGTTCTGAAATCTTCAACAAAAGAGCTTCAGGCCTTCATTTTAAAATATTCTCAGGATGAAAGAATGTTCCCTGATAAAATTACTTTGGAACGTGAAAAAGAATAATGCATACAAGCTTTTTAATTGCTTGTGATAATTAATAATTGAAAGATACAGGTACAGAGATTAATGCCAGATAAAGCAAAACTCAGACGTTACTTAACTAATATAGATTCAGCGTCCGCACAGCAGCTTTTCACAGATTGTCTCGTAATAGGTTCCGGTATTGCCGGCCTGCGAGCCGCCATAGAAGCCGCACAAACCTGCAACGTTACAATAGTATGCAAAGGCTCTCTCAAGGACAGCAATACATGGAAAGCTCAGGGCGGAATCGCTTCAGTTCTTGAAGAAGCTGACACTTTTGAAGCACATATAAAAGATACTCTAAAAACAGGCTGCGGCTTATGCAATGAAGAAATAGTGGATTTGGTTGTTCGCGGCGGACCGCAGTTAATAAAACAATTATTAACATGGGGAACCGAATTTGATCTGATTGATGGCAGGGTAGCCGCATCTTTCGAAGGAGGCCATAGCTATCCTCGCGTAGCACATGCACATGGTGACGAAACAGGCAGAATGATTGCCGAAGCGCTGATTAGAAAAGTAAAAGAGAATCCGCGTATAAGAATTCTTGAGAATTTCTATGCAATAGATTTGCTTACAAATGGTGAAAATGGTAACTCATGTACCGGAATTATCGGCTTGGACAAGGCAAAAGGAACTCAGATAATCTGGGCGATAAATACAATTCTCGCAACCGGAGGGGCAGGGCGCATATATCGCGAGACAACAAATCCTGATGTAGCGACCGGCGACGGAATCGCGATGGCTTATCGTGCCGGAGCGGTTCTGCGTGATTTGGAATTTGTTCAGTTTCATCCGACAACGCTTTATATAGCCGGAGCGACGCGAGCGTTAATTTCCGAGACATTACGTGGTGAAGGCGCGATTCTTGTCGATAACCAGGGTAGGAAGTTTATGAAGGAATATCATGAGTCCGCAGAACTGGCACCACGTGACGTTGTAAGCCGGGCGATACTTTCACAGATGCGGAAAACCGAGGCGACACATGTATATCTCGATGTAAGTCACTTCGGTAAGAAATTCTTCAATGAAAGATTTCCTTTTATAAGCGATCTTCTGGAAAGTTTCGATATTGATATAAGTCACGACCTGATTCCCGTCCGGCCAAGTGCGCACTACATGATTGGCGGCGTAAAAACAGATAGTTCCGCAAAAACAAGCATAGAAAATCTTTACGCCTGCGGCGAAATTGCCTCTACCGGTTTACATGGAGCAAACCGACTCGGCAGTAATTCTCTGCTCGAAGGTCTTGTTTTCGGAAAAATCGCGGGCAATCTTGCCGCACAGGATGTAAACGCAAGAACGGCCAGTCAAAAGCATCCTCTGATTAAATATGAAATCCCCCAGTCAGGCAGGACTCGACTCGATACTGACGATGTAAGAAACTCTCTTCGTTCCCTGATGTGGCGAAATGTAGGCATTACGCGTACCGAACAGCCTTTGCTGGAAGCTCAGGAAATCATACGTTTCTGGCAGCGATATGTGATAGATAAAGTTTTCGATACACCTGAAGGCTGGGAGTGCCAGAACATGCTGACCGCGTCTTTGCTAATGGCACAGGCCGCACAAAAACGCTGCGAAAGCAGGGGAGTCCATTACAGGATGGATTACTCACAGACAGATGATAAGAATTTCAATAAGCATATCGAAATTTCAGCTAATACAGAAACTTCCTGATAATTTACTTAGGAAGATATTTTTGCTATAATAAATTATTAGTAGAGACGCACGGCCATGCGTCTCTACAGCTCTCATAAAAGAGTGGGTTGGGTGATCGCTCTGCGGAGCTTTATGCGATGCAGGGAGGAAAGTCCGAGCAGGGCAGGGCAACGGTGGTGGCTAACGGCCACCCGGGGCGACCCGCGGGAAAGTGCAGCAGAAAATACACAGCCGATGACCTTTATGGTACAGGCAATGGTGAAATGGTGTGGTAAGAGCGCACCGCGATACAGGTGACTGTGTTGGCATTGAAAACCCCACCGCCTGCAAGACCAAGTATGCTGGTAATCCGGCCCGGAAGAGCGGCTCGCCGCTCGGCCAGCGGGTAGGTTGCATCCCGTTTAACGGGAGAGTTGTCTGGCAACAGCCAACCAAGATAAATGATCGCCTACAACAGAACTCGGCTTACAGACCCACTCTTTTTTTGTATATGAGTATAACATTATATGGGTTAATCAGTTTGTTTTTTCTCGTCATTAAAAAAGTATCAATGCAAACGATGAGCGTCAATCTTCAACATTCTCACATTCCATTGCAATCTATGCTTTCGACAGACTTATTCTGAAAATTAAATATAACATATGTGACACTTGGACCGCCATCAAAAATAATACTAAATTGTTGGGGAATCTTTGTTTCTGATTCGTCAAAATAAAAATCAAACCCATTGTATAAAGTCATTTGACAAATAATATACTTTTGATTGTCTAAAATATAACCTGAATACAGGCGGTTATAACTGCGAAAGTTAGAAATGATATATTCACGGTCACCCCATGCTATAGTTTTGAAGGATAAATTTTCCATGAGAAAATTTTTTAATATTTGTTCAAGTCCTTCAATATCTTTCTTTTCGGGTATCCAAATCTCGTCAAAATCATACCTTTTAAATTTAAGATGATCAATTAAATCATTTTGGTCGGATATAATTACTGTATATGGTCCTTTATCAGAAAATGAAGAATTGTTAATGTCACCTCCAAGCAGTTCTATTATGTCTGTAAAATTGGAGCGAAGTACATAATCAAGTGCAGTATTACCTTCATCATCTTTTATATTCTTATCAATCCCGGATTTTAATAATAACTCAACAATATCTTTATGTCCTGAGCAGGCTGCTATATGTAACAAAGACCAGCCGTATTTATCCAATACAGTAATATCTGCTCCTTTTGCAATAAGACTTTTTGTGATATCCGTAAATCCAAGTTCGACTGCTTGCTTTAATTGAGTATCGCCAGCTTGGTTTTTTATATTTACGTCGGCATTGTTATCAAGCAGAAGTTTTACTATTTCTATGTTCCCGCCTTGTACAGCTTTATGTAAAGGAGTGTTTTCCATCCATTTTTCTGTTTCATTAATATCAACACCACTTTTTAATATCTCCTGAACTTTTTCCATAAACCCAGCATAAGATGCCAGATGAATACTAATTTTTAAACCTTTCTCAAACAGGAAATCAACTAATTCAATATCTCTATGATAAGCAGCTTCACGAATAATTGAGTCATCAGTATCATTGACATTAGCGCCTTTGGCAATAAGCAATTTTACAATATCATAATGCCCATGTTCGGCAGCCAATATTATTGCTCTAACTTTATTGCCAAATATTCTCTCAGTGCCAACAGTATTCACATCACCACCATTTTCAATAAGGTATTTAACAATATCTAAATACCCTTGTTGTGACGCCAACATTACTGCAGTAGTTCCGTTTACAGTATTAAGGTAATTAACATCAGCACCTTTTTCGATAAGATATTCCAGTATATCCAAATACCCTTGTTCAGAAGCAAGCATCAATGCTGTAGTTCCGTTTATAGTATTGAGGGCATTAACATCCGCTCCTTTTTCAATTAAATATTTAACAATATCCAGATTCCCTTGTTGAGAAGCAAGCATCAATGTTGTAGTTCCATTAATAGTATTAAAGGCATTAATATCAGCACCATTTTCAATAAGGTATTTAACTACGTCCAAATGCCCTTGTTGTAAAGCCAGCATCATTGATGTAGAGCCTTTTAGGGGATTAACAACATTAACATCAGCGCCTCTATCAACAAGTAATTTAACAATATCTGAATATCCCATATCACAAGCTATTAATAAAGCCGTAGTTTCACTTCCATCACTAAAAGCATTAACATCTGCACCTTTTTCAATAAGGTATCTAACTATGTCCAAACGTCCCTTTTTTAATGCAAACATTAGAACTGTATTGCCTTTGATTTTATTCTTTATATAGCAAAAATTGATATTTGCGCCTTTTTCAATAAGTTGTCTGGCTTTTTCGAAATCACTATTTTTAGCAGCGTTATAAAGCGCAAGATTTAATTCAGCATCGCCATTTATAGCAGCGTTATAAAATGTATGATTTAATTCATTTTTTGTAGTTTTAATAATTACTACAGTTAGGAGTATTACAATTAATATGAGGAAAATAATTATTCTTCTGGTTTTCATAATTTAAGTTATCTTCAATTAATTAGTATCAGAATTAATCCATTTGTGTTGATTCATTTTTAATCTCAAAATATATCTTTTTGGCCGCAAGATTTGGAAAGGCGAATTGCTTAATTCTCCAGGCAATCGACGACCCAGAATTTATAGCGGCCATCTTTATATCTCAAAAAACTTATTTTAATATACTGAATGACTTGAATCAATAATAAATCCACCAAATTAAGAAAAAATATAATCTCAAATAAACCAAAAATTACTTTATTTTTGGTAATAGATTTATAAAATAGAATAATGCAAACTGTTTATATAGAATCAAGTGTTATAAGTTATTATACTGCTCGCAGATCAAGGGATCTGATTGTTGCTGCGCATCAGGAAATTACACTTGATTGGTGGGAAAAAGCTCTGCCGTCTTTTGAACCTTTTGTTTCACAAATCGTAATTGATGAGATATCAAGGGGTGATTTGGAATCTGCGCAAAAGCGTTTGAATGCGATTCATAATTTTAATATCCTTGAAATGACAGATAAAGCAGCAGCAATTGCCAAACTGTATTATAGTGCCCTTAATATACCTGAAAAGGCTATTAATGATGCTTTTCATCTGGCATTAGCCGTCTATCATGGCATTGATTATTTGGTTACCTGGAATTGTACTCATATTGCTGCGGGTAGAGTTATAAGTATTATTCAAAATATTAATGATAATCAGGGGTATCAAACTCCTATTATTTGTACTCCCGAAGAGTTGATGGAGGCATAAAATGAAAGATATTATCGTTGAAGAAGTCCGAAAAATTCGTCATGAAATCGAACAAGAATACGATCAAAATATAGATAAATATCTTGAACATGTCTATACAGAACAAAAAAAACATGGACAAAAACTTGTATGTCGTAAGCCGAAATTGTTACATAAACGCAGGGCCGTATAAGATATTTCCTGACTTCAACATTGGGACACCCGGTCAATATAGCAGGTTGTAGAGCATT
>CAZVOA010000015.1:0-77167 GCA_964628465.1 uncultured Pirellulales bacterium | reverse complement strand
ACTCCAAAAATATTTCTAAAAAATACTTGAATTCTGACACAGCCGCTCTGTGGCTATACAATAAATATTAACTTGTCAAACGAGAGAAAAAACGTCTTCCCTCTATAAATAGGCGCGGTGTTACATTTTTGAACGAAAACTGAGCTGAAAATGAGGGTTGTGACATAGAGTCAAAATCGCTAACTCCATACCCGGCCTGCAATAAAAATTATTTTATTTTTTCTAGAATTTATCTGTGGGGTGTTACACTTTTAAACTATTTTTATCCGCAGAATTACGCAGATTTGCGCAGATTATTAATTATTTCGACTCTCTTAGAAACTAACGACTAAGATATATTATCCCGCGAGGCGCAACGACGCTAAGTGATTTGAACCAAAGATTTTTAATAATTTATGTTTGTTTTAGACTTTTTCTGCGTATTTCTGCGGCATCTGCGGATAAATTTAAGAAAATTGGCTTTTTTTGAGAATATTTTGCATTTTTGCGGCTAATTTAAAATATTTTTTACTTTTTTAGTCAACATATTAGCTCCTGGATGTACCTATATTAGTAAGAAAACAGAAGTTAAAGTATCCGCAGACGAACGCAGATTGACGCAGATTTATTTTAAGTAAGAAATTTATCTGTGCAATCAGAGAAATCAGTGTCTGAAATATTTTAAAAATGGATTTGATAAAAGATAATAATAATATAAAATACAACCTTTAATATCGAGGTTGGCGAAATTAGCCGAGAGCGTGAGTTCTTCCACTCCCATAATTTCGCAGATTGAAAAACTATTATAAAAGTATCAAACAACAAAATATGAATTTCTTGAAATGATTGATTTATGGAAACATTTAAAAGGCTCACAATTGAACAATGGCGACAGTTTAAATCGCTTGATATTAATTTTGAGAAATCTATGACTGTTCTTACAGGCGTAAACGGATCTGGCAAAACAACTATATTAAATCTTCTATCTCGTCATTTTGGATGGGACTTACAATGGATTTCAACAAGAAGAGATAAAAAAAGCAATTCTAAATTTTGGACAGATGTTTGGTCTTTATATGACGACTCTTTTACGCCAAAATCTGATATAATAAAAATTGGTGAGATACACTACACATCAGGTGGAGTATGTTCATTGCAAGTTCCTATAAAAGCTAAAGAACAATATAGGATTTCTTACCAAGATCAGAAACAAATTAATGGTCTTTATATACCATCCCACACACAACCTTTTTCATTCCACCGTGTGGAAAATATTCCGACAGATCCAAAAACAAGCACTCAACAATTTCAAGAATATCAGAGTCTTATAATTCAATTATATCAATCCGATAACACTCCAAATCCTGGTAAAAAAATTAAAAGTTCACTTATCTCCCTTGGAGTATTCGGTTATGGAAACCAAGTCGTTTCCGGGAATAGCGATTTTATCCATATATTTGAGAATTTCCAAGATGTATTAAAAATTCTTCTACCGAGTGATTTGGGATTTGAAAGAATTGAGATTAGAATGCCAGATGTTTTATTAATTACAAAAAGTGGTAATTTCTCTTTAGAAGCAGTTTCGGGAGGTATAGGGGCGCTAATTGGAATATCTTGGCAAATTCTAATGTATGGGATAGATAAAGATAACTTTGTAGTTACTTTTGATGAACCGGAAAATCATCTGCATCCTGCAATGCAAAGAGAACTACTTCCGAATTTGGAAAAAGCATTTCCAAAGGCACAGTTTATTATCTCTACACATAGCCCTTTCATAGTTAGTTCAAATCCAAATGCTCGTATTTACGTTCTTGGTTTTACAGAAAATAAAAAGGTACATTCAAGGGAATTATCTCAAGCAGAGTTATCAGGTGATTATAATGAAACTTTGAAAGAAATACTTGACGTTCCTTTAACTATACCTAAATGGGTAGAGCATAAGATAAAAGAGTCTTATGACAATCTTATGAAAGAGGGCGTATCGGACCAATCTGTTGAGAAGTTAAAAGAAGAATTGCAAAGATTGCGTTTATATCCTCAATTTCTAAAAAATATAGATATATTTGGAGGTAAAGATGCGCAAAATATCTAAACTTAATGAACCTGAATTATTGAAGGAAAAAAAGGAAGAGTGGAAACAAAAAGTTGTTGAAGAAGGAAGCGACTATTATAAAACGAAATATAGAGAAAAAGCTATTAAAGAAGTGCTACTTAAAGAGACATCAAATAAATGTGTGTATTGTGAAAGCAAAATTGGCCATAACACACCAGGAGATATTGAACATAAAATTCCAGTGAGCCTTAAGGAAGAAGGTCGTTTTGAATGGACAAACCTTACTATTGCTTGTACTGAATGCAACAGACGAAAAAATAATTACTATGATCAAGAAAAACCATTTATAGATCCTTATTATCATGATGTAGAGAATATTCTAATTCACTATGGTCCTTTTGTAATGCATAAACCTGGTGAAGAAATTGCCGAGATTTCAATAAGAATATTAGAACTAAGTGATAGCGAGAAAAGAAAAGAACTGTTTGCCTATAAAGTTGGGAAATTGAAAGATGTATATAATCTTATGGATAAAATACAAAAGGTTAGTGAAGTGCCTCTACAAAAATTGTTGATCGATGAATTAAAAGAGATGAGCAATGTTGATAAAGAATACTCTGCTATGATTAAGACGATAATTCAACAAACTCAAATGTTTTAATAGTGACATTTATTTGAAGGAAATTTAAGGTGTCAGGCCCCGTTTTTGATACCTGCTCAGATTATTATTTATCTTCATTCATTTCGCGTTGAATATCATATTCCATTTTTTTTATTTTTGCTTCCATTCTTCGTGCATGAGCATATTCTTTTTTAGCTTTCGCTTTGATAATATCTGTATTTGCTTCAACTTTTTGAATATACGCTTCTGCTAATCGTGTTAAATAATAACTTAACCTTCCTTTTATAGGTATTAATATAGAACCAATTAAAGAGAATAGAATTGCTTTGGTATAAGTCCAAGTATGCATTGATCGGAATATAGTCATTAAAAGCCATTTTCCCATAATTTTTATTATCCCTGAATTTCGCATTTCACTCACCTACTTTTTTAGAATTAATTACAAGAGTTAAATTTTGAGAATATACACACCTTTGCTCTAAATCGGTATGTCGAATAAGCCAGATAGATTTGTTCTTAAATTATTAAAGAGGTTGTTATAATCATGTTAAGTAGTCCGAACTATTCTGGCTTATACATCTTTAAGAATATTATATATTATTAAATATTTCAATCAAATCAGGTTAAGGTTATTATTGTGCAATCAATAACGGATTTTATCTTAATATTTACTATACTTATAAGTGAAATAGCTGAATAGATGCCAATATCTGTAATATAATGATGTTTTTTACATAAATGTATCAACACGATATCTAATGCCAACCCAATCGGCTAAGGTGTCGATTTGCAGGAAAAATAAGGGGTCCGATACATTATTGAATTCTAATTTTCTGCCAATGGCATTTAATAGAAATCTTGACAATAATAAAATCTTAGTCTAAATTCGGGATAATCTGGGGGTATCTTACTAATATTTTTGTGATATAAATAGTGAATGAAATAGTGGTTAGTCGATAGTCCGCCGTGTCTACGACTCGTCGTGACAGGTGAATAGCATAAAAAGGAAGTTTATATTCTTATCAGATTCTTTTTTGTTTATCCTTTTTCTTTGCGGCTCTGTGTCTCTGCGTGAAATATATATGGAAATGGTGCGTTGGCACGCACCCTACTTTTTATGTCCTCGGTGATCTCTGCGGCTTTATATGGCGTTGGGATTTAGGAGTCTCATTTGCTCTTTGATGTAATCGGTCATGCCGGGGAACTCTTTTTCTATTGTCTCTATGTCGGTTCTTTCGAGTATATAATTTCCGTCGGATTTTATTACCCGGTTGTTTTCGTCTAAATAAAACGATTCTGAATCACTTTCATCAATGGATTTAAGCGTGACAATATAAGAATAACCTTCATCAGAGTTTTCGGCGCGTTTCAAAAAAAACAGCGTCGGTGAAATACTGCCGCTGCTGTCAATTAAGTCTATAACTATGTTGCTAATACCGTGTTCAATAGCCGGTATGATAAACGATTCAAGAAGAATGTTCGGGACAACATTCTTACAATTCAAATATTGTATGGATTGGCCGGAATTCTCATTAACGACGGTAATTGTCCCCGATTCGTCAAGAGTCATTGTTACTTCCATCTGCCTGTTTCTTGTATTTATACGGCTCTTCCATATGAAGTTAGTAAGACCTTTATCACAACTAAACAGAGATTTTTGTTCCAGAGGATTGCGTCCGCTCAAAAACATATCCGACGCGCCCCTGATAGTAAAATCGTCATCACCGTTTGAAAAACCGAGAATATCTATAGTATAACCAATATTGTTATTCGCGGAATCTTTTCTAAAGAAACATGATTGCATATTGGAACTGTTTATCAGAGAGTCAATTCCCCTGCTTTTCATTTCAGCTACAAAGTCCGCACCGGCCTGCACGGGGTTTTCTTCATTCAAACTCAGCGACTCTACCATTTCATTAAATATCTTTTCGGCAATTTCCGATATGGCTGACGCTTCGAATATATAAATCGTCATTGTGCGATTGTTGGGCAATTCTGCATTCGCCAGCAAAATAGTAACCGGATTGTTTATACATACCCAGTGTATCTTTATATTGCCTTTTTCTATGAGTTTAGTTTCCACAGCGGCGTTATTTGAATCAGGAATCTGCTGCTGAATAGAATTTGCCATCACCATGTTTTGCCGCGAATCAGAATAATATTTGCACGTTACGCTGGCATTATTCGAGGGATTTCCTAAATTTAAGGATGTTTCGAGGACAAAGGTTTGATCCGCTTCATTATATTCCCATTGTTTAGTATTGCTCCAGTATTTCCCGGTTGGAATAGAAACCGACAGGCCTGTATGAGCCAGTTCGATAGGTTTTGAAAAATCAATTTTTGAATTAATTGAAACTAAAAAATTGGCAATTAAAACACTAAAGATAAACAGGCCGAGAAAAGCGATTTTATCGGCCCCGAATTTTTTAAAATCATAATTTTCATTCATATAAGATGTAATACTACACAATTGCGGCATAATTGGCAAGTCCGGCTTCATATAAGTCTTCTATACCAAAACAAATAATATTAAAAGCAATTTTGCATCCGGGCAAACAATTCATATATTTTGTTTGAGTCTCCTGCCGGATAAGCAGGTTTAGGCGCGGCCGATAAATTCCGGGTGGAATTTATTCGGACCAGAAATTTAAGCCGCGACCGAATTTAGAAAGGGAGAGTGTGAAATGAATGAAATGGTAACGCTTCGGGATGAACAGTCGGAAAAAGTACTTCATACTGTCATAAATGAAAAAACACCTGCGATTATGTCATACTCATCACGTGGGAAATGGCACGTCGCGAAGGTTGTTTTAGTCGATTTAACAGATGGAAATCTGAAAATCGAAAGCCTCCACTCGGATAAGAAGCAGCATCCGATAAATATCCAGGTTGATCAGCCTGTAGGCATTTCCTTTAAACATAATTACGGCAAATTCGTATTCGATACAACGGTCAAAAGCCTTGAGCCATGCAGCCACGCCGCGGAATTAAACAACGGCGGACTGATAGTTCTTGCCTGCCCGGAAAACATCAAAGTAGTCGAAAGAAGAAGCTATTATCGCGTGGAAGTTCCTGAATCACTCAAGGTAAAAGTTCTTCTGTGGCATAGAAGCGCCAAACAAGAGTCAATGAATCAATCAAAATCGAAACAGGACATAAACTGCGAATATTGCCAGGGAAGATTAATTGATATTTCCGCCGGCGGCGCACAACTTATCGCACCAGCGAAAAATGAAGAGTTCGGTTCAGAAGATGAAAATCAGCCGGAGTCTGATAATTGCATGATTACAAATGTTGAAAATATGAATTTCAAAAAAGGCCAGTTTGTCGGTATGCGATTTACTCCAATGCCATACGAAACGCCGATAACGATAAGTGCGCAAATCAGGAATGTTCTGCCGACAGAGGACGGTCAGGGATTATCAATTGGTTTGCAGATAGTCGGCCTTGAAGCTTCGCCGGAAGGACACCAGGTTCTATCGCGTCTTATCGGGGTAGTGGGCAAATATTATCAACTAAATCAGACCGGGGTAAAACAAACCAGGGAACATGCGGTTCCGAATTTAGTGTAGTTCGGGATGCGAATTTATTCGCTCGGCGCTTTCCTTATGATGTTTATGCAGCCATGCGGGAAGGTAATTAAAAGCTCCCGACCTGTAGTATAACCATTTGCCCAGACTGGCGAAAGCGAATCCGCAGAAAATCAGGACAAGTGTCCCCTCAACCTTCAGTAAGAATAAAAACAGAAGGAGCAGAAGCACTTTTATCAAATATGCGAAAGGTTTTTTACCTCCGAAGTACTGATTAATAATATGCGGATACCGTATTCTGCTGACCATCAAAATACCCGTTCCCAATGCAACGCCCGGCATAGCATAAAGCAATACATCTGTTGAAGATGGAAAATCAATGCTGTACCTGATGTAAAATAATAGTAAGCTAACAACCACCCCCGCCGCGGCAGGTGTCGGCAAGCCGATGAAACTCATGTGCGCAGACTCATCTTTCTCGTTTTCAACATTGAATCTCGCCAATCGAATTACAGCACAGCTCATATAAGATATTGAAGCAAGCCAGATGAACCGCTGGAAAAAATTGCTTTCAAAAAGAAATGTGGATTTCAAATGGAATTCGTATTCCATAATTTTCAGCATCATAAAAGCGGGAGCAACTCCAAAACTTATTGTATCGCAGAGACTGTCAAGCTGGCCTCCGAAACTGGAAGTACTATTGTTCATACGCGCGAGCCGCCCGTCAAGCGAATCGGCAACCATCGCGATAATAATCATGAATCCGGCCATACCAAATTTTTCTCTGCTCGCGTAATTAATGGACAAGAATCCGCATACGCCATTGAGAATAGTCACCAGCGACGGCAGAATCGTTATTGATTGCAGCCTGTGCCTTCTGGTACGGCGAAGCAGACCTTTAAAATTTTTACCGTTTCTTAATCCACGCATTTTTCATACCTCAAAAGCGGCGTTAATCCGGCTTTGACTTTGTCGCCTTTTTTTACTAACACCTTTATTTGATATTTATTACGCCCCATATTATCAGCATTTTCATTAGCATTATCTAAATGTGCGGGAACATACAATTCAGTTCTTGAGCCGAACTTAATCATTCCGAATTTCTCGCCCGCGTCCAATTCTTCGCCGGCACCGGCCTTGCAAACGATACGACGCGCGATTGCTCCGCTGATTTGCTTTACAATCAATTTATCCTGCGGGCTTGAGGTTCTGACTAATTGGAGTTCATTAGATTCATTTACTCTGCTTGAGTCTGGATTCATGGCGTTTTTGTATAGGCCTTGTTTATATATGATTTTTTGAACTTTCACAGAGCATGGGGCACGGTTGATATGAACGTTAAAAATGCTCAGGAAAATCCCAATTTTTAATGCTGGCGTGCCAATAAAATCGTTTTTTTCAATAGTTTCAATCTCGGTAATCTGTCCATCAGCCGGCGACAATAACAGGTTTTCATCCAAAGGACAGGTACGTGACGGATCGCGGAAAAAAGCAAGCGCCCAAATTAAAACAAGAGCCAAAACAAATTCCAGGAAAATAACAACCCATAGCGGCAGCACTTTTTGCCCCGTAAGCGCAATAAGAGCCATGCCTGCCAAAATAATGACAGGAAAAACAACTACCTGAGGCCAACCATATTTAGTCAATGGAATTTTCATGTGCGTATGATAATGCTTTTCGCTGCAATCTTCAATAAAAATAGAAAAAGGCCGATCCTGTGGTACCGGCCTTTTGAAGGAGGGTGATGAATTATTATCAATTAAGATGTTGATTTTTATAAAGAAACTTATTTTTACTTTTCCGAGTTCTGGAATTTCTAATATTCCAGTCCCTTACTATTATAATAGACGATAGATTGGAGGTTTTGTTGCACTTTTTTTTCAAAAATATTCAAAATATTTGTAAATATTTGCCTAAAAACACACATTTTTTAATATTTTTCCAAAAACATGCGCAAAGCGCAATGTTTTCTCAAGCAATAAGTACGAATATTCTTCCAATTTTCACCATAAAACCTCATTTTGTTTCTTTTCAAAAATTGTCTTTTTATAAACTTTTCTCACGATTTAAAATCTATTTTTGAAAATATTAATATATCAATAATCTTATTTGACGCACTTACCCGATGTTAGGATAGGGCGGTCGTTCCCTATCTTGACTATAATATATATCGTATGTAGTATAACGTTATGAATAAATCAGAAATTATTAGGATACCTGTTTTCATCCTGTTTTTCAGTATAGGAGCATCAGCACTTGGCCTGTCCGTGCTTTGTGATGATTTAATCAAGTATTTTCGCAATGTCCAGTTGAGACAATCAGCACATGAATCCATCGAAAAACTCAAAATTTTCAATGTAGATTACGGCTCTTTACTGGAAAATATAGACGAAGACCCGAATTTTATCAAACGTATCGCTCCCATAGTAAGCGGCAGTGAATATCAGGATGCAAATGGTGCGTATCCCAGGGAAACCGCAAGAGAGATGGCCGCCGCGAGGGAAGCATTTGGGGATCCAACCAGGGAAAATATAGAGCCGGTGATTCCCGTCTGGCTAAGCAGGAGCAGCGAACCGCAGAAAAGAATGACACTTTTCATCTGCGGCATAGTTTTGATGCTGATTTCCTTTGTATGTTTCAGACCGCTTAAGGTATAATGCAACAGCGTTTTTTTTAATACTTACTAATTTATTTATTTTAATTATTTTATGGAAACACCAGAAAAAGAAGAGAATGCAAAACTTGACTTTATAAGGTCGATGGTAGCTGAAGATATTGCGACAAATAAATGGGGAGGTCGTGTAGTAACCCGTTTTCCACCAGAGCCGAACGGGTATCTTCATATCGGTCACGCCAAAAGTATCTGCCTGAATTTCGGCATAGCCGCCCAGTTTAACGGACGCTGCCACCTGAGATTCGACGATACGAACCCGGAAAAGGAAGAGCAGGAATACGTCAACTCAATCATAGGGGATGTACGCTGGCTCGGATGGGACTGGGGCGAACATTTGTATTACGGCTCGGATTATTTCTTCCAGATGTACGAATACGCGATTCAGATGATTAAAAAAGGAAAAGCGTACGTTTGCGACCTGAACGCCGAACAGACAAGACTATATCGCGGCACACTAACACAGCCGGGAAAGGATAGCCCATATAGAAACCGCTCCGTTGAGGAGAATCTCGATTTGTTCGAGCGAATGAAAAATGGCGAGTTCCCCGACGGCTCACGCACCCTTCGCGCGAAAATTGATATGGCGCATGTAAATATGAATATGCGTGACCCGGTAATGTACAGAATTTTACACTCAACGCATCACAGGTCCGGCGACAAATGGTGCATTTACCCAATGTATGACTGGGCGCATGGCTTTGAAGATTCGATTGAAACAGTAACACATTCTATCTGTACACTCGAATTCGAGAACCACAGGCCTCTGTATGACTGGTTCCTCGACCAGGTTGAAGCTTATCATCCGCAGCAAATCGAGTTCGCCAGACTCAATCTTACCTATACCGTAATGAGCAAGCGAAAACTCCTGCAATTGGTACAGGAAAAACTCGTTTCAGGTTGGGACGATCCAAGAATGCCGACAATCAGCGGCTTGCGCAGAAGGGGCTACTCCCCCGCCGCTATCAGAGAGTTCTGCCGTGTAATAGGCGTGAATAAATTCAACAGCACAGTTGATTTCGCTTTGCTCGAACATTGTTTGAGAGAAGATTTGAATAAGAATTCCGCTCGCGTAATGGCGGTTCTCAAGCCTCTCAAGGTAGTTATCGACAATTATCCCGATGGACAAGTCGAAGAGCTTGACGCCGTAAATAATCCTGAGAATCCGAACGCCGGTACTCGAAAAGTCCCCTTCTCGAAGGAATTGTATATCGAGCAGGAAGATTTTATGGAAAATCCGCCTAAGAAATTCTTCCGTCTGTCACCGGGCAAAGAAGTTCGCCTGCGTTATGCGTATTTCATCACATGCAACGAAGTTGTAAAAGATAATGCAGGGAATGTAATCGAGTTGCATTGCACTTACGACCCGGCTACCAAAGGCGGCGACGCTCCAGACGGACGCAAAGTTAAATCAACATTGCATTGGGTCTCAGCCGCAAAAGCAATAAAAGCGGAAGTCAGACTTTACGACCATCTATTCACAAAGGAAAATCCTGACGAAGTAGAAGAAGGCAAAAAATTCACCGACAATCTCAATCCGAACTCACTTGAGATTCTGCCGGAATGCTTCGTAGAACCAGCTTTGCTTGACGCAAAACCATTAGACCGCTTCCAGTTCGAGAGACTTGGCTATTTCTGCGTTGATAAAGACAGTTCCAAAGAAAAACTGATATTTAACCGCACAGTCGGCCTGAAAGATACCTGGGCAAAAGTCCAAAAGCAAGAACAGACAGCATAATTAAACTGTCCTTTGCATAAGAATTTTTAATCCGCCAGTCAAATTAAAGTTGATTGGCGGATTTTTTTTGTAACATTTTTTCACTTCATACGTCTATGTATATGTAGTTATAATACTACGATATAATAAAAACCGTTTTTTAGCATAAAAATGAGGATAACAATGAGTAACAAAATTAAAACATTTATTATATTTTATGTCATTTTATTATCATCAAGTGTGTTCGGTGTACAAGCTAATATAATACCGGAAAGTCTTCAAACTAAAATAAAAGAGCCGACAGAGCGTATAATTTCCCTGAAACTTCCACTTACACAGTCTTATGTGAACTGGACGTTTATGAGTAAAGAGGATTTTCTTTCCGGAAAACTTGTTTTAAGTATTACTCGCGACAACAAAACCGAACAGATACTTATATTCGATAATGGTCGATTTTCTGAGGATTGGGAAGTAATAAGTGATATTAAAGTACCGGTTAAAGAGGGAATTTATTCAGGATTTATTTCAACAAAGAAATACTTAACCGCACCTGGTGACAAGCTGGAACTCGAACTTACAGCCAAAAAAGACCTTCCCGGAATTGGAGAACTGCAATCTGGTATTTTACCGGCTGGAACATACAAAACCGAAGGTACATACTCGGCGTTATTAGATGAATACGATGCTCAAGTAAAAGATGGGCTTTCCAAAAATGGGGAAATAACCGAACAGCAGCTAAAAACTTTAGAGACAATGAAATCGCGTTATAACAATAAAGCTTTCATAGATTCATGGAAAGAAAAATGGAAGCTAAATATTACAAGCGAGAAAGGCTGGTTACCAGAAGCACAGGCCGCTATATTGAAAGAATCAATAGAGAAGCTTGAGACACTCCAAGAACAACTCAAGAGAGTCCAGGCTAACCAGGAACAACCAAGAACAAATCCCCCACAACCAAAGATTGAAAATACAACAAAAATAAGCGGCACAGTTTACGATGAAACAGGCAAACCTGTATCCGATGCATTTGTTACAATTCCAGGAATATTTCAACTTAAAGGTTCAAGTACAGACAAAGACGGGAAGTTTTTAATAAATGCAAATTTAGAAAGAACTCGCGAAAAAACATTTTATCTTTTAGCCCGGCACAAGGAACGTAATCTTGCGGCAATAAGACAACTTGAAGATAATAAGGAAAATCTTAACCTAACAATGCAAAAAGGTGTAACTCTTTCGGGCAAAGTTGTCGATCCGAATGGGAATGGAATTCAAGGTGCAAAAATAGAACCGATTATCTGGTTTCCAGATAGAGGAAACAATTTGATTGAATCCGTGGAAATAGACGAAAAAGGCATCTTTCAAATAAATGCACTACCTGCGGGTCACAGATATACATTTTTTGCCCATGCAGATGATTTTGGACGAGATGATGTCAATGTTCAAACAAGTCAAACACCCGGTGACAAATATGAGCTTGAGCCTATAGTTCTGCAAGTCGCGAATCTGTCGATCTCAGGTATTGTTGTTGATATTTACGATAAACCTGTAGCAAATGCAGATGTTTACTTTGAGGGTTCAGGTCAGCCGAATATTGACACATCAACAGATATAAATGGAAGATTCACTATTGATAAAATCTGCGAAGGTGAAGCCATAATTCAAGGATATGTATATGGAAAGACACAATTGTCTGGTCGCGTACGCGCCCAAGCTGGTTCAACTAATGTAAAAATCGTTATATCTGAAGTGGACTCTTCAGGCAGACCGGTACAACGTTATATTTCTCTCTTAAATAATCAATTACCTCCTATTGAGAGTCTTTTCCCCGGTTTTAAACCAGAAAAGATTAGAGATAAAAATGTTCTTGTATGTTTCTGGGATTACGAGCAGAGACCTTCGAGAAATTGTATTTTAGAACTTGCGAAACAGGCCGAAAAACTAAAAGATAAAGATATCGAAATTATAGCGATTCAGTCTTCAAAAATCGAATTAGAACCTTTCGATAAATGGATACAGGAAAATAATATTCCATTTACTATAGGAGTTATCCCATCGGACCAGGAGAAAACCAAATTAGAATGGGGCGTAAAATCTCTACCATGGCTGATTTTAACAGATAAAAATCATAAAGTAACCGCAGAAGGTTTTGGAATAGCCGAGTTAGACGAAAAAATCGGTAATAATTAAAAGTGCTCCATACACCAGATTTTCTGTCACCTTTTTTCGTTTTTGGAATCTATGTTTGTGAATGTATAATGTATTTTTGTTAAAAAGGGTTTAACTGATGGATACTTTCACAAACGAAATTGATTTGCTTAATGCCAGTTTGAGCGGCAATAAAGAAGCGTTCGGTACAATTGTTGAGAATTACCAGTCGCTTGTATGCAGTATTACATACAGCGCGACAGGAGATTTTGCCAAAAGCGAGGAACTTGCTCAGGAAACTTTTATTCGAGCGTGGAAAGAATTAAAACAACTCAAAGACCTTGGCAAATTCCGGGCATGGCTCTGTACAATCGCAAGAAACCTGCTCAGGCAATCAATCAGGAAACAAAACAAGGATGTAATTGACACAGCACAGTCGATCGACAACGCGGCTGCATCCGAAACATCACAAACCCAGCCGGACCAGATAGCTATAAGCAAAGAACAACAGACCGTTATCTGGCAGGCACTTCAGGAAATACCGGAAACTTATAGCGAGCCAATGGTGCTTTTCTATCGCGAACAGCAATCCATAAAACAAGTTGCTTCGAAGCTCGAATTATCCGAAGAAGTCACCAAACAAAGACTCTCTCGCGGCCGCAAATTATTAAAAGCCGAAATGTCAACACTCGTCGAAGATATTCTCAGCCAAACTACCCCAAACAAAGTATTCACCGCCGGAGTAATAGCCGCCCTGCCTGTCTTTTCAACAAAAGCCGCAAGTATCGCTGTCGCCGGAGCAACGGCTAAAGGCGCAAATACTTTTGCACTCAGTACAATCCTGAATTTCCTTGGAATGTTTATTTCACCAATACTTATCTGGTGGGGAGCAATTAATCTTTATAAAGGAAATCTTGAAAGTGCAAAGTCAGACAAGGAACGTAAGTTTTTAAAAAGAAGTCATATTATTGCTCTATTATATTGCACCTTAGGAATATTACTTATATTTATTTTACCTCGATATGGAGTAAGTATAGTATTATCAGTTCCAATATTTTTTATTGTTTTATTAGCTTTAGGTATCTCTAACTATAGAAAACTCAAAGCAATACAAATCAAAGAGGGAACATATATCGAGCCTGAAAAACGCATAAAACCAAAACGCCAGGTTTATGGTGAGTTTTCTGTCGTAACTTTCAACTGGTTGATGATAATTAACTATATGCCATTTATGGCAAAGGACTGGTTCGCGGTCTGGTTTTCCATATTTGGAGCAATAGTAATTTTTATCATAGCAACGAGGGTATACTTGAAATACAGGCAATTATATAATCAAATTCATTACGCAACTTTCGGTATGGTCGGAATTCTCGCTTTACTGATTTACAACCTGCGATGGCACATTTGGGTAATCGAAGTACCAAAATTTGAGAAATTCCATCTCTGGCAAATAAACCTTCTCATAATATCCGTAACTTCAGGTTTAATATTATTAACCGCATCAATTGAATACTATAAGAAATACAGAAAAAATAGACAGAGCAAGATAAATTGAATATTCAATTTATTAAATATCCGCCGCTTCGTTTTTTTTTATTTCTGCTTCAATCCAATGGTTGCGGTCCCAAATCATATAGTACATTACTAATCTCAAATGCGCCCAAATCTTGATTACCCCAACATTAACTAATCCCAGAACAATTAAAAATATACCCCAGCCGATTTGTTTCATATCGCCTTCGTTTGCCTGCTCAATAGTACCAAGTCCTCCAAAGGCAATTAATACTGAAATTACTACAAATACCCAATAATATATTTCTGTTTTACGAACCTTTTTAAGGATGTCTCCACATGTCGGCTGTTCTTCGAAATTCTTTGCCCAATTAAAAAATCGCATAATTTATCTCCTGAATTTAAAGGTCTTTTGCCTGCATTTTTCTTAATTCATATTCAGTGAATCGTTTGCCAATTACTATAAACAGGATTGAAAACAGCCCTGTTCCCAATGCACCTGAAAGAATAAATGGATACCACACATGATAAGGCTGCTTGCAAACTAATGCTATGATACCGGTAATGAGTATTACAGTACTTATAGCTATAGCTAATATAAAAATGGTATAGTAAAACTTTTTCCAGCCTCTCTGAACACAAATAGTACTTAGACCGCCAATTAAGCCGCCGGTTATACCTAAAACGGTTCCAATTATTCCGCCTAATATTCCGGCTGTTCTTGGATCGAACCATTGCTCCATTTTATTTTTCCCTTTCTGTATTTTCCTCGAAAAGTTTTATTAACTGCTTGGCCAATACAATATCGAGTTTACCTTCGGCGACGAGTAATCTCACTGATTGATGGAATTTCGTCTTGGGCTTTTTAGAATCAAGAATCTGCACCTTCTCGATAAGGCGATTGAGTCTTATCCTTATTGTCGGATATGAAATGCCGTATTGATTGGCAATATCCTTCAGCGAGCCGGAGGCAAGAATCAGCCGCTTGATAAACTGCCAGTCTTCGTCATTAAGTCCAGTTGCCCATTCCGGTATATTATTTTCCATAAGAAATCCTTTATTCACTTCAATATTATTAATATACACTTTAATAAAGTTAAAACAAGAAAAACTTTAATAATATTTAATTTATTTTTAATTTTATTAAATAATGCACTTTTATCCTCGTTAAATATTCGAGCGGCTTGATTTAATTTGTTATTCGGGTACAATCGGGAAAGCATTATATTTTAAGCCGTGATATATCGCGGCTGGTTTTTGAAGGATTTTTCGATGAATAGTGAATCGAATTCTATTATAGCTATTATTTTAATATTGGCAGGTGGTTTTCTCGCGTTTATTTTCCTTGGCAACGGTGATGAACCAGCCACGGTTACTACAAATGAATCAAATTCCGTGCAAGTAAATCCAAATGCAATTCCTCCCCGCGAAACAAAAACTAACGAGGTCAAATCCGAAGAAGCAAAAGTACAACCGAAACCAACAGAACCGGAACAGGTGAAATCAGGTTATACCGGCCGCTCTATAAGTGATTTGATTATCGTCACTACCCCGGTCCCATTACAGAAAATAGCCAGCCCTCTTATTATTGAAGGAAAGGCACGCGGATTCTGGTTCTTTGAAGGTGACTTTCCGGTGACGCTCAGCGATTCCGAAGGTAAAATAATAGCTCGCGGCCAGGCTAACGCAAAAACGGAATGGATGACGGAAGAGTTCGTGCAATTCAGTTCAAAACTGAAATTTACGCCGGACTTTGGCAAAAGCGGCACTTTAATTATTCGTAACAACAATCCGTCTGATTTGGTTGCAAACAATAGAGAATTTAGAATACCGGTTGTTTTCAGCGAGCCGAATACAATCGCGGTAAAAGTTTTTTTCAGTAATATAAAACTCGACTCGAACTTTTCCGGGAACAGCGCTTTTACATGCCAGCGGGTAATACCTAAGACTCAGAGTGTAGCGAGAGCCGCGGTAGAAGAATTATTAAAAGGACCGACGGAGCAGGAAAAAGCGGCGGGATTTTTAACCAGTATCAACACAGGTGTAAAAATCCAAAAACTTTCAATTGTAGATGGAATCGCGCGAGTCGATTTCGACAAGCAGTTGGAATTCCAGGTAGGCGGCTCAGCACGAGTCGGAGCCATCCGGGCGGAAATAACACAAACCCTGAAACAATTCTCAACTGTCAAAGAAGTAATAATCTCCATAGACGGCCGCACCGAAGACATCCTCCAGCCGTAATTTAAAAATAGCAAAAACTATCAAGCGTGCGTAAGATATAGTTAGTATAATTTCCCTGTATTGATAATTGTTTTGAATGGTTTTGCTATGAAAAAATCGACTGAAAAAATTTATGTAAAGCGGATTATGCATGTGCTTGTGCATATCCAGAAAAATCTCGACAGGGAAATGTCACTGGAGGAACTGGCTAAGAAAGCTCATTTTTCCCAGTATCATTTTCACCGGGTTTTTCGCGGGCTTGTCGGGGAATCACTTCAGGAGCATATTCGCAGGCTCAGACTCGAACGTGCGGCTTCGTACCTCAAGTACACTGAAAAACCTGTCACCGATATTGCATTCGATTCAGGCTATCAGACACATGAAGCCTTTTCGCGTGCATTCAGGCAGGCTTTCAATTATTCGCCTTCGGAATTCAGGTCGAACAATACTCTCGTAACACAAATCGGCAAAGCAAACATTCATTACAAAGACAATGTACAGGAAAATGATATTACTATTTTGATTGGAGATGAAAAAATGGATGTTGAAATTAAAACTATTGAACCTATGAAAGTGGCATATGTGCGGCATGTCGGGCCTTATGACCAGGTTGGTATCGCATGGGATAAACTTTGCATGTACCTTGGGAAAGAAGGCTTGCTCGGCGGCCGATGTCAGTTTGCCGGGATATGCTACGATGATCCGGAAGTTACCGCTCCCGAAAAAATCCGCTATGACGCATGTGTTACAGTTGGTGATGATTTTACACCTTCTGATGAAATCGCCGTCCAGACAATCGGCGGCGGTGAATACGCCGTAACGACTCATTTCGGGCCATATAACAAGCTCGGTGAAACATATTTAAAACTATACGGCCAGTGGTTAGTGAACAGCGGAAGAGAATTCCGCTCCGAACCATGTATGGAGTTTTATATAAATGCACCGGATAATACCGAGCCGGAAGATTTGATTACAGATATTTGCCTGCCGCTTAAACCGAAAAAATAATGGAGAAAATTAATTATGTCACAGACTGAAAAAATAGATTTATTCAAATTAAATAAAGACCAATACGCAGCGACTCAAAAACCTCAGCTTGTAGAAATCAGGCCCGCGAAATATTTAGCAATAACCGGCCGGGGCGCACCGGGAGGTGATGAATTCTCCGCAAAAATAGGAGCTTTGTATGGTGCGGCTTATACAATTAAAATGACCCGAAAGTTTGCGGGAATGGAGGATTATACAGTTTGCAAATTGGAATGCCGGTACTGGCTGGATGGAGACAGTTACGATTTTTCAAATACGCCGCAGGAAAAATGGAACTGGATATTTTTAATCAGAACGCCGGATTTTGTTGAAAATGAAGATTTGGATAAAGCGGCGGAAAAACTTCTTGCAAAAGGCAAGCCCCCTGAAGTAAAACAGGTTAAACTCGAATCGATTTCGGAAGGTTTGTGTGTTCAGGCATTACATGTCGGACCTTACGATAAAGAGGCTGAAACCTTGACTAAAATGATGGATTTCGCAAATGAACAGGGAATGGAGTTTCATGGAATGCACCACGAAATTTATATTTCCGATCCATGCAGAGTTGCGCCTGAAAAACTTAAAACGATTCTGCGTATGCCCGTAAGAAAAAAATAATAAAGTTGATTATTTCCCTTTTTTATTGAACAATAATAAAATCAATATTTTTAAGGGAATTTTTATGAATGTATATTTATATGTGTTAAACACATTAGCAGATTGGGAAATTGGTTATTTAACTGCTGAAATTAACAGCGGCAGATTTTTGGATAAAACAAAAACGCCGGTTAATCTTATTAAAATTGGAAATACTCTCGAACCCATAAAGACAATGGGTGGAATTACAATTACACCTGATAAGTGTATTGATAAAATAACTTTTCATGAAAAAGATTTGCTTATTTTACCCGGTGCGGAAACCTGGCTCGAAGAGAGTAACAATAAGATATTGAATCTTGTTTCAGATGTAATAAATAAGAATGTAATAATCGCGGCAATTTGCGGAGCTACAATGGCTCTTGCACAAAAAGGATTGTTGGATAATAGAAAGCATACCAGCAATGCCAAAGAATTACTGAAAATGACATGCCCTGAATATGCAGGCGATAAGTTTTATTTAAATCAACCTGTAGTTGTGGATAACAACCTGATAACTGCCACCGGTCTGGCCGCTTTGGAATTTTCGTATGAAGTACTCAAAAAAACAAATTTAATGAAACCGGCAACTCTGGAAGCGTGGTATCAGTTATATAAAACACAAGAAACAAAATACTTCTTTTCTTTAATGGAATCATTGAAGTAAGATAATCTCCATGAAAAGCTGGGTTGAAAAACTGAAATATGATCCGATTGAACCTCTATTGTCATCCGGCAATCCTGCGGCTATGTATTTCACAAAACGAGATTTGCTGGACGAAAAAGTCGGGCCGATTCAGGAAATATGGGAACTGCCCGAAGTAAAAAAGATATTAAAGAAGCAAAGAGAGAACGGCGAGTTCAATCCAGTCTCTAAACACCCATTACTTGAAACGTGGCGGCAATTACGGTTTTTAATTGACCAGTACGGTTTAAACAAAGAACACCCTGCTATCGCACAAGCCGCTGAATATGTTTTTTCCCGCCAGTCGGAAGAAGGTGACATACGCGGTATCCTGGGAAACCAGTATGCTCCGTATTATACAGGCGCGATTCTTTATCTGCTGATTAAAGCCGGTTACGAAAAAGATAAACGTGTTGAAAAAGCAATGAAATGGCTGATTGACATGAGACAAAACGACGGCGGCTGGGTAATTGGAAGCCCCGGTCTAATCAATCACAGTTGGAAGGAAATGTGCGAAATTACTGAGAGGATGGATATAGAACCCGTGAAGGATTTCGACAAAACAAAACCTTTTTCCGCGGCGGGAACAGGAATGGTTATCAGGGCTTTTTCCGTTCATCCGAAATATCAACATTCCGAATACGCGATAAAAGCCGCGGAATTATTAAAGTCGAAATTCCTTAAGAAAGACAACTGGACATGGTATCAGCATCCTGACAACTGGGTGCGTTTTCAATTTCCTTACTGGTGGAATCATTTAGTCGCGGCAATGGATTCTATTTCATTAATTGGATTGCCAAAAGAAGATGATGATATTAAAATCGCATTGCAATGGTTCGTGGATAATCAGCAGAAAAACGGCTTTTGGAAAATATCCTATTCAAAAATCCATAAAACCGGCGTTAATAAGAAACAATGTGAAACACAGTTGTGGCTGACACTCAGTATTTGCAGAATTTTTAAAAGATATTTTGGAAACTGAAAGAAGATAAGGGAATATATGGGAAAAAGCTGTTTTGCTAAAAAGATATTTATGCAGCCGCTCAGTTCTATATTCGGAGTAACAGTGTTACTCACTGAATTCCTTTTTACTTTACCGGCATTGATAATATGGAATAAAAATAATGAAGTAAAGTTTAATCCATTTGTAAACTGGCACAGTGATTTGGGAAATATGGATTATAATGTCGGCGGGAATTTCTGGTATAATACAGGACAAGTTGTTCAGGCAATTGCGATTATATTCTTTGCCGGCGGATTATATATATTGAACGAAAAATACAATAATATCTCAATCAGAAAGGGGCAGATATTTTTGATTCTTGCCGGAATTGCTCTGCTAATATGCGGAGGACTTTACCCGGAAACAGCCTCAGATATTCAGTTGATAGAGAAGTCTTCGACAGAAAGAAATTTTTCGTTTTTAACGTCGCCTCATATCGTCTTAACATTCCTTCTTTTTATCTTCCTGTCAATCGGTATTGGAATTTTAGCATGGAAATTAAGGAGCCTTTCTGAATATAAGACCGCTTCCATGATTGGCATGTTTGCTTTTGTCGCGAATGCGATTATTTTTCCCGCTAATATACTTTTTAATATTCCTATCGTGGAATATATCGCTGTTTTTTCCGCCGAGATATTTATTGCGTTTTTAGGAATAAATATTTTTAAAAACAGCAGGAATTAACATATAATGACAGCATAAGTATTTTTCTTTTTACGGCTGTTTGGAGTCTTTGATGGAATTTCTCTGGCTTATGATTCTTGGATTTATCGCCGGGGCGTTCGGAACGCTTGTCGGTGCCGGAGGCGGATTTATCGTCATGCCGGTTTTGCTGGTGTTCTATAAAAGTATGTCACCCATAACACTAACAGCGATTTCCCTGGCAATGATATGCGGCAACTCAATTTCAGGTTCAATTGCTTACGCGAAAAAGAAAAGAATAAATTACCGGGCCGGGTTATTATTCGCTTTAACCGCAGTACCCGGTTCTATTCTTGGCGCTGTTATCATAGACTATATACCCCGGCAGATATTTTATGGTTTCTTCGGAATTGTTATGCTTCTTGTGAGTTTATACCTCATAATACAGCCGGGAAAGCTTAAAGAAAGTCACGACGGCTCAGCACACAAATATAATTTGAGCTTCGGCATAATTTCAAGTTTCCTTGTAGGCATGCTTTCTTCCATGCTCGGGATTGGCGGCGGAGTAATACACGTACCTGTTATGATTTATCTGCTTGGTTTTCCCGTTCATATCGCAACCGCTACAAGTCATTTTGTCCTTGCGATAATGACATTTTCAGTAACAGTATTTCATATCTTTGCAGGAAACCTGAACGGAAAATACATAATGGTCCTCGGATTGCTAACAGGTGTTATAGCAGGCGCCCAACTTGGTGCTTGGGCTTCCGGCAAGATTGGCGGAAAAGGAATAGTTCGAGGGCTTGCGGCAGCTTTATTAATAGCGGCCGCAAGGATTTTATGGATGGCTTTTTAATAAGAGGTTTTAGAAACTATATTCCGCCTGTTATATTTCGCAGTATTTTCAACCAAACAATTCCCTGAATTTTTCTTCGATATCAGGATGTTCACAAAGCGTTTGTCCAATCAGAACTGCTTTTACACCGTCTTTCATGAGTTTTTCGACATCGCTTCTTGTTTTCACGCCGCTTTCAGCGACAAGTTTATCTGTGTTACGTAAAAGCCTGGCCAGTTTCCCGGTTGTATTCAAATCCACCCGCATTGTTGTCAGGTCGCGATTATTTATGCCAAGAACGCTGCATTCTTTTCGCGGGAATTCCAACAGGCTGCGAATTTTCAGTAATGTATCTTCGCTATGAACTTCAAGAAGTACAGTCAAAGTAAGTTCAGACGCGACTATCATCATATCCATCAAAGCATCATATGACAGCACATCGGCAATCAGCAGGATTGCATCCGCACCTGCCGCACGAGCTTCGTAAATCTGCCACTCGTCTATTATAAAATCTTTGCGCAGGACAGGTAAATCCACCATATCGTGTACCAGGCTCAAATATTCGAGCTTACCCTGAAAGTATTTTTCATCGGTTAGCACGCTTATAGCATTTGCGCCGCATTTTTTGTATGTCTGCGCTATAATGACCGGGTCGAAATCCCCGCGGATTAAACCCGCGGACGGCGAGGCTTTTTTTATTTCAGCAATAATGTTTATACCCCGGGGATTTTTTCCGGTGACTGCCTTGTAGAAATCGCGGCATTTAGGCATAATGCTGATTTGCTCTTTGAGTTCGTCGAGATTTATACGTGACTTTCTCGCTTGGACTTCGATTATTTTGTCAGCTATTATTTGATCTAATATATTTGCCAAGTTTATTATCCCGCAATTTTAACATAAGCCATTCGCAGTTGAGTAAGAGTATCGGACAAAACCTTCTGTTCCTGGTCAGTCAAATTGCCTTTGGTTTTTGCCTCAAGAGTCTCAAGCATATCGATATTATATTTTGCCATTTCCAAATCAGGTTCTTTAGGCTCTTGTCCCTTTATCTGGAGAAATCCCATTGCGAATAGCGATTGTGTCATAAGCATACTTATAAGGGCCGCGAAATCTCCCGGCGGCAAAGGACCCCGTCCATCGTCCTCCATTTCTTCGTTTTCATCTTCCGCAGCTAAAATTTCCTTCTCTTTTTGTGCTTCCTGTTTCCAGTCTTCGTCAATTATGATTTTTTTCTTTTCTTTTTTTTCTGAATCAGCCATAGTGTTCTCCAAGTTTTAAAAGTGTCTAAATTGCCTAAAGTTGTAAAGAAGTTAAAAGTGACTAAAGTGTAAAATGACTAAAGTTTGATTTGAATTTTTCTATTTTTAACTTTAGCTCAGTTTAGGCACTTTTAACTTTAGTTCACTTCTATCTATGATATTTTTTCATATTCCTGTCCAAATCGCGTTTCTGGTCACGCTCGGTAATTGTCGTTCGTTTATCGTATTGCCTTTTGCCTCTTGCCAGCCCAAGCTCAATTTTAGCAATACCCCTGTCATTAAAATATATTTTAAGAGGCACTAAGGTAAAACCCCTTTGTTCGAGCTTTATTTTTATTTTACGTATCTCAGCTTTATGCAGGAGCAGTTTTCTCTTACGAGTCGGGTCGTGCGGGCGGGCTCCGGCCTGCTGATACTGGTTAATACTCGTGCCGCATAGCAAACACTCTTGGCCGTCGATTCTGGCGTAAGAACCGCTAAGGTCGGCGGCTCCAATACGAAGTGATTTGACTTCCGTACCCAACAGAGAGATTCCGGCCTCGAATTTCTCGACTATCTCGAAATTCATGAGGGCTTTTTTATTGACCGCTACGGGGCCTTTTTTCTCATTTTTATTAGATTTTGCTGACATGCCCATATCATAGCGGCTGATGAGGCATTTTGCAAGATGTGCTATCGCAAGTAATGATTTATATGCAATATATTTTGCGGATTATACGTTTTGAGGCAGTAAACTCAGATTCCAGTAAGCAGTAAGCTTTTTCATCGATTCCAGAAATTCCTGATATTCAAAAGATTTTATCATATACCCGGCGACACTTAGCTCAAAACTCTTGATTACGTCATATTCTTCTTTGGAAGATGTAAATATTATGACAGGGATTTGTCTGAGTTTATCATCGGTCTTCATAATCCTTAGAAATTCAATGCCATTCATTTTCGGCATATTCAAATCCAGCAGAATAATGTGCGGCTTTTCATTTTTCGGATTCCGTAAATATTCCAGGGCTTCTTCACCATTACAAGAACGAACAAGCGACACTTTTGCGCTAAGGTCACGGATAGAACGCTCAACTGTCATGGCATCAATATTATCATCTTCAACTAATAGAATTGATTTCGCATTCAGCATCTATTAACCTCGCTTCCGGAGAAGGTAATTCACTCAATGTCCAATACATATTGATAGTTCTAATAGCCTCAACAAAACTTTTATAATCAACCGGTTTGACTATATAGCCGCCTACACTATATTTGAAGGATTCCTTAATATCACATTGCTCGGCGGAAGTAGTAAGAACAATTACGGGTATATGCTTCAATCTATCTTCTTCTTTAACGACATGGAGAAATTCCAGGCCGTTCATTTTAGGCATATTCATATCGAGTAAAATCAAACACGGCAGTTCATTTGATCTGTCATAGAGATATTTCAAAGCTTCTTCGCCATTAACTGAACGCGCGAGCGGATTTGTGATATTTATTTCCTTGAAAGCACGCCTGACTGACATTGCGTCAATATCATCATCGTCAACTAATAAAATTGGTCTGAAGTTTTTCATTTGATGTCCTCTCATCTTCCAATTTATATTTAGGTATTGTAAACAAAAAAGAGCTGCCTTTTCCAACCTGGGATTCGACCCAGATTCTCCCACCGTACAATTCGACAATTTTTTTCACAACTGGAAGACCGACACCTGTACTCTCGAATTGGTCACGGGGCAATAACGTCTGGAACATCTGGAATATTTTCTCAAAATACTCCTGTTTTATTCCAGGTCCGTTATCATTTATACTGAATTGCCAGAATTCTTCATTCTCGTTAAAATCTATTCTTATTATTCCCTCTTCTTTATCCATATACTTTACAGCGTTACTGATAAGATTCTGAAAAACCTGGATAATTCTTGTTTTTTCGTATATAATAACAGGCATTTGTTTATCAACGATAATTTTAATATTATCCGGCGGTGAAATGGAATCAATAACATCAGCAATGACCTGCCCGATATCGATTTCGTTAATATGTTCGTCAATACGTCCTATCCCGGAATATTGCAGAATGCCATTAATAAGATTCTGCATACGATTCACACGTGAAACAAGCAATTCAACATGTTCTTTACCGTCAGTACCGAGTTTATCCGCATAATCATCACATAACCAGTCCGCTAATACTTTTACGCCGCGAAGAGGAGCTTTTAAGTCATGTGATGCGATATAAGCAAAACTTTTCAATTCATCATTAGCTTTTTTAAGCTGTTCGAGTAATTTCTGTTGCTTTTGTTCGGACTCTCTGCGATTTGTAATATCCGAGCAAACTCCAATCATTCTTTTCGGCTTGCCTTCTTTATCGAAAAGGATCGTTCCGCAATCTGTCCAATACAGATATTTCCCGTCTTTTCTTCTTACCCGATATTCAGTGTCATAAGGCTTATTATCTCTAATATATTCTTCCTTATGACAAATAACATCATGATAATCATCCAAATGAATTATACTTTCCCACGCCTGTAAAGTTCTCGGAAATTCGCCTTGTTTGTAACCAAGCCTGCCGTCAATGTCACCGAACCATTCCATACGTCCTGTTTGAACATCAAGCTCCCATATTAAGTCACTGGCCAGATTGGCAGCTGTACGAAAACGTTCTTCTGATACCCATAACGCGTGTTCAGCGTCTTTTAATTGTGATATATCGATAAAACTCTCTATTAAATAAGAATGATTACACCATTCGATGGGAGTAACGGTTTTCAAGATAGGAACTCTCTCTTTTCCTGTTCTTAACAAAATACGTTCAGACATATCAACTGTTTGACACATATCGCTTATTGGACAGCCACTCTCATCTTGAGGACATATAAAATTATGGCAGACCTTACCAACAATTTCTTCTTTTGATAAGCCAATCATTTGCTGTGCCTGTAAATTACAATCCATTATGGCATGTGTATCGGCATCAATCATTACTACGCCGGCAAGGATAGAATCGATTAATATCCTGAGATGTTCTTCATTCTTTTTTATTTTCTCTTCGGCCTTTTTCCTTTCATCGATATCCTCTATCATCTCGATAAATCCTTTAAGCCGACCATCATTAGAGAGAATTGGAATAGCACGATTTTTGACATGAATACTTCTGCCATCATCAAGAACTGCCTGTGTTTCGACTTCCGCGGGGACACCTGTAGCCATCGCCTGCTTGCCGGGGCAATGCGAACATACTTCATCACGTTTTTCAAATTCACTGAAACAATATTTTCCAACAAACTCGTCCGCAGATTTATTAAACAATTTGCAGAACATCGAGTTCGTTAATACTATTTTATAATTGGTATCAACTACAGTAATACCCAAAATAGAATCATTCATAAGCGCATTATAAAACTCATGAATCTCCCATTGTGATGCTTCACAACTTTGGGACGAAGATTCTCTCTTTTCAATTTCTGCGCTTATATCAAAATTCATCTCAACACTCTAAATCATAATATTTCCAAATATACTTACGGTTAATCAAATATCGTCAATACTTGATATGGCCTTAATCAGGAAGGAATTATTTTGATATTTTTGTGTTGGCTGGGCCTATAATTTCAAGGTAATTTACCTTAATAATCAATTTCAACGAAATGATTCAGGTCTTGCAAACAGCAGAAATTCACCGCTGAAAAACTTTTTGAAATGAATCACTTATGGAACTGTTCTTATTGATTCCATAAGTGATTATATTTTCATGATTTTTTTGACAAAGTTGTCTTAATTTTCTTTAGCCGGCGCAACACAATATATATAAACGAGCGGCTCAGAACCCGTATTTTTAATATTATGCTCTGTATGAGGCGGAATATAAGAAATTTTACCGACGCCAACCTGATACTTCTCTTTACCGCTAATGATGGCTTCGCCGTTACCTGCAAGAAAAACCAGCAATTCTTCATGTGCTTTCGTGCTGTGTTGGCCGCACTCATCACCGGGCTTCAAATACACTCTTCCAGACCTCATTCCGCAGGTTTGAGGCTCGCCGCTTAATAGTTTTTGATATTCGGGGTTATCGTTCAACTTTTCAATGAATACTTTTTGTGACGAAGCCATATAATCTCCAAAATCTAAATTTTAATATTAAAAAGAACTTTTTATTAAATTTTCTGGTTTTTGTCAATTATTTTATTGACTCAGTAACACGATTTATGATATTTTATGCACAGTGTTACGTTTTTTATATTATTATGTATTTTATTTGGAGGATAAAATGAAAAATTTGTTTTTTGTAATGGCTTTGATATATTTAATTCTTAATGGAACTACGCAGGCCGAAACAGCCCAGGTAACTCATTCAGAGTTTCAGGCTGTAAATGCAGCAGGCGAACATACTTACAGCGCTACTGATAAAGTAACTATCGAAGGAATCATCCTTCATAATCCCGCTGAAATGCTGGATCCAACGCCTGATGATACAATCACTCAAACCTACAATCTTAGCGCACAATGGCAGTTTTTCTTCCAGGGTGAAGGAGATGACCATGCCGGAACCGCAGTATTTTTCGCACAACGCTACGATAACATGCCCTGGGTATCTACCGGCGGATATTCAAACGCGGAATTCATAGCGGAACTTAACAGGATTAACGCCGCAAAATTTTCACCGGGCGACAGAATCAGGGTTACAGGCTCTTTCCTATCGTATAAAGGAAAGCATAATATAAACGAACAACATAATATTGATCCGCTGAAAGATTTTACAATCGAGTTGGTGGAAAAAGGCGTGGGAATACCAAGGCCGGAACTTGTAACACTGGATGACTTAAAAGATGAATCGGATAATTTTGTTTTCCATGAATCAAGGCTTTTCGGCTGTGAATATTACCAGGGCAGACTGATAAAAATCAAGGATGTCAATTTTGTTGACCCTGTAGCGGCTATGGAAAACTGGAAACCGAACGGTCAATTTTTAGTGACCGATGGAACAAAAACGTTCCAGGTTAAATTGGGACGGGGCAATGGAATATACGCTGGTTCGAATAACCTGACTGAACCTTTCGATGTAATTGGAATTTTGGATCAGGAAAGCTCAAGCATGAAAGGTGATTACAGGCTATATGTAATGAACTACGACGGGAATGGTTCCGTATTAGCAAGTACAGAGCATCGCAGAGCTGATAAACCCGGCGATATTAATTTGAATGGCACTGTTAATGAAGATGATGTCTTAAAACTCCTTGAGGACTGGCTAAAATAAATTTTGAAGAAAATAAAAGGATTTTATTGAAACACGCGTTTACTCTAATTGAATTACTGGTTGTTATAGCAATCATCTCTTTGCTAATGGGAATATTGTTTCCCGTTGCAAGCAAAGTGCGCCTTCAAGCTAAAATTTTAACAGTAAACGCAGAATTAAAAGATATAGGCCTCGCGCTTGAGGCCTATTCTTTTGATAATGGCGATAAATATCCTCCGACACGAGTGGATTGCGCTCTGGGCGATCATTATTATCAGCTTCCTATAGAATTGGTGGAAGGTAAATATCTCCCAAAACCCGCACAGGACAGCAGTATGGCGGCGGGCATAGAAGACAGGTTCAATCGCGGATATACATATAAATATCGTTCGGTCGGAACTCTGATTTATAACCGAACAACAATCGAAAAGGAAGGCGCATATCTTTGGGTTCCGAAGAATTTCCCATACGGCCAAACAGAAGAAGGACAAAATTATTATAATTTAAAAGACTCCCCGGTAAGCTGGGTTCTTTATAGCGAGGGCCCGAATTTTGATTTAAGGAGCATGAAAGAACAAAAATATCCTGCGCCTAAAAACACATGGTATGACTCCAAAAAAGGCAGCGGCGTTATTACTCGTGTGCGTCTTAAAAATGGTAACCAAATTGGTACATTCGAAAATTAATAAAATGCAAAAAATATTTTCTTCACACATATTAGCTTTAACAATTCTCGCAGGTTTGTCACTTTCCGGCTGCGCAGACAAAAGTAGCCAGACAAATCAATCAGAAATAGCGGTAACAAATTCTTATCTTCAAAGTGCTGTTCAGGATATAAGCGGCGAATCAGATGAAGTTTTCTGTCTTGCTCCTCCCGGAATGTGTCCGGGACATTTCGATATTTCCCCTTCACAGGTGAACCGGCTCAGCAGCTGTAAGATACTTATGCTGTTCGATTTTCAGAGTAAAGTAGAAAATTCTTTAACAGGTTTGAAAGACAAAGGCCTGAAAACAATTTTAATAAAATCTTACCCCGGAATGTGCCTGCCGCAGGTATATTTTGATACCTGCCGGGAAATTTGTGATGTGCTTTCGGCGGAGTTCCCCGAGAAAAAAGATTTATTCGAGCAGAGATTAAATCTTGTCCGTGAGCGAATTGAAAAGCTAAGCACAGATATACAAACACAGATAAAAGATTCCGGCCTTTCTTCTGTACAGGTTCTCGCGTCGGGACATCAGTCGGAATTCACGAACTGGCTCGGTCTTGAGACTGTAGCGGCGTTCTCCGGAAGCGATTCGGAAACGCCTAATAATATAAATAACTGCCTTAACTTGGCAAAACAAAATTATGTAAAATTTATCATCGCCAACAAGCAGGAAGGGACATATCTCGCCGATTCACTTGCGGACAGGCTAAATATTAAAACTGTTATTTTCAGTAACTTTCCAGATACAGCAGGTTTTGACACGCTGGTACAGCAGAACGTAAATGCGATTATTGAGGCATCTCGAAAATAATGTCCGGCAATCTGCTTCTCTCAAATATCCATGTTGTTCGTTCAGGCAAAGTTATTCTGAATATCGAAAATCTGCAAATAGATTCAGGTAACTTTCTCGGAATAATCGGAACAAACGGCGCCGGCAAAACTACACTTCTTCGACTTTGCTGCGGCCTTATCAAGCCAAACAAAGGTACAATTAAATTCGATGAAATAAATCTCACAAATCTGAACGCATGGGCAAAAAGCGACTTCAGGAAACATATCGGCTATATTCCCCAACAGGCGGAATATAATCCGGATTTACCTTTCACTTTGCGTGACGTTGTTGCGATGGGCAGGACAAGCATTAAGCCGCTGTTGCAGAGACTCGATAAAAATGATTATGAAATTGTGGACGAGTGGATAGATAAGCTCGGACTGGCAGACAATCGAAATCAGACTTTCAGAAGTCTGTCCGGCGGCGAGCAGCAAAAAGCTTTGATAGCACGAGCAATGACGCAAAATCCCAGCATACTGATGCTCGATGAGCCTTGCTCGAATCTTGATTTTAACTGGAAATATCAAATTACGGACATCATCGAACAACTTTACAATATAACTAAAGTCACCGTCCTGATGGTATCGCACGAGACGAGCCTCCTGCCTTCCTGCTGTAAAAGAACTGTTCTTATGCACAAGGGAAATCTTACCGCAGACGGTGACACTGATAACATACTTTCATCAAACGAATTCGAGCAGGCTTACGGAATGCAGTTCGAGACAGTAAAACTTGGTGGAAGAAGATATATAATTAGAAAATAATAAATAAAACAATGCCAATCGATTCATATTTTATTACAGTAATAATAGCCGGTGTGATAGCCGGAGCAAGCACCGGAATGTTGGGCGCATTCATAATCGGCTTGCGCATGCCTTTTATTGGTACGTGCATTTCCCATGCGTCTATGGCAGGTTTTATTTGGGGCGGCTTGCTTTCATTCAATAATCCGACATTATGGCCGATTACCACTTCTTTGGGCGGTGTACTTGCATCCATTATTTCCGCGGTTAGCTTAGCGACAATACGAGAAGACAAAACAAGACTCGATAAAAATGTCGGCCTCGCGATTATTTTCTGCTTCATGCTCGGCATCACTTTTCTCGGAATAGGACTGAATCAGGGCAGCCGAACGGATATGCTCGGCCTGCTCTGGGGCAATATACTTTTCGTGGACACAACAAGAACTATAACGATAGCCGCCCTTGCGGTTCTGCTGGTTCTTTTTGTAGTGCTTTTCAATAAAGAGATGAAAGTTTTATTATTCAGCAGGTCCATCGCTGCTGCGACCGGAGTTCATGAAAGTTTCGTTTACAGCATTTTCCTGACCCTGTGCGGAATTATTTTAGCGGTGAATATGCCGCTAATCGGCGGCCTGATGATTTTCAGCCTGATTACCTGCCCCGCCGCCGCTGCTTATCAAATATGCAAAGGATACGTCCCGGTTATAATAACATCCGCCTGCTTCGGAATGCTAAGCACTCTGGCCGGTTTTTTCATTTCATACTACCTTAACTTGCCTACCGGAGCATGTATTGTAATCGTCAGCGTTGTGATTTTCGCACTGACAACACTGTATAAACACATATCCGGCTTGCATAATTAAAAATTACCAAAACATTTACAACCTGCCATACGTAATAATTAAGTTGTTTTTGTCAGCTTATCTTGATAAGATGCTCTTGTTTTATTAAGGGTTATTTATGACTAAGGAATTGGGTGCTCTTGCACTTACCGCCGCTTCTATCGGCTTTTTCCATACTTTGTTCGGGCCTGATCATTATTTACCATTCATAATGATTTCCTGGGCAAGGAAATGGTCCAGCTTGAAAACGGCTGTGATAACATTTCTCTGCGGCCTGGGTCATATCGCAAGCTCTATTGTACTCGGTTTCGTAGGCATATTTCTTGGTTGGGCGGTTAAGGGCCTTGTTGATATCGAATCTTTCCGAGGCAATATAGCCGCATGGCTTCTTATTGCTTTTGGACTGGTCTATATGGTCTGGGGCTTACGGCAGGCAATCAGGAATAAACCGCACGAACATAACCACGCCCATGTGGACAAATTCGTCCATAAACATATGCACAGTCATCAGGACGGCCACGTCCATATTCACGATGGAGATAAAACTGTAAATGTAACTCCCTGGGTTTTATTTATCATTTTCGTTTTTGGGCCATGCGAACCATTAATTCCTCTTTTGATGTACCCCGCCGCGGAACACAGTATCTCAAGCCTGATATTCATCACGGCTGTTTTCGGAATAACTACAATATCTACAATGCTGACGCTCGTTATGCTGGCAAGAACAGGAATAAACCTGATTCCGCTAAAACACGCACAGCGATATTCACATTTAATAGCCGGCACAAGCATAACGCTTTGCGGCCTGGCAATCGTCTTCCTCGGACTATAAATACCTTCAAAATTTTTACGCCAAACCAGATAAAGCCGACTAAATAAATTATTTTATTTATTAAACAGTAATTTCTTGACAAATTATATAATTTATGATATTAAAAATATTAAAGGTGTAGTGGCTTAAAAATGAATATATTTTTGAATGCGGGAGATATTTCTATGAAATCTTTCTGGAAGTACCTGTTGTTTGCTATTTATCTTTTAGTATTTACCCAACCAGCTTTTACCATATCTTTCAATGAGCCGATACTTATCGACAGCAGGATGGAAAATTCTTTTAGGTTTGTTTACGCAGACCTTAACGGAGACCAGTTAAAAGATATAATAGTTACGGATGATTATGAAGCACAATTTTTCTGGTTTGAACGAAAATCAACACAAAAACCCATTTACGTAAGACATAATGTAGAAATACCTATTGAATATGGCGGTTATATATCCTTAGGTGATCTGGATAATGATGGAGATATGGACATTGTATCAAGTGGTATTGATGATAAGCAATATCTATTATGGAGAGCAAATGACGGGAAGCAAAATCCATCTTTTGTAACTAATGTAATTGATAACGATCATTTTTATTCTCGAAAAAATCTTGTTATTGATTTCGACAAAGATGGTGATATGGACATTATTTCCAGTACTGCATACAAAAATACTCAATCACCTGCGACAATTCGTCTTTATACAAACAATGGTGCTAATCCTCCACAATTCAGCAAACATATCGTTTATCAAATCGCAAATAAAGATGCTACGATAAAAGATATTGAAGTTATTGATTTTGATGGTGATGGCTATCTTGATATTATTTCAGGTAATAGCCTTACTGAAAATGCTGATGGTGGCGGAGAAATTCAATGGTTAAAAAATCGTGGTACAGAAAATCCTTCATTTGAAGTGATCATGATAAAAGATAGTCCCACAATCCCGTTAGATATTGCAATTGCAGATTTGGACAAGGATGGCGATAGTGATATTGTAGCTATTTTTTATTACGGAGAAGTTGTATGGCTGGAAAACCATCTTCCTTCGAATCCTGGTATAGTTTCACATGAACTTGTAGGACTTCGTGGAAATCATAATGCTGGAATTGTTATTAGTGATCCCGATCTGGATGAAGACCTTGACATTTTTATACTTACCTTAGTTCCTGATTACATTTTCTTTTTAGAAAACGATGGGAATACATCCCCGAATTTTACCCGTAAGATTTTTGACCAACCCTATCGGCCTGTTTTTATGGTTTCGGATGACCTTGATTATGATGGTGATACGGATTTAATTACTCTCAATCGCGGCACAACAAACTTGTTCTGGTACGAGAACAGGCAGATTGTTGATTCTAATTTAATCGAAATCAGCCCACTTGTTGGCGTAGAAGCTTCTGGTATGGAAGGGGGACCGTTTGAGCCTGACAAATTCCAGTACACAATCACAAATCATTCATTAACTCAGACGCTTGAATGGCAAATTGAAACAGATGCAAACTGGCTCACCATTAGTCCTTCGGAAGGCAATGTGCCTCCAAATTCGACGATTACTGTCGATGTCAATTTTAATGAAGTTACAACGTCATTAATAACTGGTAATTACTCTGCTGTTGTTGAGTTTCATCAGATTGACTTTGACAAAACAATAACAAGTACCAATATTAATCTTCATATAATAAGTAAATACTTTAATAATATAATTGCTCCTCGCAGTATTAACGCTACATCTACATATACCTATAATTTTCAAATTACTGATTTAAATCATAATGGAGCAAAGGAAATTATAAACAAGTCGCAGTATAGCTATTATTTCAATTGGACAGAACAAACTCCAGTATCATCCCATTTATTCAGTAATAATATTATTGCTCTCTCGAATCCATCACCTCCCGAATCTATTAGTGATGAATTTTCTTTAGGCGATCTGGATGGGGATGGTGATATTGATATCGTAACTTTTGGCAAGAGAGATAATTATTACTTTGAGTGGCATGAAAATGATGGTTCCAATCCACCTGAATTCACTTCTCATATTTTGACATCACATCGTTATGTAAGAAATAATCTGATCACCGATCTGGATAGTGATGGAGATAACGACATTATAGTAGCCGCATCTGATACGGCAGGAAAAGTATATTCGATATACTGGTATGAAAATAATGGAAATAGTCTGCCAGAATTCTCTGAGCATATTTTAACTTCCGATATTGGAATAAAATATGTCAGCGAAGTGCTTGCCAGTGATGTTGATGCAGATGGTGATATGGATATGGTTGTTCGAAGTGATGAGCCGTTACAAATTTCATGGTTGGAAAATCTGGGAACAAATCCAGTTTCTTTTAAGTTACATATTCTGCCATCAGAAACTGGTTATTCCCCTTCAGGAATGACAATTAAAGATTTTAATAGTGATGGCCTTTCTGAGATAATTGTTAGCTATAAAAATAATCTTGAGTTTGGAGAAGGAAAGATAATTGTATATGAGAATCATTTGAAGGATATATCTCAATGCTGGATCCCTGTCATTATAAATGAGTCGATTATAAGTCCATGCCAGTTAGACATTGGTGATTTTGATATGGATGGTGACATGGATTTATTTGTATTGGTATGGTTTCGTAATGAAGACAAAATATACTATATTGAACAATTGGGACAGGCATCATATTCATTCGATGCAGTACTTTTCGAGGAAATTTACAGACCTCGATATATTCGTATTGATGACATCGATCAGGATGGCGATCAGGATATTATACTCCAAAGATTGTATGACCTTTGTATTTATGAGAATATTGATAAAGATCCAATCCGTTTAATCTCATGTGGAGAGCCGAATCAAACCGATAGGGAAATTACCATACTTTTAGAATGGAAAACAGACATATCAACCGCTGGTACGGAGATTAATATAGAGTTATTAAAAGAGCATCAATTTATTTATAATTTAGGATATGACTCTGATCCAAATGGCAGAAATACCATTGAAGTTAACCTGCCTCCATTTGAGACAGGTAATAATTATACTATAAAAATTATTAGTACAAAAAACTCCGCTTTATATGATGAGTCTGAGTATTTTGAGATTGGTTTTGCTTCTCGACATTAGTGATGTAAAGGTTTATTTTCCGGCTATGGGGTACATGTCATCATCCTGCGTGACATAACCTTTTTTGATTTGATAATCAAGCTTATAATCCCAGATATTTTCATAACCCTTATCTTTCATGCACTTCTCGAAAAGCGTTTGCCTGTAAGTTTCATGAACGTTAGGGGAATTGCCGTACTCCTTTTTTTCCTGTATCGCTGCGTCAATAATTTCACCTTGCGACTGGTATATACATTCCCGACAATCGACTCTCGCCCTGGAATAGGTTTTTTCTTTGTTATACCAGTATTTTTCAGACCCGCACCCGGCGAAAACAAACATAACCAATAAACAACCCGCTATTATATTTCTCATTTTCTATCCTTAATTTTTAATGATACTGTTTTTTAACTTATTTTGAATAATATTAAGACAAAAACATAATTTAGGCAACAAAGTTTTATTCCAGAGAATTTCCACAAAATTAGTCCTTGATAAAAATTAGAACCAAAACGTATAATAGTTCATTGAGGCTAATCTATTTTTTGACGCAGAAAATTAAGGATAAAACATGAAAACATTCAAAAACTACAAAAAGATAATTTTAGCAGTTACATTGATTCTTGTTGGAAGTGCTATACTTTTTCATTTGCTCGTGAAATTGCATACCAGAGGTTTAATTTTGATTTTCAAACAGGATAGCAGCAATAAACAGGGCACAGTTATAGAAACACTCAATAAGAAACTTTTAGCAGGTAAACTCAGTAACAAAGACATTAGCGATACCTCCGAAATTATAATTGATCATATAGGAGCGAGAGCACAAGCAACAAGGAAAAATGATAATACCATGCCTCGCATCTGGATGGGAGAAATCCAATATGGATGGAACGCTGTAAAAGATAATCTTGTTTCAGAAAATATGAAAATGCAATTTCTGCATGAATTAATAGTACCACGGTGTAATTATAGTTACCATGAACCGGATATACATCATTTTAAACTTAATGGTGAAGCATATATTTCGGCAGATATGGCATTTCGATACAAGCTTACTGTTATTAATGTAGATGGAAAAGAAATTGAGCAAAAGGTTTTGGATGAATTTAAAGTCTTTCCAAAATCTTCAGGTATCTCATTTGGGCTTAGTGGAAAAACGAATTTTGATTCAAATCCTGATAATACTATGACAGTAAAATTAGATGCTTTATGGTATAGTGTACCGGTTGAAATTATGAATGAATTTCCACAGCGAGCAAAAAATCCTGAAGATTTAGAAAAAGTACAGAGCATTCTCGACAAAAATTCAATACACACGATATGTGAATATTCAAAAACAACTACACTTAAAAAATCAGAAAACTGGGAAAATTATTTCTAAGTAATGTTATAATTGGTTTGATTAAAGATTTTTTTGTGAGTTTAGTGTGTTTCTTTCGTAGAAGATGCCGGAGGAGTAGCCTTGGATTGAGTTGTCGGTTTCTGCGAGGTTTAGGCGTTTTGCGACTAATAGGCAATATTCTTTTTCTAATTCAAATGAGTTACCATACAGCTTTCAATAAAAGACAACTTGTATGACAACTTATTGACTCTTGTTACCATACAAAGTATAATATAACTCAATATGTATGGTAACTCATTTTTAGCTTAGGAAACCGGAATGAAGATTATAAAAAGCATGTTGGAAGAGGAATTGGCCAATTCTTTGGCGATGAAGAAAGACTATGAGCGGGAAATTGCTAAATTGCCTAAGGGGTCGCTGATAAAAAAGAGCGTCAAAGGGCACGAATATTATTATATAGTTATCAGAAAAAATGGAAAAGTCGAATTTTTATATAAAGGGAAAAAAGTCAATGACAGGGAAATACAGAAATATAAACAAGCCAGGGAATACAGAGCAAAATACAGGAAACTGCTTTCCGAAGTAAAAAAACAGATTAAATTCCTGAAAGGAACATTGCGTGGAAAAAAGTCAACGTGACTTATGTATAGAAATTCTGAGGCGCCTGGATAAAACAGGCATACTAAAACATATTGTTCTTGTGGGCAGTTGGTGTACATTTTTCTATAAGGATTTTTTTGCCGGCAGGAAATATATGACATCATTAACTACGCGAGATATAGACTTCCTGATACCTCAGCCGCAATATATTCACGAGAAAGTTCTTGTAGCTGAATTACTGAAAGACCTGGGATTCGTAGTGGGATTTACCGTTCCACAGGGATATATCAGACTGGAACATCCGGAACTTATCGTTGAATTTTTAGTACCCGAAAGAGGCAGAGGTTCAAATAAGCCCTATCCGTTGCCGCAGCTTGGTTTGAATGCTCTGACTCTTAGATTTCTTGATTTTCTCTGCCAGAATACCATTCAATGCAAAATCGATTCAATAACGATTACGCTTCCTCACCCGGCGAATTTTGCTTTGCAGAAATTACTCGTAATGAACAGGCGACTTAAATCCGAGAAGAAAGCAAAGGACAAGGAATCAGCGATACGCATCCTTAATGCTCTAATAGAATCTGGACAAAGCGATACAATTAAGGTTACTTTTCAGACAATGCCCAAAAGATGGCAGAACACCGTTAAGAAGCAATTGGTAGATATAACAGAGAAAAATATTCTTGCGATTCTTTAATACGAAGCACGAGAGGTTGTAAAATATTCTTCTTAGGGAAGATTTTTTTGTGAGTTAAAAGTGTTTCTTTCGTAGAAGACGCCGGAGGAGTAGCCCTGGATAGAGTTGTAGGATTCTGCGAGGTTTAAGCGTTTTGCGGCTAAGAGGTAATATTCCTTTTCGTTTTAATTCCGAAGAAATTGTGGTTGTGTGTTTTGGTACTAAATATCGAGGTGTACAGGAGACGTTTGCAGGCATTTTTCGTATAACGTTTCCGGGGCTATATCGGCTCCGTTTGGCCAGGAAATTGTGCCGCCTTCAATTTTAGCTTTTTTGAAGAAGTCCAAATCTTTTAATGGAGCAAATACAGGTCCCTTTGATAAATAATCCTTAAAATCAATTACTCCGCTCGTTCCATCGTCAAAAATTATCATATAACAATAATCAGATTTATATTTAATGATAGTTACTTCATTAAGATTCCGCATAGAAGTTTCCTTTTTTTGCGAGTTTAAAGTGTTTCTTTCGTAGAAGATGCCGGAGGAGTAGCCCTGGATTGTGTTGTCGGTTTCTGCGAGGTTTAGGCGTTTTGCGGCTAAGAGGCAATACTCTTTTTCTAATTCAATTGCGAAAAAATTCCGGCTGAGTTTTTTAGCCGTAACTATCGAGCTGCCGGTGCCCATGAATGGATCGAAAACAAAATCGCCTTTATTTGTGCTGGCAAGGATTAGTTTCGCTAAAAGTTTTTCCGGCTTTTGAGTTGGATGGTCGGTATTTTCAGGCATTGACCAGAACGGAACTGTAATATCGTTCCATAAATTCGATGGATGAGTTATGCGGAAACTTCCCTGTTCTGTTTTTTCCCAGTCTTTCGGTTCGCCGCTGGAATTGGTATAAGGAGCTATCACTTTCCGCTTGAGCTTTACATCTTCAAGATTGAAAACGTAATCATCGGATACGCTCGCGAACCAGATATCTTCGGAAGCGTTTTTCCAGTTCTTTTTCGCTCCCCTGCCCTTTTCACGTTCCCATGTTATCCGGTTTCTCACCGTCAGATATTTTTCCAGTACAAGATGAATCGCGGTCGAAGTGAACCACTCGGAGCAGACATATACCGAAGCGGTACTTTTGAGAGTCGGCAACAATTTGACTAATAAATTCTCAAACCAATGGGCATACTGCTCGATGCTTCTTTTTTTGAAAGTCGATGAATTAAAAGTCTTCGTTAGATTGTACGGCGGGTCCAGTATCAAAAGGTCGGCAAATTTTTCAGGCAAAAATTCCGCTACATGGAAAACGTCCTGATTGGCAATACGATTTGTTATAGAGTTTAGCTGGACAGGTTCCGCAATCTGAATTAAATCATTTTCCAAAATGCTTTTTTCCTGTTCAGTCAGAGTTATCGTTCTGTTTCTCGGCGCACGGATCTTTGACACGAATCAATCCTCTACGCAGATTCTTTCTTGTTTTTCTTATGTGAATCGAACAAAGCAACTTTACCTTCAACGACATCGGCCGTTATTACGTATTTCGCGGGCTTGGGTTCTTCAGGAAGCTGGTACATCAAATCTATCATCAGTTCCTCAGCTATCGAACGCAAAGCCCTTGCGCCAGTGTCACGCTTGAGCGCTTGTTTCGCTAAAGCATGCAAAGCATCTTCGGTAAACTCCAGTTCGGCGTCTTCCATCTCGAAAAATCTCTTGTACTGTTTAATCAAGGCATTTTTCGGTTCTGTCAAAATCTCAATAAGTGCTTTTTCATCCAGGGCGGATAGAGTTGTAATTACAGGAAGTCTGCCGACCATTTCAGGAATCATTCCATATTCGATAATATCTTCAGGTATTACCTGTCCGAGATAATCAGAAAACTCCGCTTTTTCATTTACGGCCTTTGAAAGTTCAGAATCGAACCCAATCATTTTTTTGCCGAGTCTCTTTTTGACAATATTTTCGAGGCCGACAAAAGTTCCGCCGCAGATGAAGAGAATCTGAGACGTATCTATTTGTATATAAGATTGTTCCGGGTGTTTCCTGCCACCCTGCGGCGGAATATTCGAGATTGTTCCTTCAAGCATTTTCAGCAATGCCTGCTGAACTCCCTCGCCAGAAACATCGCGGGTAATTGAAACGTTCTGGTTTGTTTTTCCGATTTTATCTATTTCATCGATATAGACAATTCCTCTTTGAGCGGCTTCTATATCGAAATCCGCATTCTGGAGCAATCGCAATAAAAAGTTCTCGACATCCTCGCCAACATAACCGGCTTCTGTTACAGTCGTGGCATCACAAATCGCGAACGGGACATCCAGTTTGCGAGCGAGGGTTTTGGCCAGCAGGGTTTTTCCTGAGCCTGTCGGGCCGATTAATAGAACGTTGGATTTATCAATTTCAACATCGATATCATCGCTGGAATGATGAAGCAGACGCTTGTAATGATTATGCACCGCGACGGAAAGATATTTTTTCGCGTGTTCCTGACCAATTACGTATTCATCGAGATATTCTTTAATTTCTCTTGGCTTGGGCATTTTCCCCAGCTTTATACCAGAAGATGTCTGTTTTCGGTCCTGTTTAATAATAGATGAACAAAGGTCCACACATTCGGGACATATGAAAACCTTGTTCGGTCCTTCTATAAGCGTTTCAGACTGATTTGCAGGTTTGCCGCAGAAGCTGCAAACCGCTTTAGACGATTTATTTGTAGTTTGTTTAGTCATTGCTATACCTTGTTTTTATCCAACCAATAATAAAATAATAACAATAGGCTAACCTTTTTCAAGAAACTTTGCAAGCTTTGAAATGTGAGCATAATCAGGATATTTTTCTTAGCTCAAATATTTAACCGCTGGCGTTCGCCAGGAACGCGTAGATTAGCGTAAGAAGAAAAATTACATAAGTGCTTACCAAATAAGGATATATAGAAAAAGAAGAATGAGAGTGTTGGGATTCGAACCCAAGACCTACGCATTAAAAGTGCGTTGCTCTACCAACTGAGCTACACTCCCATATGGTCTAAAGCTAAGTAATATAACCTTTACTATTTGGTATTGTCAAGAATTTACTGGAAAAAGGCAAAAAAAAACAGCCGCCCACAGGTACTTAAAGCGGCTGTTGAAATAAAACACTATTTTTTAGCTGACTTTTTTCACATCATCAACGTCAGAATCCTCATCGTCTTCTATATCGTTGATATAGCCGTATCTGCCATAGGATTCATTTTTCTTAAACGACTGCTTTTCGTTACTGGCGGCACATTTAACACAGCATTTGGCCCACGGAATCGCTTCGAGCCTTGCTTTCGGGATTTGCTCGCCGCCGATATCACAGATTCCATATTCGCCGTTTTCAATGCGTTGAAGCGCCAAGTCAATTTCCATTATAATTTTTCGCTCGCTATCCATCAAATCAATAGCAAAATCCTGCTCAAAGCTGTCAGTACCAAGATCGGCCATATGTATAGGAATGTGCGACAATTCACTGTTTTGGTCTTTTTTTATGTCTTTTTCAAGATAAGAGACATTTCCGAGCAGTTCATTGCGTTTTTCCCAAAGCAAAGCTTTGAATTTTTCTAATTCGCTTTGCGTTAAATATTGTTTTTTATTTTTATCATCTTTCATAAATGCTCCATAATCAATGCTTCGTTATAAATATACGAGTCTGCTGTATTTTTGTTTTAATAAAGCAGACTTTATGCTCATTTTCGGCTAAAAGGTCAATATAAATTTGGTTTATTTATCAAAATTTTCAATATTTTTGCACAATTACCGCAATAATATATATAAATTTCACTTATATTATTTTTTTATGTAAGAACCATTCTAATCTTAAAAAGCGTCTTATAATGTTTAATGCCAAAAAAAGCCATCTTTTTTTATAATCTATTAGAAAAATCTTTGTTTTTGCATAACTTTAAAAATATTACTTTGTAATTAATGAGATATATCAGGTAAAATGGTTGACCGAGACCAGAATGATACATAAACTTATGGATAAAAGGAAGTTAATAAAGAAGTTTTTAAAATATCGTCTTTATTCTATTACAGTTTTTTTTGAAAGGAGTTAATGATGAGTAAAAAAGTTGTGTTTCTATTGGCCGTAATAATGTTTGCAGTAAATGTCCTAAATGCTGATGAACTCAGATTTAAGAATGGAAATGTTATAACCGGCAAGATTGTAAAGCTTACTGACGGCAAATTATTATTCAACTCGGACATAGCCGGAGAAATCCATGTCGATGTATCGAGAATCCAGTCTCTAAGCAGTGAAGAACCTGTAACAGTCAATCTTAAGGACGGGACAAGTTTTAACCAGAGGCTTAATATTTCACAAGCCGGAAGATTTACAATCACAGGGAATGAATCAATTCGTACCCAGGATTTTTCAGTTGAGGATATAGCCTCAATAAATCCGCCAGTAAAACCCGAACCAAAATGGACAGGCGATCTTTCCCTTGGAATAACTTATACGACCGGTAATACAAAATCGGAAAGCGTGACCGGAAGTGCCAATGCAAGCAAGCGTACAGATAATGACAGAACAACACTAAGCGGCGACTTCGCGAAATCATTAAAAGCAGACGACATCACAGGCGACAATGAAACTATAGAAAACTGGTGGCGGGCAAGAGCAAAATATGATTACTTCTTCTCCGAAAAACTGTACGGGTATGTTGACGCTCGATACGAAAAAGACGCGGTCGCGCTACTTGACAGGCGTGTCACGGTTGGCGGCGGTGCCGGATATCAATGGATTGAATCGGATGAGATGAACTTCTCGACAGAAATAGGTCTTGCTTCACTATATGAAAAGTATGAAAATCAGACTAATAGTAACGCCGAAACATCATTACAGATGGGCTATCATTTCGATATGAAACTTTTAGACAATATTAAATTCATAAACGACCTTAGCTACTATCCGTCTATTGAAAAATTCTCTGATTATTATCTGACAACAACCGGAGAAATTAAAGCAAATTTCACAGAATCGTTTTTTTCCAATTTCAAAATTATTGTAAATCATGATGATACCCCGGCACAGGGCAGACATAAAACTGATATAAAATACTTCTTTGGACTTGGATACAGCTTCTAAACCAGGAACGTAAGTACAATACGTGAAAGACTTAAAGTGTAATAATTAAGATATCATTAACTTTAAGTCTTTCATTTTTGTTGTTTATCTTAAGTTGAAAAAGGCGTGACTTATGATGAAAATAAATAATTTGAGAAATGTTTTTGCCCTGGTTGTTATATTATGCTGCGGCATAGTGTACGCAGGCTCGGAAAAAACAATCGAAGCAATTACGAAACCTTGCGCGGATGTCACTCTTTCTTTCGTTCAGCCCGGAAGCATCGCGAAAATCAACTTTAAAGAAGGTGACATTGTACAGGTTGATAATTTGCTTATTCAGCAGGATGACAGTGTAGAGCGTCTGAGGCTCGAACAACTCAGAGCGGAAAGCGAAGACGAAACTACAATAAAACACGCTGAAATTACTCTCAAACAAAGAGAAGCCGACCTGAAAAGACTTAAAGAACGACCTGCGGCAACGACAGAAACTGAAATCGAATATGCGCAGTTAAATTTTCAAATTTCCGAATTACAACTGCACATCGCGCAGTTTCAGCATAAACAAGCCCAAAGAAAATATGAAGAAGCGCAAAAGCAACTGGAAAGAATGGTTTTGAAAAGTCCGATTGACGGGAAAATCGAAACGATTAACAAGGAAAAAGGCGAATCTGTAAATGCGCTCGAAGATGTAATAAGGATTGTTCGGATAGATCCGCTATGGATTGATGTCGCAGTTCCGATGACTCAAACCGCAAATCTCAGGAATGGCGGAAAAGCTGTTGTCGAATTTCCTGAACCCGGCAAAACATCGCAGGAAGGCCGGATTATTTTCATTTCCGCAGTCGGCAACGCAGGAAGCGAAACTCTTAATGTGCGTGTACAGGTACCCAACAAAACCAACCGTCCGGCACGCGAAAATGTCATGATCAGTTTCCCAACGAATTAATAAATACTTAAATGCAAAAGATACAAAAAACAAAACCAGCAATCAGTCTTTGCGGCATGATTATTTCTGTACAAGCCGGAGTTAAAAAGAATACAACCATAATCATTGCGGGATTTCTCGTCATTTGCCTTGTGCATGTTTTTTTATTTTTCGGTTGTATTCCTGAAAACCTCCACAGAAATGATTCATTGTCCAGTTATCAAAAAAAACTGACAAAATATGAAATCCGGCAAGGTATAGATTCCAGCGACCCGAATCTGTCACTTGATATTATTAAACCCGTTAGTTCAAATGAAACCGCCCTGCCCAAAATCAATATTACCATCGATCCCAACACCGGCCAAAAGACTGCCGCTCTTTCTCTTGATGATGTTATTCAGCGAACCCTCGCCAACAGCCCTGAAATCAGGGTTGTCAGCTTCGACCCGTCTATTTCAATTTTTGAAATAACCAAGGCAGCCTCAAAATTCGATATCACTGCTTTCGGAGACATTAATTACGAAGATAATGATAATCCCGAAAACAGTATTTACCAGTCCGGCCAGTCATATTCATGGACAAACGACGCGGGTATCAAACAGAAACTGATAACCGGCGCTGACTGGTCTATCACTTATGCTTTCACACGAAACTGGGATGACCTATCGGGAAGGACATATTCAACCCGCTATGAGCCTATTCTCAGTTTTCAGCTAAGACAGCCTTTATTGCGTGACGCATGGCAGAATTTAAATCTGTCCGGTGTTGATATAGCAAAACTTAATTATTTAATTGCGATGCTCACCTTTCGCCAAAAAGCCGAAGACATAACAGCAAAAGTAATATCCTCCTATTGGCAGCTTGTACAGGCGCAACAGAACGTTGATATTTATAAAGAATTACTCAAAAAAACAGAAGATACGCTTGCCAAAGTTCTGGGCAGAAGAGAAATCGACGCTTCCGAAGTTCAGATTCAACAGGCGCAGGCTTATGTAAAGGCCAGGCAAGCTGCGTTAATTCAGGCTCAAAAACTGGTGCTTGACCAACAGGATATAATTATAAGATTGATTTCCGATTCACAGTTGAATTTGCTCGAAGAAATTAAAATTATTCCCGCCAGCCAACCTTCTTTGGAAAAAAAAGAGCTTGAAATAAACAAGCTCCTTGAAACAACGATACAAAATAATCCCGTTATTCAACAGGCCAGGGTCGGTATCAATATCGCGGACATAAATATCCGTATCGCGAAAAATCAGAAAATGCCGCGACTGGACTTAGTGACTTCATTTAGAACGCAAAGCCTCGACGATGGACCTGAAAATGCTTTCTGGGATATGTACAGAACCGATTATGTAAGTTACGGCATCGGATTGTCACTCGAATATCCTTTGGGAAATCGCAACAGGAACGCCGAATTAATGCAGAGAAGACTTACCAGAAGAAAAGCGGTCGTAACTCTCGAAAATATCACAGACCAGGCGGCACAGCTAACAAAGGAAGTTGCCAGAAGAGTAGAAACAAATTACATCGAAATCGAAAAACAGAAAGCCGCTTCCGAGGCGGCAAGACTGCATCTGGAAGTTCTTGAAGACTCCGAAGTCATCCGTGATAAACTCACACCTGAATTTATGCTGCTCATACTGCAGGCACAGGAATTTCTGGCAAACTCAAAAATCGCTGAAATCAGGGCTGTCACCGATTACAATATCGCGATAGCGGAATTGTCACGCATAACAGGGACAATATTAGAATTGCGTCTTATCGAAACAAAGCTATCCGAAAGCATCGATAATAACTCTGAGACTATTACTGAAACTGAAAATGAAAGCAATACAAATTCCAATATTAATTTTCCCGCACACGATGATTTAGTGCCGATTAATATGAATTAAAAATCCCAATCCGCAACGGTCGTCATTCTTCATTTAAGAACACGTTTTCTTCATTATTTTTTATTCAATTCATGGTTAAATATCTTTAAAAAACAAATACGTATAAGTATAATAGTAGGAATAGTTTTGATGTTAAATATTAACTTTTAATATTTTTTTTCAAAAGGAGAACACTTATGAGAAGGGTAGCAATTCTTACACTAATTTTATTGGTTGTCTTCGGCACTGCCGAGATTTTTGCCGCGCAACCTCCGGCAGACGCAGGTGCAGGTCGTGGCGGTGCAGGTGCGCGAGGAGGAATGATGGGTGGTGGAATGATGGGCGGCGGCATGATGGGTGGAGGCATGATGGGCGGACGCGGTGGTACACCTCCGGCCTGGATTGAAGAAGGATACAATGACCATCAGTATATGCAAGACCTGCTCGGTATCAAAGCCTTACGTCCCGGTAAAAGCGGCAATAATCAGACCGGCCCGGGCTTCGAGGAAGCAACCGCAAATGAATGGATGCCGACAATGCCGGACGCTCTGACTATGAAAGACGGCACAAAAGTCACTACCGCTGCACAATGGCCAAAACGCCGCGCTGAAATTCTCGAAGATTTCGAGAGTGAAGTCTATGGTCGCATTCCAGCGAATGTCCCCAAGGTTACATGGGAAGTGACAAATACAACAGAAGGTACAGTCGGTGATGTCCCAACAATTACCAAGACATTGGTAGGTCACGTCGATAACAGCGATTTCAACCAAATCACAGTTAATATTCAGGCAAGTTTCACCGTTCCGAAAAATGCACAAGGTCCGGTTCCTATGTTCCTTTCATTCGGCGGCGGCATGGGTGGTTTTGGTATGAACCTTGAAAATAACAATCAAACAACAGTTTATGCGGCGTATCAACCAGCAGCTAATGGCAACGGTATGTTCTCATTGGCAGCAGCCACTGGTGACGCTGGTGCTCGCGGCGGTATGATGGGCGGCGGCGCTGGTGGTCGAGGTGGTGCAGGTGCTCGCGGCGGCGGTATGATGGGCGGTATGATGGGTGGCGGCGGCGGAGCCAACAGCGTATCCAACCAGGCCATTACTCATGGCTGGGGCTACGGCTCAATTAATCCTGGCAGCATCCAGGCAGACAGCGGCGGAAACTCATTACGTCAGGGTATCATTGGTCTTACAAACAAAGGCAAACCACGTAAACCAGATGACTGGGGTTCATTACGTGCATGGCAATGGGGTGTCAGTCGCTTAATCGACTATTTCGAAGCAAATCCGGATTCGAAAGTTGACGCGACAAAAGTGAGCATCGAAGGTGTGTCACGTTACGGTAAAGCCGCACTGGTTACCGAAGCTTTCGAGCCACGTTTGGCGGTTGCACTCGTAGCTTCATCAGGTGAAGGCGGAGCAAAACTTCATCGTCATGATTTCGGTGAAGCCGTTGAAAATCTTACCGCGACAAGCGAATATCACTGGATGTGTGGTAATTTTATGAAATATGCCACAAAAGAATTCACTGATCCAGCGAAAAAGGAAATGAATGCTTCAAATCTTCCTGTAGATTCTCATCAGCTTATCGCGCTTTGTGCCCCGCGTCCATGCTTCATAAGCTATGGCATTGAGCCAGGCGATCCAAAATGGGTCGATGCTCCAGGCAGCTATCGTGCCGGTATTCTTGCTACAAAGGTTTATGAATTATTAGGTAAAACCGGATACGGCAGCGATGTCAAAGACTGGGTACATGAACCACTACCGCCGGTAGGCACACTTAAAGGCGGCGTACTGGCCTTCCGTCAGCATGAAGGTGGCCATGCATCAGGACCAAATATCCCGACATTCTTTGAATGGATAGGTGCTTATATTAAATCACCAGCAGCTCCGGCAGCAGCAAATTAATTTAAATTAAAAAGTAGTAACACAAAGGGGCGTGAAACTGCAAATAGTTTCACGCCCCTGTTTTTTTATATTTTTATCATATTTTTAAGGAAGATTAACATCGTCTAAAGAAAAATTTATAAATGTACTTTTATCTAATTTCTGTTTAGCATCATAAAAGTACCCTTCAATTTTGGTGTCTTTTATATCTGCTTTAATCATCTTTTTATTTAACTCCTGAAGATTTAAGCCTAATTCTTTTTCAAGCCGGCCTCTTAAAAATTGTAAAGGCCCGATTAAAGCGGAAGAAAATGGTCCGACTAATTCTATTCGATCCAAATTTATCGATTTATCAAAATAATATGTGACGAAAACACATTGCTCAGCGATTTTATCATAAAAATATAAACCAACCTTTTCTGGATCGAGGCTCGAAAACTGCAGTTCATTTCTATAATGCTCCCCATAAGTTTGAAAGTAGAACTGAGTCAGCCAATGCTCTTTTGCAAACTGAACGTTAGTTCGTGTCCTAAAAGCCTTATCTGCTTTTTGTTGTTCGTAAGGCGTACTTGGCGGCCACCACGAAATTTGATTTATCCAATTTAATAATTCTTTCTTCGTATTTGTATTATGGATATTTAATCCATCTACTGATATCGACTGTGATAATTCCCACATTTTAGGAAGGTCATTCTCTCTCAAATAATACTGAAGAAGATATATATAGACTTGAGGCAGCAATGGAAAATCCGAAGGAGCCATATCAAGCAACTCCTCCAGTTTTTTCCCTGGTATTTCAGCAGCACTACTTAAATAAACTGATATATTTGAGTATTGGACATATGGTGCATAACATGTATCTTTATAATTTATTAAGAAATTATTTAGATCTGCCTTAGCAGGTATTGGCCCAGAATTGATAAACCTCAGTCCATATCTTCTTTTATGTGTAGATGGAAAAATATACTCTGATGTTATAATTGAATATGCTTCAGCATCTTTTCCTTCGGGTTTTGTATAGTTAATATTAATTTGTGCTGAATTAATTTTATGTTCAAATTTAGGCAAAAATGACCTTTTAATAAATAATTCAGCTCTAAACTCCACATCTCCAATCCCAAAATCAGTTTTATAAATACTTGGATTAACGAGCCATTCTTCAAGCACATATGGTTCATCAGGCTTAATAGTCATTCTGCGGCGATCAAATTCTTTTCCAAATCCATGCGGAGCAATAGATCTCACAGGAATAATAATATCACTTATTTTGAGGTTATCTTTATTTTTGTTTATTTGTGTTAATTTTATTTTTAAAGGTCTTATCTTATAATGGTATTTTATAAAAAGCGGCTCGCTTGTTTTATTACTTATCAGTAAAGTTAAACGAACAGGTTCAGCCTGAGTGTACTGAGATTTATCTGCTACTATATGAAATGACAGTTTATCTGAGATATCTTTGGGGCAGGAAATACCATATCTATTATATAAAAACAACACGAATAATATTGAAGTAATGAATATAATCAATATCTTTTTGATTTTTCTCTTTTTGTTATTCATCATTCTAACTCATAAATTACCTAATCAGCAATTTGAAATTCATTCCAGAAATTCTGAAATGAAGCTTTTTCATCCTGGTATTCTTTTTCTACCTTTTTATATAAATCCTGATTAATTTCTCCTGATTTCAGTTTATACCCTGCCAATTCATAACGCAGCTTTTTAATCAAATACTCCTGTTTACGAAGTGCGCCTTCAACCGCGTTTGGCGTGTTACCGAATCCCAACGTTTGCTCTTCACGACTTGTATAACCAATCTCATTCATTTTTTCTTCTGGAATGATTTTTCTTGTCTGCTCAGTAAGAATTGTAAAACTTGTCAGCATATTTCTTATACTACTTAAAGATTCTATGGCATGATCGAAAGAAAATCTATTATTGAAGGTATATTTCACAGGCTCCCCACCTTCTGGACCTCTCGGGAGCAATTCTAAATCAGCAATATCATCAGTTATCAAAATATCAGCCTGCTTGTTTTCTACCATAGCTGGTTCCTGGGCATTGTAAGTTAATGATAGAATACTTATTGTAATAACTGCAATAATCAGACATAAGTAACGCGTCCGCATAGTTTTATCTCCAAATTCAATTGTTCACTTTGTCTTAATTTTATCCCGAAAAAGAAGCTTGTCAAACTAATATTAATCAAAAAAATTAAAGATTGCCTAAATCCCTAAAATGAGTATTTACAGGCATTTAGAACCCATTCTAATAACTATTTGTGGCCTGTCATGCTGAATGCAGTGAAGCATCTGGGTCTTAAATAATAATACCCAGCCCAGATTCTTCGGCTTCGCCTCAGAATGACAGGAATTTATTAGGTTAGGCATTTAGCGGCAAAATCCTAATATAGATATTTAAACCTTAAATATATTTAAAAGCCGATTGATATTTATTGAAAAACCTGTAAAATACTCATTAAAACATATGGTAATATAGTTTTTTTTGGGAGTAAAAATATGATTAGAATACTGATTACAGATAAACTTGCAAAAGAAGGAATCGACATAATAAACGCTACCGAAGGCGTTGAAGCTGTTGTGAAAACCGGTATTAAGGAAGATGAACTCGCCAGTATTATAGGTGAGTATGACGGCCTGATTATCCGCAGCGATACACAGGTTACAGCGAAAGTTATGTCAAATCCCGGCAAATTCAGAGCGGTCGCGAGAGCCGGAGTCGGTGTAGATAACATCGATGTAAAAGAAGCCACACGCAGGGGCATTCTCGTAATGAATACTCCCGGCGGAAATACGCTAAGTGCTGCTGAACATACTATGGCCCTGCTCATGGCGATGAGCCGCAATGTAGTACAGGCCTGCAACAGCCTCAAAAGCGGTGCATGGGACAGGAAAAAATACACTGGAAACCAGTTGAATAATAAAGTTCTCGGTCTGATTGGATTGGGTAGAATCGGTATGGCGGTCGCTAAAATGGCGATAGGTTTCAATATGAAAGTTATCGGGTATGACCCATTTGCAGCCCCAACAGACGCAGTAAAACTCGGTATTGAAATAACCGACAAAATTGAACGTATCTACAAGGAAGCCGACTTTATCAGTTTGCATGTACCGAAAAACGAGCAAACTTTGAATCTTATCGGCGCAGAGCAAATAGAAATGATGAAACCAACGACACGCATAGTCAACTGCGCAAGAGGCGGAATTATCAATGAAGACGCGTTGTACGATGCACTGAAGAAAAAACGCATAGCCGGAGCTGCTCTTGACGTTTTCCCGAAAGAACCACCGGAGAATACACGTTTTACTGAATGTGATAATTGCATTGTTACGCCCCACCTGGGAGCAAGTACAGAAGAAGCACAAATCGAAGTAGCAGTCGAAGCCGCACAAATTATTATTGACGCTCTTAAAGGCGGACCGATTCGTAACGCGATAAACGCTCCATCAACTTCCGGAGTTTTGCCGCCAATCGTAAGCCAGTATGCCAACCTCGCAAAGAGAATCGGTGTTCTTCTGAGTACAATCGCGACAGGTCAACTCAAAAAAGTTCAGGTTCAATATCGCGGCTCAATCGCGGAAAACGCGGTCGAACAGGTGACTTTGAATTTCGCTATGGGTTTGCTGCAGAAACATTTCGAAATGCCTTTGAATATGGTAAATACTCCTGTTCTGGCAAAGGAACGCGGAATCAGCATAGATGAAATGAAAAACCCGGAAGTAAAAGATGTCGTGGCAAGCTTCAGCGCTAAAGTAGTAACCGACAAAGTTACAAGAACTGTAACCGGCTCGATATTCGGCGGAAAATTGCTGAGAATCTTCGAAATTGACGGCTTTAATATCGAAGTAACACCGCAGGGTACGGTACTGGTCATTTTCAATGACGACAAACCCGGCGTTATCGGTGCAGTCGGCACTGTTTGCGGCAACAACAATATTAATATCTGTACGATGGGTGTAGGTCAGAAAACCGCCGAACGTAAAGCTGTTCTCGCGGTCAGCCTCGATAAAACGCCAGATCCAAAGGCAGTCGAAGAGCTAAGCAAGCTTGACTTTGTAAATGAAATTTACGTTTGCAATCTCGATTAATCGCAAAAGAACACATCAGAAAAATTAATAAAAAGTATTAACATAGGGTGGCATCACTTGAGGATGCCACCCATTTTTGAGCAAAATATAGATAGTCTTGTAATACGCATTAATAAATAATGACAGAACAGTTAATAATCAGTATAAGCGGAATGAGGGGAATAATAGGTGAAAATCTTACTTCGTCTATTGCCCTTGATTACGGCTGTGCTTTCGGAACATTTCTTAAAAACAGAAACCCCAAAAACAAATTATCTGTTTGTATAGGTATGGATTCGCGTCCGAGCGGTTACATGCTTAAATCATCTGTAACCGCCGGACTTACCTCTGTCGGTATTAATGTTATTGACATTGGTCTTGTCACAACACCAGGCGCTGGAATTTCACTGCGGGAACTTGGCTGTGACGGCGGAGTTATCATTACCGCTTCGCACAATCCGATTAAATATAACGGCATCAAGCTGCTTCTCGATAACGGCATGGCCCCTTCTCCTGAATCCGCGGAAGAAATCAAGTTCTGTTTCGTCGATAAGAATTTCACTTATTCGGATTCGATTAATTGCGGCAAAGTCACTTATGATATGCAGGCCGATGAAAGACATATCAATAAAGTTCTTGCGATTGTCGATAGGAATCTAATCGCTTCAAAAAAATTCAAGGTCGCGCTGGATAGCGTAAATGGTGCCGGCGGGCCAATCACAAAACAACTTTTATCAATACTTGGCTGTGAAATTTTCGCAGTGAACGATGAGCCAAGCGGCATTTTTGCGCATACCCCTGAACCTACCGCTGAGAATCTGAAATGCTTTTGCGAAATTGTAAAAAATAAAAACGCTGATATTGGTTTTGCGCAGGACCCTGACGCGGACAGGCTCGCTATCGTCGATGAAAATGGAAATTATCCCGGCGAGGAATATACTCTCGCTCTGGCCGCAAAATATATCATGAGTAAAAAAACCGGTAACGCGGCGGCGAATCTTTCTACATCGAGAATGATTGACGACATTGTTACAAAATCAGGCGGCCACGTTTTTCGCACACCAGTCGGTGAAGCGAATGTCGCGAAAACAATGATGGAACATAACTGCGTTATAGGCGGAGAAGGCAACGGCGGCGTAATCGACTTACGAGTCGGAGCTATTCGTGACAGTCTTACAGGAATCGTTCTTATTCTGCAGATGATGGCGGAAACAGGCAAATCTATAAGCCAGCTTGCAGGCGAGATAAAGAGCTACTGCATGATAAAGGAAAAATTCATCGCGGATAAAATTCTTGCACAGAAAATCTTCGATTCAGCGAAAGAAACTTTTTCAAACGCAAAATTAAACTCGTCTGATGGAATTCGCTTTGATTTCGATAACGCATGGCTACATGTCAGATCAAGTAATACAGAACCGGTAGTTCGTGTCATCGCGGAAGCACCGGAACATTCTATAGCCAGAAAACACATCGATACAATTCTTAAAATCAGGGACAGTTTATCGGAGTAAATAATGCTCTCGGATAAAAATACAACTGCCGAACAAAAAATTAAGCATGTAACATTTATTGGAATGTGGTTAAACAGTTCGCTCTCCGTTGTAAAAATAATAATTGGTTACTTAACCGGCTCACTTGCAATGGTAGCGGATGGAATACATTCATTTTCCGATTTGGCTACCGATTTCGCTGTTCTGCTCGGAGTTCGAATAGGTTCTAAACGGGCTGACAGCAGTCATCCTTATGGTCACGGCCGTGCGGAAACTTTTGCTGGTGGATTTGTCGCATTGATTCTAATCGCTGTCGGGGGATTAATGATTTATTATGCAACTATTTCAATAGCCAAGGATGAAGTGACAAAACCAAATATAACAATTTTAATAGCCGCTGTTCTTTCTGTTGTCGCCAAGGAATGGCTCTATAGAATTACCAGAAAAATCGCTGTTGAGTTTCATAGCCCTTCCGTCTATGCCAACGCATGGCACCATCGCAGTGATGCGTTCAGTTCGATTGCGGTTGTTATAGGGTTTATTGCTTTAACATTCGGATTCACCCACGGTGATCAGGTTGCGGCTATCACGGTCGGCCTGATGATTATCTGGGTTGGATTAAAAGTGATTGGTGATACGTTCAGAGAACTAACAGAAAGTGCGACTGACAGTGATACAATAGAACTTATAAAAAGTATTCTCAATTCCAATCCTGATATACATCATTGGCATCAATTACGCAGTCGAAGTGTCGGAAGAGAAGTTTTTCTCGATGTGCATATTCTTGTCGATCCGGAATTGAATGTATCAGCGGCACATGAAATTTCCGAAAACCTTGAAAAATCCATAGAAGAACAGGTTCGCAGACCGATTAATATTACAGTTCATATCGAACCGGATACACCGGAAATGAGAAAATAATATCCTGGACTTTTTAGTTTTTTGATGTTATTGCCCAGTTTATTTTATACATATTCTGAATTTGCTTAAGAACATCAGACCTGCTTATTAACCCAACTATTCTGCCTTTCGATGTCACTGGAACTCTTCGTATCGAATTTGTCATCATGCAGGTACAAATGTCTTCAACTGGTTCATCTTCATCAAAATGAATCACCGGATGAGTCATAAATTCACTTACGGGTTTATCCTTTTCATCCTCATAAGTATTCAGCAATCTTAAAACATCCTGCTCAGAAAGAATTCCAACGAGTATTGAATCTTCTTTTACGACAGGAATACCGGTTATGCCATTAGTCACCATAAGATCAATCGCTTCAACAATCGGAGCACTTCTGTGAATACAAATGACATGCTTTGTCATAATATCTTTTGCTAAAATCATTTTTAATCCTAATCGTAATATAATCAGCCGGAGATAGCCTTCCAGCTCTGGTTTAACTCTTCCATCAAACTGATTACTTCACGAATCATCTGAGGATCACGCTTGATATTGGCTTCTGATAGCCTCTGATTCATGAATAAATAAAGCTTACGAAGATTCGCAGCTATTTCGCCGCCAGCCTCCATGTCAAGAACGGCATTAAGCTCGTTAATTATATCCTGAGCTTTAATAATATACTTCCCTTTACCCTGATTATTTCCAGCCTGTAATTCATTAATCGCCAGCTTAAGAAACTTAATCGCCCCTTCATAAAGAAGAACAATCAGTCTTCCTCTGCTTTGGGTAGTGACTGCATTCTCCTGATATGCTCCGATTCCATTCATTTTATTTTCTCACTACTTATTATTGATTCCGAGTACATGACTTTTAAGGGAGATATCAGAATTTTATTAATCCAGATATCTCCCCATAAGTCATTATATATTAAAAACCGCTGTTATTATCTTAGCAAGCTTAATGCCATTTGCGGTACAGTATTAGCCTGAGCCAACATGGAGACACCGGCTTGTGCCAACACTTGTGTTCTGGTCATTGCTGCCATTTCTGTAGCAACATCGACATCAGAAATACGTGATTCGGCAGCCATCAGATTCTCAGTCTGATTGTTGATAACTGAGATTGTGCTTTCCAGACGGTTCATCTTGTATCCGAACATAGCACGAGCTGTATCTTTCGTAGTAATAGCTTCAGCAACTGTTGCCAGAGCAGATTGAGCGGCTTGAACAGTACTAATACTTGCATCTTCCAGGCCAAGAGCACTGCTTGTAACATCACAGCCAGTAACTTCGACAACGTCTGTATCATCAGCACCAAACTGTATCGATATGGTAGTGGCAGAGTTATTGAGTAATTCGTTACCGTTGAACGTAGTCGCATTAGCGATACGTTTAATTTCAGCAGCCATTTCACTAAATTCGTTATTCATAATAGTACGCTGTGCTTCTGAATAAGAACCGGTAGCGGCTTGTTCTGCTAACTGTTTCATACGAATAAGAGCTTCATCTATCGTTCCCATTGCTCCTTCGAATGTCTGTAACATACTAATACCGTCCATCGCGTTACGTGCACCCTGTTGTAACACAGCAATATCAGCACGCATCAATTCGCGTACGGCCAAACCTGCCGCATCGTCTTTTGCACTGTTAATACGCAAACCCGATGACAGTCTTTCGACAGACTGGGCCAGCTTATCATAACTGCTTCCCAAATGTCGAGCGGCATTTGCCGCCATAATGTTGTTCTTAATTGCTAACATATCATAGACTCCTTAAAAAATTAAAATATTTTCTGGACTTACAATAAGCCGTAAAACCTAATGATATAAGTTTCCAATGCAAATTATCGTTGAGAATATGCGATACTTAAGGATTTTTCTTATTTGAAAATGAGTAAATATTGCTGGACCGGTAACTTTAGTATTATCATATTAGATAACACAGTTAAGATGCGTAATATTTTTCAAAATTATTTGATATATTAGATAGAAACTTAAAAAAACAAATAATTAATTTTAAAAATGCCGATAAATAATCAGATTATAGGACACTATTAATTCACAAGATTTAGAAAAATATGGAACAATTATTTGCCAGACTGGCACAATCGAAATTTCGCAGCAGATTCAAACTCAGGATAAAAGAACAGCAATATCTGCAAAGCAAAGGATTTCAAACAATCGAGCAGCATGCGCGTGACTTTATAAGGGAACGTATCGCTCCTTCATCGCCGGAAAATGACGGCAAACAAACACCGATGAAAAATCATCCTGTTTTTATCGCCCAGCACGCGACCGCGATATGCTGTAGAAAGTGCCTGGAAAAATGGCATGGTATAAAAATGGGACAGGAACTTACGGAGCAGCAGGAAGAATATTTAGTTTCAGTCATAATGTACTGGCTGCATAAAAATTCAGAGCAAAAAGAGTAAAACTATTATTTAAAGGAATCAGGATTTTGATAATTCCTGAGCTTTTTCCACCTGCTGGTTGAACATTCGAAGCTGCATATCAACTGCTGTAACCGCCCATTCGATATAATGCACTTCATGAGCGGGTTTGTGGTATCCCTCGCTCATAAGCCCCTCATGTACGTCCCTGAGAAAACTATTTATAGTATGAGAGCTGATTTTATCGGGCTTTAATGACCATTCCTTGAGAAGCTTAAAATCTTCACGTAGCTTGGCTGAGGAATTTAGCTGCTCAGCCGTCAAATAATCACCGGGATTAATAGATAACTGGAGGCCTTTAAGACACATTATCAGAGGTTCATAGTTTGCTCTTTCATCGAGCCTGATAAATTTATACTGCTGAACATAAGTCATAGCCTGTGGCGGAACGCTTTCACCAATATCCCCGAAAGGTGTGTACCATCTTCGTTTATTGGTTCTGGCAAAAACAAGCTCTTCTTTAACTCTTTCATCACCTTCAAGAACCCCGCGTATTTTATGACTTGTCTGATCAGCCGGTGGTTTTGTTATTTCATCATAAACCATCCTTGTAACCCATAGTCTTCCAGCTTCTTTTAATTCAGGGCCGCCACCAAGAGCAAGAAGGCACTTGGCAAAACCCAAAGGCAAAACTTTTTGTTTTCCAATCTGTTTTTTTCTCATTTGAAATGAAAGGTGCAAACTATGAGGCGGTAAATTGTAAAAACTTACTATCTCGTGAATCAATTGATTAAGAAGCCAGGGAGCAGCAGTTGCTGGACGTGACAATTCTCCCGCCAGGTTTAATCTTCCCGGCGCAAGTTCGAGAAATCCGCTTCTGCGTCGTTTGTCGGTTACACCTGAATGGTCATCAACGTAACCACCGAGTTTCCACGATAAAACATCAAGACCAAAATCACAGAAGTAATTAAAACCGTCATATATTGGATCACGAGCTTTTGTAATACTTCTTTTCGGTTCAACCGCAGCCGAGCCAAGATTACTTAACTCAATTTCAAGACCAAGCGGAATCAGACCAAACTTTAGATTCGAACGAATTAAACTTAACCTTGAACTAACAACGCGCCTGTCAAAAAAGTCTCTGGCGACTCGCACACCATATTTAACATAATCTATTAAATCATATCGCGTGTATGGCATAGTCTTAAGACAATCTCTGAGAATCATATCAACTGTAGTATTATTTGTATTAATAATTTGCATTGCCAGGAGCAGGCTTACAGAGCGACTGAAGTATCTTTTTGAACTCCGCATATTTTCAAGCTCAAAACGAAATTGGCTTTGGATTTGTTCGTCGAGCTGATTCAGTAAAACCTGTTTCACAACAAGAGCAAGATAATTTTTAATAAATGGAACCGCCTGCGGGTCATTATACAAATGCCTTATTGTCGGTCTCGGCCTGTCAAGCTCACGTTCGAGATAATAATCACTAACAGCATCTGAACGATAATGACTTATTACAAGGTCACGTTCGGTTGTCGCAAGCAGCTCCCTGTCGGCACGGCGTTCAGCTTCGGCATCAACGGAACGCTCGCCGGGACGTGTTCTTTTTTTAATGAAACGTTCAATACGTTTTCTAAGCCATAACTCATGTATGAGATTAACATGAAATCTGTCCCCGAAACGTTTCTTCATGGAATCGTGGGAAACAAGATACGCCTGAGCTTTTACTTTTCCGCTTGCGGTATTAACCAAGACAGATTCTCTTTCATAACGCTGCCCTTCATACTTGTCAATTACAGCCATTGATTTGGCTGGGATATCATATATTACAAGACCTTCAATCCTCGATGACTCTGAAGCAATCGCGTAAAAATATACATTGTCGGGACTAACTCTCCTGTGACCGGGTAAAAAAGCTGGTTCCGCGAAAAGAACATCGCCACCTTCGGATTGGGAAGCTTTCCTTGAGAAATCAAGCCCGCAAACCGACTGAAAAATCTTTCGGTCACGTAATGAGCCATAAACGAAAAGGTTGACTTTATCTTTTTTCATTTTTACTCGAAAAAGAAGTTAAAAGAGAGCTAAAGTGTAAAGTGACTAAAGTTGTATTTGAACGCCTTTGGCGACTACTTTTAACTTTAGTTCACTTTTAACTTCTTTTCAGTTGCCGCCGCGAATTTGTTTATGTAATTTAAATAATTCCTTAAAAGCACGAAGAATTACACGAGGATTTGCCCCGGTTTGCGTACCGGCTACACGAGGATAATGATGAACGCCCTTTTGTATAATTTTATACCCTTTTTTCGTTGCTCTGGCCAAAACCTCAGTATCGATAAGAGCGCCGGTACTCGAAAGTTTGATATTGTCGAAAATTTCTCTTTTATATAACTTGAAAGCACAATCTATGTCACGAATTTTCATATGGAAGAGAAAACAGACGAGCCGTGTCCAGCAAAATGCGTTTAATTTCCTTATAAAATTATCCTGACGTTTTATACGATAACAGCTCACAATGTCGCATTGCGCTATCATCGGTAAAAGCGGCGGAAGCTCGTTCATATCGAATTGGCCGTCACCATCTGTATAAAAAACATATTCTTTCGACGCGGTCTTGAAACCTGATTGCAAAGCGGCGCCATATCCGAGATTTTTGGGGTGATGTACAACTTTTATCCTTTTATCCCGATTGGAAAGTTCGTCCGCGATTTGTCCTGTTTTATCAGCGCTGCCGTCGTTTACAATTATAATTTCGAAATCAATATTCAGCTTTTTCAAAACTTCGAGCGCTTTTTCAGTAGTACGAGCAACGTTGTCCTGCTCGTTATAGCATGGGAAAAAAACACTTAAAGATTTTACAACTTCCTGTTTAAAAGAAGAGCCATTTGCTTTAGATTCATGGCCACCATTATCGACCATAAAAATTACCACCTTTTGTCCATTCCAATTCTTTGAAGTTCACTTATACAAAATTCACGCTGCTGGTCATAAGTATTTTTAGATTCATTATCATTTCTTGAACCCGCCAACTGGCCAAGATAATAATTTGCCAGTCTCGCTGATTCGACTTTCAAACGATAACCATCAATTTTCTTCCACTCATTATATTTACTCGCAAAGCTTTTCACATACTCCTTACAAAACCTCTCAACTTCCGGTCTTAAATACGAATATTGCGCGGCATTGGCGATTACTTCCATCATCGCCGCGGGAGTAGGATTAAGCTCGAAAGCTTTTAGTGCATACGCCATACCCTGTTGTTTCTCAACAGTATCCTGGCCATATAATATATCCAATAATTTATGCGCACGGTTCAGATTTTTATGGTATTCATCAGGATATTTGGTGCTGTCATCATTCGTAAGAATGCCGTCATATAATTTACGACCCTGCTCAGTGTTTATATTAACCAGGAGCTTTTGTTTGTCATTAAAGAAAACGGTACGCCATAGAGGATGAATTTCGAGCGCCTTGAATGTATAATATGAACTGGTCCTGTCAGGATCATTAAATACACTTGATGGCATAAGCATACACCATACATCATGACTTTTAAGCTGTCCATCCATAAATTCGCCGATTGGTACGAGATCAGATGCTTTAATGTTCTCTTCTCTTGCTTTTGCCGCCTGAAGAATCCTGTGCATTTCATATCCTCCGGCCAGTATAGTTGACCATTCGTCGAAAGTCACCCTGTCATAAGCAGCCTGTGCGCGACCGTCCATAAACAACTGAAGCGGCGTAAAACCGTTCGGGTCAGGCTCCTGTCCCCAGGCGATGAAACCTCCTTCGGTCCAGTAGTTGAACATTTTCCCATGCAGTTTATTATCTTTTATAAACTTCATGGCATAAAACGGTTTTGCGTCAGATGCAGTCATTCTCATAAAAACAGAGGTGAATACTGTATCATTCGGCCATGGATCAAGGTAAACAGTTTTGAATTTAAGTCCCCACCATGTTCCGAAATACAATACGGCAATAGCTCCTAAGGCAATCAGTCCGTTTTCAATCAGCTTCGGCATAGCCGGAACAACGAATCCTTTTCCTATAGAATCATTATACTTCGCGGCAGCAACACGAATCAACTGCGTGACTAACATCGCGATAATCGGGCAGCCGACAATTCCCGCTATCGGTATAAACCTTCTTGAACGAATCGCCATATAAATTGTCAGAGCGGCGATTAATATCATTACAACATTAATTTTCTGCCACTCATAACCGCCGGATTCTTTCTTTTTGCGTCTGCTGGATGGGTCACCAGAAACAGATGTATATATCAGACTGAAGGACCATGCCAAAAACACAAGCCATAAAATTATATACATTACTAAAAACGGGACAGCGGTTCCGACAGGGTTCGACCAGTCAAAAGCAGGATGCCATTCATGTATGTCACGCCATCTCTCGGCATGTTTGCTTATGCTTATAACAAAAGTATGCGTGAGGTTTGTCAGATGGAACGGGTTGAATAAAATCGAAGCAAGAAACGCTGCGATAAACACTCCTATCGAATGATACACGCCTTTGAAATCCAGTGAAACTATTCTGTCCTTGAAAAAAATAAGCACAATATCAAGCACAATTACCAAAATAGTAAATAGCAATACAGCTAACGTCGGGCCTGCTATAGCGATAACTATCAGCAGAAAAGGCCAAGCTGTAAGGTTGTATATGATTGCAGTCCATTTTCGATTGAGACATGTGAACAACTGCAAACCGATGAACGGAATCATCATAATAAAAACATAAATGTATCCGCCATGAAGATTGCACCACAATACAACCAGCGGAACAATAAGCCATATATACTTGTAATTTTTATACATGCTCAGGACAAGTATCAGCATGAAGACCGCCACAAGCAGGTTGGAAAAACCAGCAGGACGAATATCAAGGAAAGACCTTCCCACAAACAAAGCGAAACATGAAAAAACTACAGCCACGTATCTGTTCGCCCCGATTATTCTGGACGTGTAATAAACACATATCATAGCAAGGATATAAATCGCGAATTTCCAGTAAACAAGAGCATTGGATGTAAAACTTACCCCGTCTTCATAAGAAGATTTTGGAACCAGCTTATAAAAAATTACATGAGTGAGCCAGTTTTGATTAATCCAGCCTGTCGGGTGAATCCACTTGGTAAAAGACTGTTTCCATTGCGGCCAGTTCTCGAAATCATCACATTTATCCGCCCACCATCTCACCAGTGAATATTTTATTCCATGACCTTGCCCCTGTATTTCCATCTCAGCAATGTCATCATAAAGAGTTTTGGCATATTTATCCATCGTTTCAGGCGTTGGTCCGGCTTTATGCGAATTTGCGCTGAAAGGCTCGATTGTATCTACGCCGTGATTTACAAAATGACGACCGCAAGCCATCGCGACCCACGTATCACCGGCGGCTACCATATGAGTACAGGCATGAAAGGTGAAAACAAGCATAGCCACCCAGCCTAATATCATTGGCCAGCCTGAAAACGGCTCACGGGCAATACTTAAATCGTTCTGAGTACCTGATTCGTACTGGGTACTGAGTTCTGTGTTCTGAGTACTCTGAACACCGGACTCTGAACTAATTTTCTTTTTCCTTGGATATTTTGTCATTATTATATTCTCTCATAAATTTTCGACTTCAACGATCTCAGTCGAGTTGTGAATCATTATTTACGCCGCGCGGATTAAAAAGCCAATCACGAAGCCAAAACAGTTATTTTATAGAGTTTTATTAATATCGTCAAGAAAAGGATTCAGGCTTAATATTTGCTCAAATAAACGAAATTTATTAGGACCCAGAACAGGATAAAGGCATTTTGCCCGGAAAAGTCTCTCTTTATTACAAAACATAAATAACGTCAAATAAGAAATTTCTAAAAACAGAAACTGACGCCATTTATATTTTACCGCACTTATAATTTTAATTCGCCTAATAACTGAATAATTCGACTGGTTCATTATGCCCCTTAAAATGGGGCAAAACGCCCCATTCCTGCAATCTATCCACCCTGCTAAATATCTTGTTTAATATACCTATCTGCTTACAATATAAGAATTTAAACTTTTTATGTTTAAATTGCCTCAAAATATGGTATAGTAATTGCTCAAACTATATATAACGTTAATGATTACGCTTTACTGGTGTCGAATAAGGTGAAATGATTTAGGTGTTATATAAAGTAATTGGTTATCCAGAGAAAAAATCAATGGGTTCAGAATGCAAAAGGATTTTGATAATCGACCCTGACATTATGTCAGTTTATCCGCTGTACTCAGATTTAATTCGTGACGGCTTCGATGTCGAAACGAGTTGTAATCTCAAGGAAGCGGTCGAAAGAATAAAGGATGTCAAATTCTGCTGTGTCATTATGGATGTTGATTTGCCGAGAATTAAAGGCTACGACGCTGTTTCAATTCTCCTGGCAATCGATCCTGACCTGAAAATAATAATGACAACGAACAAAAACAGTATGGAAACAGAAACTGAAGTTCGCAAGCAGGATATTGTTTATTACTATATTAAATCATTTGACCGCGGGGAGCTGGTCGAAGCTGTCCACGATGTGTATCAAAGGCAGCAAAGGTTATGAACCACGATAAAATAGATGTACAAGTCCCCCTGTGGCATCAAGGAAGTCTATCGTGGTTTGAAATTTATTGTTATTGTAAAGGTGGTTTTTCTGCGCGCAGGATTCAGAAAACCTGATTTTAACACGAAAAAACTATGGTACGTGATACATTAAAAACCAGAATAATTATTTCTCATATGGTGGTTATCATACTGGTATCGCTATCTATAGCTGTCGCGGGCTTTTATTTTATAAAAAAAGATATAATTGATCGTGCGCAGGAAAAAGTTAAAAACGATTTAAACGCGGCAAGGGAAGTATATGCCCAGGAAACCAAAAGAATTGAAAACGTAATCCGCTTATCTGTTTTACGTTCTGAGTTCCGCGTTTTACCAAATGGAACAGCCGAATTCGACTCAGAAACCAGGCAAAAAACAAGTAAACTGCTCGATGATATCAGACTTGCTGAAGGTTTGGATATATTAACCTTAACTGATAAACAGGGAAATGTAATAATAAGATCCAGAAATCCTGAGACAATCGGAGATAATCAGGCACATAACGAACTGATAGCAAAGGTTTTAAATGAAAAAACAATCGTTTGCGGGACTCAGGTAATCACCGAAGATCAGTTATTAAAAGAAAACAACGAATTAGCTAAACAAGCCCATATGTGGGTAAAATATACAGAAAAAGCCAAACCTACGACGGAAAATGAGCATACATCCGGCTTGATAATTAAGGCCGCCGCCCCCGTTTTCGATAACGACGACAATTTCATTGGTGTGCTTTATGGCGGCAACCTGCTTAACCGTAATTACGATATCGTAGATAAAGTCAAAAATGTTGTTTACAAAGGTCTCGAGTATAATGGCAAAGATACCGGAACAGTCACTATATTTCAAGACGACCTTCGTATCTCAACAAATGTTAAAGATAAAGACGGCAACCGTGCAATAGGAACACGTGTTTCTTCTGAAGTATATGATCAGGTAATAACAAAAGGGCTTCTGTGGAACAGCCGCGCATTTGTCGTAAATGATTGGTATAAAACCGCTTATGAACCTATTAGAAACATCAGCGGTGATATAATAGGTATGTTATATGTTGGTACTCTCGAACAGCCGTTTAATGATCTTTACAGAAATATAATATTGGTATTTATGCTTATCATAATCGCCGCTACTTTGTTGGCAATATTTCTATCTGTAATTCTCGTGGATAGGATTGCCAGACCATTAACGGAAATCGTCGATACGGCGTCGAAACTTTCATCTGGTCATCTGGATGTAAAAGTCAAGAGTAATACGAATTTACATGAGTTGAATCTACTGTCTGAATCTTTTAATGATATGTTCACGAAACTCAGTGAAAGAGAACAGAATCTTAAGAACCTGAACAAAAATTATATTGATTTAATCGGGTTTGTAGCGCATGAATTAAGAGGAATGCTGGCTGCGGCTGTTATGAACGCTTACTCCGTTCGTGATGGTTATCTTGGATTGATAAACTTCAAGCAGAGAAAAGCAGTTGACTCTATTACTCGAAATCTCGATTATTTGACGGCTGTTGTCGGTAAATTCCTGAATCTTGGAAGAATTGAAAGTAACCAGTTAAATATTCATAAATCGGCAATAAATGTTAATAACGATATTTTTGTTCCTTCGATTTCGACACTTATGAATCTGGCGGATAGAAAAGGAATGAAACTAATAAACAAGCTGCCGCCTGATTTGAAAATTAACGCCGACCCTGACCTTATGCAGATTGTCGCAAATAACCTTGTTAGTAACGCGATAAAATACGGAAGAGAAAACGGCAATGTAATAATTAGCAGCAATAACATTGATAATAAAGTTGAAATTGATGTATATAACGACTCAGAACCAATATCAGACGAGCAGAAAAGCAAATTATTCCATAGATTCTCAAGGCTTGAAACAGCAGAAACGAAAAAAGTCAAAGGAACCGGACTTGGGTTATATATTACAAAACAGATAATTGATCAACATGGCGGCAACATAAGAGTTGAGCCGAGAGAAAAAGGTAATTCATTTATTATTCAAATTGAAAAGGGATTATAAAGTGACTACTCCATTAGAAACAATACGAAAGAAAAGAGCTGAATCTGTGAACAGAATTTTGCAGAAAGGTTATCTTGCCAATATTAGAGTATATATTGGTATGGCGACCTGCGAAATCGCGGCAGGTTCAAAAGATGTTATGGAAGTTTTTCAGGAAGCTTTAAGCACAGGAAAAATTAAAGATGTTTACCTGAGCCAGAAAGGATGCGCTGGAAGATGCAATCTCGAACCAACTGTCGAGGTGGTGGAAACCGGGAAAAATCCTGTTAAATACGGCAAAGTTACAAAAGAAAAAGCCGCAGATATTATTACAAAACATATATTAAAAGGTCAAGTCATTGAGGAATGGGTAATTGAATAGTTCCGTGTACTGCGATGACACTGAGTAAATAAAGGAATCAAATGAAAGAATACATAATCACAATATGTAATGGTACAGCATGTATAAATAAAAATATTCGCGGTCTGCAAAACATACTTGAAGAACAGCTTGTTAAACATAACCTGCAGGACAAAGTTAAGATTAATGTTTCCGGCTGTCTTGGTATGTGCGACAAAGGTCCTATTATGATTGTTTACCCCGGATATACGATATATGGAAACCTTACAGAAAAAGATATACCTGAAATTATACAGGAACATATTATAAAGAATAAACCAATAGCAAGGCTGGCTATACAGGAGAACAACCTGTTCAACCGCTTCTTTAGAATTTTCGGTGATACGAAATTTTTCGGCAGACAGATGAGAATCGCACTTCGCAACTGCGGTATTATCGATCCTGAAAATATAGACGATTATATAGCCTTACGCGGATATGAAGCACTTGCAAAGGTTTTAACTGATATGACTTCCAAAAATGTTATTGACGAAGTCAAAAAATCAGGCCTGAGAGGACGCGGCGGCGGCGGTTTTCCAACCGGACTAAAATGGCAGCTTACCGCTGATCAGAAAAATAACCAGAAATATGTAATATGCAATGCCGATGAAGGTGACCCTGGCGCGTTCATGGACAGAAGTGCTATAGAAGGCGACCCGCATACTATTCTCGAAGGTATGATAATTGGAGGTTACGCAATTGGATCAAATAAAGGTATTATATATATAAGGGCCGAGTACCCGCTCGCTATTAAACGACTCGAAAAAGCAATTAAAGACGCTGAAGCCCACTGTCTTTTAGGGAAAAATATTCTCGGCTCTAATTTTAACTTTGACATAGAGATTCGTCTCGGCGCAGGTGCTTTCGTTTGCGGCGAAGAAACCGCCCTGATACGCTCTATAGAAGGTGGACGCGGAATGCCCAAACCAAGACCGCCATATCCATCAATCAGCGGCTTGTTTGGCTGCCCGACATTAATAAATAACGTTGAAACATGGGCCAATATACCAGTCGTAATTCTTGATGGCGGCGCATGGTTCAGTTCAGTAGGTACAGAGAAAAGTAAAGGTACAAAAGTATTTGCACTGGCCGGTATGGTGAATAATACCGGTTTAATTGAAGTTCCTATGGGTACGACACTGCGTGAAATAATTTACGACATTGGCGGCGGACTTCCAAATGGCAAAAAATTAAAAGCCATTCAGACAGGAGGTCCTTCCGGCGGCTGCTTGCCAATAGAATACCTCGATACACCGGTGGATTACGAATCACTGACAAAAGCTGGTTCGATTATGGGTTCCGGCGGTATGATTGTAATCGACCAGGATTCCTGCATGGTGGATATCGCCAAATTTTTCCTTGAGTTTACGCAGAGCGAATCATGCGGCAAATGTACACCTTGCCGTGAAGGCACCAAACGTATGCTTGAACTTCTGACTCGAATTTCCGAGGGCAAAGGTGTCCCCGGTGACATCGAAAAACTCGAGCGTCTTGGCAATATGATTAAGAAGTCCTCGCTTTGCGGCCTTGGCCAGTCAGCTCCGAATCCGGTGCTAAGCACGATTAAAAATTTCCGTGAGGAATATGAAGAGCATGTAAACAAGAAAAAATGCCGAGCAGGAGTCTGCAAGAATCTGCTGACTTATACTATTACCGATAAATGTGTCGGCTGCACAGCCTGTAAAAAGGTCTGTCCGGTCAACGCAATCAGCGGAACCGCGAAAACTAAACACGTTATCGATCAGAATAAGTGTATTAAATGCGGAGCGTGTTTTGATAAATGTAAATTTAATGCTATTACAAAGAACTGAGGATTATATCCATGAGTGATAAAATAACAATAACTATAAATGGTAAAGACTATCGGGTCGATAAAGACCAGACGATTATGCAGGCCGCCGACAGCTGCGGCTATCATATCCCGAGATTATGCTATCATCCAAGGTTGTCAATTGAAGGCGCATGCAGAGTATGTATTGTTGAAGTGGAAGGTATGAGGAATTATATCGCCTCCTGCGCCTATCCAATTGCCGACGGTATGAAGATTCATACCAATACCAAGGAAATACGACAGGCCAGACGTGACATTGTGGAACTGCTGCTGGATAACCATCCTGAAGATTGTCATACATGTGAACGTGACGGCAATTGTGAACTTCAGCGTCTGGCATATGCAACAGGAATTCGACACAGACACTTCTCCGGTGAGCGAAAGCATTATGAAAAGGACCTGTCTTCGACTTCCGTGATTCGCGATCCGGATAAATGTATTTTGTGCGGCCGCTGCGTTAGAATGTGTTCAGAAGTTCAGGGTATTTATGCAATCGGTCAGGCCTATCGCGGTTTTCAGACTGTGGTAATGCCTGCTTACAATATGCCGTTTGCAGAAAGTGTCTGTACGACATGCGGACAATGTATTAACGTATGCCCAACAGCGTCTTTTGTTGAGAAAAACCATACAAAGGAATTATTTACCGCACTTAATAATCCCGACCTGGTCAAGGTAGTTCAGTTCGCCCCGTCAGTTCGCGCCGCTATCGGCGAGGCATTTAATCTGGCACCGGGACAGAATATGGAAGGCCAGCTGGTTGCGTCGCTTCGCAAACTCGGTTTTGATTACGTCTTTGATACACAATTTGCCGCCGACCTGACAATTATGGAAGAAGGCAGTGAATTTCTCGAACGGCTCCAGGAAAAAGGCAAACTGCCAATGATTACTTCCTGCTCCAGCGCATGGATGAAGTGCGTTGAACAGTTTTATCCTGATTTACTGGACAATGTCTCTACATGTAAATCGCCGATGTCTATGGCCTCGGCTATTATTAAAACGTATTTTGCTGAGCAGATTAAAGTTGATCCAAAGAAAATTCTGTCTGTGGCGACGATGTGCTGTACGGCCAAGAAGTATGAGGCTGAGCGACCTGAACTGAATGTCAACGGAATGCGGGCAACCGATATAGTGGTGGATACCCGTGAAATCGCGTGGATGATTAAATCCGCCGGTATTGACTTTGTGAATATCAAGCCGGAAGAGTTTGATTCACCGCTGGGACTGTCCTCCGGTGCAGGTACTATTTTCGGTGTAACAGGCGGCGTAATGGAAGCGGCAATTCGTACCGCTTACGAATTATATACCGGTGAAACTCTGATGGATATCGAAGTAAGTTCCATCCGAGGTTTTGACGGTATCAAAGTCGGCAGTATTATGATGGACGGCAATGAAATTCGCGTCGCTGTTGCTCACGGCCTGGGCAATGCCCATGCTTTGCTGGATATTGTTCGCAAGGATCCCAATCGCTACCACTTTATCGAAATCATGGGATGTCCGGGCGGATGTATCGGCGGAGGCGGCCAGCCGTATGCCTCAGTCAACTCCATCCCGCTGGACGTCGAAGCACTCAAATTAAGAGCTAAGGCATTATATGACAATGACCGCGATAAAACCATTCGCCGAAGTCATGATAATCCTGAAATACAAAGACTATACAAGGAATTTTTGAAACGACCCTTGAGTGATATATCGCATAAACTGCTTCATACTCATTATAAGGCGAAGCTGCCCAAAGGAATTGTTTCTCCTAAGCTTAATAATCTGCATAATGGCAAGTAATATAAGCAGAAAGTACTTACAATGAATACAGAACAACTTATTAAAGAAAATATAGCGGAAATTGACTTACCGTATAAAGATGGTTTTGTCGATGAAGCCGGAATAAATAATTCGCTTAAGCAGAATCAAAATCCGGATTCAAATAAAATCGATGAAATACTGCATAAGTCGCTTTCCATAGAAACGCTGACTCCGGATGAGACAGCCTGCCTGTTGAACGTAAAAGATTCCCAAACATGGGAGAAGATGGCACAAACAGCGCTGGAAGTAAAAAAGAAAGTATATGACAACAGGATTGTGACTTTCGCGCCGCTTTACCTGAGCAATCATTGCATCAACGATTGTTTATACTGCGGCTTTAGAAGAAGCAATAAAGATATCCAGAGAACTGATTTAAGCATAGAACAGGTAAAAAAAGAGATTGAAGTACTCGCCGGGGAAATCGGCCACAAGCGTCTAATAGTAGTTTATGGGGAACATCCAAAAAGCAGCGTCGATTATATAGCTTCTACAATTGAGGCTATTTATCAGGTAAGGGCAAAAACCAAAAACGGTATCGCACAGATAAGAAGAAGTAATGTAAACGCGGCTCCGATGACGGTTGATGATCTGAAAACACTTAAAAAAGTCGGTATAGGGACTTTCCAGGTTTTCCAGGAAACTTACCATCGAAATACTTATGAAAAGATACATCCTCAAAACACGATAAAAGGAAATTACCTCTGGCGGCTGTATGCGATGCACAGGGCAATGGAAGCCGGTTGTGACGACGTTGGAATCGGCGCTTTGTTCGGTTTATACGATTGGAAATTCGAGGTCATGGGATTACTTTACCATGCGATAGAACTTGAGAACAAGTTCGGAGTCGGTCCTCATACAATATCTTTTCCAAGACTCGAACCGGCTGTTAATACGCCTTTCGCTACAAACTCGTCTTACAGGGTTAGTGACGAAGATTTCAGGAAGATTGTTACCGTAATAAGACTGGCAGTTCCATATACAGGAATGATTTTGACTGCCAGGGAAAACGCGGAAATCCGAAAGAGTATTTTGCCTCTCGGCTGCACGCAAACAGACGCTTCCAGTAAAATCGGAATTGGTACATATTCTGAAAATCTGCTTCAGCCTCAGCGAAAAGAACAATTTACTTTAGGTGATACACGAAGCCTTGACAATGTTGTTCGGGAACTGGCCGAGAATGGATATATTACTTCTTTCTGTACTGCCGGATACAGATGCGGCAGAACTGGAGATAAAATTATGGACCTGCTCAAATGCGGAAAAGAAGGACATTTCTGCAAACTAAACGCGGTCATTACTTTCAGAGAATGGCTCGATGACTTCGCCAGCGAACAGACGAAAGCAGCAGGAGAAAAAGTTATAGAAAAGGAAATTCTGGAAATTGAAAAACAAATGCCGGGCTTGTATCCGAAACTGCTCGACGCGTATAATAAAACAAAAGCTGGCTTGAGAGATATTTATTTCTAAACCAAAGGACAAAAAATGATAACTAAAGATAAATCAATTGTGAATGAAATAAAAGATTTTATAGCAAATAAAATGACTCTTCCGAATCCTGAGTCTAACCTGATAGCGGTACTGCACAAGGTGCAGCAGATATACGGTTATCTGCCGCAAAATATGATAGACTTGATAGCTGTCGAAATGAATATTCCCACCGCTCATATTTGGGGAGTAGCGACCTTCTATCACTATTTTAATCTTAAAAAACCGGGTAAATATACTATTGCAATCTGTCTTGGAACTGCATGTTATGTAAAAGGATCCGGCAAGATTTTAGATGCTATTAAAGATCATCTGAAAATCGACGTTGGCCAGGTTACAGAAGACGGCATATTCTCAATTCAGCCCGCCAGATGCGTCGGGGCTTGCGGACAAGCGCCGGTTCTAATGATTGACGAAAAAATTTATGGTGAACTTACACCAGAGAAAGCAATCAAAATAATTGAGCAATATCGTAAACAAAGCGGTAATGACAATAAATAATATAAATACTGTTATTGAAAGAGTCTATAGAGACGATACGCCGGACCTGAGAGATATTGAATATCTGCTCGGCCTGCAAAGCGAAGAGGATATGCGCGTACTCTTCAATTATGCTCGAATGGTCGTGAGGCAATTTTGCGGCGATGTTATTTTCTTAAGAGGAATTGTCGAATTTTCCAGTTATTGCTCGAATACGTGTTCATATTGCGGCCTGAACCGCTATAATAAAAATCTGAAAAGGTACAGGCTCACAAGAAAAGAAATAATGCAGGCGGTTGAAAATATCGCCGACACTGGGATAAAAACCGTTGTTCTGCAATCGGGCGAAGATGAGATGCTTGATACCGATGAGTTCGCTGAAATTATAGCTGAAATAAAACAGAAATTCGATATGGCAGTAACACTCTCTGTCGGCGAACGCGATTTTGAAGCTTATAGAATCTGGAAACAGGCAGGTGCGGACAGGTATCTTCTAAAGATAGAGACATCCGACAAGGAACTATATAATTCTCTGCATCCTGAAATGAGCTTTGAAAACAGATTGGAATGTACAGAAAATTTGAAGCTGCTCGGATACCAGGCTGGTTCCGGCTTTATTGTCGGACTGAAAGGTCAAACGATTCATCATCTGGCAAAGGATATGCTGTTCCTTAAAAATGAGGATTTCGATATGGTTAGCGTCGGGCTTTTTATTCCGCATGATAAAACGCCTTTGAAAGATGAGCCGGCTGGAAATCTTGAACTGACCTTAAAAACAATTGCAGTCGCGAGAATTGTAACGAAAAAATCCATGATACCCGCGACAACGTCCATTGGTAATATCGGTGATAGTGACCAGAGAATTACGGCACTGAACGCCGGAGCCAATGTTATTATGATTAATTTTACACCAAAGAAATACAAAGAACTATATTCGATATATCCTTCAAATGGAAATATCACTAATAATGCACAAGAGTACCTGAAGACCCTTGAGGAAGCGGCCAAAACCTTAAACAGGAAGCTGGATTATTCACGAGGTGATTCGCTTAAACATAAACAAAAATCTCTTATATTGAAAAAAGTAATTTAAGGAGAAACGTAATGGCAAAAACAATTCTTATGATTGATGATGACCCGGAGTTCGTGGATGCAACCAGCAACCTGCTCGATGCCAAAGGTTACGATGTTATTTCTGCACCCAACGGCAAAGAAGGCCTGGAGAAAGCAAAGAAAAACAAACCCAATTTGATTCTGCTCGATGTTATGATGACGACGAAATCCGAAGGTTTCGATGTAGCAAGAGAAATGCACAAAATCGATTCTTTGAAAAAGACCCCAGTTATTATGATTACAGGTGTTCGCAAAGAAATGAATTTACCTTTCGGTTTCGAGCCGGATGATACATGGCTGCCGGTACAGCAGGTGCTTGAAAAACCAGTGAAACCAGATGTACTTCTCGATGCCGTTTCAAAAGCAATCGGCTAAATTATTAAGAAGTTCTAAAGCTTATGCTTTAGTTCCATAAATACCTATGGAAGCAGCTGCTCGGATGTTATTGTTCCATGAGGCATCCTCCAGTTCGCTTCCATAATTTTTTTTAATCTCAAGCAGGTCTTCAAGAACAAGCCTATTCTCCCTCTCAATCTCATCTTTCGGATAAGTAGCTCTGCCTCTAACGACACAATAGTGACTAATTGAAATATACTTAGCTTTGTCGGCTTCGTATGTCACTTGCAGATATGCCCTGTATTCCTGTCCTTGCTTTGGAGAAAGCAATTGATATATATGCATAGGGTACATATTAGCACTCCCTTTGCCCGTTAATTCATTAATTACCTCCGGCACACCGAATACTGTATTAACATCTGCTTTGCTAACTCCTTTAGGCGGAATAATAAACTCCCGAAGGCTTTCAATTTCTGTATTAACTTCCTCCGGCGAAAGAGATTCCAAAGATACTGACGTATTGTTCGTACCGCCACAACCTATAATGACCAAACTGAGTAGTGAGATGATAATTATCCGCTTCATATTTTCTCCATCTTATTGAACACCCCTAATTAATCCAATCATTAGTCATCGACCAATAATCTATACTACAAACCGTTATATTTTTGTTTTTTATGCGTGTATTTTGAAGGTGATGATTGTAACATGTTGAGATATAAAATTTTATGTATGATTTTCTGATATGAAAACTTTTAAAATGATTCGTGTCCATTCGTGTTAATTTGTGGTTATTTTTTATGACAGGATTGACAGGATAAACTTGATTGATTGTATAAAATGTTTGGTTGCGGCTTAACCGCGCTGGGGTTTCCGAAATATCTCTTGTCATCTTCAATCCCTTTTGTCAAATCCGCGAACAATTATTAAAATGGAGCCAACGCGAGTCGAACGCGCGACCTCTTGCATGCCATGCAAGCGCTCTCCCATCTGAGCTATGGCCCCGAAAATCAGGACGAAAAACCCGATTTTCCTAATTTTAGCATGGTATTCAAAAATTTGCAATCTTTTTTCAGATTCTAAAATACACGTTTTTTTCTTTTTCTGGTATATTAGAACAATTGTAATTAGTTTCTACGCTCTATAAGTTATCTTTAAGCATGTCATTGCGAGGAGCGAAGCAACGAAGCAATCTCAAAACGTACGAATTTAGATTGCCGCGTCCCGATGGGACTCGCAATGACAGACAAATGGCATTATTGAGAATTGAGAATTGATATATTGGTTAAAAGGCAAAAAATATTAATAACCGGACGAGTTCAGGGAGTCGGCTTCCGCCCTGCCGTGTATAGAATCGCAACCGAGTTTGGTCTTACAGGCTTTGTCTATAACGATACAAGCGGCGTTACAATCGAATTGCAGGGACAGGAGAATAAAATCTCCCTATTCGTATTGCATCTTAACTCCGAGCCGCATAAACCGCCTTTGGCTCATATAGAAACTCTCAAGGTTAGTGAAATTCCGCTCGTTGAGAATGAAAAAGAATTTATTATTCAAGCGAGTGATTCGCGGGGAGTTCCAATTTCGCATGTAACCGCTGATACAGCGATCTGCAAGGATTGTCTCAATGAAATGCGCGATAAGAATGATTTTCGGTTCGGTTATCCTTTTATAAATTGCACAAATTGCGGCCCGCGATATTCGATTATAAAAAATATTCCTTACGACAGGCCGAATACAACTATGTCGGTTTTTGCAATGTGCGATAAATGTGCCGCACAATATACAGATGTAATTAACCGCCGCTTTCATGCGCAGCCTGTCGCATGCGCGACCTGCGGGCCGAAAGTCTGGCTTACTGGTAATAACGGCAGGGAAATTGAATCTGAAACTACTAAAGCAATTGAAAAAGCGGCTAACCTTCTATTGGATGGAAAAATTGTCGCGATAAAAGGACTTGGCGGCTTTCATTTAGCCGTTGATGCGCTTAATAACGATGCGGTGAAGCGCCTTAGAGAAAAAAAGAAGCGTGACCATAAACCATTTGCTTTGATGACCGATTCGATTGAAAAGATAAAACAATACGCGATTGTCGATGATGTATCGGAAAAAGTCCTGAAAAGTCCCCAGAGTCCGATTGTTTTATTACCGAAAAAGGAAAACAATTCAATCGCTCACGATGTTGCCCAGGGAACATCAACTTTAGGTTTTATGCTTTGTTATACGCCTCTGCATTTTCTGCTTTTTGAGCATGGAATCGATGTTCTTGTAATGACAAGCGGCAATATTTCAGATGAGCCGTTAATTTGCAAAAATGATTACGCGATGGAAAAGCTAAGTGATGTCGCGGATGCTTTTTTAATGCACAACAGAGAAATATTCAGGCAGGTTGACGATTCGGTCGTACATATAATCGAAGATAAACCTGTTTTGATTCGCAGATCGAGGGGATATGTTCCAGCGCCTTTGGTAATGAAAACAAATCCTAATAATGTCATTGCGAGGAATGAAATGACGAAGCAATCTTCTGACAAACCTGATTGCTTTGCCGCTGGGGCGGATTTGAAAAATACTTTCTGCTTCGCGAAAGGTAATCAGCTTATTTGCAGTGAGCATATAGGTGATTTGGAAGACGCGGAAGTTTATCATCACTATATAAATTCGATTGAGCATTTAGCGAAATTGTTCGAAGTCAAGCCGGAAGTAGTTGTTTGTGATTTACATCCGGGCTATATGTCAACGCAATATGTACGTTCATTAAATGCTGAGAAATTTATCCAGGTACAACACCACTGGGCGCACGTTGCTTCTGTTTTAGCTGAACATAATATTAGCGAACCTGTTATAGGTTTGGTCTGTGACGGCACAGGATACGGCACAGACAGCAAAATCTGGGGCTGCGAGTGTTTGATTGCCTCTCTTGAAAAATTCGAGCGTTTTGGCCATTTGGCTTATTATCAGTTAGCAGGCGCAAATAAAGCAAGCAAGGAAGCGATAAGACCTGTATTGTCATTATTAAAGAAAGCATATGGTAACGAGTTTTCGCTTGAGAAATTCGACTGGCTAATCAACAAAATCGAAAATGATGTTGTAAAAAAGCAAATCATACTCGAACAGATTGAAAAAGGTGTAAATTGCGTGGAAACATCCAGCATAGGAAGAGTTTTCGACGCGGTCGCGGCTATGCTCGGTATCGGAAACTATAATCATTTCGACGCGCAGTTGCCCATCGCACTGGAAGCGATAGCCGCTGAAAATATAGAAGACCAATATAATTTCTCAATTGTTTCTGATAATGAAATGCGAAATCTGAACATTAGCCCAACAATTCAAGAAATTGTGTCGGATTTAAAGCAAAATATCGACAAAAGAGTAATTTCAGCCAAATTCCATAATACTCTCGCCCAAGCATTAGTCGAAATGGCTATACAGGCGAGAATAAGTACAAATATTAATACAGCAGCAATTAGCGGCGGCGTGTTCTGCAATCGGTATTTATTAAGCAAAACGATAAAGCTTTTAAAGAAAAATGATTTTAACGTTTTTTATAATCAGCAGATTCCATCAAATGACGCATGTATCTCCATCGGCCAGGCGGCAATCGCAGCGGAGCATATCAAGCAAATTACATAAGGTTAGATTTCTTTCTGGCAAGGATTTGAATCTCAGTGCAAAGAAAAGGAACTACACTGCCGAGCCGGCGATTAAACTTGTACCACCAGAAATAATCCTCTAAAGGATTGAAAATACCGCCGGAAATAATTCTGAATCCATAGCTTTTTTGTATCGAGAGTTGATTATTAGCACGAACAAGTGACTTAATTGTCATGCTATTAAAGAAATGCAGATGAGAATGTGACGCATCTTTGGAACGGCCAGGAAGAAGCTCAAAAAGTTTGCGTAAATTATTAATAATCGGCGGAAAAATCGGCACACCAAGAATCAGCAAACCATCCGGACGAAGTACTCGCGTAATTTCGTTAATCGCCGTTGCCGGATCTTTCAAATGCTCTAAAACCTGCTCGCAAAGTATAATGTCGAACTGCCCCGATTCATAAGGAGTTTTTTTCTCGATGTCTGCCTGTGTTAATTGCCATTTCTCTGATTTATATACAGTATTCAATCTTATCGTACTGTTATCAAGGCCATGAAAATTTATACGATTTGCTGTGCCTTCCGCTTCAATAAAGTACATGGAGCGGCCGCTTCCGAGGCCAATATCAAGCAAATCAAACTGCTCTTTCTCGTCGTTCTTTTCTCTCACATAACCGGCAACTGCCTCGGCAAGAGCCTTATATCGGGCAAGTCGTAACCGGAACCGAGCTTTTGCCGGTTCTACACCGAAAGCAAGTTTAACTTTTTGTTGTTTCTCGGATACAGATATTTCCGAATGTTCCGTCATGTTTACATAGCCTCACTGTTTAATATTTTTTACAATTCACAATAGTTTTGATGATTGAAGTTTGTATGATACTGAATATTAGCGTTTTATACAACTAATTAAGGATTAAATTATCCAGCAAACCAATGATTGACCCGATACGTACAAGAAAGTACAATAAATGTCAAATTTGTATATATTGAGAAAAATAAGTAAAATTTCTCCGGCAAATTTGAGGGTATTACCCTGATTTATTGACTGCGTACGACGGGTTATGAATTATGTGTTTAGCAATACCAGCAAGAATAATTGAATTGGAAGGCGATAAAGCGGTTGTCGATGCTATGGGCAATCGTTTCAAGGCAAAGACTACACTTTTGCCGGATGTAAAATTAGGCGATTTAGTTCTGGTTCATGCGGGCTTCGCTATTTCGCAGGTTGATGAGGAAGAAGCGAAAAAAACATGGCAGCTGATTTCCGAAATAGATGATTTTATGGATACTCAGAACAAAATTTCAGGATGAATGATTTAAAAAATAACCACGAATGAACACGAATTAACACGAACAATTTATAAAACTAAATATATGCTTTTAGCATTCGTGTCTATTTGTGTTCATTCGTGAAGATATGAAGAAAGGGCATCCTGTAGTATAATTTGGGTGTT
>CAZVOA010000014.1:0-77654 GCA_964628465.1 uncultured Pirellulales bacterium | reverse complement strand
AGTATTTTCAAGGACTTACAGCAATTTTTTATAGGGGCGTTGAAGTCAGGAAACATATTTACACGGACAAATATCACGAATGTGTAACTCTTGCGATAGGTATTTATCAGATGAATAAAGAAAGTGGAAAAGAGGATATAAAAGAGTTGCTGAGCCGGGATGATTTGCAGGAAGTAGAATTAAACTCTATTGAGAGGCTTTTTGATATAGTTGCCCAACAGAAGATTACTGAAGTAATTTCGCTTTTACCTCCGTTTCTGGATTTTGCTGATCCTCAACGCAGAAGCGCAGCCTTAAAATGCCTGCAAAAGTTAACCGGCCAAAAGCTTCCTCCTGAAAGTGGACTATGGAATCAATGGATTAAAGACAACATGCAATAAATATTTATCAGAAGTACTTATAATGTATTTAACAAATCTGTGATAATGGTACTTTCAGATTTGCGATCAATATAATCTTCAAAAGACTCACGAGTATTAAAACGGAGAGTGGGCCAGCCTTGCTCTGGGTTCTCAATGTGCTCGTTGATGAAATCTTCGGTTTCATCCTTTGCCTTGCGGCCTAACAAAATGTCATCTTCTTTATACATATTAACAACTCTTTACTCTCAAATTACTTTTTTTATTAATCTCTACATATATAGACGCTCAAAGTAACGGATAGTTACAAAAATTTTTGGGATTTTATAAAAAATTCTTTTTTTAAGATTGAAATGTGTTCCTTGAAAGCATTATAGTATGATATAACTAAATGTCTATAAGATGCTTGGTGGCGTTTATTAGTATTAAAATGGGGATATTTAAGGCCAATTTGACTTTTTTATGATTATACGTATATTAATGTAGTTGAAAGACACATTCTCTAAGCAGTTATTTGGGCAGCCGTTGTACGCGGCCTTCTCGGGAGGTGTAGCAGAAAAATCCGCTTTGTGGTGGTATTGTATTATTATGGCAGGGATGTTTGATAATCGAATTGTATTGGAAATTCAGCAGGCAAACGACATTGTTGATGTTATAAGTGAGCATGTGAGCCTGAAAAAAAAGGGGCATGAAATGGTTGGTGTATGTCCTTTTCATGATGACCATAAGCCAAGTATGAACGTTAGCAGTGTAAAACAAATATTTAAGTGTTTCGCATGTGGCGCCGGTGGTGATGTATTTAAATTCATCCAGATGCGCGAGAATCTCAGCTTTCCACAGGCAGTTGAAAGATTAGCTGAGCGTGCGGGGATACAACTTCCTCAGAAAAATCAGCAATTCAAATCCGCATCCAATGCCGGCAGGGCTGTTACAGGCTCTCAGGCGGATGTTGATCCGAATAAGTTGGCAAAAGTTAATGACTGGGCAGCCAATCAATTTAAGAAAAATTTACAGGACAAAGAAAAAGGCAGAATAGCACGTGAATATTTGGCTCAGAGGAAGGTAAATCCTGAAAGTATAGAGAAATGGCGCATAGGTTACGCGGCAAATTCAAATGATGATTTAATCGGAAAAGCCGCAGCAGGTAAAGTACCTTTCAAATTTCTGGAGCAGGCTGGTTTGGTCGTAGCTCAGAACATGGATAAGTTTGTCAACCGCCTGATGTTTACAATTACAGATGTGACGGGAAGGGTGATTGGTTTCGGCGGTAGGACGCTTGACGGTACAGGCGCGAAATATGTAAATTCGCCCGGTACGGTACTTTTTGATAAGAGCAATACATTGTATGGCCTCGAACAGGCTCGCCACGAAATTGTTTCAACGGGAACAGCGGTAGTGGTCGAAGGATACACAGATTGTATTATGCCGCACCAGTTCGGTATAAAAAATGTAGTCGCTACTTTGGGTACGAGTTTCACCTCAGGGCATGCAAGAATTTTGAGAAGATATGCAAAAAAAGTAATTTTAATATACGACAACGATACGGCGGGCATCGAAGCGGCCAACAGGGCGCTTGATGTTTGTCTTTCACAAAAGATAGATATAAAAATCGCATCCATACCGGAAGGAAAAGATCCCTGCGATTTTGTTCTGGCAGCCGGAAAAGAAGCGTTTGAAAAGCTGATGGACGATGCGATTGATGTTTTTCAGTTCAAATGGGACAGGCTAAAAGAGAAATTCAGTAATGAGGAAACGGTCGCGGGAAAGAAATCGGCGATTGAGGAATATTTGCAGTCGATAGCGGCAGGTTTTAATTCGGGCAATGTTCCAACTATCGAGTTTGGACTGCGTGTCAATCAGATTTCAAAAATTATCGGCCTTGACAGCGGTCAGATAACTGAAGAACTTAATAAACGTATCAGGCAAATAACGATTACGTCGAAAAGGGAAGAAAATGAACAGAAAGTTTCCAAAATAGATTATGGACATGGACGATACGCGATGGCTCAACGCGAGGTTCTGGAAGTTCTTCTTAATAAACCCGTGTTATACGAAGGTGTTCGAGAGACGATTATAAAAGATATATTTGATGTTCCAATTCTGGCGAGTATCGCTTCGCTTTTGTTCAATGCTTTGAATGAGGGGACGCGCATTTCGATAAAAGAATTATTGGCAACAATCGAATCGGTTGAATTTAGTACAATTATTATGGAGCTTGCTCATGCCGGTGAGAAAAAGGGGAATTACGAACCTCGACTCGCTGACGCAATGAAAATTCTTGAACTGCATAACCAGAACCGGATAAGCAAATCATTGGAAACAAAAGCAGAGCGTGATGAAAATATTCTCAACGGGTATAAAAACAGGGGAAAGGAAAATAAGTATAGCGTTGGTATGTAACGAACATACGAATATACGCAAGCGTAAAGATCGTATGGGGATAAATTTATATCACAGAAAAAAGTAATCGAGTTTTAATTAAGGTGCTATTAAACAAGAATTGTTTGTGAAGTATATAAAACCTAATTTGAAGGAAAATGATAGTGGCAAGAAAAAAGAAGAAGGATATTGAAGAAGAAATAAAAAATCCTGTAGAAGTAGAAGTCGAAGAAGATGAATCTCCGGTACTTAAAGACGGCAAGGATCCAGAGCAGCAAATTAAACTGCTCATAAAGAAAGGCGAGAAAAAAGGTTTCCTTACATATGAGGAAATCAACGAAGATTTGCCTGATGATGCTATCAGTCCGGCTCGTCTTGACAAGCTATTGGCTACTCTTGACGAAAAAGGTATAAACCTGGTCGATGAAGCTGATGTGGATTCCGCCGGGGTTGAAAAGGATGATGATTTTGATGAAGACCTGGTTGAGCATGAGCCGGATTTAGAAGGTGAACTCAAAGACGATGATGAGCTTCTTGAAAGACAGCTTGTCGGCGAAGAGGCCTCAAGGCGAATAGACGACCCGATTCGTATGTATCTTACACAAATGGGTCAGATACCGCTTCTGACAAGAAAATCAGAAATTACACTTGCGCGCAAAATTGAAATCGCGAGAATGGCTTTCAGAAGAAAAATGCTTGAGAGCGATTATTGCGCAAGAAACGCGGTGGAATTATTCCAATACGTACACAATGGAACTATGTCGTTCGACAGGACGATTAAGGTTGGTAACGAAAATCCTCTGACAAAGAATGTTATTAAAAAACGCATTCCTGTAAATCTTGAGACAATCGAAAAACTTCTCAAGATTAATCAGGGATTGTTTAAACAGATTACCGAAGCTCAGGATCAGGAAACTGAACCCATTAGGCAGGCTATAAAACAATCACGAAGAGTCAAGCGAAAAGTTGCCATTCTTCTTGAAGAACTTAGTTTGCGAACAAGCAGGATTCAACCAATTAAAAACAAGCTTCACGGTATTTGTGACAAGATGCATCAACTGGAAACAAACATTAGCGCAGGACCGGGCGGCCAGATAATACAGGATGACATCGATGCGATGAAGCAAGAGCTTAAAGGACTCCAGGATTTAGTGATGGAGACGCCGAAGCAGCTCGAAAAAAGACTGGATATTCTGGACAGGGTCTTCACTCAATATGAAAGCACAAAACGTTTGCTTTCAAGCGCCAACCTGAGACTTGTTGTTTCAATCGCCAAGAAATACCGTAACAGGGGCCTGAGCTTTCTTGACTTGATACAGGAAGGCAATACCGGTCTTATGAGAGCCGTAGATAAGTACGAGTACAGAAGAGGTTATAAATTCAGTACGTACGCGACATGGTGGATTCGTCAGGCTATAACCCGCGCGATAGCGGACCATGCCAGAACGATTCGAATTCCTGTTCATATGATAGAGACCATGAGCCGTCTCAGGACGGCTGGAAAAGTACTGCACCAGAGACTTGGCCGCGAACCAACAATCGAGGAAATCGCCGAGGAAGCCAAAATGAGCGTAGGCGAAACTCGAAGAGTTATGAAAATCTCCAAGCACCCGATAAGCTTAGACAGGCCGATTGGTGAAAGTGACGACAGCTATTTCGGAGATTTTATCGAAGACGACGGCGTTGATTCGCCGGTAGCTTCGGCCACTCAGGAAATGCTGAAAGACAGAATTGATTCGGTCTTAAAAACACTTTCTTATCGTGAACGCGAGATTATAAAATTGCGTTACGGTATCGGTGACGGCTACACATACACTCTCGAAGAAGTTGGAAGAATTTTCAAGGTTACACGTGAGAGAGTCAGGCAGGTTGAGGCAAAAGCGATTCGCAAACTTCAGCACCCAGTTCGCGCCAGAAAGCTTGAAGGATTCCTTGACAATAAATCAGCATAATTTTGTAGATTAGCTGTATAAATAAAAAAAGCTTCGTTTATAATGAACGAAGCTTTTTTTATGTTTGTTTTTAATCGTATTATCTTACAGCTTTAACACCGCCGCCTTTAAGCGCCCTGTTTACTTCTGCGGTAATTTCTTTTTCTTCCACACAAGTTACGTCACCTGGAGTTTCCTGAACGAGAACTCCGTGTGCGGCTCCCCAGTTTACAGCGGTCGCAAGGTCTTTACCTTTTAACAGAGCCGCAAGCACGCCTGAAGCGAAAGAATCTCCGCCGCCGGTTCTGTCTCTAATCGGGACATTCTCTCGAACCGGAGCTTCATAGAAAGTGTTGTTCAATACATCGTAAAGAATTGCACCCCAGCTTATCACGTCCGCGTTATGAGCGCCTCGCCATTGGGTTCCTATCAGGCTCAAGTTTGGTAAGTCTTTTGCGACTCTCAAGACAGTTTGCTTATAAGATTCAGCCCATTCGGCAAAAGTAGCTTTTTTCGTGGTCTTAGTTTCATATCCCAGCGCGTCCGCAAGGTCGGAATCATTACCTACAAGCATTCCAAGATATGGCGCGAGTTTCTGGTTTATGGATTTTGCTTTATTTTTGTCAGGCTCGACCTTAGAGCGGTAATTTAAATCCGCGGAAACAAAAGTTCCATACTCGGCTGCTTTTTGTGCCGCTTCTATTGCAAGCTCGCCGGTTTTGGGACCGATTAATGTCAAAATTCCGCCGGTATTAAAAACTCTCACGCCTTGCTTGCCAAACAAATCATCGAAATCGAAATCGCCGGGCTTGAGCATTGTTGCCGCTGTATTGCCTCGGTAGTATGTTGTTTCAGAAGGTAATACACCCGCTCCGTTATAAGTGAAACTTATTCCGTTACAGATAGTTCCTTTTTTGTCGGTGGAATATTTCGAGCCGTCATTGCTTGTATTCCACCAGATAAATTTGCTTGTATCGACGCCAAGTTCGCGCATCTGGTTTCTTATATTGTGTCCAATAACATCATCGACCAGCGCGGTAAGCACGGCCGCCCTCAATCCGAACGTATATGCTAAACCGCAGGCTACGTTGGTTTCGCCGCCGCCTTGTGAAATCCTTACATTATCTCTAACTCTTGGCGTAGGAATATCTCTCGGATCGAGCCTGAGCATAACTTCGCCCATTGATACACCGTCATAGCGGCATTTATCCGCTGGTTTTATATTTGTATATTTAACTGCTTGTGCCATTTTATTTCCTTTAAAATCTATAATTTGTTACTACATTATCAGGGATGAAATATTAACATCAGAAATACCTTTTCTCAAGCAAAAAACGTGAAAATAAGAAGTATCCATGATTGGTATTGTACATAAACATAAAATCCCGGCTGAATAAATAACCAATTCAAGTTCAACTATTATTTTGACAATTGATAATTCTTCATATATAAAGCTTATAAGGCATAAAGTGATTTGGGATTAAGAAATACGGAATTGTACAATCAAGAGCAGTAAATATGAAAAACGGCGAAGCATTACAAAAGCAAACAGTTAGTCAGAAACCTTCCCGCAGGAAATACATAATCGCGGTTAGAGTTATTTTATTAGTAGTCATAATTGTTTTTGGAATATTGAGTTGGGGGCAAAAACCGGACCCTGCCAGCGAAAAAGTTATTAGAGAAGCAGCCGCTATGGAACTTCGAAAAAATCCTGAAGAACTCTCTGATAATGATTTTGCTCAGATGACCAGCTTGACAATTGGAGGTCATATATATTCCAGGCAAGGTGATAAGTCTATCAGTAAAGAACTTTCTGATATCAGATTTATTGAGAAATTTACAAATCTTCAATTACTTCAAATTATAGAAATTGGTTACCCAAAAAATGCAATTCCAAAATGGATGCATTCAATGGCAAAGCTCGGGATTTTAGACCTTAATAAAAGATTAGTACTTGATCTTGGCCCGATTAAAAAACTTGATAATCTTAAATTTCTTATTATTGATTATGTACCAGTTCGAAAAATTGAACCTATTAAAAATCTGTCTAATCTTCATACGCTTCAATTAATAGATACTCAGGTCACTGACCTTAAGCCTTTAAAACAACTTGTAAAATTAAAGACACTTTTTATTATTAATACGCCAATTTCCAATATTGAACCTATTCAGAAATTAACAAATTTAGAATTCTTACACATTCAGGACAGTCAGGTCAAAGATCTGAAACCATTAGAAGGGTTAGTAAATTTACGAGATCTTACTGTTATGAACTCAAAAATATCAAAACTTGAACCAGTTCAGAAACTTGTTAATCTTAAAAGTCTATCTGTATCAAATACTCAAGTATCAGACTTGAAACCTCTCAAAGAGATTTCAAATTTACAATATCTTCATCTAAGAAACACGCAAATAACTTCTCTTGAGCCATTAATGGGATTGAAAAACTTGAAAACACTATACATTAACGAGACTCAAGTTTCAAACATAGAACCTTTAGGGTCACTAATAAACCTGGAAAAACTGGATATCAGTGGATGTAATAATATTTCTGATGAACAGGTTGAGAACTTGCAGATAAAATTGCCAAATCTAAAAATCGCACGTACATCAAGAGGGAAAGGATGAACAATCAAAATAATAAAACCATAACATCTTATCTTCGAAAATACATAATTGCGATTGGGATTATACTGCTTTTAATAATCCCTGTTTTGGTTTTTATTTTACTTTCGCAAAATCCAAAACCCGATCCGGCCAGTGAGGCATATATTCGTCGGGAAGCATCTCGAAAAATTGACAAAGATCCTGACGAACTGACAGACGAGGATTTTGCACAAATAACAGAATTGGGACTCGGAGTTTATATTCCAATACTTGGTGAACTCGTAATGATTCCAGAACTCTCAGATATAAGATTGGTTGAGAAATTTTCCAATCTTAAAGTGTTTGCACTTGGAGCGACTAATTATCCTGCAAACAAAATCCCGAAATGGATGTCCTTAATGGCGAAATTTGGCTTTATAGATCTTAAAGAAAGATTCGCGATTGATTTAAGCCCGCTGAAGAAACTTAAAAGTCTTGAGACGCTTTCAATATATCATTCGTCTGTAAAGAATATTAAACCTCTTGCAGGTCTGACTAACGTTCGAGAACTTAATTTAATGCACACGCTGGTTTCCAATCTCAAGCCTGTAAAAGACATGACAAAACTGAAAACTCTGGATATCAGCTATACCAGTGTTTCTGATCTTGAGCCGATAAGCGGATTAAAAAATCTGGAAGTACTTTTGATAAATGATACTCCTATATCGAATATTGAGCCGATAAAGAACCTTGTAAATTTGCGAATATTGAGTGCATACAATACTCAAGTTTCCGACCTGGAACCTCTAAGAGAACTGAAAGACATACAGCAGTTGTATATTTACCAGACTAAAATCTCTGACCTTGAGCCGTTAAAGGGATTAAAAAATTTGAAGGAACTGTATATTAATGAAACTCAAGTTTCTAGCCTTGAGCCGCTAAAGGAACTGGTTAATCTACAGAAGCTTGAAATGGTGAAATGTGTAAATGTACCACAAGAGCAGATTGAAAGTTTACAAAAGGCTCTGCCGAATCTCAAAATCCATTATAATTGAATATGAATGAATCAACAGAACAAGTTAATATTCAAAAGAAACCATCGTGCGGAAAATACATAATAGCGGCTGGTATTCTATTCTTCCTTGCCGGATATATTTATGCTGTATTTGTTTGGAAATCGGAACCACAAAAGGCAAGTGAGAAAATAATCCGTGAAGCTATTGCTAAAATGCTCAATAAAGATCCGAATAAACTTGCTAACTCCGATTTAAAGAAAATCACGAAATTATCTCTCCAAGGAGAAAAGATTAAAGATATAAAATTTCTCAGGAAATTTATAAACTTGAAAGAATTAAATCTTATTGACATACGTGTTCCTGAAACTAAAGTAACAAAATGGAAAATCTTTCTGAGAGAGCTTAATCTTGATTTTTCTGATAGAACGTCATCTATTGATATCAGCCCGTTAGAGAAGTTACATAATCTGCAAAAGCTCAAATTTGATAATGTCGATATAAAAGATATCAAGCCATTAAGAAGATTAACAAACCTCCAAGACCTTTATATACAATTTACAATGATAAATGACCTTGAATCTTTGAGAAAATTAAAAAAACTGCAAAAACTTTATATTTATGAAGGAAATAGTTTAACTAACTTGAAACCATTAAACGAACTTAAAAATTTACAGGAGCTTTATCTACGCTGTGCTGTAAATGTTAGTCTTGAACCAATCAAAGATTTGACAAATCTGGAAATACTCTGCATTGACTTAACAGATATGGGTGATTTTGAGATGCTCAAGAACTTAATGAACCTCCGAGAGCTTACGGTTTATGGGAGAATTCAAAACCTTGAAATGATAAGGTATCTTAAAAATTTACAGAAGCTTTGGCTGATCAGCTTTGATTACAGCTTTGATTTACAAAATATAGAACCTTTAAAAGAACTGACAAATTTGCAGGACCTTTATATTGGAGGCAATGTTTCGGATATCGAGCCATTGAAGGGATTGGCTAATTTGCTGGAACTTTATTTGAACGGGACCCAGGTATCTGATCTTGAGTCTTTGAAAGAATTAACAAACCTTAGAATTCTGAAAATAATGAATTGTCATAATATTACAGATAAACAGGTCGATGATTTACAAAAAGCATTACCGAATCTGGAAATTATAAGATAAACAAAAAAAAGCGAGATTTAATCCCGCTTTTTAAGTTTTGATTTATAAGGTATTTTTATTCGCACCAGGTTCTGGCGTTTTGGAACATTTTCAGCCAGGGGGAGGCTTTTAAGTTCTTCCATTCATCGGGTACGTATGGCCATTGCCAGAGATTGAATAATCTTTCCGGGTGCGGCATGAGAACCATGTGTCTGCCGTCACGCGAACTTAACGCTGTAATGCCAAGTTGCGAGCCGTTCGGATTGAATGGATATTGTTCAGTCTGGTTTCCTTCGTCATCGACGTAACGTATAGGCGCAAGTCCCGGCTCATTTTTAATTATCTGCTCGAAAATCTTTTCGTCCGGCCATAAACATCTTCCTTCGCCGTGAGCGACCCAGATACCAAGTCTCGAACCTTCCATACCTTTCAGGAAGATTGACGGTCCCGGCTCAATTTTTACTGTAACGAAACGCGACTCGAAAATGCCCGATTCGTTTTTCACAAAGCGAGGCTGATGTGATAACTCTATTCCTCGCCATGGAATCCAACCGAGCAAAGCCATTACCTGGCAGCCATTGCAAACACCGAGCGAGAAAGTGTCGTTACGTTCGATAAACGAATCGAATTCTTTTCGTATTGTGTCATTGAACTGGATAACTCCCGCCCAGCCTTTAGCCGCGTCGAGAGTATCTGCGAAACTGAATCCGCCCGCAAACGCAATTCCCCTGAAATCTTTCAGAGAGATTCTTCCTTCGGCAATGTCGGCCATAGTGACATCCCACGTCTCGAAGCCCGCACTGTAAAACGCTCCGGCCATTTCTCGTGCGCCGTTCGTACCTGCTTCGCGGAGAATTGCGATTTTCGGCTTTGATTTGGAATTCAAAATCTTTTTCGGAGTTGGCGTTGGCTCGAATAACAGATTGAAATTCAAGCCTTTTCTATCGTAATTGACTTTTCGTTCTTTTTCGACACAATCAGGATTTGCCTGTAACAAATCAAGCTGGAATGAAGTTTCCTGCCATATGTCACGCAGTTTCTTCATGTCAGCAGAAAGAACATTTTTGCCTTTGTGTGTAATTACGATTTCCTGCTCTTTTGTTGTTTTGCCGAGAACGAAAGCGTTTTTATCGAATTTGAATCCGAATTTCTTAATGCTCTTTTCTACATCTTTAAGAGCATTTTCATTAATTTCGAATACTAATGCTAATTCTTCCGCAAACAATGTAGAGATGCACGGCCGTGCGTCTCTACCTATATTTATATCTAAGCCGCAGTTTCCGGCGAATGCCATTTCGAGAAGGCATGTTATCAGGCCGCCTTCGGAAACATCATGACCTGAAAGAATAAGGCCGTCTTTGATTAATGTTTGTACTGCTTCAAAACCATTTTTCAATAATTTTGCTGAATGAACATCAGGTGTTTCATTACCAAGTTGTTCGTAAACCTGAGCCAATGCTGAGCCGCCAAGTCTTTTCTGGCCGCCTGAAAGGTCGAGCATAACCAGAACGCTTTTGCCCGGTTTCTTAATATCGGGAGTGACAACTTTTGTTATGTCGGAACATGGGGCGAAGCTTACTATCTGAACCGAACCGGGTGACTTGATAGGATGTTTCTTGCCGTTAAGTTCGGTCCATGCTGTCATGGATACGGAATCTTTTCCAACCGGAATTCTCAGGCCGAGGTCTTTGCACAATTTTGTTGTCGCCTGAACTGTTCTGTAAAGGCGTTCATCTTCTCCCGGCTGTTTGCACGGCCATTGCCATGTCGCAGAGAAATTGATTGACGAGAAATCTTCTATCGGCGCCCATACAAGATTTGTAAGCGCTTCGCCGAGACTCATCTTTCCGCCTGCCTGTGTTTCGATTAGACCTTTTACCGGCTGCTCGCCTATAGCGGTTGCGATACCGGTAGTTTCAAAGAAACTTCTTGCGGTTACGGCACAGTCCGCGATTGTAAGCTGGCAAGCGCCGACTGTTTGCTGCAGAGCGCTTAAACCGCCGACCGAGCGGTCAACTTTCCTTGTTAAGAAATGTTTCGAGCCGACCTTAAGCAAGCGAAGAACTCTTTCGAGTGCATCAGAAACAGTTAAACCTTTCGGTAATTTTAATGCTTTTAATTTGCGTTGTTTTGCTTTGCAGTCGATAGTCATTTCCGGCAGATTCGCAAGCAGAAATTCCATATCCAAATCAATTGGAACTTTCTGTTCCCGCGGCGCGTCTTCTGTAGCCTGTTTATCTGTAAGAATAAGTTTGCCGTCGTTGGCGACTGTTCCGATTATATACATCGGGCAGCGATTTCTCTTGCAGATTTGTTCGAGAACTTTCTGCGATTGTTCCTTGATAATCATTACAATGCTTTCCTGCGATTCATTGCACCAGTAAACGAGTACGCTCATGGTCTTGTCGCCGCAGGGGATGTTTCTCAATTCGTATTTTGCGCCGTAAGGATTTACAATTTCCGGCAACGCAACGCATTCGCCGCCGGCGCCAAGGTCCGTCATGCTTACGATGGGTGATTTATTGCCCAGTTCAGAACATGCGCGAATTACGGATTCGTTGCGGTTTTCCATTTCCGGGTTCGATCTTTGTACTGAATCGAAATCGAGGTCCGCTTCCTGACCGCCCGCGTCTTTACTTGAGCCTGAGCCGCCGCCAAGGCCTATTGGGTATCTATCACCGCCAATCTGGACTATAAGGTGACCTTTTTTAATGTTTTTTTTCTGAGCGTGACCTTCATTAATTACGCCCCAGTTTCCGGCAACCATGCAGGTTTTTTTCCAGCCGTAATGTTCCTTGTCCGCGTTTATTAATTCAAATGAAGTGCATGAGCCTGTAGTGAGCGGCACACCGAACTTGTTGCCGTAATCGCTTGCACCGTTGGAGGCTTCGATAATAATTTCGAGAGGCGTCTGGAATCTCGATGGATGCGGCGCGTATTCTTTTTCCCATGGTAATTCGTAGCCGCTGATGAGAAGATTCGCAACGTTATAAATCGCCAGTGCGCTCTGGACTGTTCCGCCTCGGCCAACGCCCTGAATGTCGCGTATGTTTCCGCCAAGGCCGGTTCCGGCTCCCGGATGTGCGCTGACGGTAGTAGGGTGATTATGTGTTTCAACTTTGAATGTATCGCTAATTTTAACTTTTGCTGTTTTGAAGAGCGATGGATTAACAGGGTCGGACGGATAAAACATTGTAAGAAGTTTGCCTAAAGTAACAGCGGCGTTATCTTTGTAGGCTACTTCGATGTTTCCGCGATTGGCTTTTGTTGTTTCTTTTACCAAATCGAAAAGGCTGTTTTTGAATTTCTTTCCGTCGATAACAAAGTTGCCGTTAAACAAGTGATGTCGGCAATGCTCTGAATTGAGCTGGCCGAACATGAACAATTCGACATCTGTTGGATTGCGGCCGATTTTGCTGTAATGACCGTAAACGTATTCCATCATTTGTTTGTCGAGGGCAAGACCAAGCGTTTCGTTGGCTTGTTTTAGTACATCGATTCCGTTTTCCAGAAGGTTGATTAATTTTACCGGTTCCGGCTGTACATCATGCTCGAAAGTCGTTGGAACTTCCATGTATGGCATTTCCGTCATTCTGTCGTGTACCAGCGCATATATTTTATCAATTTGCTTTTGTGTAAGAGCTTTATTGTCCTTGGTTTTTATCGAAAATCTTCTTGTTTCCTCGATTCTTTTTATGGAATCCATGCCACATGCTGAGCAAATTGAAACCGCGTTCGTACTGAACGGCGTAACTATCGCTAATCTTGGGCCAACTTCAATTACAGGCTCATTGAGCATGGAGTTTTCAGCGAACGATTCCGGCTCGAAAGTTTCTTTCAATAGCCATTTGAGTTTCTCATGCTCGTCGTTTGTTAATTGACGAGCGGAATCGACGAGAAATCTTCTTTCTATTTCTACTTTTTGGATTTCAGGTGAAACTTTCTGACTCAGGATTCTGAGCCATGAATTTTCTTCAATCGCCCATAGCTTGGAGCGACGAAAAAACGATATAATCATAAAAAAGGCCTTTCTTTCAGATTTATTAGTAACTATAAAAATATAGTTATATCCGCCAGAGTGGGAATTGCAAGAAAGCAATTTAAACTGTGAAAAAAAATATCAGACTTGTGAAAAATCTTTGCTTTCCGCTTTTCGATAACCTGTAACAATTATGTTATTATCCGGAAGCACTTCGACGATTGCATAAGCGTTATTTTCCATTCCAGAACCTACAACAACACCTTTTAATGTATAATAATGTATTCCCTCTACAAATTTGTAGCCGCCGTTGTGTTCATGGCCATCGAAAGAAGCAAGAACTTTACCGGACTTATGCAAAATATTTCTTACTTCCTGAGCGTTTTGAGTACACGTTCCGGTATTACCGCCAAGCTGCTGATGGCAAAATACTATTGTGGGCAGTTTTGTATCATTGAGATCCTGGGCGAGCCAGTCTAATTCGCTTTGCGGTATAATAGTTTTGTTCCAGACGAAATTGCCGTGGTCGTATGGAGTTCCATCAGGCAGGAAGTTTGCATCGAGAACAATAAAATGGATGCCTTTTCGGTCAAAACTGTAATATGTTGATTTTGTTTTTATGCCTGTGTTCGTGATATTTTCCATGAACTGTTCTTTTGAAAGGCTATCGACATCATGGTTGCCGAGCACGTGGTAAGTCGGGCCGTTGAACTTCTGGAAAATCTGTTCAATCGTTTTCAGGTGCGATATTGTTCTTTCTTCTACCGCAGGCTCATCCTGATCCTTTAAATCTCCAAGCTCTATCAGGAAATCGACTTTCTGGTCGTTCATCAAATCGACACATTCGGTCATCTTATCTGCAGATTCACGATAGTATCGATTTTCCCGCATATCCGCATCTGCGTAGTGCGAATCTGTTACTATCCCGAAACGCAGATTTGTTTTGGGTTCAGAAGGTTGGAAACAGCCGGTTAATGTCATAGAAGAAATGCCCGCGATTGCTGTGGTTTTCATAAATTCTCTACGAGTAATTATCCATTTATTCATATTGTAAACTCATTTCTAAGGATGATATTGATTCACTTGCGAAAACAACTCATTCAAAAATTACGAGAAACATTGTAAAATAAATACCTGATAAAATCCACACATTATCAATAATCCTGCAAAACGAGTATGTTTTTAGTATAAATTACTATATTATAAGAATTTACAATAAAGGCGAAAGTTTATTCAAAGGGTATTTTGATGCCATTTTTGCCCTTGCCTTTTTGATATTCATATGGTTTAGTTTTTTTCTTTCCTTCTTGCTTCATTGTAACTAATTCGATACGATTTTACTTTACTTGTGAGTGTATCTGCTTTTCAGGATAGAGAAAGATTGATTTATATGAAATTAGATGACCATAAAACGATTTTAAGCTGGGCGATGTATGACTGGGCGGATTCTTCGTTTGCCACTACAGTTATGGCAGTATTTTTCCCGCTTTTTTTCTCCGAATACTGGAGTATTGGCGTAAGTGAAAATGTTAATACCAATAGAATCGGTAATGCGAATTCGCTTGCCGGTTTCATAATTGTTTTGTTGGCTCCGATACTTGGTGCAATAGCGGACCGCGGCTCAAGTAAGAAAAAATTCCTTTTGTTTTTTACTTTTCTCGGTGTCGTTATGACCAGTTGTTTGTACGTAGTATCAAAGGGCAACTGGCATTTGGCTTTCCTGTTATATGTTGCCGCGGCTATAGGTTTTTCCGGCGGTAATATTTTTTATGATTCACTGATAACTAATGTAGCATCAGAAAAGAAGATGAACGTTGTTTCGGCTCTCGGATATTCTTTGGGGTATCTCGGCGGAGGCACATTATTTATTTTGAATGTATGGATGGTTTTAAAACCTCAAACATTTGGTTTTGCTGATGATTCACAAGCGGTTCGATTCTCTTTTCTGACTGTTGGCATCTGGTGGGCTGTTTTTACGATACCTCTGATGCTGTTTGTTAAAGAAGAACAAACAGCAAAAACCATATCAGGCTTTTCCGCGATAGCAGGGGGATTAAAGCAGTTCATAGACACATTTAAAAATATTCGTGAGAATCGCATGGTTTTTATTTTTTTGCTCGCTTACTGGTTTTATATCGATGGAGTCGATTCGGTAATACGAATGGGAGTGGATTATGGCAAATCGCTTAATTTTAAAACCAATGATTTGATTATGGCTGTTTTATTAATTCAGTTTATCGGATTTCCCGCGGCGATTGGATATGGTTATCTTGGCAATAAGATAGGCGCAAGAAATGGAATATTTCTCGCGATTGCGGTTTACATTGGCATTACCATATTTGGTGCGTTCATACAGAATGAGTTTCATTTTTATCTTCTTGCGATAGCAATCGGATTGATTCAGGGAGGTATTCAGTCTCTCAGCCGGTCTTATTATGCAAAGATTATTCCTGTTGATAAATCCGCCGAGTATTTTGGATTTTATAATATGATGGGGAAATTCGCCGTTATCCTCGGGCCATTATTAGTTGGAAATGTCAGTGTCATAGTAGCAAACATAACTGGAGATTCTATGCTGGGAACACGAGTAAGCATATCATCTCTTGCCCTGTTACTTGTTATCGGCGGTATATTATTCTGTTTTGTTCGCCCGAACCATGAAAATAAGAAAATATCATCAGCAATATAAATTGGGAATTTAAGCATGTTAAATAACCTGCTTGTATATATTCTTAAAGCGATTATCCGGCTGCGTTATCGTGTCCGAATTACCGGATTGGATACAATCGAAAAAAAAGGTAAAAAAGGTATTTTATTTTTACCTAATCATCCGGCACTTATAGAACCTATAATTCTCGCGTCTTATTTATATCCGAAGTTTCGAGTTCGTGTTTTGGCGGATGAATCTCAGGCAAATCGGTTTTTCATACGATTTTTGTCACGCCGCATTAATGTCTTAACTATACCTGACCTGACCGAAAGCGGATCAAAATCAACCGGTAAGGTTCGCGAAGTTATTGAACAATGTGTTGAAGCATTAAAAAACGGTGACAATCTTATTTTATATCCGGCTGGTCGTATATATCGCCAAAATTCAGAGCAGCTTGGCGCAAATAGCGCCGTAGAGCGAATAATAAATGCGTTGCCGGAAACTCGTGTTGTTCTTGTACGCTCGAAAGGATTTTGGGGCAGCGGCTTTAGCTGGGCTTCCGGCTATCGTCCATTTGTTTTGCCGGTCCTTCTCAATGGTTTCAAGGCAATTTTACTGAATGGTATTTTCTTCACACCGCGCAGAAAAATTGAAATTGAACTGGTTGAGCCTGAAGTCTTACCTCGCCACGCTGACCGTAAAGAAATTAATACGTATCTCGAAGCTTTCTACAACAAAACTGTCGAGCGTAATACTTATGTCCCTTACACTGTATGGGAACGTGGCGGAACACGGATTCTTCCTGAACCTGAAAAGACTTCGCTCAAAGACGCTTCATTGCAGATTTCTTCAGTAATTCAAAAGCAGGTCATACATAAATTACAGGACATGACCGGAATTAATGAAATACGAAGTGACATGCTGCTCGTGAACAATCTTGGAATGGATTCACTTGCGATAGTAGAACTTATCACATGGCTTGAGACTGAATATGGTTACGCGAATATCGAAGTTGATTCTCTTCGCAGTGTGGAAGATGTGCTTTGGGCTGCTTCTGGTTCCGTTGTTTCTGCCGGAGAGAAGAAATTGCACAAAATACCGCCGAAATGGTTTAATAATATTCCTGATCCGTGCAGGCCGGAAAATCTTAAAGCCATGAAAATCACCGATGCTTTTCTTTATCATGCCAAACGCCAGTCGGATAAAGTCGCGATCGCGGACCAGATAGCGGGAGTAAAGACATACCGTGACATGGTTTTAGCGATTATGATTTTGAAAAAACATTTTGTGCGGCTTGATGGTGACTATGTTGGGATTATGTTGCCCGCGTCCGCGACGGCAAGCATTGTTTATTTAGCCGTCCTTTTCGCCGGTAAGGTACCTGTTATGGTAAACTGGACTGGGGGAATACGCAACCTGAAACATTCTCTCGATTCATTGAAAGTCAAACATGTCATTACGGCTCAGGCTCTTGTCACGCGAATTAAATCGCAGGGAATTGATTTGAATGAATTGAAAAATGCCTTTGTCCAGCTTGAGGAATTACGAAAAAATATCGGCTTATTTGAAAAACTTTGCGCTTTCGTGAAATCTCGTATATCATGGTCTGAATTAACAAATACATCTATTCAGGAAACCGCCGCTGTTCTGTTTACAAGCGGCTCAGAGAGTCTTCCCAAAGCCGTTCCTCTTACTCACAAAAATATCCTGACAAATATTTCGGATGCGTACGAATGTTTTACAATTTCAGGCAGGGATAGCATTATGGGAATCCTACCGCCGTTTCATTCGTTTGGTTTGACTGTTTCGATGATTCTGCCGCTTGCTCTCGGCTCTCGCGTTGTTTTTTATCCAAATCCAACTCATGGCGGGGCTTTGGGTGACATAATTAACGCATACAAAATAACTATACTTCTTGGAACACCAACTTTTCTTAACGGCATATTGAGAGCTTCTAAATCTGAACAATTGCAAAGTCTGCGATTGGTTGTTTCCGGTGCGGAGAAATGCCCGGAGCATGTATATGACCTGCTCGCTCAAACATGTCCTCAAGTCAAAGTTCTCGAAGGCTATGGTGTGACGGAATGCTCGCCGGTTATATCAGTAAACCATGAAAGTAACCCGCAAAATGGTACAATCGGCAAAGTTATGTCGTCTTTGGAATATGTAATAGTTCATCCTGAATCAGGAGAGCGTTTGCACAGGGGACATGAGGGAATGCTGTTGGTTCGCGGGGATAGTATGTTTGACGGCTATCTGCAATATGACGGCCCATCACCATTTGTCGAATATGAAGATAAGATGTGGTATAAAACAGGCGATTTGGTTGTCGAAGATGAGCCGGGGACACTAACATTTCGCGGGCGTTTGAAACGCTTCGTAAAATTAGGCGGCGAGATGATTTCACTTCCGGCTATTGAGTCTGTTCTTATGAAACATTTTACTTTAAGCGATAGTGACGGACCTGAATTAGCTGTTGTGGCAACTCCCGACGAGCAGAAACCTGATATTATTTTATTCTGTACACGAGAGATTACACGTGAATCTGCGAATAATATCATTCGTCAATCAGGTTTTTCCGGCCTTAATAATATTCGTGAAGTTAAGCGAATTGAAAGCCTTCCATTGCTGGGGACAGGTAAAATAGATTATAAAGCACTTACAAAGCGTCTTGCCGCGGATTTGAAATAACTTTCATTAACTTGTTTTATTCATCCTCAAGTTATATTCTTTTCTTGCTTCGTTGAAATCGCTTATGCCGAAATTTAATTTTTCGCATAATTCAACTGGTAAGAAATTAGAAATCATCTCGCCGGTAAAATCACTGTTTGTAACAAAATGGGCAAGAAATATTATTGCTCCAAGATAGCTTAAATCATCTTCTATTAAAGGACTATGATGTCTTAGAATGCCTTCCTGCATAAAAGAGGAAAAACTCCATTTTTTACAAATTTGCTCCCCGATGATACAATGATCCATACCGAGAATTTCCCGCTCTTCGTGGACTATCGATATCATTTTATCCCAAGGTGTACCCAATAAATTTGCGGTAGTTTGATTACTTGCTAAAAATATTATCAGCCGCCCGATATCGTGAATCAAGCCGGAAGTAGTTAAAACTTCGGAATTATGCTGTTGCACACCGGTTATCTCTGATATTACCCGGCAACCCAAAGAGATGTTTTGAGAATGGATAAAATAATCATCAAGATGTTTTAATGAGGAAAACTCATTCCTAATAATGTTTTGAGAATACCATATCCCGATAAGCTGTATCAGGGGGACGGCTCCGATTTTTTCGATAGCTTCTTCCACCGTCTCGATTTGTCCTTTTGAACTCCTGTATAAAGTATTTGCCAGATAAAGTAAATCCACGCAAAGACCTGGATCATGCTCTACTAATTCGATTAGTTCTTTTTCATGTTGGAAATCTTCATCAACCGAACGCAAAAGATAATCAATATTTTCCGGCATAGGAGGGAGCCTGTCCACAAGCTCGGCTACCTGAATTTCGAGTTTTTTTACAGATTCCATTTATAAACTCCGTTCAAACTTCAGAATTCTACATTTAGTAATTTTATTACCTGGTTTCTGATTTCTTCAGTCATTTTCTTTGCGTCAATAGCTGTATTTTTATCATAAGCCACAGGCCAATGTACAGGGTAACGTGAATCGATGTAAAATGGATTTAAAAATTGACAGGCTTTCTCTAATTGCTTCATATCTGGATATGCCTGGCTGCAAATCATTAATAATTCAAGTAAGTTATGGACTGGTCTGAAATTCAGTTTGTATGAAACGATAAATGCTTTTAGGTATTTTTCGGCTGCTTGCTGGAAATGAAAACATATTTGTGCATAGTATTCTGTGAATTCCATGCTTGAAGATGCAAATCCATAGTCTTCATCAGCTTTTTGTAACCATTCTTTGGTGATCTCAGGCAGCATCGTAAAGTATTTTACCTTCCTTCAGAATATTTGTTACAAATGGGTCGCCTAATTTCAATCTCTGGTCGACTTCAATTGGCTTATAAATGATAAAATCTGTGGCGAGATTGTATTTAATGATAGTGTCGAGTTGGCGTATTCTGTCAACTCCCAGTTCAGGAACCTCATTTTTTATAATAAACAGGTCAATATCGGTTCCCTGGCTTATTTTTCCTCCAGCTAAGGAGCCAAAAAGAATAACTTTCTGAGGCTTATATAAATTAATAAGCTGTCGAACGATATTTTGTATTTCCTGCTCAAATTGTTCTATTGTTATCATTGTATCGTCCTTCTTTCATTTTATACCCGGAAGATACTTTATCATATTAATTCCAGAGGAAATAATCAATTGATAAATCCCGAAAAGTTCTCTTTCACTTTGGGCAAAATCCTTTATAATTGTGTCGTATTGCGTATTGAGTATATCGTATTGCGTTATATTTGATTATTTTTTACTACTCAATACGCACGACGCAATACGAACGACGAGACTATTATGAGTTATTTTTGTGATAATATAGATAAAATGAAAGGTTATGAGCCTGGTTTTCAGCCGAAACAGGTGGATGTAATCAAGCTCAATACGAATGAAAATCCGTTTCCGCCTTCGCCTAAAGTGATGGAAAGGCTCAGGAATATAACAACCGAGCAACTACGTCGGTATCCAGATCCGGTTGGAAATCAGTTCCGCGAAGCGGCCGGAGAGCTGAATGGCGTAACGGCTGAGCATATAATGTGCTGCAACGGCGGCGATGACCTGCTCAATCTGGCTTTCAGGGCTTTTTGTGATGTAAATAGGCCGGCGGCTTATCCAGTTCCGACATATTCGCTTTATCCGGTTTTGGCTAAAATTCAGAATTGCCCGGTGATAGAAATTCCGTTCGATAAGGAATTTAATCTGCCTTCCAAATTAGCTTCGACCAACGCCGCTTTGACAATTGTATGCAATCCGAACGCTCCGAGCGGAACTTTTATCAGCGTGGATGAGATTGCTTCTCTGGCCGACGAGATTTCCGGAGTTTTACTGATTGATGAAGCATATTCCGATTATGCGGAAAAAAAATGTACAGCGTTGGTTAAGGATTTTGATAATGTGATTATTCTCAGGACTTTAAGCAAGGGCTATTCACTTGCGGGCTTGAGATTCGGTTATGCAATCGCGCAACCTGAGTTGATAGAAGGCCTTATGAAAGTGAAGGATTCCTACAATGTCGATTCGATTGCGATTGCTCTTGCGACTGAAGCGATAAAGGACCAGGAGTATTTCAAAACAAATATTGAAAAAATCAAGACTGAGAGAACAAGATTGACGGAATCGCTTAGAAAAATTGGTTTCAAAATTCCGAACAGTTTTTCGAATTTTGTTTGTGCCGAATATAACGGCAAAAGCGGCTCGGTAATTCATGAGGAACTTAAGAAAAGAAATATATTTGTAAGATATTTTCCGTATCCTGGTCTGGAAAATAAGTTGAGGATTTCAGTTGGATTGCCTGAGCAAGACGATAAATTAATTGCGGCCTTAAAGGAAATTTTAGCTGTTTAATTAAGATGTTATAAAGGAAATTGTTATGGACAATAGAATCGCGAAGATAGACAGAAAAACAAAAGAAACTGATATTCATCTTGAGTTGAACCTTGACGGCGTCGGGAAATATGAAATCGATACAGGTGTCGGCTTTCTCGACCATATGCTTACACACCTGAGCAAGCATAGCGGAATCGACCTTATAGTAAAAGCGAAAGGCGACCTTGAAGTGGATGCTCATCATACCGTAGAAGATATCGCGATATGTTTGGGTGAGGCTCTGCTCAAAGCTCTTGGCGGCAAAAAAGGCATCGTAAGATATGGAAATAGTTCAGTGCCTATGGAAGACGCACTTGCGAATGTGTCTATTGATTTATCAGGCAGAGCCGCGTTTGTTTATAACGTCGAATACAGATCAGATAAAATCGGTGATTTTGATGTAGAGTGTCTTGAGGAAATGTTGCGAAGTTTCGCGAATAACGGCAGGTTCAACCTGCATATAAACGTACCTTACGGCACGAACAGTCATCACATAGCCGAAGCGATTTTCAAAGGGCTTGGTATGGCTTTGGGAGCTGCTATTGAAATTCGCGGAACTGAAATACCGAGTACAAAGGGGATATTGTGATACCATTTGAGGAAGAACCTGATTATCGAATTGGAATAGGCACGGACATCCACAGGCTTGTTGAAAACCGCAAGCTGATGCTTTGCGGAATTTATATACCTTTTCCGCTCGGCCTGCTCGGCCATAGTGATGGCGACGTTGGTTTACACGCGGTGATAGACGCATTGCTCGGCGCGTCTGGAATGGGTGACATTGGGACGCTGTTTCCTGATACGGAAGCCAAATGGAAGGATGTTGACAGCAAGGAATTATTACAAAGTGTAAAAGAAAAACTCGAAGAAAAACACTGGCAAATAGTAAATGTCGATTTGATTATTCATGCTGAATTGCCAAAGCTTGGTCCTGTAAAGGGACAAATGAAAAGAGTTATCGCCGGACTTTTGGGAATAGATTTTACAGCGGTAAATGTCAAAGCCAAAACAAACGAAGGCATGGGCGAAATCGGAACCGGCCAGGCAATAGCAGCAACAGCAACCGCTCTTTTAAGAAAGAGAAAAAAACGAGGTCTTTAGATAGGGTTTTAAGACACTGATTAACACGGATTAAAAAAAGCAGAGTAGGGTGTGTGACAACGCACCATTTCCTTTTGCTGGTTGTTTGGTGCGTTGGCACGCACCCTACAATCTCTGTGTTCTCTGTGCCCTCTGTGGCTAAAAGAAGAAAGGAATTATGGGATTAGAGCTTTATAATAGTTTAACGAGAAGGCAGGAAGAATTTGTACCTTTGGAAAAAGGGCGAGTAGGGATGTATGTTTGCGGGCCTACTGTGTATGGTCATGCGCATCTCGGTCACGCGAAAAGTTATATCAGTTTCGATATTCTGCTCAGGTATCTTCGCTACCTCGGCTACAATGTCACTTACGTTCAGAATATTACTGATGTAGGTCACCTGACCGACGACGCCGACGAAGGCGAAGATAAAATCGCGAAAAAAGCCAAAACCGAACATAAACATCCGATGGCCGTGGCTGAATATTATACCCGCAGCTATTTTGAGGATATGGACAAGCTGAATTGCGTTCGCCCTGATATAAGTCCACGCGCGAGCGGCCATATAACCGAGCAGATAGAGTTGGTAAAAACCCTGCTTGACAAAGGTTATGCCTACGAAGTTAATGGTTCTGTATATTTCGATGTCTCGAAGTTCAAGGATTACGGGAAACTTTCCGGCAGAAACATTGAAGAAATGATTTCCGGTACACGTGTGGAAGTTTCGCCTGAAAAGAAAAGTCCAGTCGATTTCGCCATCTGGAAGAAAGCCGAGCCTAACCATATCATGCAATGGCCCAGCCCGTGGGGAATGGGTTATCCCGGCTGGCATCTCGAATGCTCGGTTATGAGTATGAAATATCTCGGTAAAACAATCGACATTCACGGCGGCGGCCTGGAAAATCAGTTTCCTCATCACGAATGCGAAATTGCGCAATCGGAAGCCGCAAATGGTGTAGAATTTGTACGATACTGGATTCATCATAATATGGTTACAGTTGACGGCCAGAAAATGGGTAAGAGCCTGAATAATTTCATTACGCTCAAACAGGCATTTTCCGGTACACATGAAAGGTTAACAAGGGACTATAATCCGCTGGCGATAAGGCAGCTGATTTTGAATAGCCATTATAGAAGTCCGCTGGATTTTTCCGATGCGGCGTTGTATTCAGCAAAGAGCGGCTATGAGAAAATTTCTTCATGTGTTATCGAAGTAAGAAATAGAATCAAGGCTGCGGCTGATGGCGAAGTTGATGAAACTGTTGGAAAAACTCTCGAAGAATTAAAAGAAAAATTCGAAAAGGCCATGAACGATGACCTTAATACATCAATTGCATTATCTGTTCTGTTCGAGCTTGTACGTGATACTCAGAAATTACTTCTGGAAAATAAAGCAAACAAACAGACTCTTGAAGCAATTGACGGATTGTTCACCATGCTTGGCGGCGACGTACTTGGAATCGTTAAGGACGAGTATGAACAATCGGGTTCAGCGGATAACGAAACGATGGATAAGCTGGTGAATATTTTAATTGGACAGCGTAACGAAGCTCGAAAACAGAAAGATTATGCACGATCCGATGAGATTCGCAAAAAAATAGATGAAGCAGGAATTGTTCTTGAAGATTCGCCGCAGGGAACGTTCTGGAGAAAAAAATGATAATACTTGGTATCGATCCCGGTTTGCAGGTTTGCGGGTATGCCTGTATGGAAACAAGCGTCGAAGGTGAAAAGCTGGTCGAAGCAGGCTTTATTCGTACGCCGGCCGATTTGCCTCTTGCCCAAAGATTGAATAGGATCGCATACGATATAAGTGAAATTCTCGAAAACTTCAAGCCTGATATAGTCGCGGTCGAGGAATTGTACTCGCATTATGCTCATCCGAAAACTGCGATATTGATGGGACACGCAAGAGGTGTTATACTGCAAAAATGTGCTCAGTCTATGATTGAGGTAAAAAGTTTCAGTGCGACTCGAATAAAGAAGTCGATAACAGGCAACGGCAGGGCGACAAAAGAGCAGGTTCAGAGAACCATCCAGACGATTTTTATGCTCGCTGAGATGCCTGAGCCAAATGACGTAGCAGATGCCATAGCAGCGGCTCTGTGTTGTGCGAACTCGCTGCAGATAACAACTTAAAAATATGATTGCTCAAATAGAAGGACAATTAGTTAAACTTGATACTGAATCGTGCCTTGTAAAGGTTGGAGCGGTGAGTTATGAAGTAATGCTTGCAAGTTATTGTGTTGATGCGCTTTCGGGCAAAGCTGGCTCGGATATTACGCTTTGTACGATGGAATATTACGAAGGCTCTCTCGGAGGTGGAAATCTCGTTCCAAGAATGGTAGGTTTTTTGAACGCGGGCGAGAGAGACTTTTTCAAAAAATATACCAGCGTTAAAGGAATGGGTATAAAAAAAGGTTTACGTTCGCTCAGTCTTCCGGTAGCGTCTATTGCGACCGCTATAGAAAATGGCGATGAGAAATTGTTACTCACCTTATCCGGAATCGGGGCTAGAATGGCTCAGCAGATTATCGCTGACTTGAAAGGTAAATTGCAGGAGTTTGCGGAGCAGGCTCAAACGAGTGCGAAGACAGAAGTCGGTTTTAAGCCGTACCAGGTTGAAGCTCTCGAAATCCTCATTGCATGGGGTGAGAAACGCTCCGAAGCGATAGAACTGGTTGAAATGGCAAGAAAAAAGCATCCTGACATAACGACCGCCGAAGCCCTTGTGCCTCTTGTGTACAGACTCAAGCAGGGCGTGGAAGTATAAAACTAAATACTAACAACTAACGACTAAAAACTAAAAAATGACTATAGGCAGAATAATAAGTGGACAATCTTTGAGCGACAGTGAAGAGCATTTCAATATGTCACTGCGTCCAAAGGCGCTTACCGAATGTATAGGTCAGCATAACGTTAAGGAAAAACTTTCCATAGCGATAGAAGCCGCGAAAAAAAGAAAAGAGCCGCTCGAACATATATTGTTTTACGGCCCTCCCGGACTTGGCAAAACGACATTGGCAAATGTAGTCGCCAACGAAATGGGAGCGAAAGTTCGCTGTACTTCGGGACCAGCTCTTGCGAAAGCTGGGGACATAATGGGTTTGCTGAGCAACGTCAATACAGGTGATGTGCTTTTTATAGACGAAATTCATCGGCTCAGTACGCCGGTCGAGGAATTTATCTACCCAGCGATGGAAGATTTCAAAGTCGATTATACAGTAGATAGCGGCTTACATGCCAAAACGATTAACTTTCCTCTCAAACGTTTCACTTTGATAGGCGCGACAACGCGAGCCGGATTGCTTAGCTCGCCGCTTCGCAGCAGGTTCGGAATGATGTATCACCTGGATTTTTACACAGTAGATGATTTGACACAAATAATCAGCAGGTCAGCGAAACTGCTCGATCTTCAATACGAGGATGGAACGCTTGAGTTGATAGCGGCGTGTTCGCGAGGAACGCCGCGAATCGCGAACAGATTGCTAAAACGTGTACGCGATTACGCACAGGTTAAAGGAACAGGTGTACTTAGTACGAAGATTGTGGAAAGCTCCTTGAAAATGGAACGAATCGACAAACTCGGACTGGATGAGCTTGACAGGTCGGTTCTATTTGCTCTTGTGGATATTTACGAAGGCGGACCGGCGGGCATCGAAGCGATAGCCGCTACGCTTGGCGAGGAAAGGGATACTTTGGAGGATGTTGTCGAGCCGTATCTTTTGCAGATAGGTTTCCTTCGCAGAACGAAACGAGGCAGGGAAATCACGCAGCAGGCTTGTGACCATTTGGGAATAAAAACGAAAAAAAAGAAACAATCTGAAAAAGAATCTGAAAATGAAATGGAATTATTCGAATAGTATATGAAAATACTTTTTGGAATTTTTGACTGGGGACTTGGACATGCGACAAGGGACATTCCGTTGATAACGGAACTGTTGAAGAGCAATGAAGTTCATATTCTCTCGACCGGAAGGGCATTGAAGCTCGCGCAGGGATATTTTGGGGACAAGTGTACTTATTATGACGTTCCCAGTATTTACCTGCCTTATACGAAGACTCCTTTTTTCAAAACAAAATTCGCTCTGTCGTCACCTATAATGATACGCACGCTTCGGAGAGCAAGAAAGAAATCGAAAAAGATTATAGCTCAGGGTTTCGACAAAGTAATTTCCGACTGCAGGTATGATGTTTATGACAGGGTGGATAATTCTTACCTGATAAATCACCAACTCAGATTCATAACACCTGTCGGCGCAGAGAGAATTGTCGAAAGGTGGCTCAATATGAGGATGAGCAAATATAAATATATTATTGTGCCGGACTTTGATGAGCCGAATCTTTCCGGCAGACTCTCTCATCAATTGAGATATAAATGTAAAGACAAAGCAAGGTACATCGGAATATTATCTCACGTTAAGAAAAAAAATGTGACTGAGGATATAGATTATTTTATTTCACTTTCAGGTCCCGAACCTCAAAGATCAATTCTTTATAAAAAGATAATGTCGCAGCTTGACCAGCTCGAAGGTAAAATTGTAATCGCTGGCGGAAATCCCGATAGTATTGAAACAAGTACGAGCGGCGATGTACAGGTTTATAGCTTTTTGAATTCCGGTCAGCAGGAAGAAATGATGAACCGCTCAAAGTTTATCATTAGCAGGTCCGGTTATACTACTGTTATGGAACTGGCGGAACTGAACAAAAAGAATGTTTTATTTTTGCCAACTCCAGGTCAGAGCGAGCAGGAATATCTGGGCGATTTCTACGAGGGGAAAAAATATTTTCATCATGTCAGCCAGTACAAACTTAAATTGAAAGAAGCGATTGAATACTCGAAATATTTCAATGGTTTTACCCCAGCATGGAAAACCGAGCAATCTGTGAAGAACTTTATGAATGTAATTTTTTAATACATATCATTTGATTTAGGGCTTTCCAACGAGGTAGATTCTGTTTTTGCCGTCACGTTTTGCTTCCAGAAGAGCTTTGTCGGCCTGCTCAAAGAGTTCCTGCACAGTTTTACCATCCCTTGGATAGCTTGCCAGTCCGCCGCTTATTGTTAATGTTCCAATTCCCTCTGGTCCTAATTCAGCCCGCCATTCCTGTCGATAATTCTCGCTATCTGTTTCAGCGAGCTGCTCCGTGTCGCGGCTGGTAATTTTTGGGTTTGTGATAGGGGATGGGGTTTTTTCCAACTCACTTATAAATCGTTTCGCAATAAGCATAGCCTCATGCGGATGGTCCGAGTCGATAGAACGTCTGTCGTTTACTTTGGATTGCTCTATAACTGTTTTAAGAATTGACGGGTCATCCCAGAATACAACAGCGAATTCATCGCCCCCAATTCTGCCGACAACATCATGCGGTCTGCAGCATCGCCGCATAAGGCGTGACGCCTGTTTTAAAATTTCATCACCAGCCATATGACCGTACACGTCATTATATTTTTTAAAGTTATCTATGTCGAATACAAGTAAAGTCACCCGGCTATTTTCTTCCTGTGTATATTCGATGATTTGCCGGGTAAATTCCATTATATATCTTCTGTTTTTAAGGCCGGTTAAATCATCTTCTGTTGCCAATTTTTCGAGATGTCTTATTCTTGTACTTAATTCGTACTGTCCTGCCGCGACATCAGCCTTCGCCGTGACGAGAGTACTGGGTGCTGGATTCTGAGTTTCAGAATATGGAACACCTAAAACCGAGCAATAGAAATTATCTGCATCTACCGGACATATCATATAATCATCGACAAGCGGTTGATCTTTACCCACCGTGTTCGCGCCCTGTCGCGGCAGGTAAGAAGAACACATAAGCCGAATCGCGATAGGTTCTTCATACATTTGTGCTAAAAGTACAATCCGTGCGGAGCTATTGTCTCGGAAAATTTTGAGTAAAGGATTCAATTTTGACTGGACAGACCAAACGACAACCGCGATTGCTGAATATGTATTATTCTTTAGCGTCTCAATTGCCTGGGGAATTGAGGTACAAATATCGCAGTTGGAATTTGCTTGTAAGTCTTTATTTATAAAGGCTCTGTCAATGTCACCAATAAACAGAATTTTATTATTGTTTTGATTCATTTTTTGTATTGCTTATTTCGTATTGCGTCGCGAGTCTTGTGTATTGCGTTAAACGCGATACGCTTTACGCTCGACGCAATACGAATTATATCAATCGGCTTGTATCTCGTCCAGATACTTTTTGGCCTGTTCGATGTAAAAGCTTTCCGGATAAAAGCTTATAAAATTTGAAAGAGCGGTTCTTGCTTCTTCCTTATATTTTGTTTTTAACTCGGTATTTGACTTATCCTGCTGTCGCCACCTGGTGAAATCTGTAAAGGCCAATTCGTAGAAAGCCTGCATCCCGCCGTCAGTATTTGTATATTGCTTATGCAGTTCACCTAATTTCTGGATACGAATGTCTTCTTTGCTTTCGAGTTTTGCTTCTGCAAAAAGAATATTATCGCGAAGAGGATGGTTTTCATCTGTTTGCCTAAGCAGGGTATTAAGTTGTTGCGGATAATCTAAAGAATGACTGTTTATCATCACGAGCTGCTTAAGTCTTTCATTAGCTGACGGATTTTCAGATATATTTTCCTGCCCGATAAGACTGATTGTAAGCTGCAGTCTTCTTTGTAGGTCTTTTAATTTCGATAGGGTCATTGCTGTTTCGGGATGTATCTTAAAGCCGAAACGTGACTCTGTGGGCTTTTGTTCTGTTTCGAGCAGTTTTAGTCTTTCTATTACTTTTGTCTGCGCTTCAAGCAGAATGTTTTTCGCCTGCTCAAAATTTCCTCTTCCGGCCCATTGTTTTGCAATACGCCATCTTGCTTCAAGTGATTCCGGGCTGTCTCCAAACTCATTATATAATCTAAACCATGTTTCCGTTGATCTTTCCCATGGATAATCATTGTAGAAACGCAATTTTTCATTTTCTCCAAGATATCTTATATCCGGGCTGTATTCGCTGAGAATTGCTTTATAATAAAGCGCAATCGGCATCCTTTGGCTTTTTGGTCGTTTAGTGATAAATTTATCATATTGTTTGAGCAATTCAGTCTTCCACGGAATATAGTCCTGTTCTTCAGGTAATTTATACCAGCCTGGCCAGCGATCATAACTTAGGCTTTGCTGAATTTCTCTTTTCAGCACTTCCCATCTAAGGTTGGGGTCCGCAGGGTAATAAAAGTCACGAAGGAATTTTTGGACAACTGGATCGTTTATCGAATCTTTCAGCGATTCAGAAATATTATGTTCAAATTCATTTATTTGTTCCGGATTATTTTTTGCTACGTAAAGCTGGTAATCCAGCTCATCAAAACCGATTGCGCTTTCGAATACAACAATAGCGAGACTTAGTGTAATAAAAGCAAATATCCAGATAAGTCCTGGTTTATAGCGTATAAAATGTCCTATGCCCAGAACAAATCCCGCGATAACAAGACTATCCAGCCATGCAACAAACCAGGGTACCAACGAAAATCCTATCCCAGCAGGCTCGATTCCTCTTCCCCTGCCAAAATACATCCAGTATGCCAACTGTGGAGCGGTACAAAGAGCAACAGAGATGAAACGAGAGCGAAAACGCAAAGGCCTGCATGCTACTGCAAAACAGCTTACCAGTAAACATATCGCAAAACCGGGAAGATTCGCGAGAATGATAACTTCAAGTATAAAAGGGAGACTGTATTCAAAACACATCAACTGTGATACCAGGACGGGAACAATCGCCATAATACCCATAAGAAGACCCAATACTATAATCTGCCATGGATATTCGAAAATACTTATACCAGTAACAAGCGACTGGTCAAGACGCCAGAATTCCTGGGTCGCAACATCTTCGATTTCAAATGAAAAAAATGAGCCGGTTGCTATCTTCGACCAGAAAAGACATGTTAAACCAAAAACGACTACAGTAAGAAGCCAGTTCCTCTGGACGTTTCTATGGCTATAATGCAAAGTTGGTCCAGCCGTCAAAAATGACTTTGAAACAACAATCTGCGACTTTTCTGGTTCGTTTTTTTCCATAAGCTCGTGTCTCGTATTGAATATTGCGTATATCGTATTGTGTATTGAGTTTTTTCTTTAACGCAATACTCATCACGCACGACGAATCACGATTTATGTTCCTTCGCCGCTCGATGCAAGATACTTAACCTGCTCTGGTGTAAGTGTATCAATGTTAATCTTCATCGATTTAAGCTTCAGTGTACTTACTGTGTGCTCGATATCCAAAGGTACTTCATGAACGGCCGCGGACAATTTATCCTGCATTTTCATTGCATACTCGGCTGTTAGAGCCTGTGTGGCGAAACTCATATCCATAACGCTTGCAGGATGGCCTTCAGCGGCCGCAAGGTTAATCAGACGTCCTTCAGCGAGAAGATAAATACTTCTATTGTTTTTCATAATGTATTCATCAACACAATGACGTACATTTTTCTTAACTTTTTTACTAAGTTTTTTCAGGCCGGGTATATCCAGTTCTACGTTGAAATGTCCACTGTTTGCAACTACTGCGCGATCTTTCATGACTTTGAAATGCTCTTCGCGTATAACGTTTTTGTTGCCTGTGAGAGTAAGAAACAGCTCGCCGATTTTTGCCGCTTCTGCCATAGGCATAACCTGGAAACCGTCCATAGCTGCTTCGAGTGCTTTTACTGCGTCAATTTCGGTGACAATAACTATCGAGCCCATTCCCCTGGCACGCATAGCGAATCCGCGTCCGCACCAGCCGTAACCGGCGACGACAACTTTCTTGCCGGCCATGAGGAAATCCGTCGCCCTGATAATACCATCGACTGTAGATTGTCCTGTGCCGTAACGATTATCGAATAAATGTTTTGTAGCGGCGTCGTTGACCGCGATAACCGGGAATTTTAACTTTCCTTCATTAGCTAATGCTCTTAAACGAATGACACCGGTTGTTGTTTCTTCCATACTTGCGATTATTCTTTCACCTTCTTGTTTTCGGTTTGTATGAAGTAAATGAACAAGGTCCGCACCGTCATCGAATGTGATAACTGGTTTATGGTCTATTGCGGCATTGAGATGTTTATAGTAAGTAGCGCGATTTTCACCGCATATCGCATGAACGGATATTTTGAAATCTTTGACCAGTGAAGCGGCTACGTCGTCCTGGGTACTCAATGGATTCGACGCACAAAGCACCAAATCAGCTCCAGCTGCTTTTAAGGCAATAGCCAGATTGGCTGTTTCTGCTGTTACATGCAGGCAAGCCGATACTTTTTTACCTTTTAGAGGTTTGGTTTTTGCGAATCTTTCGCGAATCGAAGCCAAAACAGGCATATCGTTATCTGCCCAAAGTATTCTTTTCTTTCCTTTTTCTGCCAATGATAAATCTGCTACATCATATTTCATTTATTTTATCCTTTCAATTAATGCGCAAGAAAAGTGATTATATGTATAAATCGAGGATTTTGCAACATTTAATTCCATAAATCTAATATCCTGAAAATTGATAAAAATAAATTACTAAACGTTTTTTTGTTAATTTTGAACCATTTTACCTATATACTCGTAATAAGTGTCAAAAACCGGTTTTTAAAATTATTTTGAACAGGAGCAAACAAGATTATGACTAAGATGAGAGTTACCCTAATTTGTGCGATTTTTTCTTTATTACTGATTTTGAGCAATTCTTTTGCCGCTTCCGGGGATAATAACTGGCCTAACTGGCGAGGTCCTGATTATACCGGCGTAGCGAAAAACGCAAATCCTCCTGTGAAATGGAGCGAAACCGAAAATATAAAATGGAAAGTCGAACTTCCAGGCGAAGGTATATCAACTCCTATTGTATGGGATAATAAGATTATCTTTTTGGACTCCATAGAAGTTGGAGCTTCAAGTGCTCCAGCCGCTGCTGGCAGAGGTGGAAGAGGCGGCTCATCTTCGCCAAGTGAATATAAATTCGATGTAGTTTGCATTGACAGGGAAACAGGAAAAACAATCTGGCAAAAAACAGCCATCCAAACTACACCGCATGAAGGAAAGCATAATACAGGAAGTTTCGCTTCAAATTCCGCTGTAACTGACGGTAAATACATCTGGGCGGGTTTCGGCTCAAGAGGCGTTTATTGCTATGATATGGACGGTAATTATAAATGGGGTAAAGACTTAGGGAAATTGAAAATTTTAATGAGTTTTGGAGAAGGAAGTTCCATAGCTCTGGCCGGGGATGCTATAATCGTTGTTATGGATCAGGAAGATCAGTCGAAAATATATGCTCTGAATAAAGAAAACGGCGAAATACTGTGGGAAAAAGACAGGGATGAAGCAACTTCATGGGCGACACCTTTGCCTATGGTAGTTGATGGAAAAATACAGGTAATTGTAAACGCAACTAAAGCTATCCGCAGTTATAATATTGACAATGGCGAAATTATCTGGGAATGCAGCGGCCAGACTCGAAACGTAATTCCTTCCCCGGTTCCATATGGTAATATGGTTATTTGCACAAGCGGTTTTAGCGGAAATAAAATACAGTGTATCGAACTTGGTCATCAAGGAAATCTAAACGGTACAAACGCGATAAAATGGGAAGTCGGAAGCAAGACTACGCCTTATGTGCCGTCCCCATTGCTTTACGGCGACAGATTTTACGTTCTTTTCAATAATAACGAAGTTTTATCATGTTATAATGCCAAAGACGGAAAACCTTTATATGAATCACAGAAACTCGCTGGAGCAAAAGGATATTATGCTTCTCCGACTGGAGCCGCTGATAAAGTGTATTTGGCTTCTCAGAACGGTACAACAGTTGTTGTGAAAAACGCGGATAATTACGAAGTTTTGGCGACAAACAAACTTGATGACAGCTTTGATGCTTCGCCGGTTATTGTTGGTAATCAGTTAATTCTCAAAGGCCATAAATACATTTATTGCATCGAAGAAAAATAAGATAAGATATTTTTCCTTCCAAAATTTATTGTAAATTTGTTTAAAACACTTTCAGGATATGAAGAAATTCCTGGAAGTGTTTTTTATTTCCTACCTAAAGTCACATTTTTTTGATTACGAAAAGGCTCTTTTTTACCTATTTTTTCACAATTTCTGCATTTTTTGAAAAAAAACTTAAAAATTATGTAACGAATTGTTTATTTTAGCGTCTTAGTTTTATATACTGAATGTGTTTAATATAAAAATATTAAAAACTTAGGAGAGAAAAATGTACAAATCACTACTTTCGGGATTATTTTTAATCTTGGTAACAATACTCCCTGTTCACGCGGCAGTTCGTCTTGTTCCGACAGAATATTCAACCATTCAGAGTGCGATAAACAACAGTATTAACGGGGATATAATTATTGTAAGTCCCGGTACCTATACTGAAAACATCAATTTTATGGGCAGAAAAGTAACTCTGACAAGTACAAACCCGCAAGATTGGAGTGTTGTCGCTGCGACTATTATAAATGGTAATAGTATCGGGAGAGTTGTAGCTTTTCAAAATAATGAGACTCGTGATTCAGTTTTGACAGGTTTTACAATAACCGGCGGCGTAAATACCTCAGGTGCCGGAGTTTACTGTTACTATGCTTCGCCAACTATAACCCGTAATATAATTATGAATAATCACGGACAGATAGATTTTACTAATGGTACTTCTGGTGCTTCCGGAGGCGGAATTTACTGTTATCGTTCTGACGCGATTATTGCCAATAATATAATTAAAAATAATTCCGCATACTATGGCGGCGGAATAAGGTCATATTACATGGAGCCGGTCATTAGTAATAATATTATCAGCGATAACAGGGCAGTTTACGGCGGCGGTGTTTATTTAAGATATGGCGGATTTTTATATAATAATACTATTGTAAATAACGATTGTTCCTACGAAACTGGTAGTGGAATTACCTCTTCTTCTGGAGACAATCTTTATGTTTATTATTATTCTTTATCTTATGAATACGGTATGGAAATTTCCAATAATATTTTTGCCTATGGAAAAACGCATTATGGAGTGTACATTTATGAAGATGTTCAGGGATCTTTGAAAATTACCAATAATAATGCCTGGGCAAATCAAAATGGCAATTATTATAATGCATATAATGGGCAAATATCCGATTTTGCCGGCATAAATGGTAATATTTCCGCAGAACCGAATTTTATTGATAGTGATTATCATATTGGGACTGATTCTCCATGTTATAATGCAGGGAATCCAGACTATGCTCCATATATTTGGCAGCGTGATATTGACGGAGAATACGCCGTGATGGGTGCTTCTGTGGATATTGGTGCAGATGAAGTTACAGGTAATCCAAGGCCGGTTGCTTCTGCCGGAGATGACCAGTTGTTCAAAGTAATTCCTGCGATTATCACGCTTGATGGTTCAGGCTCCTTTGATCCCTGCGATGAACCTCTTGCATGGGAATGGCAGCAGACGGGCGGAGAGAGTGTAATACTTTCCGATTCCGATACTGCAACTCCGAGTTTTGTACCTCTTGTAAAAGATGTTTATTATTTCCAGCTTAGAGTTTTTGATGGAAATAATTACAGCAATTCTGATATGGTAATGATAGTAGTTGGAAATAGAATGCCGATTGCGGACGCGGGAAGTGATAAAGTCGTCCAGCCTTACGAAACGGTTTCTTTTTCCGGTTCTGGTTCTTACGACCTTGATGAAGGTGATGTTCTAAGTTATAGCTGGACACAGATTTCCGGCCCGGCAGCTGTGCTTTCTAATTCTAATGTTATGTCGCCGAGTTTCACCCCGATTAGTGTAGGTGAATATGTTTTCCAGCTTGTCGTAAATGACGGAGAAGACTCAAGCCAGCCGGATACGGTTAAGGTTATTTGCAGAATTGGAAGTATGCCTGATGCCTATGGCTATAGCTGGATTGACAGTGACAATCCTTTCGGACCGATGTATCACTGGGAAGATATTACAAATTCAAGAAGCTATTATGATAAAATAGCAGGCAGTTCCGGCAGAGTGATAGGCTCTGTCACGCTGAGTTTCGATTTTAAATTTTATGGTTATAATTATAGAAAAATATATCTTCAGTCAAGCGGTGTAATTAGTTTTGGTTCCACTGCGATATACCCTTATAACTCGATACCTTCCTCTGACGGTTATAATAATATGATCGCCTGGATGTGGACTGATATGGAACTTACGGCCAATTCGAAAATATATTATAAGGGTGACGCTAATAAAATGGTTATTCAGTTTGTTGACTGGAATACATATGGAAGTTCCCAAACAGTCAATGCCGAGGTAATTCTGTATAAATCGGGAAAAATAGTCATTCAATATAAAGATTATAAAATTAATGGAAGTTCTCGTTACACGTATGTTATTGGTATAGAGAATTCAGATGGTACTATCGGGACACAGGTAGCTTATAGCAACTCTTATATCCATGCTGGTCTTGCCGTAGAGTTTTCCACAAGCGGTCCTTATGAACCTGTAGCTCATGCCGGTGCTGACCAGCAGCACAAGGTTGTCAAACAGATTACTCTTGACGGCTCAGGCAGTAATGACCGTGACCCGAATGATGTTTTGACCTATCAATGGACTCAAAAATCAGGGCCTTCAGTTCAGATTGCTAATCCAGCCGCGGCCATAACTACTTTCATGCCTCCTTCGGAAGGGGAATATGTTTTCCAATTGGTAGTTAATGATGGTACATATACGAGTTATCCCGACGAAGTAAAGGTAACTATAGGCAACCAGACGCCGATAGCGGATGCCGGGATTGATAAGGCAGTTAAGCCGGGAGTTCAGGCCTCTTTAAGCGGTTCAGCTTCTTACGATCCGGATACAATGGATACCATAGTAAGTTATAGCTGGTCGCAGGTTTCCGGGCCGCCGGTAACTCTATCGAATGCCAACTCCAAGAATGCTTATTGTACTCCCTCGATTATTGGCACATATGTATTCCAACTGGTTGTCAGTGACGGCATAACAAACAGTCAGCCTGATTTCATTACAGTGTTGTGTTCTTACGGCTCTCTCCCTGATAGTTACGGTTATAGCTGGATAGATAATAGCACTAATTATGGTCCTGTTTATAAATGGATAGATATTCAGAATACAGGCATTCAGGTTCCCAATATTCAAAACGCTAATGAAAAATCTTTCGGCCCATTCACGATGGGATTCGATTTTAATTTCTATGGTAAAGTATATAACAAGTTCTATATTCAGGCCAGCGGTGCTATCACTTTTGATCCAGGCATTCTTACTACAAGTAACAGGTCTGTTCCAATAGCAGACAGCTATAACAATATGATAGCGTGGTTCTGGTCGTATCATTATCTGAATACAGATGCTGAAGTTTATTACCAGCGATTTGAAGACTATACCGTAATCCAGTTTGTCGATTATACTATTCAGAGTGATGGAACAGTCAATGCCGAAGTGATTATATACAAATCCGGGAAAATCATAATACAGTTCAAGGATTTCTCCGAAGATGCTTATTTATACCAGCATACTATAGGTATAGAAAACTCTGACGGTACGGATGGTTTACAGGTATCTTATAACACGAGTTCTTATCCTCGTAATGGACTTGCGATAGAATTTTCATTCGGTCCTCCTTATGAGCCTATAGCCAAAGCCGGAGCTAACCAGTATATCAGGACATTGGAAATGGTTACGCTGGACGCGTCAAACAGCTTGAGCCGTGATCCAGGCGGTACTATTACGTATCAATGGACTCAAATTGATGGCCCGCCCGTTACGCTTAGTAACTCCGCGGCTCAGAAACCCACATTCGTCCCTCAGACTGAAGGCGCATACAAATTCCAGTTGTTGGTAAGTAACTCCGGGCAGACAAGTAAACCCGATTATGTCACGGTATTTGTAGGTAATGAGGCACCAATAGCAGACGCAGGCTCTGATAAGGTTGTAATTATACCTTGCACAGTCAATCTTGACGCTTCGTTTTCTCATGATTATGACCTTAACGATATTTTGACTTATACATGGTTCCAGACTGGAGGACCATCTGTTTCTCTCAAGAATGCAGGCACCATGAATCCTTCTTTCTATTGTGACAAGGAAGGCGTATATAAGTTTATGTTATTTGTCAACGATGGTTTGGATATAAGCCAGCCTGATTATATAGAAGTAAAGACCGCGGCTGTAAAAGCATGTCAGCAGGTGATAAATTTGGGTTATGAAATAAGCGATTATTTTTACTATCCGGCACTTTACGGCGACAAACTTGTATATTGTTACGGCAGTCAAAGCGATTATTCCTGGGACATATATTATGACAACCTTACAACCGGCATTTTATATTCATTCGCTGCCGGCGGTATAGATACCCATCCCAAGGTAGATGGTGACATAGTAGTCTGGTCCGGCGGTATGAACCTGAACGAGCCGTGGGGTAATGAGCCGCGTAATTCGAGCGTAATCGCGAGGAACCTTGTTACGGGTGTACAAAAAACCTTAAAAGGTTTCAGCATGTCCTCGTCTTACAGTCATCCGGCTGTTTCCGGCAATAAGGTTGTCTGGCTTGAACATCATAATCTCGATACTTCACCAATCGGCAGCAGCAACGCCGAGAACTGGTGGAATACGACATACAGCATCTGCGGAGCCGATGTCGGCAATCTGAATAACCCGACCTATTTCACAATCGCTCCGAATGTCGGTACAAGGGATCCTTATCCAGTCCAGAACTTCGCTGGAGATTTCGATGATGTAATAGACATCGACGGGAATATTGTAGTCTATGAAGCCAATGGTAACATATACGGCGCGGATATTTCCGATCTTGATAACATCAAAGTATTTACAATCTGCTCGAATCCATCAAGACAATACGACCCGGCCATTTCTGGCAATATAGTAGTCTGGACCGACCAGCGTAATGACCTTGGTGACATTTGCGGCGCGGATATATCAGATATGAACAATATTCGCAGTTTCTCACTTGTCAAAGCGGCGGGTATCCAGCAGCAGCCTGCTGTTGATGGTCGTTATCTGGTTTATGTTGACGGCGATACCGACAGCGGCAATATCAAAGCCGCTTTCATATCTGGGCAATGCGCTATGGATATTCCGCTTACAGGCTCACCATACGGCTCCGGACCCGTCATAGATGGCAAAACAATTTTATGGCAAACAGCCACACATCAGCAGCTTGAAGCGCTTTCAATAGAGTTCCTGTACTCTACGGTCGATGGCCCGGTACAGAATACAACTTCAGGCAAGAAATACGATTATATCCAGCACGCAATCGATGACAGCAATGATGGTGACACAATAATTGTACAGCCGGGTATGTATTGTGAAAACATAGATACACACGGCAGGAACCTGAAAATCAGTTCGACGGACCCGAACGATCCGGCTATCGTTGAAAGTACAGTTCTTACCGCCATGAATAATGATTACGCCGCGGTGACTTATTCCGATGGTCAGGATGCAAACAGCGTACTTAAAGGCTTTACAATCACAGGCTCGAAGATAGGAATATACTGCGAGGAATTCTCATCGCCGACAATTTCCAAATGTGTTATTTCCGGCAACTCCCAGTACGGCATATATCTGTATCGAGGTTGTGAGCCGCTGATTTCCGAATGCGCGATAACAAACAACGGCAATAGCGGCGTAAAGATGAAAACGCCTAATGAAGCCGTCATGTATTACAATATGCCGGTAATAACAAACTGTATTATCTCCGGTAATGGCATGTTCGGTGTATCAGAAGGCAAGCCGACAATTATCAATTGTACAATCGCGGATAATACGCTTTGCGGCCTGTATAATTCTGTTGCGATTGTGACCAATTCTATAATCTACTTTAACGGCGATGGTTCTTTAGTCGGACAGGTAATGGGCGTGGGGAGTACAATTAGTTATAGTGATATACAGGGAACCTGGCCTGGCGCGGGAAATATAGATTCCGACCCATTGTTCGCCGACAGCCCGAACGGTGATTACCATTTGAAGTCAGCGGCTGGTCGATGGGACCCGATTAGTATGAGCTGGGTTCAGGATAGTTCAAGCAGCCCATGTATAGACGCGGGCGATTTAGCCGGAGACGTGGGCGCAGAACCTGCTCCGAACGGCTCAGTAATAAACATGGGCGCCTACGGCGGCACAGAAAAAGCCAGCAAATCTTAATAGAAATTGTTATTAAATGACATGAAAAGAGCTTCCCGCAAACAACAAAGCAGGAAGCTCTTTTCCATTCTTCGTATTTACTTTCAGTGAGAAAAGGGTTGATGAAAAAATTTTCAAAAAAAATAAAAATAATGTATAACGAAATTCAATTCTTCTCGTCTTATATATAGAGATTGATGATATTTTATAGAAATATTTTACATAAGGAATAAAAAAATGAGAAAATCACTGATTTTAAGCATGATAATGTTGTTTTTTGTAGTAACACCGCTTTGGGCGGCTGTTCGACTGGTTCCAGGCGAGTACAGTACAATTCAGGGGGCAATCGAGGACTGTAATGATGGAGATATGGTAATTGTTAGTCCCGGTACATATTATGAAAATATCAATTTCCTTGGTAAAGACATAACTGTTACAGGCACAGAGCCGGAAAACTGGGATATTGTAGCGGCTACGATTATCGACGGCAATAACTCCGGAAGTGTAGTAACATTTGCTAACGGAGAAACAAACGAAGCTATTCTGAAGGGTTTTACCATTACAGGCGGATATGGAAGCATAAATTCAGAATTCGGTGCTGAAATTGTCTGGGGTTCGGGGATCTACTGTAATAATTCCTCTCCTTCTATTACCGGCAACATAATTTCTGATAATCACAGCCCGATAGATATGCAATCTGGTATCAATAATTACGGAGCTGGAATAAGTTGTCTATATTCCAATGCGATAATCAGCCGGAATATAATCAGAAACAACTCTGGTTTAGCCGGAGGTGGAATTATGACTTATTTAGGTGCCCCGGTTATCACAAATAACGTAATTTATGACAATTCAGCTTCTATCGGCGGCGGCGTGGCTTTATTGGGAGGAAGTCTGATTAATAATACCATTTTCGGCAACGATGCAAATCTTTCCACAGAAAATCAAGCTGGAAATATTTACACCACTAACCAGAATGGCTATTATCAAAACAGGATAATGAATAACATAATCTGCAACGCCAAATCTGGAAGTGGTATTCTTGCGTATGGGACATGGGACGCTTCTAATTTTGCATATAATAACGTTTGGGGAAATTTGCCGGGCAATTATTCTTCGATGACAGACATGACCGGTATTAACGGCAATATTTCCAATAATCCGCTTTTTATTGATGATTATCATATTGGTACCGATTCACCATGTTATAGTGCCGGAGATCCGAATTACGTACCATATTTCTGGCAGCGAGATATTGATGGTCAGTATGCTGTTATGGGTAGTTATATAGAAATAGGCGCTGATGAGATTATCGGCAATGCCAGACCGGTTGCGGATGCCGGAAAATTTCAGCGTTTCGCAGAACTTGTATCCGATGTAACACTTGATGGAACAGGCTCTTACGATCCAGATAATTCCGGAATTCTTTCATATCACTGGCGCCAGGTAGAAGGCCCTAATGTAATTCTTTCAAATCCGAACATTGCGGAGCCGAATTTTACTCCGACTTCTGAGAATGATTATGTTTTTGAGCTTACAGTATTTGACGGAGAATTATATAGTCAGCCGGATACTGTAACTATAGCAATTGGTAACCGAACACCCATCGCTGATGCAGGCGAAGACCAGTCGTGCGAATTGGGTACTCAGGTGCATCTCAACGGTACAAACTCTTATGATCCGGATGCAGGTGACATTTTAAGTTATAAATGGACACAGGTTTCAGGACCTTCTGTAGAACTTTCCGATCCCAATATCGCAGTGCCGAATTTAACGCCATCCGTTGCGGGAGAATATGTATTTTCGCTTATAGTGAATGACGGGATAACTTCAAGCCTGCCCGATACAGTTAAAATTGTTTGCAGGATTGGAAGTGTGCCGGATGAATTCGGCTATCGCTGGATAGATAGTGACAATCCTTATGGTCCTGCGTTTCACTGGATAGATATAACTAATTCAAGAGGTAAAATAATTGATTTCGACAGCAGTCTCGAAGAAGTGCTTGGAACTTTAAGTTTAGGATTCGATTTTAATTTTTATGGCAAAAAATATAACAAATGCTATATTCAATCGAGCGGCTTGATTAGCTTTGGTTCAGTCGCGATAAATTATAATAATCAACGAATTCCGCAAGCCGATGGATACGATAACGCTGTTGCGTGGTTATGGACACTTCTTTATCCTTTAAATGATTCGGTAATATATTACAAGAGTTTTGGTGATTATTTCGTTATTCAATTCGTGGATTTTACATTGTATCATAATGGCGGACTTGTAAACGCTGAGGTAATATTGTACAAATCAGGTAAAATAGTCATTCAATTCAAAGATTTTACAGGCGGCGGCTACAATAGTTCATACACTATAGGTATAGAAAATTCAGATGGAACTATCGGAACTCAGGTTGCTTATAATGATTATGATTATCTTCATAATGAATTGGCGATAGAGTTTTCTCTCGGAGGTCCTTACGAACCTATAGCCAAAGCCGGTCCGGATCAGCAGCAGAGAAATTTGGAACTAATAACTCTGGATGGAACCGCAAGCATAGATCGTGATCCAAATGACATACTGACTTATCAATGGACACAAATATCGGGACCAACGGTTGTATTAAGCGACCCAACGGCGGCTAAACCAACTTTCACGCCTGTATCTACCGGTGAATATGTGTTTCAGTTGACTGTAAGCGATGGCATATATACAAGTGTTCCTGATAAAGTAATAGTATTTATCGGGAATAGGACGCCGGTAGCAAATGCGGGAAAGAACAAGTCCTGCGATCCAAATCAGGTTATTAGCCTTGATGGTTCCGGCTCTTATGACCCGGATATGAAGGATGTCCTGAGTTATACCTGGACACAGGTTTCAGGAATTCAAGTCGAGCTTTCAGATATTCATGCGGCGATTCCGAGTTTTATTCCTACTGTTTGGGGTGAATATGTTTTCGAGCTTGTAGTAAATGACGGGTTAGAACAAAGCCTGCCTGATACTGTAGTTGTAATATGCGGAATGGGAAGCGCTCCCGATGATTACGGCTATCACTGGTTTGATAACAGAGGCTTATGGGGTCCGAAATTCGAATGGATTGATATTCAAAATACCGGAACTCGTGTAACCGGTATCCAAAATATTACTCAGGGAAGTTTAGGACCATTTTCATTAGGTTTCGATTTCAATTTCTATGGAAATACATATGATTATTTCTATATTCAATTAGCAGGAGCGATTAGTTTCGATTCCACAACTCTGCCATATAGCAATAAGAGAATTCCACAAGCTGATGGAAATAACAATATAATTGCCTGGATGTGGACTTTGATGTATCCATTAACCAATTCGAAATTATATTACCAGCAATTTGACGGCTATACTGTAATTCAATTCGTTGATTTCACCGCGTATTTTAACAATGACGCGAATATAAACGCCGAAGTGATAATATATGAATCAGGAAAAATTAAAATTCAATATAAAGATATATCCGAGGACAATTTGTATCAATATACGATAGGTATTGAAAACGCCGACGGAACTATCGGAACAGAGGCGGCGTATAACAATTCAAATTTCCTGCATGATGAAATGGTTATAGAATTTTCGTCAGATTCATATCTTCCGATTGCTGAAGCCGGCAAGGATCAGTACTTTTCACGTTCCACCATTGTGACTCTCGATGGAAGTAAAAGCCGTACTTATGATCCTTCAGGAATTAAAGAATATCGATGGACACAAATCGATGGTCCGATGGTGACATTGAGTGATCCTAACGCGATGCAGCCTGTTTTTACGGCGGAATCTGAAACCGAATATCGGTTCGAGCTTGTTGTTAGTGACTCTATATATCAAAGCGAGCCTGATGAAATATGTATTACAGTACATGATGTTACACCGGTAGCCAATCCGGGTCATGACAAATTGATACAGGATAAACTGTCGGTAGTCACTCTTAATGGCAAAGATTCCTGTGATCCTCTGGGAGATTCAATAACTTACACCTGGAAACAGACAGGTGGGCCTGCTGTTAATTTGAGCGATTGCAATGCGGCTGAACCAAACTTTGTTCCAATGGAATTCGGGATATACGAATTCGAGTTAATTGTTAACGACGGCGTCCATGATAGCGATCCGGTCAAAGTAACAATTGTTTTTAATAATGGTTTCTTCCCTATCGCTAATGCCGGACAAACCGTCTATTCCGATGGTGCTTCTGTTAGACTCGATGGATCACGCTCCTATGACGGAGATGGTCAGCCGGAGAAATTGATTTACTTATGGGAACAAATTTCAGGACCTTCCGTTGTTATTACAGACTCGAATTCTGCTAAACCTGTAATTAGCGGATTTACGCAAACTAATTCGATTCAAGTATGTGAATTTGAATTAGTTGTATATGACGGCCAGTACCTGAGCTTTCCTGATACCGTCGAGTTGAAAATTGTTCCCCAGCACCGGGCAAGTCCGCTTCGAATAGAAAGCGGGACATTTGATAACAATAAACCAACTATAGTTTTCTTTAACGGCGGAGATGGAACCTATGGCAGCGGTTCATGGTCATATTCGAGTGATTGGTTGGCGAAATGCAACGCTTTATGTTTTTATGATTATGGGCCGGATTCTGAGAGTTCAAGAAACTATCAATATCACGGCGATATACTTATTTGCTACCTATCGCAAATCGCACCAAATTATAACAAGGCTATCCAAACAATGGGCTATAGTACCGGTGGACAACCTGCTATAGATACCGCAATACGTATGAATCTGACTTATAAAGATGCGAGATATGCGATAAACAGAGTAGCATTGCTCGATGTATGCTGTAAGGATTATACTCAGGATATTGCAGATTTTACAACAAAACCTGTCGATGGGGAACAAAGCTGGGTAGATGCGTATATCGGGACTATTGGAGCTTTTAATCCGGGAGCTTTGAGTACAAAGACTGGAGAAGACCATTCAACTCCTTCTCTCTGGTATAAAAATTCGCTTTCAGGTGCAGATATGAATAAATTCAACGGAGGAATTATTTCCGGTGGATACTGGTCAGTAATTGGACCTGGTAGGAATTTCCAGCTTTCACGCTCTCGAGTAAATGAGCAAATCTATCGGTATTTCTGGAATGGTTCGCAAACTGCGGGTTCAATGAGTTTTTATAATGAAACTATGTATCCCGGCAGAATGCTTGGACTTGTTAATCTGGTCGATCCTTTCGGCGCAGAAGATTCTAATGGTCTTTATTTGACTTGTCTTGAATGTGAAAACGCAGCCCGATATCAGGTTCTGGTAGGTACAGATCCTAATCGTGTTATGGACTTTAAAGTTGTCATCGATACTCCTGAACCTCCGCAGGTTCTCATTACCGAATTTCCCGCGGAGAATTGCTGGTGGACAGTAAGAGCTTCTGATGTATATGATTCAAATATTTATGCTGATCCGAAACCTGTTAATTTAGCCGCATTATCTTTCCCTGTAAGAAATCTCACTTCTAAAACAAGGTACTCAACAATCCAGAATGCTATCCTGAATGCAGTATCAGGAGATATAATACAGGTTGAACCGGGAGTGTATATCGAGAACATTAATTACCTGGACAAGAATATTAAAATCATTTCTTCAGATCCTAATGATCCGGCAGTTGTAGCTGGAACTGTTATTAAAAGTGCAAATAATAATCCGGCGGTAACAATTTACGGTCATCATGACGCAAACTGTTTATTATCCGGTTTTACAATTACGGGGACAAATACAGGAGTTTACTGCGGAGATTTTTCTTCTCCTGTAATTTCTAAATGTAAAATTTCAGGTAATTCCCTTCATGGTATAAGTTTATACAGCGGGTGTGTACCGACAATCACTGGTTGTGATATTATAAACAATGGCGGATGTGGAGTTATTATGAAAATAACAAATGGTCGGCCCAGATATGACAATTATCCAATTATAACGAATTGTGTTATTTCGAGAAATAAACAATATGGCATCTCAGAAGGCCAGCCGACAATTATCAATTGTACAATAGCGGACAATACACTTAACGGCCTGTATAATTCTACTGCTATTGTGACCAATACGATAATCTACTTTAACGGCAATGGTTCTTTAACTGGACAGGTAATGGGCGTTGGCAGTACAATTACTTATAGTGATGTACAGGGAACATGGTCCGGTGCTGGAAATATGGATTCCGACCCATTATTCGCCGACAGCCCGAACGGCGATTACCATTTGAAGTCAGCGGCGGGGCGATGGAATCCGATTAGTATGAGCTGGGTTCAGGATAGTTCGAGCAGTCCATGTATCGACGCAGGCGATCCAGCCGGTGATACTGGTCTGGAACCTGCTCCAAACGGCTCGTTAATAAACCTGGGAGCCTACGGCGGCACAGAGCAAGCCAGTATGTCTCAATAGAAAACTTATGATAACATGATATGAAAAAGAGCTTCCTGCAAACTATAAAGCTGGAAGCTCTTTTTTTAATTACGTGTAATAATTTCCGTTTTGGTTGGGCTGGATAATTTATATCGTATTGAACGCCAGGATACTTCTCTTCCAAAGGCTGATGAAATAATAAAAAACAGCATTATTGGCGACCAGAGCCAGAAAAAGAGCAAATCAACTACGCAGGCTGTATTCATTCGTTTATTGTCTTTCTCTAAAAGTATTCGTATCATTTTCTGCCGCAGTACAGCTCTGATGAGTTGACCGATAAAAAAAACAGCAGGAAGTGACAGTAAAATTATTTTTTCACTTAGTAAAAATTGCGGGTCAGATCCAAACCAGTTTAAAGCAATTCCTGCTATAATAATCCCGCCCCAAAAGCCCAGTACCGAAAAAACAGAACTGCAAAATCCAAACAACCACGTTTTAAAAGCGTACACTCGAGTGATAAGGAATTGTCTTCTCGCAAATTCGTATAGCTTCCCCCATGTCATTGATTCGTAGGAAGCTACGAGACAGGCCGGAACAAAAGCTATTTTCAGACCTGCCTTTTTTACAGCATGGCTAAGTGACAAATCATCACTCAAAACATTGGGCCATAATTTGTCAAGACCTACTTCACGGAATACATCCGTACGGATAGCCATAGACCCACCCCATGCCTGATTGAATCTTGTGTTTCCAAGCAATTGGGCGACTTTGGCATTTAACGCGGAGATTGTAAGACTTGCAGCATTATTTTTTTCCGGTATGAACCATCTATATCCGGTAGTGGCGCCATTTTTCGTCTTACAAAGCGGATAAACAAGGTGGCTTAACCAGTCTTTGTGAACGCAAATATCCGAATCAGCAAAAGCCAAAACGTTAATTTCACTGCTGATTTTATTATAACAATACAAAAGATTGTGAATTTTTTGACTGCATGATTTGCTTTGCCCGGCAACGAAAATTCGCACTTCAGTTGCTTTTGACTCCCGGCTCAATTCTTCTTTTATTTTGCGCAATTCAGCATAAGCCGGATCAGACTCTTCAGCAACAACAAACCATAAAAGGTAATTTTCATAATCCTGATGAAAGAAAGATGAGATGTTTTGCCTGAAAGCTGAATCCAGTCCTTTGCATGGTATAATCAAAACAGTTTGCGGACGGTACCATCGTTTTTTTCTGAATTTTTTAAGAACGTAACGGTATGTGCTGAAAGAATGGCACATGAAAACCAATTGTGAGATTATTGCTGCTAAAGCTATATAGTAATACCATTCCATAAATATTTTCAAACTAAAAAAGCCAATAAATACATAAACTTAAAAGTTGATTAAATTCTTTTCTGCCTGCGTACTTATTTTCTTATTTAGACGATGTCCTTAATTTTATTTAGCTTTTTTTATTCTTTATTTTATCAGGAGATAGACGCTAACGGCACCAGGCAATCTATCAACTGATTAATATTATAATGCTTTTCCAGACTAATTGAAAGTATGTGACCATGATTATGATTGCAGGCTAAAATTAAAAGGTTATTTCCAGCTTTGCTCCATCCCTGGTCCTGCTGCTGATGTCCAAGAATAAAAAGATCAACGTCGAACAATTTAGCCATTTTATCGAGAAGTTCCTGACTGAAATTCCTTCCCCATGTTAAAAGATATCCGGAACCCGGTCCCTGTCTTGCTATATCTTCAAGTTGTAATGGTCGCTCCAAAATCCCGGGGTTGAATTTATCCGCACAACGGTCTGCCGGAAGGGAATGTGACATCCAAATTCTGTTCTCAGACCTGACAGCGAGCGGCTGCGAAAAAAGATATTCTTTCATTATCGGTAAAATCTCAGTTGTCGCTTTTTTGTATTGCCGCTCCATAGCCTGAATCATAGCGCGGTTCATTTCCTTGCCGTCTTTCATAACTTCAGTGTCTAATATAAATGCAGTGTCGTGATTACCCAGAATGATATGGACTTGCTCTGGAAAATTCAGTTTATAACGAATTGCGTCGAAAAGTAATTGATATGATAAACAGCCTCCCTGCGAATCTTCCGGGCCGCCGTGGATTATTTCCTGCAGAACTACATGTCTTTCTGGATTATTCGATAAATCGGCGAAAGTGACTATTCTCTCAAAATTCCTCCTGTGTCCATGAAGATCGCCTGTAATTATAAGACTTCCCCTGGATGGTAATTCAATAAGATTTCCCCTACGAAGTGTGCTTTCGTAATTAGCTTTAATCCCGTTTTTTAGAAGTTTAATTATTGTTTGAGGCATTTTTGGTAGTTTTTATCTTATCACCGAAGATACTGTGCACCATAACGTCGAGTCTTGAAATTACTATCGACATATCACGAGGTCGTTGAGCAGGATCATCTTCGAGGCAATCCATTACAAGTTTGGAAACACCGATAGGCAGAAGGGGTTTGATTTCATGAGGCGCTCGCTTGGGTTTTGGTGCTTCAGGTAATCCGAACTTGTTCTTTTTAGGAATCAAAGTTGGTGCATGTTTGCCGGTAAGCGCCCAGTACATAGTCGCTCCGAGATTATAAATATCCGTTTGAGGTGTCAGAGGCAAACGTTTTACTTGTTCTGGAGCTATATAGTCCGGCGTACCCTGAATTCTCTTCTTGGTTGTGCCGGTTTTGCAACTCTGGCCAAGATCGATTATTTTGATTAAGCCTGCTTTATTAATCAGAATATTATTTGGCTTTATATCACAATGTACAAAACCGTGCTGGTGCATTGCGCCCAAGCCGCCGGCAACCATCCTGAAAATAAGCAAAACATCGCCCAAACTCAATGATGAACGGTCTTCGAGGCTATCGCCATCGAAAAATTCCATAGAAAGAAGCATTTCTTTAACTTTGAACATGCTTCGGATTTTTCTGAGTTTATAGCATTTTCGCACGTATGGATGGTCAACTGCCACCGCAACGTTATATTCCATTTCCACCTGTTCGAAAATTCGAGTATCTTCAGGTCTCTCGAAAGTAACTCGTTTCAAAGCTATCTGCTTATCATCTTCCAAATCCGTGGCCAGATATATTGTACTTCGGGCGCCGACACCTAAACGTCTTATAATACTAAACCCACCAATATCAAGAATGTCTTTTGCCATAATGTAATAATAACGTAAAATACTTAGCGCAAAATTAATTGTCTTTTCAAAAGACGTTATATGCGCTAAAAACGCCTCCTGTTCGATTAAAAACACCACTCCTAATAATATCGAACATCAGGACAAACTACTTAAATTCAATAAACCTAATATTATACAGCATGAGAGTCCTTTTTTCCAGTATTTGATTTTTTTCAACATAATATTAATGAAAAATTATTCTTGGGCTTGACAAATTTTAAGAAACTGGCATAATAAGACGATAGTTAAGGCAGAAAACCTTCTTTCAGAGGGTTTAAGTTTTAATTTTACCTATTCCCCGATAGCTCAATAGGTAGAGCGGGCGGCTGTTAACCGCCAGGTCGTAGGTTCGAGCCCTACTCGGGGAGTTGTGCACCACCTTGGATTCACAATCCTAAACACCACATGGTTTACGGATTATTTTTTCATGAGATAAGCGGAAATCTTATATATTATACGTACGTTTTACTAAGTTTAAAAGACGGGAACTTTTACATTGGTTTTACGAGTGATTTAAAAAGAAGACTCGCTGAACATAATTCAGGCAAAAATATAAATCTACATTAAGACAGATTTTGAGAGAGTCTTTGAAGAGTATATCAGAAAGCCAATTTATACCTTAGCTGGCTATTGTCACAAAAATCCAAATACCATTTAGCGTTTTTTTATTAACTCGCTTCAGTCTTTATAAGTTAGTTCATATACTTACACAATGACATATATCTATTTTTCTTCAAATATCAATTTCTTCGTCATTTAACATAATATTCCAAAAATCATACAGTTGATTGTCTTCTGTTGAATCAAATAGAGAACTGCGATTAATATTCAATGTTTGTAATTTCTTTATTACAAATTTTCTTTCCGAAACAGGAATAGTAAATTTTTTCATTATGTGCTCGACGCAATTTTTATCAATATCATTTCCTTTTTCATCAAGATAGAATCCATTTCTATTAATATCTTCTTCCGGTTTTGCAAATCTGGCATCTTTGAAGGTCTTTCCATCATCTTGCTGGGTACAAAGAATATAGTGAGATTTTTGATTGGCGTGTCTTTCTATGCCAGGAATATAAGATCCTATTTCAATGAGAGTTGGTTCAGAAGTTTTTCTACAATCGGCAGGATATCCAGTATATTCTCTGAAAGAATATATGGCGACTCTTTTAGCATTATCAGGAATATTTTCAAAAGCGAAAAAGGCGGCTATCAATGGATCAGAAGTCCAATCTAACAAAGGTGAAGGGAAGCCATGATGGCGTAAGTGGGTCATAAAAGAAATTATCTGTTCGGTATTAGCTTTTTGGGTTTGAAATAGTAATAAATTATCAGCGTCAAGCTCTTCAATTTCTGTTTTTAAATTCGGCCATTTTTGTTTGTAATTTAAATCGTTCCATACTTTAAGTATGAGGTTCAAATAAGAACCTACAGTAAAATCTTTCTTGACTTTTCGTTCTAAAGTGCTACTTAAATCCCAATTTGAATTTGCTTGTCCACGGTATATAGGTGCCGCTACTGCACTAACCATATTCTCATTATTCTTTAATTCATCCGTTTCGTTGTTATTCTGCTGAACTACAGTTTCAAATTTAAGCCAACTATCTAGGTCTTTAATTTCCATTACTCACCTGTGTTTAATTCATTCAGCTTTTAGTATCAAGCTTAACTAAATAATTTTTAATAAACTTCTCAATACCCATTGCAACTTCATCTTTAAGTTCAGCCGGACTTTGTGCGATCCATAAAGTAAAATTATACAAAGTCTGTTTATCTACCTCAATCCACTTGCCGTTCATATATAAAAATACAAAGAGTGTAGTTAATGCGATTCTCTTGTTCCCATTCTGAAAAGGATGGTTCTTAATCATAAGGTAAAATAAAATAGCGGCTTTCTTTACAAGTGAAGCATACAGAGATTTTTTTGAAAACTTCTGAAAGGGTGTTAATAAGCAGCTTTCAAGAACATTCGGAAAACGTGTTGAGAAGTCCGGTATCGGTTCATCAAAAGTCATCATTTCCCTTGCCAGATTAAAGGCAATATGCTCTACATCAGCTTTGGTAATGATTTTCATTCTTTACCTAACTTTCTCAATACTTCGCCATAATCTTTAACAGTCTTTTTAACAGCCTTCTCTATTCGGTTTTTATCCTTATCGCTTGTTTTTTCACCAAGAATATTAGCCACTTCACTATCAGTTATAACATACATATTTCCGATTTTTTCAGCTTGTATTTGGCCTTTTCGGACTTTTCTGTAAACCTCAATACGGCTTAATCCTATTAGCTTAGCCAATTCAGGAATTGTAATATACTTTTCATTAACCATTTATTCACCTATAGTTACAATGTTACTAAAATATATATTAAGTAACATATGTTACTTAAAACAATATATAGTAACTTAAATTTCGGCATAATTCAAGGATAAATTCCTAAAAAAATATTTCAAAACCGCAAAAGCTAAATCTTCTTTAAGACGTCACTTATTGAATTATAACGTATTATATGAGATAATTTTTCAAACCTTTTTTACTGATGAAAGAATATATGAAAGAGTTTCGAAGACCTGATATTTGTCGCCCGCCGAGTGAACAGAACAGTTATTTTCTGCCGCTGACCGCTGGCTGCTCAAATAATAAATGTACATTTTGCAGCTACTATGGTAAACAGCTTCAGATAAGGGACCATGAAGAAGTTAAAGCGGAAATTGATGCTTTATTTCTTTTTTTGGAGCAGGGCATTGTCCTGGCGAACATAGATCAGATTGTTTATATGATTGCTCAGTACTGGGATGGCAGGCGAATTTTTCTGCAGGATGGTGATGCGCTTGTTTATCCCTATCCCAAACTTATTGATATATTGGAACATTTAAACAGGAAATTCCCTGATATTGAAAGAATTGGAATTTACGCTACGCCGCGAGATATTCTGCGAAGAAGCCTGGAAGAGCTTAAGGAATTGAAACGACTTAAGGTGAGCATTTTTTATATTGGCATTGAAAGCGGCGATGACAATGTGCTTGAAAAAATTGACAAGGGAGCGAGCCACAATGAAATGGTAGAGGCGGGAAGAAAGGCTAAGGAAGCCGGCATAATACTTTCATTAACCGTCTTACTTGGTCTCGGCGGAGTTGACGGAAGCCGCAGACATGTTCTTGAGACCGCGAGAATTCTCACCGAAATCGATCCCGAATATGTTGGCGCTCTTACAGTAACGCTGATTCCTGGGACACCTCTATATGAGCAGGCACAAAGAGGAGAATTTAAAGAACTCACTCCATTTGAGTTTCTGACAGAATTGAAAGGAATAATTGAAAACTCAAATTTCACCAATTGTTTTTTCAGTTCAATGCACGCATCCAACTATCTTTCCGTACGAGGGGCATTATCCGCGGACAAAGAGCGGATGTTAAGGGAAATACAATGTGTGTTGGACGGAGGTGATTCCTCAATGCTGCGTCCGGAGTATTTGCGGGGATTATAGAACATGAAGGTTTTGAGATGAAAAAGCAATCAGCAACCGCATTGTTCTCAACTTTAATTCTTTGTTTTTGGTCAAGTTCTACACTTGCAGATATTTATTTTACTGACTTTGATGGCGGTGATTGGTTAGCATTAGATGTTTATATTAATAACTTAGATATTTTTCGAGAGAAGCTTTCTCCATTTGTTCTCAATCAAATCTCATCTTGGATTGAGCTATGCGGATTTCATGTAATGTTAAAATCATTTTTGAGCTGTTTTAATTTGTTACGGCGTTCTTTAGCGGCGTTGTTTTTACATACCTTGCAGTCTGCGGCAAGGTTGTCTTTGCTTGATGCATTTTTATGGAACTCGTTTTCAGGTTTCCATTCATTACATTTTTTGCAGAGCTTTTGTCTGACTCCATTTACTATACGATGTTGTTTTATATTAATCACAGTTTTTCCACTAACGGGTTTTTCGATAGTCGGTTCAGTGACGATTTGAGGCTCTGATATTTGCTCGGCCAGGAAATATTCTTTCTGAATCTGTTTCAATTTAATTGTCATCTCTTCAATTTTTGATTCGTTTTTTGCCGATTCAGTAAGCTCATAGTGTAATTTTTCATTATCAGCCGTTAATTCTGAAACCTGCTGTTCGAAAATTTCCTTCGCTTGTTTATGTATGACAATTTCATTTTGGAGTTGATCAATTTTTTCCTGGAGTTTTTCTATTGTTTCAAAGTTCTTATTATTTTGCGATTGGGCTTGTTCATATTTTTCGAAAACATCTTTCAATTTTTCGTTATCAGCCGTAAGCTTGTAAATCTGCTGTTCGAAAATTTCCCTGGCCTGTTTGTGTGCGACGATTTCACTTTGCAGCTTTTTGATTTCTTCCTGAAGCTGTTTATGCTCAGCTTTCATTTCGTCAATATCTGAGTCATTATTTGTCGATTTAGTCCGCTCACATTGCATTTCCTGGATATCAGACATTAACCTGGAAATTTGATACTCAGAATTTATACTGTTTTGTTTGTATATATTGGTATGAGACTGGAATCTGAATTTTTTTTGCGGCTTTTCCTCAGGTTCCATTGTTTCCATATTTTGTTGTTTTTGGACAGTAGCCAATTGGTCTTTTTCCAAATCATTGCCAATATGAGGGTTTTTATGATGGACACCCCATCTCATTCCCATGGCAGGTGTATTTTCCAGAAACTGATTCTGATAATTTCTTCGGACCTTTTTGCTTCGCTGTATTTTCGTAAGCCATACCAGCAAAAGCAAAACCGTCATAGATAAAGCTAATATCTCGAATTCAGACCATTGGCGATTAGGTATAAAGTGTATTGTGAGAATAAGTTTTTTAATAAAAATGCCGGAAATCATTACTATTTTATACCTCTGAAAGCAAAAATAATCCAAAGCGAAGCAAAACTTATTTTTTGAAGGGTTGTTAAGTTATATCTCGAATTTAGAAGATCAGAAGTTTTTTGTAAATAATCTAATCAATAAATATAATCACCTTATTTAGATAATAAGAAATATTTCAGTAATAAGAAATATTTAGTTATCATATTTAGTTTTTTTAGGAGCAATTCTTTTTTGAAGTAGTTTTTTAATCAAAGTGTTAGTTCCGATTTTGGCTTACGAATTGAGGTAAAAATATATTTACCTATTTAAAGTATAAATAACAAGACCTCAAAAACAAAATGGCAATCATATTTTCAACCTAATCCCTTAGAAAAAAGTAAGGAATTTGGTAATAGGACATTTATTTGCGATATTATATATAGGGGAGAAGAATCATTTGGATAATCCCAATACGATATGAATTTCAATATTTGTCAGGATTAATATCAATGCTTAAAAAAAGCGGCTTTACATTAGTTGAATTGATGATAGTAATATCCGTGCTTGGCATAATGGCGGCGGTTGTTGTTCCGATGTTTTCTGACGCGGGCCAAAAAGCTCGCGATTCGGCACTCCAAACTGATCTCCAAAAAGTCCGAACACAAATCGAGGTATATAGATCCCAGCATAATGACCAGTTACCTGCTCTGAGCGGGGAAGCATCGGCAGATTTTGAGCAAAGAATGACTTCTCAAACAGATCGAAATGGTTCAGAAGGCTCTGATTACGGCCCATATCTTAATAAAATTCCTAAAAATCCTAATAATAATAAAAATACAGTCAGGATAGACGGAGCCGCTGCCGGTGCGAATACCGACGGCTGGAGACTCGATACTTATAGCGGGATTTTTCAGGCAGACGATTCCGCCGAAAATGCCATGTTCTAAAAATCAAAATAACTGAACCTTTTCAAACATAAAACATTATTCATTCAAGAGTTACCTTAATAATACATGTCTTTTCAAATATCCGCAAAGGTTCAGTAGCCCAGTAAAAATATGTAAACACACGAAGAAGAATTTTTATAACTATTTGACGATTTTTGTTGCCACGTCCTTTTTTCTTTGTAATATATTCTGTATTCAAACATTGTTTAATTCATTACCATGAAGGAGATTTGAATTGGTAGAAAATGGAGTTTCAGGACGATTTGTTTTTCAGGAAAATGCTAAAACACCATCAGGAACGGTTCTCTTTGAGCAGCATTTAATGCGCATAGACAAGAGCCGCATGGCCGATTTCGCAGGTTATTTAATGCCTCTATGGTTTTCTTCCATCAGTGCCGAACATAAAGCCGTTCGTGAATCCGCTGGGCTATTCGACTGTACACATATGGGAGTTCTCGAATTTGCCGGCGAACACGCGCAGGATTTTCTGGACGCAATTACCACAAATAATATAAAAACACTGAAAATCGGCAGCGCAAAATATAGTTATGTTCTTGACGCGGCTGGTTTTGTGCTTGATGATATTATCGTATATCGGCGAAAAGAGAATAACTTCATGGTCGTAGTAAACGCCGCTAATAAAACCAAAATTCAAGCATGGCTAAAAACGCTGCAAAACGATAAAGCAATTATTGATATTCAAAAACCCGCACTAAAATTACAGAATAAACCTGTAATTCGTGATATGTTGATTGAGAGCGGCGAGGATTGCAGAGTAGATATTGCTTTGCAGGGGCCTGCATCGAAAGAATTATTATTGTCAATGATAGAAGAGCAGGAAGATAAACAAAAATTTCTGGAAATGAAGTCGTTTAATCTGGTAGAAACAGAATTGTCTGGTATCAATTGTATCATAGTGCGAACCGGTTACGCTGGTTCAGAGATTTGTTATGAATTATTTGTTCATCCTTTAAAAGCGGCTGAACTTTGGGCGTTGTTACTGGAAAAGGGCGAACCTTTGAATATAATTCCGTGCGGACTTGGCGCTCGCGACAGCCTGCGAATCGAAGCTGGTCTGCCGCTCTATGGACACGAACTGGACGGAGAATTTAATATAAATCCGTTTGAGGCTGGGTACGGCTGGGCGGTGAAATTGGAAAAAGACTTTTTTATCGGTCAGGCCGTGATGCAAAAAAAATCTCTGAATTATAATATGCAGGTTGTCAGAATTGAATTTCCCGGCCAGTCAGGAATTCGCCCGGTCAGACAGCATGACGGTGTTTTGGATGAGAATGGAATTTGTATTGGCTGGGTACTTAGCTGCGCAAAAGTTGACGAAAAACAGATTGCATTAGCGTATATTTTAAAAGATTTAGCTGAAGAGAACAGGCAAATAGGATTATATTATACCGCAAGAAGTAAAATGCAGGCGGAAAAAGGCAAGAAAAGCAAAGTAGAAAAGAATCAAAAACTTGATAGTGACATTTCCGGCACAATTATAACGCGATTCGAAAAGTTTTAAAAAATGGAGAAATGAAATGGTTATTGACGGCTTGTATTATACAAAAGATCATGAATGGGCGAAAATTGAAGGTGACATTGCGACTATCGGCATCACATACCACGCACAGGAATTATTAGGGGAAATCACATTTATCGAACTGCCGATGATGGATAAAGTAGTTGAGCAAAAAGGTGAGCTTGGAGTAGTTGAAAGCTCGAAAGCCGCGAGTGACGTTTATTCACCAGTGACCGGCAAAATCACGAAAATAAATAAGGAATTGGAATCCGCTCCTGAAAAAATAAATGAAGACTGTTATAACGCCGGATGGATATGCAAAATAAAAATAACAGATAAAAGTTCAATCAATAATCTTATGAACTCCAGGCAATATGAAACATACCTGAAAGAGTCATAAGAGTCATGTTTGTGAAAAAGAAAAAATTCAGTTAAGGTTTTATTCAAAATGCCGTTTATATCAAATACAAAAGAACAACAAAGAGATATGCTCGCTGAAATAGGCCTGACTATGGACAAGCTGTTCAGTGACATACCGCAGGACCTGAAGGCGGGCGAGTTGAATCTCCCCAAAGGTTTGACCGAGCATCAGGTCAGGAATACGCTGGCGGAAATAGCTGGTAAAAATTACATTGATCTTACCTGCTTTCTTGGAGGCGGTTTCTATGACCACTTTATTCCCTCCGCGGTTTACGCGATTATTTCTCGCAGTGAGTTTTATACCGCATACACTCCATACCAGCCTGAACTTTCACAGGGGACATTACAGGCCATCTATGAATACCAGTCCGCGATTTGCCGCCTGACTGAAATGGATGCGGCGAATGCGTCACTGTACGATGGCGGCACAGCGATTTACGAAGCGGTAATGATGGCACTGCGTGTAACGGGACGTAACAAAGTAATTATCGATGACAGTGTCAACCCTATTTACCGTGTTATGATTGATTCTTATACAAAGAATTTAAGCATTCATCTTGAGCAGGTCAATTGTGTTGACGGCCAGGCCAATCGAGATGAAATTTATAAAAAGCTCGATAACGATACGGCCGCTGTGATTCTTCAAAATCCCAACTTTTTCGGCTGTGTCGATGATTTCAGTGACATTGCCGAAGCCGCTCATAAAAAAGGCGCTCTTATGATTGTCTCTTGTTACCCTGTATCTCTTGGAATATTAAAAACCCCCGGAGCTATGGGAGCCGATATAGTGACAGGCGAGGGACAAAGTCTTGGAATGCCAATGAGTTTCGGCGGACCGTATCTTGGTTTCATGTCAACAAAAATGGAATATATCCGCAAAATGCCGGGCAGAATTGTCGGCCAGACAAAAGATAAGCTCGGCAGAAGAAGTTTTGTTCTTACGCTTCAGGCACGCGAACAGCATATACGCAGGGACAAAGCGACATCAAATATATGCTCGAACGAGGCGTTGTGTGCATTGACCGCTCTTGTATATTTATCGCTTATTGGCAGGGAAGGTTTAAAAGAAACCGCTCAATTGTGTGCGGACAAAGCGAGTTATGCTTATCGTAAACTCACTGCTATACCCGGTGTGAAAACGCACTTTAAACAGAAATGGTTTTTTAATGAGTTTGTTCTCGATTTGCCGTGTGAAGCCGCGGACGTTATCGCCAGATTAATAGAGAAAGGTTTCGCCGCTGGTTTTCCTTTGAGCAGGTATTATAAAAATATGGAAAAATCCATATTAATTTGCGTAACAGAGAAAAGAACAAAACAGCAAATAGGAATGTTGGCGGAATCGCTGGAGGCTTGTTTATGAAGCTCTTGTTTGAAAAATCAGTGAAGGGACGCAGGGCTGTACAGGTAGATGATAGTGACGTCCCGACAACAATAAATATTAATAGTGACTTTCTTAGAAAAAATATCGCGGAATTACCTGAATTGAGCGAGCTTGATGTCGTAAGGCATTTCACCGCTCTTTCCCGCATGAATTTCGGAGTCGATACGAATTTTTATCCGCTTGGCTCGTGTACGATGAAATATAATCCAAAAGTTTGCGAGCGAATAGCATCCTATCCCGGTTTTGCGCATCTTCATCCTTTGCTTCCCCAATTGCGTATGGGCGGCATGCTCACACAGGGGGCGCTTCAGGTTCTTTATGATATGGATATTTTCCTGCGCGAAATAACAGGCATGGCAGGTTTTACTTTGCAGCCTATGGCAGGTGCGCACGGTGAGCTTACCGGCATTATGATAATGGCCGCTTATCACAGAAACAAAGGTAATAAAAAAACAACCGTGCTTGTTCCCGATAGCGCTCATGGTACAAATCCAGCCAGCGCCGCGATAGCGGGCTACAAAGTCGTTGTAGTACCGAGCGATGACAAAGGTATTATGGACATAAAGGCGTTAAAAAAATTAATAAATAACGAAGTAGCTGGACTAATGCTTACCTGTCCCAACACGCTTGGTTTATTTAATCAGCATATCAAGGAAATCTGCGACTTGATACATAGCGTTGATGGCCTGGCTTATTATGATGGCGCGAATTTAAATGCGATAGTCGGCAAGGCTCGTCCCGGTGACTTCGGATTCGATATAGTTCACATAAATCTGCATAAGACCTTTGCGACACCTCATGGCGGCGGCGGACCAGGCGCAGGTCCCGTAGGAGTTAATGAAAAACTCGTAGAATTTCTGCCTGTATCAGTTGTTGTAAAAAGAGATGATGGAACTTATGCTCTGGAGTATAACAGGCCGAAATCCATCGGTTATATAGCTCCGTTTTATGGTAACTTCGCGATAATTCTCAGGGCTTATGTCTATATTCTTATGTTAGGCAAGGAAGGATTAGGTAAAGTAGCGGAAAACGCCGTACTTAATGCCAACTATATTCTCGCGAAGTTGAAAAAACATTACAAAGCCGCCTATGACAAAATATGCAAACATGAATGTGTTTTCAGCCCGACTGATGAAATGCTCCAAAATGGAGTTCATGCGATAGATGTGGCAAAAGCGCTTATCGACAGAGGATTTCATCCACCTACAGTTTATTTCCCTGCAATTGTCAAAGAAGCATTAATGATTGAGCCGACGGAAACGGAAAGCAAGGAAACTATAGACGAATTTATTAATGCGATGATAGAAATTGCTGAAATCGCGAAAACCGAGCCGGAAAAAATAAAACAATCCCCGATAACAACTCCGGTGTGCCGTCCCGACGAAACCGCTGCCGCAAAGAATCTGGATATTTCTTTTCATGGGTGATTCGATATCAACTTCTGTTCATCTTTCATAAAAGTTTCCGAAAAAATCGTTAAAAAAATGAAACCTTGAGTTTCCGAACGCTATTCGGTATATTATTGTGGAAAATACGCACAGCGGCGTAGCTGGGCTGATGTGTTCAAATATTTATAGGAGGTGCATTATGTTAAAGATAAGAAGAGTATTATTGGCTTGTGCTTTGGTTTGTCTTTTTCTGGTGGTTACTGTAATTGGACAGAATGCTCCAGCAGCACGCGGGCGGGGTGGGCAAGTTCGCGGCGGGGGTGGTACGGCTGCAACAACTCCGGCTGTTTTGAGTAAGGCAATATTAACTGGAACAATGCGATTCCAATCAGGGGGAATCAACATGTACCTGGTTGTTGGCAACGAAAAGGCTTTGCTTATCGATACAGGCAATCCCGGATTTATTTCACCAGAAGATATTAAAGCTCTTACGTCACGTCCTTTGCTTGTCGTTAATACTCATGCTCATCCCGACCATTCCGGCAGTAATAACGCATTCGGAGAAGTATATGTTCACGAAGCGGATTTGGAATCATGCAAAGGATATAGCGGCGGAAATGTCAAACTCATTCCGATAAAGGATGGATACGTATTTGATCTTGGCGGCAAAAAGCTGGAAGTAATTGAAGTACGCGGCCATACACCGGGAAGTATTTGCCTGCTGGATGCTCAGGATAAAGTGTTATTCGGCGGTGATACGGCTAATACAGAAACTTGGGCGCAAATTTCGAATGTGCCGCTGGAAACTTATAAGAAAAGTATGGAACGTCTCCAGGCCAAATATAAAGGTCAGTATGATCGGCTTTTCCCCGGACACAATGACGTTCTGCCCGCTTCGTATATGGATGAAATGATTGCATGTGCTGATGAGATTCTTTCCGGTAAAGTTGAACCACCGGCACAGACTTCTCCACAACAATCAAATTCTTTGACAGCAGGAAGTTTGACGCATACATACAAAAGCGCAAAGATTCGCTACAATCCGAACAATCTTCGTGAAAAATAAAAAACTTTTGCGAAGAAAAACTATGAGGTATTTTCAATCATTGTAATACTAATATTATTATGAAGGTGTATTATGAGAAAGATTCGTTTTGTCTTAATTATGTCGTTCGTTATTTCATTGTTACTGATGTTTATCCCGCAAAATTCTATTGCTCAGAATGCAACAGGCGATACAACTCAAGTCGAAACTCCATCTATAGTTATTGACGCGGCGGCTGCTCGTGTTAAAACAAGCCCTGATTTATATGGCATTTTTTATGAGGAAATATCCCGTGCCGGCGAAGGAGGCATCAGTGCAGAACTCGTACAGAATCGAGACTTCGAGGCAACCAATCTTCCTGAAGGATGGACTCAGGAAGGAAGGGATATTTACACCGCCAAAGGCCGACACTATAATCAATGGTGGGATTCTAATAATCCTGCTCTCGCATGGTCACTTGTAGCTGATGGCGGCGCTGAAGGAAGCATTTCGCTGGTAAAAGAAAATCCTCTTAATGAACGCAACCCGTATTCTCTCAAGCTTACCTCAACCAAAACAGGAAAACGAGATGGTGTTGCAAATTCAGGTTTCTGGGGAATGAATATTCAGCAGGGGGAATCCTACGATCTTTCCTTCTATGCTCGCACTGAGGGCAGCCGCACAACGACTCTTAATATATCTCTTGAGAATGAGGACGGCTCATCAGTCGCCGCTTCCGGTAAAGTGGAAAATGTAGGCGGTGCATGGAAAGAGTACAAACTCGCGCTGACTGCAAACGCGACTAACTCCAAGGCACGCTTGGTTATTACTCAGGCAGCCGAAGGGACAATCTGGCTCGATGTAGTGTCATTATATCCTCGCAAGACATTCAAGGGACATGGTTTGAGAACAGACCTTTGTGAAATGCTCGCGGCTCTCAAACCCAGCTTTATGCGTTTTCCCGGAGGTTGCGTTGTGGAAGGCGCAAGTCTTAGCTCGCGATGGAACTGGAAAGAAACGATTGGTGATAAAACTCAGCGTCGCGGCCTGTATAACGTGTGGGGTTATTTCAATACTTACAGCTTAGGCTACCATGAACTTCTCCAGCTTTGCGAGGATTTGAATGCCGACGCGATGTACGTTTGCAATGTTGGAATGAGCTGTAACGCAAGACAGCCGTCCGAGTATGTTCAGGGCGAAGAACTTCAACCGATGGTTCAGGACGCTCTGAATGCTCTTGAATACGCTATGGGACCTGTCACTTCCACCTGGGGCGCAAAACGCGCTGCTAATGGACATCCGGAACCATTTAAGATTAAATATATTGAAATAGGAAATGAAAACGGCGGCCAAATCTATCAGGAAAACTACCGCGTTTTCTATGATGCAATCAAAGCTAAATATCCGGACATAATCACAATCGCAGACGAGCGTATTCCGAATGCGAAAGTAGAAATAGTTGACGAACATTTTTACGTTAATCCTTCGCGTTTCTTTGGTATGGCGAATCAATACGACAGAACTGATAGAAACGGCCCGAAGATTTATGTCGGTGAATACGCCGTTAATAGCGGCGTTGGCAACGGCAATCTACAGGGAGCGTTGGCCGAAGCTGTTTTTATGATGAATATGGAAAAGAACTCGGACATTGTCACGATGAGTTCTTACGCTCCGCTTTTCGAAAATATTAATTCACGCGAATGGGAAGTTAATCTAATCCGTTTTGATAACTCAAGGGTAATTGGCCGGACTTCATACGAAGTACAAAAACTTTTCAGCGAAAATAAACCTGATCAGGTTCTTAAAACAGAAGTGTCAGCAAACAATGTGAGCTTACCGGGCAATACTGGTAATCGCGGCGGCCGCGGTGGTGCTGGTGGTGGACGCGGCGGGCAGGGAGGTTCAACCGGGGTACAGCAGCTTTACGCTTTGGCCGGTATGGACAATGCCAAAAAAGAACTTGTAGTCAAAATTGTAAATCCAACCGCTGATTCTGTAAACGGGACTATTACAATAAACGGCATTTCAAATCTCGGCAAAAACGCAAAAGTCTTCACGCTCGGTCATGCAAGCATTACTGCTGAAAACACACTTGAAAATCCAAACGAGGTAAAACCGGTGGAAAAAACAATCAGTATCAGCGGGCCGGAATTTAAATACGAATTTTCACCAAATTCCCTGACGATTTTACGAATCGCCGCTCCCTGAAATAACAGCGTCAAAAAGTGATAAATAAGAAATGAAATAATGCTATAACATCAATATTCTTTAGAAGTTATAGCATTATTTTTTATAACGGAGAGGCCGGGATTCGAACCCGGGGTAGGGGTTTACCCCCTACAACGGTTTAGCAAACCGTCGCCTTAAGCCGCTCGGCCACCTCTCCGAGCTTTAATCAAGGTAATTTACACCATTTTAATAATTTCTGCAACTAAAACTCTTATAAAAAATGAGTATGTGCAATGTTTTTTATTCCCCGGACGGTAATTCCGTTCTCGGACGCAACCTGAAAATGTTTATAAATCGCTTTTCCATAGTCGGATGGACAACTGTCGTAATATATTCACATGGTCCGATGTTTTGTCTGTTACGCAGAAAATCAATATTTCCAAGTTTAGCCAGTTTATAAAATAAAGCATCGTAAGAAAATCCAGCTCTCGAATCCCATGCAATATATGTAATTCCTTCTTTGTAACAATTATTGATGAAATCTCCCGGGCTGTCGGCTTTGAGCTCTCCGGTAACAATGAAATATTCCTTATTTTCCGGATTTAGTATCCACAGCAAGCTGGCAATGGAAGAAACCATTTTTTCTCCCGGCTTGGCATTCTGAAGATACCAGTCCAGCAGAAACTTAAATTCGATGTTGTCATTACCCTTTTTAATGACACTTGCAACAGCATATTGATTGGAAATAATCATCAGGCATATAACAGATAATATTACAACATTGCGCCATAATTGCTTTCCCCTATAAACAAATATATAAGCCGCGACGGAAAGTATCGAAACGGTAACGGCTGCGTAAGGGAGATAAATAGTTCGCGGACTCCAATCTGAAAGTCCGGGAAAATAATTTACCAGTGATAGAATCCAGAATGAAAAAACCAACAGAACAATTGCCTGTCCAATAATAATAACAGGTTTTGGAATTCTGTTGTTGGTGTTTATGATCTGCCAGAAACTTTTGATTCCGTAAAAACAGAATAATATAAATATCCATTGAACGGGTACATAAAATCTTGGCTCAGAAAAATCATACAATATATGAATAATCATATAAAAAATGAAAAAAATAAGAAGTGCAAGCATCTTCCATTGTTTTCTTACCATGCCGTAAACAACACCGAATATGAAACTAAGGCTTGTTATAATTATCACTATGTTATCCAATAGCTGAGCTGAATGTTTACTTGCTTTTGTACTTAACCTGAACAGAGGTCCTATTGTACTGCCCCCAAGCAGGATAAATTCCCTTTTGAGGATTTTAATGTCGGTTAGTTTTTGTATATTCATAAATTGGAGAGGGTGAACTGCATTTGAATCCTCATGAGGATAGAAATAAATCGTTCCAATCATCCAGATACCCATCGGGACAGATGCCAGTACGGAATATATAAAAGCCAGAATTCTCTCTTTTTTGCTGTCGGCGTATATCATGTCCATGATAAAAGACGCTAATATTAAAAACGCGCATTCATAACGAACAAGTGTCGCGATTGAAGCGAACAAATAGCAAAGCTTTGAACGCCTGAACATTAAAAAGAAAGTTATCAGCATAAAGAACAGGATACTAATTTCCGCCAGCGGCTTTGTAAAAACTTCAATCAGCCAGGGATTTAGAATGCAGATTAGCGCAAACCAGAAAGCGGATTTGCCAACGAATCTTTTCGCAATTAAATAAATCAAAATTAAATTACAGGGCTGTAATATCGAGTTGAAAATCCATGCTGCGGTTAATGCGGGTTGTTGGCCGCCTACGACAAGGCTTAGTGGATATAATATCATGCCGTAAATTGGGCCTCTCTGGTAATTAGTCGGAATTTGAAATGACCATAACTTTTGTCCAACATCAAAGAAAGATGGAAAATCGGGGCTTGGCATAGTATGGTGACCATAAAGTAGAATTGACTGGTAAAAACCGTATAAAAAAAGGATGAAAATAGATATTAACTCAAATCTCCGGTCATTTTTTTCGGAGTCAACAGCTAATTCCGGAAGTTCCTCTTTTACAGCTTTTTTTCTTCTTTCAACTATTTTACGTTTTTGTTTGACCATAACTTTTTTCCAATACAATCATTGAAAACATATATATAACTTTTTCTATTGGCTGTTAACTGGTGAGTTATTTATTATTTGAGGCGTAGAAGTACGTAAAATATAAGGCGTTACGTCTTCAAGTTTAAAAATATTAACAAAATTATCCCCATTTTTGATTTTTGTAACAAATGTATATGGGCCAGTGTCTTGAGGCGATTTCAATCCTCGTAGATTATTCAGATGTCCAAGATTGTAATAAGATTCTTTCACAATCTTTTCTATCCTCAAGTCCCAAGCGACATATTTCACTTCCTTTTCCTGAAGTTTAACGGCATAATCCAAAAGATTCTCACCCTTGATTTCCCTTAAATTAACAAGATTCTTTTGCATTTCAGGTGGAAGATAAATATTTAAAACACTGACCATTGTAGTTGCCAGTTTCTCCTCGCCATGTATTTCATCACGAAACCAGTCGGCAAGCATTTTGAATTCCGCATCGTAAGTTCCGGTGTTAAGCCGTACTACTACATCATACTGATTGGAGGTAATTATCACCAGCATTATAGAAATGATACAAAGTTCTCTTACAATTCCTTTATACCTGAAAATCAAAAATAGTATTAAGAAAAGAAATAGAACAGCAATCGCCAGCCACGGCATCATAACTGCTTTGTGGCAATGATTTGTATAAGTTTTAAGATTCGGAATAATCGCAATGAACCAAAATGCAAAAAATGTCGTTAGTAATAATTGCAATAATATTATTATTTTTTTGGGGATTGCGATTTTCAGGGTTAAGATATTTAATCCTTCATAAATACCATATATAGAAATCAAAAAAGCAATCCAGAATGACGGGACATGAAATCTTGGAATTGGGAAAGGGTAATAAGCATGAATCAGGAAATAGGGAAACAAAAATATTGCCAGAACAAGAACTTTCCAGTTTTTTTTGTACACAGCAATAGCACATCCAAGAATAAAAGAAGTTATGGCAAAAATTTTGTTCATACCAAAGACTGTGTTGATCAAACTTTTATTAGATGTTAATGGAATTGAAGTCAGGTATTTGTAACCTACTCCCCATATAATATCCAAATGTCTGAAGATGCCAATTTTGTCTTTTGGTATATCTTCTGATGAACCTGACAACACTTGCTTGAAAATACTTAGATAATGCTGTGAGCTTGGTTCACTATGGAAGCGGGTTCCCAGCATCCATAGAAAAAGAGGAATGCCCGCGAGGAGGGAAAGGCCTAATGCGACAAAGCAATCCCTGCGATTTTTTCTATGTATTATATCAATTAGGAATGCCGCCAGTATTAAAAGCGCACATTCATATCGAACCATTGTTGCGATTGATGCTATTAGATAGCTCCATTTGCTTCTTCGAAATATAAAGTAAATAGTTAAGAGCGTAAAAAATAGTAACGTTGTTTCTGCTATTGGTTCGGTCACTAAATACAGTACCCATGCGTTTATCATGCATATCAATGCGAACCATTTGGCTGACTTTCCTATGAGATGTTTAGCCAGTAAAAAAAAGAGTATTGCGTTAAAAGGATGCAGTATAGTATTCAGAAGCCATCCGGCTTTTAGTTCGGGGTAATTCCCCGACATTAGAGGAGTTAAAAGATTTTGCAGAATACCTGTTACTGGTGCGCGTTTAAAACTGGCCGGAAGTTCAAAAGAAAGAAGGGCTTTGCCAACTTCATAAAAAGCCGGGAAATCGGAATTGGGGACAATTTGGTGACCGTAAAATATAACTGACTGATAAACACCAAAAATGAAAAGAATAATACAGATGATAAGCTCCATTTTCCTGTTATTCTGTTCAGGATTAAATGTCGATTTGGAAAGCTGAGTTACTTCTAATTTCCTTCTGCCTGTTATCCTTTTATGCGTTGGCTTTACCATTACTTCTCCTTTCCAATACAATTGTTTGGAACATACCTGTTAAGCCGCTTGTAAATTGAAAAAGTGACTCGGTACACCTGACCGGGGCATACATCCATGATGGAAGGAGTTGTTTCAAAGTAAATCCTCCGCTAATCAAATAAGAGACGGGCGTATGATTGTAGATTTTAATAATGTTAAGTTCAGGATATTTCTTTTCAAATAATTTTTTATCCCTGTTAAATATTACCCATGCAAGAGCGTCATTTCCATCAAGCAAATGGCTCGCTCCTTCAACCTGCCAGTCTGCGTCCGGGTCGAAAACCTCATGGTGGAATCTTGAATAAACAAATCGTGACCAGAGTGTGTTGGCCGGTTCTATCATAACTATTCGGCCTTCATATTTCAAAATACGTGTCACTTCAGCGAAAAACATTTCGACATTTTTTATATGATGAAGAACATTTATCATCAATATCGCATCTACGGAACTGTTATCGAAAGGCATTTTTGTCGCGTCAAATACTCTGTCAAGGTCAGGCAAATCCAGAACATCTGATGTCTGAACCTTCGGATACATTTGTTTTATAAATCCGGCGCCGCTTCCTAATTCGATAAGTGTGCCGTTTTCATGGTCAGGAATATGCGACATTAAATCGCGGTAGAAATTCTCGTAAACTTTTAGAAGAAATTTCTTCTCCATCAGGATTTGCTTGTGCAGCAAAGTCAAAGCACAATCATCCATATCTATTGCGGTTTTTACCTGAGGCAGTTTTAATAAATCGAGAAGTCCCATAGATTCAGCTTTTCCATTTGAATTTTTTGAACGCGAGCCAGCTCATTTTCAAGAGCAGCCATCCATGACGAAAACGAGAAATATTTGTTGAGCCGTAGGTTCTTGCCCGATATGTCACGGGAACTTCCGCTACCTTGAAATTCTGCTTGACCGAGCCGAAGATTAAATCGAAATCACCAAACGGGTCAAAATCACCGAAAAAGTCACGATTTGCGGCGAGAATATCGTAGTGTTTGCGGCTGAGCATCTTGGTGCCGCACAATGTATCGCGAAACCGCTGGTTGAGCAGCCATGTGAAAAGCATTCCGAAAAATTTGTTTGCCAGTAAATTCAGAAATCGCATCGCTTGTTTTTCCATAGGATAAACAAGCCGTGAGCCGTTGATGTATTCACCTTTTCCCTGGCAAAGTGCATTAAAGAATTTTGGTAAATCCTCCGGTGGGGCGGTTAAATCCGCGTCCTGTATTACAAGAATGTCACCTTTGGCGGCCGCGAAGCCTTTGCGCACCGCGTCACCTTTGCCGATTCCATCGCCCTGATGGATTAGCTGTATTTGTTTGTCTGGATATTTTTTAATCTGCTTTTCAATTTCGTCAGCCGTACCGTCTGTACTATTCCCATCAACAAAAATGATTTCAGTAAATTTCCCCATACGAGGAATTCTTTTTATAGCGTCTTCGATGTTTCCTTTTTCGTTTCGGCATGGCACGATAACGGAAATAGATATATCATCAGCTTTTTTAGGTACAGGTTCAGGACGCGCAATAACAAGATTTATTAAGTTCAACGCGCGGAAAATTGGTAATAGTGACAAAATCCGATTGCAGAAAGCTGACAAAATCGGAATCCATTTGGGGGACATCATCATACTTTCTCTGCGGATTGTGTCATATCCACTTAAAGAAAGAAGGTTCATAATATCTTCCGGGGGCAGCCAGTTCTGGTAATTGTTCGGCCTGCGCATTCCGAAAACAGAACCTGCCCTTAAAAGTCCTTCCCAAAGGTAACTGTAATACGTAATAATAACACGTGTATCTGCGTGGGTATATTGACGAAGATTTTCGAGTACCGCCTGTATATCTGACCAGCTTCCGATAGAATTACAAATTAAAATGTAATCAAATGTGCCATCGAGATGAATATTATTCGTATCCTGCACTTCAAAATGGTAATCTGGAAACCGCTGTTTCGCCGCTTTAATCATTCCTTCGTCTGTATCTATACCAACACCATAGGAAGGTTTAACCGCCGCGAGAAGGTCACCGGCTTCGCAGCCTACATGCAAAACACGACTGCCCTGGCGCACATTCAACGAATATACTTTGTCAAGCCATGTATAATAGTAAGAATTTTTTTTGCGCCAGTAATCCGGAGTTCTGACTTTCTGTTTTTCCATGTCATCTATTGGCATTCAAAACCTCTGCATTATACCAGATACACATTTTATTTAATCAATGTCCCTTAATAATTAATATTGTCGTAAATAATCGCTATCAGAGTTACATTAAATAATAAATTTTACAAAGTTACACCTTTGGAAGCAATTAAATATTGTTTAAGCGGTTATTTGTCTTATGATCTTGATAATAAAGCTGATTGTTATAGGACGATTATTCGCGGGCGGAAAATTCAAAAGCGGCCTCAAATAGCGTTAAAATATTTTCCGGTGGAACGTCAAACTGGATATTATGGGTATTACTGAAGATATATCCGGACCTTTGCTTGAAAATTTTTATATTATTTTTTACCTCATTTTTGATTTTTTCCGGCTCGGAAAAGGACAGAAGCTGATTGTTATTTATTGCTCCACCCCACAGAGAAATATATTTCCCGAATTCATTTTTGATTTTTTGAGGTTCCATATTTTTAAGTCCGATTTGTATAGGATTAAGAATGTCTATTCCGATGTCTATCAGGTCGGGAATGAAATCAAAACATGAGCCGCAGGTATGATAGCAGATTTTCGCATTTGTTAAGGATTTGATGTGTTTTATAAGCTCTTTTTGTCTTGGTTTGAGCATACGGCGATAGAAATCCAGCGAAAACAGCGGCCCGTTCTGCCCGGCTAAATCGTCACCTATTATTACAATATCAACAATGTCCCCGACTTCTTTTAATAAATCCGTATAAAACTCACTCCAGTATTTCAAAACTTTATCAAGCAATGTTTCGCAAAGCAGGGGGTTTTCTATTGTATCTATAAACCAATTTTCAACCCCGCGCAAGTTGGAGCAGGTTTCGAGAACCGAGCCGCCAATTCCTGTAGATAATGCAAACGCTCCATTTTGAGATTTGGCTAAAGCTTGTTCGCGAATATCGGTTAAAAGGTTTTGATTTGCGGGATTATTAAAAGAATAATTCTCAATCTCCGTTATAGATGCACCCGCAAGAGGATGATTTGCGGTATTCATATAATAATGCTGCTCATCCTGAAATTCCCAGGTTACGCCAAATTCATCTGTGAAACTATTTTGATTATTGGGATTGAATTGCGGATTAAATGAAATATACCGAATATCGGCATGAAAACGCCGCAATAGCTCTTCGCATGGTTCCGCGAGCTGCTGAACAGGATCAAGAAATTTCAACTCATCTTTTATACCGAGATAATTAATTAAATTCAGGTACGCTTTCCAGTGGATTCCTGAAAGAACGCCGCCGAAGTCAATCGGTACTCTATCAGGAATAATACGATTCAGAGCATTAAGAACGCGCTGCCTTGAGTTCATGACATTTATTTCTGGCAATAGTCAATAAGTCTGGCGATTTCATTGCGAAGGTCTTTGCGGTGAACAATCATATCCACAAAACCATGTTCAAGCATAAACTCCGATGTCTGGAAATCTTCCGGCAATTCAACTTTAATGGTTTCAGCAATAGTTCTGCGGCCTGCAAAGCCTATCGTTGCGCCAGGTTCCGCTATTATACAATCGCCCAGCACGGCAAAACTCGCGGTTACGCCGCCTGTGGTCGGATCGGTTAAAACGCAGATATAAAGGCATCCGGCTTCATCTAATTTTGCTATCGCTGCGGAAGTTTTTGCCATTTGCCCCAGCGATATAACACCTTCGTGCATTCTTGCTCCGCCTGAGCAGCAAACGACAACAAAAGGCAGTTTTTCTTCAATAGCCATATCAACAGCTGCGCAGAATTTTTCGCCGACGACATAACCCATAGAACCCATCAGGAAATTCGGCTCCATTACCGCCAGGGAAACGGCTCTTCCTTTGATGAAAGCTTTGCCGGTTAATATAGCTTCATTTGAACCGGATTTTTTCGTTTCTTCTTTGAGACGCTGCTGGTAGCTTGTGCCTCTGAATTTGAAGTTTAGCTGGTCTTTGGGCTGCAAATCATCAAGAATTTCCTGAAAAGAGCCTTCATCAGCGAGATATTCGATTCGGATTTTCGCTTCGATACGAAAATGATGGTCGCAATCCGGGCAAACATTAAGGTTCTTCTCTACCGCGCTTTTATAGAGCATATGCTCGCACGCCGGGCATCTCATCCACAGCCCCTCAGGCATTTCCCTGCGGGGTTTCAGCGAAAAACCGTTCCATTTTGATTTTGTTTTAGTACTCATATAAACGGGGATTCTACCAGAAATTAAGTAATATTTCCACAAAAAAGTGGATTATTTAATATAAAGGTTACTTTAGGTGTCCTCCGAAGCTTTAGCGAAGGAAAATTGGCTTCGTTTCGCGAAAAGTATTTAGTCGCTGGTCGATAGTATTTAGTTTTTTCGGATTGGCTTTGTTTCGCAAATTCCATTACGCAATACTCATCACGCAAAACTCAGTACGAGTATATTGGCTTCGTTTCGCAAAATCATTTACGCAATACTCATCACTCAGAACTCAGTACGAATAAATTGGCTTCGTTTTTCAAATCAAACCCAAATTCAGGGCTATTTTGCACTGATTTTGCCCTGTTTTTTTGTGAAATTTTCGCTTTTTTTGGGTTATTTTTGAAAATTTTGGCTTAAATTTCGTTTTTTTTAACTATTTTTGCCACAGAGTTCGCAGTTGAACACAGATTTTTTTATCATATATGGTAATTGCTGTTTTGTTTTTTCCTTTCGTGCAACTTCGCGATACTTCGTGTTGAGCATATTTTTTTCCTATCCGCTCCACCCTATACCCTATTTTTATTCTGTATTCTAAATATGTTATATATTATACAAACATGCAGCCCAAAAGTCAAGAAAAAACCAGACTTAAGGCCAATATCATTGTTTCCATGGGCCGCTCGTACAGACTTTCGAATTGTCAATTCCAGTGTAATGATAATATCCAACCGGTTGTATCTGATTATCAACATCAATACTTCTAACCTCCCCGGTTTGTGTATCAATTACAAAGACCCGGGAATTGGAATTAATGATGTGACTTGTAATCTGATACCGGCCGTTAACATTATTACTGTTTACAGCAGCACCCATCACCATTATTATCACAGATACGATAGCGGCTCCGAGCAGCATGCTTTTAAGACATAACTTATTCATTGTATTTCTCCTTTTCGTTAATTTAAGTTAGTTTATAAAATTGATATTAATATTTCGAACTTGCATCAATTCGTTCTACTCATATTAAAGACGTCGAAACCATGAATAAGTAACAACAATTTCGGGAAAAAGAGCATATTCCATATTATTTTTATTAATTTTATCCGCAGATTACGCAGATGGACGCAGATTTATAAAACTATGTCATTGCGAGGAGGCCGCTGGCCGACGTGGCAATCTTCAACCAAATACTAACAACTTTCAAAATCCTATACTCTAAACGCTATCGGCTATACCCTATTTTCTACTTTTTCTGCGTATTTCTGCGGCATCTGCGGATTTATTTAAGAAATTTTTATTATTTTTGTGTATTTTGTGTTTTTTGCGGCTAAATTTAAAAAAATTAGCTTTTTTATCGATATTTTTAACTTTTTTAGTCAACATTTTAGCTCCTGGATGTACCTATATTAGTAAGAAAACAGAAGTTAAACTATCCGCAGACAAACGCAGATTGGCGCAGATTTATAATTTTTATTAATTTATCTGTGAAATCAGTGAAATCTGTGTCTTAATATTTAAAAAAGGATTTGATTTAAGATGGAATAAATATAAAATACAGTCTTTAATATCGAGGTCGGCGAAATTAGCCGAGAGCGTGCGTTTTCCACTCCCATAATTTTGCTGATTGGTATGGAATTAGAATAAAATACGGTATATTAAATATGCATTTACTTTTTATCGATGAATCAGGTTCTCTTTCGCCAATTGGGAAACATAAACAAGATGATAAATTTGTTCTTGGAGGAATAATAATATCCGAAGATACATGGTTCAAAGTAGATGATGATTTAAAATCCATTAAAAAACGATATAACGTCGAAAATGAAATAAAATGGCGTTATTTTTATCAATTTCAAGACAAAACAACTTCAATTTCACATCTTGACGCTCAGGCAAAAGAACAATTCAGAGATGACATTTTTGGAGTTATAGCAAAATACAAATCCATAAAGATTATTTCAGCGGTAGCTGATGTAGAGCTATGCTATAAACGCTCCCACATAAACAGTGATGATGACCTATATTGGTTCGCATATAAACGCCTGATTGAACGATTTCAGTATTATTTGCAGGATTTATCGAGAGAAGCCGGAACGAAAATGAATGGCATAGTAATTTGCGATCACCGGGAACGAAAGCAGGACAAGCGGCTGCAAATAATGCATTATAAAATGATGCATGAACAGAAAGAATATATATCAAGTTTCTCGAACATTCTTGAGGGCGTTTTCATTGTACCATCACATTTCAGTACAGGCATCCAGCTTGCGGATATGGTTGCAGGAGGAGTTTACAGGTGGTTTGCCAAGAATGATGACAGGTTTTTCAAGAAGTTTTATTCGAGAATCAGGAAAAGCCCGGACGGTAATATTGAAGGATATGGAATCGTGAGAATACATTAAAAAAAAAGACGCCGTGTTAGGGTCGCCCCTAATCCTGCATAGCGACGCAGTCACGGCGCAATTATTATACTATCAGAAACAATATATGTTCGTCAAGAAAAAACTAAATAATTAACTTAAACTATAAAATAAATAAAAAATATATCCTGAAAATCTTGTAATCCCCGTCTAATATATATAAAATACAGACTTTAATATAGAGGTCGGCGAAATTAGCCGAGAGCGTGCGTAATTCCACTCCCACAATTTCGCGATTGATAAATAATATAATAAATAGACACAGTTTAAAACAGATGAAAAGGACTTGACCGCCACAGGTGGAATGTTAAATAAGAATATTGAAAGGGGGATTATATTTATGTTTAATGTTTTAAGAGGTAAGAGATTATGAGATTGAGAATTTTCACCATCTTTCAAAGCAACTGCTGTGTCGAACAGGATTTATGATGTCCAAAGAATATGACAATAAATAGTTTACGCAATAGATAAAAATTTTATGGAGAGTATTTATGGATAGTGATAAAAACCTTGCCCCATTTGCCTTGGATCCTGAAAAAAGAAAAAATGAATTGGGATCATTATTTAGAGAAAATGAACCTGAAGATCGTGAAGATGAATTCCGAAACGCTTATCATCGTGACCGAGATAGAATTATTTGGTCAACTGCTTTTAGGCGAATGCAGAATAAGACCCAAGTATTTGCCCATGATGACGATGACCATTTCCGAAGAAGATTAACACACTCTATAGAAGTTGCAGGTATAGCATGTTCAATTGCTAGGCAACTTAAATTGAACGAAGAAGCAACAGATGCTATTGCATTAGGTCATGATATTGGCCATGCGCCATTTGGGCACGCTGGAGAAGATGCCCTGAATGATATTATGAAAGGATATAACTTTCCTGATGGAATTAAAGAAGTTATTCCTCTTAAAGGATTTGATCATTGTGCTCATGCTATTGAAGTTGTGTCTCGAATTGAAACATTAAATGGTACTTATTCAGGCTTAGGTTTAACTTTTGATATCAGGGATGGGATACTTAAGCATATCTATCATAATAATAATGGAAATAGAGATAAGAAATATCTCGAAGAAAAACCCTTTTCTGATTTAAGCGAGATTATTAAATGTGAGAAATATTCATGCTATGAATGTAACTTTGGTTCTTTAGAGGCCCAGTGTGTATGGTTTGCTGATAAATTGACATATTTATTTGATGACATGGAAGACGCTGTAAGAGCTAAAATATTTGGCTTTAATATAATTAAACATAGAAAATTGCTTGAAAAACTTAAGGATATTGCACAAACAATAGAAGGTGAGATAAAAAATAAATTCGATATCGAAGAACAAATACCAAAAGCAATTGAGCAGATTGAGTGTGATATAGTGAAAGCTGCAAGGGAGTGTGGATTAGCTTGTATTGTTGCCAAAAAATTCAAAGAGCATTATAGCTCAGAAAAAATGAAAGAACTATACGATAGATCAGATAAAATCCAAGTTAATCATCCTAATGATGATGTTCGGCAATTTCTTTTTTGGCGTAATAAAGCAATGACAGTTATGATAAAGGATTGTGTTAAGGCTACAAATCAACGAATAACTATGTACAAAATCAAATCACTACAAGACGTATTTGGGCAAAGTACTCGTCTTGTTGATGTATCTGATGATTTAAAAGGAGTTTGGAGAGAAAATGAAAATAATTTTTATAAATGCGCAATGGCGAATATTTTATTCAAGCATCGGATTGTTCTTAAGCATACGTATAATGCAGGACAGAAAATCTGGAGATTATTTGAAATATACCGTGGAGAAAAGGGTTATGAGCTAATTCCTAAAGATTATAAAAATATTACAAAAGATAATTATAATACTTGCGATTTTGGTGTAAATAGCGATAATGAAAAAAAAGAAATATTTAAAGCAATAACTATAAGAAATTATATTGCTGGAATGACAGATGCATATGTGAACCAGAAACTTGAAGAATACGGTTATATATATACAAAGGATAAGAAAGAAAAAGAATACTAAGAGAGCAAGGAAGCGAAAAATCATGTCTAAAGTTTTTATGATAGCATCTGGTATGATATCCACTAAAAAGAAAGAAAATTCATATTCGAGAAAACACTGCTATGTAAATTATGGAGCCCTAAGATTAGCTTCTGTTTTATATGAATCTGGTTTTGATACTATAGTTATTCAAGGTCTTTTTAATTCACCACAAGAAACATGGGAAAGAATGATTTCCTTAGGATATGAGGATGAAGAGTTTCCAATTCTATTATCTATTCCTACTTTTTTTTCAATCCCATGGGCGAGGCAATTTAGCAGATTAATAAAAAAAACAAATCCAAGCCAGAAAATAATTGTTGGCGGTCAATGGGTGATGAATAATAGGGTAGATTGGATATATAGTATAATACCAGAGATAGATCTTGTAGTGTGTGGCATGTCTGACGATTCAATAGTGGAAATAGTCTCAAAAAATACCTTAGAATACCAAATGACACAACAAGGAAATCTGTATTTCATTTCAAACTCAAAAATGCCGAAATCTTTTTTAAGATATGAATTACTTGATGAATGGCATAGATTTCATCCAAGCATAGAAATTTCGCGAGGCTGTGGAAGAGGATGCAGTTTTTGTGTTGAGCGTAGTATTAAATTAACATATCCCTTGTGTCCATATTTAGCTATAGAGAATTTTAAATACCTACGTAACTTATACAATTATGAATTGTTTTATACTTATTTTCAAGCATCTAATTTTTGCCCAAGCCATAAGTGGGCACTAGAATTTAACAGAAGATATAAAGAGAATTGTTTGGATTCTAAATGGAGAACTGAAATAAGAGTTGATACTATTAATCCAGATACTTTAGTTTTATTAGCTGAGAGTGGCTTAAGTGTTTTAGATATCGGTTTAGAATCCGCCAGCAAAAAACAATTAAGGACAATGAATAAAACAACTGATCCAAACTCATATCTAAAAAAAGCTGATATTCTTTTAAAAACAGCGTCTAATTTAGGTATATTAACAAAACTAAATATCTTGTTATATCCAGGAGAATCCTATGACACCATTGATGAAACGATATCTTGGTTAAGTAAAAGACAATCTTACATAACTGGTGTTTCTGTTGGTTCGTTGATTCTATTTGGTACCGAAAATGAAATAAAATCTGAACTCGAACAATATTCAAATCTCAAAGCTTCGATTGCACAATCAAAACAAGAAGACCCCGAAGGTGTATATAGAATGAATCTTAGTAATGAGATAAATTATGAAGTTGCTGAAATATTTTCTTCCAATATCTCTAATGCTTTTATGTCTAAGGATGATTATTTTGCATTAAAATCTTTCTGTTATTTTCCAAGGGATTATCAATATAGTCATTACAAATTAGACAGAGTATCGGATTTATTAGATACATTTACTAATAAAATGCATAGTTCTGTTTCTGTAGAACAAACGAATATTCAAGTTATATAATTGGGAAATGAAGATATACTTGAAAAGAAAATCGTAATGAATATTTCAGAACAAAAACTTCGAGAAATTGAAGCAAAACTTCCCCCGATGATAATCTTGGGACACCTCACTGATTAAATGTCATGAAAAGCGTAGTCAGGTAAATATTTTATACTAATCTTGCCAAGAGTTTTTCTTTTCTTTTTTCTTTGCGGCTCTTGTGCATTTTGTGGCTATTCTTTGTTTTTCTTAGCGAGCTTTGCGGCTCCCGCAAGGGATGGCAAGGCTCATTTGTGTGAAATATATAAGGAAATGGTGCGTTGTCACGCACCTTATGCGGCTGGATATTTTTATTTTGGTGTGCATGGTATGCTCCCCCAAAAATGTACCATTGCTAAAAAGAGAGTATCGAATACAAT
>CAZVOA010000013.1:0-80510 GCA_964628465.1 uncultured Pirellulales bacterium | reverse complement strand
ATGCAACCAGAGATGAATTGTTGCTAAGGGGGTATGATCTACCTTGTTATCCCTAAAGACTGCTAAAGTTGAAAGTTAAAAGTGAGCTAAAATGAGCTAAAGTACCTAAAAAAAAGTAATCGCCGATGCTACTCTGCGACTCATTCTTCGCAGCGAAGCGCTGCTTCGCAGAGTAGAAAGTATCGCTACGAAGCACGAGAGGTGTTTGAATACAATATTAGGCACTTTACACTTTAGTCACTTTCAACTTATTGACTAATAAGTTGATTTTTGCTATTGTGCTTCTTTTTCAGTCGTAATACGCTTGTAGCCGGAATATGAAAGGTAAATATGATAATCGATACTTTGGTAATCGGGGATTTTGAGACAAATTGCTATTGTTTGCGTTCTGATGAAAATTCACGTGAATGTGTGCTGATTGATACTGGTCTGGATGATACTGATATAGTTAATATTTTTGAGGAAAATCAATATTTGCCGCTTGTGCTTGTTATTACTCACGGCCATTTCGACCATATTGCGGGTATAAATGCGATGCGAGATAAATTTCCATGTATGAAAGTCTATATACACAAGCTCGATGCGGCGGCACTTGAGGACCCAAATGTTAGTTTAGCATATTTGACTGGAGACACATTTACAGCTAAGCCCGCAGATGTATTAGTAGAAGAAGGTGATTTAATCGAACAGGCCGGGATTAAATTGCAGGTTCTTAATACTCCGGGACATACCCCAGGCGGCATAAGTTTATATTCTCAAGAAGATGGAGTTGTCTTTTCAGGTGATGCGCTCTTCGCGAATTCAGTAGGAAGAACAGACTTTCCGGGCGGTAACACAACGCAATTAATTGAAGGCATAAAGAAAAACCTTCTGACCCTGCCGGAAACAACAAAAGTATTCCCCGGCCACGGCCCATCAACCACAATCGCAAGAGAAAAGAAATATAACCAATATTTAAAATAGTTTATACACATGCGACAAATGATTTGTCCTGCTTATTTATGTGTTTTTCAATAATAAAAGTTTTCAAATACAGCAATTTTATTATATTTAATTATCGTATTTGGAAGAGCTTTTTGTAAATCCTCTATCTGCTGGTCTATTTCAGATGTGCCGGAAAGAGTTAGTTTCCGCAGGTTTTTGAGATATTTTAACAATTCAAAATCAGTTTTATCATCTACATAAAGAGAAAGCTCCTGCAAATTTGTAAGATTTCTTAACGGCTCTATATCAGAGATATTGGTTGCGTTTAATATTAGAACTCTAAGCTTTGAAAGCTTGGCAAGAGGCGTGATATCATTTGCTGGAACAATAAACAATCTTATCTCTTGAAGTTTAGATAATTTTGCAAGAGGACTTAAATCAAGATACTTTCTTTCAGGAGCTTTGATAATACCCATTTTTTCAAGGAACTTATTCCATTTTGGAATATTTTTTATTCTACGAGGACTGTCACTTTGAGGAAGTGAAATAGCAGAGAGAGAAAATATTTCTAAATTTGTAAATTTTTTAATGAGTTCTATATCTGAAAGCTTTTTTTCAGAAAGACCAAATGTTGTTATTTTACTAAAATCATGGATTGAGAGTTTATTTGGGTCTTTATTGAGTGTTTTAGCAACAGCTTCACGTATGACTCTCTCGCTTGCTGGGTCAGATTTTGATTCCCACGTAAAAACAGCATAAATATAACCTGCAAGAATAATCAGTAAGAGAATGATTGTTGCAAATCTATACTTTTTCTGAAACAGCATATTTAAAAATCTACTTTGTCCTTGATTGTTTGAAAATTTTGCAGCACCGCCTATTTACATATTTTTTATATAAATCTTCATTTTACGGAATCAGTATTCAACTCTTTTTAAAATAACAAACCGCTATGATATAAGACGCTGAATACAAAATCTCATTGCATAAATATTAAAAATATTCAAAAAAATAGTTAAAAACTGTATTTATACTCTAAAAAAGCGGTATAATTATAAATAAGATAGAGAATTAAGCAAAGACGGTATCTCAGAGATATTAAATAGACTTTCATATTTGGCCTGGAAGAAGTGGGAAAAACAGAAAGACGAAGAATCTTTCATTTCGAAAACTCCTCCAAATTAGTTCTGGCGGAGTTCACCAAATGCTTAGCATGACAAGTCTTTATATTATTTTACAAAGTAAAGTTTTTAATCGACTTCCGGCTTATTAATTTCGAGGACTTCAAGGTTGCGTGTGCCGCGGGGTAAATCTACTGAAATCTTATCGCCGATAACACTTCCGAGAATGGCGCTTCCTATCGGGGAATGAATCGAAATGCTTCCTGTCTCGAAATCAGCGTCGTCGGGGCCGAGTAACTGATATTTAATTTTCTTTTTTGTATCCAAATCCATCAAGGTTATAACTGTACCAAAATTGGCTTTGTCGGTTTCCACTTTCGTGCAATCAATAATTTCCGCGCGGTTCAGTTTGCCTTTCAACTCACCGATTCGACCGACAATATGTCCCTGTCGCTCGCGGCCGTAGATATATGCACCGTTTTCCTTTAAGTCGCCTAATTCACGTGCCTCTGCGACGTTTTTCAAAACATCAGGAAGCTCAACTGTTTCGAGCTGTTTTAATTCTGCAATGAGTTTGTTATAGCCGGTTCTCGACATTGGTTCAAGTTTGCGTAACAAGATATATACTCCTGTGAATAAAAGCCTTATTAAAATTTCATCAACTTACATATTTTTATGCAAATCTGCCCAACGGCGATGGGATTATACAAGATTTAAACGCTTTTGAAAACCTTCTTTTTGATAAAAAAAGAAAAGAATGAAATGATGCTGCGTTTTTTTAGATATTCAGGCACTTCTTTTATTCGAGAGAAACTGTTTGAGTTCCCGGTGCTTCTATGCCGCGGCGCTGGAGCAGGGAGCCTTCGAGTCCGAAAAGTGAAACTAAGGATTGGAAATAATTTACAGTTGCCCGAATTTCCGCAATTTGGCTTTCTACGAGGTCGCGTTGTGCCTGAGCGACGAGTAATGATGTTGACCGTCCAACACCGAACTTTTCGTTTTCAACACGGAGTTTTTCTTCCTGTAACTTCCTGGTAGCCGCTGTTGCGGTAATCTGCTCGCGGGCGCTTGTAACTTCGATATATGCGGAGCGTATATCTACCTGGGCAATCTGGACAAGATTGTCGAAAGCTTTGAGCATCTGCTGCTTGCTAAGAACTGCGCGAGTATGTCTTGCTTCTACTCTCTTGTTGGATATCGGATATTGAAATGTCAAACCAAATGACGCATCGTAACTGTCCTCATCCATATTGGATAATGCCTTATCGAACGTATTTGCATAGCCTGATTTGCCGTAAGTGATAAAAGCGTCCAGTCTGGGCAATAAGCCGTTTTTCGTTTTTACAACTTCGAGTTCGTTTCGTCTTATTTGCAAGCGGGCCTGATTCAAATCCGGACGCATCTTCATTGCGACTTTAACATGCTGCTCAACATCATCAAGAGATATTTCTGGAAGGGCGGTCTGATATTGCAGATTAATATCCATGCCCCAGTCTATCTCATCCGAAGGATTAAGAAGGACAAGCAGGCTCAGGCGTTTCTTCGATAGTTCACTTCCGGCTTTAATGAGGTTCTCACGGCGTAATGCAACTTCCGCCTGGGCGGCCGCGAGTTCTGTTTCGGCAAGCGTACCAATATTAATTCGCTCCTGAATTTGGTCCATCTGCCGCTGGGCAAGGTCAAGCGAGTTTGTGTATATTTCGATTTGTTTCTGTGCCAAAGCGTAGTCCCAGAAATTCAACTCGACCTGTTCTAATAAAACCTCGGAAAAGCCGCGAAGCTCGTATTCTGAAATAAGTGTGTCAAGGCTCGCCTGATGTACCCGTGCCATATTCGCTCGCACATCAAGTCCCTGAAGCAGAGCCTGTGTTACTGTAATTCCGAGACGATTCGAAACAAATGTGTCACTATAAAGAGATGAATCAGTGTAACTCGAACTGCCTTCAAGAGCCAAATTTGTGCCTGAAGAAAAATCTTTATCAAGTGAAACAGTGCCGTTTATCGTATCAGATATCTGGCTTTCTGTGCTGGAACCAGCTCGTGAAAGTCTATCCGCGACAGTTCTTCTTTGTGATACGTCACCGCCGAGAACAGGGTCGAAAACGGATCGCTCTTCCTGTTCGTAAGTGCTTCTTATTTCCGGATTCATTTTTTGGACAATAAGCGAGCGGTTGTTTTCCATTGCCAAAAGAATCGCCTGCTCGATACTTATTGTCATGGAATTCCGCGGCGGCTCATTACTATCCGCGTAAATTGATGAAGTAAAAAGAATGACTAATAAAGTGTATATGATTTTTCTTGAAAACATTTGCATTTCCTTGATTACATTTTAGAGAAACTGCGTCGTTCGAAAATCGAATAGACAACAGGTACAAATACGAGCGTAATAAATGTCGAACTCAGCAATCCGCCGATTACAACTCTTGCCATTGGCGCCTGTGCTTCGCCGCCTTCTCCCAATCCCAATGCAAGCGGTATGAGGCCGAACATTGTCGTAGTCGCGGTCATAAGAATCGGGCGAAGTCTTCTTCTGCCTGCTTCTTCGATAGCTTCGCGTAATGGTATGGAATCTCTTCGCCTGAGAAGATTCGTATGATCAACGAGAAGAATCGCGTTGTTTACAACGATTCCGCCAAGCATGATGCTTCCGATAAACGATTGAATATTAAAAGTCGTTCCCGTGAAAAACAGCATGAGGATCACTCCAATCGCCGCCAGAGGAACAGAGAACATAACCACAAACGGGTCACGCAGAGATTCATACTGGCAAGCCATGACCATATAAACAAGAATAAGAGCGAGAATGCAGCTTGTTAAGAGTTCGATAAAGGATTTCTGCTGTTCTTCGTAATCGCCGCCGATTGCAATATGAAAATCGCGAGGTACCGGAATTGTCGCGAGAAGTTTTTCAACATCGGCGAGAACGTCGCTCATCGGTCTTTCACCCGGTTCTGCCGTAACTGTTACAATACGTTCCTGGTCGAGACGCTCAATCAGTACAGGGCCGCTCTGTGGGGCGACTTTTACGACATTTTTCAGAACAACGGGCTGGTTTTCAGAATTAACGAGGGTAAGGTCGAGAATATCATCCAAATTCATTTTCTCAGCGTCTTTGAGTTGTACCAGAATTGAGTATTCATCTCCCGCCTGCCTGTAATAACCTGCTCTTGTTCCTGAAAGAATAGTTTGAAGTGCATTGGCGATTTTGGAAACAGACAAATTCATATCAGCGGCTTTTTGGCGGTCAATAAGAATTAATTCTTCAGGATTTCCTGATTCTCTGCTGATTCGTGTATCAGTGACACCGTCAACGGACGCGATAAGTTTCTGTACCTGTGCCGCAAGTGCGTCCGCGATTTCCAGGTTGTGGCCTCGAATTTCAACCTGTATTCTGTCACTGCCGCTTGTTCCCATACGAAGCATGAACATTCCCTGTCCGGCTCTTGTCCTGATAAGTACGCCGGGAAGATTGACTAATTTTTTTCTGAGGTCCGCCGCTATCTGTTCGCTTGATCTTGTCCGCTGCGACTGAGGTTTTAACGAGATTCGCAGTTCGCCTGTATGTCCGCCTCCGCCTCTATATCCGCCACCTCCGGCGTTTGCTACTATATTTTGTATTTCCGGTACAGAGGTTTTGACAATTTCCTCAATCTCTTTCATTTTTTCATCCATCAGGTCCAAACGTGTACCCACCTGCATTTCCACGTCAACGCGTACTTCACCTTCATCCGAACTTGGCATTAATTCAGCGCCGACATATGGGATAAGCAGTAAACTGCCGCCGAGCATGAGAACTGCAATTATTACTACTACAAAACGATGATTCAATGCTAAGTGCAGTACAGCTTTATAGTTGTCTTCCAGATACTTGAAAAACAATCCGGTTGATTCATAGAGTTTGCTTCCAAGAGTTTTTTTGCCGGTATCATTTTTTAATGTACGTGGAAGAATCCGTTCCGAAAGCATTGGAACAAGAGTTAACGCCGCGATTAGCGAGCAGAGTAATGCAAAAGCTACTACGATTGAAAGCTGCTTGAACATAATGCCTGACATGCCGCGCATGAAAACCAGGGGCAAAAACACGGCTAATGTTGTTAAAGTACTTGCGATAACGGCGGTAGTGACTTCTTCAGAGCCTTCAATTGCGGCTTTTTTCAAATCTACCCCGGATTCCCGCATACGGAATATGTTCTCAAGTACAACGATAGCATTATCGACAAGCATACCGATTCCAAGAGCGAGTCCGCCAAGGGTCATTATATTTAATGTGTATCCGGCGAAGTATAGAAGGCCGAAAGTTGCTATAATGGAAACAGGAATCGCGGTTGCTATTATTATTGTACTTCTTATATTTCGCAGGAATACAAGAAGCACTATAACAGCCAGCAGTCCTCCGTAAAAAGCGGAAGAACCTACATTGTTTATTGATCTTTTGATATAATCAGAAGTATCTATGATGGGAATTATCTGAATCTGCGGCATTTCGCGATTGATGTTTTCAATTTCTTTAAGTGCGCCTCGTGCGACCGTGACAGTATTTTTGCCTGATTGTTTGCTAATGGATAATCTCATGCCGGACTGGCCGTTCACACGAACTATCCTTGTAATTTTCCGCCATGAATCTTCAATTGACGCGACTTCACGCAGCCTGACAGGAACTCCATCACGAATAGCGATAACAGTATTTTCGAGCTGTATCAAATCAGTATATTCGCCGGGAGTTCTGATAGTGACCTCAAAATTTCCCTGTTCGATTGTACCGGCGGGAACATTAACATTTCCCTCGCGTATGCTCGACATTATTCTGTCCAAAGAAATTGATAGCGCGTTAATTTTCGCGGGATCGAGACTTACATGAATTTCACGCTCAAGACCTCCCATAATATCTACCGAAGCTACGCCGGGGACTCTTTCGAGACGATATTGTACCTCATCTTCGAGAATCTGACGTGTCTGAACCGGGTCAAGTTTGCTTGATGCGCCGAGAATCAATACCGGAAAGCTTGCCATATCGAATTTGCGAAGCGTTGGTCTTTCCACTTCTTCGGGTAAACGCTGTACGACGCGATCCAGCCTGTCGCGTATATCGTTGGAGGCAGCATCGAGGTCAGTACCCCATGAAAAAGTAACACGAACGGAACTTGAACCTTCTGACGATACAGAACTGACTTCCTCTACTCCGGGAACGGCACTCATTGCCTGTTCGATGGGGCGGGTGATAAGTTCCTCTATTTCCTGTGGGCCGGCGTTACCATAACTGCACGATATGCTTAACGTTGGATATGAAATATCCGGCATAAGGTCGATAGGTAAACGAAATAATGATACCATGCCAAGAAGGATGACAATCAATACGACCATTATAGTAAAAACAGGCCGTTGAACTGAAAAACTTGATATTTTCATAAAGCTAATCTCGAAAAATTAAAGTTAAAAGTACTTAAAGTGACTAAAGTTAAAAGTAAAAAATAGTCGCCGAAGGCATTCAAACACAACTTTAGACACTTTCAACTTTTTTTACTTTAGCTCACTTCCTTTTTTATTTGTTTCCGGTAACGTTACAGACGAACCATCCTCGAGCATATGATTACCCAGTGTCGCGACAAGACCTGAAATTTCCGGTTCTGTAATTTCAGCAACTTCATTATTCATAAAACCCGTAGTAACAGGTACGAAACGAACCTTTTTTTGTTCCGTATCAACAATAAACACACCCTGTGTATCATTTCTCCTTACAACCGCAGAACGCGGAACTAATGTGGCGTTTTCATGGACGGCGAACAAGAGATTAGTCCTGACAAACATTCCGGGTTTAAGAAGCTGCTTTGGATTTGGAATTTCAATTTCCACTCGTGCCTGACGCGAACTTTCTATGAGCAGAGGAGCAATACGCGCGATTTTTCCGGTAAAAGTCACGCCGGGAAAAGCATCGGTATCGATAATAGCACTTTGATTAATTTTTATTTTGGAATAGTCTTTTTCCACTACGAAAATAACCGCGACTAATAAATCGTTTTCAAGTATGGAAACTATCGGCTGATTCGCCTGAAGCAGAGTGCCTACATCAACAAATCGTTCACCTACCACTCTGGCGGCGTTAGGATCATCACTTTCCCAAAATGCCTGTACTTTTGTATATGAAAGTTTTAATTCCGCGGCTCTCAAAGCTGATTCTTTCTGTTCGACCTGAGCATTGGAAACGTCGAGCCTGGTCTTTGCGGAATTAAAGGATGCTTCGGCCCCATCAAGTTCGGAAGCGGATGCAATTTGTTTATCACGAAGCGCTTTGACTCGTTCATATTCGCGTTTGGCAAGCTCAAGTTCGCTGACTGAATTCTGTGCGTTGGCTTTTGCGACCAGAAGCTCCGCTTTAACCTGTTCGACCTGCTGTGTATATTCGGCATCGTCCAGAACTGCTATTACCTGGTTACGAGTCACGGTATCGCCTACATTAACAAGCAGTTCTTTCAGCCAGCCCGAAACTTTCGGGGCGACCGTAAATTGTGATTTCGGAGTAAGGGAGCCTGTAAAAACACCGATATCCTGAATTTTATCTTTGACAATATTTCGTGTTTCGATAGGAACAGCCATAGCCGCCCGACGCATCCCGGTCGGAGTTCCGGAAGCTTTAATTTTTTGATATGCAACCCAAGAACCGTAACCAATTAATCCCAGAATAACTACTATTACTATCAGTTTTTTCATTATAAATGCCTCGTTGTTAATAAAGAGGGTTAGTAAATTAGGATGATTGGGAATGCAGGGTAAGTTATCCATGCCAAGACTTTGCGGCAAGTACAAGTTATCTACAAATCCAACCTGCTAATCAACGTGTCAAAAAGTAATCTTTAAGCGAATTACTAAAGTGGTAATTGTATATGAAAATGAAAAAACAGCAATAGAATAAGTGATGAATTGTTTTTAAATATTAACGAATTTGTTTCGTGGCATCCTCGATTTAAGACACTCCTACCTGTGAAAATAATTCTTCGAAATTAAAATTTGAAAGATGAAGTTCGTCAATTTCCTTATTGGCTTTTAAAATTTCGAGAAAGTTTTTAATTAGCATTGAGGCTTTATCAATCTGTCCTTCATCAAGAAGTTTTTGTATAATTTCAGCGGTATGGATAGTGAAATCCTTTTGTGCCTGGATTCTTTTTTGCAGTTCGTGACTCGTTGACCGCAGTTCATCTTCAATAAGAAGACGCTCTGAAATATCACGTGCCAGGCCAACAATCGCTACATCTTTTTTATTTTCATCCTTAATTATCGATCTTGAAAGAGAGACCGGGAATATGCTGTTGTCTTTTCTTTTATGGTAAAACCCAATCTCGCTGCCGCCTCCTGCCGTACGTGTCTGAAAGACGCTTCTTGTATTTTCCGTTTGATTTTTACCTATCCATAGAATGCTGTTGTTTTGGCCGATAATTTCTTCTTCGCTGTATCCGTAGGTTTTGCAGAATGCTCTGTTGACGAAAATAATTTCGCCGTGCATATTTGTTATAAAGACGCTGTCTTCAGTGCTTTTTATAGCGCCTGAAAGCAGCTGCAGTTTATCTTCGACAATTTTATGATTTATCGCGTTCTCTACTGTAACCGGAATTGCTTTAAGATAGTTCTGATCGATGTCCTTAACCAGATAATCATAAGCTCCTGCTTTCCATGTTTTAATCGCGGTTTCTTCATCACCGGCTCCCGTTACTACTATTACAGGAGTATCATTTGCGGCATTCAGTATATCGAGAGCTGTTCCGTCACCGATATCATGATCGGAAATGACAATGTCAAATTTATTTCGCGCAAGTTCACGCTTTCCTTCTTCCACTGATTTGGTTATTACACAATCAAAAGGGATATTATTTTTTATAACGAACCGCTCGAAAGCCCTTCTTTCAATTTCATTATCTTCGACCAGTAAAACTTTATATTTTATATTTTCCATAATTTCGTTCGTCCTTCGATATAAATTATTTAAGTTATAAGTGACTAAATTACTTAAAGTGAACTAAAGTTAAAAATAGCCGCCAAAGGCATTCAACTTTAGACACTTTACTTTAATTCACTTCTAAACACCGATTGCCGCGAGTTCTTTATTTTTTGCCGCCGACTTCTGTTTCGGAAAAGTAAAGAAGAATATGCTTCCTTTTCCAACTTCAGATTTTATCCAAATCTTTCCTCCGTAGAGTTCCACAACTTTCTTGACTACAGTAAGGCCGACTCCTGTACCGGTAATTCTTTCATTCTGTTTAATCGTGTGAAACATCCTGAATATTTTCTCGAAATGCTCTTCACCGATTCCGTTACCATTATCGGCAACACTGAATTTCCAGAACTCACCATCCTCTGCACATGCGATTTTTATCCATCCCTGCTGTTTATCATTATATTTTATCGCGTTGCTGATAAGATTCTGAAAAATCTGCATTATATGTGTTTCTTCGCATACGATTGTCGGCAACTGATTTTCAATTGTAACTTTTATATGTTCAGGCGGAACTACCATATTGACGACTTCGGGTATAAACGTCTCCAAATTTACCGGATTACATTCGCCTGCATCCTGTCCGATTTTGGAATATTTTAGTACGCCGTCAATCAGTCCATAAATTTTATCTACTCTATCCATAAGAAGATTCATCTGCTGTGTCGCTTTTGCGTCGAGCTTATCGCCGTAATCTTCGAGAATCCATTTCGCGAGGGTTTTCACTCCGCGAAGAGGAGCTTTAAGGTCATGGGATACTATAGATGAGAATTCCTGGAGTTCTTTATTCGCGCTTTCAACTTTCCTTATCATTCCGGCGAGTTTCAACTCCATTTGCTCTCTTTCGGCGATTTCCATTTTTAGCTGATTATTTTTCTCTATCAGTTCTTTGGACCTTTCCTTAACCAACTCTTCAAGTTCGTCGAGTTTCATGGAAGCTTGCCTTGCCAGATTCCATTTTTCCGTAAGAGCGGATGCCAGTTGCGATACTTCCGCGCAGTCGAAAGGCTTTTTCAAAATAAGGAGATTTTCGGATTTTCCCAATCGTTGAGTAATTTCGTTCCATGAATAATCCGAATACGCGGTACAAATTACCATCTGTATATTTTTATCAACTTGCCAGATATTCTCTATTGTTTTTAATCCATCCCATCCCGGCGGCATACGCATATCGACAAAAGCCAGTTCGTAAGGGCGATTTTCAGATAAAGCCGCTTTAACTTTCTCACAGCCTTCCTGGCCTTGAGACGCAAAGTCGAGTTCATAAACGTTTTGATTCACCGACTCTTTATTCACCTGGCCGAACACTTCAGCGCGAAGCTCGTCGAGTTTTGAGTTATCCCGCTCTTCAACGAGAATAGTTTGAAAATCTTTATGAATATTTGGATTATCATCGATTATCAGAATACGATGAACATTTTGTTTTTTATCTTCACTCATGTAGTTGTCTCCTGTGTTTTGTATGGTAACTCAATAGAAAATACAGCTCCCTGACCCTCGCCATCGCTATTAACAACTATTGAACCATTTAATTCGTTAATAGATAGCGCTGTGCTGTGGAGTCCGAATCCGTGACCTTTTTCCTTGGTTGTAAAACCATGCTCGAATATTCTCGTAAGATTCTGATTCGGAATTCCGATTCCATTGTCACGTACTTCGATTTTAATATGATCTTTCTTGTTTTCTTTGACGCTAAGCGAAAGAATCTTTTCGTCTTTGGAATTTTTAGCAAGGGCATATATCGCGTTACTGATAAGATTTGTCAAAATCTGCAGAACTTTATGCCTGTCCAGAAGCATAATCGGCAGGTCGGCATAACTGCGTCTGACCTCAATTTTGTTCCTCGATATAGCTTCAGCATTAATTTTGACGGCATCGTCAATTAACTCCGCGATAGATGAAGGTTCGGTTAGCCCTTTTGTTTTACTGTATGATTGCTGTAGCTGAATAATGTCCGCTACGTGCTGAACGTGTTTCGTGAGTTCCGCCAGTGATTCGAGCTGCCGTGACTGCTCCTCAACAAGCTCCTGCGAAAGATTGGTCAAAAAAGTAGTCAGCTTTTTCCCGCGTTCCTCTGTTGTTAAGAAGGCTGCAAGGTCATTGGCGTGTTCTTCAAACATATTAACAGCGTCGCCGAGATAGGTAACTTTTGATGTCCTAATCCTTTTCTGGATTGATTCGGCGGTAACACTTACGCTGTTCAGGACATTACCAACATTATGCAGAACGCCCGTAGCGACTTCCGCCATACCCACCTGACGCGCGGTTTCAAGCAGTTTTTCCTGTGCCGCTTTAAGTTTTGCTTCCGACCTCTTGCGCTCAGTTATATCTCTGGCAATAGCTATGATATACTCTTGTTTTTCCTGTGTTACGAGCTTAAGACTGGTCTCAACAAAGAACGAGGAGCCGTCATTTCTTTTGTACTGGGCTTCCTTGACAATGTCGCCTTTTTGTCTTAGCAATTCTATTTGTTTTTGCCATGCGTAATCATCTGTTATTGATTCATCTATATCACGCAGTGTAATTTTGCTTATGAATTCTTTTGTGGAGTATCCAAGGCTGTCACACGCCGTGTGATTGACATCCATAAAACGTCCCCATTTTGGCTCCAACGCGAAAATACAGTCCTTTGAAAGTTCTATTAAGTTCCTGAACAACTGCATTTTCTCTTCTGCTTTTTTGCGTTCGGCGATACTTCCGAGCCACTCAGCAACTGCGCACAGCAGACTATCTTCTTCTTCAGTTATCAAAGGATTTTCTTTGTTTTCCGGTTTTTCTCCTTTTCGATAAACTTCAATAGTACCTGCATCTCCATTGTGCGTTTTTATCTGTACCTGGCGGCTTGACTCACTTTTCTCAAAATCTTCTGTTTGATAGCGGATACCGTCAATAACTAACCTGACATAAGTATTTTCAGGATAACGGTATGTTTGACGTATCAGATTGACAGTTTCCTGGAAAATCTGTTCAAGAGGTGTATTCTGACGATTAACAATCTTGGAAAGGGCATATAAACAATTCAGGTTTTTCAATCTCTGCTGCAATTGTCTTTGGTCAAGAGGTTTTTCAGCTATTTCTGTTTTGAGTTTTAGATGAGCCGCCTCAAGTTCCTCTGTGAGTTTTAGGACTTTTTCATCCAGACGTTTCTGTTGTGCGCGTAAACCTTTTATTTCGATATTTGCTTTCATCGAGGATTCGGATTGTTCAAGTGCGTCGGCGATAAATTTGCTTTGGAAGTATGTAAGCGCTATCGCGACCATAATTGAGATAAGAGTACAGTACATTACATTGTCTGTAACTTTTTTCTGCATCAGCCAGAAAACTCCGATAACCATCGCTATAAAAACAATTAAAGACGCGGATTTCTTAAGTGTTTGAAATATGCTCATTTGTCATGTTCTCTCAATATTTTTAGTCATTTGGATTTACTCAAATCAAAAACAGAGATTTATAGGACCAAGTCCTTCATATTATTTTCAAAATACTATATTTATTTAACCATGAGAATTATCGACACGCTGGAAAGGCATATTTATCAAAAACCCATATATTCACAATATACTTTTTTGCTCAATATGGCTTTTTTTGAATTAATCCCTCTCCTCAGTAAAACAAGAGTCTTTTGTATATTTTTGATGCAGTTCCGACATTTCTTATTCTCGCTTGACAATGAGAAATATCCTGATATTATTCAGTAATTGATGATTTATATTGTTCGAGAGGCATTTTTTCAGGAGATTTTATGATGTGGAAAGTTTATTTATTTTTTATCGCAATCCATTTGGTTCTTTTGTCGAATTTGTGCTGTTCCATGCAAGCAAATCAACGAAGACAAGGTAAAAATAGTCAGTCTGAAGCAAATCAATCACAAAATGTTTTAGATCGTGATGATATTGCAGATGGACGAATTTTCCCCATATCAAAAAGCGAATGTGTGAGGGAGTTATCAGCGGAGATACTTTATTCCAAAAAATTAAGAAATGGTATTGAAGAAAAATTAAAGAAGGGTATCAAAGATGCTTTTGAAAAAAATAAAGGAAGAAACCTTTTATGGGTGAGTCTGATAATTGATATCGATAAATTTTCTGGAGATTCTCTCGAATATAATCCGAAAACTTTTAATTTGGAAATTTACGCGATACTTATTTATTCGCGAACGAAAATAAAGCCAATAGTTTTATTGAGTGAAAATGGTAATGATTGGCAGGGGAGCTATATTAAACAGGATTTACTATATGTCTTTCCTGAAAATTCACCACCAGATATTGCTTTATCCGCTGATAATGTCGAGTTAATGCGTTTTAAGTTTTTTGGTTATCCTGCGATTAAGTTAATGGAAAAGGCGTTAGAGCAGAATAGTGTTTTTCCGAAAATCAAATTAATAACAACAACACGGGCATTTGGAGCGATAACTTCCTATGCGAAGACAAGAGATTTGAAACCTCTTGAGGAAAATCATATGCGTTATTTCCTTCAGCCCAAGGGATATGTTTCGCAATGTATTGATATTAATCTTGTTTCCGGTGAAATACTTGCTTATCCGGGTACGCATGAAACAATTGAGACTTTAAAAGCAATAATAAGTCCAGAGGAATTAAAAGAGATTCGGGATTTACTAACTTCAAAAGATTTTATAAGAGTGCCTCAAATGAATGATAGAATTGGATTTGATGGTGTTTCACATATTTTTGAAGTAGATATTGACGGTTCATATATGTGGAAAATGCACTGGAGTACCCAAGATGAGAATTTTATCGAAGCTATAAGTAAAATGAGTGAAATTATTCAGAAATACAAAAAATTACCCAGTTTTAGAGAAAGAACTGGCAGAAATACTGATTATAATTAGCAAAAAATCTTAATTTGCGGTGTCAGAGATTTTTCTGAAAAGAAGAGTTTCTTTCGGATTTTCGTTGGGATCGACGGGCAGTTTGTAGTTTTTGTATGAATTGGAATCTACAATGTATTCGGGATAGCTGAATCTGTCTGCGTGCCAGAGAGTTCCATCAGGTGATACTGTACCTGTGAAAATGTCACGTGTTTTTCCATGTATTATATAATCGCCGAGTTCTGTGCGGAAATAATCGATAGCGATTTCTACGGACAATTCGCGTTGTCTTTGCAGGTAAATAACAGACCATTGTCCGGGTTCGAAAACTCCTTTGCCGCCTTGCCGCATCGGTACGATTCTTTTTTTTCCCGCTTCTATTTTAACTTCGCCGAGACTTATTACCGCCCATGAAATTTTTCCATCAGGTTTTAAATAAATGTCCCATACGTTATTTTCCGAACGCCACAGTCCGGCGAGATTTTTTGGAAAACGGCCGTCGCCGTCGATTATTACTTCGACCGCTTTCCTGTTCGAATTGCAGCCGAATATAAATAAGGCAAATAAACTGAGAATAAAATAGTTACGAAATCCTTTCATAACAAGGGATTTTAAAAGGTAAGTCCGGCTGAGGCAAGATAAAAACCGGTACTGGGGGTAATTAACAGCCGCTTTTTTTGTCATTGCGAACCGTCTGGAAGACGGTGTGGCTATCTACAATTATAATGTTGAGACTGCTTCGTCGCTTTGCTCCTTCTAAGAAACTAAGACGGGTGGCAGCTTCAAGCGCAGCTTGGAGATGGTTCGACATAAATTTACCATCCCCATCCTGATAAAAAATCAGGATGAGGCTGCCACCCATCATTATAGGAAGCTAAATTTCTTTCGCATATATCCTGTAAATCAGGTGAGGTGCTCGCAATGACATGTATTCGAGTAAATTATTTTTTCTTGCGTAAGAATAGTGCGCCTAAACCCAGCAAGGCGATAGTCAGCGGTTCAGGGACAATTGTGATTGTAATCGCATCGAGCGGGGTTAAATAGTCCGGGTCGGCAAAGAGCAAAAGTTGCGTACTCTGGCCCGCAATGCCGCCTGAGAAATCGAATGTGAATTGTTGTCCTGCTTCAACGGCGGGAATGCCTCCGAAGCTTGTCGCCGCGGTTAATTCGTAACCTGTACCCCATCCTAATTCTGTATAAGGAATTGCCTCGCCTAAATTGCCTGCCGCATCCCATATTGTCGGGTTGCTCAATGTGCCGGGGCTGCCGTCGGGGACAATCAGGTAGCCTAACCAGTTCGAGTCGTCTTCGCTGATAATTGAAATTGTAACGGTTGAACCTTCGAGAAGATTGTAGTTGTCGGAGGATAAGCCGTCTATTTGCAGATAAGTGGCATTGGCAGAACAAGCTAAACCAAGAACCAAAACAAGAGCCAATACTCTTTTCATCATAATCACCTTTCTTCAGCTTCTGATAACTCACTTATCAAAAGACGCAAAATCGCGGCTGTGTCACGTTAGGATTTTGCGATTTTCTTCTATATCAGGATTGTCATGGGCAATCGGCTAAAGGAGCGTTCGCCTGGTTCCAGTTGGCTATAAGGATGTCCAGGTCGTTTGTCGAAACCCTGTAATTTTGTTTGCCCTGCGGTAAATGGTCGAAGTCTGCGCAAATCTGATTTCCTGTAAGTGAACTCAGAGGTTTGTTCCATGCTTCGATAAGTATTTCAAGGTCACTTGTCGAGACCCAGTAGTTATTTTTGCCCTGTGCTATTCCGTCCGCGTCGCCGTGACATTGTCTCGGATTAACGCTCGAAACCCAGCATAAAGGTTTGCCGACCGCGACCCATTGTTCAGGATTTGCACCGGTATAAGTTTCGCCTATTGTAACTTGTACGTTTGTCGCGCCGGTCAGGTCAACTATTGCCTGGTTCGCGTCTTCGAGAACTACATTGCCGCGAATCGCGTTTGTTGTAACACTGAGCAGGCATGACTCGCTGACGGTTACTGTGCAAAGCCTTCCCGACAGCAGCGGGGCGTTTACATCATAAAGTGAACCCATCTCGATTGTAATACCATTAGTATCGATTCCGCCTAATGCGCCCGGGTCGTTGGCATCAGCGACCGGCGTATAATTCGGATCGAACCAGTTTTCAACTTCACCTGTATCGAGAACTGTAATAAATCTGTTGAAATTCGCGGGGAAAATGCCGTAACCGAAATTATCCTCCCCGATAGCGTATTCGTTAATATCGTAAATTACGCCGGTGTCAACTTTTATGTCCAAAGCGAAAGCCCTGGCCAGGTCAACCCCGTTATAATCAATAGCGACCACTCCGCCGCCTAAATCCGTCGCGGTAATTGATATGTTTGCCCATGTTGGGGCAGTAAAAATAACCATAATGATGGCACAGAACACTTTTTTCATTACGTGTCTCCTTCCAACTTTCTTCTCATAATACAAGCCTTAAAAACCTGTAATCTCTATATATTGTTAATATTAGCATTATTTATTTCAAAACTCAAGAAGATTTTCTGTAAAACGAGAGACTTTGCTCAAGTTTCCTGTTTTATCATAAATTCTCAATTAGTATCGAATAGTATCGAAATGAACTCATTTTTGTCACTTTTTATCAAAATTAGCTTGATTGGGACTTTTTTCGAGTTAAGATGCTTATGAATAAGGTTTTTAAGAGATAACAGGGTTTTAATTTTGGAAAGGAACTTATTATGAATACCCGCAGGAGAGTAAAATTTATTACAGCAATTTTTGTTGCTGCCCTTTTTTCATTCATTTCTGTCACTTATGCTCAGGATTCCGCCTCGCAGAAAATGGTTCAATTGTTACCGGATGATGTGTTGTTTTTCGCCGAAACAAGCGGCGGCGATGCGCTTAAGCCTGATTTTCAAAAAACTATCTTGGGACGAATCTGGAATGATTCGGGGGTTCAATCATTTTACAAGCAGGTTGAAAATGGCCTAACGCAGAGAGCGAAGGATGTATCGGCAAATTCAGAAGCCGCAACTTATGTTAATATGGCAAAAAGTATTGTGAGTCTGGTCGGTTCGAGACCTGTTATCATTGGTGCCGCCCAAAAACAATCAAAAGACGGTCCTCCTGTTTATGGTTTTTGTTTTATCGATGCCGGAACGAAGAAGGATGCTATTTCAGGTATTCTTAGTAATTTTGAGTCTATGGCCGGAGAAGATGAGATTGTCGATGTAAAAATCGGTTCGAATACTTTTCATGGTCCCAAAGATGGCGGAGATGTTCAGGGTTACTGGGGCTGGGTCGGTAATTATTTTGTTTTTGGAATAAATGACGGCGAAGGTCTTGCGCTAAAGTATTTACTAAATCCGGCTGACAGAAAGTTACCGAGTTATTTCCAGAAATCTGATATAACAAACGATGCGTTAGCGGTTTATATCAATTATGAGAAAGCCTTTGGTCTGGTAAAATCAATTGCACATACGGAAGGTGAAGACGAGCAGTTTGCGATTATTGAAACTGTTATGAGTAAGCTTGGCCTGGATAAATTTAAATATGTAACAAGCCGTATTGGTTTTAGTGGTTCCGGCGTCATAACTGATGAGCTTGTTGGTATTTCTCAGCCGCTTACAGGACTTTTCGCGGCTATGAAACCGGTTAGCCTCGATACGTTTAATATAGTCGATTCGAACGCGGTTACTGTTTCTGCGGTGAATGTTGATATAGCCGGAATTTACGATACTGTTTTTAAGACGATGAAAACCGCTGCAGGTGAAGATTTTGCTGAAGTCGAGCAGGGTATTGCTCAGATGGAAGAGCAGATGCAGTTTAAGATTCGTGATGGATTACTCGCAAGCCTGAATGGAAAAATGCTCTTTTACCAAACACCGGCTAATCCGTCATCATTGGCGGGAGGTTTTGTCGTTGTAATAGGATTGAAAGACGTTAAGTTGTGGAATGATTCAATTGCGGCTATTAGTAAAATTGCGACCGGTATGAGCAATGGTATGGTGCAGTTCAGTTCGCAGGAAATGAACGGAAGAACTCTTAATACAATTGCGATTGTTCCTCTTGCGATAGCACAATTAATGCCTACATGGACAATCATTGGCGATAATGTTGTCATAGGTTCCAGTCCGACTATTTGTATCGCGGCGGCAGACCAGGCAGCTCCGGCGGCAAGAGCAAAGTCGATACGAAACAATGAGAAATTCCAGAAAGCAACCGCGAATATTCCTGCGAATATACTAAGTTTAAGTTACGTAGATTCAAAAGCACAGATGACCCAGGCGATGGCGGCGTTGCAGCCGCTTTGGCAGACTGCGAACGTTCTTATTACGCAGCGGACAAAAATTTCATTACCGATGATTCTTCCGAATTTAACAAGTATCATCCAGGATATTACTCCTTCTGTACAATACTCATTCATTGACGAACAGGGCATACATTCGATTTATAAAGGTGCAGGAATTGAACCAAGTCTTGGTGCCGTTGCAGGTACTGCTTTTGGTGTCGGAATAATGATGCCAGCTTTGGCAAGAACTCGCCAGGTAGCAACTCGAATGGTCGCAGGTACGAATTTATCAGCAATTGGTAAAGCAATGCTGATTTATGCAAATGATTATTATGATGAATTTCCGCCAAATCTTGAAGAACTTATTGAAAAATGCGACCTTCACCCTAAATATTTTGAATCCGAACGCAAACCAGCTAATTTTAAAGGACCATCATTTATTTACATTACAGGTCAAACTACTTCAGATGAACCTGGTAATATTCTCGTTTATGAAAATCCTGAATTCTGCAGTGATGGTGTAAATGTTCTGTTTATAGATTCTCATGTAGAGTTTATGACAAAAGAAAAATTTAAGGCATCGCTTAAAACTACTTATGATAGACTTAAACGACGAAATCCCTCTCTGAAAATGCCTGAAGTAAAGTTTAAGGATTAGTTAGAAGCGGTAGGGTGTGCTTTGCACACCATTCATATGGATGCCCAGTTAAGTGACAATGTCGAAAGGAACGACTTATGTCAAAGAAAAAGGTCTTTTTATTTGTTGGTATTTTTATTTTCGCATTGTATCTTGTAATTATGCCTTTTTTTACTAAGACGAAGACAACTTATGGATATGTGCAGTCAATAATTCGCTTAAAACATATTGGATTAGGCTTATTGATGTATGCGGAAGACAATAATGATGTGTTTCCCGATAATTTAGAACAGACAAAAGAATATTATGGTAGTTCAAGAGATTATATTCTTACATCGCCTCTTAAACCTGTAGATTTTAATGGTCCCAGTTATATATACATAAGAGGTCACTCATTCAAAGACGCAGAAGCAAAAGAAAAGTATATTATTGCTTATGAAAATCCAGAATACTTGAGCGGCTATAAACAAGAGCAAGTCAATGTTCTATATCTGGAAGGTTATGCAGTTAGATTGGAAAAAGAGAAATTTCTTTCTGAACTTGAAAAAACATACCAACATATTGGCAAGCCAGCACCAGAAATAAAATTCAAGGATTAAAGACTCTTAATAATAAAGGAAATATTATATTCCTTGACAATTGATGAAATGTTTTTTACAAAGTATCAGTATATTTAATTAATAAGTAGATACTTGGATATCGAATATATAGTGACATTGGGAGGTGTTAAATATGGATATATTTGAATATGCTTTACAAATGGAGAAGGACGGGGAAGGCTTCTATCGCGAAATAGCCGCAAAGGTAAACAATAAAGGTCTTTATGCGATTTTAACAATGTTAGCCGACGAAGAAGTCAAACATTTTCAAGCCATAGAAAGTATGAAACAGAATCAATACCAAATGGTGGCGACTACTATCCTGGACGATGCAAAAAATATTTTTGTTAAAATGAAAAAGCAGAAGCAGGAATTTGAATTTGACAAAAAGCAGATAAAATTGTATGAAAAAGCTCAGGAAATAGAAAAGAAAAGCCAGCAGTTCTACAATGAAAAAGCACAGCAGGCGGATTTGGTCGAGAATAAGAAATTGTTTATCGAATTGGCCAAGGAAGAAGAAAAACATTATTTTCTGCTTGAGAATATAATTAACTTTGTTTCAAGGCCGAAAGAATGGCTGGAAGATGCGGAGTGGTACCATTTGGAAGAATACTAACGAAAATTGATACAATTGAATATATAAATGATAAAGAAGGGGAGTTATCAGAGATGACTAATTCGTCAGCAAAAAAGGTAGGGGATATTTCTGTTGTCTTGTGCGGCCAGGCGGGACAGGGAATACAGACAGTCGAAAAACTATTCACGAGTGTATTTAAAGCAAATGGTTATCATGTTTTCGCGACCAAAGAATATATGTCAAGGGTTCGCGGCGGGATGAATTCCACCGCCATTAGAATATCTGATAAGCCTGTTTGCGCTTTTATCGACCGAATTGATATTCTCGTCGGACTTAATAAAGGCGCTGTACAGCATCTCAAAAAGAGAATTACTCCGGAAACTTTGATAATCGGTGAAAAAGAAGCTTTAGCCGACGAAGTGGATGATATAAAAAGGTTGCTTGATATACCATTTTCGGGAATAGCGGCTAATATCGGCAACAAGATTTATTCAAACACGGTTGCTGTTGGCGCTCTTTTAAGTGCTTTATCGACAAAACCAGATGAAGCGATAGATTGTCTTGAACAATTTTTTAAGAACAAATCCAAAGAAATATTAGAAAAGAATATTGAAGCCTTAAAGGCGGGATATGAAAAAGCTGTCAAACTTGAAAATTTTCGCAGTATAAAAATCGAAGCCCCGACCAGTGATTCAGTCAAGAAACAGATTCTTGTCAGCGGCTCTGATGCTGTTGGATTAGGCGCTATCGCGGGCGGATGTAATTTCATATCTTCTTATCCGATGTCACCTTCTACTGCGGTTCTGGTTTTCCTTGCTCAAAACGCCAAAGAGTTCGGGATTTTAGCTGAACAGGCGGAAGATGAAATTTCCGCTATCAATATGGCAATCGGGGCATGGTATGCCGGGGCAAGAGCAATGGTTGGCACTTCAGGTGGGGGATTTGCGCTTATGACTGAAGGATTAAGCCTTGCCGGTATGCTGGAAAGCCCAATGGTAATACATTTGGCGCAAAGGCCCGGCCCTGCAACAGGTCTTCCAACAAGGACCGAGCAGGGTGATTTGGAATTTGCCTTATACGCAGGTCACGGCGAATTCCCAAGAATAATATTTGCGCCGGGTACTTTAGAAGATGCGTTCTATTTGACACAAAAAGCTTTTAATATAGCTGACAAATTTCAGATTCCTGTGTTTATACTTACTGACCAGTATTTTATGGATTCTTATTATAATACCGAGCCGTTCAATCTGAAAAATTGCACAATAGAAAAGCATTTTATTGAAACTTCTGAAGATTACCAGCGCTATAAACTGACTGAAGATGGAATTTCGCCGCGGGGCATACCGGGATTTGGGCGAGGATTGGTATGCGTGGACAGTGACGAACATGACCAGCAGGGACATATTACAGAAGACCTTGAATTGCGAATAAAAATGCAAGACAAAAGGCTTAAAAAACTTGATTTGATTAAACAGGAATGCGAACATCCCGAATTGCTTGGGCCGGAAAACTATGAAAATCTTGTTATCTGCTGGGGTTCGACTTTTAATATCATAAACGAAGCGGTAAGTAATCTTGGCAGGAAAGACACAGCGGTTCTATACTTCAAACAGGTATATCCTTTGCATGTAAGCACAAGCGAACTGATTAACAAAGCCAAAAAGACGATTGTAGTTGAAAACAATGCTACAGGACAATTTGCGAGGCTTTTGAAAATTCACGCTGATGTTAATATCAGCCATAATATTTTGAAATATGACGGGCTTAGTTTCGCGGCTGATAGTATTGTCGAGCAGCTTAAAAAATTGCTTTAGGAAATTATTATGAAAAACGAAAAATATGATATGAGCGATATTGATATTGCATGGTGTCCAGGATGCGGAAATTATGGCATATTAAATGCTCTCAAGAAGACTTTGGAAGAATTAGAAATTGATCCCGGAAATCTCGTACTCGTATCGGGTATCGGGCAAGCCGCAAAGATACCTCATTATCTCAAAACTAATTTCTTTAACGGTTTGCATGGCAGGGCTTTGCCGCCTGCTACTGCTATCAAGGCGAGCAATCCATCTTTGACCGTAATAGCTGAAAGCGGCGATGGCGATATGTATGGTGAAGGAGGGAATCATTTTATTCATACAATCAGAAGAAATCCAAATATAACAAATATCGTGCATGACAATATGGTTTACGGTCTTACGAAAGGGCAGGCATCTCCAACGAGCCAGCGTGGTTTTGTAACACCGGTTCAGGTAGCGGGAGTAATTCTCGAACCATTTAATCCGTTAGCTGTGGCAATTGCCTTAAACGCTGGTTTCGCAGCAAGGGCATTTATCGGCGATATGGATAAAACCATAGAGATTTTCAAAAAGGCAATCAATTACAAAGGTTATGCCCTTGTTGATGTTTTGCAGCCTTGTGTTACTTTCAATAAGATTAATACATATCAGTGGTTCAGGGATAATACATATTACCTCGAAGATTCTCACGATAGTCATGACAGAAATGCGGCGTTTAAAAGGGCGACGGAATCAGACAAATTGCCTCTCGGTATTTTTTATACAAATCCCGACAAAACGCCTTTTGAAGAAAATACAGGCATGTACCAGCAAAATGATACGCCGCTTTGTAACAGGGAAGTAGATTACGAAAAACTCGAAACGCTAATTAGCAAATATGCTTTGGTATGATAGATTATCGAAGTAATAGCTGCGGGCATGAAAACTTAATTTGTAATCAAAACAAATAAAAAAACACGTCTTTTCATTGTTTTTATGCGGAATGTCGATATAATTCTCCGTAGGGTGTGCTATGCACACCGTTTTTGAGTTGGTGTGCATAGCACACCCTACTATTCTTGTCATTCCGCACTTGATGCGGAATCCTAAATCTAACAATTCTGGATTCCCGCTTTCGCGGGAATGACAAACATTATGAATGAATATATATAGGGAAGAAATAGATGGCAAAGAAATCAAAAGGTGAAAAGATTGTTCTGGCTTACAGCGGCGGATTAGATACGAGTGTTATATTACCATGGTTGAAAGAAACCTACGGTTATGAAGTAGTCGCGTTCGCGGCCGAATTGGGACAGGGCGATGAATTGCAGGGTATTAAGAAAAAAGCACTTGCAACCGGTGCGGTAAAGTGCATAGTTAAGGATTTGCGTAAGGAATTCGTGGAAGATTATCTCTGGCCGATGCTCAAAGCAGGGGCGGTTTATGAAAACGGTTATCTGCTCGGAACGAGTATCGCCAGACCTCTTATCGCGAAATACCAGGTTGATATAGCTCACCAGGAAGGAGCAACCGCCGTTGCTCACGGAGCTACTGGTAAAGGTAATGATCAGGTACGTTTCGAACTTACGTTTATGGCTCTCGACCCATCGCTGAAAATAGTCGCGCCATGGAAAGACAGGAATTTCAAACTTACTTCTCGTGAAGCCGCTATTGATTACGCGAAAGAGCATAACATTCCGATTGAACAAAGCGTGAAAAAGATTTATTCCCGCGACCGCAATCTCTGGCACATTAGCCACGAGGGAGCCGACCTTGAGGACCCGGCCAACGAGCCAAAAGATGATTTGTTCGTAATTTCCAACCCGGTTTCAAAAGCGCCAGACAAACCCGATTATGTAACTATTGGTTTTGAGCAGGGCGTTCCGGTCAAATTGAACGGCAAAAAAATTGGCGGCGTGAAACTGGTCGAAGAATTGAACAAAATCGGCGGCAAGCACGGCGTAGGACAGGTTGACCTCGTAGAAAACCGTCTCGTCGGTATCAAATCACGCGGCGTTTATGAAACACCCGGCGGAGCGATTTTGATGGTTGCGCACGAAGCATTGGAAAGCCTGACGCTCGATAAAGATACGGCACATTACAAGAAACAGGTTTCTTTTAAATATGCGGAATTGGTTTACAACGGCTTATGGTTCACACAATTAAGAGAAGCTCTCGATGCGTTCATTAATACAACGCAACGAAACGTAACAGGCGAAGTTAAGGTGAAATTATTCAAAGGCCGCTGCAGTCTGGCTGGAGTTACAAGCCCATACAGTTTGTATCAAAATGATTTGGCCAGCTTTGTAATGGGCGCAGAATACGACCCGACAGACGCAACAGGTTTCATTCGCTTATTCGGCCTGCAGGCAAAAGTCGCCGGACTTGTAAATAAAAAGAAAAAATAAATAGTTTATATTGCTGTAAAATGGTTGCCTTAAGTGAAATAAGAGAATTTGGTAAGATGATTGGCGAGCAGTTTCATGCTGAACGTGTGATTCTTTTTGGTTCTTATGCCAATGGTGAATTTACCTCTAATTCTGATGTTGATTTATTAGTTATTGGAAAATTCGAAGGCAGGAGTGTTGATAAATCAGTTGAAATCAGGATGCAGTTAAGGCCGCATTTTCCTGTAGATATTCTCATCAGAACTCCTGAAAAAGTACAGCAAAGAATAAAAATGGGCGATTGCTTCATGAAGGAAATTATGGATAAAGGCAAGGTACTCTATGAAGCAGATAACCGCTGAATGGATAGAAAAAGCCGAGAACGATTTTTCCACTGCTCAGAGGGAAAGTCGGGTTAGAAAGAATCCGAATTATGACGGAATCTGTTTTCATTATCAGCAATGTGCTGAAAAATATCTTAAAGCTCGGTTATGTGAAGCAGAAATTGCTTTTGGTAAAATTCATGACCTTGTAGTTTTATTAGAACAAGCTCTTAAAGTTGAGCCTAATTGGGAAACTTTTCGAGAAGACCTTGCTTATCTATCGGATTTTGCGGTTGCTTTCCGTTATCCTGGAGAAACTGCTGATAAAGAATCTGCAGTTGAAGCAAAAAAACTTTGCAGTTTTTTTCGTAAAATAGCTCGAAGTTCAATGGGATTACAATAATTTTATGAGTTATAAATAAAGGAATGACGTGGCGATTCAGGATTTGATTTGGTTACCGTTTATTTTTGCGTGGGGCTGCTGTATCGGCAGTTTCTTGAATGTTGTGATTTATCGGCTTCCTCGTGATAAGTCTATAGTGAGTCCGCCTTCGGCTTGCCCAAAGTGCAACGAGCATATTCGCTTTTATGACAATATTCCGCTGTTTTCGTGGATTTTATTGGGCAGGAAATGCAGATTTTGCAAAACTCCTATATCTTCGAGATATTTCACGGTCGAACTGCTCGTTGGAGTGCTTTTCCTGGGGCTTTTTCTGCTGTATTTTCACACAGGCTTTGTCAGTTCAATTCCGCCTTTGCTTGAAGGCGGCTGGCTCGTTTATCTGCTCCATATAATTATGTTATCCGCATTTGTAGCAGCTTCAGCTATTGACCTTGAGTTATGGATTATTCCGTTGTCGATATGCTGGTTTGTTACAGCCGCTGGGTTTATAATTTCGGCTGTTTCGCCGTTTGTTATCGATTCGGATTTGATTAATAAGAGCAAACTTATCCCTTCTGCTTCGCCGCAAACTGGCGCATTGGCTTTCGGAGCGGCGATTGGACTTATAATTTCTATGATTCTTCTTGTAACTGGCTTCATTAAAAGAAGTTACGAATCAGATGAAACTCAAAATGAAAAGGCGAAACCAAAAGAAAAAACAGGTGAAACAAACCCAATTCCCATAAATTTTGATGACGAGAATTTCAACCATCGCCTTGAAGCGCTTCGGGAAATTATTTTCCTTCTGCCGATATTTATCTGTGCTTTCGGGATGTTATGGCTGACGAAAAATGAATCTATTGGTAATTGGTGGCAGAAAATTTCACAATATCCTGCTGTGTCTGGACTTTTGGGAAGTATTTTTGGTTATTTTATTGGTTGCGGAGTCGTTTGGGGAATACGAATTTTCGGGACTTTAGCATTCGGCAAAGAAGCGATGGGACTCGGCGATGTGCATCTTATGGGAGCCGCTGGTGCGGTTGTTGGCGCGTTTCCGGTAGTGATTGCGTTTTTCATAGCGCCATTTTTCGGGCTTGGCTGGGTGGGAATTCAAATGTTTTTTAAGAAAATTCGCCAAATTCCCTATGGTCCCTTCTTGTCAATTGGCATACTTGTTGTTATTATACTCCATGACTATATTGTCGAACATTTTTATATGATATATTCCTATACAAAGGAAATGTAAGTTTAAAATACGGAATTTAAGGAGAATTCAAAATGCGGTTTACAAATAGGAAAAATATTGTTGTATTGATAGTTGGTTTATTATTCGTTTCTATGCTCACCGGCTGTACCAACTGGAAAGCTGAATATGATAAGTTGTATGTGAGAAACCAGAATCTCGAAGGCCAGCTTGATGGTGAAAAGAAACAGACCCAGGAACTTGCCGAACGAATCGATAGGGATCAAAAAACAATAGCAGAACTCCAAAGACAAATCGAAGTAAACAAGAAAACACCTGCTCAGGCTTCAGGTTTCGAAGGATTTGATGTCGCCTTTAACGCGGCAGAGGGTACTATTACTGTTACCCTGGAGAACTCGATTTTGTTTGATTCAGGCCAGGCGGAACTGAAAAAAGCGACAAGCGCTGAGTTGAATACTATTTATTCCGTACTGAAGTCCAAATACTCAGGAAAGCAAGTTGATGTTGTAGGTCATACTGATACAGACCCGATTCAGAAATCAGATTGGAAAGACAACTGGGAGCTTTCTGCTCAAAGAGCTTTGTCTGTTACAAGATACCTCGTGTCTCGCGGCTGGTCGGAGAAACAAATTCAGGCGGTTGCTTGCGGCGAAGCCAGACCAGTTGCTTCAAACACCTCAAGTGTAAACAAAGCCAAAAACCGAAGAGTCGAAATCGTAGTACATATGAAATAAAACAAGTTATAAGTGCCTAAAATTGAAAGTGACTAAAGTTGTTTCGTTCTTCTTTAGTCACTTTTTTTATTGTATGTACACACTTCTTGATATCCTTGCTTATCAATGGAAATTCTTATTGCCCCATCTCTTGATGTGTAAAATAATTGCCCAGAACTCTTTATTGCAGGAGTTTTATCTGTACTGCAAATCAGAATTTCCGCGTTGAGACTTCCGAGAAAATCCGGGTCGAGGGTATTTGATGAGCCGTGATGCGGAACTGCGACAATGTCAGCTTTCAAATCGGGATACAATTGTAACAATTCTTTTTGTGCGAATTGCTCTATGTCTGAACATATAAGTATTTTAATTTTGCGGAATTCTATGAGTATCACGAGAGATTTGTCATTATCACTTAAATCCTGTCTCCAATTATCATTTTGCTTCGGCCAGAGTGTAGTTATTTGTACCTGCTTGCTGGAAATATTAATTTTATCGAGATGTTGAATTTCTATACCTGTTTCACGTAAGCAATCTCTTAAAAAACTCGCGGTTCCCCATTCATCTGTTTTGCTGAAGAAGTCTTCATTGGCGTAAATATTACCAACATTACAGAATTCAGCGATTTCCGGTATTCCGTTGATGTGGTCTATATCATTATGGCTTATCATTACAGCATCAATTTTGTTTATGCCGGAATAAATTAAAAATGGAATTACTATTCTTTGACCTATGTCACTCATGTACATTGAACCGGCATCGAAAAGAATATTTTCACCGTCCGGCGACTGAAGAAAAATCGCCTGCCCATGCCCGACATCGAGACATGTTAAAACAAGATTATCGTTACTTCTATGTTGCCATTTGAGTGTGCCGGTAAAAAAAATCAGTAATGGAATAGCCGCGAAAATCAGCTTTCGTCTCAAGGAAGGGTAGCTGTAAAAGAACAGAAGGAAAGCAATAATAATAAAATACAAACAATAAATAATCCTTAAAGAAACATGCCCAATCAGTATTTCTGATATATCAAACCGGGCTAAAAGTTTTACAATAGAAATAAGGACAACTGACAACCATGAGACGAATACACCCAAAAGGGTGCTAAGAGTTGGGAAAATGAAAAATAAAAGTATTTTCAGGAAACCCAGTATTAAAATTGCACTTACAAAAGGAAACACAAGCACAGTCCATAAACTCGCGAGCGGCGTGATTGTATGAAAATGGTATAGCAGAATTCCGGCACTTGCTATCCATGCCCCAAGCCCGACAGAAAATAATGCTATTGCCTTGTCTGCTATAAAAGCGATTGAATAAATATTTTTTCTTGTTTGATTTAATGATTTTGCCCGGATTAAGTAGTCGAGTTTTTCATGAAAAAAGTAATAAATATCTTTGGAGAATAAGATAATGCCCAAAACCGAAACGAAAGATAATTGCCAGCCTGCTTCAAATAATTGTGTCGGTCTTATGAGTAATAAAATTATCGCTGATAATGATAATGTATTAATCGGGTTTGCCTGTCGCCTGATAATAAATGACAGGCAAAACATCACAGCTATAATCGAAGCTCTGAGAGTAGGGGCTTTGGGCGGGATAACCATCAAAAATACAATAATCGCAATAATACAAATTACTGAGCGGCCTCGTTTCATAAAGCCCGTGATTGTGCTGAACCACCAGACTATCCCGATAATTATACCCATGTGCAGGCCTGAAAGACTTATATAATGTGAGAGACCTGTTTTGCGGAAAGCTTCGTTTGTGTCACTGTCAATATCACCCCTGTAACCTAAAAGTAAAGCCTGTAGAAGACCATTGCTGTCGTCATTTGTCATGTCATCCAATAAAGCAGCTTCGGCTAATTCCCTGATTTTGTTTTTAATAAACGTGAAAGTTTCTTTACCTGATTTTTGGATAACCCTGATTCCTGAACGTGATTTTATCGATGCTCCGACGAAAACACCTTGTTTCATAAGATGGTTGGCTGTATTGAATTGTCCCGGATTTGACGGCGGCTTAAAAGTATCCAGCCAGCAATAAGCCTGGATATAATCACCGAGCGATAAATCCAATACAAGTTCATTTATAAAAACTCTTAAAGTCCCGTTTACTTTTGCCCAGCCGGATTTTGATTCAATTTCTGATATTTTCATATAAAAACCGCTTCCCGGATCGGACGGCATAAAACTGGAGAATTTCCAATCCGAAAGTTTATTTGTACGCGGTTCAGTTGTTATATAGCCCCGAATTGTCGCCAAAACCGGCTCATTGGAGACATATTTTTCGATATCATTGGATTGCGGCTCAATATAACTTGTCAGCCGGATAGAGCCAAGACAAAGAAAACAAATGAGGGCAAGATAAGCGGAAAAATATCTAACTTTGGCGGAATTTGTTTTAAAAGCAAATAGTAGAATGATTATCATCAAATTGAGAAAGAGGATTCCAAACCAGATAATTATTGGAAAAACTACATAATTTTGGATGATAATACCAAAAATCAATCCGAACGCTATAAACACTAACGGACAGTGTCCCAAAATGAATTCATGTGAAGGAATTCTCGAAAACTGTTTATCAATTAAAGCTAATTTCCTCTGGATATCATCCATTTGTTATAAATAAAAAATAATAAAAAATTAAAGAAAACCTCGAAAAAAGTAAAATATCACAAAATATTTATTGAAATCAAGGATTTTATAGGATAAAAAATAAAAAAATAGTATTTTACCTATTAACAAAATGTAAAAAAATTGTATAATTGATAACATATGAGAAAGATACAAGCTTTCACATTGATCGAGTTAATGGTGGTGGTGGCGATAATCGCTATGTTGATAGGTATCTTACTGCCTGCAATGCAACTGGCGAGAGAGCAGGGATATGAGTTAGTTTGCCGTTCAACTCTTCGTCAATATGGAATAGTACAATCTGTTTATTTAAGCGATAACGATGATTATTATCCCAATCCTGAATTTTCCCTCGTTTCCAACAGTCAGCCGGAACTTGGATATCAAAGTTACTGCAGATGGCATGATAAAAGATATCCTCCTGATGGTCCGTTATGGACATATTTGAAAGAAATGAAAGCTCATTTATGCCCAAGGTTTAATAGTTTGGCAAAAACCACCGGCCAGAAACATCCAAGACATAATCCCGATATTGAAGTTGTTCCTATGTATAGTTACAGCATGAACGCGTTTTTAGGGATGAAAAGATATAATTATGCTGAGGGAAGCGGGGTTCTCAGATCTTCAGAGATAACAAGAAACAAAGCTAAGGTATTTTTCTTTTCTGAAGAAAATATGTGGCTTCGACCGGGTTGTAACACCGTTCTGAACGATAATGCTTTGTGGTCGAATGGAAATGACTGGTTCGGGACTTTCCATAATGCTACTGCTTCTGACTTAAATAACGGTACCGCAAATGCGGTTTTTGTAGATGGTCATGCCGAAAGTGTTCGTTCCGGTCTGCAAAATAATCCAAACGATAATTCTGGAAAAGAGTTTGGGCTTTTCGAGAAATACGGCTGGCCGCATAGAGAACCATACAGGACTTCATCGGGCGGAAGTTAAATTAAATTGTATTGCGTATTGAGAAAAAAGGAATTCGTTTTTCGTAATACACATCACGTATGACGCACGACTAATTAATCTCAAACGTCTTATACTGTACATTCCCAACAGAATCACTTACTTTTATTGTCAGAACATGATCGCCTTTGGGTAAATATTTCTCTGAGTCTATTGCTATCGTAAAGTGTTCTATGGTTGTATCGTAAACCAAATCATCAGGAATCGAGCTTATCCAGTTTTCATTGCTGTCAATTGTGTATTCAAGTTTACCGATAGCGCTTAATTCATCTGTAATTTCAAATGTGAAAATCCTGAACTGGCGATTATTTTCCTGCCTGTTCATTTCGCTGAGTTTCTTTACTACCGGTCCGGTGTTATCAATAATAATCGGCTCACTGACTCTTGTTCCGTTTAGTTTTGTTAAGGATGTATTGCTTCTTTCATCGCTTGCGGTAATTCTAATTTCATATTTACCGTCTTCGACTGTTTTTCCATCCCACTCGAAAGTAACGGTTTCCTGGTCGTCAATCAATTCAATCCAGTTGCTTCTGCCGATTTTCCTGAAATCGATTTTGTAAATCAAATTGTCATCATTATCATCTTTCGCGATGTATGTAATTCTGACTGTTCCTGCCTTGATTCCTGTCAGTATCCTGTTAATTGTAACAGATTCCACTTTAGGCGGTAGGTTAGGGACTGTATTGGCGACAACAATTTCCCTGATAAGTGGAGATGAAGAGCCGTAATTGCTTTGAAGTATAAGTTTATACTGGCAGAATCTGCCGAGAGGGCATTTTAATTGTACCGGCCCGGTTATATCTTCCGGCTCGGTCCACGAAGAAAAAGCAGGGTCGTTGACATCTTTAACATTTCCGCTTCGTGAAGCGACTTTTACTTTACATCCGGCTGGAATGTCGGCTTCAAGCTGTAATTTTCCCCATTGAGAAGGCTGGCCGGCATCGATTAAATCTGAAATATAAGTTCCTTCTTTCGCGAATCCAGAGCCTAACTTAATTATCTTCGCGGGATTTGCCGTGCCAAGATAAATATCATCGCCGTCAACTGTAATCGCGGTTATTTGTGTTGCTTTTTTATCCTCATAAATAATTGACTGCTGCTCCTGTTCCGGATCTATACTATAAAGTTGAGCATTATTACCCGTTCCGACCAGAAGTTTATTTTCTTTTTGTGCAAGGCAGAAAAAGACGGCTGATTCGCCAAAAACATCTGTTACAAAACCATCTTTGCTTATTTTGTATAAATTACTTGCCGTTCGCGGCCTTGTTCCCCTGGTGATTGGCGGTGTTCCCTGCACAGCTTTTGGTGGTTCAGTTTCCTTTATATTGGCAACTTCAAGCTTTTGTCCGGCTTCCGGGGAAATAATCGGACTTGTTCCATTTTCTTTTTCATCATCATTTTTTTCGTCGTCTTTATCCTTGGGATTCTCCAGTATCTCCGGTCGTCCCGAAGGAAGAATTTCTGGTATTGAAGCGGCAAATTGTGTTTGTGTTTTTACAATTTGCGCTGATGTAGCCGCCGCATAAAGTGTATCCATGTTGATTCCAGACGGCGTACCTGATTTCGCAAAAAAAAGTAACGACGCGATTTCCGGCTGATCACTATCGTACAACACTGTTGCTTCTTTATTTTTGATATTAATTTTGTAAATTAAACCTCTCTCATCCGCGCCGGCATATAAAAATCCATCCTGCCCGAATGCAAGAGATAAAATGTTTTTGTCTCTGCTGGTATAAACAAGTTCTGCTTTTTTGCCGAGCGAATCAAGTTTATAAATATTTCCTTTTGGGCCTGTACCCAAATAAATATTGCCGGTATCATCGAGAGTTATCGCGTAAATATACATCGCTTCATTTGGCTCGTAAACAGTTACCATTTTATCGCCGTCAAATCTGCAAAGTTTACAGGTTTTGCCGCTTATGCCGACAAGCAATCTTCCTGATATATCAGTTGTCATCGCGAAAATATGTTCGTTTGTCAGCTTTTCCTGAATTTTAACAGATTCGCCTTCTTCTTTGTTATCGAGTTTATTTTCCGAATCGTTTTTTTCCGCAAGAGGATATATCTTTGTAAGCTTGTTAAGGCTGTAACGATAAATTCCGCCGTTCGGACTGGTTCCGAAAAACATAGTTCCGCCGCTTACGACGATGCTGTTTATCGACCATGCTTCGGCAAAATCATCGAACTCTGCAATAACGTTTTCCTCGCCAAGTCCGAGTTGAATTATACCACGTGAACTGATTATTGTATTTTCGGTTGTACCTTTATTTAAGTCTGCGCTTGTTGAGTGACGAGTGATTTTGCTGGTTACCGCCATTGAAACTGAACACATCATCAGGCATAAAAATATTACGATTAAATTTTTGGTCTTCATAAAATAATGATTATTCATTTTGCTCCTGTTTTTATTTGAATTTATTCTACAACAGTTATTTTCATGACTTTCTGATTTGCGACAACAGAGTCGATATCAATCTTTTTTTCAATCCAGTTTTGATACGGACGTACATTTATTCCTCTCTTTTTGTCCTGAAGTATTATTGTTTTAGTCGCGGGTAAATCAGGAAGTTCGGCTTTTTCGAGTGTTATGCCGCTGCTTGGCAAAACAAGTACAAAATACAACTTATTCCTTTCTATACTGAGAAGATTATTTATTGCGTCGATTAAATCCGGTGCGTTTTGTGCGACAAATTTATGCGGAGCCGCTTTTGTTATAAAATCTTCATACCCTCCTGAGCCGCTTATACTTAAATCGTATGTGTCAGGTTTTAAATCTTCAGGTATTTTAATGCTTTGTTTGTATTTCTTTTTTTCACCGAGATATGATTCTACTATTACGGTGATATCAATTGTCTCGCCGGCTTTTACTTCAGATTTTGACAGGTCCACGGACCAGATATTTGAACTGATGTTTTTCGGTTTAATGTTAATTTTGCAGTCAATGGAATTAACATCTATTTTCTTGAAAGGATTGTCCATTATGAGTGTAACTACCGCAACGCATTCGCCAACGACTTCATTTAATTTCTTATCAGTTGAAATATTATTACATGAAAGAACTTCGCCGTTTCCTAAGCCGATATCGAATTGATATTCTATCGTGTGTTCAGTAGGAAGGTCACTTGATTTAGTAGCCGCTCCGGTTAAAGCCATTTCAAGATATGCCGGTGTAACGAGTGCGTTGCTGGCAATCCGGCAATTATAAGTTCTGATTTGCGAATCGTTGCAATGGTCAACTTTTATTTTAAATGGAATCGTTTTTGGTATTTCACCAATTTGCCCGATAACGCCGGTTGATTCATCGAATTTCAAAGTGCCAACAGTATCCAATACCGAAGCCATCTTAAATGAACTTGATAGGTTTGAAACGATTGTATGTACTTTGCCGGTAGCTATTGGCAAATTCACGTTACCGAAACCGAGAAGCATATGGCCGAAACCATAAACTTTATCACCTATTACTTCCGTTACAGTTCCCATTGTGGAAAGTTTAATGTCGCCGCTGACTAATGGTACGCCAAGACTTGCGCCTGGTACTAATTTTATATTCGAGTTTTTTCCTTCGGTAGTATTGCTGTTTCCTCCGCCGGAGACTACCATAAGTCCAAACGGTTCTGTTATTGACTTGAATAGTTCCGGAATTTGTGTAGAAATCCCGGATGCGAATAATGGGCTTGGCAGTGGATTCAGTCCGGAAGAAGTTTTCGTAAGTTTTGTTAATGTTTTTTTATAGCCGCTGTTCACTCGTGTAAAATTTACCGGAGTTGTAAAATCATATTCCAATGCAACGGTTTTTGCAGTTGGTTTTTGTTTGGCCTGGTCAATTCCAAGCATATCTTCTATTGGCGTAGCCGCGTAAAGCGGCTCGGTACTATAACTCCATGTATAAGCCAATGCGCCCGCTAATCTTCCTTCGATATAAACAGGTGAGCCGCTGCATCCGGCTACAGGGCCGGTTTTTATAAATCTCTCATCTGTGCCTTTAACCAATATTACATTTTTACCAACCTCCAAATCACGTACTACATCAATTACATCCAAAGAAAATTTTTCTATACCCGCGATACTGTATTCTGTCAGGCAATATGCTTCCATTCCGGGCTTTATTTCGTCAATGCTTATATATTTAGATGAATCCCAAATGTTTTCCAGCCCTTTTGGTATAATAGCCTGTTTTGTATCTGTAAAATTCTGTCCATTTGCGTATAATATAGGACTAAAGAAAATGGATGAAAAAGATATGTTGAAAATCAGCAGTTTTATTTTATTTTTCAAAATACGCGTCCTTTCGGCGATTTTCCATAAAAATTATCCCGGAATCCGGTTAAATCTACTATATAAAATATTAATCGGTATATATGGCTATTGCAAGTTAAAAGAAATCCTGTTAAAATTCAGGTTTTGTTACCATAAAATTATATTAATTCTATGGTTTAATTAAGTAAATGTTCGTTACTAACAATGAAATAATTTAAGTGAGCAGTAGAGAAAATGAAATCAGAGCATAGACACGAATTGAAATCGAATGAGCTGGCCGATTGGTTGACCCATCTGCCTCAATGGTCGAAAGAAAATCTTAATACAATTCTAATCGTAATCGCCGCGATTGTTGTTGTCGCAGGTTTTTACGGCTGGAGAGCTGTCTCTAAAAAAACGCAATCCGGTGAGCATGAAAAATTTACAACTCTGGTGGATGATGTCTTATTTAAGAAATCTCAGATATTAAGCCAGCCGGGCAGTGACTTGTCGTTTTTACTTATTAATAACGCTGTTGAACTGGAAAAATTCGCGGGAACAACCGGTAATAAAAATATCGCTGCTTTCGCACGTATTAAAGCTGCGGATGCTGTCAGGTCGGAACTGCAATATCGAAATGAAATCATAAGCCAGAAAGATTTGGTAGAGAAAATAAACAGGGCAAAGAAAAATTATGCCGACGCGATAGCTGAAAAACCTTCGGATAAAACAATCAAAGGTCTTGCTGAATTCGGTTTGGGATTATGTGCGGAAGAACTCGGTGAATTCGAGGAAGCACGCAAGATATATAACGGCATACTTGAAAATGCCGATTATGCCGGTACGATCACTGTAAGCAAAGCACAACTGCGTCTAAGCATCATGGATGATTATAAACAGGATATTGTATTTCAGGCCGCACCAGCTCAACCGACGCCGGATCCAAATGCTGTGCTTGATCCATTGACTGAACTGCTGCGTAATGCAAATAGAAATGTCGGTGATGCGAATTTACCTATGGTTATTGATTCTGATGTAAATGCTCCCATTAATTCAGCATTACCAATAGAAAGCAATCTTCCAACTGAAATTGATATTTCTGATGACATTAATAATCTGGAACTATAATTTGTAAATGTGTATGTCTGATGATTTACAAAGCGAGAATCCGGAAATAGAAGACGATTTAGTTGAATCTGACGAAATAGCATTTGGTCAGCCTTTGACGCTTCGTGTCGGACCCTCAATTAAAGAACGCAGACTTGATAAATATCTTCATGGCCGGTATAGTCACCTGAGCCGAAATTATATTCAGGAAGCAATCAGGCAGGGCGAAACCAAAGTCAACGGCAAAATCGCCAAGCCGAGTTATAAGCTTAGTCCTGGCGATGAAGTATCTTTTATAGTGCCTGAACCTCCCAGCAGAGAGATTTTTCCTGAAGATATTCCGTTGAATATAATTCATGAAGACGAAGATATAATCATTATTAATAAGCAGGCGGGTATTATCGTACATCCAGCCCGCAGCAATACACACGGAACATTAGTAAACGCGCTTGCTTTTTACTCGAATGAACTGTCCGATGGGCTTGGGGAATTTCGCCCCGGTATTGTGCATCGTCTCGATAGAAATACAACCGGCGTAATGGTTATTACAAAAAATAATACCGCACAATGGAAAATCGCGAAACAATTTGAAAATCGCGAAATAAACAAAACATATCTTGCGATTGTTCACGGTACGCCTGAACTTACCGCCGACAGAATTAAGGCTTCTCTTGGTGTTCATCCTCAAATAAGAGAAAAATACGCGGTTCGGCCTGAAGAAGGAAAAGAATCTATTACGTTTTATGAGGTTATAGAGCCGTTCCGTGGTTTTTCACTTTTAAAATTAACTCCGAAAACCGGCAGAACACATCAAATCAGGGTGCATTTAGCACATATAAAACATCCTATTGTTGCCGATGATATGTACGGCGGAAAGCTTGTATATCAATGGCAGTTGGAAGATTCTGAGACAGCCATTCAGGACCCTGTAATAAATCGAGTAGCATTACATGCTTTCAGTTTGGAATTCAAACATCCTAAAGATGATAAATTGGTTAGGTTTGAAGCGCCGTTTCCAGACGATATGCAGCATCTTCTTGATATGCTCAGGAAATATCGAAGTTAAAATCCCTAATCTTTTTTCTATCCCAAATTAACAACCAGCTATTATTGATCAAATTTTTATTGCGGTACCAGGAGAAATCCAATATAAAGAAATACAAATTGAATAGCAGAGACTGGGTTTAAAAAAGGAAGGATTATTAATGGGAATTCCAAAATACTACACACTTCCGCCTATCCCGGAAGGACTTGAAGGCTTGGCTGAGCTTGGATTGGATTTGAGATGGTCATGGTCTCACAAATCAGATTCACTTTGGGAACAAATTAATAGCGAACTTTGGAATTTGACGCGAAATCCATGGCTTATACTTCAATCGGTTTCAGAGGCACGACTGAAAGCTTTAGAGAGTAAGAAATCATTCAGGCAGGAATTGCAAAATCAGGTTAAACTTCATAAACAGTATTTGGATGAAAAAGATTTAACATGGTTTTCCAAAAAATATGGAAAATCAGCTCTAACTGTCGCATATTTAAGTATGGAATTCGGGTTAAGTGAATCTTTACCCATTTATTCAGGCGGATTAGGGATTTTAGCGGGAGATGTACTGAAAACCGCCAGTGATTTAGGCGTACCGGTTGTAGGTGTTGGTTTGCTTTATCAACAGGGCTATTTCAGGCAGGTTATAAATTCTGACGGCAATCAAATAGAATACTATCCATATAATGATCCGAGCCAGCTTCCAATTCTTCCAGTTCGCGATGCTGATGGGCAATGGTTTCATGTAAATGTGCAGTTCCCGGGCAGGATAGTGAAATTACGTATATGGGAAGCCAGGGTGGGAAGGGTAAAGCTGTATTTGCTCGATAGTAACGATCCTGAAAATGGACCAGCCGACCAGTGTATTACGGCGGAACTTTACGGCGGCGGAAATGAAATGCGTCTGCAGCAGGAAATGGTACTGGGAATAGGAGGCTGGAAGCTGCTGAGCGTTCTTGGAATTAAGGCACAGGTGTGTCATCTCAACGAGGGACATGCAGCTCTTGCTGTTATCGAACGCGCCAGAATATTTGCGCAAGAATCAAACGTGCCTTTTGAAGTGGCTCTTGAAGCGACGAAAGCCGGAAATGTATTTACAACACATACCCCGGTAGCCGCGGGATTTGACAGGTTTGCTCCTTCATTGGTGTATCAGTATCTAAAGGGATACGCGGACAGAATTGACATAGGAATAGAAGGAATTCTTGATTTAGGGCGGGAAAATCCGGGAGATAATTCTGAACCATTGAATATGGCATATTTGGCTGTTCGCGGTTCGGGAGTCGTTAACGCGGTAAGCCTCCTGCATGGTCAGGTAAGCAGAAATATTTTCGCGAATTTGTTCCCGCGATGGCCGCTGAGTGAAGTCCCTGTAACTCATGTCACTAATGGTGTACATGTACCTTCATGGGATTCTGAAGCGGCGGATAAACTCTGGACCGACTCGTGTGGAAAAGACAGGTGGGTGGGAACTCTTGAAACAATAGAACCTTGTCTGAAAAAAGTACCTGATGAGACGCTTTGGAATTTTCGCAACGAAGGACGAAAACGTCTGGTCGAATATGCAAGGGAACGGCTTTTAAGACAACTCGAAGCGGCGGGAGCTTCTGATGAAAAAATATTTCATGCCAGAGAGATTTTGAATCCAGATGTATTTACAATTGGATTCGCCAGACGTTTTGCGGAATATAAGCGACCGAATTTGCTGATTCAAAACCCAGAGCGATTGAAAGCTTTGTTATTGAACAAGGAACGCCCTGTACAGATAATAATCGCTGGAAAAGCACATCCTCATGACAATCGCGGTAAAGCAATGATAGCCGCATGGACAAATTTCATTCGCCAATCCAATTCACGTTCACACGCGGTTTTTCTCGCCGATTATGATATGTCACTCGCCGAGCATCTTGTGCAGGGGGTTGATTTATGGATTAATACACCGAGAAGACCCTGGGAAGCAAGCGGTACGAGCGGCATGAAAGTTCTTGTAAATGGTGGACTTAATTTATCAGAATTAGACGGTTGGTGGGCCGAAGCTTATAAACCCGAAGTCGGATGGGCTTTGGGTGACAGGTGCGAACATGGAAATGACATAAATTATGACGTGTGCGAAGCTAATCAGCTTTACCGGCTTTTAGAAGAAGAAATCGTGCCGTTATTTTATGATAGAAATTCAAAAGGAGTTCCTGTTGGCTGGGTTTCAAAAATACGTTCGAGCATGGCTGAACTTACGCCGCAATTCAGCAGCAACAGAATGCTTCGCGAATATACCGAAAAGCTGTATTTGCCTTCGTTTACTGATTTTTCCGAACGAATTGGTAATAAAGCTGCAAAATCAATCTCTCTTTGCAAGATGAAAAAAACTATCAGGGAAAGTTTCTCAAAAATACAATTTGGCGAAGTGGACTTTAGTTCAAAAGATGGTCAATATTATTATAACTTACCAGTATTTTTAGAGGGTGTTAATCCAGATGAAATTACGGTACAGCTTTATGCGGACCCTCTCAACGGGCAGGAACATGAAATTTATAATATGATACGCGGCGAGCGGATAAACGCTGATAAGAATGGATATTTATTTAAAATTGAATTACCGGCCAAGCGAAAAATAAGCGATTATACGCCCCGGGTTGTTCCATTGTTTAATAGCGAAGTGAAACCGATTGAAGCTAATCAAATTCTTTGGAAAAAATAAAAAATATTCAGTCGCATAAGTTACGGTATTATATTCGGTTATGTTATTTGTGATTTTATAAACTCTTTTCTTTTTGCACATACAAGGAAAATGAGTTATAATATATATGTTGCGAATGCACACAGAGATCAGTTGGTCTCAATTGCACAATCCGCGGTAAAGTGTGTAACGGCATATCGCAAAAAGGAGACGGGCCTACAACCGATTTCTAACGAACTGCCCTGGTCTCCTTTTTTTATGCGCATTAATAATGCTTGCGCGTAAAAAAGCCTCCATGTTTTTTATGAAGGCTTAAAAATTTGTTCAAATGAGATTCCTGCCCATTCGATTTCGCAAAGTTCTGGTTCTGCGCAGTACCGCAATGGATTCTGCGGAGAATGGTAGAAAATATTATTTTCTTACTTCAACCTTGGCGAGTTTTTCGTAGAATTGGATAAGACCGCCGTGGTCGTCGCCGCCGTGGCCATCGACTTTCAGTGCCTGCATCATTTCCATTACTACGCTTGTAAGAGGAATAGGAACGCCAATGCCATGTGCTGTGTCAAGTGCGTTCTGCAAATCTTTGATATGTAATACAATGCGGAAGCCAGGTTTGAAGTTACCTGCTAAAGCAAGCGGCATTTTCGCGTTTAATACAGTGCTTCCTGCCAGGCCGCCTTTGATTGCGTTGAATACTTTTTCAGGGTCAACACCGGCTTTTTTTGCCAGAACCATTGCTTCGGACATTGCGGCGATATTCAATGCCACAATTATCTGGTTTGCTAATTTAGTTGTATTACCGCTGCCAATATCACCAACCAGAGTTACAGAAGCGCCCATTTTTCCAAGAATGTCTTTAACTTTGTTAAATGTGTTTTCCGGGCCGCCAACCATAATTGCCAATGTACCATCTATTGCTTTGGGTTCGCCACCGCTTACGGGCGCATCAAGCATTATAACCCCTTTTTCCGCTGCTTTTTTGGAGATTTCCTGGCTGGCCAAAGGAGCTATTGAACTCATATCAATCAAAATCATACCTGATTTAGCCCCGTCAAGTATGCCGTTTTTGCCCATAACGGCTTCTTTTACTTCCGGTGAATTTGGAAGCATTGTAATGACGATATCGCTTTTTGACGCTACATCTTTGCAGGAAGTTCCCTTTTGCGCACCAGCTTTTACTACTTCTGCGACTGGGTCGGGGAAAATATCATAAACAGTAAGAGAATAACCGGCTTTGAGAAGATTCTTCGCCATAGGTTTTCCCATAATTCCAAGACCAATAAAACCAATTTTTTCCATTATACTACCTGATCCTTTCTTTGTATTAAGTTGAAATAAAATCTTGTAATCAAATTATAACAGAAGGAGTTTTCTTGTCAAACCGTTCTTTTGGGAGAAAATTTTTTCCAAATGATTGGAAATCGCAAAAAAAAGCGAAAATAACTTATCAAACAAAAAAAATATTTTTTTTTCAAGATTTATAGTCAACATTTTTGGCTTGAGATGACCCTTTATTATAAGTGAAGACTAAATAAATATTCCGGTCAGTGTATTCCGGAATTACTTTTTAACATTACTTGGAAAGGGCCTGTCATGAAATCTAAAACAAGTATTATTAGCATTTTAATGTTAATGTTATTTTGCCGCATCTGCCTTGCGGATGTAGAATTGAGCGGCAAAGAAAAAGAACTGCTTTTTAAAACATTGGCAGCCAATTTTAAAAGCACATGGATACAAAGCGGAACTATGGAAGCTGTTCACGAGGAATACAGGGCGCCAAAAACAACTGATGAAAATACAATATTAAGCGAGATAAGCAGGAAAATTGAAGAATATGTTTCAAATGATAATAAAGCTGAAGTGGCGGAATATTTGCAAAAAATGGCACTTGAGGCGATACCTTTCAATATTCGTTATCATATGTCCAATGAATATACCATGAAGACTACGAAAATCCTAAAATACGACGGAAAAAGGTATTATTATGATATTAAAGTAGATTCAAGGGTAGATTCGGTAAAAGTTCCTGATGAACTGAAAAGCAATCATAAAATAGACCAATTCAATCTTACCTGGAATGGCAGAAGAATTCTTTGTGACGATGGAGAAAAAAATACAATGTACACTCCGGGGGTTAATCACGCTTTCGTTAGTTCTTCTGAAAATTTTCAAAATGGTTCGTTATCCCTTTTAATCAAAGGTATTATACCGTGGGGATATGGTTCTTTAACATACGATAATCTGATTAAAATGGAATCTTCCGCGGTCGCAAAAACGGTCGATGGACATTCTGAGATTCACCTTACTTTAATCAATAAAGACGGCTCAGAGTCAATATTTGTTCTTGCTCCTGAAAAAGGATATGCTCCAATTTCATGGGTAACAAACAAAGCCGATTCTAAAACAATTAATCTTTATAGCGATTACAAATTTGTATCGGATTCCTGGATACCGACTTCAATCGTCATTGAAAAATTTGATAAAACGCAAAAACTGCTTGAAGGGGATTATATTACAATTTCCAAAATAAGCGGAGAAGTCCCTTCACCAAGCAGTTTTGTAGTCGATTTTATGCCAAATACATTAATCGAATACAGGTATGATATTACAAAGCCTGATTTACAGTATTTTTATTCAAATACGGCAAATTCCGATTTGCTTTTGGCTGAAAGAATGGCGTATATGGAAGCAGAAGGCAAACAGCTTCAAAATTGCGCAACCTCGACTTTACAGTATGCCGCTTTGAAATTAGGGAAAAATATTTTGAGTTCCCAGCTTTCAGATTTGGTAAATCCGGATGATATGAAGACAAGTATGAAAGATATGAAGAAATACGCCGAAAGTAAAGGTTTATACTGTAAGGCAGTAACAACGGATTTACAGACACTTAAAAATTTGTCGGGATGCCAGGTAATTTTACATCTTCCCGAAAAGAATCATTATGTGCTGCTTGATCGAATTGACGAGAATTATGTTTGGATAATAGATTTAACGAAAGATAATTTCTATTATCGTGCGAATGCAGGTCTTTATGGTATGGAATGGACGGAAGGGACAGCGTTATTGGTTTCTAATCAATCTATTGCTTTACCATCCGGGGCGACAGAGATTCCTGATGCTCATTTGGTTGGTTATACAGGAGGATTAGGCTACTCATGCACATATTTAATTCAGAATTCACTTAAGATTTCTTGTCCATATATGATCGGAGGTAATTGTTATGGAATTTCCGAGGTAATATTCAGGAGGATTGGCTGTGAACTTGCTGAAAGCGGAATGTGCGCCGATGAGTTTAGAATAGAAAAATATACCTTCCGCTGTGTGGTTCATCCGCTTGACCCTAACATGTGTGTTTGGGATCTAGGTACTTTGGTAATTTATTATTTGCTCTCATGCCAATAATAAAATGAATGGCTCAAACTGACTGATATATATTATCAATATCAATAGAAATAAAACGAAACTAATTTGGCGGATTTTGATACTGCAATTCGCCAAATTAGTTTTTTCAGATTAGTAAAAGTTGACTTTTCCGATATTTGTTAATATTATACATGGATATGAATAGGAGAGCTTTTACGATAATTGAGCTGCTTGTGGTTTTAGGTATAATTGTATTTCTTGTCGCAATTGTTCTTCCGGCATTGAGATTGGCGAGAGAATACGCTAAATCAACACGTTGTTTCTCGAATATTAAGCAAATTACATTAAAATTAATTGCCTATGATTTGAAAAACGAAAATTTTCCTTATGGCTTATATCTCAATGGAAATATAAAAGCTCCACCCGGCGGCTTTTTGCTTGGAGATGCCAGCTATGACACTCCCGGGTGGAGATGGCATAATTATATTTGCGATGATGAAAATATAGGTTTTAATAAAGAATCTGTTTTCTGGTGTCCATCCAGAAGGATGCAGGATATTAGGTTGAAAAATAATGTACTTGTTGCAAATTATGGCGTTAACCAGTCTATCTGTAAAAGCTTGATTTCAGATGGTAAAAACGAATTTATGGGCGACCTTTTAAGCAGTACGGATATAAAATCACCGGCTCGAACTCTTCTCATTGCTGATAGCGGCTATTATTTAATTAACTGGTACCATGCAGCCGATTTCCCGCCGGTGGTTTTAGGTAAAAGTATTGAAGACCGATCTTACATTCCTGGCCTTGCAATGAATAAGGACAGGAATTTATCGGATGGGCAGAAAGATGACGCGATAAATGGCCGTCATTTTAATAAGTCAGTTAATATTGGATATGCAGATGGTCATATTGAGAGAAGAAAGGCAGAGGATTTATTTGTCGAAAAAACCGCTGATGGTTATAAAAATCTTTCGCCTTTATGGCTTCCATTAAGAAAGTAAAAAATATTACGTATTTCTAATTGTTGCAAAAGTTCATTTCTTAAAATAACCGCTTTTAATAGAAATGAATTCTTCATTACTTAAATAATCAACTGTATTAAAGCTTTTAAGAGAGTATTCACTTTCATTATTAAGTTTTTGATAGTATTCAACTTTGATTAGCGTATCTGTACCAGCTTTTAATATAAAGCGAAACTTGCTGAATATCGGGTCACTGAAAGTATCTGAAACGTAAGACAACTCGTAAATCTCTGTTTCCACCGCTGAATACTGAGAATCTGACGCGATTGTTACTTTATTCCATTCCGCGGTTGGCGGAAGTTCGGAAATGCTGTAAAATGGTATGAGTCCGAGAGATTTGTTTATATTACTTTCGGCATCTGCGATCCACTCTGAATCCATTTCTGTATTGATAGATCCTGAAGTTAAGTTTTTGGTTATCACAGATTTACCATTTATATCCCAAAGGATTAATGTATTATTATTTTTAAGCATCTTCATTTTCAAAGAACGAGATACCCATTGTTCCTGAATAGGTTCTTCAATTCCTGGTGCAAAAGAAGAAATATGTACATTATTGACATTTTCAAGCGATTTATAAAGCTGTGCCAGAGTCAGTGCTTTTACTTTTGGTGAATAAATGAACATTACGCTTAACATAACAGCGGCAAATACTAAACCCGCAATTCCTGTTTTGGATAGCGTTCTGTAATTTCTTGAGATTATATTATTTTTCAATGCAGACGTAAAATTGATTGTATTTCGAGAATTTGACGCGGCGGCTTCCTGATATGCACCTGATACCTCAACATGCACAGGAAAACCGGCATAAAGGTCTTGTGAGTTCTCTGGATTTTCCGTCTGGCTCGAAAGGTCCAGATTATATTTTGTTATTGTACTGGAATTGGGACGCTCACTTATATTGCTGATAATGCGATGAAATTCCTGTATTTTTTCAAGACAGAACGGACAACGCCTGATATGTGATGCCTGAGATCGCATAGATTCTGAATTTTTATATTGGTTAATATCAAGCCTGTATGGAATTGTAAAGTCAAATATACTGTTATATGTTAGTTTACTGCTCAAAAAGCATGGTTTTGATTTGCTGTCAGTCTGAAGCTCTTTAATAACTGAATCCCTGTACTGGTAAATAATATCAGAACACTTGCCGCAGGTACATAGATGTTTTAAGACCAGATCATTTGTTTCATGGAATGCCATCATTACAAAAGCCATGATATCAGATTTTGCTGTTGAACAACTAATATCATAATTCTGCGTTTTTACTGAGAAAAGCTGGCTCAGACGAGATAAATTGGCGGCATTAAGATTCAAATCGCTGATTGTTTTAAGATTCCTGACGCATTCGGGGCAATGATCAATATGTGCCGTTATAGGCGTTGGTATACTGATTTGAACAGAAGGATCAAGCATGTTAGGTAAAAAAGGTTTCACTAAAGAGCAGGAAGTTTCTTCGCCAATATGTGAAAAATGACGTTTAAGTGTATCGGCAAGGAGCGTTCCTTCATTATTTTGGCCTGATATTTCATTCTGTTCTGACTGTTCCAACGCTTTTTTTAACTGAAGAATCTGTTTTTTGCAATTATCACATCGTTTGATATGGCTCAAAATCCATTCCGGAATTTCGCTCTCACCTTTTTGGGACAGGTAATCAAAATAATATAACCTTGTCTGATCACATATATTTTTAAGATTTGGGCTAATCATCAAATTCTCCTTATTTAGGCATTGTCTGCGCAAACACGGATTTTCCGTAATCCGATAGAAAGATATTTTCTGGCAGACGAATACTTGATGCCCATTGTTTCCGCGATTTCATTTATGCTGTAACCATCTCTATATCTTAACAAAATTGCCATATATTTCTTCTTCGGTGTATTTTCCTTAATAAACTCAAATATTTTTCTATTTGATTCTTCTCTTATTAATAAGGTACATGCCGACTCAATTTTGTTGACTTTAAAATCGCAATTTTTTTGAAAATGTTGATTTTTTTTTTCGTATGCCCTAATTCTTTGAGCAGACCTGGATAAATGATTGATTATTGCCCTATATAGAAAGCTTTTTATATTATTAACATTTTCCGGAACAGGATTGGCGACAAGAGAGAGATAAAAATCCTGGAAAAGATCATCCTCATGCATATTTGATATGTTTTGAGTTCGTATAATTAAACGAATAAAGCTTTCATACTCGACAATTATTTTACTGGCGGACTCAACGTTCTCAAGGCATGACTTATCTTTTGTACATAATTCTGGCACCGAGTATCTCCGAATATATTATTACCTAAATAAATAGTACCAATTAATCTGATACTTTAATTTATCAGTATTATACTAAAAATAGCATAAAAAAAGCAAATATTTGAAGGATATTTTTCTAATTTTCTAAAATCATCGACGTATTTTTCAGTATTTATCCATGATTTTGCATAAATATTAAGGTATTTGATGTTACTGATTAACAGCAGGCAGCAATTTAATCTGTTTTTTTAAGTCGCCGGCAAAGAGTATGCCTCGCCATGCGATAGGGGGATTGGGACCGGGAAGCAGGAGCATTGATACTGGGACTCCCGGCTCGTTGTAAACAGTTTTTAAAGCGATTGTCGCCGGAAAATCCTGTTCGGTAGTATCAGCTTTAATTGGAAGGATGTTTTTGCTTTTTATAAGATTAGCAATATCCTTACTTGAATATACGGATTTTTCCACAACCTGACAGCTAAAACACCAATCTGCCGTGAATTTAATCAAAACCGGCTGATTAGCGTCGATAGCATTTTTTATCACTTCATCGTCATAACTTTGCCAGTTTATCAGGTTTGTCTTTTCTGTAGAAAGAAATGTCCAGCCGGCAACTGAGGCAAGAGCAATTGCAAAAATCCTCACAAGCCATTTTTTACTCGGTTTGGTATTAAAATCAACCCATGTACCCCACATCCATGCGCAAAAAGCTAATACTATTGAAAAGTATAACACGCCGTGGGCTTGCGATTCAGGCAATGCGATTATCATTTTAACCGCGATAATTAGTAGAATGAAACCCACGCCTTGTTTGAATATTTCCATCCATCTTCCGGGTTTGGGAAGTCGATTTAAAAGACCCGGTATAGCGGTTAAAACAAAATACGGCAAAGCCATGCCAAGGCCGATAAACATGATGCCTAAAGTTGATTGTACCAAAGGTTGAGATTGCGCCCACGCAAAAGCGGCCGCCAAAATTCCAAAGCTGCAAGGCGTACTTAAAATTGCAGCGAGAAGACCCATTCCGACCGCGGAAATATAACCTTTGCCTGAACTTTGTTTGCTTGAGATTACTGAAGGTACTGTAATGGAGAATACGCCAAACATGAAAAGCGAAAGCAGTACAAGCACAAGTGCCATAACCGAGACAAATACAGGGTTGCGAAACTGGTCGCCCCATTGCAGAACAGTACCGGAGATAAGCTGTAATGCGATATTTGCCCCGGCGAGAATCATGAAGAATAATAATACGCCGACGCAAAAAGATAATCCTAACGCAACAGAAACACCGCGGCTCTTTTTCGCCTGATTCACGATTCGCATTACAATAAGAGGTAAAACCGGCCATACACATGGCATAATATTAAGCGTAAGCCCGGCCACAAAGGCCATGCCAAGTGCCAGCCAAATGGACAGTGATGATGTTGTTTCGACCGTCTGTTTTAAAGCGGGGGGATTTTCAATATTGATTTGCCGCCATGTTTCCCTGCCGCTCCAGTTGATTTCTGTCTGAACTGATTTCGTAATCGGCAAAAGACAAGTTGAACTGGTACATACCTGGCCTGAAATGGTTATGTCAATTGTTGACGGCAATGCTTCCGACTGCTCAGATTTTACAATCGGAATAAAAACCGTAAAATTACCTGCATATACATCAGCTTTATTACCTAATGGGTCAGTGAAAATCGTACTTTTGGGCAATATAGGCTTATCGAATGTAAAAACTTCAGATTTAGCTTTTACAGTAAGGATATATTCCGGTACCGGCGCGGTCTTTGGATTAGCATAATAATGTAAATCGCTTGTTCCCTCGAAAACAGCGGCTAAGCCGAATTTAGAATCCCATCGAGCCGGTTCAATACGTACTTTAGAATACTCCTGCTCATATTCCGCAAACATAACTTCAACGGAAGTTGTATCAGGAATTGCGGAATTTGGCTCGTTTTCTTTTCCAAATACACAAACAGCGGATAAAAATAGAATAATTATCCAGACTTTTTCAGAAAAAAGCGTACATTTGCTTTTCATAACGATAAATTTCCGCAACATTGCTCAAATGTTATTAAAATCAGATTTCTTTACTAAGAAGATGATTGCTTTTCTTCTTTCTCATTCTGTTTTTTTTCGGCGGTATTGGCATCATTTTTTGCCTGCTCAGCGGCGAGCAAATCAGAGACAGTCGGTTTATCAATAGTACCGCCTTCCAGAATCAGTTTAACATCTTCGGCATCGAGGGTTTCGTATTTTAACAGGGCCTGGGCGATTTTTTCTACATTATCTCTGTTTTCTTCAATTAAAGCCTTAGCCTTTTTCAGAGCTTCGTTTGTAATTCTTTTTACTTCTTTATCGATGATTTCAGCGGTCTTATCAGAATATTCTTTTTCCCCGGGCATAGGATAATAAGAGTTGCCTATGCCGGAATCCTGGCCGTAATTAATCAATCCAAGTTCTTCACTCATTCCCCATGAGGTTACCATTTCTCTGGCGATATTTGTCGCCTGCTGAATATCAGACGATGCACCGCTTGAAATATCGTCGCAGAAAATTTCTTCAGCAATACGCCCGCCATAGCAAACCTGTAAAAGCGCCATCAAATATTTTCTGGAAAATACCGTTCTGTCCTTTTCCGGCAGCGCAAAAGTCGCACCGCCCATTGGGCCGCGAGGGATAATACTTACTTTATGAAGCGGATCGCCGTCTTTGAGCATAGATTGTATAAGTGTGTGCCCGGCTTCGTGATACGCGACAATTTCCTTTTCTTTTTTGTCGATAACCCTGCTCTTTTTCGCTCTTCCCCAGCGAACTTTATCTCTTGCTTCTTCGAGGTCGGCCATTTCAATAAAATCTTTATTGGCAATAGTGGCTCCCAGAGCCGCTTCGTTTATAATAGCCGCCAAATCGGCACCGCTGAACATAGGAGTCACCCGTGCCAGCCTTTCAAGGTTCGCGTCGGGACCCAGTTTAACTTTCTTGGCGTGAACTTGCAGGATTTCCGCTCGTCCTTTTATATCCGGCAGGGAAACAAAAATCTGCCTGTCGAATCTTCCGGGTCGTGTAAGCGCATTATCAAGAATATCCGCACGGTTTGTTGCCGCTATCACAATAACCTGGTCATTTGTGTCGAAACCGTCCATTTCGACAAGAATCGCGTTGAGGGTTTGCTCACGCTCGTCGTGTCCGCCGCCCGCAAAACCCGGGCCTCTCTTGCGGCCTATCGCGTCAACTTCGTCAAGGAAAATGATACAGGGTGAATTTTCTTTTGCCTGTTTGAACAGGTCGCGAACTCTCGATGCGCCGACACCGACGAACATTTCAACGAAATCACTGCCGGATATGCTGAAGAAAGGTACATCAGCTTCGCCGGCGATTGCTTTTGCGAGCAAGGTTTTACCGCAGCCTGGAGGCCCGACAAGCAAAACACCTCTTGGAATGCGGCCGCCGAGTTTCTGGAATCTCTTGGGATTCTTGAGAAACTCGATTATTTCAGCGACTTCATCTTTGGCTTCTTCAACGCCTGCTACGTCTTTAAATGTTACTTTGATTTTATCATTGCCGTGGAGACGATGTTTGCTTCTGCCGAATGACATCAGCATTCCGCCCGCACCGCCGCGAATGTTCCTGAAAAGAAAGAAGTAGAAAATTCCTACAAATATAAGTATAGGTAATATATATTGCACGAAAATAATCATCCATAAACCCGGCTGAGAAGCATCGCTTTCTAAACCGCTTTCATCAATTATTTCGCCAAGCTTTTTTCCATGTACATTAGGATTGTATGAAACTTCGAAGGTTTCTTTTTTACCTTCATTAGCTTTGATATATTCTTCGGTAAACTGACCTGATACAATATTATCTTTTACCGTAAAAAGTTTGATTTCTTTATTCTCTATGTGTTTGACAAACTCAGTCCATTTAAGTTTTTCGACATTCTGATACTGATTATACATCATAAAGGTCGTGAAAACTAAAAAAACTATAATTATATAAGCAAATGGGGTACGTCTTTGAGGAGGCACCATAGGCGGCCTTTTACCTTGTTTATCCTGCTGGCTGAAGGGGAGTTTTGGCATTTTTTTATTTTTTTGTTCTGTCATAATGAGTATTTAATCTCAACTTTCTTAAATCTAAAAGGTTATACTACCATTTTTTTTCCATAAGTTCTACGATATTCTGCGCAAGATTGTTTGCCGCGAGGTTAGAACCATACTTAAAATCCTGCTGTTGGTAATCAGAATAGGTTGCTGATGCGCTGATGGTTTTATTGTCGATAAGCAATTCGCCTGTTTTAAGGTTTTTCCAGTTTACAACCGCACTGATTCCGACTTCTTTTTCAAGTACCTGGCCGGTTTCTCGTTCAAAATTGAGTGCAAATTCGCCAATTGTAGCGATTTGACCGCTTATTACTGTATCAGCATTATCCTGATTTGAGACTATTTTATAAGGTGTTTGAGCTTCTATGCGTTTTGCCAGTGCATCCGAAAGTTCGTATTCTACTCCTCGTCTGAATGTCTGATTGTCGAACATTTTCACGAAAACTGTTTTAACGTCTTCATGATATATTGATTCGTTGGAATAACCTGAAAATGGGCCGCATCCCTGAAGAGTTAGAGAAAGAAAACTGTAAATACAGATTGAAAATAATATTTCTTTTTTATAGCTCAATTTTTGAAATCCCTGTTTCATTTTATCTATTTTAACTTTTCGTGTTTTGGTTTAATTTGTTTTGCGCTATTTCAGCGCTTTTACTTTTTGGCCAATTGTTTATTACCATATCAAAGTATAAATTTGCCGCTTGCAAATTTCCAGTTTTTTGATAATACAAACCTATACTAAGTTCTTTATAGGCCAATTGTTCAGTTATGACATTTAATATTTCGGTAACACCTTTTTCCTGTGCGAAATCCGAATAATATGTTTGTAACATTTCATAATAGCTTCTCGCCGCACGAAGATTTGAAGCATCATAAAATGGTTTCTTGGATTCTGGGTTATCATTATAGATAGCCTGTTTTGCCTGTGCCATTCCATACAGGGCGTCTCTTTTTATTGTAGCGTCAGTTTTCCCCAGAGAATATATTTCATACCATTTAAGGTGCGCTTCGCTGAATTTTTTCCTTTTTTCGTAATTTTTAGCTATTTTAACAGAAGCGTCTATCGCCATAGGTGAGTCAAAACCGGCATGGTCAGTCATCTTTTCCAAAATGCTTATTCCCTCGCTGTCACCTTTTAGAGGTAATAAACCAAGAATAACATTTTTCCGGCCGCTTAGAAAAGTCGTGCCGATTTCATACATCCGCTTAATAGACATCTTGCGAAGGATACTTTCGGGGTACTTCGAGAGCAATTTATCATAGTTTCTGGCTGATTCTGATAGTTTCATTTTTACAAGAAGCATCTCTGCTTTGACAAATAAATTAAGTTCTTTCCCTCTGTATTCGGGGTGTTTTCGCTTAATGGCGGCGAATTGTTTTTGTGCCTTTTTCTTTTTGCCGTCATTAACAAGATTTTGAACTTCGGCCAGTTCGCCAATGAATTGCTTCTGTTCGTCGGTAGCAATAAGGTCCCAGTTCTGCTCTTCATTTAAAAGCCATGTATTTGACGCAGAAGCCGAAACATTCATTAAGCTGCAAGCGGCTAAAAGGAAAATAAGTATTTTTTTATATTTCAGCATATTTAAACCTGAATTATTTTGTATTTTCAAGACTCTTTCATCAACAAACCGGAATTATAACTGATAAAATGGTTCTCTGCAAACTAACTGTTGGAAAAATGCAAACTTTTATTACCCTGACAAAAATCAGGAAAAACTTGGAAAAACTGAATAATTGGCCAGGAAAATTTCTTGGCTTTTTAACACCGAATGAATTATTTTATGAACGTAAAAAATTAGTTGGATAACAAAACAGGATTTAATTCAGTTGCAATTATGAATTGAATCCGCCTATGAATTGTTTCAAAATAAAAGAGAATTTAATATAGATAGAATGAATAGAAATAAACAATTAGATTTTAATAACCATGATAAACATCCATCGGAATCTCTTGGCTCAAAAATATTATTAACTAATCACCATTTAATAAATTTTGCGGGTTCGGAAATTACTACGTTGGAGACGGCTTTAGTTTTTAAGGGACTTGGTTATGATATTTCTGTTGCAACATTTTCTTATGATGAACCGCTAAAAACTATTTTTGAGCGGGCGGATATTCGAGTTTTTAACCTGCTAAAGGAACCTCTGCCATACAAAGAGTATGATTTAGCATGGTGTCATCATTCACCTGTTTTATCTAATATTATCAGCAATGGAGTGAAAATCCGCAGGGTTGTTTATAGAACTTTGTCAACGATTGAACCATTAGAAGCCCTGCCGTATTATGTTGACGATTTGGATATTGTACTGGCTGTTTCCGACAGAACGGCTGAGTTCTATTATTCCAATAGCTGGATTAAGAAGGAAAATATTAGTGTATTTCCCAATTCTGTACCAGAATATTTTTTTTCAGAGGCCAGGCAAATACATAGTGATAACTTGAGAAAAATTGCGATTGTATCCAATCATATCCCGCAGGAACTGCTGCAATCTGTTGAAATTCTAAGGAAACATTCAATTGAAGTTGATTGTATTGGTTGCGAAAATTATGGTATTCATAAATTAGTTAATCCTGAAACGCTGTTGCCTTATGACCTTGTTATTTCTATAGGTAAAACCGTACAATATTGTTTTGCACTGAAAATTCCGGTTTATTGTTATGACCGGTTTGGAGGTCCCGGCTATATAACGGAAATGAATTATGAAAAATCAGCCAGTCACAATTTCTCAGGAAGGTGCTATTTTAGGAAGGTCGAAGCAAATGTTTTAGTTAATGAGATTCTTGATGGTTACAATAAAGCTCTGAAACTCCTTGATTATTTCAGAGCAATTGCTGATGAAAAATATAACTTGGAAAACAATACTAAAGCAATTTTGCATCGACTTGAAAATACAAATGTCAATCGAATTTTCTATAACTTGGAATTTTCTAAAGAACTAAAAATGCAGTTGATACATAATGAATATTATTTAAAAGCGCTGAGAAGGGCAAATAAACAGGATGTATTAATACAAAATTACAAAAAATCTCAGGAAAAAGCAAATGTACAGGAAGTATTAATACAAAATTACCAAAAATCTCTGAACAAAGCAAATGAACAGGAAGTATTTTACAAAAGGGAGCTTAATCTGATTTATTCTTCTCGTTCATGGCGATATACAGCACTTTTACGCAAAATAGGCTTTAAAACAAGGAAGATTATTAAAAATATATTATTTAATAGCCGATCTCATATGTACTTTTAATTCTCTGCGATAATTTATAGGCGTCAGATAATTTATAGGTGTCAGGACCCTTACTTTTCCTCAGACGAGATTAACAAGATTTACATGATTTATATTTCCTGTCCATCCTGTTATCTTGTCAAATCACGCAATACCCATCACACACGATTCATCAAAAATATTATTGATCACCTTTTTCCCAGACATATTAACTTTACAGTATTGAAAATGTCCTGAATTAATTATTAAGGCATCCCCAGATTAACCCTATCTCTGCATAGGAAGTTTAATTGAAGGAATATACTGTGAATGTCCTTATTATTCTTGAACAATTTATGGGAAGGGAGATTGTTCTTTAATCTCATCTTCATATTTCCAAAGACCATAACCGTTAGATGGCAGGTTGTATAAACCTTTTACATCATCAGCAGATAACAGTCTTTCGTATGTTAGTAAGAATTTCTTTTCTACGAAGTCTATATGGTCAATGTGATTTTCATCTAAAATAAGGTCAGAGGCATGAAGCCAACCCATATTTGGAATATCTGTTATTGTGCTTATTTCTGTATTTGTCATTGTTCTTGCCTGTTGAACTTTGGAACAATAGGAAAAAATAAATATTGCTTCTGCGCCAGGTTCCCAGTTTGAAGGGTAATTGGCAATAAGTTCAGTAATGTCTTGACCGTTTTTATTTATATTAAAACTTATACCTTTGGGAGTTCCAGAACAAAGTATTTTAACATTGCTTACGTAGGAATGAAATAACACTAAAGGAATATTTCCTGCTAATTGTTTTACAATTCGTAAACGCAAGACTAAGGATAAATTTCCGTAATCATATTTATGATGATCTCTCTTAAAGTTTGTTTTCTGCTCCCCGGCTACAAGAACACGCTCTCCAATTTCAAGAGTAAAATCAGTTGCTTCAAGTAATACTGGTATATATGGCTCGACACCATTAATAAATATTGATTTTAGCTCTGCAAGTGCAGGTTCTATACCATCAGCTTCATGGCCTAAACCCATTTGTTCTGCGATTGCCTTAATTAGATATTGAAACGTTAGAGGGTGACCACCAGCAAAAATTGATTCACACTCTTTGATAACATGCTTTAATGAATGGAGCTTTGGTGTAAGCTTGGGATTTCCTTTACCGCCTCGTTCTATGGGTATGATATAGAATTGCATTCCTTGCGCCAAAGGATGATCTTTCTTTAATTTACCAGGTACATGCAGAAAAATTTTATCATCAACTTTCAATTCATCGACCAATCGCCATAACAAACCTTCTAAATATTCTGGTGCTCTACAAATAAGAGTGCGTAATTCTGCTGACATTTCTTTGATATGACTTTTGCTTTCTGAAAGACCGTTTCGTTGTTCCCTAAGAAGAAAGAGGTGGGAATCGAGGTCTTTCAATTTTTCCTCTATTGTTTTTGGTATTCTTTTTGCCATATGCTTTTTTCCTTATAATATTTTATCACTTTATTTGAGTGATTTAAAAGGGTCAGGTACATTTTCTGAGAGTGACATTTATCAATAATTAGTTGTATTTGGTGCGTTGCACGCACCCTACGAATGTTAATTTGTCTTTTTTCTTTAATATATGTTGCCGAGACACAAACCATAGTATATATCTATAATATACAAACACGCAAATGCGCTTAACTCGCGACTAAAAGATCTCTTAATAATTTCATTTTCAGGACAAGGTTAAATAAATTAGAGCCTCCTGAATTTCCCATAAATTAAATGTTATCAGAAAATAATATATAAGCAATATTTTATTTCAGATTATTACAGTCGATTCTCAGTTTTTTGGTCTTGAACTCTCCCCTGACCCCCATCGTGTTCTGTAAAACTTAATATGATAAGTTGTCATGTTGAGTCCCAAGGGGCGAAACATCTGGCTCTCGAATAAGAAGTTACGAACGATACTTATTTTACATTCGCGGGTCAGGTCCTTTCCATTCTCAGTAGAAGGCTACTACGAAGGATGAACGTTGCACTCCTAAGAAACTACCATGAGTTATGGGTGGCAGCCTCAAGCGCAAGCTTGGGGATGGCTTAGCATTTGAGTGTATCATCCCCATCCTGAAAAAAACAGGATGAGGCTGCCACCCATTATTTTAATATTCCAGGTTTCTTTCACATACATCCTCAAAATCAGGTTCGGTGCTCAGGATGACTCATTGCGGCGGAGTTTGCCGTTGACGCGGCGGGGCGAATTGCGTATATTATTGGCTTATTGTTGGCAATCTTTGAAAGAAATGGATTTAGGAAATGACACAAAAAAATCAGTGTGAAAAATGTAATGGTCTGTGTTGCAGGTATGTGGCACTTCCGATTGAAAAACCGAAGGAAAAAAGTGATTATGATGATATAAGATGGTTTTTATGCCATGAGAATATCACGGTTTTTGTAGAAGATGGTGACTGGTATATAAATATCAAAAATAAATGCAGGCATCTTAAAAAAGATAATCAGTGTAGTAATTACGAAAACAGGCCGAATATCTGCCGCAAATACCGCCATTCCGATTGCGATTTCACGGAAGGTGAATATGATTATGAACTCCATTTTACAGATGATAAGCAAATGGCAGAGTATATAAAAGTTAAGTTCGATAATAACGTAAAAGAAAAAAGCAAACAAAAGAAGAAAAAGAGCAGGAAATGACAATATCGCCGGTAAAAGGAACGCGGGATTTTTATCCCCCTGAAATGGCCGTACACAACTGGATAGTTGACGGCTGGAAAAAAATATCGCTGAGAAATGGTTTTCAGGAATACGATGGACCGATTTTCGAATATCTGAAGATGTACCAGGTAAAGAGCGGCGATGAAATCGTAGAACAGCTTTTTTCGCTCACCGACAGGGGCGGACGTGACCTCGCCTTGAGGCCGGAGATGACCCCGACTCTTGCCCGAATGGTGAATCAGCAGATAAATTCTCTTGCCAAGCCGATAAAGTGGTTTTCCGTTCCAAGATTATTCCGTGCGGAACGGCCGCAAAAGGGAAGGCTTCGTGAATTTTTCCAGTGGAATATAGATATAATCGGTATTGATGATGTCCTTGCGGACGCTGAAGTGATTTTTACAACGATTGATTACCTTCGCCAAATCGGTCTGACGAGCAAAGATATAAAAGTGAAAATATCAAGCCGCGAGTTTCTGGCCGGTTTCCTGAAAAGCCTCGGGATACCTGATGAAAAACTTGGCGATATTTATGTCCTGTTGGATAAAAGCGCAAAACTTCCCGCCGAAGTATTTGAAGAATTACTCAATCAGCAGATTCCTGATAAAACAATATCAAAGAAAATTCTTGATTTTATGGTCGAGCAATCAATTGAGCAGGTGCGTGATATGACCGCTCCGAATGAAAGTACGGAATCCGCCCTTGAGGGTCTGGGTAAAGTTTTTGAGTATCTGGAAAATATGGGAGTAGGTGACTTCTGTATTTTTGATCCCGGAATTGTTCGCGGCCTGGCATATTATACTGGAATCGTATTTGAGGTTCATGACGCGGTCGGTGAGCTTCGCGCGATATGCGGCGGGGGACGATACGATAACCTTCTTAGAGATTTCGGCGGCCCTTCAATACCCGCGACAGGAATGGGAATGGGCGATTGTGTTCTCGAAATTCTGCTTCGCGAAAAAGGACTTCTTGAAAATCAACTCCCAAAAAACTCCATAGATTATTTTGTCGCGTATGTCGATGATGCTTATAAAAATCAGGCGGTAAAAATAACGATGGAATTGCGTTCAAAAGGTATGTCCGCGAATTTCAGTTATAAAGCGGCAAAGTTAAATAAGCAGCTTAAGCAGGCTTCCGAACAGAATGCGGGCAAATGTCTTATTATCGGCCAAGAGATAGAATCTAATCAGCTTGCGGTTAAAGATATGACAACAAGCGAGCAGAAACTTGTTGACCTTAATGAATTTTTATTAGAATTGAGTTGAGTAAATTGAGCATTATGAAATGTAGCATTGCATATTATGTGCAATGAATTATTTTTCGCAATACGCATTACTTTATACGCAATACGAATAAATTATGGATTCATTTCCGAATCATTACGAGAGGGCATTTCAAAACTGGTTAATCGACAGGCGAATCGAGCATGTTGCATTAAACAGCCAGAAAGCAATAGAACTGGGACATACTGGAATCAAAAGTTTCGATTTTCTATTGGAATTGGAGAGCGGCAGGAAAATTCTCGCCGAAGTCAAGGGCAGGAGGTTCAAAGGTATCACATTAGAGAAATTATCATCACTCGAATGCTGGGTTACCGCCGGTGATATAGATGGCTTGACAAAATGGATGGAAATTCTTGGTCCTGAATACAAAGCTGTTTTTGTTTTCACCTATAAGATTGATAATATTGATGTCGATTTCGATGGTCGGGAAGTATTCGAGTTTGAGTCGAACAGGTATATCTTTTTTTGTGTTGGTCTTGACGATTATCGCAGATTTATGAAACAAAGAAGCCCGAAATGGCGGACTGTAACGCTTCCCGCTGACAAATTCAGGGAATACGCGATAAAGCTTACTGACATTTTGTAACCTTTGGTATGGTTTTATTGTATAAATAATAAAACGAAGAAATTTGAATTGACTGTAATTTTTTATGAAGGGCTAAATATATGAAAACGCTAAAGGTTATTCTGGTTTTAAGTATAATGATTTTTGCGGGTATGTCAGCAAGCGGCTCTATTAAAACGGAGAGGATTGGTCCTGATGCTGATTGGTTCGTCGGCTTTGATTGTGACCTGTTTCGTAAATCCTTTGCGGGGGAAGTTTTACAAAATAAATTAGCGGAATTAGACGCAAACAGGCGATTGGAAAACTTCGCTATTGTGTTTGGATTTAATCCCATCAAAGATGTTTATAATGTCATGTTATACGGGCAGGGTAACGACCGGGATAAAGCGGTTCTGTTAATTGAGGGCAAATTCAATAAAGAAAGATTATTGGCGCTTGTCGGCATGAACGCTGAATTTAAAACTATAGTTTATGATGATATTACAATCCAGCAATGGCGGGATACGGATAAAAACGCCGAAGGACGTATGATGCACGGTTGCTTTTTTCGGGATGATTTGATAATGCTCAGTTCAGGTCTGTCGTCTTTGCAGGATGCGATAGATGTTATGAAAGGCACGCGAAAAAGCACATCAGAAGAAATATTCAAAGATTCATTACTATCGGATTCCAACGTGTTTGTCCATATAGCGGCGAAAAATATCGCTCGATTGGTTGGCGATGAGCCGAATGCCGCGGTGCTGAAACAAACTGAACAGATTATTATTGCCGCTGGTCAGGATTCGGAAAACTTATTTGCTTCCGTTAAATTAAAAACTAACTCGCCGGAAACAGCGCAAAATATCAGTAAACTGGCAGATGGTATTGTTGCGTTGTTTTCTTTGGCCGGAGATAATCAGCCTGAATTGGCAAAGATAGGGCAAATGATAAAACTTACAACTGATTTTAATATGGTACAGATTCGTTTGGAATTGAAGCCTGAAATGGTTCAGAAAATTATCGAAAATCAAGCAGGTAAAAAATAAAAATAGAAAGAAGCTTCAAGTTAGAGTTATTATTTCGTGAATAAAGTTAGCGCTACTGATGAAGAGCTTGTGCTGGATGCACAAAATGGATGTCGTGAATCCTTTGCGGAATTGGTCCGCAGGTATAGTGACAGTCTTTTGTTTGTCATACGCGGCTATACTTCCAACAGAGACGATGCCGAGGATTTGGTGCAGGAAACTTTTATTAGAACGTATCGTAATCTTCAGAAGTATCAAAATAAATATAAATTTTCGACTTGGCTTTTTACAATAGCGCGACGTTTGGCTATTAATCATTATCATCACGCCAAGAGAGTTCAGGAAGTTGAAAAGCTCTCTGAACATGAATTGATTTCACATGAAACGGCGCAGAATGATAACGCGGAAATTAGTTTGTGGTCGTTGGCCGAAAAATTGCCGCCTAATCAATATCAGGTTCTATGGTTTAAATACTCTGAGAATATGTCGATTAAAGATATTTCCAAAGTAATGGGGAAATCCCAGGTGAATATAAAAGTTCTTTTATACAGGGCTCGAAAAGTTTTTTCGGAACAATTGAAAAATTTACCGAAAGATTATGCTGATACTGAATTGTAATTATAAAAATGATGTCATTGTATAGAAAGCAGAAGGTGTAAAATGTTTTGTTGGTTTTATCGTTTGAATATCTCGCATTCATTTGATGTGGAAAAACCTGTCATGACTATGACAAAAAAGCATTTGGAAAATTGCGAAAGCTGCAGGCATTTTTATAACGTAACAAACTTTATGGAAAGTGCTTTGCCCGCAGAAGCGAGGCTTCTTACTAAAGACTTTTCTTCAGAAGCAAATGTTCAAATTATGCAGAACATAACCGAAGATAAAACTACTCTGGTTCCTTTCAAACTAAAGTTACGTCCGATTGCGATTGCTGCCGGAATTGTTTATATTTTTCTCATTAGCACTTTCTTTCTTCCGTCAAATCCTACGGTTGAGGAAAAAGACCAGTTTAATGAAACTATCACAGGACTTACAAATATTGTCAACTACGACAAAGGAATCGCTTTTGCGGGAATCGTCCAGGGGTCAATCCAGACTGAGCTGGAAAATATTATTGGTGACGTCAAATCTGTCGCTAAATTCCTTTTTACGTGTATTAATATTAATATAGATAGTACGGGAGAAATAGGAGATTCCGTGGAGGACAACGCAAATCCGCGGGAATAATCACCTGCAAATCGCCCAAATTACTTTATCCGAAGTATCCTTTGAAAATCTCTGGACGCTGTAATATTGTCCTGATAAAATTATCCGACAGGGATTTGGTGAAATTGTACTGTAGATAAGCGTATTATAATTCATTTTCAGGTAAAATTATGAAATCATATATAATTTTAATTGTTTTAGCCGCGATTGTCTGTTTTATTGCCGGTTGCGGGCCGGGACAGCCTTTTGAGATCGAAGAGCATTTTTCCTGTCAGGCACAAGCTCAAGTTCAGGTTGCGGTGGAGAAATAGAGCAATTTTTATTTTTTTTTATTATTTGCGCAATAATTTTACTTATCATGCGTCTATGGATATATAGGTATATATAAATCGTATAATTTAACGATACTTTAACAAGAAAGGACACAGGATGAAAAAATCCCGTACGATAATTATTGTTATCGTTCTGATATTAGTAATTCTATCTGTTGTTCAGGTTGCGGTACAATTAAAGTTTGCTTCAAAAAACAAAGGCCAGGTTGTACATGTCGAAAATCCCAAGAGAGGTGAATTAATTGAATTTGTCAGCGCACCGGGAGAAATCGAACCCAAAACGAAAGTCGAGTTAAGCGCGAAAGTGACTTCGCGTATTATTGAGCTTCCTTTCGATGAAGGTGAAAAAGTGAAAAAAGGCGATATACTGGTTAAGCTCGATGCCAAAGACCTTGAGAGCCAGTTAAGTTACACGAAATCTTCACGAGATGGACAGGCGGCACAACTTAAGGTCGAAAAAGCAAGAATTGAAGGCCAGAGAGCGACTCTTGCTGGTCTTGAAGCTCAATTAAAACAGGCGCAACGTGATTTAGAGCGTCAAAAAGGGCTTCTTGCGTCAAATGATATAAGCGCGACTACGTATGAACAATCTGTGTTAAGGACTGATGAATTATCATCACAATACAAGGCGTCTGTACGTTCTCTCGAAGCGACGGAACTTGGCCTGGTTGTACTCGAACACAATCTCGATGCCTCTAACGCGAGAGTAGAAGAAGCGGAAGAAGCGTTAACTTATACGGTAATAACATCACCAATTGACGGCGTAGTGACACGCGTAAACGCCGAAGTCGGTGAGATTGTTATGGTAGGAACAATGAATAATCCGGGTACGGTAATAATCGAAGTCGCGGACCTTTCAAAAATGCTGGTTGTGGCGCAGGTCGATGAAGCTGATGTCGCTAAAGTTAAGACAGGCCAAAACGCTACCGCGAAGGTAAACGCTTTTCCTGATGCAGAATTTTGCGGTACGGTTCAATCGGTAGCGTTATCTCACACGAACTCTTCGACCGGAACTAAATATTTCAGAACTGAAATTCTTCTCGATTCTGTCGAAGATACTTTATATTCAGGTCTGACTGCACATGTCGATATCGAAACTTTGAAGCATACCGATGTCTTGACTGTTCCCATGCAGGCGGTAATGGATCGAAATACTGATACTCTGCCGATTGATATTCGTGAAAATAATCCTTACATCGATAAGGAAAAGACATTTGCTATTGTTGTTTTTCGTTATATTGACGGCAAAGCTGTTGCCACGCCGGTTAAAATGGGCCAGAGTGATTTGACGCATACGATTATAGAAAAAGGTATCTCTGAAGATGATAAAATTGTAGTCGGTCCTTACAAGGTTCTCGATAGCCTCAAGCATGACCAGAAGATTCAGGATGAGAAGGAAGTAGAAGCCAAAAAGAAACAAAAACAGAAGAAAACCGATGCAAACAGTATCTAAAAATTCAGACAGGAATGTAATTCGTCTCCATGACGTCAAACGTGTTTACAAAGTTGGCGTAGATAATATACATGCGCTTGATGGAGTAAATCTCTTGATTAAAGAGAATGAGTATGTCGCTATAATGGGGCCTTCCGGTTCAGGTAAAAGCACCTTAATGAATGTACTGGGCTGTTTGGATAAAGCGACTCATGGTATTTATGAGCTGGATGGCCAGGACACGACGAAAATGAGCGATGCCGCTCTTGCGCAGGTTCGCAATGAAAGAATTGGCTTTGTTTTCCAGTCTTTCGAGCTGCTTGGCCATTCGAGTGCGTTGAAAAATGTCGAGATGCCGCTGATTTATTCACGTGACGGCTGGTGGAGCCGACGCAAAAGAGCAATGGATGTGCTTGAAATGGTTGGTCTTGCCGGAAGAGTAAGCCATAAACCGAACCAGCTTTCCGGCGGAGAAAAACAGCGTGTCGCAATCGCAAGAGCGCTTATCTGCAAGCCGAGTATTTTACTTGCCGATGAGCCGACGGGTAATCTTGATACTAAAACGAGCGAAGGAATCATGGAATTATTTGATAAGCTGCATAGCCAGGGACAAACAATTATCCTTGTCACGCATGAAGATGATATCGCGCATTATGCTCACAGGATTATACGTATGAGAGACGGCCGCATTCAAAGCGATTCTCCAACAGAGAGAAGTCTGAAATTTAATAAAGAAAATAAAAGTTCGGAGGGCAAAAAAATATGAAGTTTATTTTACAGACGCCCCTGATTTTTATTCGTCTTTTATATCAAAGCGTATATCTGGCTCTTGGTCAGATATGGGCCAATAAAATGCGATCGACACTTACGACAATTGGTATTGTAATCGGTGTCGCTTCTGTCACGGCGGTTATCGCCGCATTAAGCGGCCTGAAAGCGAAAATCTTAACACAGGTTGAAACTTTCGGAACAAATACGATATTTATTTATCCATCAAGACCTGATCAGGGATTTTCAAGAAATGCGCCAATGTGGTCTATTCGTCTGAAATCTGAGCAGTTTGACGGCTTGCTCGATAATTGCCCATCGGTTGAATGTTTCAGCAGAATAGCTTCCGGTGGACAACATACCGCGAGATTTGGAGAAAAATCAGTTGAGGCGGTTAATATTACAGGAATCGAACCTGCGTACCACAAAATAGAAAACAGGCCTGTACAAATGGGAAGAGCTTTTTCCGCGATTGACGATATGAAAGCCCGACAGGTTTGCCTTATTGAGCCTAAATTGCGGGATAAACTTAAGTTAGACCGTGATTGTATCAACCAGGTGATTCGATTGGGTTATCATTCATTTGTTATTGTCGGAGTAATCGAGCCGAGGCCGGAGATGAATTTCGGAATGGGACAAAGTGAGAACTATGAAGTTTTTATACCATTCAAGACGGTTTACAAATTAACCGATCCATGGCTTCAGGCATTCGCCGCGAGCAAATCGCCGGAAGTTCTGGATGAAGCTCAGGCTGAGTTGAAATTTTTCTTTAGAAGGATGAGAAATATTAATCCGGGTCAACCTGATAATTTCGGAGTAGAATCGCTTCAGAGTGCATTAGAGACCTTCAACCAGATAGCGATTATGGTGACATTAGTCGCGGGGGGAGTTGTGGGAATTTCATTATTAGTTGGCGGCGTCGGTATTATGAATATTATGCTTGTTTCTGTTTCCGAGCGAACGAGGGAAATCGGCTTGCGGAAAGCGGTCGGTGCGAAGAAATCAGCTATACTTACCCAGTTCTTAATTGAGGCGGTGGTTTTGTGTTTCTTCGGCGGGCTTATCGGGGTTGGTATCGGCCAGCTTTTAACTATGGCAATTGCTAACATCCCGAAAGCCGAGCTTGACCTTGCGTATATTCCCTGGCAGGCGATAGCAATTTCATTTGGTTTTTCCGGTTCAGTTGGAATCTTTTTCGGAATATTCCCGGCGATCAAAGCGGCAAGACTTGATCCTATTGAGGCATTAAGACATGAATAAAAAGAAATATTATTTGCGATTTTTATGTTTGTATGTTTTTTTCATATTACTTCTTTCTCTGTCCGGTTGTCAGCATAATCAGGAAGATAAATACTATCCTGTTTCAGACGCAAAGATTCGAGACATTGATACGCTTGAACTGACAGAAGCTCCGAAAGAAGCAAAACAGGAAGTGAATGAGCCCGCTCCGGCGAAGATGGAAGTCATATTGGAAGAATGCCGCGCTTTGACTCTTGAGAATAATCTTGATTTGAAAGTTCAGCTTATAAACCCAGCGATTGCGGAAGAAAGTGTAAATCAGCAGAGGGCTAAATTTGAAGCTGTATTTAATGCCAACGCGAGTTTTTCAAAATCAGATACGCCTACATCTTCGACTTTAACCGGCTCGCAAGGCGAAAATTCAAATATTGACCTTGGAGTCCAGTTACCTTTAAGCACTGGTGGAACGGTAAACTTTGATTTTGCAGATTCATACGGCAAAACCAATAATATATTTTCAACGCTGAATCCTTATTACAGTTCAAATTCGTCAATTTCGATTTCTCAGCCGTTATTACGAAACGCCGGTAAAAATGTTAGTACGTATTCTATTAAAATCGCAGAAACGAACAAACAAATAGCTGATTCCGCCTCGAAACTTGAAGTGATTCGTGTTATAGCCGGAGTGGATAGAGCATACTGGAGACTTTACGCCGCAAGAAAGGAACTTGAAGTCAGGAAACAGCAGTATGACCTTGCGGTTGCTCTTTTAGAACAGGCCGAGCGTTTTGTCGAAGCTGGCGAAAAGGCGCAAATCGAGGTAATTCGTACACAGGCCGGTGCGGCTCAGCGTCTTGAAGCTATAATTATATCAGAAAATAATGTGCGTGACAGGGAGAGGGAACTTAAGCGGACGATTAATAAAAGCAATATTCAAATGAGCAGCCAGACAATATTAATACCGGCTACGGAACCTGACCCTGTGCGTTATGAACTTAACAGGAGCAAAATGGTAGAGATTGCGATGGATCAGCGTATGGAAATGCTCGAACTGGAACTTAGAATAGCCCAGGATACATTGTCCGTCGAAAACATGAAAAACCAGATGCTTCCGTTGGTTACAATGGACTATAGGTATAATATAAATGGTCTTGGCGGAGCGAGAGATGATTCATATGATTTGCTTTTGGATAAACGATTTGAAGATCATCGTCTCGGTCTGCAATTAATGGTACCATTGGGCAATAAAGCCGCTGAAAGTCAGTGGCTGCAGGCGGTTTACCAAAAGAGGCAGCGTTTAGCTTCCCGTGACAGCAGGGCATCTACGATTGAATATGAGGTATTGAATGCCGCCGACCAGGTAGAAGCAAACTGGCAGAGAATTCTCGCGAGCAGGCAAAGCGCGATTCTTGAGGGGCGGCTATACGAAACGGAAAGGCGTCAGTTCGAGCTTGGTTTGGTGACATCTACGGATGTTCTTCAGACTCAGGCGAATTTCGCCAATGCACAAAGTGCGGAAATTTCCGCACTTGTGGATTACCAGATTTCGCTTGTAGATTTGGCTTATGCGACAGGAACAATTTTTGGTTCAGCGAAAATACGCTGGGAGCCGATAGATATAGAAGTAGATACGAACTAAAAAATAACAGGGAGTTTATTATGAATGATGAGCAAAATCAAGATAAGATTCCTGATGAGCAGAATAATACACAACACCCTATAGAAGAATCGGTGGTAGAACAGCCTTTGGAACAGAATCCTGAAATTCTCACAGAACAGTCTCAGGAAAAGTTTGTAGAAAAGCCAAAAAAGAACCTCAAAAAAATCATTAAAATCACAGCCATATCTCTTGCCGCTATTGTTTTTGTGGGATTTATTATTTATATCATTTCGGTAGCAAACAATGATGGCTGGTTTTCAAATCAAATGCTGGCTTTTTATATCGCGGCTGGACTTATTATTGCCGGGGCTGCCGTGTGGCTGTTTCTCAGGAAAACATTCAGAACAAGATTGAAAATGGAAAAATTGATGAACGATGATCCGGATATAGATGATTACCTTGTTATTTATAACCTGACGCCGAAAGCTCTTTATTTTCCCACTATTATAGTTTCATTTCTCGCGGCTGTGTTATTGCAGATACCATGGATTAACGGAACTGTAATAGGAGGGATATGGTTCGCTGTTTTCTTTCTGAACTTTCTTATCGAGGAATATAATATTAGTATAAAAATTTCGCTCATATTTTTAATAAGCGCGGGGTTCTTTCTTTTGTGGCTGCATCTGCTTGGAAAAGTCACTGCCTTTCTTTGGTTTTTTAAAAATATAGCGATTTCCATGAACGCGGCGGTATATCTCCTTGTCGGAATATTGGGTATGGCAACAATTTTCGTATCATGGCTCAAAGGATTGTTTTATTATATAACTTTAACTCCGAATTATATTAACATTCAGGGCGGGCCAACGGAATCGGGTGAGCAGATTGGCAGGGAAGATTATAATACAAAGATTGATACCAGTGACATTCTTGAACGCGTTATGGGTTTCGGAAGAATTATTATATCTTTCAAGGATAAAAATAAGGAGCCTCTTTCGTTACTTGTCTGGAGAATCAAGTCTAAAGCGGAAATGCTCGAACGCGTAAGAGGTAAACTCGCGATAGATTACGCAAACAAAAAAGGAAATAAGGAAATATAAATAAGCAATATATTCGTCAACTGTGTTATGAATCAGAATTTGCACAAGACAACGCGACCGCTGAAGCTATCGCAAAATTCGCGGTATGAGTGATGCTGATACTGATTTGTGTAATGCCGAGTTTTTCCGCGATAATTTTTACTTCACCATCAAGATTAACCTGGGGCTGGCCGCTGCTTGTATTTACTATCTCGATGTCAGTCCAAGCGATTTTCCCGCGCCATCCTGTTCCTATGAGTTTTAGAACTGCTTCTTTGGCGGCGAATCGACCGGCGTATTTTTCAATGCGATTCTTTTTCGATTCGGCGTAAGCCTGCTCGGTTTTTGTAAAAACACGATTGAGAAATCGATCCTCGTGACGATTTATCATTTCTTCTATGCGGGGGAAATCAACAAGATCGATGCCGTGAGCGATAATCATTTTTTGTCCTGATTGCTTTTCTTATGGATTTTATCGAGACAATAATCGACGAAAACCACTGTCTCGAATCGTTCCATCTGCTGATTTATACTCTTATCAAGCTGGCTCATGGCTTTAGCGTCATTTTGCTCTTTGATTACCGCTTTTCTAACCTTAACTTGTACTTGTTCGAACGGTATATATCCGGCGGGTGTTTTCTTTTCGAGTTTTATTATAAAAATATATGAATCTGTTATTATAGGTTCAGAGATTTCGCCGGGGTTCATTTTCATGGCTGTCGTGGCCAATATATCGAAAGGTGCCGCTAATGAATCCGGGTTAAGCGGCTCCCACAATCCTGCGAAACTTTTTCTGTGACCATGTGAATATGTTGTCGCAAGTTCACCGAAATCCTCGCCAGACTTTAATTTTGCGTATAATTCATTTGCTAAATTCCCGGCATATTTGTTTCTGTCCATGTTCGGGTCTGGTAACTGAAGACTTGAAGGTCTGATGTCAATCGAACGAAATTCTATTACAGGCTTTATCACGAAGTTCTCATCTTTCATACTATCGTATTTCCTGATTAGTCTTCGATAAGGAATAAAGCTATCATCGGATTTTTGAGTACTTAGATACCATTGTATCAGGATTTCTCTTCGCAGTTCTTTTTTGTACGTCTCGCGGTCATGCCAGGCTTCTTTTATCGCCTCGTCGGCTTTTAATTCGTCACCTCCGAATTGCTGGACTTTTTTCCTGATTTCACTGTCGATTGTTTTTTCCAAATAATCATCGATACTGTCGCCAATTTCCTTTTTTGCGCTCTTATAAAGAAGAATATCAGAAATTCTGTCCGCAAGGATGGCCAGCAGGCGATCATGTATTTTTTCCCTGAACTCATCGGCATTCATACTCCTGGCAAATTCCGCAAAGAATTCACCTGGAATTATAACTGAAGTACCCGATCTTACAGGAGTATTGATTATATCATCCGAAGTTATTTCCTTTCCGGCTACCAATAAAACCGGTTCTTCTTTGGAATTGACAAATAGAAATTCATCGCTGCCGGGAATGGGAGTCAACTCAAGATTCTTCAAAGTCGGCTCCGCAGGCTTTTCACAGCCTCCAGCCAGTAACGCAAAAAGTAACAAAATGCAGCCAGAAATTCTATACATAACAATTTAAAAATCAAATTTATGTGCTTATAATAAGGAAAAATCCCAAAAACACAATTGAAATTTAAAATCTTATGAATAATCCCAAAGTTGCTACCGGATAGAACTTGATCCCATCCAAATCATCCTCGATTTTTTTTCGTTCTTTTTCTATATCATCCGCAAGAGTTGATGCACTTCCTGTCGCATATAATGAAACTTCTGGTGAATCCGTAAATATCACACCTAAATCAAGGGTGAAACCCCATCTTCTATTACTTCTCATAGGATTTCCCCATCCTATTCCAAAATAAGGGGATAAGCCGTCAATTGTTGCCTTACCTTTTATTGTACCAACATCGCCAAAATCATATGTTGTATCACCGATATCGACAGATCCTGTTGGTGTAGCATCCAGGCTTATTTCATGATCCAGCGAATAAACTCCGCCGGTCAGATGAAATGAGCCATCGAAAATATACCAGTCGATTAGCCCGGACATCGAATCAAAATTTACTCCAAGTTCATATTCGACATCGTCGAATTTCTCATCGACATCAAAATCCATCGTATTTAAACCGGCTCGAGCGTTAAGATCGGTTAATAATCCTATAGTAACTTCACCGCCAAGTCCGGTTGTTCCGGCTTTTCCTGATACGGCTAAAGTGCCGGAATCCTGGCAGCCTGTCCCGATAATAAATAAAAATGACAAAGTTAATAATGCAGCAGCGAAAAATCCTTTTTTCATTCCTAAACCTTTCAATTAAACAGATAAATAACCTTAAAATCCACGTTTATATCGGCATTTCAGGCAAAAATACTTTCGGACTTTCGCTAATTTGATGAATAAAGTGCCTTATTCCCACTTCAAATTGGGGATTTTCTCTTTTACAATATAATTAACATTACCAGAATTAAATAAAATTACACAACCAGTTCCGCTATGATTATCTATGGTAACAAGTTCCAGGCCGCCGGAGAGATTCCAGCCGCCTTTGGTTTCGAAAAGTAAGACTGTACCAGGAGGTGAATTGGGTTCGCAGTTAGGATTCATTGCATAATTACAACGGGCTTTTTCTGCAGAAGGGCATTGAAATATTTTGTCTTCTACTCTCCGATCGAGATAAGGTTTAATTAAATCACACCATTTATTCGCGGATGGATATTTTCCGCCAGTTTCATTAGCATAAGTTCTCATTGCGGTGCCTAATTGTTTTAAATTATTATAACAAACGACACGTTTTGTAGGTTTATGGTGGCAAGTCAGTGCTGGTATGAGATACCATAGAATAGCAACTATTATAAGAATAGAAAGAATAACCTCAAATATAGTAAAGCCTTTGATAAAGAAATATTTTTTAGTGTATTCCTCGTTCATTTTTCTCTCCCAGAATTTTTCTCAATACCATAATTATAGTTCTCGGCTCGAAGTAGTTTTTCGTCAGTTGCACGTAAATTGTTTTCTCATCGTGTATTCTAACCTTTCCGGAAATATTTTCAAACAATTTTATGTCTGATTTATTATGATTATTCTCGAATGAGAAAATCAAATTCAGCCCATGTGCGACAATGCTTTTAATTTCGCGTTTACCCGCCATAATACGCAATTCCGCCAATTCGAGAAGCATGTTCACATCTTCCGGTACCGGGCCGTAAACGTCGGCGAATTCATCGCGAATCTGCCGCAAATCTTCAGCGTTTCTGATTACGGCGATTCTGCGGTAGGCATCCATTCTCTGTCTGTCTATCGGGATATAATTTTTCGGTATAAACATCGCGAATCCCAAATCGATAGCGGCGTGTGGAATAGGTTCGACCGGCTCGTTTTTCATTTTTCTGACCGCGTCCGCCAATAATTCGCAATACATCTGGTAGCCGACAGTTTGAATATGACCCGATTGTTCCGGCCCGAGAATATTTCCTGCTCCTCTTATTTCAAGGTCACGAAGCGCGATTCTGAAACCCGCTCCGAGATGTGAATATTCTTCGATAGCTTTCAGTCGCTTGGTGGCTATCGGAGTGATAGGGCGGGACATTGGTAGAAGCATATAAGCATAAGCGCGATGTTTGTATCTTCCCACTCTGCCGCGAAGCTGGTGCAGTTCGGCAAGTCCGAACCTGTCGGCGTCGTTGATTAAAATCGTATTGGCGTTGGGAATATCGAGCCCGGATTCGATTATAGTTGTACAGACAAGCACATCAATTTTTCCGGTTACAAAATCCACCATTGCTTTTTCAAGTTCCGACTTTGTCATCTGGCCGTGCGCGATTCCGATTTTCGCTTCCGGGACAAGTTGCCGGATTTCCCACGCTTTCTTATCAATGCTCTGTACCCTGTTATGGAGGAAAAAGACCTGTCCCTGACGATTTAATTCCCTGTTGATCACTTTGGTTATAAGCTGATTGTTATAAGCGGTGACAGAAGTCACTATACTGCGTCTGTCTAACGGCGGCGTACCGAGCGAACTTATATCACGAAGGCCAAGAAGTGACATGTGCAGTGTTCTGGGAATTGGCGTAGCCGTCAATGTGAGAATATCAACATTGACACGCAGTTTTTTGAGTTTTTCCTTATGAGCCACGCCGAATCGCTGCTCTTCGTCGATTATTAAAAGGCCAAGGTCTTTGAATGCGATATCGCCGCTCAGGAGTCGGTGCGTTCCGATTAGAATATCGACTTTACCTTCTCTTGTTCGTTCGATTATTTCCTTTGCCTGTCCTGAAGTTTTAAACCTGTTAAGAACTTCAATCCAGACCGGAAAATCCGCGAATCTTTCCGTGAAAGTTCTTCCATGCTGGACGCTCAATACAGTCGTTGGAGTAAGGACGGCTACCTGTTTGCCATTGTCAACCGCTTTGAAAGCGGCCCGCATGGCGATTTCTGTTTTGCCGTAACCTACATCGCCGCAGAGCAGCCTGTCCATAACGATTGGCTGACGCATATCATTTTTTATTTGTTCGATTGCGATGGACTGGTCGGGAGTTTCCTGGTAGGGGAATGACTCCTCGAATTCAACCTGCCATTTTGAATCTTTCGCGAAGGCGATTCCTCCTTCGGACTGTCTTTTGGCCTGAACTTCGAGCAGTTCCGCGGCGAGGTCCTGAATCGAGCGAGTGACTTTTTCTTTTTGCTTTTGCCATTTTTTCGAGCCAACCTTGCTCAAAGCGGGGCGGGTGGGACTTGTACCGATGAATTTTTGAACCAGTGCGATATTACGAACCGAAACCTGAATCTTTTCTTTATCAGCGTATTCGATTGTAAGATATTCGTTTACACCTTCGGCGCCTGCCGCGTTTTTTTCAGTAATCGACTCTATGCCGAGATATTTCCCGATTCCGTAAGAAGCATGAACAACGTAGTCGCCTTTCTGCAAATCGCTCAGGCTGTCAACGGGCATGGTTGCCCTGGCCGGTCTGCGTCTTTGGCGCATTGTAAACTGGCCGAATAATTCATGGTGACTTATTACAATTGTATCGAGAGAATTTATTACAAAACCCTGATGAATAAAACCAAGCAATATTATGAAATTGGCGGGAATTTCCTGGTTTGTTTCCTTTATTATTTCAGTGACACGTTTTTGTTCGGCTGCGCTTTCGCAATAGAACATGACTTTTTTACCATGTTTCGCTTCTTTTAATAACTCCTCAAGAGCGGCTTTGTGCCCGGCCCATATTGAAGTTGCTTTATGCTGATATTGCTGTACACTTTTAATATCGACTTTGATAAAGTCTTCGGGCTGGCCCGCGGCGAACCTGCAAATATGAAGCTGAGTGAAATTCGACGCGGCTTGATAAATTTCTTCCCAGCTATAAAGACGCTCCGGATTTTCAGCCCTATTGAGGAAAACTTTGGCGACTTCTTCAATGTCATTAGGCTCCTCGAAAACTATTATTGTATTTTTTGGGAGAATATTCAGGAAAAGTTCTTTGTGGTCAAATCCTGTTCCGCAAATGGCAGAAACAATTTTAATATTATCAATCTCTATATTGGATCTCTGCGTATCCAAATCAATCTGGCGAATACTTTCAATTGTGTCGCCGAAGAATTCAATTCGTATCGCGTCAATTCCATGCTGCTCTTGTGTGTTTTTGTTTGATTCACGATTTGCAAGCGGAGCATAAATATCAACAATCCCGCCGCGAAGCGAGAATTGGCCGGGCAAATCTACTCTATCGGTTCGCTCGAAACCGTTATCGACAAGCCATTTGACCGCATCTTCCGGCGAAACCTGTTTATTAACCTGTAAAACAAGGCTGCCTGATTCGATATCTTTAGGATTTGGAACCGGCTGGCAAAGTGCCTGTACCGAAGCGGGGATAATAAATTTGTCTCCAGATAAACGGGAAACCAGTCTTAGTCTTTCTGCGCGGATTTCATCAGTGGCATCAGCTAAATCTTCCTCGCCTTCCCATGCGCTAAGAATCTCGATTCTGGCCGCGGCATGGGCTTCGGAATTAGGCATGCGCGGGCCGGAAACCTGTGCCGCAAAAAACGTATTTATATCATCGAGGGCTTTGTCCGCATCGTCAATATGTGCGCATACATAAAGAATAGGGCGATTTGTTTCTGTTGATATATGAGAAATAAGCAAACGGGCGAAAGATCCCCATGTTCCTTCGATTTTTACACAATCCGTGAAACCGGATTTTTGTGTAAGTCGATTTAATATTTCTTTAACACTTTTATCTTGTACAATATCCATATATGTATTGTATGCGAAAAAAGCCTGATAGACAATTAGATGTGTTGGAATAAAAATGCTAATTTTTATGAATTATGAGCGTATGCGCATAATATTTTATATTTTATCCTTGAAAAGCATATTTGTTTCTGGTATAAGGGGAAATGGAAGATGTAGTGTTCAAACTGCATTCAAAAAAAGGTTATGTAAAAATTTGTCCATTTTTGAAAAGAGCAAAATTAGTTTTTTGCCATATGATGTTTTGTTTACTTATTGAGGAGGCCGTATTATGGCTAAAACACATGTGCAGGTTTTCTATCGATTTTTTCTGCTGTTTCTAACATTTTCTCTCGCAAATCAGGCACATGCCACGCCTAAAAATATCATATTCATGATTGGCGATGGTATGGGTTTCGAGCAGGTAAAAGCTGGAAGTTATTATGCCAGTGGCGAGCCTAATAAGCTTTCATTTCAATCTTTGCCTCATTTTGGTCAGCTGACAACAAAATCCGCGAATAATGCGGTAACGGATTCTGCCGCTGCTGGGACGGCACTTGCGACCGGTCAAAAAGTTAATAACGAGGTGATAAGTACGGCTATTCCAGGTGACAGCAGTGAACTGAAGACACTTCTGGAATATTTCAGGGATAGCGGCAAAGTGACAGGTTTAGTGACGACTGTATATATTACACATGCAACTCCGGCAGCCTTTGGAGCTCATGAAACAAGCAGAGATAATTATGATAAGATTGCTGATGACTACAGATTGCAAACAAAACCTAACGTTTTATTAGGTAGTGATGGTATCGCACTTGAAGACGACGGCAAAATCAAAGAACATGGTGTTACCGTTTCTGAATTTGAAGCGGCCGGATACACTGCTGTTACTGATCGTGCTGGCTTGCTGGGCATAGATCCTAATATGACAAAGTACTTATTAGGTTACTTTGATACTCCTGAATCATCTGGTTATATGCCATATGAACCATATCCGAGTAACTTGCCGCATTTATCAGAAATGGCTGCAACCGCTCTTGATATTTTAGATAATGAACCAAATGGTTTCTTCCTTATGATAGAAGGTGGAAAAATTGACGAAGCCGGTCATGACAAAGATTTAATTCATAATATAGGTGAAACGATTGAGTTTAGTAATACAGTGCAGGTTGTTCTCGATTGGGCGAAAAAAGAGGGAAATAAAGATACACTTATTATTGTAACCGCAGACCACGAGACAGGCGGATTAAAGGTTACTAAAAACAATGGTACTGGTGTACTTCCGAATGTTACATGGAGTACCAAAGATCATACAGGTGCAAATGTTCCTGTTTATGCACAAGGCGAAAATGCATACCTTATTTCCGGCGTTATGGATAATACAGATATGTTCTTTGTATGTACATGTACTCCGGGCGAAGGAGCATGGCATCCATTTCCTCCAGATGGCGGTATAAATAATAAAACATCAGAAATGCTAAGCTGGCTTGCTTCAGAAGATGCTGTTTCATTTGATATTTATTTCGGAACAGATTTTAACGATGTAAATGACGCAAATAATACAAGTGCTGCTTTTATGGCAAACCAGCAGACGAAGAGTTATGTAGTTGGTGACGTTGGTTCTTCATATCCTGATAAACTTGTCTCATTAACCACATATTACTGGAGAGTTGATGAAATCAATGATGTCAATGATATTGATCCGAATAATATCTGCAAAGGTGAAGTATGGAGCTTTACTGTACCTCCGGTAAAATCATGGAATCCAAACCCGGCAGATGGTGCGGAAAATGTTAAAGTGGATATTGATCTTGATTGGTCAGCCGCTCTTGGCGCTGCAATAGCATTTCCTCCTCATAAAGTATATTTCGGTGACAATTATGATGATGTTCTTGCCGGCACAGGAGACACATTTAAAGGTCAGATCGCGGAAACAACTTATGATCCGGGAATGCTTGAACCGGGTAAGACTTATTATTGGCGTGTAGCAGAGAGAATCGGTGATCTCAGACCAGTGAAATGGGTCGAAGGCGATGTCTGGAGTTTCACTGTTGATGAAGATGCAAAATTATTATATGAATTAAATGTTCGCGTATCCTCCGGTGCGGATGATGCCGAAGAAGGTCCCGGAAAGAATGGATATTATACAAATAGTTCTGATCTGGAGATGCTTGATGATCCGACAGACAACGCCGGAGGCAGACAAGTTATTGGAGTCCATTTCAGAAATATAAATATACCAGCCGGTGCGACTATTACAAAAGCTTATGTAGAATTTACATGCAAGGAAACAACCGGCGGAAGCGAACCTGCTTATTTGCGTCTTGCCGGCAATCTTAGTCTGTCGCCTGAAAGTTTTGGAAGCGGTACATCTTTAATCTCTGAAAGGCCTCAGACTGAAGCGAAAATATCATGGCAGCCTGAGCCATGGACATCTGTGGATCAGACCAGCCGGACAACTGATATATCAAGTATTATTCAGGAACTGATTGGTCAGGATGGATGGACACAGGGTAAGAGTATTGAGATTATTGTCAGCGAGAACGAGAACTTAAGTTATACAAATTTTACTGGTGTTCGTGTTGCTCGCTCTTATGATGGTTCAGCGTCAAAGGCTCCGTTGCTGCATATTGAGTATGAATAATTAATATGAATTCATGGTTGAAATAAGCGGCCTGTTTCCTGGCTTCTTATGTTAAAATTAAATGGGAGCAAGTTTCTTGCTCCCTTTTTTATAGTTTCATTTTTTTCAGAATCACTAATACAAACCGTACAGAACTGTATTGAATATTTTTAGACTTAACGAAGTTACTTTCTTGATATAGCTGCTTTCACAAGCTTGTTAGCGGATGCAATGTTCAGTTTACTGATAATGCTATTGATATCCGCTTCAATAGACGCGAAATTCGCTTGATATTCCAACTCGATATGTTTATCCGATTTTCCCGCCGCTACGAGGTCTAAAAGCTTTTTTTCCGTATTTGAAAGTGTATTCAGTATCGTTTTACCTGACTCGGGCATGAGCCTGATATAGTTACTTACTACTACTCCAGCGATTTTTGAACAGAGATAGACTTTATTTTTAAGCACAGCCTTAATAGCGCCGAGAAGTTCATCAAGCAGACTATCCTTAAGTACATAAGCAGAAGCTCCCGCATGAAGGATTTCAGTAACAAAAGATATATTGTTGTGTCCAGAGAAAGCGATTATTTTTATATGGGGATTTTGGCGATTAATTTCATATGCGGCTTCTATGCCATTGAGTCTTGGCATACTAATATCAGTTATAATAATATCAGGCTGAAGCTGTTGCGTTAATTCGATTGCAGCAAGACCATCTTCGGCTTCGCCTATTACTTCTATTTCTGGCTGCTTATTTAGAAAAGAAGTCAGTTCCTGCCGAATTATTTTGTGATCGTCAGCTAATAGAATTCTAATTCCCAAGAATTATTGTCCTTAAACGTAAGGTAATTCGCACGTATCCCAATAATGCATAATTGTTTTTATTATCCCTGTTAATTCCAAATGGTCATCCGATTTGACCATATAACCTGCCGCACCGTAATTAAAACCTTCTATTACATGAGTATGCTCATCTGTTGTTGATATAATTACAACCGGTATTTTCTTCAGATTATTATCATCTTTAATAATTTTAAGAAATTCAATACTATTGTCATCTCCCTGCGGGGAGACTAACAGAATTAATTGCGGTAAATTATTTTCTTTTTTTAGATTCTCAATTGCTTCCTCTGTTGTCGCAAAATATAACAGTTTGTAATTGTTGTCCAAAGATTCAATTATATTTAATATATTTTCCGCATCTTTTGAGTCATTCTCAATGACCATAATACGTTCGGTTTTTGACATTAAACGAGTACCTCTCTTTTTATTAAATAATTGTCATTTCTATAAATACTTTAAACCAGGACTAAATTAGATAAAGTATTTAAATAAAAAAGCCATGAACCGTTACCCCACAGGTGAAAAAAACTTGTAAGCTAAAATCAATTATAGCAGTAACATGTTCATGGCCTGAAAATGAACTATATATATAATCGCCATTTATTAATATTTTATCAAGAAGTATATTCCTCTATTTAGCGAGGAAAATCCTTGATATATCTGTAAGGAAATTAGAAATCGAGCGATGTGAGTCCCATGCGAATCGCGTATTTAGTCAGTTCGGCGGTATTATAAATGTTAAGTTTATTCATAATTGCGCGGCGATTGGCGTCTGTGGTTTTGGGGCTGATTTTTATTATTCGTGATATTTCCTTTATTGATTTTCCTTCCGCCAGAAGCTGGATTATATGGCGTTCTCTGGGCGTGAGCTTGATATGCGTTTTTGTTTTGTCGTTTGGTTTTAGATTTATATAATCTTCGATAACAATTCCGGTTATTCGAGGGCTTAAATATCGTTCATTTGCTTTTACTGTATTTATAGCTTGAAGAAGCTCTTCCAGTAGGTTCGACTTTAATATATAACCCATTGCGCCGGCTTCAAGACTTTCTTTTACAATATGTTTATCAGTGTACATCGAAAGAATAATAATTTTTGTATCAGGCTTGTTGCGAAGAATTTCCCGTGCTGCCTCGATGCCGTTCAGATTCGGCATACTTACATCCATAATCACTATGTCAGGCGAAAGTTCTCTTGTTAAATCAATTGCCATTTGGCCGTCTTCAGCTTCGCCAACGATCTGCATGGATTTCTGTTTGTCTATTAAAGATTTTAAACCTTCTCTGACAATGCTATGATCATCCGCTATTAGTATTTTCATTGTAAAGCCGCTCCGATGTTGTTTCATCATGTTCGATTGGAATATATATTTTCGCGAGAGTTCCATTTGGAGATAATTTTTGGAATTCAAGTGAACCGTTTAAATAATCTAATCTTTCGCGGAGATTAAAAAGACCGAATCCTTTTTTACCTTTCTGGTACAGAGTGTCCGGTTTGTAATTGAAGCCGATACCGTTATCCTTAATGGTAATAATTATATCATTTTTCCTGCTGATAATATGGATTTCAACAAGAGTCGCTTTTGCGTGTTTCATTATGTTCATCAATAATTCACGTACACCCTGAAAAAGAATAACTCTTGTTTCTTCTGTGAGTTTAAGTTTGGGTTTAGTATATATAAATTTGCATTCAATTCCATCTTTCTGGCTGATATGCTCGGTAATCCATGCTTCAATCGCTGCTTCCAGACCGATTTCATATAATATTGGATTGCTTAGCTGAAAAGTAAATGAACGAACATTTTCTATCGCCTTAGTAATTAATTTACTCTGTCTTCTTAAAGTTACTAATAGATCAGAACGTGTTTCTGATGCTTGCAGGGAATCCAGTCCAAATTTTATTATCGCAAGTCTCTGGCCTATATCATCATGTATTCCGGCGGCTATACGATGGCGTTCACGCTCTTCGGCACGTAAAATTTCTGAATCCCGTTGTTTTAGCTGCTTTTGGTATTCCATGACTTGTTTTTCCGCTTTTTTACGTTCTGTTATATCAGTTGCTATATGAATAACCTTTTGAAGAACATTTTGTTCGTTAAATACCGGAGTGCAGGATATAAGATATGTTCCTTCTAAAGCTTCGACCACCATTTCTCCGGTTTCCATTGAGCCGGATTGGAGAATTTTTTCTAATGGACATTCTATAGGATGAGAATCTTTTTTATGAAGGATTTCATAACACTTTTTTCCAATAAGCTCTTTTTCGGATTTGCCTGCCAATGTAACTGTTGCTTTGTTAGCCGCTATGATATTTCGTTTGGAATCGAGAATTAATGAAGGCTGCCCAATTGCCTGAAAAATATTCTCCCAGTCTTTTTTAGCTTTAATTATTTCTCCCTCTGATTTAATTCTTTCAGTTATATTACGAATGAAAGCAAAAGTTACTATGTGGTCATTTTGTATGCTGTTGGCGCTAACCTCGACATCAATAATATGGCCGTTTTTACATCTGTGTTTAGTAATAAAATTATGCGAACCGACTTTGCCAACCAATATAATATGCTTTTCTATTTCGGCATTGGATTCCAGAACTTCCAAATCAGCAACATTCATTTTCATAAGTTCTCCGCGGCTGTATCCTGTAAGCTCGCAGAGACTTTTATTTACTTCTACTATGTTTCCAGTTTTATTAACCATGCAGAAACCATCCATGGATGTTTCAAGAACGGTTTTGTATAGGGTATATTCAGGAATTGCTTGAGCATTCGGAATGTCATCACATTGCCTTACGTTATTTACGGTTCGCATTGCTTTGTCTCAGAAATATCAAAATTCGGTTTCTTCTAAGCTGTCAAACGCAAAATTTGCACAAACCTTAAACACATATTATTCCTTTTTAAGAAAATATTCAATATTAATTATCATAATTTTAGGACTCTTAAATTCGCTTATTTAACATAAATCGTCGTTTTTAGCAAAATAATAGGGGTATTTCGGAAATATATAAAAAAATATAATTACTCAAACTATCCGATTTTTTCTTTGTCATATTTGTCAACCGAAACATTGGTAAAATATCGTACCGGCTACATGGGTAACAATTTCTATGGGTTTACATCCACAGTTTTCGCAGGTACCTGGAACTCCTTGGGATGTGCGTACTAACACATCGTTTTTCTGTTTCACACCCTCATTTTCAGCTCATTTTTCGTTCAAAAGTGTAACACCCCATCGCGAAAATCTTAAAAAAATAAAATAAT
>CAZVOA010000012.1:0-87446 GCA_964628465.1 uncultured Pirellulales bacterium | reverse complement strand
AAATGTGTGTAACTCTCTATTAACATATGGTACATAAAATGGGAGCACATCACTTCTATTTTAGCGAGAATCAGGGCTTTGTCATGAAAAAAAGAAAAATGTCCGAAAATATTGTATGTAATAAAACTGAGATTATTACTTGTGAAATTCAAAAACGAGATATTTCGCGGGTATAGTACCAATATTTTTTATTCCGTGAGGCTCGCCCGCGGCGTAAAATATTACGCCATTTTCTCCGACTTCTTTATCAAGCGTTAATACACTGCCGCTTAGAACGACTATACATACTTCATATTCATCCGCATGAGGCGGATAACCGCAACCCGGCTCAAGAGTTGTGATATGGCTATGCAATTTGCTTAAATAACTCGTACCAGAATTCAAAAGCATTGCGGTATCGAAATTTTCATAATGTAAATTCGGCTCTAATTTTTGCGGTAATTCAACCACCGTCATATCAAGAGTTTTGGCATCCTTTCTCTTATTGGACAACCACTTGAACATTAGATACGCGGTATCTTCGTTTGTTCTATTTTGTATTGTATGATTATGCCATGCCGGATAATAAACGAAAGAACCAGCGGCCAGACTTTGACTTTTCTCTATTTGTCCCTGAGAATCGCCAATAACAAGTTCAGTTTCACCGGATAGAGCTATTAAGATTTCCTCTTCTTCATGCGAATGCATTTGATGAGGACTTTTACTCGGACTCAATTGCGATACATGACAAGCAAGGTTTTTTGCATTTCGTGTTTGGCCGTTAAATATACCATAAGATTTCCATCCATCTGCTACTTCATTTTCAATTGGCAATCGAATATTATGTGTCTGGCTTGGCAGAAATTGAACTGTTTCAGCCTGAACATTCTGAACGATATTTAAAGGTTGTTTGCTTTTTTTCAGCAATTCCAAACCTGTCAAAACAGTTTGCTTACCAAATTTTAAAACCGGCCAAATCGGTGTTGGCCGCAATTTGTTTTTAATTTTCTCTTTTATTGCAATTAAAGAATTTGCCTTCAAATCAATAGTTTCTGGTATCCATCCGTTTTCAGCCATTTTAAAATTTACATAACAATTATTGCACAATTCTATCGATTCTTTATTGTGATAAAGACGTTCCCTGAATTTCCGGTATTTCTCACCATTCCATAATTCTGAAAATGGTTGTTCAATTACATTGCCAAGTTTAATTGATGCGCTAAAATCATAACAGCATGGTACTATGTCACCATTAGAAAATATATTTGCCATTATCCATGGCCTGCCGCATTTCTGGTCTATTCTAATTCTTTCTTTAGTTCCAGGTTTGTATTCAAAACGATTATATTTGGGATTTTCAGGCAGTAAATCAGAATCAATGTCGCTGCCTGTATTCAGCGTTTTCAATGTAAACCTGTCCACTCCCGTCTTGCGGGCAAATTTCTCTATTTTTTTCAGTTCATGTTCATTTTGTCTCATAACTACAGTTCTTAAGTTAATAATTGTATCCGAACCAAGCTGTTCTTTTAACTTAACAACGTTTTTTACACCAGAAATAACTTTTTTCAAATCACCTCGTTTTCGATATAATTCATAGTTCTTTTCATTTATGGAATCAAAGGCAACAATAAGTGTCGTTAAACCCGATGTTAATATTCTCTTTACGTATTCAGTATTATTAAGGAAATGCGCATTAGTACTCGTTACAGTTTTAATACCTTGCTGTGCGGCATAATGAATCATTTCTGGAAACTCGGGATTCATAAAAGGTTCGCCCCAGTCCCAAAGAACCAGAAACAACAGATAATCTTTCATATCATCCACAATAGACTTAAAGTCAGCGAGCGACATATGCCTGGCTTTTCTGCCTAATTCATTCCTGCCAACCGGGCAGAGAGTACATTTCAAATTGCAGGTATTTGTCGGCTCAATCTGAAGCATATAGGGATAACCCCATGAAAAATATCCATCTGTGTTAAAATTCCATCGATTAACACGTATCCAGTTCATATATTTTTTTTCAGGCAAATCCTGCCACGAATATATCATGCCGTCATGATTCAGTGTTACCGGTTTGCGAAGATTTGAATACTTTTTCTGAATTGTTTGATTGGCATTTTCATAATCTTCGATTAAAGACAACGCGTTATCTGCCTGACAGTAAAAGTAATCGACTAAAATTTCCGGGACAAAAACCGGATCATACAATGAAGTCGCCCGAATAATCAGGTCCCAATCTACCAGCCTTTTCAGATTTTCATCAAAATAACCAATATGCTCAATAATTTTCTTGGAGTGGACAAATGTGTTGAGATCTATATAGTTGGCATCCAAAAGCTTTGAAAAGCTAAACGAATCACCTATCGTGTCGCCAGGTTCAAACTGGCCGGTCGATGAATTTTTACGATAACGGTTAGCCCTGCAATATGCCAAATGATATTTTTTATCTTTACCATTGAGTGCCTGAAACATTTTTCCCAGATACTCAGGATGCCATACATTGTCTGAATCGAGATAAGCAATGAAAGGGTATTTTGCTTTTTTCAGTGCATAATTCCTTGCGGCACTTACTCCACAGTGTGCAATCTTATGATAAATAATATTTTCATTTAGATATGGCCGGATTATTTCTTCGAGATTATCTTCCGAACCATCGTCAATTATGAGTAACTCATATTCTTTATAAGTTTGCCCAATTACACTTTCAATTGACCTGTATATAAAATCAGAGCGATTCCAAACTGGCATTATAATACTAAACATTCATTACTCCTGAATTACGTGTGCGAATACCAAGGACCAGTTTATCATATAAAATATTAAGCAGTACGGTAATATCACATAGGAAATAAGTCAAGGTTATTTCTCTCTTTAGACTTTTTTAAAACTTTTAATTGAATCAATAAACAAAAACACTTAATATAATACCAAAAGTCAGGTTTAGTTTGCTCAATTTATGGAACAACCTTAAACAAGGAGATAGAGATGACTGGAATCGGACGACGTGAGTTTTTAAAGACATTGGGAGCCGGAGCTTGCGGGGCAATTTTAGGTGGATGTATTTCAACTTCGGAAAAATCAAACGCTCGGAAATCTTCGACAAACAAACCCAATTTTGTAATTCTTTTCGCGGATGATATGGGTTACGGCGACTGGAATCGCGGCGGCCATCCAACTATCAAGACTCCTAATATGAATAAAATGGCCGATGAGGGAATACAACTCACCCAGTTTTACAGCGGCAATCCAGTCTGCTCCCCTTCCCGCTCTGCGCTTCTGACAGGTAGAAACTGCATAAGAACAGGCGTAATAAATGTATTCTTCCCGAATAATGACATGGGAATGAATCCGAAAGAAATAACGATCGCCGATGCGCTCAAGCCGCTCGGCTATTCGACCGCGTGTATTGGAAAATGGCATCTCGGAGACAGGCCGGAATACAGGCCGTTAAGACAGGGTTTCGATTATTATTACGGAATACTTTACAGTAACGATATGGTTAATCCTGATATTCATCGTAATGATGAGATAATCGAACATCCGACTGACCAGACAACTCTGACAAAGCGATATACAGCCGAAGCGATAAAGTTTATCGAAAAGCATAAAGACGAGCCGTTTTTCGTATATCTTCCATACACTTTCCCGCATATACCGCTATACGCATCGGAAGATTTTCTTGATACATCCATGCGAGGTCTGTTCGGCGATACAGTACAGGAGCTTGACTGGAGCGTTGGAAAGATAAATGAAACTCTCGAAAAACTCGGACTTGCTGAAAATACACTTGTAATATTTACAAGCGATAATGGTCCGTGGATAACTCAAAATCAAAATGGAGGTTCGGCCGGATTATTACGAGGCGCTAAAGGCGATACGTGGGAAGGCGGCATGCGCGAGCCGTTTATCGCTAAATGGCCCGGGAAAATACCGGCAGGGAATATTTCTATGGAAGTTTCGTCAACGCTCGATTTCTTCCCGACAATCGTTAAACTTGCGGGCGGAAAACTGCCTGATGACAGACCTTATGACGGCATGGATATGATGCCGGTGCTTGAAGGCAAAAAAGGCTTCGAGCGTACAATCTTTTACTATAGCGCACATCATTTGGACGCGGTAAGAAAAGGAAAATGGAAACTCCACTTCAGATATTACGACCATTCCAAAGGCGGCTATGTAGTAGCTCGTAACTGGGTTACGCCGGAGAGACCTTTGCTTTTCGACTTGAACGCTGATCCTTCAGAAAAATATGATGTATCTTCAAAGTATCCTGAAATTGTTGAGGATTTGAAAGCAGCCGTTGATCGATATAAAGAAGAGATAGATAAGAACGCTGAAAACAAAGACTTAATCGATTGGTTTATAGCAGGAAACCATCAGAGAAGAACTCCAAGAAGTTAAAAGTAGGATAGGCTTCAGCCCATGCAGAATAATAAAAGATGGGCTAAAGCCCATCCTACATTCTATTTTTAACTTTTAACTTTAGCTCACTTTAGTCACTTTTTACTATAGTTCAAACTTTCATTCCTGAAACGGTAGTTTCAAATACCATTTTGCCGTCAACGATGCCCTGCACATAGGTAGTTACATGCGCTGTACGTTCTTTGATTTTATATTTAACAATCTTACCAAGAAGATAAAGTCTCTTGCCCGGCTCAACTGTCGAACGGAATTTTGTTTCATCTATGCCTGAAAAACCGATAAAGCCTTCTATCTCAAAAATCTGTTTTACAAAGAAACTCAGCAATTGAGCGGCACATTCGACCATTATTACTCCGGGCATTAAAGGCCTGCCAGGAATATGGCCGCGAACCCAGAATTCCTTTTCTGTCACATCCTTATAACCAAGAATAAGCTGCTGTTCTTTGTCGAACCACAGTATTCCATCAAGCTGCTGCATTTCATAGCTTTGAGGATTTATCTTAAGAATCGCTTCCTGATCAAAGAGAGGCTTTGCGTTGAGATCTATTTTCGATAAATCAATTAATAGTACTGGAGGCATAATATTTAATCAAATTTCCTTAAATTAAGACATAAGACCACAGACCCAGGATTATAAACTTGTTTTCTGACAATCCCAAGTTTGTGGTCTTTGATCTTTGTTCTGTTTTCAGTTATTCGGCAGATCTGGTTTCAAGAACTTTATTTCTAACAAGCTGAGAAGCCTGTTTTATTTTCTGCATTTGTTTGCGAACTCTTGTTCCAGCAGCTTTGTTTCCGCCTTCTGCTTTGCCAATATCATTTTCAATTTCATTAACCAAAACTTTCAAATCTTCGTACTCTTGCATCAGAGTGACCTCCACAAAAAACCAAGTTTTTAATGTTAAAATAAGGTTAAAACGACCAAAACTTAACTGCCACAGCAGATTTTGTCAAAGGAAAAACCCTTTTTTTTATAAAAAAAACAATATTTTCTTTACTAAGCGGTTAATTTTTTTGTTAATTCCGCAATTCTTTTACCCCTGCGAATACATTGAGTTTCGACTTTTTTATCGGGTTTACCAATAGAAACAGGGCCATAATGATCACCTTTGGCATCCCCCTGAACAACCATTCCGCTGATGAGCATTGCTTCAATAATGCCCATAATAGTAGTTTCATTTCCGCCAGCTATATTAGCAGAACTGGCAAAAGCCGCACCAACTTTACCATCAAGCTGGCCATGTCTGGTCACCAAATCATCAATCAATTGTTTTACAGGCGCGGCCATTTGACCGTAATACGTGGGAGAACCGAGTACGATAGCATCGTAACCAAAGATTTCATCAGGAGTTACATCACTAATTGACTTGCATTCCGTGGGGAGTTCCGAATCATTCATAGATTGAGCGATTATCTGAGCCATTTCTTTGGTATTTCCGCTTCTCGAATGATAAATTACTATTCCTTTTGCCATAATTAATTCCTTTCTTTTCATAACTCTTACAAGAGCTTTAGTATTCAAGCCTTGTATTTTGAGTCCAAGTTCATTTGTCTAACGACGCAGATATGACAGCTTCTCAGGCAGAGGAACATTATTTCCGAATTGATCTTCTCCATAACCACCTTCCGCCAAAATCCTTATATCGTTTATAACTCGTTTATCGCCCTTAAAAAAAGCGGTCATATGAGATTCAACATCGATTTTTCCCATTGCAAGCAGTCTTGCCAACTCGTTTACAATTTTTTCCAGCACAGTTCCCTGTTTCAAAGCCAGCTCTTCCGGTAATTGCAACGGCTGCTCATATAAAATTAACTTTGCACGCCCGGCCAGAGTGAGTACCAATCCAAAAACAATATCTTTAATGTTATTTTTTTCAAGCTCATCAGGAACAAGATTGAGACGTACAATTTCCTCAGTAAGCCAACGCCGTTTTTGAGCGTTTATTTTCTCATTGGCACGGAATAAATCAAGCGGCGAACCGGCATCATAAATTTCATCTCCCATACGCATCTGAACTTTGCTTCCATAATGCAATACCAGCTTGGCAACAAGAGTAGAAGGACGAACATGAAAACCTCGATATTTGGGAACTGGAAGTTCAACTTCTCCTACCTCAGCATAACGTTTAAGCTTTTCCTGGCACAGGTTGACCGCACAATCAATATAAAGACTCGCATGAGCAATCGAATAATTCATAAGAACTGAAAGCAGTTTGCTTTCCTGCACAAGCGGCCCTTCCTGCATTCGACATTCGCAAAGCTGCTTTATTATATGACGTTCGTAATGATGGGCAAACAAAGTCGCGGTTCGCAATAGATGCAAAACTACACTTATATGACCCCTGAGAACAGGAAGTTCATTGTCCAGGTCCGCAGCTTCTGTGCCGGAAACAAATGTATCATAAAGCGATTGAAGATTATGAAATCTCAATTGAAGACTTCTCATTTTCTCCTCGCTAATAGAATCATCAACATACGAAACATATTCATCAGGCTTAGCGCGGGCAGCAGCTCGAACATCCTTACTGTCAGCTGCGAGATTCAAAAACGCTGTCGCCAGAAGAATCACCGTTTCTGATACTTTTTCTATATGGCGTCTTTCACAAAGATAAGAAAGCTTACCTTCTGGAAGGTCTTCTGTGAATGATATTTCGTCAAGGTTTTTTGGCTCAAAACGTATTTCAAGCTTGTCAAACTCGCCAAGCAGCTTGCACGAAACATGTAAAAGCACTGTAGATACGAATTCAAGAGTTTCTTTCGTTTCTTTGACAAAATCTTTGCCCGTCGGCAAAAGACGATAGTCGGGAAGTACATGCAAAATATGCAGTAATTCGTAGCCAATTTCTGAAAAACCTTTAGCGGCCGCTACAAGAGACCGGAACCGGCACCATCTGCAGTTATGACCGGCTCCATAAGAATCAAGAAACTCCTCCACTTCCATCGATTGAGCGAGCATTTCGCCGAGAAAAGGACGGGTTATCTTTTCCCTGATAGAGCCGCTGTGACACAATACATTCGCAAGAGAAAGCAAGCTCCCCGAACGTTCTGCTATCAATTTCTTAAATTCTATTTCATCTATGACTGTTTCCGTCATTCAATATTTCCTTATATAGTAGAGACGCACGGCCGTGCGTCTCTACATTTTTTATTTAATTTTCCAATGGATAAACATCAGGTTTACCGAAATCTTTTGGTATTTCAAAATCAAATACCTTTTCATCTATCTTCTCATTTATCTGAGTATTGGTAAACTTTATTTCATATAAATCCTTATTTTCAAGTGTTTCACCTGTCGGCTCTGTTGAAATTGCTTTTATTTCAACAGGAAGATTCTGCTTTTCATCGATCACACAGTCTATCTGGACATAATCATCCTTATAAACTGAATTCGGCTTAACCTTGAATTGTAATTGAAGAGACGCACGGCCGTGCGTCTCTACGGGGTCGTTCTGTGTAACAAGGCTTATTTCAAATTCTTCCTTCAGTCGATCTGTTTTAGAAAAACCAACTATCGGAAGTTTTGTACTTATTAATTCAAATACGTCCCGCGAGGGATGGCCAGGCTCATCAACCGGTTTATTCGGTTCATCGTTCGACGAGTCTGCCTGAGTTAGCCCTGAACCGCTCTGGTTCAGGGTTAGCTGGATATATTTACAATTCTTGAGCTCATAGTCCAATTGTACAAGCCATAACCCCTTATATTTACCTCCTGAATCAGGTATAGATGTGCCATCGACGATTATATATTGCTCATTATACTTTTGTTCTTCATCTTCGTCCTGCTGCAAAGTCTGGAAATTCACCCGTAATTTAGAAAGGCTTTTTCCTGATTCATTAGATTTTAAATAATATAAAATCCCTCTTCTTATTGTTTGTGCGTCAAAAACCGATGGCTGAACATATTTATACTCGATTTGACATTGATAAGATTGAAGTTCCCGGGTTCGTTCATTCAGCTTGTCAAGAATAGAATCTATCCGATTTGGTAGAGACGCACGACCGTGCGTCTCTACTGTATTCTGATCAGATGCCGAGCTGCATGATACACAAAACATCACTGATAACACACAAATTGCCTGTATTAACTTTGTAACCATTTATGTAAACCCTCAATAAAGAGTAATTTTCTTTTAACTAACAGGAATTTTATCAAAAATTTGATTAAATGTAAATTTTAAAGAATTGTTAATCAAAAGATAAGTAAATTGGGTCTAAAACACAATTTTAATAAAAAAATATTGTTACAAACTCACAGATTTAGCTTTTTCTTTCTGTTTTACTCTGTTGCCCCATAATATCAAGTATCTGGCTGAGATTATTGATTCTGTAATTAGCGATATTTTCAAATTCGTATCTTTTGTGGTTTACAAGCAAAACAGAAACAGCACCCGCACCTATCGCGGAAAGCACATCGAACAAATAATCGCCAACGACAAGAGTCTCGTGCGGCTCTACATCGAATTTCTTACATAGTTCGATTACACCAAAAGGATCAGGTTTCACCGGCCCATCCTCCCTGCCGACAACCGCGTCGATTTGTAAACAGTGCTTATCCAATACCGCGTGTGCGTTCGCTTTTGTATTTCGTGTCAGAATCCCGATGGGTATTCCTTCGCTTCGCAGCGTTGTAAGTGTTTCAGCGGCCATATCATTAAGCTCAGATGCTTCGATAGCTTTCTTCTCATGATAATGCAAGATTTTTTCGGCTTTTGCACGTTCCGATGGTGACATTTTTTCCATCGCCTCAAGGAGCGGCTCTGAATTTTCGGGTAATCCGATTTCTTTTCTGATGAGATTAAAATCAAAATACGGCTTCGTTATTGTGCCGTCCATATCGAATATTACTGCTTTAATAGTCATAAAAATAGTTATAAGTGCCTAAAGTTGAAAGTGCCTAAAGTTATATTGGAATTTTTCTTTTTTTAACTTTTAACTTTAGTCACTTTAAGTACTTTCAACTTTTTATTCTTTCTTTCTAAGAAGTTCAATTAAATATCTTCCGGCCTGGCTGAAAATTTTTCCGCTGCGGATGATTATACCAGTGGGTCTTGTAAATCTTTCATTGGAGAACTGAATAGCTCTTAATGTCCCACTATTGAGTTCCTGAATCAATGTAATTTGCGGCAATATGCTTACGCCATGATTAATTTCAACCGCGCGTTTTATAGTCTCAATATTATCGAATTCCATTACCGGCTGTAAATTTACACTAAATGTACTCAAAATTCCGTCTATCCAGACTCGCGTGGGGAGGTCTTTTTCAAATGCTATGAATTTCTCGAACTGTAATTTATGAATATCGATTGAAGATTCATTCGCCAGAGGATGATTCGGGCTGCAAACCAGAACGAGAGATTCATCGACAAAATCGTAAACCTCAAGCCGCTTATCCCTTCTTGGAACGGCTACGATACCAATATCGATCTCGCCGGATAAAACCTTCTCATAAATTGTTTCCGCGTTGAAATAGTCGATATGAACGTTGACATTGGGATAATTTACCATAAATTTCTTTATGTAGTCAGGTAAAGTATGCATACCAATACTGAAAATCGCGCCAATATTGATTCTGCTTACGGATGTTTTTTGCAATACGCGCATTTCATTCTGAAATTGTTCGTATCGTTCAATAATATCTTTGGATGCCTGAAAAAGTAACTGGCCTGATTTTGTCAACTCGATTGGACGTCTTTTGCGATTTATCAACTGGCATTTGAGCAATAGCTCCAGTTGAGCCAATTGCTGTGAAATGGCGGATTGGCTTAATAAATGCTTTTCCGCTGTTTTAGAAAAACTTCTCAAATCAGCCAAATCGCAGAAAACTTTAAGCATTTCCAAATTCATTATAAGGCATCCTTATATTATCTATTACTAATTACTACATTGAATTTGTTAATCATTCCATGTTATTATAATTTGTTTAACTTGCTGTATTATTATATGTATTGTCAGAATAGCTACAATACATTTTTGTGCAAATTCAATCAGTTTTACTTATATTTTGCAAGGAGATCAAAGTACATGGCAGCAAAAACCATTATCCAGAGCGTTTATGAGGAAGTTTTAAAGAGAAACCACGGTGAAGTTGAATTTCACCAGGCGGTAAAAGAAGTGTTTTCCTCTTTGGAACCTGTCCTTGAAAGACATCCCGAGTACATCGAAGAGCGAATTCTCGACAGAATAGTTGAGCCGGAAAGGCAGATTATCTTCAGAGTTCCATGGCAGGATGACAAGGGAAACTTCCGCATCAATCGCGGATTCAGATTTGAATTCAATAGTGCATTGGGACCATACAAAGGCGGTCTGAGGTTCCATCCGACGGTAAATGCGGGCATCTTGAAATTCCTCGGTTTTGAACAGGTTTTCAAAAATTCGCTCACAACACTTCCGATGGGCGGCGGTAAAGGCGGCTCAGACTTCGACCCAAAAGGCAAAAGCGATAACGAAGTTATGCGTTTCTGCCAGAGCTTTATGACTGAACTTCAACGCCACATCGGCCCGAACACAGATGTACCGGCGGGAGATATCGGAGTCGGCGGTCGTGAAATCGGATTCCTGTTCGGCCAATACAAAAGATTGCGTAATGAATTCACAGGAGTTCTTACAGGTAAAGCCCTGAGCTGGGGCGGCTCATTAATTCGTCCTGAAGCAACTGGTTACGGCTGCGTTTATTTCGCGGATGAAATGCTGAAATCACGCAACCAGACATTCAAAGGCAAAATCTGCACGGTATCAGGTTCAGGAAATGTCGCACAATATACAGTCGAGAAATTGAATCAGCTCGGAGCAAAACCGGTAAGTCTTTCCGATTCAAATGGAACTATTTACGACAAAGATGGAATTAACGACGAAAAACTCGCTTTCATTATGGAACTGAAAAATGTTCGCAGAGGAAGAATTAAAGAGTACGCCGACAAGTTCGGAGCAGAATATCGCGAAGGCAAACGCCCGTGGGATATTAAATGCGATTGCGCATTCCCAAGTGCTACGCAGAATGAAATCGACGGCAATGACGCCAAAACGCTCCTCAAAAACGGCTGCACTCTCGTTGCCGAAGGAGCAAACATGCCAAGCACACCGGAAGCCATCGAACAGTATATTGCGAAGAAAATTATGTACGGTCCAGCAAAAGCCGCAAATGCGGGCGGCGTAGCAACTTCAGGTCTCGAAATGTCGCAAAACGCGATGATGATGTCATGGTCGAGAGAAGAAGTCAATAAACGTTTGCACAATATCATGATTGCGATTCATAAGCAATGCTACGAGGCGGCAAAGGAATACGGACAACCTGACAATCTCCTTATGGGCGCAAATATTGCAGGCTTTGTTAAAGTTGCAGACGCGATGATTGACCAGGGTCTTGTATAATTTGTTACAACTTTAACTCGTAAAAGAGTTTTAAATAAAATGATTTGTAAAAAAAGGGCAAAACCTGTTTGAATAATTGGTTTTGCCCTTTATAATTATATTTTGTTGTAATACTTGATTTATGAGATAAATTCAATCTATTAATAATTCAAGTAATTCATGGGGAATTTAATACCAAAAGGTGATTATATGCAGGTTTGGGGAAGTACTGGAATAGATAGTCTGGATGCTGTTTTTACGGGATTACACAAAGGGGACAATGTTGTTTGGCAGGTTGACAGTACCGATGACTTTGTAAAATTCGTTACTCCTTACGTGGATAAAGCAATCTCCCAAAAGCGCAAGGTAGTTTATATGCGTTTTGCAAATCACGAACCTTTTGTAGAATCCAAACATGGCGTAAAAATCTATGAACTCAACGCAGACAGCGGCTTCGAAACTTTTACAACGCAGGTACACGAAATAATCACAGAAGAAGGCAAAGAAGCATATTATGTTTTTGACTGCCTTTCGTATCTGCTCGAAGCATGGGCGACAGACCTCATGATTGGCAACTTCTTCATGGTTACATGTCCCTACCTGTACGAACTTGATACTATCGCGTATTTTGCGCTTTTAAGAAACAGTCATTCGTTCAAAACTATCGCAAGAATCAGAGATACAACACAACTGCTTATTGATTTGTATAATATTGAAGATAAGTATTGCTTACATCCATTGAAGGTCTGGAAACGCTACTCTGCTACAATGTTTCTGCCTCATTTGCAGCAGGATGATAAATTTGTCCCGATAACGAGCAGCGTTGACGCGACCAAGCTTCTTGCTTATATATCCGAGCGAAGCATCCAGCATTCTGAAAGACTGCTCGACTATTGGGATAAAATGTTCCTCGAAGCCGGCGAGATTGCCGAAACATGGGACAATCCCGAAGATAAAGAAAAAATCATCGACAAGCTGTGCAGCGTAATGATGGGACGCGATGAACGAATGATTTCCCTTGTCAAGAAACATTTCACTATCGAAGATTTGCAGACAATAAAAAACAGGCTCATTGGAACCGGTTTTATCGGCGGCAAAGCGGTCGGAATGCTTCTCGCAAATAAAATCATTTCTCAAAAAGAACTGAAATTAAACAAACATATCGAGCCGCATGATTCATTTTATGTCGGGTCGGATGTTTTTTATACGTACCTTGTCGAGAATGGTTTATGGAAATTGCGTGTTGAGCAGAAAACAGAAGAAGGATATTTCAAAGCCGCCGCGGAACTCAAAGAAAAACTTCTCAAAGGAAAATTCCCTGACCAGATTCGCGATCAGTTTCAGGAGATGATTGAGTATTTCGGACAGTCCCCGATAATCATACGTTCAAGCTCACTGCTCGAAGATGCCTTCGGAAACGCCTTCGCTGGAAAATATGAAAGTGTATTTTGTGTCAATCAGGGTACGCCGGAAGAGAGATACGCGAATTTTGAAGAAGCGGTTCGTACGGTTTTCGCCAGCACAATGAATCAAAGCGCTCTGACATACAGGTTGCAGCGAGGCCTTGACCAGAGCGACGAACAGATGGCGCTTCTTATACAGAGAGTTTCCGGTTCATACCGTAACAATTATTTCTTTCCTGATTTGGCCGGTGTTGGATTATCGCATAACGCATTCGTCTGGAAACCTGATTTAGATCCTGCCGCCGGTATGCTCAGGCTTGTATTCGGACTGGGTACAAGAGCGGTAAATCGAATCGAAGATGATTACCCGAGAATTATTTCGCTTGACCAGCCTCTTGCCAGGCCGGTTTCGGGAGCCAGTGACACAAGGAAATATTCACAGCATCGTGTTGACCTGCTTGATACGCTGGACAACAGCCTGAAAACAGTTCAGTTTAGCGAGCTTGTCGAGAAAAATTTCAATATTAAACTGGACTATTTTGCCGTCAGGGACTATCAGTTGGCAAGGCAATCCAGGCAGAAAGGCGCCGGTGATGTCGAATATTGGTTACTCACTTTCGAGAAACTTCTTACTGAAACAGATTTTGTCGCGCTCATGCAGAAAATTCTTAGAACTCTCGAACAGCATTATAGCTATCCGGTCGATATCGAATTCACTGTAAATTTCTCCCGTGACAACAAACCGATAATTAATCTTCTACAGTGCCGTCCTCTTCAGACGAGAGGCGAAAAACCGCGTCTCGAAATGCCGATAAATCCCGCCGCTGATAAGATTCTCTTCAAATGTGATGGATATTTCATGGGCGGCTCCATAGCTCAGGAAATAACAAAAATTATTTATGTTGATCCGCAGGCTTATATCGACCTTACACCAACAGGCAAGTACGACATCGCAAGGCTCGTTGGAAAGCTCAATAGAATGATTACAGACAGAAATGCTGAATCTGTTTTGCTCATCGGCCCCGGCAGATGGGGTACTTCCACTCCGAGCCTTGGAGTACCCGTCGATTTTCACGAAATCAATAACGTTGCTGTAATGGCGGAAGTAGCTTACGAAGGAGCGAATTTAATGCCGGAGCTTTCGTTCGGAACTCACTTCTTCCAGGATTTAGTGGAAAGTGATATTTTCTACACCGCTATATTCCCGGGAAAACCGAACACTATTTTCAACATCGCAAAGCTTGACGGTATGCCAAACAAGCTCGCTGAGGTATTACCCGACAGCGGAAAATATACTGATGTCGTTAAATTATGCGATCTTCAAAACAGCAGGCTTCGTATCATTAGTGATTTGACAACGCAGAAACTCATCTGTCTTGATGCGTAAAAAAGTAACGAATTTAATATCAGACAAGTCGGACGGGTCTGACTTGTCCGACCGAAATCCGCCTGACTGGGCATAGAAACATTATTGCACAAATATTACCGCCGCTGTATAATCCCCTGCAATGCAGAAAGAAATTGATATCAACAAAGTAGTACGGCAGCATCTTGAGATGGAGGAGTTCCTTTGCGGCTTCACCGTCAGGGGAAACGCTGCACCAACAACGCCAGATGAAAAAGAAAGCACAATGACAACAGCACAAAAAGTAAAAGCATTAGAAAAAATTTCCGAGGAAGTTCGTGTTTGCTGTAAATGCGAACTTGTATCAACACGAAACAAAGTCGTACCGGGCGAAGGCAATCCCAACGCCCGTATTATGTTCATAGGCGAAGCACCAGGTGCCGATGAAGATGAACAGGGACGTCCATTTGTCGGAAGAGCCGGCCAGCTTCTTGAAAACATCTTAAACGCGTGCGGCCTGAAAAGAACTGATGTGTTTATCGCAAACATACTCAAATGCAGGCCGCCTGAAAATCGCGACCCAAAAGCCGAAGAAATTATATGCTGCCTTCCTTTTCTGCAAAGGCAGATTGAAATAATCAGCCCGGAAGTTATAGTCGCTCTCGGCGCTCACGCGGCCAGGACACTACTGAATTCCAACGAAGCTATCGGTCATCTTAGAGGTCGTTTCCATGAATATAGTATTGGGCTGAATACCCCCCCTGTCAAACTCATGGCTACATACCACCCGGCTTACCTGCTGAGAAACTATTCCCCGGAAAACCGAAGGAGAGTTTGGGAAGACATGAAAAAAGTTCTGGCCGAATTGAATATGCCTGTCCCGGAAAAATAGTATATGAGTAAAAGAGGCTCAGAATACTTTGTGCCTTTGCCACTTTGTTACTTTGTCCCTATTTTAGGCACTTATAACTTTATAATTCATTTGGCTCGGCAACTTCCGTCTGAATTTGGTTCGGATCATGAAATTTCTCTTGTTCCTGAAGTAAAGGAATAAAATAATTATCCATAGCGAAATTTCTCGCATTAAGAACGGACATTTTCAGTTCTGTGCTTAGAAATAGCTGCAAATCATCGATAGCATTCAGGTATTGTTGAGCCAGAGCAGTTTTTTCCATTGTTTGTTGATCTATTTTCGAACTGCTTATATACGGCTTGTTTTGTATCGGTGCTTTGTTAGGATCTTCCTGACTGATATTTTTTATCATTTCCAGCATGGCAGGTTTATAAATGCCTTTCTCATCATTCAGAACATAAACGGCCGAGTTTAATTTTTGGCAGGCACTGCACGGCTGCGTTTTATTGGAAAGCACACTTTTCTTCCATGCCTGAACCAGTAATGGCTCAATTTTGATTTGTTCGAGATTCATAGCCGCAGCTTCTACTATTTCAGGACAACTCAACATCTTTTGAGCATCCATCGTCGGGCCATCCGGTCTTTCAGCTACACAACCCACAAGTACAATAGCAAATATAATTAAAAAAATATTTTTCATAAAATAATCCTCATAAATCGCTTAGAATTTCTCACAAAATAACGCAGTTGTCATTCTGAGTCCTTAAAGGACGAAGAATCTGGCATAGGAATGAAATATAACTTTCACAAGCTAATTTCCGCTCGATAGCCGGATGCTTCATTTCATTCAGCATGACAAAGAATGTAAGTCTTAATTTTGCTAAACATTCCTAATTTTATTGATTAACCTTAGCTGCGTCAATAACAAAGCTCAAGTTCGACATCACAAATTACGCTATATATAAGACGTTCAAAAAGTGAATTTTCTTGTAATTTCTGACTTTTTTTGAAAATATTTTATTTTTATACAATAAATCCTGTATCTCAAGCGCCTTTAATATATAATCGAGCATAGCGTGGAGCGTAGAGCGTTTAGTTAGCCCTGTACGTTAAATTTTTTCTATCCGCTGTACGCTGTTCTTATAGTCCATGGGAGATTTGTATAATGAAAAGATACATAAATATTCTCATTCTTGCTGCGGTTTCCCCATGTTTCGCCGCGGGCAGTTCATATACCTTCTATAAGCTGCCTATACCGCAAATTAATTACCAAAGAGCTCCATATGTACAAATCAGAGATGTTAATGAGTTTGCGCATTTCGACGGAAGTACATCTTACGACCCTGAGGGAAGGCAAATCATCGAATGGAAATGGGACTTGTACAAATTTAACAACAATGACTGGGACTTTATGTTTTCTCTCAGGGGACCGGATAAAGTGATAATTAATTGTAAATTTGGGAGTATTGGCTGTTATAGAGCGCGGCTATGGGTACGTACAAGCGACGGGCGATGGAATCAGGATAGCGATGTAAAAGAATGTATCGTTTACATTATTTTTCGCAAAATATTCGCTGACCAATATATCGCGGTCGGATCAGGTATGACATTTACATATCTCATCAAACTCCCCAAAGATATCCAGGTAAAAGAAGCCTGTATTAATATAGTTGACGAGTACGAAATGCCGCTCGCCGAACTCTGGATAATTGACCCTGTTATCGGGAAGGAAGGCAAAATCGAGTGGGACGGCAGAGCAAATACAGGACCCTACGCAGGCGAATTCATACCAGCCGGACATTTCAGCATAAATTTCAAAGTAGTCCCCTTCCTCAGCATACCGAATAAAAAAGACGAAACCCCCGAACAACAATACCAACTAAATAATCTGGAAGAAATACAATGATGAACTCAAACTGAAAGATTTAAAGTTAAATATTACTGTAACTTCTTTTTCAGCAAGCACATATCTATACATGTCCTTCTATGACAAAAGCACTGCGCCGTGACAAGTACCACCCACACAAAACTATTTTTGTATCTCTTCGATGAATGCGTTTATGTTCTCTGTGGAGACATTTTGCGGCATACCTCCGCCGCAGGAGGCGATAATGCGTGATTTGTCTTCGAGAGAATCGAGCATCTTTCTTGCCGCGGCTTTTACATCCTCAGGTGTGCCGGCGGCTAAAACGTCACGAGGCGGAATATTTCCAAGCAGCGTGACTTTGTCGCCAACGAGTTTTTTCATTTGGGCTATGTCATGGTCGTGGCTGAAATTAAAAAGATTGATTCCAATTTCGCCAAGATGCGGTGCGCATACAAGTCCCGGCGCATCGTTGTGGAAAAATCTTACACTCACATCGACACAGTTATATACTTTCTGTAAATAAGGTTTTGCAAACTTAATAAAATCCTGCTCGCCAATAAAACCTACAATATCATCAAGAAGGAGAATTCCATCTATTGTCGGGAAAGTCTGCACCTGCAACCGAATCCAGTCAACGAGAAAATCTGAAATAATGTCGAGAAGTTTTTTTATCCTGTCCGGCTCTAACTGCGTTGCCATTAGAAACTCGGTCGTACCCATAAGAAAAGTAGCGATATTCAGCGGCCCGCGGGCAATGGCAAATTTTATTGAATGGCCTTCGTTCTCGATTGATTTCTGTGTATGTTTGAGCCTGCTGATAACAAACGGGAGCATGCCGTCACTGGCCGGGTCTGGCTTTTGGATATCATCTATGTCACTCGTACTTTTAATAATTGGGAAAGCGTATGGAAACTCATCTGGCTTCCATGAGCATCTTGAACCGAACGCGGAAGGCTCTGTACACATCCCATACTCGGACCAGAAACCCGGCAAAAACATCGCGTCGGGAAACGTGTTTATCGCTTTCATATTCGCGTCAAACCACATCTGATCGCTGGAATAATAATCCATAATCGTCATTCCAGCCCAGCCGGGAAGCCAGGGACTGTCGATAATAAAACCAACCGGAACCGGATCAATCTTTTTTCCGTTTATTACATCAAGAAGTAAAGACCATTGCTCTTCAGTCATTCAAATTTCTCCAAATTATATTCTGCAAAAGTTATCAAATAGATAATAGCAATTATGTCATTGCGAGGAAGCCGAAGGCTGACGAAGCAATCTAATAACGCACGATTATAGATTGCCGCGCCGACTTTCAGTCGGCTCGCAATGACATGTTCAACAGATTAGTTATTTTTTAACCGATTCAGGAATCGGCATTTTGCTGTATCCGCCGAAATAGCTTAAACATGTGTCACGCCACTTCGCCGCATCAATTACATGCTGATTAAGTTTTGCTGTGACATGAGCAAATATTTCCGGGTCAACTTTATCTTTCATCGATTGCCATGTTTTTGCCATTTGCTCTACATAATCAGTTCCCTCATAATATTTCACACAAAGCTCATCCCATAAAGTTCTTCCTGATTTCATCTTATAATCCCACGGGACATGATGGAACCAGAGCAGATATTGATCCGGGCAAGTTTCGATATTATCGAATATCTCTTTCCACGGTGAGAAATACTGGCTTGCGAATTTACTGCCGGTCGAGCTTCTGTCGAAACCTACGCCTTTTTCATCCGCTTTATGATAATAAGCCGATGTCCAGTCAATTCGTGACGAGCGTGAAATACTTGGCCCAGGTCCGTAATGGCTGCTATCCATAATATGATGAAGCCCAAGCGGTGTCATATAATTAATACATGCTTCCCATGTCCCCATCATCATTGTTTTAATAGTCTTAACCGCGTCACTGTCATTTGTTATTGACATCTTAATCCATTCATCCGCGATTTCTTCGGAACTCAATTCATGATCCCACGCAAGGCGGCCATAAGCAAACCAGTTCGATTGCGCGAAGAAATGGCCGCACCAGTTTCTGTCATCGCCTGTATTTGAAACGCCGGCAATGGCTGTTAATTTATTATTATGAACTGAGCCGTCAATAACTTTCGCCATTGTCGAACCTTCACCTTTGGCATGAGTATCGAACTCCAGATACTCTTTCCACATGGGAGCAAGATAAACCAAATGTGTTGACCACCCAAGATATTCCTGTGTAACCTGCAGTTCTGCCATGACCGGAGTTTGTTTCATTGCGCCGAATAAAGGCTGAACCGGCTCGCGGGGCTGGAAATCTACAGGACCGTTCTTGGCCTGAACCAGAACATTATCTTTAAACTTACCATCGAGGGGCATAAATTCCATATAGGCACGATTAGCTCTATCGGGATCGACATCGGGATCATAAACGAAAGCACGATACATTACTATGCCGCCATATGGCGCAATCGCATCGGCGAGCAAATTTGCTCCGTCCGCATGTGTCTTGCCATAATCCTGCGGTCCGGGCTGACCTTCGGAGTTCGCCTTTACAAGAAAGCCTCCGAAATCAGGAATATATTTATATATTTCCCGTGCCTTATCTTTCCACCATTCCTTAACAGTTGGATCAAGAGGATCAGCTGTAGTAAGCGGGCCTATTCCATTTTCAGTTTTCATCTGTGAGGGTAAGGTATATCTTATCGAAAGATATACTTTAATGCCATAAGGCCTGAAAACATCCGCCAGTTTCGCGATTTTTTGCAGAAACTCTGTAGTGAAGAAAACAGCGTCGGAATTTACGTTGTTCAGTACGCTTCCATTGATACCAAGTGACGCATTCGCTCTCGCGTAATCAGTATATCTGGAATCGACTGTACCAGGAAGTTCATCCCACTTCCAGAGTGATTTTCCTGCATAACCTCTTTCGATTGAGCCGTTGCGATTGTCCCAGTGATTGAGAACGCGGAGTTGAATTTTCGGTTTCGATGATATATTGAGAGTGGTCAGTGACTTTTGTGTCTGCATCATGCGTAACAATTCAAACGCACCGTATAGCAAACCGATATCTTTTTTGGCTGAGATTACAACACATTTCTTGCCATCAATTTCGGTAGATTTAATAATAAATCCTTCATCGCCAAGTTCTTTAAGAGAATCCGCCAAATTCAATTTCGCAACAATACCTGAATTTTCAGGTGTTCCGATTACAAGCGTACCCGCTTTTTCAACTGAATTGCTGAAAGCAGTTTCTTTTCCAAGTAAACCGGATAAACCTTTTTGCAATTCATCTTTCATAACCTTGCAGGTTGGTGAATCACCCTGAATCACAACAGATGTAATTGCCGCCTGATATTCCGCGAGTTTCTGAGCATCAGTGACTTTATTATACTTGAGCCATAAGTCATAGCCGTCATCAGCATATAAGCAATTGATTGAGCCACATAATAAAATGATAAAAGCCAACATTGCGATTTTGAACGATTTTTTCTGTTTCATTTTGATTACCCCTGTTCCAACAGTTTTCAGTTTTCTATTAGTATTCAGCTAATAATAATATCATAAAGGAAAAGCGGAAAAAATCAAAACTAAAAAAAGCAAATTGCCCCAATGTTATCGCAAACTATTAATAATGATTTGAATTTCAAAAAAACCTTGCTTATAATGACGAAAAAATAATCTCTTATGAAGAATACCTCAATCAACCATTTTATAATGCAATTCCTTTTAAAGAGTTTCTATATATTTAATTCTGGATTCGGTTCTTAAGGCAACGTTTTAAATTCAAAATATTCAAACGAAGCATCGACTTCCGGTGCTGTAGAAGTAATATAGTTACTGGTAAAGATTCCAATATTTATTATAGGGGTCGGAAGACACGGATAAGTAGAAGTTCGACTTCCGCGATATACTTTCAAAGGAATAAAAATTTCTCCTTCCGTGCTGCTGTAAAACTCATAACGTTCACCTCGTTTGATTATCCTCATCCATGTAGTCTGTGGTGTCTGATCTGCCAGATACCAGTTAAACTCTGAGCCTCCATTAATCTGCGTTCCCACTGTAAACAAAATTCCGCTTCCCTGGGGTGTATCATTGCCATATTCATAAACAAACTTTAAATAATTGTCCTCGTCATACCAGAGAACCAAACCAGCCTGATTCCATTGCTGCCTGAGATTAAAATTAGAAATACAGGTAGTTATCTGAAAATCCATTAATTGTGATACAGGGAAATCAAGAAGGAAAAGATTGCGATAGTCGAGTGCCAGAGTACTCGAACGTACCGCTTTGAGTTGTAATGGTTAATGCTCCCGGTCGTTTTGTTAAAGACCAGTGACTTTCATCTTCATGAAGAATATTCCACGACAAATCCAAAGCTTCGTTAAAATCATCAAATAAAAATGCGACAGGCAGCGGATCAGGTTCCGGGCATACACAATTGCAATCGCAAGTATTCGAGTCAGGATTATATACGCAATTACAATCACATATATTCATATCATCAGGAATATTCGGTTCTTCGGCTAAATTCGGTTCGCTTGGCAATACTCTGAATTCAAGAAATTCAAATGAAGCGTCAACTTCCAGCGAGCCGTTAGCACTTCCGTAATTTGCAAAAACTCCAATCTTGGTAATCGGAAATGATGGACACGGAATAGTATTATCCTCAGTAAGCCTGGCAAGTAAAAGTATCTTCAATGGATTATATGTTTTTCCATCAATACTGTTATATAATTTACACAAGTCACCTCGCTTGATTATCCGAAGCCACATTTTTTGGGGATATTGCTCTGTTTCAAACCATTGATACTGAGGAACACCATTAGTTTCAGTCGCCGCCGTTAAAACAAGCCCGTTGCCCGGAGATTCTTCTCCATATTCATAAACATATTTTAAGAAGTTGTCTTTATCATAAAAAAGCATCAGGCCGGCCTGATTCCATATCGTGTTAGGCTCGAAATTAGAAATACATGTAGTAACCTGAAAATCGTGTGCCTGAGATGCCGGGAAATCAATGTAGAAAACATTTTTACAATCATTATTTTCTCTTTCGTAAGTACCATCCTGAGTAGTGAGAGTCAATGCCCCCGGCACTTTTGTGAAAGACATATGAGTAAAATCAAAATCATCACAATGCCAGTTCAAATCAAACGCTTCGTTAAAATCCTCGAAATAATAAGCGACATGAAGCGGCTCAGGCTCCTCGCATATACAATTACAATCGCATGTATTCGAGTCAGGATTATAGACGCAATTACAATCATAAACGGCAGAATCCAGAATTGCATTTCCCCTGCAAACGCTAAAACATAATAATACAAGAATGATTGCCGCCATCGATTTGTTCATAAAATAACCTCTCATAATAAACTCCTCATAATTTCTCAAATCAGTACCTGCGATTCCCTGCTTACATCGGCTTTTCGCCCGACACCCCTATGTGCCGTAAAATCCTCTTTGCCGACAGCTTTATAGTAAAAACAATGAAATAAATAAGCAACAAAAAAAGACCTTTATTAGCAATTGTTAAAAAAAAATATCCACCCGTTTAAGCAGGTGGATATTCTTTTAGATGTATTTAATCAGCAATATACCGCTCGAAAAACCAAAAAAGCATATCGCTTTATCATTATGAGAATCTAATTTCCGTTCTTTTTCGCATCAATGGCGACCTTCATAACCGCGTCAAAAGCCGGTTTTGGATTATCCTCGCCGTCGAAAAGCAGAGGTTTTCCTGATGCTCTCCATGAAACCGCGTCATTTACACCCCAGAATACAACTAAATCAATGGCATCTTTATGTTTAATTAGAGCTTTGAAAAGACCTGCATAAGCTTCGGACTGAATTCGGTCTGCATCACTGATAACAGGACCACCGGTTACCGATGCATTGTCGGCGACATTGGCTCCTGTAACTCCCTGGCCGCGTGCAGAGACATTCATATCGAGTTCGGTAACATGAATAGGCAAACCGATTGTTGCAAGATCACTAAATACCTCATCCATCTTTTCAAAAGTCGTATCAGCACTTATATGCGTTTGAGTTCCAATTGCACCAATTGCAATCCCTTTATCCTGAAGCTGCTTGACTAATTTTTTCAGTTTGTCACGTCTGCCTTTGTTTTCCAGACTGTAGTCGTTATAACGCAGAATCGCATTCGGGTCTGCTTCGTGAGCGAATGTGAAGGCCAATTCAATAAAATCATCACCAATGATTTGCGTCCATTGCGAGCTTCTGAGCATATTTGGGGCATCGCTATCACCGAGTGCTTCGTTCACAACGTCCCATACCTTGACTTTGCCTTTATAGCGGCCAACTACGGTATGGATATGTTCGCGCATTGTCGCGATTAATTCTTCACGTGTAGCACGCGGCCCTGTATTACCACGACCCATACCACCACCCATTGCGCCACCAAACATGCCGCCGCGAGCACCACGAGTTCCGGGAGCAGCAGCTTCCGGTGCCGCTGGAGCAGCTTGTCCGAAATACTGGGGGCCAAAGCTAATAACACTTGATGTTCCTTGTGTTTCAGTTGCCGTTCCCTGGAAGAACCAGCCAGGAACCTGGCTATGCCAGACAAGTGTATGTCCGGTGATATACATATCATTTTCTTCGCCGAACTTTACAAATGCATCAGCATAGTCGAACACATAGCCTTCCGGACCTCGATTCGGATGAATGTTAGCCGGCTTCATATCGTTCTCACTAACGATGCTGTTAAAATGTTTTTTGACTAAAGCAATATCTTTCTCAGAAGACCTGCCTCCTCGTTGGCCCGCAGCATTGCCGCCTGTGGCGCTAATTATTTGCTGTCGATTAACTGCTACTCCGATTTTGAAATAGTCTTTATAAGCATCCTTCAAAGTAGTTGGTGTGTCAGATGCGGCAGAGTACCCAACTGCTGCACCGAATAAAAGCAGCACTGCCGCAAACAAAATGATACGTAAGTTGAAGTTTGAGACTTGTGTTTTCATGTGTTTACCTTCCTTTCGTAATATATAAATATCCACCAGATAACACTGGTGGATATTTATATAAGCTTTCTTGAGAAATATGACGCTTTATATTAAAGAAACATATCTCTTAATTGACTTTCAGAAATTAATTTCCGCTCTTTTTTGCTTCGATGGCGACATTCATAACCGCGTCGAAAGACGGTTTTTTATTATCTTCGCTATCGAACAGTAACGGGCTTCCATTTCGACGCCATGAAACTCCATCATTTACACCCCAGAATACGACCAGATCCACTGAATCCTTATGCTTGATAAGCGATTTAAAGAGGTTTGCATAAGCTTCTGCCTGACGTTTATCGGCTTCGCTGATAACAGGACCACTCGTGACTGATGCATTGTCGGCGATATTCGCACTGGTACTTCGTTGACCACCCATAGAGACATTCATATCGAGTTCGGTTACATGAATTGGCAGACCAAGTGTTTCAAGATCAGTCAATGCCTCGTCCATCTGTGCAAAAGTCGTATTGGCATTGATATGTGTTTGTGTACCAATCGCATGGATAGGCGCACCGGCATCACGTATAGCCTTGACTATTATTTTCAGTTTATTACGTCTGGCTCTATCTTCCAGGCCATAATCATTGTAACGAAGAATCGCGTTTGGATCTGCTTCATGCGCAAATTTGAATGCCATAGGAATAAAGTCTTCACCAATGATTTGTATCCATTGTGTGCTTCTGTAAGTCGCATTGCCGTCACCGATAGCTTCGTTTACAACGTCCCAGACCTTGACTTTACCTTTATAGCGTCCGACAACGGTAAGAATATGATCACGCATACGCTCAATCAATTCCTCGCGTGTTGCGCGTGGTCCCGTGTTACCACGACCGCCCATCATACCACCCATTGCACCGCCGCCGCGACCACTGCGTGTACCACGAGTTCCTCTTGTACCAGCTTCAGGTGCGGCCTGTGCGAATACCTGCATACCGAGAGCAGAAACACTTGATGTCCCTTCTGTTGCTGTACCCTGGAAAAACCAATTTGGAACCTGACTGTGCCAAAGAAGTGTATGTCCGGTTATATACATATTATTATCTTCACCGAACTTGACATATGCATCACCATATTCAAACACATAACCTTCCTTACCTGGATTAGGATGGATTAGGATCGGTTTCAGGTCATTTTCATTAACGATTGCGTTAAACTGCTCCTTAACAACGGCAATATCCTTTTTGAGCTGTTCCGGCGTACGATTTGCGTTGTCCGCCTGAACATCAGTTCTGCCGGTTGTGACAAGACGATTTATAGCTACGCCGATTTTGAAATAGTCTTTGTATGCGTCCTTCAAAGTTGTTGGTGTCTGAGTGGCAGCGGGTGTATTTGCGCATCCTATCGTTGCGCTAAATAGTATTAACACTGCCGCAAATATGCTGATACTTGAGATTTGTGTTTTCATGTGTTTACCTTCCTTTCGTAATATGATTGAATTGTTATTATTTCTTTCCATCAAAGCAATATCGATACTAAGTAAAAAATTCCTGAGTATTATAACTTTTGCCTGCAAATTCCGCAATGGATTTAAATATCAGCGGCCAAAATTGCAAAAATTATGTTATTTTTTGAGATATCTTCATTTTACCTCAAATTCTGCTTATAGTTTTTGTAAAATTCAAAAATCAATAATATTCATAAAAGTTTGTCATATATCAGGTTGCGAATGTTTTATTAAATTTCAGACTATAGCGATTATATCATGCAAACTTGACAATGAGGTACGAATCATGTAAATTGTTTCTCGTAACAAGGAGAAACTCGTTTTGGTTTTATGTGTAAAAATCGAAAATTTTTTGAAAGGCATATTATGAAAACACATCGCAAAATCTCAATACTGACATTAGTTGTCATTACTGTATTGACGCTTCAAGTCTTTTCCGGCATGTTCGGAAATACTGCTTATGCCGCTGAACGCGGCGGCGGAACTCGAGGAGGAATGGGAATGGGTGGTCGTGGTGGTCGCAGTTCAACTCCGGTTGATAATACTCCCCGCACTATTGCGCCATACTTCACAAAAGCAACACCTGGTACAAAAGCAACCGACGCAGAAGGCTTCATCCAGAGATGGGTACTCCTCGAACCAATCGCCAATGGACTTCGGGGAAACACAGGTTTCACAGAAGCATATATTCGCAATACATTCATCAATACAGAGTACTTCCCGAATCAGTTTAAGGTGACTCCGAAAAATGGTGACAAGGTTACTGTAAACGGTGAAGAACTCACATGGCATGCACTAGACTCTAATTTATGGAACGTCAAGCTATTCCGCTTCGCTTACGGCTTGAACAAGACATTTTATGGTATTACTTTCTTTGCATATACTGTAGTTGAAAGCCAGCGTGAAATAAAAGATATTCGCATGGCAGTCGGTTCAAACTCCGCATCAATGTGGTGGCTCAACGGCGAAGAAGTCGTTGGCCTCTACGGTGACCGTCGTATGGTTATGGATGATTGCGTTTCCAAACGTCTTACACTCAAACAAGGCAAAAACGTCATTCGCGGCATAGTTATTAATGGCCCCGGCATGAGCGATTTCTGCGTACGATTCATTGACGAAGATGGTAAACCAGTCAAGGACATCGCAGTTAACCTTGAAAATTAAAAACGCTGAAAAACAAATTAATATTATTTTTTGAATATTTCCTGGAGGTTTTTTTATGAAAACTCGTTTTCTCTCAGCAGCATTTTTTATTATGCTCTCTATATTGATGTCTCGTCCGGCAATTGCCCTGAATGGCAGCCCATATGTTCACGATCCCTCAACTATCATGGAATGCAATGGTAAATACTACACATTCGGTACAGGCGGTAACGGTCTGGTATCCGATGACGGCTGGACATGGAACAACACCTACAGACTTCCCCAAACCGGTGCGGCTCCTGACGCCATGAAAATCGGAGACCGTTTCCTCATTGCGATTGGCGCAACCGGCGGCGGCCTTGGCGGTGGTCACAGCGGTACAATACTTACGTTGTGGAACAAGACTCTCGATCAACAATCACCGGACTTCGCATTTACACAAGCTGTTGTGGTCGCGTCAAGCGATGGTATAGAAGATTGCGACGCTATCGACCCGGGTTTATGTATGGGGCCTGATGGCAGATTGTGGTGTACCTATGGAACATTCTTCGGTTTCACAAGAGTAGTCGAACTTGACCCAAAAACAGGCGAACGCATGGCTGGCAACAAGGAAGTTAATATCGCTATCGACTGCGAAGCAACAACAATGATTTACCGTGACGGCTGGTACTATCTTTTCGGAGACCACGGCACATGCTGCAATGGTTTAACATCCACATACAATATCAGGGTTGGGCGATCAAAAAGCCCTACAGGACCATTCCTCGATAATATGGGTGAGGACATGCTCAAAGGCGGCGGCAAACTTGTCGTAGCGGCAAATAATCGCTTAATCGGCCCCGGCCACTTCGGCCTGATTGATTTGGGCAACGAAGTACAGAAATTCTCATGTCACTATGAAGATGATATGGACGACCCGGGCCATTTCGGTGTACTGGATATTCGCACATTGCTTTGGAAAAACGGATGGCCGGTAGCCGGCGATGAATTCCTCGGTGGTACATTCCAAATCCAGTCCGAATGCAGCGGCTATGCTCTCGAACTCGGCGTGGATGCTGTTCAGCATAGCGGCGGCAGAAGAGGTGGAATGGGTATGGGAATGGGAGGAATGATGGGTGGACGCGGCGGCACACGTGGTGGCGCGGCACCTGCTGCTCCTGCAACTCCAATTCCAGCTCAGGATGTCAACGTAATATCACAAGGCTGGCCGGACCGCAATCTCGACGCTCGTCTTGGTGACTATATGATTCAGTCACATCAGAAATGGACAATCACTCCAGTCAAAGACGCAGGCGGTTATCTTGGCTCACCATATTTCAAGATTACTATCACCGGCACGGAACGTGCTTTAGCCGCAACTTTAGATAAAGAAGTTACAGTGGTCCCAACATTTAATAATCAGCCGGACCAGCTTTGGCAAATAGACCAGTTAATTGATGGCACATATCGTATTATGTCGAAAGCTTTACCGGATTACGCTCTGACGGCAGTTGGCGCTAGCACGCCGTCATTAGTTAAATTCGATTCAAAAACAGATAAGGCAAAATGGAACTTTATGAAGCCGTAATTTTAATAAACATTTACAAAAATATTTAAGGTTTAATATTATGTCAAAAAAACCACGTCATTTAATAAAAAGTATTTACACCGCTGATCCGCGGGCTCATGTTTATAATGGAAAAATCTATATTTTCCCATCTCACGATATCGAATCTGGAGTTCCACAGGATGATTTAGGCTCACACTTCGATATGAAAGATTATCACGTATATTCGATGGAAGACCCGGACGGCAAAGTAACCGATCACGGCGTAGCTCTCGATATAAAGGATGTCCCCTGGGCTGTCAAACAAATGTGGTCGAACGATGTCGCCTGTAAAAACGGAAAATATTACATGTATTTCCCTGCGAAAGACAAAGACGGTATTTTCCATATCGGCGTCGCGGTAGCCAATAAACCTGAAGGCCCGTATAAACCAATGCCCGAACCAATGAAAGGCAGTTTCAGTATCGATATATCAACCTTCCAGGATGACGACGGCACACACTACGCTTATTGGGGCGGTATATGGGGCGGCCAGCTGCAGCGTTACAAAACCGGTAAATATGAAAATAATGACGACTTGAATAAACCCGGCGAGCCCGCAATCTGCCCTAAAGTCGCTAAATTATCCGACGATATGCTCCAGTTCGGAGAAAAATATCGTGATGTAGTAATTCTCGACGCATACGGTAAGCCACTGAAAACAGAAGACGAGAACCGCAGATTCTTCGAAGCTCCGTGGATGCACAAATTCAACGGAAAATACTACTTCTCTTATTCGACCGGAAACACTCACCTGCTTTGCTATGCGGAAGGTGACAATCCTTACGGCCCGTTCACATACAAAGGCGTTATCATGACCCCCGTAGTCGGATGGACAACTCATCATTCGATAGTCGAATTTAAAGGAAAATGGTACCTCTTCCATCACGATAGCAAAGTATCAGGCGGAAAAACATGGTTACGCAGCATGAAAGTTATTGATTTGAATATTCGTGAAGATGGTACAATTGAAACCGTCGATGGAAACGCGGACGAATAAATTTTAATTTCAAAGGAAATAAGGAGAACCAAATCATGTTAAAGAAACACTCTTTAATGATGCTCATTCTGACGATTACGGCAGTGACACTTTCATCAGTCACTTACGCACAGGTTTACACCGGGCGACAGGGAAACGAAGCAACTTTCGAGACTCTGGAAGAAGCCCGCGTAAACGGCCCGAACGCCGTAGCACAAATCCCCGGCAACAGGGGAACATACAAATCTCACCCTGTTCTTGATAACTATCCAAAGGGAACCACGTATATTTACAGGTCACCAAATATGTTCGGTGGACACGCAGCCGCAAGGTTAAATACCGACATACTTGTATTCGTTGAAAAAACCTTCGCCGGCAAAGACGAAGCGAAGAAATACCTAAACGACCTCGGTTTAATCGAAATTGTTAACGGTGTAACCGGAAGTATAATCCTTGTCACTCCAGCCAACGGCAGAGTTTTCGGCGCAAGTGACCAGAAAAACTATTACGCGATTCAAACCGCTATCTTTGCCCAGAAAGCAAGAGAAACTACTGGCCAGGCCGGTGGTGGCGGCGGTGGTATGTTTGGTGGCGGAATGCCAGCGATGGGTGGTGCCCGCGGTGGAGCAGCCGGTGGAATGCCTCCTATGGGCGGTGCTCCTGGTGGCGCAGCGGGCGGTATGCCCCCTATGGGTGGTGCTCCGGGTGGCGCAGCCGGTGGAATGCCCGCTATGGGCGGAACTCGCGGCGGTGCCAGGGGTGGTATGGGCGGCATGATGGGTGGCGGCGGCGGTGGTGCAAGCTATTGTGACGCTGAATACTTCGGCGGATTCGGCTACACTTACGTAATCGGAATCGATGGCGGAGCGACTTTCCTTAACAACTACATTGCCGGTACAATTGACTACGTCAGCAGAATCGCTGGTATGTTACTAATTAATGGCAATATCGATACCGGCCGGGAAGTTGCAGCACTCGTCCCTGTCTATTTGGTTAATGCATCAGATAAAGTTGTTGATTCATATAAGAAAGCAAACAGCACAAACGCCTACGAAAAAACAGGCGACGTTGAAGCATACTTCGACCAGTCATTGCCGCTCAAAAGAGTAGTTGTCGCTCAGGATAAAAATCCAGACGTTGCGAAATATATCAACGATGCTTATCATAACTTATTCATCAAAGCAATGCGCATCCCTGTCGCCAGACCGGGAGTTCTTAGTGCCTCGACTCCATACCAGGGTTACAGCATGGACCAGGCTCCCCTGTCACTATGCGAACGCAACGCTGTAATCAACGGCAAAACGATGGATGGCATTGTTGTAATCGACCGTATCGGAGAAACATTAATGGACACTGTTCAGAACATGACATGGTTCGAATATGTACCCGAAGAAGTTCTCAACAACACAGTACCGGAAAAAACTGTTCCTCTGATTCTCTCCAATCACGGCGGCGGAGACGACCCTCGCCAGTTCACAGAAGAAATCGGTATTCTGCCGTTAGCAGGCAAAGAACGTTTCGCAATAGTCGCATCTGATAGCGCGAGTACAGGCCAGTTGCCTCAAAACCTGCCTCTGTTAGTGAAGTACATGCTCAAAAAATACCCGGCACTGGATCCTTCTCGTGTATATGTTTTGGGTTACTCGATGGGTGGAGCGGCAACGCTGCAAGCCATCAACGGCGAACCATCTGTATTCGCCGCCGCAGTACCAATGGCGGCCGCAGCCTATACCGGAACAGCCGAACAACAGGAGAAATTGAAGAAGGCCCGCTTACCTGTAATGTTCACTACTTCTTCATTTGATTTGGGCGGCGCTTTTGACCAGGTCAACGGCCGCATCGCAACCGGATACCAGAGCCAGATTAACATGTTCCTCGGCTACAACGGCATGAAAACAATTGAGTACGATTTCGATAAGTACCCGATAGTTGGCTTCAAAGCAGATAGAATGATTCGCATATTAAGCAACGGCGAATACAACACTCATCGCTGGTTTATAAACGATGACAAAGGCGTACCAATGGTCGCAGTCTCCTACACTGAGAATCTCCAACACGCCTTATATCCCGAATACGGCAAAATCGCATGGGAGTTCTTCAAACACTATTCCCGCGACCAGAAAACAGGCGAAATCAAATACAACCCATACGCAGACTAACAGCCTGTAACATAAATTAAAAGCACACGAAATCCTCGGCTCCTCAAAAAACCGAGGATTTCTTTTATAACACTTTTAGCTCTCCAAACTCGATTTTATCCATAACTAACATCAGACTATATTGAAACACACTAAATACAAATATTTACTATTGAAAATAGATTATTTTTATAATTAAGATTGCATTAAAACTCTAAAATTGTACAATATGAAAAAAAAGATAATGAGGAACTTATGCTAAATGGCCAAAATAACATCTGAAAATAGTCATAATAAAAGAATTCTCAGCTATTCATTTCCTGATATTGGTACAGTTGAAACATGCCTTCACAAAGAAGGAGTTCAATTATATGATTTTCTTGAATCAATTAAAGAAATTGAACGTTTAGAACATCTTGATCATTTAGGTAAAATAAGAGAAATTAATAAAAGTGCTCACTATTCCCGTTGGGAATACGTCATGTTACAGTTGTACTTTATCGACATTATTAAAGAAGCAAAAACGACTTATGGTCTGTCTCAATCTATTGAAATAGGTGACATTTCAATCTCAAGTGGGGAAGAATTGATTAAGTGTTGGGTTCTTTTACTGAACTTTAGTCATTTGAAATATGTTTTCGATGCTGAACGTGTTTGGTTAGAATTATTTATTGAAGACGATACACTAAGAGATACTTTATTTAAAGCAATTCCATCTCTAAAGGTAAAGGAAAGTTTAACTCAAGTCTTTCAATTCGAAAATTTTTATGCTTTACATCAATATCTCGGTATGGCCTTATTGTATGACTGGAAAAAGCATAAAAAATATAAAGACAAATGGCCATTCGATTTATGGTTATCGATTTATGAAAGTTATATAGGGCGCGCGTCAATTGCTTCAAAAATTGGCGTGTGCAAAAATATCTTCCAGAGAATAAGAAGATTAGTATTTTTGGTTTTGGATTTAAACCATTGTCCTTTCGGTATTAGAATGAATCCATCTCTTCTACTAAAAAGAATTATCAGTAATCCTCAAGAGTTTCTTTATCAAGAGAATAGTTCTTTTATTCAATATACTGATGCGCTTGAAAGAATTTTATTTCAAAACTTATACGGTGAACCCAGTATTGTAAAATATAGAGTACATTATTTATCTGAACAGAAGGAAAAATATAATTCATTAATTCTCAAAGAAACGGGGAAGAAAATTCGAATAAATAAAAAAAAATTTTGCGAGAAAATTAGACAATTACATTCTGATGATTTTGGAAAAATTAAAAATTCGGACAAATTTTTTCATTATTTACGAATTGAACTATTACCCGATGAGATTATACCCAAAAACAGTGTCAAATATTATACAGAACAACAATGGTTAAGTAATAAATCTGGCTTAGATAGCTGGTCTTTCATGGTGACTCCTGTTGCATTTGCTAATCGTGGCGGTTGTGTTTTAGATATTTTCTCAGAAGGAAGACGGATACAAAAAGAATGTGCCACAATATTTTGGTTGTTGATAAAATACTTGTTACGATATTATGAAGAATATTCTTTTGATTCCCAGTTTATGGATTATTTTATGGCAGAAAACATCGAAGCTGTTTTTTCTATCATTCTTCATAAAATTCTCAAAAAAGGTTATTCGTTTAGATTCCAAGGGAATTCATCCCCTGAAGAGTATAATGTTAAGCTAATTTCTTCTTCAACTCAGATTTATAGATGGAAGCGACAGTTAGGTGTTGAAATAAAAAATTGCGAACTAAACGATGATCGCAAACATGAAATCAAAAAACTGAAAGATCTTTTATCCAGCAAGAATAAAGGTACATATCTTGTATGTTATTCAAGAATAAGAATATTCGATGAAGATTTTAAGCAAGCTGCGGAATTTGACGGTATTTTTATACGGATTCTCAAACATAAACTAGAAATTATGTTTTTAGAAGCTAAAAGAGGTATTAGTGAAAAGTCAGATCAAGCGAGTAATGCTCTAAAAGAATCTTTAGAGACTGTCACACTAATCAGAAATATGCCAAGAATTTTTAAACGAAAAGAATTAGCATATTGTAATACCAATTTTGAAGATTTTTGACAATTAGACAAAATTGTTTAATTTTTCTTGCTTTATTTAGATTCTTTTTGAAATATAAGAAATCCATATATGCTTTGAAAATGAAAAAAGCGGGTGATGAGAATCAAACTCACGTTTCAATTTACCAGTCAAGTAAACGTTTCTGGCCTTTGAGTTTTTTTATTTCTGATATATCCTGTGTCACTTCAACTACGCCTTTATACTGCCCTTTATCATTATAAACGGGAAAGTATCGGATATAGATAAACTTCTCATTCATCTGAATCCAGAAATCGGCAGAGTCTTTCGTTTTTTCTCGAAAAGCCTTGATAATATCGTTCACAATATTAATGCTTTTCGGCGGGTGACAATTTTGAACCGCCCTGCCGATTATGCCGGGGCTTCTTGGAAAAATCCGCTCCTTCTGCGCCGAATAGAAACACACCTTATCATTTTCATCGACAAAAGTCACGTCAACAGGCAAATTTTTGAGCATTAAATCAATCTGCTCACGAGTAAGATTTCCTTCTGACAGCCGGATTGAATTAGCCTCATGCTCGTCTCTTTTAATTTCAGGTGCGGCTTGTAATGATTGAGCTTCGGCAAGGTTGGCATCCCAAAGATTGGATGGCTTTACCCAAGCGTAGCCAATCTCTGAGTCGCCCCGCTTGATTTGAGCCCATTCCGTATCGTTCAGTTTTTTCATAGCTGTCGGATACAGAATCTTTTCTTCGAGGAAAATCATTTTACTTATTTTGGACACAGCATCTTTAAACGCTTTATAAAGCTCGTCCCATTTTTCACTATCGAGTATTGACTGTATATTTTTTAAGGAGTCCCTGATTTCATCGTGTTTTCCCCACATTACTTTAGTCGGGCCGGTAAAACCTTTTGCTTCAAGGGCGGGAAAAAGCTGATTTTCTTTCCTGGCATAATGTTTTTCAATCTCTCTAAGCCTTGAAAATATTTCTTTGAATTGCGATATATCCTCGTCCGAAGCTCGGTTCTTTTTGAATTTTTTGGCAACTTTCTTTAATTCATCAAGAATTTTCGCGGCTTCCTTGTTCTCTTCGATAAAAGTATAAACCGGATGGCCGGGAATTTTCGACGGCTTACCCACCTTTTCGAGTGAAGCTTCAAAAACCTTCGCGTGAACATCGCAAAGCCTCTGTACTTCTTCAACCGGAAATCCTTCCTGAATCAAAGCATTTTCCATAGCGGCTATTTCTTCAGGTGAAGTACGCTGAATCAGTTCGGCGAAAGTCTCCTGCAATTGCTCTACGGGAACACCTTTATGAAGTTCTTTAATTATCTTTTTCAGAATCTTTTCTTTGTCCTGTGAATCTTTATCAATTCTGTCACTCATTTTTATTTTCCCTTTCTTCCTTTAGCACGTTTTTTCATAATCAGGGCAAGAGGTTTATTTTGTCATCATTTTGATTTGTAAAACTCTGAACGACTTTCCATGCGTTGTCACGTGTCTTGTAGTCTGGATATACAGGCGGCTTAGTTACCCCTTTTTCCGCAAGTAACCTTGTAACAATAAGGCGTGCTTCCTGCGCCTGGTTCAATGCGTCACCCAACAGCCGCATAGATTCCTGCGGTGAATGGATTCCCATTCCATTACTTGCTGAAATATAATCCCATCGAAATTGAGCGTACCTCACAAGCGTCCTCGCTTCTTTAAGCTGTTCGTCAGCAGCACCGGCCTGCATAGCGGCTCCAATATCAAAATGCGCCTTGACCAACGCTTCTTCAGTCTGAATCATCGCGTTTTGCACCTTGTCCTGAATAGATTCGACTCGGGTGCGGAGTTCTTCTTCACTCCATCGATGACAGACGACACAACTATTGGCGATATTCAATAGAGGACTCTGTACATGGTGGTCAGTAAATTTTACGCCGCCTTCGCTTTTGTAAGGCATATGACAATCGGCACATGATAAACCTACGTACGCATGAATTCCCGTCAGGAAAAGTTCATAGTCCGGATGTTGAGCCTTAACAATCGGCGTACCTGATACAGGATGCGTATAATCGAAGAAATTATATTCATCGTAATAAGCTATCATATCTTCAACTGTCGTTCCCTTCGCCCAGGGAAACGTCAGATAATTCAAAGGTTCGGCCTTGAAATAATATTCAACGTGACACTGCGCGCAAACCAGCGTTCTCATTTCCTGGTGAGTTGCATCTTCGATATTTTTGCCCATAGCCGCGAATGCTTCTTTAAGAGCCGGACGCGTAATCCTAAGCCGAAGCGTTTTGGGATCATGACAATCCTGACACCCTATCGGATTTTTAACATCTTCTTTCAAATCGTGAAAATTCGCGGCGTAAAATTCCTTAACTCCCATACTGTTCATAAGACGCGGCACGTCAGTACTCTTACAGGTCATACACGTCCCGGCATTAAAAGGCACTTTAATCCTTTCAGTCGCGATGACATCAGTAACCGCGTAGTAATGTCCCCTCGCCTGTTTATATTCCAAACTGAAACCATACCCGGCAAACAATATGACCTGCCTTGGATCTTCTTCCAGGTAATCCCGCGGGAATGAGCCGCCGTATTTGGTGTTCGTTTCGCTGTTCCTGGTTTTGAGATAGCTTTCGTATTCGCGGGGATAATTCTGTCCCCAGACCGAATTGTTCGGCTCCCATTGGGCAATCGGGATTACCGCAAATGAAGGACGCTGAGCTTCCCATCGTCTTTCCATAATACTTACAATCAATAAACCCAGCAGAACAATAAATACCATAACAAGCGATAAGATTGCAAAACCCAATAAAACTGAGAGGCTGGATTTATTTTTTTTATTATTGTTTGTTTCAATCATTTCCTTACTCCTTTTTGAAAAAGATTCAGTCCCGCGTTCGGCAGCCTGCTTCTTAACATTTCAGGCGATGCGGACAGGCTGCGTACATGACCGTGAATGTTACTATGGCAATCCCAGCAGGTTCTTTCTGAAGTACCCGCCAGCCTGACCATAGCCAACTGGCCACTGTGACATCGAATGCAGTTGGACTGCACAACAAGCCTCGCGGCACTTGATAGTTCGAGAACCTGCGGCTCCCTGCGAAAAGTAAATACATAAGAATGTTTCATGCCGTCCATTCCCTTGAAAGCGTATTTGGAAACTGAATTACTATGCGGCACATGGCAGTCATTACAAACTGCCGCCCTGCCGTGAGAACCTCGCTGCCAGCTTGCATAGGCATCGGTCATAACATGGCAGTTCATGCAGGTTTCCGGCGAATCGGACAGGTAGGAAAAAGCTCTCGATACGCGAGCAGTCAAAAAAGCCATTCCGCAGAGAACTCCAACAAGAATGAACAGGAAAATTTGTAAAGACCTGCTCCATGAAGAATATATATTGCGTATAAACGAGATTATACTTCTCTTGTCCCCAGACATATAAAGCCCCTGTTCAATTTCCTAAAATTGTAACTGAACCTCGGACGCTATTCAACTCATAATATCTGCGAAATCCCGTTTTTTAAATAGGAAATTAAACATGTTAAAATAGAGGAATTATTTTTCTGCATTCTAAAATGAAAAAAAGCGGGTGATGAGAATCGAACTCACGTAGCCAGCTTGGAAGGCTGGAGCTTTACCCCTAAGCTACACCCGCACAGCAAATAAATATTGCCTTAGCGAAGTATATACTTTACAATTCTATTGAAATAGGTCAAGAAAAATTTTACAGGATTTGAAAATGAGTATAACAGAACTGGCAAAATCGGCGAAAAACGCTTCAATAAGCCTCGCTGCCGTAAAAAACAAAGAAAAAAATAACGCCCTTTCCGAAATCGGCAAGGCTCTGAAAAACAATACAAAGGCAATAATCGAAGCCAATAAGCTCGATTTACAAGCCGCCCAGAACAACAATTTAGCCGCCCCGCTGCTCAAACGCCTGAAATTCGATGAATCCAAAATCGAACAGGTTATCGCGGGCATCGAGAGCCTTATAAAGCTTGAAGACCCGGTCGGCCAAACGCTTTCCGCACTGGAACTCGATGAAGGGCTGGAACTTTATAAAGTAACCTGCCCAATTGGAGTTATAGGAATAGTTTTCGAGTCGCGGCCGGACGCGCTGGTTCAAATTTCCACTTTATGCCTCAAAAGCGGCAATGCTGTCCTGCTCAAAGGCGGCAGTGAAGCGGCTAATACAAACTGTGTCCTCACCGAAACAATCACCAGGGCAACTGAAAAAGCCGGCCTGCCAAAAGGATGGATTCAACTGCTCGAAACACGTGAAGACGTAGCCGCTATGCTCGCTCTGGACGAATATATCGACCTCATAATCCCCCGCGGCTCAAATGAGTTCGTGCGTTACATTATGAACAATACGAACATTCCCGTTCTCGGACACGCGGACGGAATCTGCCATGTCTATGTCGATAGCGATGCGGATATTGATATGGCGGTAAAAATAACAGTCGATTCCAAATGCCAGTACGTCGCGGTTTGCAACGCCGCGGAAACTCTGCTCGTTCATAAAAAAATCGCGAATAAATTCCTACCCAAAGTTCAGGAAGCATTAGAAAGAAGCGGATGCAAACTTCGCGGCTGTGATAAAACCGCCGCGATTATCGACGTGGAACCTGCTACCGAAAAAGACTGGTCAACCGAATATCTCGATTACATCATTTCGATAAAAGTCGTTGACGGCCTCGACGAAGCTATCTCGCACATCAACAAGTACGGCTCGAAGCATACCGACGCGATAGTTACCTCGAACAAAGTCAAAGCGGAAAAGTTCATGTCATTAGTCGATTCGGCGGACGTTTTCTGGAATTGCAGTACAAGATTTTCCGATGGTTTCCGTTACGGCTTAGGCGCAGAAGTTGGAATCAGCACCAGCAAAATCCACTCCCGCGGCCCGGTAGGACTTGAAGGACTAATGATCTACAAATACAAACTCATCGGCTCCGGCCAAACAGTCTCCGATTACTCAGGACCAAACGGTAAGAAATTTACGCATAAAAAATTGTGATTAGTGTTTGGTCGTTAGTCGTTAGTATTTAGTCGTTAGTTGGTGGCATTTAGTTTTTTGACAAGATTCATCGTCATTTTGCTGATTTCTTCAATCTCAGATATTGTTTTGTCCGCTTTTGTCTGCTCGATGTAATTCAATCTTGCCGCAATTATAATCTGTGTTGTCAGTTCCGCACAGCTTCCCAGGGCTATATATAGAAAATTCCTGTATTCTTTATTATGGAGTCTTGCGAATCCTTCAGCAATATTAGACGGTATCGAAACGGCTGAACGCCTTATCTGACTTTGCAGACCATAGATTTCTTCCCTGGGAAAAGTTTTACTCAGATTATAAATTTGCTCAACAAGTCAAATGCTTCTTTGCCAAATCTTTAAGTCCCGAAAACTTTTAATTTTTCCAATTAATTTCTCGACCATAAAAAACTCCTTTCAGAAAATGATCCTCACTTAAAGTAAAATACTATTCTCTAAATACTAACGACTAAATACTATCGACTAACGGCTATACGCCATTTTTTTCTCTTGTAGAGCATAAGCTTTTTCAATCAGGCCAGAATTTGAAGTCAATTCGCCGAAAAGTTCCGGCTCAAGTTTGTGCAAACGTACCAGCCGCTGCAAAGTCTTTTCGTGTGATTCTGTTGTTCCATCGCTTAGTATATGGATAATCTGTAAATCAGGCTGAATCTTTTTCAATTGCCTGCAAACAAGAATAGTCCGGTGACAATCCAGTGGTTCGGATTCGGCACACATTAATGCAACTTTCTGTTTCTCGACTTCCTGTACAACTCGCTCAAGTCCTACCTGAAATATCGGCAGCCTTGCGATAAACTCGAATTTCACCCGTCCATCGACATAGCAGTTTTCTTCGTTTCTCTTTCCCCCAAGCTCCTTGCCAAGAAAGATATATTCGACTCCCCTGCCTTTCAGCGATTTCTCCAACACATCCTTATTAAATTGCGGACAATACCTGCTATAAGGCGCAGACCTTACATCAATTACAACTTCAATCCTTTGCAAACAAAGCAACTCAAAAAAATGTTCTATCGAATGATTTGAATGACCAATAGTGAATAGATTCTTCATTTTATAAAATTGTTGTGATTTATTTCTGAAATTGGTTTTTATTGTTTTGCCTGCTCCAGAAGTTTCAGCCTGAATTCAATATTGTCCTTCTCCTTCAATAGTTCTTTTCTTACTACTGAAGCTCTATAATCTGCATAAGAAACTATCATCATTAATTGCATCAACGCCATAGCAAAAATATCCCCTTTTTCATCATATCTACCAGATTTCAGTCCACTGAATAACATAAATGCCCATATCCCTGTCACAAAAATAAAACCTAATAGGGTTCTTGTTTCTTTACTCACAAGCGGCTTTGTTAAAATATCTATGACTCGCATAATTCTATCTCCAATTACCGTTATCTTCTTTGAAATACAATCCCATATTTACAGAATTATATCTATATTATAATACTCCAAAAGTCAAAGGATTCTTCAAAAAACACTGGCTATTGCAAAAAATATAGGTTTAGCGTAAAATTTATTTATAGACAAAAGGCTTTAGACCTAAGACTAAAGACTAATAACTGAAAACTAACGACTAAATACTATATACTAAAGACTATAAAATGCGAAATTTTGAGAAGGCAAAACGAGTAGTAATAAAAATCGGTACGAATACTTTAACCAAAGATTCCGGCGTTAATACGGCTTATGTAAGCAAAATTGCGAAACAGGTCAGTGAAGTTCTTGCAGCCGGGAAACAGGCCGTGATAATTACTTCCGGCGCTATTGGCATGGGCGCGGGACAACTCAAACTCACTTCCCGGCCAAAGGAAATGGAAATGAGACAGGCTTGTGCGGCGATAGGTCAGCCGCTGTTGATGGCTGAATATAGAAAAGCGTTCCTGCAATACAATATAATTGTCGCGCAGGTTCTACTTACGTCCGAAGTTTTGAGCAACCGCAAAACGTACCTGAATCTTCGCAATTCAATTGAAACGCTGATAAATTTAGGCGTGGTTCCAATTCTTAACGAAAACGACAGCATAAGCACGGCGGAGATTGGTACGGCGTTCGGAGATAACGATAAACTCAGCGCATTAGTCGCAAGCAAGATAGACGCGGACCTGCTTATTATGCTAAGTGACATTGATGCGCTCTATGATAAAAACCCAAGGGAATTTCCCGACGCAAAACCTATTCATACAGTTTTTGAGATTACAGAAGATATAATAAAAAGTGCCGGAGATAAGGGCAGCGTCCACAGCACAGGCGGAATGAAAACCAAAATTGAAGCGGCTAAAATCGCTTCCAACGCCGGATGCAGAATCGTTCTCGCTAACGGTCAGGAAACAGATGTTATCAGCAGAATAATAAAAGGCGAAGAAATCGGTACAATTTTTATGCCGAAGCGGAAACTGTCCAACAGGAAAAGGTGGATTCTTAACAGTAAAGCTATAGGAACGATATTTATCGACGAAGGCGCGATGCAGGCAATTCTCAAAAAGAAAAGCCTTCTGCCCAGCGGCGTAACTTCAGTTAAAGGCACTTTCAACGCCGGTGATGTCGTTATGATTAACGACAACGTCAAAGCCGTAACGAGCATCACGAGCGCCCAGTTAAATGAATTGGCGGGAAAACACAGCAGTCAAATCAAAAAGCTTCTCGGCCCCGAACATCGCGATGTAGTAGCCATCCCGGAAGATATAGTTTTCATCGATCCCGGAACTGAAGTAAAATAATATACTTTTGTCCATGACTACAAATGAAAATCTCCCGCAGCCTCAGGCTGATATAATATTTTTGTAATACTTATCCGGCTGAATATGGAATCTCCAGCTTTGCGTCCTAATACAGATAATCCGATTGGACTCAAAATTGAGACGTCGAATTTCTCAAATCCAGGTTCATATTCCATAAAAGCAGTAGCTGGAAATACAAGAGTAACAATCATTTTTTCGCGGTTTTCTGAATCAAGAAGCTCAAGTCTGGAATTCATAGTAACGCAGTCCGGCTTAATATGTTCAGATGAAACTATTTTCGCTTTTTCAAGAAACAACTGTAATTTATCAAGCCATATCCTTATGTCACTCGAAGAATTACCTGCTGTAATTATCAATGTTTTCAGACGTTTGGCATCAAATTCAGTAATTTCAATCTTGTCTTTTTTGAATATATGCATAATTAGCCCATCCATTTTCACAAACTCTACAGTGATCTTTTACTGTTTGCTTCAGGCTGATACAGCATTTCGCTGATAACTAAATGAGCCACATGCTGATATGCCCTTAATTTCAATATATCTTTCAATTTTCGACCCAATAAAAAAACTCCCAGTTCGCTCAATACAGAAATTTTATTTCGCAGCAGATTCGCTTCTTCAGGAAATACAAGACTGTAAATTTCCTGTTTATCCTCATCGAGATTCCTTAATCTTACAGAGGAATTCATCGTTACAATATCCGGAGCAATTTCGTTCCACAGAATAACTTTCGACCTGCGGAGTCTTGCTTTTAGAAGTTTTATTATTTTCCGCTTATCATGGCTGCATTCATTTAAAGTACAGCTTGCGATAAGTTCTTCAAGACGTACGATATCGAAATTTGTAATGTATATAATTCTTTCTTTCATAGAACCTGCTTAAGTTCTTCTTTATTGGTATAAATCACCCTCAGATTCGGGTTGATATAACATCTCCTTAATTTTCAAATTTCTTACGCCGCTCGGAACTTCCCATTTGATTACGTCACCTACTTTGTAACCCAGTAAAGCTGTACCAACCGGGGCCAATACGGATATTTTCCCTGTTTCCAAGTCCGCATCGGAAGGATAAACAACCTGGCAGGAAAACTCATGATGAGTATCCAAATCTTTTAGCAAAATACGGCTGTTCATTGTCACGATATTGCCGTTAATTTTTTCTGGAGAAACTATTTTTGCCCTGTTCATTTCGTTTTTAAGCTTGTCAATAAATCCGTTATCCTTCGTGTTTTCTTTCTTGATGTTATCGATCATTTCATTAAGTTTACCAAAATCGTATTCCGTTATAAAGATATTCTTGCTGCTTCGCATTTTTTCCCTTTCACTTCAAATCATTTTCCCCTGTCATCCTTCCAGATTGCATAGAACCTCGTTTAATCTGGATATAAGGAAACACAGCAGCATCATTATCAGAATTCGGATAAGATAAAACACCTCTTATTTGTGAATCTTTCTGGCCGCATTTCCATATATTATCGTTAGAAAAGTTTTCTTTTGAATATTTAAGGTTTTTATGTGTTGATTTCATGATATATTTTACCTTTCAATTGTATTTAATAACCAGCGTACACAGATTTTACGTGTTTTATAAAGATACGTAATTTTTCATTTTATTTATATTTCAGTAATAAAAATCAACATACCCATCTTCGGTCCATATGAAAAACAGCGCAATAAAAAAGCCGGCGATTGGAGCCGGCCTTTCATTGTTCATAAAGCTATTCCGTCACCGCCATAAAATTCTGATATCCCTGTATATGCTGAAATCGGATAAAATATCCCGTGGATTGTGCAGAGAGAACAGGTATATAATCAACCACGGCATCGGATTCAGGCAAATAGCGGGATGCCTGAAATCTATCCAGTTTGATAAAGCCAAACAGATTGTCTGTTTCATATAATTCATTTTATATTCTTCCTGTAAGTTTCTGACTGCCAATTAATTTCCTGCTAAAAAGCTCAATTTCATTCAAAATCCATTACAGCTTATAATGCTGATTGTCTTCCGGCTGATAATATATCCGGGCTATGCGCAAATGTTTCTTTTGAGTTTTATCCAAATATTCAATTTCATCCCCAACTTTTAAACCCAAAATTGCTATTCCAATGTTAGAAAGAACCGAAATTTTATCATTTTCAGAAGAAGCTTCACCTGGATAAACAAGCCAGAAATCCATATCTTGATTTTTATCCAAATCGGTAACTCCAACGTGGCAATGCATCGTTACCAAATAAGGCGGAGCTCCCTTTTGCGCAATAATATTAGCAGTCTCGAGTTTTTTTTGTAGCTGTTCTAATAAATCAGCATCTTCTCTGGCCCGCCCTGACGCATTTTGGAGAATATCCTTAAGCTTTTTCTTATCAAAGTTTGTAATGTGGCTCGTATTATTTTTCATATTTCTACTCCATGCAAAACAGCATAATTAACCGGAATAACAAAAAACCATCAGTAAGAAATAATATTATTCTTACTTAGTTTTATATCCAGATCGTATCGTAATTCCTTATCTTCTGTTATCTATTATTTTTTATTAAGCGCAAAAAAAAACCGGCAAAAGCCGGCTAATTTCTGTAATATAAGCCGGCGCATTATGTAATACATCCGTAAAAGCTTACAAAAAGCCCAAATATTAATGAAAATATAATTTTCTGTTCCATAAAAATAAACACTCTACCCTTCGGGAGCTGATTCTATCAATAATTACAAATTACAACTTTTAATATCTAATAGTTATTATAATACAATAATTCTATCTGTCAAGCCCCGTTTTGTCAAGACACCTTTTCATTGCCATGACTTATGATAATTGAGACGCCGGAAATAAGTAAGAATAGTAAAAAAAGCTATTTCTTTTTGGAAGCTTTTTTTGTACTCTTTTTTGGAGTCACCGCTTTTACTGTGCCTTTTTTCCCGGAACTGCAACCACAAGATTTACACATCTTACTGCCCTTTCATTAACAATAAAATATTTGTTCCTTCAATTCAATTATATAATAATCGGCTCATCCCGGGAAATCTATCCAAAAATATTTTTATAACACGAAAATATCGGCAAAGTATAAAAAATCGACCATTAAACAAATACGTTAGCTTGACAATATTACTGATATAGACAACAATACCGGCAATACTTCTTCTTAGAATAATTAATGTGGTAGTCAGAATGACAAAACTTACAAAACAACTCGGTTTATTGGATGTATTTTCCATTGCATCCGGCGCGATGATAAGTTCAGGCTTATTCATTTTACCCGCTCTTGCATATTCCAAAGCAGGTCCGGCGGTTATTCTATCCTATTTTATCGCCTCATTAATTATTTTTCCGAGCGTTTTAAGCAAATCGGAACTGGCTACAGCTATGCCGCGGGCGGGAGGAACTTATTTTTTTGTCGAGAGAAGTTTCGGTTCGTTTTTCGGCCTGTTTTCCGGTTTCGCCAACTGGTTTTCTCTGGCTTTAAAAAGTGCCTTTGCAATCTTTGGAATGGCTTTAATTATAGAGACTATTTTCGACGCACATTTTAATGGAACCCATCTGAAAGCGATAAGCATAATCTGCTGCGTTATTTTTACAATCCTGAATATTGTCAGCGTCAAACATACAAGCAAATTACAAATCTTTTTAGTTATTATCCTTATAGCGATACTGTCTATTTATATATTTTTCGGTATCGGTTCGGTAAAAGCCTACAGATACGCAGACTTCATGCAAAAAAACTGGCTCGCAGTTTTTTCTACAGCGGGTCTTGTCTTTATAAGTTATGGAGGACTTACTAAAGTCGCGAGTGTCGGTGAGGAAATTAAAAATCCCGGCAGAAACATCCCTTTAGGTATGATTTTAGCGTGGTTTATCGTAACTTTGCTTTACGTTGCGGTAGTAGCAATCACTATCGGCATTTTCGATAAACAAGAGCTTGTCATAGTAGAAAACGGCATTGAACAAATTCAGACCAATCTTCCGATTTCTGATGCCGCAAAAAAATTTATGGGCTTACCCGGCTTTATCCTGCTGAGCATAGCGGCAATAGCGGCCTTTGTCACCACCGCTAACGGCGGAATTCTCGCTGCTTCACGCTGTCCAATGGCAATGAGCAGAGACGGCCTGCTCCCGGTTACACTGGCAAGAATCAATCATAAATATAAAACACCTCACTTAAGCATTATCCTTACTTCGGGATTTATGATAGCCGCTCTGATTTTTCTCGATATCGAATCCCTCGCGAAAACCGCCTCGACTCTTATGATAATACTTTTCATTCTCGATAATGCCAGTGTTATCATAATGAGAGAAAGCAGAATACAAAGTTATCGACCTCAGTTCAAATCACCTTTGTACCCCTATATGCATATTATTGCTATTTTGGTTTACGGATTTCTCATTATCGATATGGGTAAAATCCCCCTGCTTATCTCGGCTGGTTTTGTAGTTTTGAGTATTGCATGGTATTTTCTATATTCGTCAAAACGTGTCAGCAGAGCTTCGGCGGCAATGCACGTTGTCGAGAGAGTCACTTCAAGGGACCTCAAAACAGTAACTCTCGAAAATGAACTTCGTGACATTCTGATTGAACGTGATGAAATAATAGAGGACAGATTCGACAAGCTTATCAAGGGATGTGAGATACTCGATATAGAGGGCAGGAAAACTGATGAGCAAATATTCAGAAGGATTTCGACGATTCTTGAGAAAAGACTGGATATAAACGAATATGTCCTTTTCGAGAAATTCCTCAGGCGCGAAAAAGAAGGCGGTACAGTAGTTCAGCCGGGCTTTGCGATTCCACACATAGTTATCGACGGCCAGCATAAATTCGATGTAATGCTTGTCAGGGCACGCGACGGAATTGAATTTGCGAATGTATCTGATCCCGTTAGCATTATGTTCGTTCTTGCCGGTACAAAAGACGAAAGAAATTATCACCTTCGCGCATTAATGGCGATTGCCCAGATTGCACAGGAAAAACATTTCGAACATCGCTGGCTCACCGCTCGTGATACCGAAACAATACGAAATATAATCTTACTTTCAACTCGAACAAGGGACACGAAAGAATAAAATGAAAATCGCAAGTTTTAATGTTAATTCGATACGAGCAAGACTGCCAATAGTAACCGACTGGCTTACAAAAAATCAGCCGGATATTTTGTGTGTCCAGGAAACTAAGGTTCAGGACAAAGATTTTCCGGGACAGGCATTCGACGAGATAAATTATCAATATGTTTTCAAAGGGCAAAAAAGTTACAACGGCGTAGCAATTTTCAGTAAACAAAAGGCTGAAAATATCAGATACGGTTTTAATGAAGAACCAAAAGACGAGCCTCGCTTAATTAGTGCGCAAATTAACGGCGTAACAATTGTGAACTCTTATGTGCCGCAGGGAAATATGCCTGAATCGGAACAATTCGAATACAAACTGAATTGGTTTGACAGGCTGCTTGATTATTTCGACTCAAATTTCAAAAATACGGAATCAATAGTTTGGGTCGGCGACTTGAATATTGCGCCGGAACCGATTGACGTTCATGACCCGGTTGGGCTGCTCGGCCATGTTTGCTACCATCCAGATGTCCATAAAGCTCTGCAGAAAGTAATGAAATGGGGTTTGGTTGACGTGTTCAGAATGCACTGCAAAGAAGCGAGACAATATACTTTCTGGGACTACAGGATGAGAAACACTTTCAAAAATAATATAGGCTGGAGAATCGACCATATTATGGCAACCAAACCGATAGCCGAGAAAAGTACAGCCTGCTATATAGACAAAGAACCGCGCCAGTTGGAACGTCCAAGCGATCATACTCCTATTATCGCGGAATTCGATGTATAGCAGTATTGCCAATCGCAATAAAATAATTACAATAATAGCAATTATTAAAGATTATCAATTATTATTAAGGTATAAACACAATGAAAACATTCCACATTTCAAAAAACAATTCCGTAATATTTATCTTTCTTTTATGCGTTGCGACAGGTTTGAACCAAAATGTTTCTCGTGCGTCCGAACCAAACGATTCCTCTGCAAAAGAAAAAACTACCCCCAAAATTGATTTGCCGATACAGAAACATTCTTTGGAAATCGGCCCAGAGATATATCATTTCGATTATAAAGAGCCAGGCGGAATAACAGATAAGGGTGTGTTCTACGGAGGAATATTGAATTATACATATCGTGGATGGGTTCCTGATTCACTCAAGAATCCTTTACCCGAAGGTGGAGTTTCATTACAGGGGGAATTAAGATTTGCCACCGGAGATGCCGATTATGATGGTTATTTATCGGATGGAACGCCATACACTGTGGATAATATAGAATATAATGCTTACGAAACAAGATTATTATGCGGCTTGGATTTCCTTGACGAGAATTGGGTTGCGTCACTCTCCGCAGGTCTTGGGTATCGATACTTAAATGACGATAGTTCCTTCGACCCTGCGGGCTATGAAAGAGAATCGAATTATCTTTATCTGCCGGTAGCATACCAACTCGATTCTAAATACGTGAATAACTGGGCATGGGGTTTTACAATGGAAGCTGATTTCCTGATTCAGGGCCTGCAAAAAAGTTATTTAAGCGATGTCGGTGATGTAGATATTGAAAACAAACAAAATGACGGATTCGGCTTGCGGGCATCCTTCAGAGTCCAAAAGAGAACCAGCGCCGGAGTTCTTGTCATTGAGCCTTTCGTCAGATACTGGAGTATAGAAGATTCAGAATATGAATATGTGGAACCGTATTATTATTGGGAACCCAAAAACAGTACTACGGAAATTGGTTTGCAGCTTCAATGGCAATTCTGATAGATATGTAAAATCATTAAATTGATTGATTGTCTGAAGATTTCCGCTGTAAAAATACTTCTAATATTTCAGCGGCGGCTATCGCGTCAAGACGTTTCTTTTTCTTGCCTCTTGTAAATTGGGCTGGAGCAAGTTTCTCTTCCGCGGCAAAACTGCTAAGCCTTTCATCCTGTAAATAAAGCGGAATTTGAACTTCTTTTTTCAGCAGTTCTGCAAACTTCTCAGAAAGTTGAGCTTGTGAACCCTTCGAGTCATCCATATTTAATGGTAAGCCAACTACGATAGCTTCCACGTTCTCGTTTTTAATAATATTTATTATTTTTTCAATAAGTCCTTTGCGGGAATCTATAACCGCAAGTGGAGAAACTATCATCTCACCCTTATCGCAAATTGCCAGACCAGTGCGTTTCAAACCGTAATCTATCGAAAGATATCTCATAATATAATAGAAAGTGCCTAAAATAGAAAAGAAGTTCTAAATGAACTAAAGTTGAAAGTGTTAAGTTATATTTGAACGCCTCCGGCGACTACTTCTAACTTTTAACTTATAACTTCTTCTTTTTAACTTCTACAAATATTTATCGCCCTTGTTTTTCTTTACCACTTCAAGGAGTTCCTTAATCCTGTGTATCTGGTCAATGGGACACACAAAAGTCGCATCAGGGCTATGCGCGATAATCATATTATCCAGCCCGACAGCGGCTATAAGATGCTTCTTGTCTTCAGTTACAAAAATACTATTTGTGCAATCCAGCAACTCACTTTTTTCCGCTACAACAATATTATTATTTTCATCTGAATTTATAATATCGGCCAGAGCGGCAAATGAACCCATATCAAGCCATGAACAATCCAGCTTAATTGCGTGAATATTTTCAGCTTTCTCCATTACAGCATAGTCGATGCTTATTTTGGGAAGCTTAACGAACCATTCTTTAAGAACGTCCTGCTGAGCGGGAGTATGCCAGGCATCACGGATTTTCGTTAAAGGCTCCTTAGCTTCAGGCAGGAATTTTTCGAGATTGGCCAGAATGGTTTTCGCCTTCCAGACAAACATGCCTGAATTCCAGAAATAGTTTCCATCTTCGAGATACTTTTGAGCGGTTTTCTCATCCGGCTTTTCTCTGAACGCTTCAACTGAATATATTTCGTTCTTACAATCATGGACTTTTTTAGAGTTTGAGCACTTTATGTAACCAAGTGTAGTACTCGCGAATGTCGGCTTAATACCAAATGTCACCATCTTCTCAGGATTTTTATTTACGAAAGCAAGAGCGTCGTTAATTGCCTGCTGGAGAACCTCATCCGGTTTAATAATCTGGTCGGCGGTCATTACCGCGATTGTCGCGTCAGGATCATATTTTTTCAGTATAGTTGAAATCAATCCAATCGCTCCGGCGGTATCACGAACAGCAGGTTCGGCAATAATATTATCCTGCACCAATTCAGTAAGATTTTCGTTTACTACTTCGACATAACCAGCATTTGTAAGAACAATAATATTTCTCACATCAAAAATCAGTTTCAGGCGGTCAAAACATTTACGAAGCAATGTTTCACCATCCAGAAGTTTCAAGACCTGTTTAGGCCGCTTCTCTCTGCTCAAAGGCCATAATCTCTTTCCACTTCCACCTGCCAATATTACCGCATAATTCATTTTTAAACTCCATGTTTATGAAAAAACCATCAAGCAAGAAAGTTGTTATCAATTTCTGTCTTCTCTTTGATATCCTGTGCAAATTTATCGTATGACATTCCGAGTGCTTTACAATCTCCGCCCTTTTCCATCAGCGCAAACGTCGCTTCCTTACCGAGTTCTACCGCCGGCTGATCATAAGTATTAATTCCGAATAAAGCTCCGGCAAAAGATGTCGTGACTTCGTACAGGTATATGAATTGCCCGACGCTGTACGCGTCAACTTTATCGAAATGCACCGTCATACATGGACGCTGACTTAGCAATAACGCGTATTCAGTCGCCGCTTTTTCACTATTGAGGAGCATACTCATGTTTTTCTCAGCAAGAAAACCAAGCTCAGGAGCGCATTTCGGCGCAGGTCCTATCTCTACATCCTTTTCAAAATTATTCACCTGGAGAAAAGTAAATACTTTATCATTCGGCCCCTCACGATATAACTGAACCTGGCTATGCTGGTCCGTTGTCCCCAAAGCTTTGACCGGAGTCGGACCTACATAGACTTTTTCACCTTTAAGATTTACTTCTTTACCAAGACTCTCGGCCCAAATCTGCCTGTACCAGTCGCACAAATCTTTCAGTGCATAACAATAAGGCATCATAACAGAAATATTTTTATTTCGATTATAAAAATGATGCTGGATAGCGGCGTTAATCGCGGCCGGATTTTGCAGGAAATTTTCATTGCTTACCCGAACATCCATGTCACAAGCGCCTTCCAGAAGTGAATCTATATCAACGCCGCACATAGCCGCACCGAACAAACCCACCGCACTTAAAACACTGAACCTTCCACCGACACCATCAGGAACTTCAAGATGCGGCAATTTCAACTCATCCGCAATAGTGCGAAGCGTACCGCTTTTCGCGTCTGTAGTAGCCACAATATGGTTGCGTAAATTATCGGGTCCGAGAATTTCCGAAAGCATATCGCATATAGTCATGAACTGCGCGGCAGTCTCCGATGTACGGCCTGATTTGCTTATAACATTAAAAACCGTCTTATCAAGCTTGTCCGAAATCCAGTCTAAAAATGAACCGAACTGCTGCGGGTCAACATTATCAAATACAAACAGCCGCGGGCCTTCCCTTTGCGCATCGTCAAAATTATACATATAAGAATTCAACGCGGTCTGCAACGCGATATTCCCCAGTGCCGAGCCGCCTATTCCCAATATAACAAGATTTTCACAATTGTCTTCATACTTCGATGCTAAATCCTCTACATCATGTATGATTTGGGTTTTGAAAGGCAGGTCTCTGTAAGGCGTTTTGCCGGCCTTTCTTTCCTGATTAAGCATGGAAATAACCGGAGACGTTTGCTTTGCCAATTCCTGCCATTGATTTTGCGTAATACCATGCTCATCGCCGATGACATCAGACATTACATTCTTATAATATAATCCGATTTTAGATTTACTCATTTCCCATACTCCTTTATGGATTTCTCCAATAAATTTTAATTATCGACTTTTGTAAGATTGGCATATTTTAACATCAATGATTTAGTCTGCCCAGTATTAAATTGTACCTGAATAATACTATTTGCACCCATATCGACAAATTTTTTCACTCTTCCAAGCCCGAAAGAGTCATGCCTGACTAATTGACCGGGCGCAAACTCCTCAGACTCTTCCTGTTCATCTTCAAAATCGGAATATTCTTCCAACTGCGAATCTGAATAAGATTCAGGTTTCTGCTTCTTTTCAAAATCGCTGTCAAGCTCATACAAAAACTGGGACGGAATCGACCTGAGCGTTTGTCCGCGTACCGTACGATATTTGGCAAAACTTATGTACAAAGCGGATTTTGCTCTTGTAATACCAACGAAAAAGAGCCTGCGCTCTTCTTCAAGCTCATCGTCATCACCGCCGAGAGTCGCTCTTTCGTGCGGCAGAATCCCTTCTTCAAGACCTATAATAAAGACATTATCAAATTCAAGACCTTTGGCTGCGTGAAGAGTCATAAGCGCAACGCAATCGGTTGACGTATCATAAGCATCCGCATCACTGAAAAGCGAAATTTGCTGCAAGAAATCAAGTAAAGTCGATTCTTCTGACCCGCCCTGCTCGCCGTTCATTGTTGTGACAGGCTGCTGGTCGAATTTAGAAGCGGCGCTTATCAATTCGCTGACATTTTCAAGCGCATTCTGGCCTTCGGCTCCCTCGGATTGCAGCATTTTTTCCAGACCGGATTCCTTGAAAACTCGCTCCGTAATCGGAGCGGCTTTTCCTGAAGCATCTTTCTGAAATTGCAAGAGCATAAAATGCAGAACGGCCAGTTTAACCTGTACACCTTTTGAAAGCGAGCTAATTTGTCCGGCTTTTCCCAAAGCGTCGAACAATGAAATACCATTTTCGACCGCATAGTTTTTGGCTTTATCAATCGTTACCGTTCCTATGCCGCGGGAAGGTGTGTTGATAATCCTCAAAAGTGAAACTTCGTCGTCAGGATTGACCAGAACTTTCAGATACGCCAATAAATCACGAATTTCTTTTCTTCTATAGAATTCCACGCCGCGAACGATTTGATAATGAATATTATTACGGAAAAAAGCTTCCTCGATAACTCGACTCATCGAATTAACACGATAAAAAATCGCGATATTCTTTAAAGAAACGCCCTTCAACGCCAGATTCTTTATCCGCTCGGCGATCATCTGTGCTTCCTGTGCTTCATCTGAATAACCGCACACATCGACAAAACCCGGCTCGCTCTTTGTTGGAACGAGAACTTTTACTTTCCTGTTTTTATTATAAGCGATTAAATTGTCAGCTTTTCTGAGAATAGACGCGCCGCTGCGGAAATTTTCCTCAAGCTTTACAACCATCGCATTCGGATAATCTGTTTCAAAAGCTAAAATATTTTTTATATCCGCGCCTCTCCAGCGATAGATTGACTGGTCAGGGTCCCCCGCCGCCAAAATATTATTATGACTGCTGGCGAGATATTTCGCAATTGTGTACTGAGCATGATTCGTATCCTGGTATTCATCAATCAGCAAATACTTATAGCGATTGTTTAATTCATTACGCACTTCAGTACAATCACGAAGCAGTAAAGCCACCTTCATAAGCAGGTCATCGAAATCCAGGCCGTTACGCTCACTTAAAAGCTGCTGATAGTTCGAATATACTTTTGACAGTTTACTTGAGAAGAAATCGTATGCTTCAGTCTTGAAAGATTCCGGGTCAACCAGTTTGTTTTTCAATGTGGAAATCGCGTCAAGCATTTTCGATGGAGCAAAACTGCTCGTATCAAGATCACACTTTTTTATCGCTTCCTTTACACACTTAGTCTGGTCTGAATCATCATAAACAGTAAAGCCGGGTTTTATGCCAGCCTGAACTGAATACTGCCTGAGAATTCTCACACATAAAGAGTGAAAAGTGCTAATCTGCGCACCTGAACTGGAACCGAACGAAAATGCTCTTTGTCTCATTTCCTCCGCGGCTTTATTCGTAAATGTTATCGCGCAGATATTATATGGACGCACGCCTGATTCTATCAGAAATGCTATCCGATGTGTTATAACACGGGTTTTCCCGCTTCCGGGACCGGCTAATACAAGCAGCGGGCCATCCTTGTGATGGACCGCCTGACTCTGGGAGTCTGTAAGTTGTCTCATAGTTGCATTGTTCATAAGCAGTATTATAAGAGTTTTGTAGAAATGAGAAAAGGCATACTTTGAAAAGAAAAAAATTCTTTTTATTTTTTAGCCATAGAGGGCACAGAGAACACAGAGATTGTAGGGTGCGTAACAACGCACCAAATAAAAATTATTTCGTATTTTGCTCTTTTTTTCTCAACTCTTCCATCAATCTGTCATAAAGCTCCCGATGGTCTCTGTATAATCTTCCAAGAAACAGGTCCCTTCTTATAGATATCGGAATCTGCTGATCAACAACAAAATCTACCATGGAAGTAAATTTAAGAGTATCGAACTCAGGCAGAATAACTCGAGGCGTATCCCCATATAAATCCATATAATGATCATAGAGAAGCTTAGCGAGACTTTCATTCCCCGCAGCGTTTTCTTCTTCGCCGACAGCAATGTTATAATAACCTTCTCTTAAAATAGCCGTTATCTGGTCAAGTGCATCATCATAGCCGAAATTTGTAAGTTCTTCTAACATTCGAGCCTGACAATATTCCGTAACAGAAACGTCAAATTCAGGTGAAGGATACATTTCTTTCATGGTCTGATAAATTTTGTTCGCCTGTTCTTTGTGTCCCGACTGGAAAAATAAAAGCACCGCGTTTTTCAGCATATTTCGATGGCCGTTACGCATAGTTTCCCACGTACCGCGATCCTCATCACTGTCATATTTTTTTATTACACTCAAAATGGCATCGTTATAAGGCTTAAAATACCGTAAATCCGGCCTTAAAAACATCTCTGCGCTCTGCTTTGTCACATATGGTTTATCAGGATCATCTGTAGGAACCTGCCTTTCCATTGTAATGGGAATCATTTTTCCCATACGAAACAGGTTCTGCAGACTATGCACAACGATTCTATCAGTATTATTTTCATCGCCGGTTATGTCACGTGAACCGTCTTCCATCGCTATTTCCAAACCTTTGTTTGCCCAGTAAATAGCATGAGTATCAGCATGACGCCAATCCATCGGTAAATGTGTGTTTGGGTCATTCCAATCCACAGGACCGAATTTTTGATTCACTTGACGCATTAAAACAGGATCAAGCTTCCATACGCTTCGCAACTGATGCGATTTGGCGAAAGTATCGAATTTCTCTAAATATGCACTTCCCCTGTATTTATCTATTACAAGAGCGGCTTGTTCATTGAAACTGGGTGCATCTTCTCTCAAAGCGATATAATTAGCTGCAAAATCATCCTGCTCATTGAAACGAGTATCGGCGGATTTTAAGGCATTTACAAATTCAACCATATTAGCATCAGTGAGAAGCTCATTCCATGTGCCGGGAGCCTCCGCAAGTCGGTCGAAAAATTTATTATCGTTGTCAGCGGACTCCATATTTACCGAAGTCAAAAGCGGGTCCATCTCCATCGCGAGTTCCCACTTATAATATTTATGAGCCTCGTCGGCGACGCCGCCAACCTTGTGCTGGAAAATCCGGGAAAGTTCCTGATAAAGCCCTATATCTCTGAGTTTGTATTTTGTAATAGCTTCATCGCGAATGAGTTCATAACCGTTTTGAACCCATTTCCATCTCTGCTCAGGTTGAGTCTCCGGTATTGCCACTGAAATATTGTAGGCCATATTCCAGGCATGGAATTGCCAGACTTTCGCAAAACGGGGCTGCAAAATAGTAATCCATTCAGCGAGTTGTTTCGCGTCGAAAAATTGTCCTTCCTGCTTTAGCCTTTCGGCGCGAATCCAGAGAAAATCCACGAGCAATCCGCGGAACGCGCCAGTGGCTATCGTGGCAAATGCCAGAGATGGAGGCAGATTTTCCGGTTTGTCGATAACCAGTTTCATTTCCTGACGCTGCCTGTTAATCGAATCAAGTCGCGAACCCGCTGTTACGAACAGACCAGCCGCTATCAGAATGCAAACAAACACAATTATTAAATCACGTGTACGCATAAGAAATAACAAGTTATAAGTGACTAAAGTGTAAAGTGTCTAAAGTTTTATGGTCCCTTGGGGATTAACTTTAGTTCACTTTTAACTTATAACTTTAGTTCATTTTAGTCACTTTCTATACAATAATTTTAGCGATTTCCCTGTAAGTAAAAATAAGAAACGCAAGAGCCAATAATAACAAAGATTTAATACAAACCATAAAAAATATACATTGACCAAGAAAGGTCCAGCTCACTAAACGAGCGGAAATCAGGAATTTTGATGGATTATATTTATCAAATTCCGGTAAAATCCTAATCATCCATTTGAGAGTCAATGAATAAAATAAACCGACGTTCTGACTTACGAAATTGAAAGAATCAAGGAAAAAGGCACTAAAGCTTGCCGTAACAAATAATACAAGACAAAGCAAAATCGCCACAGGAAATGACAGGAAAGTCGATGCTAATATTCCAAGGCAGCCAAGAAAAATAATACGAGATAAAATCATCAAAATAGATTTTATGAAATTGGAAGTGAAACTTTCAGCTTTGAACAAAACTTCCATCCCATCCTTTGGGAAAATCACTACAGTATTATTCGAAGGATAGTTATAAAAAACAACAGCTAATTTTCCGCTTTCTGGAATCACCTCGGATGGAATTTCAAGTTCATAGAAATTTTCCGCCAGATGCCTGAAGTCATTTATATAAACCGGTGTTTTACCGGGTTCACCTGTTTTAACCGAATGCGGCTCGCCGACAATCCACCTGCTGTAAATCCTGGAATCCGGCGTATCCTGCAAAACTTCAAATTTGAATCTTATGAATATACTGTCGGCAAGAGGCTTCACATTCTCAAATTCCCACTCCAAAGTGCTGCCGACATCCGCGCTGCGGCTTAGAATCTGGTAAATGTTATTTATTTCCTTGATGGCTTCAGCACGTGACATATCTTCAGGTATGTCACCTGATTCTTTCATTTTTATATATCTTGCGTTCGCCTGTTCTGTAAAATCCGCCATCGGAACCGGTATTGAAGCTCTGGCCGTGAAAAACTCGTTATTCATCTGCTCAATTTCACTGCTTGTAGCTTTGTAAAACTTTGGCATATAAATCGTAATAGAATATATAACAACCGAAAACACACTCAGAAGAATCACATTCAGCAGAATAACACCGAGAAGTTTACCTGTAAGAAATTCCAATCGCCGAATCGGCTTGGTTACGATGGTGAAAATCTGTTTTTCCTTAATATCGTTGGTAACGGTATAAATCGAAATAGTAATTGTAAGAATGCACAATAAAAAACTGGTAAGAGATAAACCGTAACTAATAAAAGTCTGCAGGCGTCCTTTTATTGTCTCATCCCCTGTAGTTGAAATACCAAGCACCGGCAGCAGGACAAGCAGCATTATTATAAAAACCACTGCTATTTTCATCCTTAAAGCCTGCTTTATGGTATTGTTGGCGACCGCCCAAATGCTATTCATCGCCATTGCCTCCCGTTTGAGACTGCCCGTCTGGCCGCGGATTATCTTTTTTCTTTTCAGATTCCGGATTTACAAGACTATTTAGTATATCAGTATTAACTTGTTCAACTTGTTGAGATTCTTTTAATTCGATTTTTTCAGTGAGTTCTTCGTTTAAAGTCTTTTCAACTTTGTTTGAGCCTGTCAGTTCAGAAAGCAACTGTTTGTCAGGTTCACTGGTTTCTGATGTATTCAATTCCACTTGCTCAGTTGTGATAACCTGTTCCGGTATTTCCGGTTCAAGTTTTGAAGAAACAAGTTTATCAAGAATACTATCCACCTTAGTTTCTTTTCCGAGGAAATCACTTATCTTAGTCGTGCTGACAGCACCACTGGTTGATAATGCCTGTCTTTGAGCGGCTTCTACTGTTCGGATAAAAAACGTTTCGAGCCTGTCCATAGGTGAAGTAACTTCGCATTCGGCATTTTCGGCGTGAACCAGATTTTTTATTTTCTCTACCGTAGAATCACTGATTACATCAGTTATTATTTGCCTTTTATTGGTCTGCTGCAGAAGGTCCCTGACCTGTCCCTGTGTCTGAATTTTTCCGCCGTACAGAATCGCGATTCTGTCACATACATCTTCGACATCCGCAAGCAAATGCGAACAAAGCAGAATTGTTTTTCCTCTTTCAGCAAGTTTGACAATCAAATCTTTAATCTGCCTTGTTCCTATTGGATCGAGACCAGTAGTTGGTTCATCCAATATCAAAAACTCAGGATCATTTATCAACGCCTGTGCCAGACCTATTCTTCTGGCCATACCTTTGGAATATGTACCAACAGACCTGTTCGCGACAGCTTTGAGACCTACCATATCAAGGAGAGCTTCTATACGAGCTTTGCGTATCCTAGAAGGTAATTTAAATAATCTTCCGTAAAAATCGAGTGTCTCCCTGGCGTTAAGATAACGATATAGATATGATTCTTCAGGTAAAAAACCAATTCTCGCGTTGATTTTCGGGTCCGAACCCTGCCCGCCAAGCATAAGACATTTGCCTTTGGTCGGATGAAGTAAACCAAGAAGCATTTTTATAGTCGTGGTTTTTCCTGAGCCGTTTGGACCAAGCAGACCATATACTTCATTGGTCTTAATCTGCAAATTAAGATTATCGACGGCATAAACTTTAGAACGTCCCCACCAATCCGAAAAAATCTTGGTTAATGCAAAAGTTTCAACTGCGTAATTCATATTATTTTAACTCGTGTTTCTCCACACGCTCAGTAGTGACAATCAATGTTCGTGATCGAGTTCTTCACCAAATCGAACAAGTCTTGCGCTATTAAACACAACCACTAAAGAACCGACAAAATGCAAAACAGCGGCGTAAACAGCGGGAAGCCATGCGGCGGCACCGGCTGAAATACCAATAAGAATAAATAATACTCCAAATCCGAGATTCTGAAAGATTACTTTGCTCGTCTTTTGCGACAATTTCACAAGGAAAGGCAATCGTTTCAAATCATCGTTCATTAATGCTATGGAAGCTGAATTTATCGCAACGTCACTACCGGCAGCACCCATTGCTATACCCAAATGACCGGCGGCTAAAGCCGGGGCATCATTGATTCCATCACCGACAACAACTACAGTATGACCGTCTTTTTTCAGTTTTTCAACTATAGCAAGTTTATCCTGCGGCAAACAATTTGCCTTAAAATCAGTACATGCGAGTTCAGCGGCTACTCGACGTGCGACTTCGTTGCGGTCGCCGGTGAGCATCGTTACTCTCTTGACACCAATATCCAATAAATCCTTCACCGCTTGGGCCGCTTCAGGCCTGGTTTTATCCTGCATACCGATCCAGCCGATACATTTAGAGCCTTTCGCGACATAAAGCGTACTGAATCCCTGTTCTTCATGTAATGCCGGATCAGATACATTATTCATGTCAATCTGATTTTCTTTTAGAAATGTCTCTCGACCGACCATAATTTTTGCTGAGTTGACAATCGCGGTTACACCTTTGCCTGGTGTTTCCATGAAATGTTCAGGAGAAAGCAGAGATAGCTTTGCTTCTTTCGCGATTTCCTGTAATGCTCTCGCTGCGGGATGCTTACTCATCTGTTCGGCGGACGCGGCAAAAGATAACAATTCAGAAGGCTCGACACCCTGTGCCGGAGTGAGCTTCGTTACATATAATCTTCCTGTCGTTACAGTACCAGTTTTATCAAAAACCAGTGCGGTAATTCGTCCGGCTATTTCAAGGTCGGCAACATTTTTTATTAAGATTCCAAGACGGGCGGAGGCTGAAATCGCCGCTACCATCGCAGTCGGAGTCGCCAAAATCAAAGCACATGGACATGAAACAACAAGAATCGTAATCCATCTGTTTATGTCACGTGTAAAAAACAATACTATAAAAGCAATCATTAAAATCGTCGGAGTGTACCACTTGGCGTAACGGTCGATAATCCTCATAATAGGAATCTTCGTCTGCTCAGCCTGCATAATCAAAGACTGCACCTTGCCAAGTGTTGTATCCATACCTGCTTTTGTTACAGTAAGATTAAGTACACCGGTTAAATTACTTGTACCGGCAAAAACCTGCATTCCTGGTACTTTATCAACCGGCAGCGATTCACCTGTAATAGTCGCTTCATTTACTGAACTGATACCGTCAACGATTTCCCCGTCAGCGGGAATATTATCACCCGGACGAACCCGGACAATATCTCCGGCTTTAAGATTACTGACTTTAACTTCAATCTCTGTTCCATTTTTTTCGATAAGATTCGCTTTGGTCGGCGTGAGTTTTATAAGCGATTCTATAGAAGCACGCGCGCCGAGAGCGGTGCGAGTTTCTATTAATTCGCTTAAGAGCATAAAGAACGCCACGACACCGGCGGTAACATATTCACCGGATACAAAAGCAGCAAGAATCGCCAAAGCTACCAACTCGTCCATATGAGCATGCCTGTGAAGCATACATTTAATCGCATGGAAGATAATAGGAGCGCCAAGCAAAATCGCGCCAAGCATAGCCATCAGCTCGGCATGGAAAGAGCCTTTGCCGTAAATCAATCCAGCGGCATAATAGTTTAATAATAATACTCCACCGGCCAAAGTCGCAAGTAAAGCTATGCTTACCCGAACCTGCTTGCCGTGGGTATGCTCGTGAGCAACATCATCTTTTAGATGCAAATGTTCATGTGCCATAATTTTGTCTCTTATCCGCGTATTATTCCGCGAATAATAATCACTATTTATTAGTATTAATTCTTTGTCGAGTTATCTTTTGGTTTTAATGTAGTATCTCTATTGAGAAGAATCCACATTTCTGAGCCGGAAGAACCCGGTTTATTGTTTATTGCCATTATTTCATCTGCATTCCGGTAAACTTTCTGCAACATATCATAATAAAGCTTTGATATAACAATCTGTGGATTCTTCCTGTATTCCGGGAGCAGATTTTTAAGGTAATTTGCGCTTGCTTCGGCGTTCCTCGCTACCCTGGTAGCGTATATTTCAGAGTCAGAGAGTTTTTCTTTCGCTTTGCCTTTAAGCTGCGACCACAAAGCCTCTAATTCTTCATCGCTTGTTGTTTTATCATTCAAGGCTTTATATAATTGTATAGCTACAGGCCCGGCTGTCTGGTTAAGTAAATTCGTCTTTTCACGTTCGGCATCGGTAATTGCCTTACTCCTGTTTTGACTTGCTTCCATGGAAAGATCAAAGGCTTTCTTGACCTGCCGCGGGACTTCTGCCTTGTCAAGCTGCACTGTTTTAATTAATACTCCACAGCCTATGTCATTAAGCTTTTCCTGAAGCTTTTCTTTTACATCTGTACGAATCGCGTACTGGCTTGTGATTGCCTCATCAATAGTATATTTAACCATTGTAGTAACAACGACATCCTCAAGCACATTGCGTAAAATGGGTTCCAGCCCTTCTCTAAAAACATCCTGATTAATATCACTGACTTTTTTCTCTGGAATCTGAACATTAGTAAAAAAGAGTTCAGGATTTATAATCTGATAATTAATCACCCACCTGGTATGAACCAGATTATAGTCATTACCTTTGGCATCTGAATCTTCACGTTTCTCACTTCGTGTCAAACAATACCCGTCACGAACAGGAAGCAATGGCTTATTTTCATCTATTGCAGCAGCATTACCCGTAAGTTTTTCCTGCTCTGACATATAATACCAGAAGCTCTCTATTTCTAATTTATCTGTCCTTTCAGAGGGAATTTTGACCATTTCATCAATTGGATAGGGTAATATCCAGTAAGGTGATCCCTCATTGGTAAGAACACGGTCTTGTCCTGTACCCCTGATTTTCCCGAACCTCAACACCAAGGCTTTTTCATCAGGGTTCACGGTTTTAAAACCGGAAGCCAAAAAAGCTATAACAAGAATAATCATTATTATCTTGAGGATGACAAAACTTACTTCAAGCGCTTCTGTAAGACTTTTCCCCGCTGTATCAAATTCTGAAGAATTTGATTTCGGCTTTGCCAATTCGTTTAATTCGATATTATCTTCTTTTTTTGACATAATATTTTTTATTCTTCAACGGTTTCAGGAATATTGACATCCATAGGTTTATTTGGATCCGCCGGTATTAAATCGGGTCTTTCCCACAAGATGCTGAAAGGTTCTTTTGTCGTATCAACAACAAATGTTGTCCTGTCTGATAATATTTCAGGCATCCGTTCAATAGCAATCAGAAATTCAGCAAAATCAGGATCTTCCTGCATGATACTATAATACTTTGCAGCTTCGGCGTCACCTTCACCGCGTTTTATTGTCGCTCTGGCTTCCGCGGCGGCTAATAATTGTTCACTTACTTTTCTTGCTTCTTCCTGTATCTTGAGAACATCGGCATTTCCTTTTGAAATAGTATCCTGTGCCTTGCGGTTTCTTTCAGCTCTCATCCTGTCAAATACTTTTGTGCTAACGTCTTCACTGACTTTTAGCTGTTTGATCCCGAGCGTTTTAATTTCAATTCCATACCGCGCTTCGGCAACAGAGTTTCTTAATTCGGTGAGCATTTCTTTCTCAATGGATTCGAAGGCTATCTTTGTCTCATCACTATTTACGAATTCTGAAAATTCATGCCGCCCTATTACACTATTCTGTATGTTACGAATCTGACTTCTAAGTAATTCTTCTTCGAAATTTCCCACTTTGCTCGCGGTATTATAATAAAGAAGCGGGTCGGATATTCTCCATGCCACATACGTATTAACAATAATCGGTTCACCTCCGGCGGTAGTGGTTTCTTCCGTCTCAGGAGCGTAAACCTTCATACGTGAATCATATTTCTCAGGCTTTTGAATCGGATAAGGCCACTTAAAATACCAACCTGGTTCGGTAATCGGCTGGCTCGCCTTTCCAAAAGTCATCATAAGACATGATTCTGTTTCTCTTACCTGGAACGAAACCAGGTAAAGACCTAATGCCGCAATAATTATAATTGTAAAGATTGTTATCGCTATATTTTTCATGGTACGCTTTTTTCCTTGATAAGATTCTGAACTTCCATCAAACCAGATGCGTCAAGTTTATTTTGAAGATCAATTACAGTAATTTGTTTGCTGTCTTCATCAGCCATTATTACAAATTTACGAATACTTTTAAGAGATTTTTCCAACGTGGATATTTGCTGTTCAAGCATATAAATTCCAGGTGCAGCCCTGTAAGCCTTAAGCTGTCCGGCGAATCTTCTGGCTTCCGCTTCGGATAAAATAATTTTATTAAAGGCATACGTTTGAGCTTCACTGAGAGTTTTGAAAGTTATTCCGCTCGCCTGTTCAAAGGCATTATCCAATTTATCTCTGAGAGAATCGAGGTCTTGCGAATCATGATTCTCTGATCGTTCAATTTTTGCGATTTCGTTAATGAGAGCTATAAGTTGCTCGGCTTTTTCTACGGAACCGGCACTTTCAGTTAATCTCCCGATCTTTTCTGTTTCCGCGTTAAGAATAAGTTTTTGCTTTTCCTGAATTGCGCCTGTCACATTCTGATAATCCTTCGCTACTTCTACTGGAGGATGCACGCCCTGTAAACCAAGAAATATTATTTCGACCCCCAATTTTTCATTATCAGCGGCCTTTTGAATCCTTTGTTTTAAAACTGTTTCAGCTTCAATACGACCTTTTCCAAGAAGACTTTGTTTTGGATTTGATTCGTCTTCCGTTTCCAGTCTTGCACTGGCGGCATACTTTGTAAGCTCACGGTAACATATCGATTCGAGCATCGCTTCAGGATTATCATGATTATAAATATACGCATATAAGTCATTAATCCTGTACTGCACAGGCACGGCAGCAATAACAAGATTGACAGGCGGTATAGATGTATCGTTTGCATCTATTTTCTTTGTGTCACTTGCTACAAGTAATTGATACTCCTCCATGTAATGCTTCTGTCCCCACAACTTTGGTCGGAGTTCTTTCCTTTCTGCCGCACTTTCTTTATAACCAATACTGATTTCCGCTATTTTTGTGACAGGATATTTATAAACCTTCTCGATTGGCCAGGGCCATTTTAAAGTCAATCCCGGACCAATAATCCTTACGTCATTGGAATCGTTAACAGGATTACCAAAGAATTCCACTATAGCTTTTTCATCTGGGCTAACGACTACGAAGCAGCTTAATAAATATAATGTCACTATACCGAATAATATTAACGGAACAATGGCCTGTTCAAGCAGTTTATAAAACCATGTCTGAGAAACCTGAAAACCGAATTGATAATCGAGAGCATCCGCTGCACTTTTAAGTATTCCGCCCGGCTCGTTGATAACCCCCAAAAGCCTGCTGTCGAAAGCACTTCTGCTGTACTGGCCGTGTAACCTGGGACGATAAATATCCATCACCAGGTTTAACGCTATTTCAGAACCAAGCAGAATCATCAATCCGGGAAGTACTTTTGTTATAATATCAAGAATAATAAATAGTGATGATGAAAGATAAGCCAGTGCGAATGCTATTGCTAAAGCAAAACATATTAACGATGCGCCCAGCATAGCACTGCCGCCAGCTCTTAAAGGTTTCCATTCAGACTGAGACGACATACCTGTCGCATATCGTGAGAGCAAAAAACTTACGAACGCAATACCAGCCATAATTATGGAACAGAATAAATGTTCCTTTGGCGACTCAGAAGTTCCTGACAATACCGTCTTTAATGTAATTGAGCCGATTATTATTTGATATAAAGCAATTATTGCGGCGAAAACAGGCAGAAACCATTTTTCAAGAATCTTCAGGCGGCCCTGAGCGACGGAAAATAAATCCTGATGCTCTGTCTGTGCCTGAAAAATAGTGGAGTTTTGCTCTCCGCCGGCTAACTGGCCCAAATCGAGTTTTTCCTGCTCCGCCAACGAACGCTGGTAAAACTGAATGGATAATACAAGCCAGATTAATGCCGCATAAAGAAAAAACCAGCCCGCCGAAGAAACAGCATAAAATCCACTCGATTTACCGACGAGCAAGGCAATGACAAAGAAAAGCATGCTTGCCATGAAAGAAAATATAGCCACATTCTTGGGGCGTTTTGAAGATATTATCATTTCTTATCCTAAGTTTAATGCTATGAACAAAAAAACTTATATTTAGTATTAAATCAATATATATATAATAATCATTCTTTTAAAATGTTCGATATTAAGTTGCGTAATATAGCAATAAAAGTTATTTTAGTATAGGTTTTATTATGAAAAAATTAATACACATACTATAAATAATACACGAATCGTCACCATAACTATTTATAGGACCATAAAAAATCGAAAAATGAATAAGTTATACACAATATCTAAAAACACTTTGATCGAAACAATCAGGCAGCCTGTATATTCGATTATAATATTTGCAGCCCTGCTTCTTTTTATTCTAAGTCCCTCTGTTGCAATGTACACTATGGACGACGATAACAAACTCTTGCGAGAGATAGGCTTATCTACGTTATTCCTTACCAGCTTGTTCATAGCAATTTTTTCCGCATCCGGCGCAGTAGCGGAAGAAATCGAAACCAAGACAATTTCTACAGTTTTGAGCAAGCCTGTTCAAAGGCCGGTATTCATTATCGCGAAATTTTTTGGAGTATCGACAGCGGTTGCCCTGGCACATTATATCTGTACAATAGCTCTGATAATGGCAATCAGGTACGGCGTCCTTGAGTCAGTTAATGATAAACCAGACTTGACGGTAATAATATCCGGCGGGATTATCCTGGCAGCCGCGTTTGTGCTAAGTGCTTTTTTCAATTACGCTTACGACTGGAAATTTACATCGACCGCCATAATTTTAATTGCGATTTTCGCGACAGTCGGGCTGATTTTTTTAATTTTTATTGACCGTCATGGGGAATTTAACCCGGCGGAAAACGGCATTAATTCATTGGATATTTACGGCGCTGTGTTATTGTTCATGGCGGCGTTAATAATCGCCGCTTTGGCGGTTGCACTTTCGGCAAGGTTTAACATTGTGGTCACTCTTTCGGTTTGTATCGGTATATTTTTAATGGGTTTGGTAAGTGATTATGCTTTTCACGACGCCGCTCAAACTCATCTGTGGGCAAAAATTGGCAGATATCTAATACCAAACCTGCAAATTTTCTGGATAAGCGACGCAATTTATGAAGGCAGCCAGGTTACTCTGAAATATATCATCGAGACCGCGTCATATGCAATATGTTATATTGGAGCGATTTTAGCTTTGGCGGTCGCCATTTTCCAGAGAAGACAGGTAGGTTAAAATTAGTTTTTGAGTTCTTAGTATTAATGGTGCGTTGACACGCAACCTGCAAAACTACCTATCATTTTTTCTAAGTGCCGCGTGGTAAAGTTTTTACAACCGCGGTTTCGTCACAATTCTGCTGTTTCGGACATCTGGCACAATCACTCCAGACTTTCATTGGAAGAGTTTCTTTTTCTACAATTTCAAAACCCGCTTTTACAAAAAACTGTGGTTCCAAAGTGAGCGCAAAAACCTTCAAAACACCAATTTCAATCGCATTTTGCACCGACTTTGCCACAATTTTCTTTCCAATACCCTGTTTTTGATATTTTTTATCAATTGCCAATGATTTTATTTCAGCCAAATCAGACCAGATAACTTCCAAAGAGCAGCATCCAACAACTTCACCGTCAATATCAGCTACGATAAAAGTCTGGAGATTCTCGTAAATATCCGCCATAGAGCGAAACAGCATTCTGTCCAGTTCGGCGTAATAGTTTACAAGCTCACGAATTCTCGGTACATCCGATATTTTAGCATTACGTATTTCCATAGTAAAAAAGTATATCCAATCTGTTAATATTTTCTCAATTTATACCTGAACTTTTTAAAAATGAACAACAATAAACATAAAATAGCAAAAAAGAACAGAAAAACAATTGAAAAAATCACCTTTTCAGTATAGCGTATAGCACCACAGAAAATTTATTTAGAAATTGGACAATTTTGTTATTAAGTTCTGAGTGCCGAGTTATGTGGGTTATGTGTTGTAACTCGGGAAGCAGAACAATAAATGCTGAACGAAAATATGAAATTCATACTGATAGACAAAGTTATATTACTTGAAGCAGGCAAGCAGATAAAAACGATAAAAAATGTATCGCTTGCAGAAGAGTACCTGGCGGATCACTTTCCTACATTCCCTGTATTACCAGGAGTATTGCTTCTTGAAGGGCTTGTTGAGTCCGCTTCATGGCTGGTTCGCCAGACAGAAAATTTCTCACATAGTATGATATTGCTTGAAGAAGCAAAAAATGTTAAATATAAGAGTTTTCTGGCGCCTGGCGCCACGATAGAATATACAGTTGAAGTTAAATCTATCGATGAGAACATAAGCAGTTTTAGCGGCTTCGGTGAATCGAAAGGCCAGCGAATTGTAGAAGCCAGATTCGGACTGAGGCATTTTAACCTCGCAGATGAAAATTCTGCTATGACAGCCGTAGATGCTGTAATTATTGATAATATGAAAAAAAGATGGAAACTTTTAAGTTAAAAAATTTGAAAAACAACGGAGGTATCGAATATGACAATGAGTCGCGATGATATTTTTACTAAAGTTCAGGAAGTTCTGGTAGATGCACTGGCAGTTGATGATGACGAGGTTTCTTTGGAATCAACCCTGATGGGAGACCTCGGAGCCGAGAGTATCGATTTTCTCGATATAGTATTCAGGCTTGAAAAAGCATTTGGAATTAAAATTCAGCGTGAAGAATTATTCCCTGCCGAAAGTCTTATGAATGACGCGGAACTTGTCCATAACGGCAAATTAACCGACAAAGGCTTAAAAATGCTCAGGGAAAAAATGTCGCATACAGACCTGACAAAATTCGAGAAAGACCCGGATATTAATAAAATGGCTGATTTATTCACTGTGAACGCGATCGTGAACTATATTGAAAATAAGCTGAACGCTTAAGAACTATTAATATAGTTACTATAAAAAGTTTCACTGGTATTAATTAAAAAGCAATACATATGCGATGGATTTGGATAGATAAATTTAAAGAATTTGAATCAGGCAAACGAGCTGTAGCGATAAAAAATGTTTCTCTTGCCGAGGAGCATTTACACGACCATTTCCCCGGCTTTCCCGTTATGCCGGAATGCCTTATGATTGAAGCTATGGCACAAACTGCCGGTATCCTCGTAGGGGAAGCCAAGAAATTCCAGGAAAAAGTTGTTCTTGCGAAAATTAAAAAAGCTGTATTTTTCGATTATGTAAAACCGGGCGACTCTCTCGAACTGGAAGCGATTATTGAATCCATCGCACCGGAAGCCGCAAGCTCATGCGGCAAAATTACTCGCCAGGGAAAACTTATCGCTGAAATTGATTTGATGTTCAGCCATATTGACCAGAATCTCGCGGGCATAGAATTCCCGGAAGAAAACTTTGTATTCGGTTCGGATACATCCGTTTTTGAGACACTTTTGCGTGATATTCTTTCAAAAAGCAAGAATTCGGAGGTTGTTTAGTGGCTCGTTCTCGTGTAGTCATAACCGGTCTCGGCGCAATTACTCCTCTTGGACTTAAAGTCGCTGACATGTGGGCGGGACTTAGTACCGGCAGAGTTGGTATCAACACAATAACCTCGTTCGACCCGTCAGGTTTCAACTGTAAAATAGCCGGACAGGTTCCTGAATTCAACGTTCGTGATTATGTTCCCAAAACACATCGCAAAGCTACAAAACTAATGTGCAGGGACATAGAACTCGCGGTCGCAGCGGCTGATGAAGCTGTTCGTCAAAGCGGCTTAATTACAAAAGGCATCGACCCTGAGAAAGTAAATATCAAGCCGGAACGTATGGCGATAAATCTCGGTGCCGGCCTTATCAGTTGTGACCTGGTCGAATTGGCTCCAGCGGTTGCGGCAAGTGTAAACAGCGGGAAATTCGATATTCGCAAATGGGGTAAAAGCGGCCTCGAATTAGTCACGCCGCTCTGGCTTCTGAAATACTTACCAAATATGCTTGCATGTCATGTTGGAATCGTACACGATATACAGGGGCCAAGTAATAGCATCACATGCGCCGAAGTTGCTTCTCACCTGGCAATTGCGGAAGCGAGTCAGATTATAGCGAGAGGAGATAGTGATTATGCTCTTGCGGGCGGAGCTGAAGCAAAGGTAAATCCAATTATTATGATTCGCCAATGCCTGCTCAAGAGAGCCACAACACAAAATAATGACGACCCGTCGTCCGCTTGCAGGCCTTTCGACGCGAACGCGAAAGGTTCTGTTTTTGGCGAAGCCGCGGGAATTATCGTTCTTGAAAACTATGACATCGCAAAACAGCGTAACGCGAAAATTCTTGCTGAAATAGCGGGTTCAGGTCAGAGCGTGAGCATTAATCCCGCATTTGAAAATCTCGAACCTGATGGCTACGGTCTGCAAATCGCGATTGAAAAAGCAATCGAGGAAGCACAGATAAAACCCGAACAAATCGACCTGATTATACCGCACGGAACTGGAATCCCATGTGATGACATGGCTGAATCGAAAGCAATTCATTCCGCTCTTGGTGAAGCGGCCTCGGAAATTCCCGTTTGGCCGATTAAAAGCATGTTGAGCAATACAGGCGCCGCCTCAGGAGTTATGGATGTAATTGCCGCAACATGCGCGATGAACGAAAACAAAATTCCAGCCGCGAAAAACTGTGATAATATAGCGCATGGATGCAATTTGAATATAGTAAAAAATGCTATTGAAAAAGAAATTAACTATGTACTTTGCTGCGGCTACACTTATGGCGGACAAACAGCCGCTACTGTCTTAAAAAGAATTTCATAATAAATTGAAGAGGAACATCGAGTAACATGTCTGAAAGAGTAGTAATAACCGGAATGGGAATTATTTGTCCCCTTGCTCATGATGTTGAAACACTTTGGCAGGCATTGCTTTCTGGCAAAAGCGGCATCGCTGAAAATACACTTTTCGACGCTTCGACTTTTCCAACAACTTTCGATGCCGAAGTCAAGAATTATGACTTCACCAAATATATAAAAAATATCCAGTTACATAAAGATAGTAATCGGGGTTCGGAATTCGCAATCGGCGCCGCTGTTCAGGCCTGCAAACAGGCTGGAATTGATGTGGAAACATCTGAACCAACTGATGGCATAGACCGCACGAGAATGGGAATTTACCTCGGCGCAGGTGAAGGCTCAATTGATAATGATACTTTCTTTTCGGCTATAATTGACGGATGGAACAACGAAACAAACCAGATGGACTGGAACAAATGGGCGAAAATTTCTTTTGACAGGATGAATCCCAAAGGCGAGCTTGAACAGGAACCGAATATGCCGATAACTCATATCGCGGTATTAACCGGGGCGAGAGGACCTTCAAGAAGCTGCCTTACCGCATGTGCCGCAAGTACACAGGCAATTGGCGAAGCAACCATGATGATTCGCAGAGGTGACGCGGACGTAATTATAGCAGGCGGAGCTCATTCGATGATACATCCGCTCGGCTTAACAGGATTTAACCGCCTTACCGCCCTTTCGACAAGAAATGACAGCCCGCAAACGGCATCAAGACCATTTTCCGCAACAAGAGATGGTTTCGTTCTTGGCGAAGGTTCAGCGATTTTAATTCTTGAATCTCTGAAATCAGCGAAAAAACGAAAAGCCAAAATCCTTGCTGAAATTATCGGTTACGGCAGCAGTTCCGATGCGTTTCGTGTCACCGATATGCACGAAGAAGGCAGAGGCGCTGTACAGGCAATGACAGCGGCGATAAAAGACGCTGGAATAACAACAGATGATATCGATTACATAAATGCTCACGGTACAAGTACATCGGAAAATGATTCGATTGAAACTAAAGCAATCAAAACACTTTTCAAAGACAGAGCGAAAAACGTACCGGTTAGCAGTATAAAAAGCATGTTGGGACATTTAATCGGTGCTGCTGGCGCCGCGGAACTTATCACATGTGTCTGCGCTATCAGAAATAATATTTTACCTCCGACTATGAATCTGCATGATCTCGACCCGGAGCTTGATTTGGATTATGTTCCGAACGAACCGAGAAAAGCTCAAATTAATACAGTAATGAAAGAATCCTTTGGATTTGGTGGACAAAATAACGTATTGATTATTAAAAAATTTAACAGTGACTAAAGTGAACTAAAATGCCAAAAGTGAACTAAAGTTATTTGAATTTTAGACACTTTCAACTTTAGGCAATTTAGTCACTTACTGGAGAATATATGATTGATATTAAAGAGATTAGAGAGAATCCGGAAAAGTTCAAAACAGCTTCCAAAGCCAAAAACTTTAACGTTGATATAGATAAACTGATTCAAGTCGATGCAGACCTGAAAGTAATTAAGCAGAAACTTCAGGACATTACCACAGATAAAAACAGAATCGGCAAATCAATCCCGAAATTAGCCGCTGATGAAAAGCAAGCCGCTATGTCACAATTAGCGGAACTAAAAGAAAATGAAGTGAAGTACAACGATGAAATCAAAGAGCTTCAACCTCAGTTCGACGAACTTATGCAGCAGGTTCCGCAGCCGGCGGACGATGATGTCCCGTCCGGTAAAGATGATACAGAAAATGTCGAAATAAGAAAAGAAGGTCAGGTTCGCCAGTTCGATTTCGAGCCAAAGGACCATGTTCAACTGGGCGTTGATTTGGGAATTATCGATATTGAAAGAGGAGTCAAGCTTGCCGGTTCGAGAAACTATTTCCTCAAAGGTGATGGAGCATTGCTTCACTGGGCGGTTCTGCGATATTCGATAGATGTAATGATAAGCAGAGGTTATACCCCAATGTCTGTGCCGCTTCTTATGAAAGACGAAGCTATGCGAGGAACAGGCTACTATCCCGGCTCCGAAGAGCAGACATACCGCATGGAAAAAGACCAGTTGAACCTCGTGGGAACGGCGGAAGTTCCTTTAACCGCATATCACATGGGCGAAATTCTGGACGAAGCGGAGTTACCAATTAAAGTTATTGGTCTTTCAAGCTGTTTCAGGCGTGAAGCAGGAGCGGCGGGAAAAGACACTTACGGCCTGTATAGAATTCACCAGTTCGATAAAGTCGAGCAGGTTGTAATTTGCCAAAACAGCGACGAAGAAAGCTTAAAATACCACAACGAAATTTTAGCCAACTCCGAAGCGGTATTACAGGGACTTGGATTGCCGTATCGCATTGTAAATGTCTGCACAGGCGACCTTGGAAGAGGACAAGCAAAGAAATTCGATATAGAAACGTGGATGCCTTCGAGAAAAAATTATTGCGAAACTCACAGCGCAAGCAAATTTTATGAGTTCCAGGCAAGAAGAATGAATCTGCGTTATAAAGATTCGAAAACTAAAAAGAATCTGTTCTGCCATACTCTGAATAACACTGTTATTGCATCACCAAGAGTTCTAATACCTGTTATGGAGCTATGTCAGAACGCGGATGGCTCGATTACTATACCTCAGGTATTGCGGCCGTATATGAACAATAAAGAAGTAATTACAAAACAATCTTAGCACAGGAGTTCCAAATGACCAAAGAAGAAGTCCTAAAATTTATCAATAAAAATCGTGTATTCAGTCTTGCTACTGTCGATGGCAAACAGCCTCATGTTCGCAATATGATGCTCTTCAGAGCCGATGAAAAAGGTATAATTTTTGTTACAGGAAAATATAAAGACTTATACAAACAACTGAAAACAAACCCTGCGATGGAAATGTGCTTTTTCAGCCAGGAACAGGGAACTCAAATCAGAATAGAAGGCTCCGCCGAGATGCTTGATGATATGGATTTGAAAAAACAGGTTGTTGAAGTGTTTACTTTCCTTAAACCGATAGTTGAAAAACAGGGATATGAAGTCCTGATATGCTATCGTGTTAAAAATGCAAAAGCAACCTGCTGGACTATGCAAACAAACTTTGCTCCAAAAGAATACATAAAGCTTTAGCCTGAAGATTTCTGCAATCGTTACAATTCAATTTGATTTGGAAAACATATATCAATTGACAGTAATTTTGCATTTGAATTGTTCATTTATTATATTTTCCATATATGAAAGATAAATATAATAACAATATTAATCTTTCGTATATGGTTTTTTATTGAGTACAGCATTATTGGGGGGATTTCTAAAACAGATTCAAATAAAGCCAAAGCCTTCAAAGCGATAGTTTATCAATAGAAAACAAAATTAATAACTGCGCATATAAAGGGGGTTCCCGTTTTTCTTGTAGAAACAATGGGAACCCCAAAATTTTATCTATTAACCAAATCTTATAATAGAACTTTTCCAGCAGCTATGCAATATTAACTCTGTCTCTCAAAGTATTTTCCATCTTTATAAAGTGTATCAAAATGACCCTCAAAAAATGTTATAGTTAACCATAGCACATTTCATATCAAAAATTTAATAAAAGAAAATTATATTTGTTCTGCCATTTAAATACGAAAAGCCACAAGATCGCTCCCTATATATACATACTCTGCATATTTTATTTTACCCATATTACTATTTCTAATAAATATAAATTTTTTGTAATTTTATAGTCAACAAAATATTATCGAGATGTGCCTTATATATACAGTGAAATGTAGTATTTTACTTTCACCACGGCCGGGGACAAAACGTGAAGACCAAAAATAATGTCCCCGGCTGAATATTTATATATTTTTATAAATATTTTATTGACAAATAATATATAGATATATAGTATTCATTCGGTCTTCACAAAAAGTTATTTGGAAAAGCGAAAAATCGTTTATCGCAATAGAAAAAATCTATTCATAGTTAATGATTAAGGAAAATGAACTGAACCCACATTAACCTCTATTCTATAATTGTAATTTTTTCACATATATGATCTGAATAGGGAATGCGAGCAGTACACTTGGAAGATACTCATTTTCATAATTTTTATTTAATATGAGATTGATATTTATGTATTTATTGATAGATAACAAATATTTCCCAAAGGGGGTGGTTACTATGAGGGTATAAACATGATCAAACGTAAATATATTATAAAAAGAAAAAATATAAAATAAGGAGATTTTTATGACGACAAAAATAAAGTTTAATCACTCTTTCGTATTTATGATGATACTATTTATTTGTATATTATCTACCTCCCAGACATTATATGCTCACTACGTTTATGATGAGGACTCGGATTCTGGGGGTTACATAATTGACCCATGTAATGCCGATTTTTATTTCGCTTTAACAATTAATCCATGGGCTGAGATTGGTGAAGCATATGCTTATACAATTAATGATATAAGTGGTGTGTTTTATGGCAACTGGAATGCTGTTGATTATACTGCTTCTCATTGTTGGGCATGGTCCGATACATGGTGGACCTGGGATGAACCCAATACACCTCCAGGAGGTTATGTTGATTATTACTATCATATTGAAGGATATATACATATGCTTGGCTGGACTGGTGAAACGCACTATACAACTGGTAGTTCATTTTTATCTATGAGCACACTTAGCCGTGGTAGAATAGGACTTGATCCTGATTTTCATCAATATTGGGATGAAATTATATTAGGTGCAACTGCATCTGCGGCTGGAAACCGCACTGGTGTTTGGTCATGGACCTATAGACCGCGATTTGCATATTATGTCTCTGATGTTAACGATGGTTTTTTTGATGGCGGTGAAGAATGGTCAGTTGATATCGATGCCAGTGATGAAGTTTATACATCTAATCATGGTTTTGGCCTTAGGCTTGAGTCTATGTGTAATTCATCAATTTACGCATCAGTTCTTACTGATAATTATGGATATGTTGTAGGTGAACAAAGTGCCTATTCTTATATATATGGAGCAATGGACTTCTGGTCATATTAAAAGAATATATATATATTCTTTAATAATTATGAGGTGCATAATTATTATTTGAGCATCTCTTTTTTATGAGAATAAGTTGGGCTGGGGGCTAAATATTTATTACTTTGCAAATAAGCCCCCGGCCGTCAATATATAGATATTTAAAAATGCAATTTATTTAATCAAAAGGATATTATTATGTCAAAAAATAGAAAAACATATTTAAGTTATTTATTATATATTATTGCGATTACAATATCGATAAATTATTTAATTATACCTTATTGCAAAGCCGACAACAATAAAATCAATATAAATGATCCGAATAAAATAAATTCAACAAATCAGGAACAACAAGCAGATATTGAACGACAAATCATTTCTGCCGCAACACTGGGCTTTACTTCATCTTTAGAAATGAAAGAGAATGTTGATTTTATTTTAACACCTGCCTTACTTGTCCAGGAAGTAATTTCTAATAATTTAATAAATACATACCCAAGTGAATAAAAGGAGTTTTAAAATGTATAAATCTATTATGTTTAATCTTACATTCTATTTTATTGCAGGAATAAATCTTGTATTTCCATTTTTTGCATACTCAAAAGATATTAACGAAAATAAACAAGTTGATATTATTCGTTTCGATGCAATATTAGAGCTAAACGCAAAATATCTTGGCACAACGGTTTTATTATTTGCAAGATATTGGGTGGCTCCAGATTTCTACAACATAAGTATAAATTGGGCAGAACCATATATTGGTAACATGAATTTCCCGACAAATCCAATCGGTCTTTCCATAAGCAGCAATGAGAATATATTTTCAATATATAACCAATTTATAGAAAATCATAATGTATCATTTTCAAAACCTTTTGGTGATAGAGGTGTTTTTCGACACTCTCTAAATAATTATCCTTTTGATAATATCAGATTCGCTGAAGAAGATGCAATTTCAAGTCGCATTTACAAGGATGACTTGAAAAATACTTATGAACCTAATAATAGCAAACGTCAAACAGTAGATATAAAGAATGAAATACAAGATAATAGTAAAATTAGAAGAAATTTAAGTAAATTAGATATAACAATCAATAATGATATTATTAAAGATTTGTTTATATATGACAATAATGGAGTACCTCTAAAAGGAATTGAATATCAATATAGCACCCAGAATGGAAAGTCTCTCTTAAAAAAACAAACCGCCCTGTTGCCTGAAAGCAGATTAATGGTTGGATATAATGGCAAAGGAGCTACAATTACTTTATATGGAGAAAAACATACATTTAAGGAACTTCCAGGATATCACCATATTGGTGGAAGAGAATGTTTAGTTGATTACAAGGTATTGAAAATGGACAATAATGATATATCAGTACCTTATAATATTACGGTTAATAGATTAGATAATAACTTAATGCTTCGATCTGCAAAACTTTCAAATTTTGTTTGCTTAAAAATGAATGCTGATGACATAGAAAGAGAATCTAAATTATATGGTATATTTAATGATACTGAACTTAATATTAAAAACCTATATGAGAAATATTGGTTGAAAAATAACATTGAAATAGATGACATTAATACAATATCTAAACTGAGAAAAGATATAGAAGATCAAAACAATTTATCAGATATCGTTAGTGAAAATATAAAATATATTGTTTTACTTATGCAATTAGATTATTTAGAAAATAAAAGTTTAATTGAAGACTTTTCTCGATATCTTACAATTCTTGAAGAAAACAATCTCAAAAAAACCATACTTGACGGCGGTATCCAAATAATAGGGATAACAGCTCAATGGGAACATTATTCAGATGCCGACCAGCTTTTAAGTATATGGTTAAAATATGTAAATAATACTTATACGCCTGATGAAATTTTTGAATTTTGTGTTAATCAACAAAAACAAAGATATTATTGGATAATTAATTGTATTCTCGATAGTTATTTAAAATCTAAGAATAATCTTGGTGAAAAACGCTTTGAAATAGAAGCTTTAAGAATTATTACTCTAAATGATTTTCTCGAAATAATTGAAGGCAAATCAAAAACAAAAACACCCGTTTCGCTTTCTCAAATTGCATGGGCAAAAGCGTCAAATAATCAAGATTTATTAAAACTCATGAAAGATAGCATTATTGAAGCAAGTGACCTTTATAATAAACTAAGCAATCCTAGCAGTAATCAACGTATGTTAAAGAATAAATTGATAGCAATATCTAAATAATAGTTACAAAGTAAATTTGCTTTGAGAAAAAGAAAAGGAAATGGCTAAAAACACTAACTTCTCCAAATATTTTATAGAAAAATCATATCCTTAGAATAAAATAATTTAGCAACTTTTAAACACAATGACCAACTCCAACAGTCTTGTTCCTTAAGAGATTTACTATTAGTTAAACGAACATAATAAAATAATCCTTTTAGTGTGTCCGAAACTTTTCTATAGTTATTTCCTCGGCACGCAAATGGTCAACACTTCCATCCATATAAAGGATATTACTGCCTTTGGCATGACGATTAAGAGGGACACGCCTTGGATCGTTTAATTTTCCTGTGAGATCATATGCTAAATCACCTACTCCGCGAATATCACAGGTTATTATATCATCCTGATTCGCCTGAGTAATAATAGGTGTTTTCTTTTCGTCGATATACTCATAGTCAGTCAAGTAGATAGTCTCTTGCGCGCGTTTTATCGCATTAATGTTTGTTGGTGTTCCCTGCTCAAAACCTTGCATATCAGTCTGGCCGTTAAACCCCCAGCCGTTAATTACATAGCAAACAGTCTGCTGCTTATTCGGATATGCTTTGCAGCGATAAATCTTGACATTACGATAATCACCTGATGTTGCTTTCTGGGCGAGATAAGGCATGAAATATTCGAACCATGCAGGAGCTGTTTTATTTACAAGGGCTCGAGGAATTTTAAATTTGTTATCCTGAGCGTACAGATTTGCGGCCAGACCAATCTGTTTCATGTTGCTTTTACAAACTACTTGGTATCCCTGTTGTTTTACCTTTTGTAAAGCAGGCATTAATACGCCCATTAAAACCGCAATAATCGCGATAACAACCAGTAATTCAATTAATGTGAAACCTCTTTTCCTAAGCATGATTTACCACCTTTCCTTAAAATGTCAAAACAAAGCAGCCCCAGACAGTAATATTGAAAGCCTATAATATCATTGTAGATATTCTTGTCGTTTAAGTCAAGAGTATTTATCTGCCATTAAAAATCAGGTAAATTCAGAAATTGAAAAGAGCTTTTTCTAAGGCATGGTTTCCTGCCCAATAGCATTGAGGATTGCATTAGGATCCAGAGTCTCGATTAAATCGCTTTCTTTAATATCTTCGAGTAAATCCGCTAACGGCATTGTTAAATATTTTGCGTTGGAAGAGGGAATTTCATAAACCCAACCTATATGCCTTACTGTGAAATCATCCGCTTTATCGTCAAGAAGCATTTTTTCTTCTATTTTCTTCAACTGTTCTTCATTTTCATCCTTACTTATTCTTTCCGGCCTGCCTTCAGTAAATGCCGCCCTGCATGAAACATAAGTTAAACCATTTTTCGTACCAATATCGAATGTAAACTCCGTCGAATTGAATAACCTGCAAACATACTGCCTGTCAAAATTCATATCTTTGGGTTTTGTCATAACATCGGTAAAGCTGAGACTTGATAAAGCGGTAAATACAGCTTTTGCTTCGTTTTGTTTCAATTTTTTACCAGCCTGAATACTCGCAAGTTCCACATCTTCGCTATCCGTTACCGGCTTGAGGGTATATTGACCACCTGGAGAACTAACTGTTACCTGGGCGGTATCAATTTTTGTCAATGCACAAAGCTGCTTCTTTACATAATCCAGAGGTTCAACTTCTATGAATGGCGACTCGGCGGCTTCATATACCTTTGGTTCAGAAGTAAGCCTGACATAAGTGCCGCTTCCGTTTTCTTTAGTATTACCAACAATAATACCAACAATCTCCTTTGAATCAGCGTTAAGGAATTTCACAATCATCTGTGCTTTATCTTCTGCTACGCCGAGGTCTGTATGGTTGGCTGGATTGTCGGTTACAATTCGCGATGCAACTTCAATCTCCAGGCATTTCGTTATCAAATCATTAATCTTGCCTGTCTCAGCCGGGTAATTATCTTTATTGACCACAACAAATTTACCTGATTGCTGTTTCAACGTAAGCGTCTTATCATCGGACTTAATACTGATAGAGTCAATATCTTCAGTATTCACGCCGCTGACAAGATATTTCGTTCCTGTTGTTATATTACTGGACACATTAGAAATTTTTGACTGAATTACAGCCAATGCCAGCATAACAGCGGCGACAATTCCCAATATCGCAAGTTTTTTATTACTCATTACAAAACCTCTCTATAAATCATGCATCACTGGTGTGACTAATATAATGTCTTTTTCTTAAACTGCGCCATAACCACAAAACGATAGCGACAAGAAGAATTACGATAGGAACGTAAATTGTATTTGCCCTCATTAATTTCTTTCCGAGCATATCAATTTGTTCACTCTTTTTCATATTGATGTTTCGTTTTTCTTTTTCTTTCCTGTATATTTCTTCACGCAGATTGCGTATTTCCTGTGATATTTTAGAATCAATAATAGCCTGATCTTCACCATCGGAAGGCCTGATAGATTGCAGCCTGGCGTTAAAACCGGCAATAGTTGCGTCAATAAGCTCAATCTGCTGAGAAGTTTCAGTCTGTGCTTTTCTTTCGATTTCATCAACTACAACAAACGGGCGTTTTACACTTCCTCTTGATCGGACGGAAATTAAATCGCTTGAGCCGCTCAGGTCATCGATGGTATTAAACAACAATGTGCTGTTGTCACCCACGGGTGCTTTTCCAAAACCAAGAAAATCCCGGTATGCCATATTGTCACTTATGAAATCGACATCGGCGAAAACCGCGACTGCACAATTTCCCTGAGACTCAGTCAGGCCTGTGATTTTCTTCGCGATTACAGGCGCATTCGGGTCTTCTGATTCTTCTGCGTCATCTTTGATTTCTATACCATCCGGAAAACTGCTTTTGAACCGCCCGGTAATAAAATAACCCATCGTTACAGGTTTTGTTCCCGGGTAAAACTTTTGCATGAATATAGCCGGGTCAAACACCATAAATTCGTAAGGATTGGTAATTTCAAAGCTGTTTCCTTCATCAGTTGTCATAAGAAGCGGCGTATGCTCAATTTTAGAGTCATCGCTTTTTGCCTTATTAGGATCAGTGATGACATTTAATACACCCGAAAATAAAAGCCCTATATTATTCAGTTGAGCCGTTATAACATTATTACGATTAAACGCGTCTCCTCTAAGATTTAATAATCCAATAATTGTCTGCGAAGGTTCATTAGCCCTCAATGGCCGGTTTTCCGCAAGGTTCAAATCGCCCGCAAACTGGTTTTTAGGCATTTCGATACCCCATGTTTTCATAAGAGCATTTAAATCGGAACCCTGACTGTTTTGCGTAACCATCATTCCGCCCTGCATTCTATTGGATTCGTCCGCAAAGCAGTGCGGATCAACGCAAATAATCGCTCTGCCGCCTTTAAGTATATACTGATCAATCGCAAATAATGTCTGCTGAGACAAATTCTTGGGATGAACTATCATCAAAATATCAATATCATTAATGTCGTTCACTTCCGTCGGAATTTCGACAACTTCAAATTTATTGCGTAAGTGTTCCACGAAAGTCCACGGCATTCTTACCGGCTGTCTCTGAGCCGCCAGCATCCGTGCCATATACTCGCTATCGCCTATAACCGGCAGGGAACTCATAATGCCAATCTTGTTTTTCTGACGCGTAATCGCGCTGTCAATAAGATAACTTATGTCGTACTCGACAAAACTCTGCCGATCCGGTGAAAAGAAGGGAATTGTCTTATCAATTCCGAATTGGGTTTGTACAACCAGACCGAAGAAAAAGCTCTCATCTTCCGATACACGAAATTGCTTCAAACCAAATCCTATCGCCTGCTCCTCATTTTCCGAAAACGGCCTCGGATCAATTATTTCCAGCTTGAGCATACCGTTGGAAACCGAAGCATATTCCGCAAGAAGCGACTTAACGTATTCATAATAATTATTATAATACTGTATCTGGTCCGGCCCCTTCATCGCCGCTGTTCGGGCGTAAAAGAGCTTCGCTGTAATCGGCTGGTTTAATTTCGACAGAATAGACTTCGTTCCATCGGACAATGTATAAAGTTTTTCATGGGTAACATCTATTTTCCATGAAGAGCCTATATTCTGGCAAATAATTATTGCCGAAAATGCAATTATAAAAACAAGACAGGCTCCAATAATCGCTCGCAGCATCCGGTTCATTATTTGGCCTTCCTTTCATCTAAAATAATACCGCACGCGTAAATCCATCCGGCAATCAGTATTATAAAATACATAATATCAGAGAATTTTATCACGCCTTTTTGCAGTGACTCAAAATGTGTCATCATGCTCATACTCTCCATCACAGGGACCATTCCAGGCCAGAAGCCAGCAAAGTAGTTCAATGTACTCGGCATACCGGCGTATATGAAAATCGCACACGCAACAACCGAAAGCACAAAGCTGATTACCTGGTTCTTGCTTACAGCGGAAAAGAAACATCCGATAGCGAGAAAACCACCGGCTATTAAAAATGAACTTATATAACCCGCGACAATCAATCCTATATCAGGATTGCCCAGATACGCTACTGTAATAATCATTGGGAAAGTAAGTGCAATAGCGATTCCCAAAAACAGCCACGCCGCGAAAAATTTCCCAAGAACAGCCTGTGTTATGGTAACAGGTAATGTAAAAAGTAATTCAATTGTTCCGCCTTTTCGTTCCTCGGCCCACAAACGCATCGCGGTCGATGGCACCATGAAAACAAAAAGCAGAGGCAAGTTGACAAAAAATGTGTTCATGTCCGCCTGGCGAATTGTATAAAAACCTCTTTTGAATGTGAGGTATCCTGAGAAAAAAAGGAAAATGACAAGGAACACATAAGCAAGAGGAGTGGAAAAATAACTCTTCAACTCTCTCTTAAAAACCGCACAAAAACTATTCATTTCTTAACTCCTATGTCCTCTATAAAAAATTAGGCGTTTTTAACCTGTGTAATTTTACGAAATACGGCATCAAGACCGCACTTATACTGTTCCTTCAATGCCGCCGGTGTGGAATCAGCCAATATACGCCCTTTTGCGACGATGATAGTTCGCGAGCAGATGGCTTCGACTTCCTCAAGAATATGCGTAGAAATTATGATACATTTTTCCTGTGACATATTACTGATGAGTTTTCTCACGCCATGTTTCTGATTCGGGTCAAGACCGTCTGTCGGCTCATCGAGAATCAGCACATCCGGATCATGCACAAGAGTCGCCGCCAATCCGACACGCCGCTTATAACCTTTCGACAATGTTTCTATCGTTTGATGATAGACCGACTCGATTGAGCAAAGAGGAACTACCCTGTCGAGTGTCTCCTTACGCTCTTTGCCTTTAATTTCGCGAACATCGCAAATAAAATTCAGAAACGAGCCGACCGTCATTTCATTATAGAGCGGCACGTTCTCCGCGAGATACCCGATTGATTTTCTTACTTCAACGGGATTTTTCAAAATATCATGCCCGCAAACAGTTGCTGTGCCGCTATCGGGCTGAAGGAAACAGGCAAGAATTCTCATAGCGGTCGTTTTACCGGCTCCGTTGGGGCCGAGCAAACCGAGAACCTCGCCCTTGGCGACTTTGAATGAAATTCCGTCAACCGCGGTTACCGGCCCGAAACTTCGCCGAAGCTCTTTGACTTCTATCATGTCAATCTCCATTAATTGGATTACATTCTTTTTTAAATACTAAAAATGGCAAAATCCTGTTTTGCATTTCCCATAAAGTCGGAAATTTAGAATTTTTTCTTTAATTATCTTCTTACTGCATATAAGTTTATATATTTGAATTGTTTAATGTAACGAAATTTTTGATATAGTCAATACCTCTTTTGGTATATTTTTGTTCAGATACTTTTAAGAAAAAATGTTCTTATTGAAATATACCAGATATTACATTATCATCGGCAATTATGAGTAAAGTCGCACAGGTAAAATTTGTTGATTATAAAAACAGTATCGCAAAAGCACTGGACTTGATTGGTGCGGGCGAGAAACTGCCGCAGGATGGTTTGATTATTATCAAGCCGAATCTTACGCTCGCTTCCCCGCCGCCCGTCACTACCGATGTTCGAGCCGCGGAAGCTGTATATCAGTACTGTAAAACGCATTCAAAAGCGAAAATCGCGATAGGCGAAGGCTGCGGCTCAGGCACTACCGCAAACGTATATGCGGCTCTCGGTTATCTGGAACTTGCAAAAAAATATAACATAGAATTATTGGATTTCAACGATGCCGATTCTATCGTTCTCGAAAATAAAAACGCGTTACAATTAAAGCGTTTTCACATGCCGAAAATTGTACAGAACGCCTATATAATTTCATTACCGGTACTGAAAGACCACAGTTTTACTGAAACCACAATCGCTATGAAAAACATGTTCGGAATCGCGCCGGGCAAATTCTACGCCGGAGGCTGGAACAAATCGCAACTGCACAGCCCTTCGACCGACAAATCCGTTGTCGATATTTGCACGTACAAAAAACCAGACCTGTCAATAGTTGATGCCTCAACCGCCTTAACCGGAATGCACTTATCCGGCAGAGCAGTAAGCATCGGTCTGATTTTAGCAAGCTTCGACCCAGTCGCGGTAGACACTATCGGCAGCGAACTTTTAGGCCACGACCCTAACGACCTGCCCTACCTCACTCTCGCTCACAACAAACTCGGCTCAATGACTGATTACGAAATCATAGAAGGTTAACCCCAAATATGTGGTTGGTCATTCTTTAGAATCAAGCTTTTACATAGAATATAAGCCTATTTTATCGGAACAAGAAAAAGGGGTGGCAATTTTTGGGCAAGTCGGGTATAATTAATGGGCTAACAACAAATTGAAAATGCTGATTAGAAAGGGTAAATAATGACAGAAAACCAAAAAACGGAACATTCCCTCGAACAAAACGCCTCCGAATGGATTGACAAAATTCAAAAATGTAATCAGGTGGACCCGGAATTATACGTCAAATTTGAAGTAAAAAGGGGTCTTCGCGATATCAGCGGCAAAGGCGTATTAGCAGGACTAACTCGAATCGGTGAAGTTCATTCTTATATCATGGATGAATTCGAGATGATACCTGTGCCGGGCAAACTGATGTACCGCGGCATAGACGTAACAGATTTAGTCAACGGCATCCAAAAAGATAAACGTTTCGGATTCGAGGAAACCTGCTACCTGCTCCTGATGGGTGATTTACCCACAAAACCACAGCTTCAGGCTTTTGAGTCCGTTCTGGCCGGATACCGCAAACTGCCTGAGAATTTTATGCGGGATATGATTCTAAAGTCACCGAGCAAAGACATGATGAATGTACTTGCCCGCACAGTCCTGGTACTATACAGCTATGACGAATCGGCCGATGATATATCAATTCCAAACGTATTGCGCCAGAGCCTTCAGCTTATCGCGCAGTTTCCGCTTTTAGCTATATACGGCTATCAGGCATATGCGCATTATCATGGTAATCAAAGCCTGATTATACATTCTCCGAATCCTGAATTAAGCACCGCGGAGAATATTCTCCACATGCTCCGCCCGGACAACGCATACACACGTCTCGAAGCGGAACTTCTCGATATGTCTCTGGTTCTTCATGCCGAACACGGCGGCGGAAACAATTCTTCTTTCACAGCGCACGTGGTGACATCTACCGGCACTGACACTTATTCGACAATAGCAGCATCTCTCGGCTCACTGAAAGGACCTCGTCACGGCGGAGCAAACATTAAAGTCGCAAGAATGTTTGCGGATATTAAAGAAAATCTATCCGACTGGACAGACGAAGCGCAAATATCAGAATATCTCTCGAAATTGCTGAACAAAAAAGCATTCGACAAGTCCGGCCTGATTTATGGTATGGGTCATGCAGTGTACTCAATTTCCGATCCGAGAGCTGTCATATTTAAACAATACGTTGAAAAACTCGCGGAAGAAAAAGGCAGGCAGGAAGAATTCGATTTACTTGAACGTATAGAAAGACTCGCACCGCAGGTTATAGCGAAAGAAAAGAAAATTTTCAAAGGTGTCAGCGCAAACGTAGATTTCTATTCCGGTTTCGTATATCAGATGATTGGCATTCCAGAGGAACTATATACGCCACTGTTTGCTATCTCAAGAATTGCCGGATGGTGTGCTCACAGGATGGAGGAAATCGTTAATAACGGAAAAATAATCCGTCCAGCTTATAAATGTATCGAACAGAGACGTAAATATATCGATTATGATGCTCGTTAGGTTTATTTTATAATATAAATAAAAAAGGAAGTAAACTGCCTCTCCGCTAATCTCGAACTCAGTTTACTTCCTTACTTTTTGACTTCAATTTACTATGGTGCCGAAGGGGCTGGGTTAGCCTGATTCGGCGATGGTGAAGGTTGTGAGAAACTGAAGTTCTTTTGCATTGCCTGCTCCCTGACTGTGCCGGTTACCGCCGAGCCAAGCGAGCCTCGACCGCCCATGCCTCCCATGCCGCCCATCATTGTATTCTGATTAGCGGCAAGCTTTTTCATTTCATCCTGTACATAAATTTCCCGTTGTGAATTCAGCTCCTGTATCCTCTTTTGAATACTAACACGCTCGGTCGCTTTCGCGTCCGCGTAAGCTTTTCTTTCCTCTAAAGTCATGCTTTGCATATTTTCCGGCAAGTCTTCTTTTTTAATACTCTCCAAATCCACCTTATTATCTTTGAGTGCATCAACAAGGTCCCAACTGCTATTTCTGTAATTGATGGATGACTTTGCGACTGTCCTTCCCGCCGCTGCTCCGCGTGAGCTTGAAGAAGCATTCAAGTCCTGAGCCATTTGTCTTTGGAAACCTTCCTGCCCCTGACTTCCGAACGCTATGTATGTACTATTCAGTTTCAAATTAAGTTCCGCAATTTCCTTATCCTGAGGTGCAGTAATAGTGTTTTGTGCCACCTGCCTGTTATGGTCAATATTCAGAAATTTCCCATCAGCCAAAACCGCTCCGTCTTTCCAATGGCCGTTAATTCCTTCGCTTTCAGTGCCGCAATGAATTGTATTGACGATAATCCCTTTGGCAATAGCTTCTTTACATGCTTTGTTATAATCAACTGAACCCTGTGTGAAAGGTTCGTTACCCGCGATGAAAATAACTTTCAAGTCATTAAAAGAATCGCTCCATTTGAGTGACTTTGTTGCTTCCTGAATAACCCAGCCGCAGTATTCGTCACCGCCATTGGTTTTCAGCGCGAATAATTCTTCCGATATTTTATCGAGGTCAGTAGTAAGCGGAACTATTTGCCTGATGAAACCATCTTTTCTGTCGAGCGAGCTTTTGCCGTATTCATAAAGAGCGACCTGTACTTCAGGTTCTATGCCGTTTCTTTTTGCAAAGATGAATTCATTGACGATTGACCACAATTCCGTTTTGGCCTGTTCGATAAGGCCTTCCATACTGCCGCTCGTATCAAGCAATATCGAAATTTGAACAAGTGGTTTTGCTGGAAGTATCGGCGAAACCGGAGTTGTTGCCGGAGTCGAAGCTGATGGAGTTTCAACTATCGTGACATGCTCAACTGTATCAGCAGAACCTGCAAAGCATACTGTAACCGCTGCCAGAAATAGTGACATTAATATTACGATATTTTTCATTTTCTGTCCCTTTCAATATTAATCGTTTGTTTTATTCCGAGTTTTTTATCAGTACGTTCTGGTTATCAACTTTCATCAGAACATCACCGCCAAAACCGCCCATTCCGCCGCGACCACCACCTAAAGCCATACTGCCCTGCCGACCCTGAGCGGCTAATTTTCTCGCTAATTCAAAATACTCATCCGAACCGAATTCAATTATTCTGTCCGGCTTAATATTCGATTCATCCTGGACAAGTCTGCTATCCACCCAGCGATTATTCTTGAAATAATACGCCATGTCATTTATCTGCTGAACAGTTGTAATCGAAACGCGGTCGAAATTCTCGTTTACAAATGAATTATCTAAATTCAAAGTAGTCTGACCTCTCTGAGCTTCCATATTGAAACTTTGATTAAGTCCTCCCATGCCGGTGCGGCTTTTCAATGCGCGCTGCTCAAACAAAACTTCCGCGTCACGCATAACATCACCTCTTCTTCCAAGGTCAGTCCCTTCTCTTGCAAGAAAAGCCGTATATTCAGTCAATATACCGAACTCGGTCGATAAGCGAACAATCTCATCTACAAGTTCTTTGACTTTGGGATCATTCCTGTTTACATTCGAATCGGCGCCCATCTGGCGGACATTATCAATAAGCTCCGCTATTTTTCTGCTTGCCCACAAGCGCGGCACAAAACCGTTCTTCACATTCTCTTTATCGAAATTGAATGTAAATTTAAACGATTTTGGTTTGCCAAGATAATTGCCGCTGATTCTGAATGTAATCGGTTTCTTACCAACATATTGACCAAGCAGGATAAGCTGGTCTCCTTCAAACAAATCATGAAGTTTGTTTGGAAGAATGTCACGAGTCCTGCCCATCGCGTAACCGCCGTCTTCTTCGACTACTTCAAGTTCCGGCTCGGCAAGAATTGGGCCGGTCAGCCTGTTGAATACCTTTCCGATTTTAACTTCTACATCTTCTTTCGGCAGAACGAATTCCGCTCTCGCTCTTGATTCAGCGGCAATTCGTTCCAGCAAAGGAGCGTTTACATCTAATCCCACGCCAAATGTGAAAACTCTCCTCTTATACGGATTGAATTTTGTAGTAACCTCTCTAATTTCAAGTTCCGAAGTCCTGCCAATCGTAGGCAAGCCATCGGTAAGGAATAAAACTATCGGAATCATATCTTCTATTGGTTCCTGGCTCAGTGCCTCGGTCAGGGCATCATAAATATTAGTACCGCCACTTGGTGTGATTCCTTTTATATATTCACGAGCCTGACTTTCTGTTTCCTTCGTTTTTATTACCGGCTTTTTCGCGAATTTCTCAACTGTATTGCTATAGATTATCACATTAAACGCCTCGCCCATTTTAAGACCAGCGATAATCTGCAGCGACGCTTCTTTTACCTGTTC
>CAZVOA010000011.1:0-88686 GCA_964628465.1 uncultured Pirellulales bacterium | reverse complement strand
TTTATGTTACACTTTTGGCATACATAACGGATAGTTTGCTTTTGTTGCCATGCCTTCCAAAGTTCATTTATTTTTTCAGTAGATATTTTATTTGCCATTGGAATTTCGCTCGCTTTCTTGTAATAAACTAATCAGGTCGTATTTGATATTTTCGGGCAGGTTACTGGCTTCAATTTGGCTTGTAATAGCAGGGTATTTATGTAGTAATTTTGATATAAAATCGCTGTCAACTGTGCCGGATTCTGTGCCAGTGTTTTGAGAAAACGGCGTTTTTGAGGGCGAAAATGCGGTTTGTTCGATTCCCTTCGTCTCCAGTCTTCGTTCGCCGATAAGGTGAACGAAGCCGGACTCTTTTATAAAGTTATATTAACGGCGAACTACGCCTTGGCAAGCCAGTTGAAAGATTTATTTAGCCTCAAGGATTTTTTTTGCGTCTTCTAATGTCAAAACGCCAATAGTCGCTAATTTAATTTTGCCTTCTTTATCAATGAAAAATGTAGTTGGGATAGCTGAAATTTTACTATATGGAGCTTCAAGTTTGCTAAAATCTGCTACTGCAATCGTGTAATTCATTTTATTTTCTTTTACGAAATCCTTGACCTTACTTTCCTGGCCGTCCTCAGTTGAAATACCGATAATTCCAAGCTCATCTTCTTTTATTTCCTTGCGCAGTTCGATAAAATCAGGAATCTCTTTCCTGCATGGAGGACACCATGTCGCCCAGACATTGATGATAAGGTTCTTGCCGCGGTAGTCACTTACTTTCTGTTTTTTGCCTGTGATATCTGTAATTGTAAAATCAGGTGCAGGCTTGCCAAACCACTCTGTAAAAGAAGGTTCCCATGTTTTTGCTGATTTTGTTATCTCGGCTAATGTGAGCTTTGGTTTTTCAGAGACTGTGGTTTTAGTATCGAGAGCCGCGAAATCCATTATATTGGAAAGTTGAAAAGTACTCGCTCCGGGAACTGTGGAAATCTCTGTTGTAAGATTTGGCCCATTGGCAGTACCTTCATCAATTTTGCCCCGTACCGTAATTCTGCATGGCGGCGTGCGGTCAATTACCACCTCTACTAATGAAGCCGGCTTCGTACCGATAATCGGCGAATTCCAACCCTGATTCTGCTCGCCGATTTTAACTTCCTGAATTGACATGCCGCGTGTGGGAAGTATTTGGAAACTGAGTTTGCCGTTATTGACTTCGATAACCTGTAAGCCGTTCGATGTGCTTTGTTTCTGTATCGTCCATGGAATTTCGCAGTCCGGTGTAAGTTTACTGCCTTCTATGAGTTTATTTGTTTCATTTATACCTTTCCCCATGTCAGTTAGGGTGATTGTAGTTTGTTGATTAGGCTGTCCGGTACCAACATTGGCCATAGCTATGAAGGTTGCGGATAAAAGTGCGAGCGATATGATTAGGATTGATATTATTTTTTTCATTTTACTCTTCCTTACCAAAAAACGTTTTAAATTACCAATTTGTATTTAATTTTACGCTAATTTGCTATATTATGTTCATCCTACTGTCAATTTTATAACAATTTTGACCAATTGCCAGTACAATATGTAAATTGGAATATTTATATAATAAGATTGAAAAATCTGTGGAATCAGTGAAATCTGTGTCTGAAAATACAAAACAATATTCTTTTCCAAAAGAAAAACGAATTTGCGGCAATAATCAGTTCGTATCAATTCTCAAGAGTGGGAAATGTCTGCGAAACAGGTTGTTTGCCATTTATACAACCCCGAACGAGTGCGGCTTTTCACGTCTGGGAATTTCAGTTGGAAAGTCTTTCGGAAACGCTGTCGAAAGAAACAGAATAAAACGCCTCATTCGTGAAGTTTTCAGACTAAATCAGCACCAGATTCCAGACAGCAATGATTACCTCGTTCTAATAAAAAGAAAAATCGACCAGCCTTCTTTCGGGCAAATACAGGAGTCATTTCTAAACCTTGTTCTTTAATGGAAAACAAGAGTACAGAATATTAACCGGTTATGAGTTTATAGGCTCTGAATAGTTCGGCTACGCTCCATGCCTGGGCGAAGCAGCCTTTGGGATAGTGGGGTGGGTCGCCGTCGAAAATTTCTGATACGCTTCCGATGCAGCTATCTTCAATCAAGTGTTTCAGTAAAGGCTCGATCATTTCTTCTGCTTTTCTTCTGCTTTCGTAGGAGAATTCGTTGACTCTCAGGAAGCTGTCTATGAACGGGCCAATCAAAAATGCCCATACTGTTCCCTGATGATAAGCCTCGTCCCTGTATCTTTGCGGACCGGTGTATTTGCCTTTGTAGTTCTCTGCTGAAGTATTTAATGATCGCAGGCCGTAAGGTGTGAGGAGATTTTCCTGAACGGCTTTTACAACAGCTTTTTGCTGTTCGGTTGATAATGGTGAATAATCAAGTGAAACCGCGTAAATCTGGTTTGGTCTGAGGTCATCATCGACTATTCCTTCGGTTGTGATGCAGTCATTCAGGTAATTCAGTTTTTCGTTCCAGAAAACGCTGCGGAAGCTTGTTTTTACATCTTCTGCCATTTCCTGATAAAATTTTGCTTTTTTAGTTTCCTTGTGAGGTGTTTTGCTTTTCTGGGCCTGTTCCGAATAGAAATTCGCAAGCAGGCAAAGGTTGTTATACCAGAGAGCGTTAATCTCAACAGCTTTTCCATATCTCGGAGTAAACGCTACGCCATCATATTTCGCGTCCATCCAGGTTAATTGAGTATTTGGGCTGCCAGCGGTTATAAGGCCGTCAATGTCCGCGTGAATATCAAAACGTGTTCCATTTTCATAAGCGTTGACGATTTCTTCTATGGAAGGAAGCAATCTCTTTATGAAAGTTTTACTGTCGTTAGTTGCATGAAAATATTGAAACGCGGCGTTAATAAACCATAATGAGGCATCAACGCTGTTGAAGCAGGCGGTATTGTTGTCGTCATCGAAACGTGATGGAATCATTCCTTTGTACAACGCGGACGCGAAAGTAGTCAAAACAGACTTTGCTTCATCGAATCTGCCGGTAGAAAACAGTAAACCGGGCATCGAAATAAAAGCATCTCTGCCCCAGTCCATGAACCAGGGGTAGCCGGCGATGATTGTTGTTCTTGGAATGTCATCCTTGTTTCTTTTAGCGACAAACTGGTCGGCGGCAATGGACAAAGTTTCATCAATGAACGAATGAGGAATCGTTATTTTGCCATTATCAAGCAGGGGGATGTCGCTGCTGGTTTTTTCTATTGTTGCAGTAAGATTTTCGTGATAACTTTGCAAATCTTCAATTTCGGCCTGAATATCATGATGGATCGGCAGATTTTTACAGGAATGATTATAGGGCAGGAGGCTTGCCCATAGTACAACTTGCGAAGGTGTATCTATCCAGCTCTTGAAAAATCCAGGCGTCCATAAATCTTCCATGTGATTCAATCCTCTTTCCTGATTATCACGATAAGTGAAGTTGAACCACCATTGCTGTTCTTCAATGAATTCAGCGTCAGGGGAAGTTAAAATTAACTCGCAACCATCCGGGTCATGTTTTTTAACCGATACGCCGTTCTCTATTGGAATTGAATATAAAGGTTGACTCGATTTTTGTATCGAATGGAAGTCGCGAAGACCGGCCAAAGGTCGGCAGTAAAATTCAACAGGTGAGTTGATGTCGGTGAAATCATAAACTATCGCGACTGTATCGGCGTCACGAAGAAGATAGATAGATTTTTTTAATTTTACGCCGCTATCGGCAATCTCATAGTAAAAATGTACCCCAAAATCTTTACTGAATCGCCTTAAATACGCGAAACCTTCAGTATCAAATTTATCAGGAAATTCGCATGGTGTGAGATTATATGCTTTTCCGCCGCACACGACTGTATCAACGAAAGTTGAAAGAGCCATTACTCTTTTTACCGGCGGATTGAGCGCTCCTATCAGCAAGCCGTGATAACTGCTCGTATTGCATCCAGAGATAGAAGAAGAAGCGTAGCCGCCGAATCCGTTTGTTAAAAGCCATTGCCTGTTCAAAAGATTTTCGATGGACTGGTTTGTAGTTGATATTAATAAGGGATTCTTATTGTATTTGTTTTGCAGTGTCAGCACAGTATAACTCCATTTATACCAATAATTTATCGCGAAACAGCCATGTATCGTTTTTATGACTTAACGGTTTTGTCGGCAGCCTGAAAATTCGTATTATTTTTGTTCCTTGTTTCAACTATTTTAATTTTATTATCTTTATGAGTTTCTTGGGATAGATTTGGGCTATTAACTTCAGTGGCTTTATTCGCCGCTTTATTTCCCAACGTTGTATGCCGGGTGTGCATATTATCAAGAACATTCATAAAGTTGATATACGATTCATATGGTGAATCATAAGGATTGAAATACTTATGCACATCACCATCGGAGAAATACTTTGTACACATATAATAGAAATGGTCTGAGGTCTGTAATTTTCTCCAGTCAGAAATCAATCTTTCATCCTGTGTATTCTTAACGTGGCTTTCAATACGATACAACTCATGTATCGCATTTGATTGCATCGCGTTACCTAACCATGCGGAAAGGTCTCTTTCCATATCAGCCCAGCTTATAATTTGTGTCACATCAATCGTACCTACCGCATCATAAGTTTTGGCTACTTCGCTTGGTGTTTTGAAATTATTGTCGGGATGTTTCAGTATTTTTTCAGGCAAATGACGCATGAAATTGAAAATACCTGTATCTTCCCACTGGTGCTCGCCGAATGTTTCATAATCCATAAAAAGATTTACAACATTGCCGTTTCCATTGACATTATTCACCCAGTTAGCGAATTTGTCCGCAGTCAGCGGCCATTGTGCCCAGTCGCGATTGGAAAATCTAAAAGCTATATCATCGCTAAGTGAATAGTTTTTCAATAAAAGTTTGAGTTTTTGGCATCCATTTGGCTTATAAACGAAGTTCGGACTTCTGTAGCCTAAGATATGGTCCGCGCCTTCTGTTATAATCGCGTCGAAAAGACCCAGAGATTCGATATATTGTGCCAGGTCATTATTGTAAATTAATTCAGTATTTCTGAAAACTTTGGGTGTCTGCCCGAAATAATATTGTATCGCTTGAGTATGTTTTTGTATTTGCTCGGCAAATTCATTTCTTGAGTAGAGGAAACTGAGACTGTGATAATAAGTTTCAGCCAGAAATTCTACGCATCCAGTTTGTGCCAGCGCATCGAAAGTGCTTAGAACTTCCGGCGCATAATGTTCGAGCTGTTCGAGAAGTGTGCCTGTTATGCTATAAGAGATTTTAAACTTACCCTTATTTTGTTTTATTACATCAAGAAGTAAACGATTGGCCGGGAGGTAACATTTGTTGGCTACCTTTCTGCAGATAGAAGCATTCTTATAGTCGTCAAAATAATCGCTGTTCTTATCAAATACAGTGTAGTGTCTTAATCTGTAAGGCTGATGAACCTGAAAATAAAAACATATAGATGACATAATCAACTTCCGTATTGCTATTATCGTGTTGTGTAGTTAGATAACCAAACCACACAGGACATATTAAGTCTTGCGAGTTTATACTCCTGCCGGGACCAAGGTTTCTTCATATATTTTAGCACATTTAGCGGCCGCGTCAACCCATCGCAACTTTCTTACCTCAAAATTTCCATGACTTCTCAAAGTCATCTGGAGCGGCGGGTACTTCAAAACAGCGATAATTTTATTTGCTATTTCATTTACATCCCAGAAATCAACTTTCAAAGCATGCATTAAAACTTCTGAAACACCGCTTTGTTTGCTGATAATTACTGGAACATCATGGTCAAGAGCTTCCAATGGAGCTATGCCGAAAGGCTCTGAAACTGACGGCATTACATAAATATCCGCCATTTTATAGATTTTTTTAACGTCCTCGCCCCTGAGAAAGCCGGTGAAAAGGACTTTATGGCCGATACCAAGCTGTGCCGCCATTTCAATTGTTTTATGTATTAAATCACCGGAGCCAGCCATAACGAATTTTACATCGTTCATAACTTCCAGGACTTTTTTTGCCGCGAGAAGGAAATATTCAGGTCCTTTCTGCATTGTAATTCGGCCTAAGAAAAGGACAATTTTTTCCTCTTTTTTGATTCCTGTATCAGTTAAATTCGACCAGTTACCGATTCTTTCGACTCCGTTGTAAACAACTTCGACTTTGTCGCCGCTTATGCCATATCTGCTAATGATAATATTTCTTGTAAAATAACTTACCGCGATGATTTTATCGGCACGTTCCATACCAAGGCGTTCAATGTCATAAATCATCTGGTTGACATGTTCGCCGCTGCGGTCAAATTCAGTTGAATGTACATGTATGACGAGTGGTTTTTTGCTTATCGCGGCAACAGCGATACCCGCCGGATAAGTCATCCAGTCGTGAGCATGAATAATGTCGAAATCTTCATCCATAGATAATTCCGCGGCCATGGCGGCATATCGATGAATTTCTGTGTACATATCCTGGCTGTAATCTGTTGAATTCGTTGAATGATTTGATAAGACATTTTTGTCACCGAACAATATTTTTTTCTGTCTTAAAATTTCTTCGATTTGTTTTTGATATGTTTCAGGTGTCGAATAAGGCTGCAAAACAGAATCTAAAGAGCGGAATTTAACATTTTTTAATTCCTGTGTTTCATAACTTACAGCCTGCGAGGCATGTGAGCAGGGGGACAGTAATTTTACATGTGATGTATATTTGCTGTCAACCGCTTTTGGCAGGACAAACGTCACTTGCATGCCAAGTTGGTCCATTGCTTTTGTAAGGCCATAGCAGGCCGTACCAAGGCCACCGCTGATGAATGGCGGAAACTCCCAACCCAACATGAATATTTTCATAAAAATACCTATAAATGATTATAATGTTTAATAAAATAGTTTTCTAATTTCAGGCTTATGTTATTAAAACGAAAATATAAAACAAACGGCCAATAATATCATTATCGGCAGGAAAAAAAGTTACCTTAATCAATTTTTTGAAATTATAAAGCATTTACTCCTGTACTATAAGTATAAATCGGGATTTTAGGTGACTTTAGTTCAAAAAATATTTTTAAAACACCAGAAATTCATACTAATAATGCTTTTATTCACCCTTAAGATATAACACAAAACAAGCAGTCCAGACGCTTGAAAAGCGAAACTGCCTGTTCTCTAAAAAATAGCTTTAGTCACAAATGCTCAAGGCAAAACCAAAACTATTGATGTTATTACATATGTACAAAAGAGTTGCAACAAAAAAATGCAAAAAAACAAATAAAATCATACAAAATGATAATAAGATTATTTGCTAAAGGATAAAATTTTTTTTGCTCATATAAGCGCTTTTTAGGCTTACATTCACCTTTTTCATTTTTTTCCTTAGAATAAATAAATTTTCATTATTGACCTGTATTAATTTGACGAAAACAATACGAATTCATGATTATGAGTATATAAAAGAAATAAAGATAGAAGTTATTTAACAATAGAAATAATGAAAAAAGAATCGGACTCAGGGACCGATAATTAATTAAGATTAAGTATTTGGAGAAAAAAATGTCAAGACGTTCAAAAAAAATTAACAAATCACATGTAAATATAGAGGGATATGTGGTTGCTGTTTTTGCAGAGGATACAGGGCAGGCGCTGGAATATAAACAATTGCTTGATAATAATGATATTCCGGTTGTTATAAGCGAGCAGGAGCGTGCTGATGATGATGAAAGCAGCAGTGAAATAGCTGTCATGGTTCCCGAAGAATATATTGACGAGGCTCATGTAGTTATAGAATCTCAGCAGGCATATGATGATTTTTATGATTTTGCCCTGGATGATGACAACGACGCGGATTTTGACGCGGATTTATTTGATGATGAATATTAATTTACAGGCAAATATGCGTTGTGAATGATAACTGAATATCATTAATGTCATTATTACACGAGATATAACCTACACTGAACGAGGACTGGAGGACAAACATGACAGTTAAACCCAAAGAGATAAAGATTGAGAGAAGGCAAACTATTGTTGATAGACGTTTAGGTCTTGACAGAAGAAGAGGGCCGGGAAGAAGACTTACAGAGGAACGTAAATCCGCTGAAGAAGGTCAGATGACCCAGGAGCAGTTTGATTTCCTGATGGCTATCGATGAGTATAAGCAAAAGAATTCAAGGCCGTTTCCTACCTGGACAGAGGTACTTGATGTTGTCAAAGCTCTGGGGTATAGAAAAGTGGCAGAGCCGCAGCAAATCGAGAAAAATGAAGTGCATGTAGAACCGGCTATGATAGATTTATTTCCTGATTAGATTCTAATAATAGAATTTACTATAACGAAACTTAATGGGAGTCCTGTATAAAATAGACTCCCTTTTTTATTTTCCGCATGAAAACCGCCCGCGTTTTAATTCTTAAAAAATATTAAACATGCAATATTTACTTGCTTGCTTAATAAAAAAGTGCTATTTGTATTTACTGAATAATTATGCGAAAAATAAGTAGTCCAAGTTTAGCCCAGTTACTGCGGCAACTCAAATTTACGCCGCAGGAGAAAAGAAGAAAACAGCTCGACGCCGCCGAAGAGTTATTTAGTATTATTGAAAAAGACAGGGAATATCCGTTCGAGTTTGTTTGTTTTCGCATTACAGGCTTTCAGCTTAAAAGTGCTATCGGCAGCGAGATTATAAAGGGAGAAAACTTACTTGAGGACCTTCGTATTTTTATATCCAAACTCTCAGGCCAAATTGCCAGGACATTACCTGAGGTAAACGAGAAAGTTTATACCTATGAAGAGCTTGCCGAGACTTTTAAAGTAACAATGAAAACTATATACCGCTGGCGGAAATTCGGTTTGATTGGCGAAAAATTCATTTTTAAAAAAGGAACTCGGCGTTTTGGTTTTCTTCAATCTTCCGTAGATCAATTTATTCAGTCACATCCTGGTTTAGTTGGAAAAGCCGAAAAATTTCAAAGACTTACGATTCAGGAAAAAAAACAGATTATTCAAAAGGCCCAGAGACTTTCAGCCAATACAAAGCTCTCGCGTCACCAGATAATCCAAAAAATCAGTTCCAGTACGGGCAGATGCTTCGAGACAATCAGATATACGCTGAATGATTATGAAAAAGCGAATCCGCAAAAGAAAGTAAATCTTCGGAAATCAGCAGGTGCAATCGACCCGGCACAGGCTGCTGAAGTTTATCGTCTTTACAAGCAGGGTACAAATATAAAAGATTTAATGGAACGTTTCAGCCGGAATAAAAGCTCGATATACAGAATAATTAATACGAAAAGGGCAAAATTACTCCATGCCAGGAAAATTGAGTTTATTTCAAGCGAAGAATTTCTCGATGAGAACGCCAATGAGAAGTTTTTGAGCAGGACACTTGCCGATATTTGGCCTGCGGCTCAAGCCGACTTGAGATTTGTCGATTTGTCGGACCATTCGCTTCCTGAATATCTGCAAACTCTGAAAGATGTGCCAATGCTGAACAGGGATAATGAAATTGAGTTATTCCGAAGATATAACTACCTCAAATATTTAGCTGATAAAAGCCGTATCGGTTTATCTTTGACACGTGTTTCAGGCCGGAAACTTACCCAGATTGAATCTTATTTAACCGAAGCGGATGAAATAAAAAGACGAATTATAGAAGCGAATCTTCCGCTTGTCGTAACCATTGCCCGCAAGCATACTTCGGCACGAGTAAGCTTGTCTGATTTGATTAGCGAGGGTAATTTTTCACTGATGAACGCGGTTGAGAAATTCGATTATACCAAAGGCTCTCGTTTTGGTACGTTTGTGACTTGGACGATAACCAAGGATTTTGCGCAGAAAGTGCCGGAATTGTTCGAAAGAATTGATAAGGTCAGGGCGGCTTCGATAGCAAATATCCAGCGTGAAATGCACACTGGGGAAGCAGATATAGATTTTGCTGTAATCGAAAGAACGCACAAAAGCCTGGCGAAAGTTATTAAAGATAACCTGGATGAACGTGAACAGTATATTATTCTTCACAGGTTCGGCCTTTTGGGTACGCCAATAAGAAAGAAAATAAAAACCTTGGTCGAAATAGGTCAGGAACTGGATTTAAGCAAAGAACGAATCCGCCAGATAGAGCTTATCGCCCTGCAAAAACTAAGACAATCCCTAAGTGCCGAGGAATTCGAATTACTAACCAGTTAATTTTATTTCAGCCATTGGTCGAGCCAGTTTATTACTGTTTCGTGCCATTGGATTGAGTTGGCTGGTTTTTGGACCCAGTGGCTTTCGTCGGGGAAGTACAACAACTTGCTTGGAATTCCGAGGCGCTGGAGGGCGTTGAATGTTCCTAAGCCTTGTGTGTCTGCTACTCGGAAATCATGGCCGCTGTGGATTACGAGCATGGGTGTTTTCCAGTTCTTCACGAAATTGACCGGATTGTGTTTTTCGTATCCTTCGGGATTTTCCCACGGTGTGCCTTTATGGTCCCATTCCGGGAACCATAGTTCCTCAGTATCGAAATACGCCATGCGTTCATCGAGATTGCCATCATGGTTTACCATGCATTTAAATCTGTCCGGCCAGTTTCCTTCTATCCAGTTAATCATGTAGCCGCCGAACGAAGCGCCGAGAGCGCCGACTTTGTCGCCGTTCATCCATGGATAACGCTCAAGTGCCGCGGCGAGGCCTTTCTGTAAATCCACGAGAGGTTTTCCACCCCAGTCGCCGCGTATTGAATCGCAAAATTTCTGGCCGTAACCGGTTGAACCATGAAAATCTACCATGACTACCGCATAACCCGCTCCCGCGTAGGCTTGCGGATTCCAGCGGTAATGAAAATTGTTTCCGAACGAGCCTTGCGGACCGCCGTGAATGAGAAACGCGACCGGATATTTTTTGCTCGAATCGAAATCGGCGGGCTTGACGATATAGCAATATACAGTTTCATCGTTCCAGCCTTTGAACGTGAATTGTTCGTATTCGCCCATGCCTGCAGCGGCTGTTTTGTCCTTATTAATGTTTGTGATATGCTTGAAATTGCCGCCGTCCTTATCGACTGAAAAAAGTTCTGTTGGTGATGATAAATTATTCATAGCATAGATAACCTTTTGCCCTGCAACTGAAGGAGAACTAATTGTTCCATCTTTTACGAGGGTTTTCACCAGGCCTGAGTTTGTATCTATTGCGAACAGTGAAACTTGTCCAAGATTTGCGGCGGTTGTGTAAATTGTTTGGCCGTCTTCAGAAAAACATATTGAAGATGCGCTCCTGTCCCAGTTTTCGGTAAGAACTCGCTTTTCTCCTTCCGGCCATTGCTGCAATATGATTCTGAATTTATCTGATTCGTAACCGGGTCTTTCCATCGCAAGATAAGCGAGAGTTTTACCGTCGAGAGAGAAAACCGGATTCGTATCCCATGCTTCGTTTGATTCGGTAAGGCATTTTGGATTCTCTGTTCCGGTTAAAGGTGAAATGTACAAATCAAAATCTGTTGACCACGCTTCTTCAGAGCCAACATTTCGAGCTGTGAATACAATACTTTTGCCATCGGGAGTAAATGTAAATTCCTCTGCGCCGCCGAATGGCTTGGAGGGTGTGTCGGCATCCATGATTGGCATTACATCGACAGCTTTACCGCCTTCGGACGGCATCACAAAAAGATGAGAGCGTCGGCCGTCCTTCCATGTGTCCCAGTGTCTTACGAAAATGTTTTCATAAATTATGCCTGTCGATTTGCTTTTTTCGATTGAATCAAGTTTTTCTTTTGTTGCTTCGGGAGTTGAGCGAGGAAAGACTTCCATTGTAAAGGCTATATAGTTTCCGTCGGGGCTTATGATAAGATTTGCGACATCGAGCGGCTCATCAGTTACCTGCTGTGCTTCGCCGCCGTCTTTGCGAATTTTCCAGACCTGAGACGAGCCTGAACGTGTTGAAATAAAGAATATTGTTTTGCCATCACTTGACCAGACTGGATTAAAATCAGCGTCCGGATGTGTTGTAATTTGAGTCAGGTTTTTACCGTCAGTTCCGATTAACCATAAATCAGTGCGGCCTTTATTCGCTTCCAAATCTGTTTTGCGAAGGGTAAAGACAATCCACTGCTCATCAGGAGATACCTGTGGTTCGGCGATTCGATCCATTGCAAGCATGTCGTGAACCGAAAATGGATGGCTTTGTGCAAACGCGAAATTGGCGCAAATTACAGAAGTGAATAATAATGTGAAAAATTGTTTTATTTTTCCAGAATACATTGGTTTTCTCCTTTATAAAACCAGCTAAAATATTTTCTGTGTATTTTAATAAAAGAAATGAACAGTTGCAAATTGAAGATTGAGAATTTTTTAATATCTTATATTATATTGTTATGCAAAGATTTTTTGTAAATAAAGAAAGTATTTCGGCAAAGCATGTAATAATCACTGATTCGCGTGTGCATCAGATTCGTGATGTGCTGCGCATGAAGGTTGGCGATGAAATTATCGTGCTGGATAATGCCGGAATGGAGTACCATGTCAGGCTTATGGATATTTCACAAAAAACAGTTGCCGGCGAAATCATTGGCCAAAAGAAATGTGAAGCGGAACCTCATACGAGGATTACTCTTTATCAGAGTATGCTGGCACGTGATAAGTTTGAGGTGGTTTTGCAAAAATGCACTGAAGCTGGAGTGTCATGTTTTGTACCTGTTATTACAGAGCGAAGCATTGTAAGGAAGCCGGATAAAATTACGAAGGAAAAGCTGTCACGTTTCGAGAGCATAATCGCCGAGGCCGCCGAGCAGTCAGGAAGAGGAATAATCCCATCTCTTGAAAGTCCGGTTGTCATGAATCAGGCTTGGGCTGAATTAGATGGTTATGATATTTGCCTTGTCGGCTCTACTCTGGAATGTTCTTCATTAAAAGAAATTTTACGAAGCCGTGAAACTCATCCTGAAAAGATTGCTTTGTTCATTGGACCCGAAGGCGGATTCAGCGATGGTGAACTTGAAGTTCTCAATAGCAGGGGAGTTAAACCATTTAGTCTCGGCAAGAGGATATTACGGACGGAAACAGCAGGAGTTGTTGCGTCAGCAATTGTTTTGTATGAACTTGAACAATAAGTTATTCAGGCAAAAAAGAGATTTAAATCTGAGCTTGTTCTTTATCCTTAGATAATGTAATTGGAATTTCGAGCCAGAAGGTCGAGCCTTCTCCGAATTTACTTTCCACTCCAATTTTCCCCGCAAGAAGTAACGCTAACTCCGAGCTAATTGCCAATCCAAGCCCTGTACCTGTTGATTCTCGCGTCAGGGAACTATCGACTGTTACAAATTTTTCAAATATTTTTTCCTTGTCTTCCTCTTTGATTCCGCAGCCATTATCAGTTACGGCAATGCGAAGGATTTTGCCGTCCTCTTTAAGTGCAGCGTTAATTTCTATTTTGCCATTTTTAGGTGTGAACTTTACCGCGTTGCTGAGTAAATTATAAATTATCTGCTGAACCTTGCCCGCATCCGACATAAGGAAAGGCAGATTTTCTTCAACCCTGGCAGTAACCTGAATTTCTTTTTTCATCGTTTCCAGTGAAAATGAAGATACGGCTGATTCGATAAGCTGCGGGATAGAAGATTTTTCTATATGTAATTCGATTTTTCCCGCTCGTGTTTTCGCAAGTTCGAGGAGGTCGTTAATCATATTAAGAAGTCTGTTTCCGCCTGTAATGATATTTTCAGCGTATCTTTCTGCCTTATCTTTGGGTAAAGTAAACTGTTTTTCTCGAAGAACCTGCGCAAAGCCAAGAATCGCGTTTAAGGGAGTTCTGAATTCATGAGAAACGTTTGCGAGAAATTCACTTTTGATTTTATTAGCTTTGAATAGTTCTATATTTCGTTGAGACAACTCGGATATTTTGGCGTCGAGTTGTACATTCGCGTTGCGCAGTTTCTCCTGTGCTTCCTGCTGGCCGTCAAGCATGTGGTTGAAAGCGTTCGCAAGCTTTTCATATTCATCGCCGGTTTTAATCATGCTTCTGATATCGAGATTGCCTTCAGCTACATTATTGGCCATTCCGCGAAGCTGCCGAATAGGCCGAAGGATTACTCTTTGCGTTATCCAATAGAACGCGATTATCGCACCGGTACCTGCGATTAATCCCGCGGCGGTAAGCCATACCCAGTTTAATAAATTGTTGATGGTATATTCACTAATCGGATGATATGTTATCATGGCTCCGATCAGTTCATTTTGCAAAAATGTACTTCCCGGTTCCTGCTCGTTATGACAACTCATGCAATTATCCGTCGCCCTGATGAACCTGACATAGCTACAGTACGGCATCCCATCGTTTTTTTGAAACTGTATAATGTCGTCCTGAGTTTTTTCTTTTAGCAGCTTCTTTACAGTTTCATACTGATTTTGGCTTAACTTCTTAATCTGTTCCTGGTCAAAAATGTTTTCTTTCGCGAAACGTATCCATTGAATCTGCGGATTATTCGGGTCGATTACTCGTCCGGTATTATCGAGCGGCGCAAGGGTTGAATTGCCAAAAGCGTCTTTCTGGAAATGCTGCGCAAATAGCAAATTAGTTTTTGCTCTCTCTGCGTCGAGATAATCCTGATTGACGAGCTGCCTCATCCTTATATAAGGTAAAATCATCGCCAGAATAAGAGTAAAAATTACCGCCATGCCGAACATTAACTGGCACTTGACAGCAAGTGATAACGGCGATAAACGAAGAATCCTGAGAAGCTTTCTCCATAAATGCTTTATTTGATTATATCGTTTTTTTACCAAATCCGTATCGTATTTATTTAAACTGAAACTATTTCTGCTGAGGCTCTTCGCCCGTTGTTTCATCAATTTGATGCGAATGTGTCTGTACTCTCAAATTCAACTCGTTCAATTGCTTTAAATCTACTCCGCTTGGAGCTTCTGTTAAGAGGCACTGGCCTCGCTGTGTTTTCGGGAAAGCGATTACGTCGCGGATATTATCCGTTCCAGTCAGGAGCATAACGAGCCGGTCTAATCCGAAAGCGATTCCGCCGTGCGGAGGTGCGCCGTATTCCAGTGCTTTCAGGAAGAAACCGAATCTGTCCTCAGCCTGTTGCCTTGAAATATTGAGCAGGTCAAAAACTTTCTGCTGTGTTTTCATATTATGAATACGAATACTTCCGCCGCCGATTTCCGAACCGTTGAGAACTATGTCGTATGCCTTTGAACGGATATGAGCCGGGTCAGTTTCGAGTTTGCCGAGGTCCTCATCAACTGGGGCGGTGAAAGGATGATGCAGCGAATCGTAGCGTTTTTCTTCGTCGTTCCACTCGAACAGCGGGAAATCAATTACCCAAACGAACTCGAACCTGTTTTCTTCATAAAGCTTCAATTCTTTTCCGAGTTTGCATCGCAGAGGGGCAAGGGCCTTGTTTGCCGCCGCTTCACTATCGGCTACGAATAAAAGCAAGTCATCAGCTTTTGCTCCGAAACGCTCGAATAGTATTTTTGCCTGTTCCGGACTAAAGAATTTCGCGGAACCTCCCTGGAGAGTAAGGTTTCCATTTTCAGATTTAACTTTGGCCCATGCAAGGCCCTTAGCGCCATAATCGGCGACAAATTTTGTAAGAACTTTCTCGATATCGCTTCTTGAATATTTATCTCCGCCCGGAGCGCAAAGGCCTTTTACTATTCCGCCGTTTTCAATTGCCGAAGTAAATACTTTGAATTCTGTTTTTTTCGCTATGTCTGAAATGTCTTTCAGTTTCATATCGAAACGCAGGTCCGGCCTGTCAATACCGTAATCAGACATGGATTCCTGGTAAGTCATGCGTCTAATAGGCAGCTTTACATCTACACCAAGAATTTGTTTCCAGATTTTGGCCGCGAGATTTTCATGTACTGTGATAATATCGTCCATATCAATGAAGCTCATCTCAACATCGATTTGAGTAAATTCAGCCTGCCTGTCCGCCCGCGGATCCTCATCGCGGAAACAGCGAACTATCTGGAAATATTTTTCAACATCACTGACCATCAGAATCTGTTTGAAAAGCTGCGGCGATTGCGGCAGGGCGTAAAAAGAGTTCGGAACCAGTCTGCTTGGTACGAGAAAATCTCTTGCTCCTTCCGGCGTACTTTTGCCGAGCATTGGAGTTTCGATTTCCCAGAAACCGAGCTGATCGAAATAATCCCTTGCGATTTTTGCTACTTTATGCCTTGTACGCAATTTTTGCTGCATAAAAGGCCTTCGCAGGTCAATATAACGGTACGCAAGCCTGAGTTCTTCGCCGGTTTTATCCGCGTTATCAACTTCAAAAGGAGGGGTTTTAGAAGTATTTAATATTTCAAGTTTTTCAACCGAAACCTCAATTTCTCCTGTTGTTAATTTCGGATTTTCCATACCTTCACTTCTTGGCTGGACACATCCATTGATTGCAATTACCCACTCACAACGGATGGCTCTTGCCAGTTTGTGCATTTCTGGGTCAGTTTCGGGATTAAAAACAATCTGAGTAAGGCCTTCACGGTCTCTTAAATCTATAAAAACGAGATTTCCATGGTCACGATAAGAATTTACCCAGCCAGCCAAAACGACTTTAAGGCCTGAGTCTTCGAGGCGAAGCTGGCCGCAATTATGAGTTCTTTTAAGCATTAAAAATACTTTCAAAAAATTATATACACTTTCCTGTGATAGCGAAGAAAACAGCCCAATAGAATAGCTGAAAAGTTGGATTTCGTCAAGAATATATAGAAATTCATTGTTGGCAGAATTTTTTAATAATAAAAAATTATAGTTTTGCTGTTTTTTTGTGTTTTTATTGGTATTAAGAGGCCTTTTGTGGTATAATCAAATAAAATTCAGAAAAAAATAATTATTAAATGAAAAAGTGAACATTCTAAATATTTTTTCGTATTGGGACTTAAACGGATTACGGGCTGGGGTTTTTCAACTCTCCTTTCCTCCTTGCCCCAGCCCGATTTTTCGCTTTTTAATTAAAAAATGCTATTTAAAATGTAAAGATAAAAAAATGTTAAAAAAATATTAATTTTATATTTTTTCTTGTTGACAGAAACAGTGATTTGGTTTATTATACAACTTAATGATGAAGCTGGTGGAATTAACAATAAATAACCGCGAGAAAATGAACTGTTTTGGAAGTGTTAAGTATTTAAAATAAAAAGTTAATATAGTATATAATGAAAAGTACATTCACAGGGCTGAGGATATCTCGCTTTTTCCTCTCCCTCCGCACCTCAGCCCTGTATCCTCTTTTCCTGTAGGATACCTCATAGTTTCTTTCCAAATTTCCTTCGCTTTTAAAGTTATCGTTTAAATACAGTTCGTCCTTAACTTCATTTTTGCAAAAGTTTATCTATGGCAAAAAGCGGAATTAACACGAAATATGTTAATTTTTTAAAAGCGTCTCAATATTTTTAACCATTTTTACCGATATCAAACTAAATTGGGGTGAAATAACCCTGTGAGTTCTGTAATAATATTGAAGTCAGGCATAATATTGGAAAGAAGAAATTTTTATTTTTTTCTTTCATTATACATATAAAAGCTCTTTATGAATTAAGAGAATATCTGATAAATAATTTCATTCGACGAAAAGCATCTTTTGTTTTGTTCCATATAATATGCGCTGGACTTTGATTTTGCAGATTTACCTTAAAATTTCAATATAGGAGTCCAGGCAATGCAGCCTCTATCAAATTTGTGTTGTCAGAATAAGAAATGCCAGGATTATGGCAAACGCAAAGGTAAAAATCTTGTTGTATGCGGATGGCATGGAATCAATAATCAACTCAGATTATTGTACTGCCGGACATGCAAGAGCAGGTTTTCAGAGATAAAAAGCGAAAAACCTTCAAGAATCAAAACGGTAAAAGAAATTACAAGAATTCAAAAGAATTCATTCAAATATAACATAGATACTCATGACAAAATAAATATCCTGAATTAGAGAATAAACAAGCTTCTCTTGTACGAAATACTTTATTTCAGGTTTCTCCAACACCATCTTTCAAATAATTTAATTCACTTGATTTTGTTCAGGAATCAAGCTATAAAAATGTGTAATCAGGATATAGTATTGTTCCGAGCAAAGCAATTTTGTAAGAATTTGTGATTTAAAGTATAAATCCTTTGCTTGATTACCATTTTACCGCGTAAACTTTTTTGGAGGCTATTGTAATGAACCTGAAACCAGCCGCGTTCACATGTTTTGCTGCCGTCATTCTTCTTTCGACTTTTACGACTGTTTCGCTTCAAGCACAGCCTTTGTCGCTCACCAAGGAACAGATGATTCAATATTCACCTCTCTGGCAGGGAGAGCGTTTTCCTGATGGCCGCCCGAAGGTGCCGGATGATATTATTAAAAGGATGAGATATGTAACAATTACGGAAGCATGGGAGCTTGTTCGAAGAGGTTCAGTTGGTGGCGGCATGAGAGGTGCTGTTCCAGGTGCGGCAAGAGGCGGTGGAGCAGGTGCCAGAGGAGCTATGGGCGGCGGTGGCGGTTCTTATGATAATCAATATGTCGGCACAATGAAACCGATGCACAAAGACGTAACAATCTGCGGCAGGGCAATGACCGCTCAATTTATGCCTGCTCGTCCTGATATAAATCAGGCTATTAGTCAGCAGGGCCGTCAGGACAACAGGAGTTCAGGTCAATACACATGGGGTATTGATATGCTTCAGCAGGGCGATGTGTATGTCGCGAATGTATGCGAAGCGATTCTGGACGCCTCACATGTTGGAGACAATCTTGGTACTTCGATTTATCATCATTCCGGTAACGGAGCGATCATTTGGGGTACATTACGTGACCTCGAAGGAAATAAATCTATCGAAGGTTTCAATGTATTTGTAAGAGATTTCCGCCCGCAATCGAATGCGAACAATATGATGATGGGTTTGAATTGTCCCCTCCAGCTTGGTTATGTCACTGTAATGCCGGGTGACGTTGTACTCGCCAAAGAGATGGGTATTGTATTTATTCCGCCTCATCTGGCCGAGTCGGTTGTTATAGAATCAGAGAGGACACGCCTTAGAGACACTTTTGCGCATATTGGCGTAATGGAAGGGCGTTTTACCGCTCAGCAGGCAGATGGAAACTTTACGCCACAGATGAATCAGGAATTTACACAGTGGATTCAGGACAATATCGATAATATGGGAAAATTCTTCGATGATCCGAATGCGGCTCCCTCGAAAGAATTTATTCAGCAATATATTGAGGGGCGTTAATAAATTCAGGAAATGTACTATGACGAAAAACAGAAATAAACTTTCAGGAGTTTTTGCTCCTGTCGTGACACCTTTTGTGAACGACAAGGTGGAATTAAATTATCTCAAAGAAAATTTACAGAAACTTGGTAAATCAGAATTAACCGGTTATCTTGCGCTTGGTTCTAATGGAGAATACAAGAGCCTGACGGACAAGGAACAATTACAGGTACTGGAAGTTTTTGCGCAGACCAAAGGCGATAAAGTCATAATGGTCGGAACAGGCTGCGAATCGACTTTTCAGACTATAGAAAAATCAAAAATAGCCGCTCAAATGGGTTTCGATTATGTGAGCGTTCTTACGCCGCACTATTTTGGAAAGCGTATGGATGGAGCAACGCTGAAAGATTATTTTGTACGTATAGCAGATTCAATTGAGATTCCGGTTCTGCTTTATAATGCACCGGGCTTCGCGAATGGCGTGACAATTCCTCTCCAGACTGTTAAGGAGCTTTCGAAACATCCTAATATTGTCGGCATGAAAGATTCCGCTTCCACAGGTCCGGCTAAGTATCTTTCCGTATTAGACCCAAACGATGATTTCAGTGTGCTTGCCGGTTCCGCTGATTTCTTTTACCCAACATTGCATCTTGGAGCAACCGGCGGTACACTTTCCACAGCGAATGCTATGCCTGAAATATGCTGCAAAATATACAACTTATTCATGCAGGGCGATTACGAACATGCAAAAGAATTGCATTTAAGATTGAGCAGACTGAACCAGTCGATTTCCGGTTCGTGGGGCGTTTCGGGCGTAAAAGCGGCTATGGATATTTTGGGATACAAAGGTGGAAGCCCAAGACATCCGTTAAAAGAAATAACCAAAGAGGGAATAGAAAAAATTAAACAGGCTATGCGAGAAGAAGGTTTTTAATATGATATTAGCGGTAGATATCGGCACGACAAGTATGAAAATCGGAGCGTTTCGGATTGTCGATTGCAAGCTCGAACTTGTCAGGCAGTTTTCACAGGAATACAAAGTAAATGTCTATAACGAAGGTTTGTTTGGTGACATAGAACAGGAAAAATGGGACGCCGCTTTCGCGTCCGGCTGCAAGGCAATGCAGGACATTGTCGGCGAAGTCGAAGTCATTTCATTGTCAGGCACAACGCCCGGCTTTTCAGTAATGGACAAAAACTCAAACGCACTATATCCAGCTATCCTGATGCTCGACCAGCGTTCTAATGAACAGGCAAAAAAGATAATCGAAACTATCGGGGAGAAGAAACTCCTGCAATACACGGCTAATATGCCCGTAGCAGGGGGATGCTCTCTGGCAAGCCTTCTCTGGCTCAAGGAAAATATGCCGGACGTTTTTAAGAATGCTTATATGTTCGGCCACTCGAACACATATTTTGCCGCGAAACTTACCGGTAATTTCGCGATAGACCCTTCATCCGCGTCATTAAGCGCGTTGTACAATACCACCGCGAACGACCATACATGGAACGAAGAAATCGCGACAACTTTCGGAATTTCGATGAACCAGCTTCCGAAAATCATAAACGCTTATGAAAGTGTCGGAAAAGTTTTGCCGGAACTCGCTAAGAAATTAGGATTAAAAAAAGAGCCTCACGTGCTTATAGGCGGAAACGATGCGACTGTCGCCGCGTATTCAGTCGGCGTTCAGGAACCGGGTGACATTATAAATGTCAACGGTACATGCGAAATAACTCTCATCTGCCTTGGAAAATGCCTCGGTTCAGCAAATTACAACGTCCGCGCGCATGTAATTCCCGACAGGTGGGTAACTCTGCACGTATTAAATGCGGGTGGAACTGCACTCGACTGGTTCAAAAGTGTTTTTTGCAGCGAGATGAAACCTAAAGAATTTTACACTAAGTTCATGTCCGATTCAATTGAGCAATGGCTTGAGAAGGAAAGCTCTGTTCGATATGTCCCATACCTCATGGGTTCGCGATATTCACGTGAACCGTTGAAAGCAGAGTTTGCCGGCCTGACCCGCCAGACAACACGCGAGGAAATGATGGCCGCTCTTATCCGCGGCTTATGCGAATACCAGAAGTCACACATAAAAGAAATTAGCGGCTATGTACCTCTCAAGAAAAAAATCCACGTAACCGGCGGCTCAGTAAATCCAGCATTCATAAAAGCAAAACAAAAATGGATGTGGCCCGCAAAATACGTAGAAGAAGAACAATCCTCAATGAAAGGCGCCGCAATGCTCGCACAAAAATTCATGGAAGATAGATAAGTTATATGAATAATCATTTTGATATCGAGATATAGATGGTTGAAAATGAAAAATATGATATTTTGTCGCTGTTAAAAAGCAGTTTCGGAGTCGGTGTAGTTACTATTTTAGGATATGTATTAGCTTTTCTTTATGAAAAAGGATATACGAGCTATTTTAAAATACCTCCAGAACTAATAAAAATTGACTTAATAAATATATTAAGATTTATATTTTATCTACTTGCATTGATATTTATTTTGTATGGGATTTTAAATGCTTGTTATGTGTTTGTATGCAGTCTATCAAGTATAATTCAGCGTATAATTTTGAGGTCAGCGCCATATTTTATTTATTTTATAGTAGGGCTTTTAATTAGTTTAAACACAAAAGCATGGAACACTTACAAGTGGAGCGTTGCCTTAGTATTTGTAATTTTTCTGTTTGATGGATTTATTTTGCCTCTCATAACACAAAGGGGAAAAGGTACATACTATCAAAAATTAGCATATCAAGAAGAGAAACGTAATAAATTAAATATTAAGGAACCAAATCTATTAGATAAAATTATCCCCCCAAAAAACATTTTAACAGCTAATAAGGTTATTAATGTGATAATTATTTTGGTTATCATATTAACGGTTTCAAATGTTATTGGAAACGCAGAAGCGGAAAGACAAATAGAATTCTTGGTATTGAAAAATCCCTCCAATATCGTTGTTTTGAAAATATACGGAGATAAATATATATGTGCACCATTTGATCCAAATACAAAAACGGTAGAGAAATCGTTGTATATTATTGACTCCAAAAAACAAGACGGCTTCTGGTTTGATTGGAAAAATGTTGGACCTCTAAAACCTAAAAAGTGAAATCCAATTACTATAAGATTCAGACAAATGATTCCGTAATAATAAGAGCATTATAATTATTAAAGACTTATATCTAATCTTTAGGAATGATATTAATTATCTTCTTTATCGAAGATTTTTAGAGCGGTTTTAGGAGGGACATGTTTTACTTTATTCTTTTCCCAGTCCCATATAGCAAGAGGCATATTTAATACCAAATGTTTTTTTATGACACCTCTAATCGCCAGTCTCATGGCCCGCATAGCTTTGTCATGTAAACCAAAGCGGTACTTTTCTATCAGGAAATGCTTCTTTAATGTCATTCCGCACTTGATGCGAAATCCAGAATGGAATAAATTCCCGCCGAAGTTTATCTTTTGTGGGCGAGAATGACAAAAGCGATAGAATGTGAAATGTTTCATCATTCAACTTTTCAAAATGGTGCGTTGGCACGCACCCTACATTTATTTTGCAAGATTTAAAACGGTATCTATTGTCACGTTTACGGTTGGTGGGTCGCCTAATTCCGGGACTACTAATTCTGCGTTTGTGAATTCTTCTTTTTCTGTGTAGCCGTTTGTTGTTACTATGCAGTGCATACCGGCGGCTTTTGCGGCGAGGAAGCCGTTTGTGCTGTCTTCGACAACCACGCATTCATCTGGTTTCAGGCCAAGTCTTTGTAATGCGAGGTTGTAAATTTCCGGGTCTGGTTTTTTCTTTGAGACTACATCTCCGGCTAAAATCGCGTTAAAATTTACTTTTCGTTTTTCACCTAACATTTTTTCCACAACGAGATTTACCGCTCTTTCATTTGAGGTGGAGCAAACCGCGAGTTTTAATTTTTTTGCGATAGCTTCGTCAACAATTCTCGCTATGCCGGGACGCAAGGGCAGTTCTCCCGATTCAATAATTTGCATGAACAGGTCTGTTTTGAGCTTGTGCAGTTCTTTTATGAAAGCGTCTTTATCTTTAATGTTTTCCGGCCAGCCGTTCTCGTCGAAATAGAATTTCATTCTTTCTTTTCCACCGGCTATTTCCAGCAAGCGGCCATACAATGGTACATCCCATTCTACTTTTAATCCTTTTGCCTTGAATGCTCTGTTAAATGATACTCTATGTCCGTCACGTTCGGTATCGACGAGTACGCCGTCACAATCAAAAATCAACGCTTTAATCTTGCTCATTTGTTTTTCCTGTAATCATTATTTTTGCTAATCGTTTACCATCCCCATCCTGAAAAAACAGGATGAGGATGCCACCCATCGTTCGCAATAACATAAATATTTTTATGCTTTTCCTTCACTGCCGAATATTTTAATATTTTCAATTACCGCGGCTTCAAGGGCTTTGTATTGGGCATCAAGTTCCTTGAGTGGATTGTATTCGGTGTTGTGCGCGTTATGATAATTAACAAAGCCGTCAATATGCGCATATTTCAATTGTGTTGAGATATTCACTTTGGCACATCCCAATGCGATACACTTTTTGAATACTTCTACAGAAAGTCCAGTTCCGCCGTGCAGGGCGAGCGGAATATCAATCCGGCTTGAGATTTTTTCAAGTAAATCGTAGGCGATTTTCGGCGTGCCTTTATAAAGTCCGTGAGCCGTTCCGATAGCAGGGGCGAAACAGTCCGGCCTGAGGGTGGTACACATTTCAAGTGCCTGCTCGATATTTACAAGGTGAGAGTCCTGCTCTTTTACGTGAATGTCATCTTCTACGCCGACAATTGCGCCAAGCTCGACTTCTACGGTGATGTCTTCAGGTCTTGCCATTTCAATAACCTGTTTGCTCAGGGACAGGTTTTCCTCGAACGGTTTCGAAGATGCGTCAATCATAACCGAAGTCCAGCCGGCATTAATGCAGTCTTCTATCATTCCAAGGTCTTTGCAGTGGTCGAGATGGAGTGCGACGGGTACTTTCGAATCTTCGGCAAACTCTTTTACCCAGTTTATAATAGCCTTTGTTCCCCAATAAAGCACTGTTTTTGTGGACGTTTGTATTATTACCGGGGCATTCAGCTTTTCCGCCGCTAATACGACTGCTTTTGTAGAATTATAATCAAGAATGTTAAAAGCACCTACGCCGTATTTTTGCATGGCTGCTTTTTTCAGCATCGCTTTCATATTTTCAAGAGACATTATTTTGCCTTTCAATAATAGCTTTATGTGAACTGTATCGTTCAAAGATTTACTTTCAGGATTATACTTCTTTGTTGAGCTTTATCAAGAAAGTTTTGTCGCGGGAATAGTTGCCCAAAATTAAGATTTTAATTTAAATAAAGAATTGATATAATAAGCACATTCCTCAGATAAGAAGGTATGAAGAGTGAAAACTGTGATTCAAGATTTTAATAAAATGTCTGATGCAGAACTCCTGGAGCTTTATAAACAGGGTCAGGAGAGTGCTTTTCAGGAAATTGTAAGCCGCTATAAAAACGGCCTTTATACCTTTTTAAAACAATTTCTCAACAGGCAGGAGCTTGTGGAGGATGTATTCCAGGAAACTTTTATGCAGTTATTTAACAGCATAGACAGTTTCGACCAGAGCCGTCCTTTGCGTCCCTGGCTATTCACGATAGCTGCGAACAAAGCCAAAGACGCCTTGAGAAAATGGCAGAGAACCGCCGCTGTGACTATAGGTTCAATCGCTGATTCTCAGGATATTTCGTTCGATGAAATGCTTAATACGATAACGTCCGATAAGACTTTTCCATCAGATGAGCTTGAGAAAGGCGAAACTTCATTGCGCGTTGCGCATATTTTGGCTGAAATGCCGGAAAATTTACGAGAAATTATAAATTTAGCATATTTTAACAAATTTTCTTACAAACAAATGGCTGATATTTTAAGTATACCTATTGGAACAGTTAAGAGTAGGTTACATACGGCTGTTGGCCGTTTTTCAAAAGACTGGCAAACATCTTTTGGGAACGAGGACGAAAAATGAGTTCTGTTACTATTGAAGAAAAACAACTTTTATTTGATTATTGTATTGGTATAACATCACAGGAACAGGCTGAGAAAGCCAGCCGGTTGATAGCGGATAATAAAGAAGCCTCAAAGCTGTACGCGAAGTTGAAGGCCGCTTTTGCACCGCTTGATTCCATTGGTATTCAAAAATGCCCGGATCATCTTGTCGCGGCAACACTTCTTAGAATCAAACATATCCCCAGCCCTGACAAAAAGTTAAATGATTTACTTGAAGCGGAACAGAACAGAAAATCACCTATAAAAATCGGTTTCCTACGGAATTTCAGCGAAGTTGCGGCAATAGCGGCTGCGCTGATTATTTTTACCGGCATTCTCGTTCCTTCTTTCGGTTACGCTCGCCAAAAATACTGGCAGCAGCAATGTGCGATGGGAATGAATGAGATTTACAATGGATTACATAATTATATGTCGGATAATGACAACAGACCGCCATCAGTTTCACGGGCGCAAGGCGCTCCATGGTGGAAAACGGGCGTAAACGGAGAATCCAAAACTGCGGAGCCGTATCTTCTTATTGCACAAGGATATGTCCTGCCGGAAAAATTTATCTGCACGGGTGTCAAGAAAATACATAAGTCAGGAGTGACCAAAGACGAATTTCAATCTTATGTAAAACAATGTAAAGATTTGAAGGATTTCCCTGACAGGAGATTTGTTAGCTATAGTTTTCCAATTGGATGCCAAAAACAATCCGGCGGGAAAATGTCATGCAGGAAAGTATTGATGGGTGATAGAAACCCGATATTCGAGACACTTCCTTCTGATTATTCAGTGACAATTACGATAGAGCTTAAACCGGAACTATTAGAGACAAACAGCCCAAATCACAGTAAACGCGGACAAAATCTTTTATTCGGCGACGGCCGGGTAGAATTCGCCAGAAAACGCCAAATTAGTCATGATGACTTCTTTACTCTGCAGGATACTGACGTATATCAAGGCAACGAAACCCCATCCTGTACAACAGATATTTTCCTCGCGCCTTAATAATATGTAACATCAAAATAGGCCTAAAAAATTACGCACCCAGCATGACAAGAAAAATTGTCGGGTTCTACCCCACCAAATTGACTTTAGCTCAGCAGCCCGTAGTCTTTCAACGTCTGTTTCAGAATAACTCTTTTCGGTTCTTCCAGAGGTGTCATCGGCAGACGAAGTTCTTCCGGAGCGATATTCAGCATAGCCATCGCGGCTTTAATCGGTATCGGATTCGTCGCCAAAGTGAGCATGTTTTTGCAGAGTTTGAACAATTTTTTATGCCATTGTCTCGCCGAAACCAAATCACCTTCGAGAATCAAATCGGTCAAAGCTTTCACGTCAGCCGGAACAATATTGGCAACTACGCTGATTACGCCTTTTGCGCCAATTGACGCAAGAGGAAGCGTAAGCGAATCATCTCCCGAAAGAATGGTAATATCACAAAGATTCGCGATTTCGCTCGCCTGGTCAAGACTTCCGGTTGCTTCTTTAATACCGACGATATTCTCAATCTCTGCTAAACGAGCAATAGTCTCCGGTGTCATGCCAGCGCCGCATCTGCCGGGTATGTTGTACAAAATCATTGGTAAATCGACTTCTTCGGCTATCGCCTTGAAATGCTGATAAAAACCTTCCTGCGTTGGTTTATTGTAGTATGGTGTTACCTGCAATGTAGCGTCCGCACCGACTTGTTTGGAGAAAGCGGTAAGTTCGATAGCTTCGGCGGTGCTGTTCGAGCCTGCACCGGCTATTACAGGGACTTGTCCGTCAACTACGTCAACTATTCTCTGTATTACCTGTTTGTGTTCTTCCGTGCTGAGAGTGGGGGATTCGCCGGTTGTTCCGACCGGTACAATCGCGTCTATGCTGCCTTCTATCTGAAAATTAATCAATTCGTCGAGAGTTTTATAATCAACTTCACCATCATGAAAAGGCGTTATTAAAGCAACCATTGCTCCTGTAAACATGTTATACTCCTAATCTTATTTTATATATAAGCGGTATAATTTCTTCTTATTATAATACTTCTGTATTAAAAACTGTACTTGTCTATAAGCTGTATCATTTCGCTGGTCGCCTGCCTCATTCCGGTAAGAACCGAACGCGAAATAATGCTGTGTCCAATGTTAAATTCGCTCAAATGGTCGATGCCCGCGATTGGCGCGATATTACGGTACGTCAAACCATGACCGGCGTGTACTATTAGGTTATTTTCCAGGGCGTAATCTCTGCCGATTATCAATTCATCGATACATTTTTCCGCCTTTTTCTGTGTGTTAGCGTTTGCATACATTCCGGTATGCAGTTCTATCGCGTCGCAGCCGGTTTCTATCGAAGCTTCAATCTGCTTTAAGTCCGGCACAATGAACGTGCTGACCTGAATGCCTTTTTTGTGCATTCTTTTAACTACTTCGGCGAGCCTTTTCTTATGTTTTGCACAATCCAGGCCGCCTTCGGTCGTTAGTTCGTCCCTGTTTTCCGGCACAAGCGTAACCTGGTCCGGCCCGACTTCTTCCGCGATTTTCACGATACTTTCGGTCATTGACATTTCGAGATTGAACTTGCACGCGACTGTTTCGTTCAGAACGTACACATCGCGGTCGTTGATATGCCGCCTGTCCTGCCGCAAATGCACAGTAATACCGTTCGCACCGGCCAACTCGCACTGCATCGCCGCCCAAACCGGGTCCGGCTCATCCGTCAGCCGAGCCTGCCGTATCGTTGCTATATGATCTATATTTACGTTTAATAATGCCATAATTTTCTTTCCAATTAAAACCGTTGAATTATAACATTCCTATTGCCTAAAACAAGGGAATTAACAAAAACATTTTTTATGTTTTGCCACAGAGGGCACAGAGAACACCGAGGAAATATTAAAATAACATTACGGTAGGATGAACTTTTGCCCATGCTGTCAAAACTTTTAGGTTAGATTTTTAAAGTAAGATTTTTAATTATATTTCTAGCATTAGAAATAATATTATCGTATGTAAATATTATGATTCTTGGATATAAGTTATCATTAAGGCATTTAAGGAAGCGTATTTGTTCTGTAGTCATATCTTTATCTCTTCCGATTATAATAATTCCTTTAGGAAAATGTATCCCGGGAAAACCATGTAAATGAGCATAAGCAATATTATCTTCAATCCATATTTGCCAATTCAGAACTTGCCCGATGGCATGTGAAAGAGAGTTTGTAGGATGTGGATATAAGGTGAATAAAGTATCTCTTGGTTTTTCAATTTCAACAAATATATATTCATCGTCCAATCTCTTAATGACAAAATCAGTTTTCCATATTTCACCAAGATTTTGTGTTGAGATAATAGATGATGCCATAGGATCAAGAAGCGTCGGAAATTTCTGGAAATAACTTTGATACTCGTTTTCATTTAAATCTTGTTTCACAAGAGTATCTAAATTATCACATATTTCTTCGCTTAAGTTAAGAGAAGCTTTTGAGATATATTCAATAATAAGATTCCTTCCTTCTTCGCAACTTTTTCCCAGTGCTATTTCAGTTTTTATTAGAATCTTACCTAATTCATTTCTATGATCAGGATTAGAAATATATGTATTTATTAGTTTTGAAAGTAAATATTTTGCGTAATCTGATATTTCCTTGTCCTTACAATTCTTTTGAACTATAGCTATTAATTTACAAAAAGATTCATCATTAATATATGTTTGAGTTAAAAATATATTACTAATAGCAATGTCAGACTTTTGAATTGCTGCAACCATTAATGCATCAGAAGATATCCAATATCCAGAAACACTATGTCCACATAATGATAACTCATATAATGCATCGAGACCTTCTATACCATATGCTAAGAGAGAGTAAACTGCAGGGTATTCAAAGTATTCTGAATCATATATACCAGTAGGAGCTTTCTTTACTAAAGATACGTGTTGTTTCAAATTTGAAAAAGAAAAATTTTCATATATATTAATTATCTCGAGAGCGTAATTTCTTAACTTTTCATTGAATTTTGTAAGGTCTAGTTTTTCCATAGAAATTACTCCCACTTTTGTATTTTTGAAAAATGGTTATATTAAATAATAAAAATAATTACAGTTTTATCAAAGTACGTAAAATCCCGACAAGGAAGTATATAATGAAACTCTATTTTGAGCAACTCTAATTTCGAAAAGAGAACAGGATTTACAGGGAAATATTTATCTCGTTAATACTATCCCAAATAATGTGTTTATTTCCTGGATTCCGCAACAAGTGCGGAATGATAAATGTATGTTTTTTTGCATAAACATAGCAAAAAAATATTTTCCTGCGAACGCTTGCAATTAATTTTTTTGTGGTTTTGGTTTTTTACGCAGAAGGCTGGAAATTATTGTTCCTGCAGCGAAGCCTGCCGCTAATACTACGATAATTAGAAGCATTAGCGGCATCTCAAGTGAGGCAAATAAGAATTTTGCTGTAACCTGCTCTTTGTTCTGAAGAGCTACAATTATTGATATTGTCAAAATTACAGTTATTAAAACGATTTTGAAGTTTTTCATTATCGTCACCTCATGATGGTTTTTATAGCGTTTTCTAATTCCTGTGATTTTTGTGAGCCGATGAGTAATTTCTTGCCATTTTTGAAAACAAGCTGCACGCCTTCATTGCCGCGGGTATTATATGCTTTATTATTACTTCGCCAACCTTTAATTCCCCAGCCGCCGTATTCGGAAATTGGTTCGTACTTGCGTGCGAAAGCTTCGCTGATTTCTTCGGGAGTGAATGTTCTGAATTTTATATGCACCGGAAAAAGACGCACATATAATCCATTATTGATAACTTTAGTTTCCAGTTTTAGAAATAAAAAAAGAATTTCAAGAATAAGTGGAATTCCTGCGCTTAATAAAATGGGTAAAATAGCACTTATTTCGACAGGAACTTTTTCGGTAGAATCATTTTTGTATGTGACAAGAAAAACCGCTATCGGGAAAAATAAAATAGAAAAAATAATCAGGTGTACCCACTTCCCAAATTTCTGCTTTTCGGAAAATATAATGTCCATCTGTTCATCCATAAAACTTCCTATTCAAAAAATATTTTATTTATTATACAATTGATACGAATAAATGTAAGTTTATTTATACAATAAATAACGGGTGAAATAAAATTATAATAGGCGTAATGACTGCGAATATATCCATACCCGGAACGACTTCGCTCAAGGACAAGAGAAGTGTCGTTAAGAGCTTGATTGGAAGACTCAAAAGCCGGTTCAATATTTCTATTTCAGAGGTAGATGAGCAGGACGACAGGGGCAGGGCGGTTATAGGTATAGCAATTGTTAGCAATGACAGCCGCTTTATTGACCAGCAGTTCGATTCGATAATAGAATTTATGCGGTTTGATGGTCGTTTCATGCTTGGACAAATTGAGAGGGAGAAATTCTCCGGGAATTGATTCTTAGAAAAGCCTGTCGATAATAAAACCTGCGCTTATAAAAATATCGATAGCCATAGCAGCACTGATAATAATTTCCCTGAGCAGATGCATTTTAACTTTGCCGCAGGTCATAAAAAAGCAGATTAGTAAAACAACGGCGCCGAGCAAATAAAATTTCGCTGTTTCAACGAATAGTCTGGCGTATCCATCAGCGAGCGAGAGTATAACCTGGAAATAGTTTGCCGCAAGCAATAGAGTTACTATCGCGAATATACCGAGAATAATTGAGTTTGCCAGTATCCATTTTCTGTCGCCAAAACCACCCGAAGCAAGTCCCTGAAAACCTGCGCCGATGATAATTGAAAAGCAAAGCGATGAGATACTAAGCCAGATGATCGGGCTTATTTGAAGGCTTGAATTTATCTGATTGGAAAATGTTAGTGTTATACTCGAAGCAATTATCATTATTATACTATAGCGTCTGGCAGAAATAAGCATGGACAAACCCATGATTAGGGCGGCCAGAGGAACGTGATAAAATCCGATTAGAGTTGTTCCGAGTTTCGCCGCGACTAAAGGGGCTAATAAGCTATATAATTCATCGGGTTTCAGTTTCGCCTGGAGAGAAGCAGGGTATAGTTTTGTTATTTCAGCCGCCTGGAAAAAAAGGACTATCGCAAGAAATGGTATCAAGGAAAATATATAGTTGAGCCATTTTCTATTGACTGAGAAAATTCCAAACGCGGCAGGACAGAATAACCACGGCATAGCCGCAACAAGCAAACCAATGACTGGATGAAACTTCGCAAGCCCAAACATATATGGACCAAAACCATAAATAATGCCGGCCAAACACGACCCCGCAAAACCGGCTACCCATCTTCGGCTGAGAATATAGCATCCTGTTGATGCAATACATATATTAAGAGGCCATAGGAATTGCCATCTGCTGAAAGATTCAAGGTATGGATAAAATAAATATATCGCGAATCCGATGTATATGATTACAGCAGAGATAAACTTCCATGTAAATTTCAGACTTCCCTGTCCAGACATAATATCTATGTTTTGATTTCTATTTTAATTTGTATTGACTGGCGGGCTTCATTGTTTTCTATCTTGAGATGCTTTTTTCAAGCTGGCTAATAACAGCTTGAGCTTTAGAAATTTTGTTTCCTGAAGGGCTTTGCCAGTTAAGATCAATATTTCTTTCGACCATATCTTCTACTTTTCTACATGCCAGCAGGACGGTAGCATGGTTTTTGCCGCCCATTACTCTGCCTATTTCCGAAGATGACATTCGAGTATGTTTTCTCGTAAGGTACATGCTCAGATGTCTTGCAAGCGCTACGGTTCTGTTTTTCTTTGCCGAATGTAAATTTCCGGTTGTTATCCCGAAATATGAAGCAACCACAGATTCGATATCTGTAACATGAACTATAGGATCGCATCTTTCCATGTGTTCGGAGAGTACGGCTTTTGCCATCGAAAGGGTGATATTTTCGTTCTTCAGTGACGAAAACGCAATGACTTTTAATACAGCACCTTCGAGTTCTCGTACATTGGTAATGAGATTTTCGGCGATGTACTCTATTACATTATCGTTCACCTGTACCGGCCTATTGAGTCTTTGTAAAAACTGCTTGCATATTCTGCATCGCATATCAAGGTCCGGCGGGTCAATTTTGACGACCATACCTGATACGAAGCGGTTTACCAGTTTATCCGAGAGCTGGCTGATTTGTTTGGGATGAGCATCGGAAGCCAGAACAACCTGTTTTCCGGCTAAATCAATTGTATTGAAAGTATGCAGAAATTCTTCCTGCATGGACGGTTTGCTCGCCAGAAAATGAATATCATCTATCGCAAGAAGGTCCGTCTGTCTCATTCTATTCCTGAAACCCTCAAGCTTTTTCGTTTTTAGAGCAAGAACAAACTGATTGGCGAAATCTTCCGCGGAAAGATATAACCAGTTAGTTTGCGGGCGTTTTTCAAACATTGCATTGCATATTCCCTGCAGCAGGTGGGTCTTGCCAACGCCGTATCCGCCGTGAACAAACAATGGATTAAACTGAATTTTTTCTTCGTTTACAATCATTTTAGCTGAGTTATAAGCGAGTTCATTCGGCCCGCCTACAACAAATGTATCGAGACTCAGTTTAAGTCTTCTGCTTTGATTGGAACCAGTTTCTGATAATTTCACTCTTTTGGGTTTTACTCGGAATCTGCCGGTTTTTAAAGCGGCGTCAGATTCATCAGTATCCAATTTAAGACGGTTTTGAACGCCGTTTAACTGTTGATCTATAGTGAAAGAGAGTTTTACGTCTGTTCCTGAAACTGTACGAACCGCTTGAATAATTTCATCAGAGAAATGATTTTCAATCCAGTTTGAGATGAAAGGGTTTGCGGCGCTTATCTTAAGATAACCATCCGTAAGGGTCAAATTGGTTGAGTTCTGGAACCAGATTCGGTATTTCTGCATACCTATTTGATTCGCGATAGCATCGTTAATACTACTAATCTGTTCTGAAGCCAATTTTATTTTATCATCCGTGATTATGCTCTGCACCATAAACACTCCTGTTACGAGCTTTAAACCAATATTGTCAAAAGGATTAATAAACCCATCTCCAAATACCGGCCTGTCTTAAGTATTAGTTGAAAAATTAAAGCTGAATTCAACTAAGATACCAGACATGATTCCTTTCGTTATTATCAACTCAAAGCCAGATTATCAGGCAAATAAAACTACAAATCAACTGGTTTTTTCAAAAATTCTTTTCCACTTTACAGAGGTTCATGCCTGCACTGGTCTTACGTGCGAAAAAAGATTATTATTCACAGTTTATACACATTGTAACTCGGGTTTGTGGAAAAGTTGTGAATTTACTTTTAATATAGCTGATATCCAACTTTTTATCAGGATTTTCGTGCAAATACAGCGGAATATCCGCCATCATGGTCGAAATTTTCCGCGGATGGTAAAACAAGCTTTTCTGAAACAAGAGTGAAATCCTTATGCTTTTGAAGAAACTTATTTACTATCTCGGAATTTTCCGGATTTTGTATGCTGCACGTACTGTAACATATTGTCCCAAATGGATTTAACATTGTGGATGCTTTTTCGAGAATCCCTGTTTGAATTGCTGTAATTTCTGTAATTGTTTTTGGTTCTATGCGAAAACGTGCCTCAATTCGCTTTGCCAGAACCCCTGTATTCGAGCAAGGAACATCGAGCAAAATACAGTCGAATTTCATGTCCGATATTTTTTCGTATTTCAATACTTGTACGCTTTTGATGCCAAGCCTTGTTATATTTTCCTCTAATTTTGTAAGCCGTTCTGAATCTATATCAGTCGCGATTATTTGAGACGAATCATTTGTAGCTTCTGCCAATTGCGTAGTCTTTCCGCCCGGAGCCGCGCACATATCAAGAATCTTCCAGCCTGTCTGAGGATTCAGAAGTCTTACAGGTAACGATGCGGTCAGGTCCTGCACAACAAATAGACCTTCAATAAAGCCCGGCAACTCAGATACTTTGCTCGGACTTTTAAGACGCAATAGCGGCTCATCCTGTACAGTCTCAATCTCAACACCATCTTCCTGCAGCTTCGTGACAAATTCCCGCATAGATATTTTCAAAGTATTTGGCCTGATATAAAAACCCGGCCTGCGGTTGCTCGCAAAACAAATTTGCCTGGCCTTCTCGTCGCCAAATTCTTTCAGCCAGTCAGTGACAAGCCAATTAGGAAGAGAAAATACTATACTGAGATACTGAGCTATATTTGTCGTCTCATCGGGAAGAAAGTCAGAATCAAATTCACAGCCGGTTTCAATATTTTGCGGCAAAGTTCGCCTGATATTTGCCTGAAGCAATGGAGTTTGCCTGTTTGTGACATGCCTGATAATCTGCCGCAATAGAGCGTTGACAAATCCAACCTGCTTGGGACCAGCAATAGCTTTCGCATTTTGTGCGGCTTCGTTGACTATAGAATGTTCGCCGGTCGATGGAGTATAAATAATCTCGTAACAACCTACGCGAACTATATTTAAAAGTTTCTTCTGTATTCGCTTTACAAGACAGCCGGAAAATGAGTTTATCACAGAATCTATCGCGGCCAGATTCCTTAATGTACCAAAAACAAGATCCGTAGCTCTCTGCCTCTGGTCGGTTTTATCCAGATATTTATCAAGAATAGCAGACGCATAATCGCGCTTAGGCTCAAACTTATTCAAAACCTGAGCCGCTACAAATCTTGCTGTATATTTCTTTGATTCTTTCATATTCGTCATATTATAAATAGTATCAATTATTACTTAAATTTGTAATATAATATCAAATATTTCTTGCCAACTTTTATAATATTGACTAACCTGATTAGTAATAAAAGGAAAAATAAATATTTTTGGGAGTATGTCCTTATGCTTAAAAGGATTTTAATAACCATCACATTAACATTTATGATTTCTTTTGGGTGTTCCAAAAGTGATGATACCCGGCAGGTTGTATCGAGTCCTAAGTATGCGGCTCAACTAATATGTTATATAGGTAAAATTGGTTCAGGCTCAAATTGTTCTATGGTAATATACGACCCGAATATATACAAAGATGAGTATATCAAAGTTTCAAGTCAGTCTATGAAATGTGGTACCCTGGATCAGGTATCAGATATTAGATGGGAGTTTATTGAACACAGCGAAAATAATGATATTTACAATTTTACAAGAATATTTCCTTCTGACGCTAATGAACATGCCTCAACTACAAAAGTTGTTAAATTTAACGGAAATCAAACAGTAATCTTTGAAGATGAATATCAGACGATTATCTTAGATACTCCGAAATAATTGATAACGTAGTAGAAGTAGGGTGTGCTTAGCACACCATTTCTTTATTTTGGTGGGCATAGCCCACCCTACGGATTTTGATAAATCGTTAAGCAAAATACCCATGACACGATTCAATCTGTTAGAACTTCCAACTCGATTTTTATATCATTTTCCTAATACAGTAAGTGCGGTCTGGACATTTCCGAACGGGGCGCTTATTGCGAAGCCCTGGACTATATTTTCGAGTTTTTCTACCATCTCGCTTGCGATTTCTATTCCGATTTTTGTTCCCTGTTCTTTTGTTTTGGCCGCGGACATTCTTTCGAGTAATTCTTCCGGTACAACAACTCCTGGAACTTCGTTCGCCATGAACTCGGCGTTTTTGTAGCTAATGAACGGCCAGATTCCGGCGATGATTGGTATATGGAACGATTCTATTTTCGCGAGAAAATTCAAAAGCATATCAATATCGAAAACAGGCTGAGTAATTGCGTATTCCGCGCCTGCTTCGACTTTGCGTTTGAATCTTTCAATTTCCCTGTCCATTTCAGCCGCGACGGGATTTGCGCCTACGCCGATTGTCAAAGCCAATTGCGAAGATAAATCGTTACCGCCGATATCAATGCCTCGATTAAGATTTTTCACCACAGAAGTAAGCGCAATCGAATCCATATCAAAAACGCCTGTAGCGTCCGGGTATTGGCCGAGCTTTGGCGGGTCGCCTGTTATTACCAGAATGTTTCGCAAGTCCATAACAGAAGCGCCGAGAAGGTCGGACTGCATTCCGATTAAATTTCTATCCCGGCAGCAAAAATGCAGGATAGTCTCTATGTCGCAATTCTGCTGAATCTTCACACAAGTCACCATAGGTGATAAACGCGAACTTGCTCTTGGGCCGTCAGGGACATTAACCGCGTCAATTCCGGCTTCTGCACAAATTTGTGCTTTTTCTATCGTTGACTGAATATTGATTCCTTTGGGTGAAGTCAGTTCGATTGTGAAAACTTTTTGTCCTGTCGCGATTTTCTGTCCGAGTTTTGATTTTTCCGATAACGGAATTGCAGGAGGTAATTCTTTTTCTCTGTGAATTTCAGTAATACTAATTGCATCTCTGCTCTTTGTCTTTATTTCAGCTTTGTCGAGAGCTCGTACCGCTCTGACCATTTCTCTGATATGATCCGGCGTTGTGCCGCAGCAGCCGCCTATGATACGTGCGCCTTTTTCAAAAAATCTTTTTGCGTATTCCGCCATATATTCAGGCGTTGACATATACAACATGCGGCCTTCAACCTGTCTTGGCATACCAGCGTTCGGAAGTGCCGAAAGAGGTTTGTCAGTGATTTTTCTTATTTTCTCTATGCTTGAAAGCATGTCCGATGGACCTACCGAGCAGTTTAAACCAATCGCCGCGATATTTCTCTTGCAGACCGGCTCAAGAGCCGCGGTGACAGGTTCGCCGAAAATTGTTTCGTCGCCGCGATCCACTGTCATGTGAGCCGCGATCGCGATGTCGAATTTGCTTAAGATAGTGTCAATCGCAATGCATATTTCCTGTGTATTCTGGAACGTTTCAAGAATTATAAAATCCACGCCCGCGTTTATTAGTGCGCTGGCTTGCTGGAAAAATATTTTATGTGCCTCGAAAATTTTATCTTCGTTATATTGAGTTAATTGCCAGCCAATCGGTCCGATGGAACCTGCGACTAAACAATCCGAGCCTGCGCATTGTCGCGCGAGTTCAACTGCTTTTGTATTAACCTGCTCGACTTTATCCTGCAGGCCGAACTTTGCGAGCTTGAAGCTGTTGGCGCCGAATGTATTTGTCTCGATAAAATCCGCGCCGGCTTCTATATATTTTTTGTGAATATTTTTAACAAGTTCCGGGTTATTAAGGTTGGCTTCCTCGAAGCAGCTATTGAGGAATACACCTTGCTGGTACAGCATTGTACCCATCGCGCCGTCACCTATAAGAACATTTTTTGAAAGTATTTCTTTAAATTGCTTTGAGCTTATCATAATCAATCCATTTCTTTGATATCGTCGAAACAATTTGGCGCGTTTTCTTTTAGTATCTCATAAATCATCGTACATGCTTTTCGGATTTCCCACTGAGCTTTTTTGGACATTCTGATTTGCAGGATATGTCTCCACTCTCTGAAATCGGCGGAAACAACTATCTCGCTTGTGCAGGCGTTGGGAAGAACAAAACGCGCGTCTTCTTTTTTCAGTCCTCGATCTCGCCACTTTGCATACATCTTCTGGATTATTTCCATATCATTGTGATAATCGGCAATAAATTCATCGGGCATAGTTTCCGGAATCACATATTCGAATTGTTCCTCGTTTACATATCTTTGCGATTGCTGCGAGACGGCCATAAGCCTGTGACGAACAAGCTGATGAGTCATCGCCCGCGAGCAGTTTTTTATTCGGAAAGTAGCGTAAGCATGTTCGAGAGGCGATTCGTGGCCAAGCTTTATCAGCCTGTGAATAAAGTCTTCCGCCGAATTTGCCCCGATTTTGTCGAAACTCAGATAGCATGTACGCCCGGCTTCTTCAATTACTCTTTCCGGGTTTGGAGTAATTGCTATCAACTCGACCTCGATTTTCGCGATATTTTTAACTTCTGACATTGAAAACCATCCTGTTCAAAATCATTTTTAACAATAAATTCAAAAGAACCAGCCACGTTCTTTGTCATTGCGAGTCCCTTGGGACGCGGCAATCTATATTTGAGATTGCTTCGTCATTACATTCCTCGCAATGACATAAACAAGCACCTCAAAAGTACCTTTTTTATACAGCTATGGGCTTTTTTACAAGTAAATTAAAAAAATATTCACAAAAACGGAAAAAAACGAGATTTTTTTGTTGCTAAATATGGTCAAATGACAATATATTGTATTTATGAAGCCTTTAACTGAAAAACAGCAGGAAATTCTCAAGTATATCGAATCCCGACTCGATGAAAATGATTCTCCGAGCCAGAGAGAAATTGCCGCTCATTTCGGGCTGGCTCAGAATTCCGTGCATCAGTTAATAAGCTATCTGAAGAAAAAAGGCTACCTGGCGGATTCGTCTATTCATCGCGGCTTGAAACTATCGAAGGAATATATCGACCAGACAAAACAGTCTGGATTCCTTCCTGTAATTGGAAGAGTCGCTGCCGGATTGCCTATATTGGCCCAGGAAAATATCCAGGAGTATATAGATGTGGGCGAAACATTCGGTAGAACGAGTGATTCGTTTATCCTGAAAGTCGCGGGCGATAGCATGATAGACGAGGGGATTATGGATGGTGACTTCGTTGTTGTAAAAAAAGAATCTGAAATTCCCAACGGGCGGATAGGTGTTGTATTGATAAACGATGAAGCAACCGTAAAAAAAGTTTATATTCATAAAAACAGGATAGCTCTCGAACCGGCGAATAAAGCGGCGGGATATAAAACTATTCACATAAAGATGATGGATCGGAATATTCAAATAGTAGGCAGAGTTATAGGCTGTTTCAGAAAATTATGAATGTACAAAATGATACAGGCAAAATTTATATAGGTATAGCAGGCTGGTCATATCCAGACTGGAAGGGGATTGTCTATACTGATTCCAAAATCGACCAGCTTGAGTTTGTAAGCACGTTTGTTGACTGCGTGGAAATTAACAGTACGTTTTATCGTCCGCCTTTCGAGAAAACAACCAAAGCATGGCTGGAAAGAACTTCTGAAAAAAAAGATTTCTTTTTCACCGCAAAGCTGCACAATGATTTCACACACGAAGGAAAAATTGATAATGACATGGTAAAACAGTTTCATAAAGGTTTCGAGCCTTTTCTCGAAACGGGAAAACTGAAACACCTTCTCGCCCAGTTCAAATATGATTTCGATGATACTGATTTGCACCGCAAGCATTTGTCTAAAATTATTGAGATGTTTTCGGGTGCTTTTAATATCGCTCTTGAAGTCCGGCATAAGTCATGGCAAACTCCTGATGCTCTGGAATTTTTAGACAGCCTGCGTGTTTCAGTCTGCAATCTCGATTACCCAACGACGTGGAACTCTTTTGATATGCAGAATTGTACCATAGGTACGAACGGTTATTTCAGAATGCACGGCAGAAACGCGGCCAAGTGGTTCAGCAAAGCAGGGCGAGACGAGACTTATAATTATTATTACAACGAAAAAGAATTGTCGCAAATCAAACTTCGGGTAAATGAACTGGCAAAGGCGTTTCAGACTCTTACGGTAATTACAAATAATCACTATCGCGGCGCCGAGCTTGCCAACGCTCTTGAATTACGATGTCTTATTACGGGGCAGAAGCAGCCTGTCCCGCAAGGCCTTTTACGTGAATATCCTCAGTTGGAAAAAATTGCTTTGAAATAGTGGCACAGATAAAATATTTATTGGGTGGCATCCTCAAGCTTGCAGCTTGGGGATGGCTCATTCAGTGTTTATCATCCCCAAAGCTTTCAGCTTTGAGGATGCCACCCGGTTATATACTCATGGGCAAGCTTGTCCCTTCCACTTTGTTCAGGCTGGCTCTGAACGGTATGCCCGCGTTACGAAAAGAATATGGTTACAAAAATAAAAATATCTCATATACCGGATTTATCAGTCGAAAATAGCTTATCCCTTTTCGGCGCGACTGTGCCGGCCGGGTTTCCATCACCCGCCGCGGATTATGAGCAGGACAGGCTCGATTTGAATAAGCACCTTGTAAAAAATCCGGCAGCGACTTTTTTTGTAACAGTTACAGGCGATTCCATGATTGGAGCGGGCATCCACGATGGTGATTTGCTTGTTGTGGATCGTTCGGTTGAGCCGAGAGATAAATATATTGTTATCGCGGTTATAGATGGAGAACTTACTGTAAAAAGAATCAGGCTCCGACGCGGAAAAGTCACTCTCGTGCCTGAAAACGAAAACTATTTTTCGCAGGAGATAACCAATGACAACGAGTTTGAAGTGTGGGGCGTAGTGACTAATGTCATACACAAATTATGAAACCTGTTTTTGCACTTGTTGACTGCAATAATTTTTATGTTTCGTGTGAACGTGTTTTTAATCCCAAACTTGAAAACAGGCCGGTAATAGTTTTGTCGAACAATGACGGCTGTGTCGTAGCGCGTTCCAACGAAGCAAAAGCGATGAATATAGGTATGGGCGTTCCTGTTTTTGAGGTGAAAAATTTAATCAAAAAACATAATATCGAAGTTTTCTCCTCGAACTATACGCTTTACGCGGATATGTCCTCGCGTGTTATGGATACACTTGCGGCATTCACTCCCGAAATCGAAATTTATTCCATTGATGAAGCGTTTTTGAATCTGGCTGGTTTTGCCGGGTGGCAGCCTCAAAGTCGAAGACAAGCGACGCTTGTGGATGGCTTGCCCTGCGATTACCATCCCCATCCTGATAAAAACAATCAGGATGAGGCTGCCACCAAGTCGCTGACTGAATATTGCCAGCAAATGCGGCTGACGGTAAAAAAATGGACCGGTATGCCTGTATCAATAGGAATTGCGCAAACAAAAACGCTTGCGAAAATGGCAAATTATCTCGCCAAACGTTCAAGCGAATATAACGGCGTATTGGATTTAACCGATTCGCCTGATATTGAGCAAATTCTCGCGACAGTTCCACTTGAAAAAATATGGGGTATAGGTATCAGGTCGGCTATAAAATTAAAACAGGCGGGTTTCAAAAACGCCTTTGATTTGAGCAAAGCCAATATCAGTTGGATTCGAGCTAAATTCGGTGTCACTGGAGTAAGAACGGTTTACGAACTGCAAAACACTCCCTGCTATGAGCTGGAACACAACCCGCCCGCCCGCCAGTCGATAGTCGTTTCGCGAATGTTCGGCACGCCGATAGAATCGATAGAGCAAATGAAGGAAGCGATTGCGGTATATGCTTCGAGAGCAGGGGAGAAATTGAGGGAGCAAAACTTAGCCGCTGGCATAATTAGTGTTTTTGTCACAACGAGCAGGTTCATAAAGAACAAGTATTTCAATTCTCACTCAATTGCGTTCGATACACCTACAAACGACACAACAGAGCTTATACGGGCTGCTGCATCGGGCATCGAGCGGATTTACCGTGAAAAATGTCAGTTCAAAAAGTGCGGCGTTATTCTCCTGTGTCTTGTGCCGGAAAACAAAGTACAGCACAACCTGTTCGACAGAACCGACAGGGAAAAGGCCAGAAGGCTGATGAACGTAGTGGATATGATAAACGCACGCTCAAACACGCCGATACGATGGGCGGCTGAGGGAATAGACAGAAAATGGCACGTCGAATTCAAAAGACGATCCCCGCGTTACACAACAAATTGGGATGAATTGCCGAAGGTTATGTAACCTGTTGATTTGAACATAAAAAAAGGACTGCAGGCCTCCGCCCGAACAGTCCGAAACGTTGAATTCCACAATATCATTATTATACCAAAAAATAATGTCTTTAGTCTATTGTGGTAACTACGTATTTTTTCAAAAATATTTCTAAAAATAGTTTGTTTTTAGCCTGAAAACGAGCTTTTTTCCTTTTTTCTAAAATGTGAATTTTTGCTTGTTTTTTACTATAAATTCAGGCTTATTGACTGAATAAGATACTGTTTTCGGTAATATGATTGAGAAAAATGGAAAATAAAAAAGTAATAATGAGACATTTGTATATTGCATTTTTAGGCAAATAATGTACAAAAGTACAATATGAGTGATATCATTAATGGAGTATTTAAGAAACGGAAAGAAAAAACAGAGCAGGAACAAATTCCGGCTGACTCGGAATGTTCTGAACATCAATATTTATCAAAGATAACTCTGCTGGCTACTTCAGAAGGAAAAATTTTGATTGCTGGAGTAGTATTAGCATTATTGTACACCGCATGGATTGGAGTGAAATTTATATTTGATCCGGACAAAGCCCAGTTGATATCGGCAACCACTGCGTTTATAATTCTTTCTGGTCGTGCCGCGGGTTTAGCTTTGGGATTTTCTCTGCAGTTTAAGCCAATCACTGTAATTCTAATGTGTATTATTCTTGAAACGATACAGGTATTGATTCTCTATCCTTTGTTCGTTTTTAGCTGGAGACAACTATTAGTTATTAAGAGCTTAAAGCGATTTTTCGATAAAATACAAAAAGCGGCGGTTACTCATCATGACAAGGTTCGAAAATATGGCATAATTGGTCTTTTCGCGTTTGTCTGGTTTCCGTTCTGGATGACCGGGCCTGTAGTCGGCAGTGTTATTGGATTCATGATGGCTTTGCCTGCCTGGCTGAATCTTACAATAGTTTTGGCCGGAACTTATATAGCGATTTTATGCTGGGCTTTCTTTATGCATACCGTGCATCAACAGATCGCAGGCTATGGTCCATTAGCCGGAATGATTCTCATACTCATTATTATTTTAATAATTATTTTGGGATTTTTAATAAGCAAAGTCCGTCAGAAAAAAAAGAAAAAAGACTCGAATTAAACTTCCTTTAGGTCAATTTTTTTGGGGGCTTTTAGATATTTATTTGCGAAATCTATAAAGAAATACCAGTTTGGAGCGTCTGTATGTCCCGCGGAATGCTGACAGAATCACCGTCCAAAACATTCAATTGCAAAGTCTTCGATAATTTTCGGCCGTCTTTGATTCCACTATTGTTCTTCTGTAGAGACCTTTTGGCCGTTTTTCAAAGTCAGAACATCAGGATAACTACCTGCATTAAACACAGAAATCTTTTCATTGCTTGTTCCATTCACTTAAAGGAAATTTATTGACGGCATAATTTACACTCCTGTCCCACCGAATATTATGTACAATAATATCAAATATAATTTGAAATACAACAAAAGTCTAATTATGAACCAAAATCAAGGTTTATTTAACATTAATTTTATAAGTTTCCTTTTTGATTGGCGGAACGTCTTTTTCCCATGGTCTGGAATATTGGAAAGTTAAAGCCGTATTGCCTTTTGCAATTGCTTTGAAAGTCCATATTTCATGTCCGCCTGAACCGACAATATTTCCTGAAGTATTATAAGGCTTATACTCGTTACTGACTTTTTGCAGAATTTCCGGAAGCGGCTCTTCAATACTCCATGAATAACCAGTAGTCGGATTCGATTCCATGGTAATACTAAAATTTTCGCCGCTTTTTGCGGTTATAATGTCGGAATCAGCAGAATAGTTTGAGCTTGCCGGTTTATTGGCACAGCCGATAGAAAGAAAAACACATAAAATTAAAGTCGCTGCAATTTTCATTTACTAATTCCTTTCAAAGTTTTTCCTTTATATTATGATTAGATTAGCAGGTTTTGTCTATACGTTCAATTCAGTATTTTTCTTTCAAGAAGTTCTTTTGCGAGTGTCTCATAGCCCTGTGATGTAGGGTGACTTGCATCATTATATAATTCAGCAGGCAGAGCAGGGGGCGAAAAGTATGAAATATTATTTTGTTCGAGCCATAGTACAATGTCGCTTTTAAGTTTCAGATAATTATCCAGACTCTCTCCTGAAAGTATATTTTCATTAAAAGGCCCGATCAGTACAAGTATTTTATTTTTTCTTTCCTGAAGCAGCTTGATAGTATTTCTGAAAAACTTCCATTGCAAAGATGTATCCGCCTGTACCCATTGAAAATCTCCCCCGGACGTTTTGTTTTCTGATACAAATGTATCTCTGGGTTTTTCTTCGAGGATGTTTGGATCAATTGTACCAAGCGGATTTTTATATGGATTTTCCAGTGTCCATGCGGGCATATTTGTATTTTGAAAATAAGCTATATTCAAATGTGAAATCCATGCGGGGAAAGTAAAATGACGTTCCAGGGCGATAGAAAGTCTCGATATGAACGGTGCGGTATAACATGGAATTTTTGTTTTAAATTGTGACACGAGTTTTGGGTGGTTAAAACGGAAATCTTTTTCTGTCTGCAGGTCATGTTTTGGCGAGCTTAGCCAAAGCAGATTCAGATGCAGTATGACATTCTTGTTTTTTATATCTTTCCCGTAATATCGCACCAGGCCTTCAAGTGCCGCCGGATGCATACCGTCAATACCAAGATTTGCAATTTTGTTTTCTCCTGATAATTCGTTCAGGTAATGCGAAAGAGTCTGGTTATTCGTGACATAATGTCCCCATATAACCGAATCACCTATTATAACAGTTTCATATTTGGAAAGTGCCAATTCGCTGTAACGCTGATAAAACCAATAATCGCTGCCGAGATGATATGGCAAGCGGTAGTCATCTCCCGGTGAGAATTTTTCAATCGACTTCCATATAGAAGGTAATGCAATAATAGCGATAAAACCAAAAGTAACTACGAAAATCCATTGCCTGATATTCAGGCGAACTCCGTTAGAGCTAAAAGGTATTTCAGTATTTTTTGTTTTTAATAAATTCATCGCATTCTAAAATTGTAAATAAATAAAATAGCTTCCCTGTGAAGATGAAAATACCGCCAGATATAAAATCATCGAAATAACCATTGCTGCGTTTACGACTTTGATTTCGAGTATTTTTCTAAAACCGGATTCATACATAAACTGGTACAACCATACTGCCAGTATCATAAAAATCGCAAGCAGGGGGCAATAAGGATTTGCAATCCCCGAAGTAAAAATTTTCGATACAATCAGCCATGCTTCACTGATATTCGATGCGCGAAAGAAAATCCACGCGAAACCAACTAAAATAAAAACAAAAGCCTGTTTAAATATTTTCGGAACCTGATTTTTATAAAACTCTGTTCGTTCAAGTTCTCGTGTTACAAATCTTCCTATCGCGTGAACCGCTCCCCAGATGATAAATGTCCACGCCGCCCCGTGCCATAAACCTGAAATTACCATTGTAATAAAAATGTTTCTATAAGTATTGAAATTCCCTTTACGATTGCCCCCAAGCGGGATATAAAGATAATCCTTGAACCATGACGAAAGGCTTATGTGCCATCTGTTCCAGAAGTCACCGAGACTTGTGGCGAGATAAGGATTATTAAAATTCAGCATAATCCGAAAACCAAGCATTCTCGCAATGCCTCTTGCCATGTCTGTATAGCCGCTGAAATCGAAATAAATCTGCCATGCGAATAGAAATGTAGCGAGCAATAAAGCAGGGGACTGGAACTGGTCTGGATTGTTATAAACTTTATCGACGTACAAAGCAAGATAATCGGCGACAGCTATTTTTTTGAATAATCCGACGACGAAAAGTGAAAGGCCGTCTCCTATATCGCGGCTTGTAATAGTTGGTAAATTTCGCAACTGCGGCAGGAAATTGCCTGCTCGTTCAATTGGCCCCATGAGTAATCTCGGGAAGAACGCGACGAAAACAGCGTATCTTACGAAGTTATTTTCTCTTTCAATGTCACCTCTATAGCAATCTATCATGTAACCAATTGATTGAAACAGATAAAACGATAGTCCGAAAGGAAGAAGAAATCCGGGTGAAATAATCTGGTAAGGTAAGTTTATATAAGAAAAGAGGGCATTAAGATTATTGGTGAGAAAGTCAAAGTATTTGAAAAAACTCAGTATCGCGAGACTGTTTACTATACTGACGGTGAGCCATAGTTTTTTTCTGCGGCTTTTTTCCATTTGGCCGGATATTATAAAGTCGAATGTAGTCGCGTATAAAATTAAGATTACGTAGAGAGGATTGAGCCAGCCGTAGAAAAAATACGAGGAAATCAATAGCCACAAAACGCCTGCTCTTGTTCTTTTAAGAATCAGATAAATCGAATACGCAACAAGAAAAAATAGCAGAAATACCCATGTTTGAAATAACATTCAGTGGCCTTCTATTCCATTAATACTCGAATGTGTGATTCAACAGAACTGGCGAGCGCCTGTAAGTTGTAACCGCCTTCAAGGATGGAAACCAATCTCGAATTGCAGCATTTCTGAGCAATGTCTTTTACGATTTGTGTCATCTGTGCAAATCCCTGTTCTGTTACTTTCATTCCTCCGAGAAGGTCGTTTTTATGTGAGTCAAAGCCAGCCGAAATAAGTACAAAGTCCGGCTTGAAAGAAAGGGCGGCGGGTTTGAGCTTGTTTTCAAAAATCTCAATATAATCACCATCAGTCGAACCTGCTGGTAATGGGAAATTCATCGTAAGATTTAAACCCTTGCCTTCGCCTTTTTCGGATTCACTTCCTGTGCCGGGATAAAAAGGAGATTGATGAACGCTGAAAAATAAAATCTCAGAATCATCGTAGAAACTGTGTTGTGTCCCGTTTCCATGATGAACATCCCAGTCAACTATAAGGATTTTTCTGAGGTTGTATTTATCCTGAATATATCTTGCGCCAACTGCTATATTATTAAATATGCAAAATCCCATTGCTTTGTCTTTTTCCGCATGATGGCCCGGCGGACGTACTGCGCAAAAAGCGTTTTCTATTTTACCTTCCATGACAGCATCGATAGCATATGTCACGGCACCGGCGGCCATAAGAGCGGCTTCGTAAGATTTTTCCGATACAGGAGTATCTGAATCAAGATAACCTGAGCCTGTCTGGCATACCTGTTTTACATGGTCGATATATTCTTTCGTATGAACTTTTAGTAAATAATTCATTTCGACCGGCACAATAGGTACTTGTACGAGTTGCGAATATAGATTCTTTTCTTTCAGGTTATCATTTATCGCAGTGAGTCTTTGAGGTTTTTCAGGGTGGTCGAGAGTAGTTTTGTGTTCGAGAAAAATATCGTCAAAAAAAAATCCTGTTCGGGCTTGTTCATTCGGCTCATTTGTACTCGCAATATTCCGTTCCTTTGCGTTAGACTCCTTTTGAAGCGGAACTTTTCTTACGCATCTGAATCCTATGGTGTCGCTCGCTAAACAAGTATCATTAAGAGATGGGTCACTCGCTCGATATGCAGAACGTAAGCTTTGAGCATTTGAACTCCATGAGCCGCTTCTTATTACTCTTTCTTTTCCTTTCGCAGGGCCTTTTGGGTCACGTTCGGGACTTCTTTTGTAATAATCGGCTGAATACCAGTCGTTGCACCATTCAGAAACATTGCCGTGCATATCATAAAGTCCCCATGGATTAGGTTTCTTTTGTCCAATAAGATGTGCTTTTTGTAAGGAGTTGCCTTCATACCATGCGAAAGAATCCAGTTGACTTTTGTTATTTCCAAAACTGTATTCTGTTTTAGTCCCTGCGCGGCAGGCGTATTCCCATTCAGCTTCGGTGGGGAGTCTGTAGCCGTTTGCGAGAAAATTGCAGTCCCATGTTTTTTCATCGTAACATTCTTCGAGACCTTCAGCATATGACCTGTCGTTACAATACATAGCCGCGTCAGACCAGTTCATTTGATTTAAAGGAGCGTTGGGATCTTTGAAGTGAGATGGGTCGGAAATCTGATGTTTGCGGAACTCTTTCTGAGGGACTTCATATTTGTCCATCATGAAAGAATTAATCCAGACTTTATGAACAGGAGATTCGTCTTTCTGGCCTTTGCTGCTTCCCATCTGAAACCAGCCTTCCGGGATTACAACCATTTCAACGCCTGATTTTGTTATAATAACCTCAGGCATATTCACCGGTTCAGTAACTTTGCGGCAGCCGGAAAAAACAAGCATTGCTCCAATCAGGAGTAACAGGTTTTCTTTTTTTACAGTTAATTGTTTTATCATTTGATTCTCAATTCATTAACTTTACGATATCATCATTTGATTCTTTTGGTGTATCTTTTTTTGCTGCAATTGGTATCCAGTCAGGCTCTTTATTGTGATTTCCATCTGTTGTCACCTGTACCCATTTTCCGGACAAATCCGTAACACAAATATTCCATCCAGCAGCGAAACCACCGACTTGCTGGCCGCCATCGAAAGAGCCGTAACTGAATGCAATATTCTTTCCATCTGGTGACCAGTCAACATGATAGATTTTATACTCATGAGGACATTTGACGATTTTTTGGACATTTTCAACCTTCGGAGTATTGGAATCGAGATCAATATCAGCTATACACAAATCCCAGTCAGTAGCGCCCCATGTCATTTTTTTGCCGTCATAACGCAGATCAGGCCTGCATCCAAAAACTCCGAATTGCTCAAGGTCATGAACGGCTGTTCCGTCTGCTTCAAATGCTAATATTGTATCGCTGTAATCCATATGTCCCTGGGTTACGCCAAGAAACCATTTTCCGTTTGGTGCCCAGCAGATTGCGTATATATGATGCAGGTTTTTATTCGGATGAGGTTTGTGCTCCTTCGTATCTATGTTATAAATAAAAAGCTCTGAAGTCGCGTATTCTCTCGTGCTATAACTGTCATATTCACCTTTAAGGTAGGCGATTGATTTACTATCGGGACTCCAGCATGGCTGGCGGGCATTATTTGCGACTTCAACTCTTCCGGTTCCATCGATGTTCATATAGTAAACGCTTCTGACTCTGTTTCTTCTGTTCGAGCCTCTATCGACCACGAAGCAAATCCTGGTTCCGTCCGGTGAGACATGAGCGTACATTTCATCAAGATCTGGAGTTTTAGTAAGGTTTACCTGGTTTGAGCCGTCAGCGTTCATGATAAAAAGTTCCCAGTTGTTTCTTCCCTGAGTCTGAAGATAACTCTCATGAATAATCTTGAAAGGTATTTCACTGGTATTGATTGCATTGACATCGGACGGCCAGAGCGGAATATTCGCATCAGGAGGCAATAGCTGGTCCGCGAACAGATTAGTTGTTGAAAATAAGCTTAACAATGCTGTAACACAAAGAATAATATTTTTCATAAATTTCTTTCTATCACCCTAATTTAACATAACTTCATAATTGTAAAGAACTAATAACTATATTTTGGATTAAATTGTTCGGAAAGTCAAGTATAACAAAGTGACTAAAGTAAAAAGTGAGCTAAAGTATAAAGTTATAAAAAAGAAAATATTCAAATATAACTTTAGTTCACTTTTTACTTTAGTTCACTTTCGACACGTTTCCTGATACTATGGCTTTTCGGAGTCAGACTTTTTTTCTTTCTTATCCTCAAGCACAACAGGAATCCAGTCTGGTTCTTTGTTATGCAGGCCGTCATTCGTTATTTTATACCATTTTCCAGACAGGTCAGAGATACAAATATCCCAGCCTTTGGCTAATCCGCCTACCTGCTGGCCGCCTCTTGATGGACCGTAGCTGAATATTATAAACCTGTTATCCGGCGAAAAATCAACGTGATATACTTTTGAATTTTGAGCGCAATTTACAATTTTTCGGATATTATTGACAATAGGTCCCTGCGGCCCAACATTAAAATCTCCGACACACAAATCCCAGTCGGTTTCTCCCCAGGTGATGTGTCTGCCGTCTTTGCTGAAGTCAGGCCTGCATCCTTTAACACCCCAGACTTCAAGGTTAAAAACTCCAGGGCCATTCGCTTCGATGGCAAGGATTGCGTCGCTGTATTCTGAGTTGCCCTTGACTACTCCAAGAAACCAGTTGCCGTCTGGTGACCAGCAAATAGCGTATATATGATTAAGAAACTGATTCGGATGAGACCGATATGTTCGTGTTTCCAAATCGTAAATAACCAGACCGGCTGTCGCGTATTCACTTTGATTATATGTTTCGTATTCGCCTCTTAAAAATGCTATTTTTTTACCATCAGGACTCCAGCATGGCTGCCGGGCATTTCTTGCCACTTCAACTCTGCCGGTTCCATCAATATTCATGAAATAGACACTTCGGACTTTATTTCTTCTTGTCGTACCTTCATCGATTACAAAACATATCTTTGTTCCATCGGGAGAGACATGGGGATACATTTCGTCCAAATCAGGAGTTTTGGTTAGATTGACCTGATTTGAGTCGTTGACGTCGTTCATGATTATTTCCCAGTTTTCCTTACCTCCGGTATTTCGGTAACTCTCATATACAAATTTGAAAGGTATTTTCGATAAATCAATTTCCGAAGATGGTGATGGAATTTTCCTGAGGGGTGAATTCCTTCTCGAAGTCTGAGCGGAAATAGTTGTTATATTAAGAAAATATATTAATAAAAGCAGGGCGGAATTTAGAGCAGCTTTATACTGGATAGCTCTTGCATTGCTTTGTTTTTTCACGTTATTACCTCTCGAAAAAGCTAATAGCAATATTATTATGAGAAGTCTTTTTTCTTTCATCCGATTCCTCAGATATTTCACAAAAAGTACAGACGCACATCTGTGCGTCTGTACTTCTCATTATATTATATAATAACAAACTGTCTTGGCAAATAATATTAGTAGAGACGCACGTGAGCCTGGCCATCCCAAGGGGAGCCGTGCGTCTCTACTATCGAACAAACATGGATTTATAAAATTTACATCGTAGAATTTTGTAGGATTTAAAAAACAGAAATTTCCCATATTCACTAATTCGTGTATTTTCACCACCGAGTTCGGAGAGAGCTCAGAAAAAATAATATCCGCAACCAAATTATTATTAACCACTGATGGACGCTGATTTGCACTGATTATTTATTACTACGACTTTGTCATTCTCGCGCAGGCGGAAATCCAGTTTCACACTACAATACAATAATCACAAATGAACACAAAAATTTATAAAGAGCTTACATTGAAAAACAAACATTAAGATTTGTTAAGATTCTTTTTCCTTGTGAATAAAATAAGACCGGCAATAACAATGGCCGCAACAGCCGCTCCTGTTATTGGCAATGCAACGCCAAGTGGTTTTTTCTCTTGAGGTTGAGTAGCCTCTGCAATGAATAGATCAGGATGCTTCTCTATAAATTCCTGTGAATCTTTTTTGTCTCTCAAAGCCTTCTTGCCATATTCCCCTTGTGGATATTTAGCCGCAAGCTCATCATAAATTGAAAATGCTTTTGTTATTTTTCCATCGAATAGTTCAAATGTAGCAAGGTTATATATGGCAGTTTCTCGAATTGGGACTTCGTCAGGCAACTCATATGCCATTAAAAGATATTTCTTGGCAGACTCAATAAGTGGATCCTTTATTTCTCCCTTTCTATACTGCTCAACGAATGTGCCGTTTTCAGAATATTTATCTTCAAATATTTTTGTGTTCTCAATTCCCAATCTTGCCGCGGCCATTTTTGCGAGCATCGTATCCGGACATTTTTTAATAATATTTCCAAAAAACGAGAACACTTTTGAACTATATTCCTGCTTATTATTTAAAATATCTCTGTTTCCCATAAGGAAATCGCAATAGTTGGGATCAGGCAAAATGCAATCATTTGGCAACGATTCAGAAGTTACATTTATCTCTATTGTATTTGATACAACTTTGTTGTTAGCGTATTCGTATGAAAAACCTGATATTTTATATTTGCCCAGCTTATCAAAAATTACCCCTTTTTTATAGGGATTATATAAAGCTAAAAAATATGTTCCATATGCAAGACCATCTTTATCTTGTACCTCCAATGATTCAGTTATCTTACCTTTCAAATGAAGCGGGTACCATTTAATGCTTTTTTCGTTACCAGGGATAAGACTTAAATCTGCATCAGGATGCTCAGCCAAGAGTGTATTCATCCATTTTTTATCTTCATCCTTAAACTCAATTAATATGTCACATTGATGACTAAATGAGGGATAAACATCAACTGTATCTGAATCCTTTTGCTGCTCTTTAAACCTACATGTTAACATAACAAACAAAGGCTCACCAATTCTAATAGTTTTTTGAGGACTGCTAACTTCAACTGATATTGGAATGGCTCCCTGTGCAAGACCAACACAAAACGACAGATAAAATATAATGCATACAGTCAAAATGACAACTGTAAATTTCCTTTTCAATATTTTCATGTTATCATATCTCCTAAAAAGCTAAAATAATAAAAAGCGGTTATTACCATTCCTCTCCATTTCGTATAGCAAAACTTGACCATTGCAATAGTTCCGCTTTCTCAACAATGCCCGCCCGCAAAGAATTTGCTTCTATGTAACGCAAAACAGTAAGATAATGGGCGTCATCTTTACGAAATATCTGCCGCCGCCGGTTTGCACGGTTTAGTACATGGTAAACACCGCATAATGTAATTCTATTCGCTTTCAGCATGAATTTTAAAATACATGATTCAAAGAATTTTGTCAATGAAGAATCGTCGAAATATATTAAAGCGTCCCAATTAAGAATTTGGAATTTCAAATCTCTGATCCATTGTAATTAATCCATATCTGAGTATGCCGCACTATAAAATTACACGTTAATCCTGAATTTAAATATTACCGCCGGAAACATAAAGAATGCATAAATTCAATAAGTCCTGGTTTACGAAATATTTCGGGTAAAGTATTTCTTGGTTGTTTAAGATGAATATAGTAATATTATTGATGTTGTAATTAGAAAGTTATAGGGTACATGTTATTAATAGGACAATAATCTTGAATAAAGAAGTTATTCCCAATCAAATCGAGGACATCACAAAGATACGGCTATTTGGCGTTGATTATCAACATCTGAAACTGCGGGGCGGTGATGATCTTTACGTAACTCAATACGGTATGTCCTGCATTGACAATTTGCTGCCCGAAAATTTTTGGACAGATGAGGCCTGGTTTCAGAAATATTCCAAGAGACTCCGGGGCACCAGCACGGTATATAAGGTCACAACTAAAGAAGTTGCAGGGAAAAGCAAAGATATTGTGGTAAAATGGAATCGTATGGGACAGGATATTCCAGGTTCAATAGACTTAAAAGAGTTAAATGTAGAATTCAACAGTCCCTTCGAAGAATTTTCATTAGTCACTGAACTCCGCGATATGAGTCATGAATCTGAAGGCCATATTATTACTCACAAACCCCTGGCAATTTATGTGCCAATAACACATATCGATTTAGAGAGGCTTGGCCGCAAAACTTATAAGATGGAGGCTATGATATCAAGTCACAGCGGCGTAGAATTAGATATCTTTAGAAACTATGCGGTTATCTATGAGTGGGTAAAAGGTATAGATGCAGCCCAGGCATTCGAACAAAAATATATAAGTGAAAATGATATGGCCAAATTGACTTTGCAATCTGAACAGGAAGCTGAACGGAAAGGTTTTATAGTAGGTGATTCTAAGCCGCACCATATTATTGTAAGGCCGAACAAAGACGGGAAACTGGCAAGAAACCGAAATGGACAGATTTTGTACGCTATGGTCGATTTTGAATTGCTTAAAAGAACTCCCGAAAGAGAGAGACAAGTAAGAAAAACAAAGCGCCAGGCATATCTTGAAAAACAGGTACATAGATTTGATGAGAGAGATTCCCGTGATTTTCCTGCTAACTTAAAACCTGTCCTGATAATGGGAGTGGACTATGTATATGGATTAGTCGAGGAAACTGGCGGAGCTCTATGGGTTGTTGGAAAAGACCCTACTTTGTTCGACTACTTCCTTCCAGAGAAATGGAGAGAGACACCGAGAACCAAGCAGTCCGTCTTTGACCAGGTATATCGCACAATAACCAAAGATGATATACAGCTTGTATGGAAAGTATCAAGGGTCGGAGAGCTGCCTGATGTGGATCCATTTAATGAATCGGAAAACAAAATACTGGAATACGGATATAATAGTCCTTTTGAAGAGGTTGCTCTGGCTATCGAGCTTAAAAAGAAAGGTGTTCAGACAACTTATCCACGGGCAATATATATGGCGGCGAGCAGGTCAGATATGGACGAATCGCTCTATGATGATAACAGATACAAAACTCACGTTCATCTGGCTACGCCTGATGGTATGCCAATCCTGAAACAAGATCATGATTACATAATCTTCTGGGGCTATTGGAATGGCCCGGATGAAGTGCTTGCTGTAAAAGATGAAAGTCCTTATCATGGAATTGATGCTCTGCTTGCCTATAGAAAAGGATTTTTAGACAAGAAAATGTATTTGAAACTCATGAAGTTAACAAGAAAAAAATTAGCGGCAGTCGGAATCGAAGATCTTAATTTAAGAGGAAAGCATATATTGTTGTCTGTGGATGGTTCAAGACGGTTAGTAAAGAACCATGATAATATACCAGAGATTAGAATTAGCAATTTTGAATTATTACGGAAATATAAAACATAATGGGCGATGATTGGCTGTCTAAAATCAGAAAAAAAAGAAACGTAAATTTTAATATTCAAGGTGATACAATGAATAATAAATCAGTAAAGACACACAGCCGTGCGTCTCTACAATCGAAAGATTCTCTCAACTTATTAATCGCAAGAAAATACTTAATTTCCAGTTTGGCTTTGTTTTGCATGTCTTTCTTATACGGCTGCGGCTCGAAAAACCAGGCGGATGATAGTTCTATCAATATGTTTGATGGTAAATCGCTGGGGAAATGGGAAGTATCTGATTTTTATAAACCAGGTAAAGTCCATGTTAAAGATGGTTCTATTTATATAGAGAAAAGCATAAACGGCGGCTTCATGCAGGGTATTAACTGGACTGGGCCGCTCGTAACTATGAATTATGAGATTACGCTTGAGGCAATGCGTGTTGACGGTTCTGATTTCTTTTGCGGCCTGACTTTTCCAGTAGGGGAGCAGCCATGCACATTGATTCTTGGCGGCTGGGGCGGAAATCTCTGCGGCCTTTCAAGTCTTGACAACTATGATGCCTCAGAAAATGAAACTACAACGTTCAGAGACTTTGAGTCCAATCAATGGTATAAAGTACGTTTGAGAGTTGAACCTGACAGAATTCAGGCGTGGCTTGATGAGGAACCTCTGGTTGATGTCGATACGGCGGAGAAATATATTGATATAAGAATCGAGTGTATGCCGTCTCTGCCGCTGGGTATTGCGACATATGAAACAACCGCAGCGATTCGCAACATCGTAGAGACGCACGGCCGTGCGTCTCTACAGGATAAACAAGAAGATTAAATTATTCGAACATGGGTTCTGTTTCGACGGGTATCTCTGTCTGTCGTCGCTTAAACAGGTCGATTTTCTGCCATTTATTGCTCTTAAATCTCCAGTAGCTTGCTAATCCTATTGCTATAACGCTTAAAGTAGCCGCAATCCAAGGCCCCAAGGCCTCAAGAGACGGAAATAGTCTGGCCGCAAGGTAGCCGCCTATACCTAAAATAAACACTGAGCCAATAGCAGAGACTACCGCCAGCCATGCAGTGTCACCTGCCCCGCGAAGCGAACCGCCGTAGATAGTTCTCGCCGCGTGAAAGACCTGAAAAATAGCGGCGCAAATAAGAATGTCCATACCTGAATTTATTACCCGGTGGTCATTTGATAAAAAAGACATCAAGGAATTACGAAAGAGAAAAAAGCAGGCTCCCATTGTCCCCATATATATTAGCGCGATTTTCAGGCAAAGATTTGTCTGTTTTATCGCGAGTTCCTTCCTGCCTTTTCCAATAATTCTGCCAACCGCCGCGGTAAGCGATATTGAAATCCCGACAACAGGCATTACCGACAAATTTGTATATGAAAGTACCGCACTGGTCGCGGCTAAAGCTTCGCTGCCGAACCGACCTATTAAAGCGGAAAGAATCACACCCCATAATCCGACATTTAATGTTAAAACAAATCCCGCGGGAAGTCCTATTCTCAACAGGTCATACATTTTTTGTGCATCAATTTTCAAAATCTTTTTTGTCTGATACGCCGCATTCATACGTGAACTTAAAAATACAGACATATTTATGCAGGCGGCAAGAGATATTGCGGCAAATGTTCCCCAGCCGGCTCCGGCTATACCAAGCTTTGGAAAACCATAATTTCCAAATATCAAAAGATAATTAACAATGACGTTAATAACCTGACTGCATAAAGCTGAAATCATGGTAATGACAGGGCGATGTATGCCCATAAAGAACTGGTTGCTCGACCAGTTCATGACCGCTATAATTTGCGCATATAGCATAATGCGAAGATATATTACTTCCAGTTCTATAACTTCTTGCGGCTGTCCCATTATTCTGAAAATCCAAGGGGCGGCCGGCCACATGATTATGCCTACAACAATGCAATAAAAAAGACCCATGTAAACAGATTGCCAGAAATATTTCGAGCAGTCTGTTTTATTGCCTCTCCCAAGACTTTGGCTAACGAAAGTGTTAAGGCTTGTATATGCTCCCATCGCGAATCCGCCGGGAATAAACGCGACAAGGCTCGCCGGCCAGATTGCCGCAAGAGGGCCAGTGCCAAGTTTGGATACCATGAATCTGTCCACAAATTGCATTACTGTCATCGAAATGGTAGTAATAATCATAGGCGCGGACAGCTTCAGCATATATCCAAAGGATGTTTCATACAAGTCATTGTTTGCGGGCAGGGTGGATTTGGGGTTCATTAATAAAAGTCCGTTTATAGTAAATTCAGTTTTTTCTTTACGGCCTCGATTGAGATTTCAGAAATTTGTATTTGTTTAATTGGGTTTGTTTGGCCGGATATTATTTGAATTGAGTTTTTTTTGACATCAAGCATTTCGGCAAGAAATTTAACCAGGCATTGATTGGCTTTTCCTTTTTCTGGTGCAGCGGCGACCTTGATTTTCAGCATTCCATCAAGCAGGCCGCATATCTTTGTTGGCGAACTGCTGCCGGGAACAATTTTGGCAGTAAAAGTTACATTACCATCAACTTCTCGAATATTCAAATCAGTCATTTAAATAATTTCTTTAAGATTAACACCTACTGCCATTTGTATATATTTTTCAATTTGTTCAGCAAGCTCGCCCAGTACGGGGATTTGAAAATCTTCATAATGGCCTGGGATTACATCGCCGTTCAGAGCTATTTTATAAAACCTGACTCTTATAATATCAGCCCTGTTATCACCTTTGCTGTAGTCGCTGTCTTTATGTTCGGACAATTCAATACGCCAGTTTTCGCTGATAAACACAAGACAGGTGCCGGTATAAACCGCCATCGGAAAATATTCAAGCAGTGATTTTAAAGTTTCCATTATTAACTCACAAGCGAACCGGTCAGGTCTTTAATATTAATAATAGAGTGATCGGAACAATATTTTTTTAAGCCATCTATGATTTTTATTGGGATTTCAGGGTCATTGAAATTTGCGGTTCCAACTCCAACCGCGGATGCGCCCGCGATTATAAATTCAATAGCGTCTGAAGTATTTCTTATGCCGCCCATACCAAGAATTGGAATACCGGCTTCTTTCGCAACTTCGTTATATAACTTATTAACGAGATAAACGGCAATTGGTTTTATTGCCGGTCCTGAAAGACCGCCGGTTCTGTTTGCAAGAACGGGCTTCTTTGTCTCGATGTCGATTACCATTGCAGTAAAAGTATTTATCATACTGAGAGCGTTTGCGCCGGATTCTATTGCGGCTCTTGCGATTGCGCTAATATCCGTAACCATCGGAGCCAGCTTGACCATCAATAATTTATCGCCGCAAACACTTTTAACCGCGGAAGTAACTTCTCTCACGAGAGCAGGGTCGGTTCCGAATCCTATGCCGCCATGCTTGACGTTGGGACAACTGATATTTAACTCGAAACCAGCTATTGAGCTTTCGCCAGCTAATCTTTCCACTACAGCGGCGTATTCACCAGTATTTTCTCCGGCTATATTTACAAAAATCGCTGTTTTTTTCTTCCGAAGGAGGGGGATTTTCTCGGCAATGAACTTATCGAGCCCAACATTTGCCCAGCCGATAGCATTTAGCATTCCTGAGTCAGTTTCGACCACTCTTGGGGAAGGATTTCCATTTCGAGGGCGAACGGATATGCTTTTCGTGATAAATCCGCCAAGCTGGTTTATGTCAATAAAATCATCCATTTCATTAACATAGCCGCATGTTCCTGAAACTGTAAATACGGGATTATTCAACTTTATGCCCGCAAATCCAACTGATAAGTCCATTTCATCTGTCATTTTTCTTCCTTATTCTTTCAATAGCGAATTTAGCAACTTCGTCATGGTCAAAAGCCATATTTTTAGGTAAATCGTTTATATCGAACCATTTTGCCTGAGCGGCATCATCACCGGCTTTTATATTTTCGTTATTTTCGTCTGTAAATCCAATAAAAGCAATTGTAATTTGCCTGCCCCTTGGATCACGTCCAACCTTGCCGAAAGTATGCATTTGTTCCAAATCTATATCTTTCAGGTTGGTTTCCTCGGCTAATTCTCTGGCAGCGGCATCATCAAGCTCTTCATCCATCTCAACAAAACCACCTGGAAAAGCCCAACATCCTTTATATGGATCATTTTTTCTGTTTATAAGCAATATAGCGATTTTACCTTGAGTACGCTTAAAAATCACTGCATCCACAGTAACCATCGGTCTGGGCCATTCGTATATATATTGTCCTTTTTCTGCCATATTGTTTAAGTATATATGTTGTTTATGGAAAATTCTATTGATTATAATGTTTTTTAAGAAAATTCTTGACTTAATAACAATTTTTATTTATAAATTAGAATAGTATTGGTATTAACATTTGAAAAGGGGTTTGTGTTATCTTTTCAGGCTAGCCGATAATAACTTCTATAGGATGGGTGCGTTTATATAGAAGCTTCATACTGCAGCTTCAATTATTGCTATCCTGCCTTTATAGGTATTTTGTTCCAATGTGAATAAAATAATTATTTGTGTATTGTTTTTTGTTTTTATGCCATTTTATGAATTTGGCATAATGACAATATTGCGTTATATTCTTAATATAGAGACTATACACCAAAAATGATGATCTTGATGGAGACAGTTTTTTTCTGTTCCCTTCATTTTCTATATTTATTTAGATTTGGAAGGAGGTATTAGACAACTCGGTAACATTATCCTGGGCAGATACATGTCACTATTTAAACATAAATTAGGAAAAGGTCATTATTCATCTTGGAGTATTTTTCACTTTTGTTGTAAATTGTTTTGGTGTATTACCAAAAAGAATAAGTTTTAGTTTTAGTGAAGGAGTTTTATTATGCATAAAAGGTTTGTTGTTGCAATCTCTATGTGCTTGTTTCTTGCGTTAAGTGCAAGCGTAGCGAATGCTGTAGAAAGTATAATACGGGAAGCTGAATCAGCGAATTCCATTACCGCTCCATTTGTAATACAGGATGACGCCGCCGCTTCAGGTGGTAAATATATTGTGAATCCGTCAGGAAGCAATAATAGCAATCCTCCAACGACTGGTATAGCGAAATATAATATTACTGTTACTGAGGGTGGTACCTATAAATTGTTTCTTCGCGTTCTCTGCACAGTAGGTGGAGATGGCGATGACTCATGCTTTGTTCGTATTAATGGCGCTACTCCAAGTATAGTAACTAGTAGTGGCTGGACAAATAGCAATAATATTGATCGTAGTATGGCGGCGGCAGATACACAGGTTTGGTTCTGGGCACAAATCCATGAATATGATAATCAAACATGGCCGGGTACATTAATTACATTTGATATACCCAAAGGAAGCACTACTATCGAAATAGCTTACAGGGAAGATGGTTTGAAAATTGATCAATTGATATTAACAAATGATCCTGCTGCAAGCACTACCAATTTACCATTGACTATTTCATCAAAACCGTATCCTGCAGACAAAGCGACAGATGTTTCATTAGATACACAAGTATGGTGGAAACCTGGCGTTTTCGCCGAAACATTTAATGTATTCATTGGTACAGATTACAATGACGTCTTAAATGCCACAGCAGGTGCACATGATGACGTAGTGCTGTTCCAGGCTCTTGATGTAAATAATCTCAAACCCGGTATGCTTGAATACGGCAAAAATTATTACTGGAGAGTTGATGATATTGGCACTGCAACAAATAAAGGCGGCGTCTGGAAGTTTACATCTGAGCCTGAAGGTCGAGTTCTCGCTTCCAACAGTATCATTGGTGTAGAATTTAATTCTCCTATCGAAGTCTATAGTTATCAGGATCCGAATTCAACGTATAACGGCAAGGGACTTGATGATGTTAACGGCACACACTCAAATGAAAACACAGAAACAAACTCAACTATGTGGGTAGGTATGGGTGACGCCCCGGGAGATGTCTGGCTTAAGTATGAACTGGATCAGGTTTACAAACTTTATCAGCTTCAGATTTGGAACTATAACGAACCAGAACCTTCTCTGCCTTTTGGCGCAAAAGATGTGAATATATTATATTCCATCGATAATGTAACATGGAAAGCACTTGACGAAATACAGGTATTCCCGATGGGTACAGGTGAAAGCACTTACAAAGCGGATATCTTCGTTAATATGAACGGAGCGATAGCTAAATATGTAAAACTTTCATTCCTGAGTTCTCATACAGAAGGTATGTACACCGGCGGTATCAGTGAAATTCGTTTCTTCGTCATTCCAACCCGCGTAACAGTACCTTCCCCGGCAAATAATGCTACAAACGTAGATGTTGGCAGCATATTAAGCTGGAAAGCCGGAAGAGGTGTTGCTGTGCATAAGATTTACATCGATTCTGACAAGAATGCAGTAATTGACGGAACTGCTGCTATTAAAGGTGAAACTGAAGATTCGAGCTATTCGATGGTTCTTGGTCTTGGCAAAACATACTATTGGAAAGTCGATGAAGTAAATGATGCAGAAGAATATACAACATGGGATGGCCCAGTATGGAAATTCTCAACGCCGCAATTTATCCTTGTAGATGGTTTTGAGATTGGATATGGTAATGATCCAGGCAAAGACGCGGTATTTTTGACATGGAAAGATGGAGCCGAGCTTGGTGATTCGTCAAACGGTTCATATATGGGTAGAAAGAGTGAACCATACCTGCAAACAATCAACCACAGCGGCGGTCATTCTACACAAATGACATATGACAATCAATCATACAGTTATTCAGAAGTCAAAGCACAGAGTGAAAAACTGCCTATAGGTACAACTGACTGGTCAATTGGTTCACCTAAGACCCTAACAATCTGGTTCAGAGGCGACCCAAACACTACAGAAATTAGTGATTCAGAGTTATATTGCAAAATAGGCGGTAAGACAGCCACATATAGCGGTTCGCTCGATATTCTCATGAAAGATTTATGGTGGCAATGGGATATAGACCTTGCAGCCCTTGGTGCAAATTTGACTAATATACCTGATATTACAATCGGTATTAAGAGAGTTGGTACAGTAGGTAGCCAAGGTGTAATTTATCTTGATGATATCATGCTTACAGGTATTCAAGCTGTAACTTCGTCTCCTGATTTGTATATTGAAGCCGAAAATTATGTGACTATTACTGCACCTATGGATGTAAATAATGTATTGAGCGGTGCTTTTGGTGGTACATATGTCGGTGTAACGAATGGAAAAAGCTCAAGTACAACAGAGCCAAAGTATCCGGAAGGCACAGTTACTTACAATGTTACTGTTGACTCGGGTGTTTATAAAATCATGGCTCGCATCTATATTCAAGGCAACGAATACGAGGGAGATTCATGCTGGGTTAAGATACCAACTGCAACTGCCGTAAAAACTGCAGATGGTAACGATGTTACACTTACACCAGCAGGTTCTACTATCGCTGATGGTTGGGTAAATTCCAATAATCTGGTTGGTGGTACAAGCTGGCAGTGGGATACTTTCTTAAGTTCCCTTAACAGTGACCAGGATGCCTTATTTACATTGACTGCTGGTACGCATACAATTCTAATTTCCAACAGGGAAGATGGATTGTGGATAGATGCCCTTTTGCTTGTCAAAGTTGGTGATTAGTATGTAGATTATTATATTTTGCGTATCAAGTATTTATTCCGGTTTGAATAATCGGATTCATGCAGATACGTATAAAATAGAAAATTTAAAGGCCTATATTGATTGATTTCAATATAGGCCTTATTTTATTTATGTGTCCGCAAGAACACACTTGTTTCCCGTCTTCAACATTCATATAAATTATGGTTAAACTCCCAAAATAGTTGGTGATTTTCAGTGCTTACACCATATAAATCCCAGCCACTAAGCGGCTGTTTTTACCATTTTTTTGGGGAGTTGAATCTAAATTATTAAAAATTTCTTAATAATTTTGTAGGAAAATTTCTTGCAGGTATTATAATATAGGCAATATACACAAGATACGTCAACCTGAAATTGGTTTTAAGGTAGCTTAAATTTCAGTTCTAATTATGATTTGGTTGTTTTAAAACAGAATAATCATAGCATGTTTTTTTCGCAAGAGGAGTATGGAATCATGTCAAAAAAAGAATATTTTTATAAATCATTACACAATAACATGTTACAAAAATATGGCTGGCTTAATTCTTTGCTTTTCGTTATCTGTTGCATAACCATGTTTCAATCTTCCGCTGTTGTATTCGGTGCAAGCAGTTCTGCATTAAGAAATAATTATACATTTTTATCGGAAGCGAGCACTGTATATAGATATTACTTCGATGGTTCGTCTGTCTATGATGAATCATATTATTTTGTTGATGGGAAGTTTGGACTTTATGCTGACAGTATTTTTAATAGCGCATATTTTACAGATTCTAATGCTGTTATAATAAATGCGAATAATCATGAAGTTGCCGGCACATTCGAGAACGTTTTTAATATTTTTGATCTACATGCCATATCTGACAGTAGTTCAACAATACATCTTATCGGTAAAACAAAAGATAGTTCAGAAAGCGATATTGATATCATACTGAGTTTTGTTGATGATTTAGTTTATCTTATTGGTACGATAAAACCACCTGCTTATACTGGATCTTATGCAGAAATCAATGCTATTGCCAAAACAAAATATGGTGGAGGTATCGGAACGTTACAATATCCATATCTTATTTATACTGCTAAGCATATGAATGAGATCGGTGAGCATCCTGAAGACTGGGCAAGCTTTTTTAGTATGACATCTGATATCAATCTCTCAGAATTTAAAAACAACTTCAATATAATTGGTTATAACAAAGGAGAAACCAATAAAAAGCCTTTCACTGGTGTTTTTAATGGAAATAACCATAAAATTCATGGTTTTACTTATCTGACGACAGGTAAAGACAGAATAGGCTTATTTGGATATATAAACGGAAAATCAGCAGAAATAAAAGATTTGAGTATTATTGATCCTAATATTTCTTCAACTGGAGGCAAGTATGTCGGTGCTCTCGTTGGGCATCTTGTAAACGGTAATATTATAAATTGCCATGTTACCGGGGGTAATATTTCTGGTTCTGAAAAGATAGGCGGATTAATTGGGTGGAATAACACAATTCTTGATTTCACAGAGCCGGATCAAGAATGGTGCAAAATAGGAAAAATTTCGAGATGTACTTGTGATGCAAATATTACAGGAATCAACCAAATTGGCGGTTTAATCGGCTTAAATGATGGTATTGTTGCTGACTGTAATTCAGCTATAAGCGCAGATGTAAAAGGAACAACTGAAATAGGAAGTTTAGTTGGCTTAAACAATGGAATCATTTTAGATTGTAATATGGTATCGAATGCTAATATCACCGGAACGAACAGGGTAGGAGGCATGGTAGGCTTCAATAATGATAACGCAATTATAATGAATTGTTTGGCTGCCGGAACTCCGAATGTTACTGGAACAAAAGAAATTGGTGGACTGGTCGGCCTAAATAAAGGTTATATTTCAGATTGTTTTACTTCCGGGCAGGCGGATGTTACTGGAATCGTCAAAATCGGTGGTTTTACAGGCTTAAATGATGGTTTAATTTTTGACTGTAACACGATCTCAGACGTTAATGTATCAGGACAAACTGAAACAGGAGGTTTTGCTGGCTTAAATTCTGGATTTATAGAAGATTGTAATTCAACTTCAATAGTTGCCGGAGAAAACCAAATCGGAGGTATGATTGGTTATAACATTAGTGTTTTAAGAAGCAGCAGTTCAGTATGCACGGTTTCAGGTAACAGAAGAGTTGGAGCGTTGGTTGGTAAAAATAATGGTCATATTTTCAATAGTAGAGCCGATGGAAGTGTTTTAGGACTGGAATACATCGGAGGTATAACAGGCATTAATGACGGCGGTTATGTTAAAAATTGCTCTTCGATGTGCCAGGTTAATGGAGAGCAGTATGTCGGCGGATTTACAGGTACAAATAGCGGCAGCTTAATTAATTGTTATTCAGCGGGAGATATTTCCGGTAATAATTACGTTAGCGGCGGGGTGGGCAAAAATATTTTCCAAATACTAAATGCCGTCTCAGAGGCAAATGTTGAAGCGCAATATGGTTATGCCGGAGGATTAGCCGGAAGCAATGAATCAAATGGTTTAATTGAAAACAGCTATTCGGCTGGCGATATTAACGGTATGTATAATATCGGCGGATTGCTCGGCTATAATGATGGCGTCGTTTTCAAATGTTATTCAACAGGCGACGTAGCAGATAATTACGCCGCTGATGCGACAAGTGACGGTTTTGGCGGATTAATCGGCGATAGCAGTGAGCAGGCATGTGCTATTTTATCGGTTTGGGATGTCCAAACAAGCCATCAGGCAAGCAGTGCAGGCGGAATTGGTAAAACAACCGCTGAGATGAAAAATAAAGCAAGTTTCGCCGACTGGGGCAAAACAACCAAAGACGATACCGGTGATGAACCGATTTACTGGACGATATACCAGCAGGGCGGTAAAGACTATCCAAGGTTATCGTGGGAAAATATTGAAGGCGAAGTAATCTCAACAGTCCTTATTACTGACTTAATGTCTGGAAGCGGAAAATTAAATGATCCATTTTTAATAGATTCGCCGGATAAATTAAATTCAGTTGGTTTGTTCCCGCATGAATGGGATAAATCTTTCAAACTGACAACAAATATTAATTTGTCAGGTTACTCAGGAAATAAGTTTAACCTTATAGGTTATTATCGAATACCTTTCGCGGGAACATTTGACGGTAACAACAAGGTAATTTCAAATTTCGCATTTGATTCAGGCGACCAAAGCTATGTTGGGCTTTTCGGATGCATTGGTTCTTTTCTTGCCCAGGTTAAAAATATCGGGATGACAAATGTAACGATAAACGCTAAAGACAATATTGGTGCTTTAGCTGGTTATCACAAGGAAGGAACAATCCAAAATTGCTATGCTGAAAATGTCAATATCAAAGGGCGTAATTTTGTCGCAGGATTAGTTGGATATAATCTTGAGACTATTACAGGCAGCCATGCCGCTGGAGATGTTACCGGCCAGAGTAGCGTTGGTGGGCTTGCAGGCAATAATGACGAAGGTACAATTAATCAATGTTATGCAAATAGTATTGTCACTGGTGATTCGGCTGTTGGCGGACTTGTTGGAAGCAGTTCCGGCTCAATTAAAGCAAGTACATCAACCAGCAATCTTTTTGCCAACACCCTTGCCGGCGGTATCGCTGGTTACAATACTGGAACTATAGAAAATGCCAACTCTTCAGGTTATATACGCGGCAACGAAAGAGTTGGCGGTTTGATTGGCAGTAACAAAGGCAAAACAACAAACTCATATTCAAATGCAGTTATATATGGTGATTTGAATATTGGCGGCTTGGTAGGATTCAATTTGAATGCGGAAATTACAGGTTGTTATGCTTTAGGTAAAGTTGACGGACGTCTAAATACCGGCGGATTAATCGGGTACAATTCTGGTGCAGCATCAATTACAAACTCCTATACGAATAATAATGTCAACGGCTCAGAATCGATAGGCGGTTTCATTGGAGTAAATGAAGGCTCTATCAGCAAATGCTTCTCATTGGGTATTGTTTCAGGTACAACCGATGTCGGCGGATTAGTGGGCTGGAACTGGGAATCGGCGGCAATTTCAAATTCTTATTCAAGAAGCATGGTTTTTGCCAGCCAGTGGGCAGGTGGCTTAGCCGGTATTAATAATGGTACAATAACTAAATGCTACTCATCGGGCAACGTAGCCGGAAAAGACTCAACTGTCGGTGGTTTGGTTGCGATTAATTACGGTTCATCTTCAGGCTCATTCTGGGATATGGAAGCCAGCGGCCAAACTGCAAGTGCGGCAGGTACGGGCAAAACAACCGTAGATATGAAAAAGAAAGCAACCTATACTTCAGCAGCGTGGGATTTCACTAATACATGGAAGATCACTGAAAATCAGGACTATCCGAAACTTAATTGGGAGTAAAATTAAGAAATATTCCTAATTTATAAAAACACGTTCAAGCGACAAATATATTCACAAAATTATATTTGTCGCTTGAATATTATTACAACCTATCGGGATTCGCCGGAACTTTTATTTGTATCGAAACCTGCTGCAAGCTCCCACACATATTTTGTAAATAGTGAAAAATATGTTAAACTACTTACATTTAAAGTCAGTATATAGAATTCAAGAGATTATAGAAATAAATCTTAGTTACTGATAAGTCATTATCTGCCTTTTAATTACAGAAAGGAGTTACGAACATGAAAAAAAGTAAAACAATCAAAATAGTGGCGGTTCTTTTATTCTCATTATTTTTAACATTTTCTGTATCGATATGGGCGGCTGTATCTGACCCGAAAAGGGACATTTCAGTCATTTCGCAGCATATTCTGGAAGCCGCAAATGATTTGAAAACCGAAACGGACAAGCCTGTACTTGATTCCGCGGAGATTAACTTCCTTCTTGATGATATGAAGGATTTACTCAAAGATTATGAGAATATTCTGATTTTCGCAGAAAGTCCTTATCCAGGTGAGATACTGCTGGGTAGAACTCCAAGAGGTAATGACAGCTGGCTCGAAACGGAATGTACTACACGTTATGAGGGGCTATTCAAGGAAATACGAATCAGGCGAATTGGAAGCGGTGCAAGATACCTTAGGATAAATGATATTGAAGTCTCTTACATAACCCCGAAAGGTACTGAAAAAGAAACTTTAAATCGCAGTGCCAGGGCAAGATTATATCCAGATGATGTATTCGAGTTGGCTTTGCCCAGACCTATGAAAGTAACAAAAATAAAAATTGCAATCGAACATGACACCGACGGTCTTATAATAACTGGCGTACCAACGAATATTGAACGTCCGCGTCCGAGGACTGAAAGGCAGCGTGGGCAAAATCGAGTGCTTCTTGGAACTACTCCAAAGGGTAATGACTCGTGGGTGGAAACTATTTGCGAAAATACGGCAAGACCTGTAAAAGAAATCCATCTCGAACGTACCGGTAACAGAAGCAATTATCTTCGTATTAACGATATCGAAATCACTTATCGTACACCGGGTGGAATCAAAAAGATGATGCTCAACAAAAATGCCAGAGAGAAACTCTACTTCAATCAAACATTCGCTCTGGTGCTACCTGAACCTTTAAGAGTAACACACATTCGCATTCTCATAGAACACGAAACCACCGGCCTGCGGGTTTTCGGGATATTTTAAGAATATATTCGTTGTGCCGGAAGTTTTTCGTACATTGTCCTGTATTACCGATTCTGTGATTCTGAATAAAAAGCGTTTTTTTTATAGAGAGGAATATGTTATAATTTTATAAAATATAGTTTGTTAAAACAGGTAATATTTTATTGGAGTACTATAATGCGAAAAGTTGTTTTTCTTCTTGTGTTATTCATTTTGAGTAATAATGCGTTTTGTCAGAATCAGGAATTGGAATCTTTAAAGAAATTCAGCCGCCAAAAGATGAGAGAATATGTTGATAAGCTGATTGATGATAAAAGTCTTATCGGTGCCGTAAATATGGCATTGATACTTCAGGAAATACCAGATTCAAATATTTTTGGCAAAAATGATATTCATAAAGTAACTATTGAAAACGGCAGTTATTGGCGTGCGGTGATTGAAAAAACACCTAAGGATTCTTCACTTTTATACGCACATGCGTATCTTTATTCTTATTTCGGGCAAGTAGCTTATGCGGATATTTATTTTCTATTGGGCAGTATAAACGTTGATGAGACTCTTAAAAAAGAACTTGATAGTTTTAAGGAACTCAGAGACAAACTATATATCAAGTCAAGCGAGGAAATCAGCGAAGGTATCAAATTGCATGACGATGGGCAATACGAAAAAGCTATGGAAATTTATGATAAAGCCATCGCAAACAATCCGGAAAACGCCTTGTTCTATTATGAAAAGGGCTTGTCCTGTATTTTCCGCGGCGAAGGAGACCCTAATTCGGAATGGACTCAAAAAGGTTTCGGATTGTTTAAAATTTGCAGGGAAAAAGATCCTTTCTTCTGGAGAGCGTACCAGGAAGTTGACCCAAATATTGTAAGCCAGCAGGAAATTTTACAGGAAAAAGTACTTCCTTTTTATGCCGGCCAAAAGAGGGATACTGAAGGTTATATCGCCTTTGCAGAAGGATGTGAGCAGATGAAACTATATCCATTCGCGGCCCACGCTCAATTAAAACTTTCGCTAATCGATCCCAAAAATTACGAAGAACACATTAATAAGTTTTTCAAATTGATAGAAAAGTCCGGCTTTACAGAGGCAAATATTTTAAGAGGGATGTTTGAACGCAGTAAAACAATCCAAAAAGAAAATCCACAACCTCAACCATCAGGGAACTAAACTATTTTGATTTCGGCAACTTATCAATCAATCTCAGGTATTCCTCGTGCTGCGTGCCATATTCTCAAAACATGAAGTACTTCTTTATTCGTGTCTGTTTGATAAATAATACGGTACGGTTTTAGAATGGACTCCCGGATAGAATCTTCACTTTTTTCAGGAACGGAGCGATTGGAAAAAGGTAGAATAGATGCACTCTCGATACGATTTATAATATGTTCTGCAAGTTTGGTTGCCGCGTCTTGATTGTGTATGGCAATATACTGAACGATTTCCTTTAAATCTTCAGCCGCTGTTTGTGTCCAGATTATTTGGAAAGCCATTTTTGGAGACTTTTTTTAACTTCCTCATGTGGAATGGTTTTGCCGGATTTTATATCGTCCAATCCTTTATCGATGCCTGATAAAAAGCGAATGCGTTCCTCGATATCACCCCAGCTAACCGAATCAGGAAGTTCCTGAATTGTCTTAATTGCCATTTCTTTACTCGTCATAAAAATAATATACCCGGAAAACATCGAAAAGTCAACCAAATTAACGCTTCACTTTTTATTCGATAAAAATCGTACATGGCGTTTTTATTTCTTACTTGAATAACAATTGTACCTGACACCTTCATCTTATTCATTGTATTTTGACATAGAAATATAAAATCCTTCACGCCAGCTTATAATCAACTTATTTACTCTTTCAGATATTTTTTCCAATTTCTATTTTACTATAATAAAAATATTCAATAGTATTTTGCCTATAATTGCTTTTTTCTTTGGAGACTGAATCCGAATCAGAGTCTGAGTCTTTCTTTGAAGAATCTCCAGAGCCCGAATCTCTGTCATCGACGTAAGAGTAACCATGTTCTGAATCAGAATCTTCTTTTATTCGTTTATTAGAATCTGAATCACTACCATTGATGGACAAAGAATAGGAATTTGATTCATATTCTTTTATTTCTTGCGTTGTTTTATTATTAGGGACGTAAAACCATTGCCGGAAAAACTGCTCAGCGATAATAGGATAGTTATCATATGAAAACATACAAACTGCGATGGCATTAGTATATGGTCGAGGATGAATTGTCCATGACTTGTCTATCTTTATGTCAGCAATTTTCATTAAATAAGTCATAACTATTCTGCCCATATGCCCGTTTCCATTAACATAGGGGTGTATGAAAAAGAATCGTATCAATATTTCAACCGCAAGACTGTAATATTGTTGTTTTTCAAGAATATTTCTATTATTACAAAGATATTCAATAATTGATTTGAGTTTATCAAGTTCTACTAAAACATTTTTAGGCTCTACAAAACGATGTTTTATCCAAACACTTGGAGATATTTCGATTTGACGTGATCCAATTCTATCGATAAGGTCAGGAAAATCTTCCCCACGATAATGTCCTGCAAAGACTTTATTATCGTTATTTACAAGTTGATTAAACATGGTTTTATGAATATTTCTGGTATCTTTAATTTGCTCAATTGATTCTTCTGTAGGAGACTCCAATATTGATTTTAAAATGTATTTACTTTGTTGAATTATGATATCATCTGCATTAGGATTATCTTGATAACGCCAATTTTTATTCATGTTTCACCTATACATATTTTAAGCTCAAATTACGCTAACTTATAAGCGATTTGTTCATCTAAAATATCTTTGACTGTCAGGGCGATTATGGTTTTGCCGGTTTTTTTGAAGAAGGACTGGATTTCGGTCATGGCGTCGCTGGAATAATCGAATGAAACAAAAAAGCCTTTCTGCCTGTCTTCCCGAATCATTACTGCTTCAAAGGAATCTATGTCAGGGCGGCCAACTTTGTCTTTTTGCTTGACCTGGATTGGATACCATACATCCATGAAATCTAATGCGCCTTCTATTTTCTTTGGCGTTGCGGAGACGGGGTAAATTCTGCCGTCTATGCCCATATCTCCGACCTGTGCTTTGTTCGGTATGCCGCCAAGTGCAATAACAGCCCAGTTCTCAAATTCAAACGGCGGCAGTTCCCGTAGTTTCTTTTCAGACCAGGGCAAATCTCGAACAACAAATCCGCGGCCAATACGCCAGAGCTTTTCATCTTCTTTTATGCCGCAAACATCACGCATACGTTTTGCCATTACCCGGCATGCGGTAGGGGAAATATCAATACCTATCCATTGGCGGCCAAGATTTTCAGCCGCTACAAGAGCAGTACCGCAACCACAAAAAGCATCAAGAATAATATCGTTGGGGTTGCTTGAAGACTTGATAATACGATCCAACAAAGCCAAAGGTTTTTGTGTGGGATAACCAAGTTTTTCAGCCGCTTGAGAATTTATCGGATTAATATCATCCCAGAGTACTTGTAATGGAATACCTTTGTTTTCGTCTAAATAGCGTTTGATTCGGATACCACCTTTATTTGTAAAATGCAATTTTCCTTCTTTATCCAATTGTTGCATTGTTTCAATCGGACATCTCCAAAGTGATTTTACACCTTTATACTCATATTCATACCCACCGCCTGAAAGTCCTTTTGCTGTTAGGTCATAATCTTGCCAAGCTCTTCCGTCTGCATCTTTATGCCTAAAGCGAGCAAGATATTTTTCAATATGCGGTCTATATAACGTATTCCAAGTATAAGTATCAGATTTTGTGTAGAAAAAGATATTGTCAACATTAGCACCATATCGTTTTGGATCATTGTGAGCAGTGGTTCTTTTCCAAATAATTTCGTTTTGGAACTGGTTTTCATCAAAAATTTGGTCGAGCATTATTTTTACGTAATGAGATGCGTGCCAGTCGCAGTGAAAATAGAATGAGCCGGTATCTTTCAAGACGCGGTGCAATTCGACACATCGGGGACGCATGAAGTCGATATATGCTGCGGTTGATGCGTGCCTGTCTTCAAACGAGCGTTTTTCCTTTGTTTCTCCCCAGAAGACTTCGTAATTTCGGTTGGAGTTGAATGGGGGGTCGATATAAATCAAATCGACGCAGCTATCGGGTAATTTTTGAAGCTGTTCGAGGTTATCGCCGCAATAGATGACACGGGTATCAATCAGCGATGATGGTTTGCCGCTCGCTTTACTTTCCATGGAATCGGATTTATCTTTTTTTGCCATAGGTTAATAGTGTATGCGAGGGGTTGTAATTTGCAAGAGGATATTTTAAAAAAAGTATCAACTCTCGAAAAATGGGTGATTTCGAGGTTATTTTTATATATATTCAGTTTTGCTCAAGACAAGCTCTTTGCTGGAAATAATTTATCATAGCGCAGACTAATACTAAAGCAGGCCAGCGAGGGGCTTTCAGCTTGATTTATTTATTTCAAATCAGGAAAACAGTTTATGCGCCACCCTGGGTTATAGCGAATCCTTTTGATGGGCCGCCGGTGTCGGCGGGGGTTCCTGCGATTCGTGCAAGATAAGATGCTCCGAGATTTTTAATATGGTCGTTTACGTTATCGAAATAGTTAAAATGTAACTGCTCTTCGTCTGTAATTGTCTCAAATAACTTGAAGCTGATACTGTCACCATTTTCACGGCATAATTCCTGGAACTTGTTATAGACGGCTATCGTATCATCCTCCAGTGCGCTGTCAAACGGGAAGATTTTTTCAATTGGCTGTTCTCTTTCAACCTTTGCGGATTTCTCTGTAGTTGGTTCGCCGCCCAATTCCTTGATACGCTCTGCAAACATCTCGGCGTGACGCATTTCGTCAATCGCAATCAGTTTCAGATTAGCCGCCAATTCGCCGTAATCCATATCATCCAGATTGTAATGCTGGTTCATGTATTGATGAATCGCCTGTAATTCCATTGCTCTTGCTTTATTTAAGACTTCTATAACATTTTGTTTTGAAGTTTGCTTTACTTTTTTATCCATTGTCTTATCTCCTTATGTTTTTTTAATCATGAATATTTATTTATGTATTGGTTTTGTTTAATTTGGTATTGGAGCTGCTGCCGGATTTGATCCTGCTGACTTTCCGAAAACTGTAAATTCAATTATTCCAAGTGAATTACCCGGCCAATTGGTCATAGTCAATCGCACAAAACGGCCTTTCGCAGGAGGTATTTCCTCAAAGATTGTACTGCGGGCAATATCATTTTTAGTCATATCCAATGCGGTTGTATAAGTAATATTATCCATTGAAACTTCTATCTTATACTGATAAGCATTTGTCGCCGGTCTGGTGGGTGTCCCTGTTTCCGGGTTTGCCGCAGGTGCTGTTGGTGCGCTGGCTCCTCCGCGACCTGCTCCTGCACCGCCGCGTCGTCCTGATCCGCTTCCGCCGCCGAACATCAGACGCAGAGAATCAACGGTGAACAACTGCACGACATCATAAGCCGTAGCGGGAGAAAGTTCGATTGTCAGTGAAGGTTGAGCATCAGTAGTTTCTGGTTCCCACCATGTTCCGCTTGAGTTATCAATTGCGTAAGCAGCTTCACGGCCGTTCTGTTGTGATGAGAAACGCGAAAGCGCGTTCATAGCGCGAAGTTTATTAATTGTAACAGGGATAGAGCCAGAGTCACCCTTGGTTGGGTCTTTCACCGCTCCCGGAGCCCATTGCGGCGTATCAGTTACCTTGACGGACATGTAACCATCTTTATCTACTACAACACGGTCCATACCTATGCGTCGTCCGCCCGGAGGATTCGACAGTACGATTGTGTAGAATTGCCAGAGATTACCGTCAGGACCTTCAAGGACGCTGCCGTGTGCGGTGCCGGTGACGAGGCCTTCAGTTTTTCTTAAAAGCGGATTGTTCGGAGCGTACGTGAATGGGCCGAGAGGGGACTTACCCATATAATAACCTTCTGCATAGGTTTTCCACTGTGTGCCTGATGCGGAATATTGGAGATAATAGATTCCATTATGTTTCAGCATCCAGGGACCTTCCACCCATGCTACATCGGGATATTCGTTCATTTCGCCATAGCGTTCCCATATATGGTCTGAATTGAATGAGAAAAGGTGCGTTGGTTTAGCGGCTAATTTTGTTATATCATTCGTATCGAGCGGTACGCCGTATATGCCGCTAACGCCGCGACCTGAGTAGTAGAGGTATGGCTTGTTATCGTCGTCAAGAAACATTTCAACATCAAAAGCTCCGTTCCACCCGTTCTCTATCCAGCCGGTGTTCTTCCATTCACCAATGCTTACAAATGGTCCGAGTGGATTGTCGGCTTTGTAAACGACTCCTTCGCGGCTTTGTGTGCCGTTATGGCTGCCGTCATTACCAGCCATGTAGAAGCTGCCTTTGTATTTGAATACATCCGGAGCGACGGGGACATTAGCGACACGCTGGAAAGTCCAGTTGAGCAGGTCGTCGGAAATCCATGCACCGCCGCCGGTGCAATACATATAATACTTGCCGCCTTCTTTGATAACAGTTACATCACCGCTGGCATTCCCGCCCTGGCCGGAAACCATCGGCAGGGGATTGCAGTATCGTGCGGACTTACCGATAACCGGTTCAGAAGTACCTGCCTGCGATGTATTATAGATTATGGAAACGGCTATTATGAAACATACAAGAAGTGCTAATATCTTTCTCTTTCCCATGACTAATATCCTTTCCAAAAAGTTGTTAAAAATGTTTGGATTGAATTTATACCATATTAAACATTTTCCCGATTATACCTTTGAAAAGCGTATTTTAAAGTATATGTTTAAATATTTGTAAAAAAACTATTTTGTTGGGTTCAATCAGCGCAGAATCTTTTACAGTGTAAATGTCAATATAGCGTTATTTTGATCAAATTCTCTTACTTGGATTCTTGTTTTTGAGGGGAAGTTTTGATTGTAGAATATACAATATCAGAACCGTAAAGACGGTTTGAGTTAGCCAATATTTCTCCTTCAGGAGATAGGATTTCTGAGAATCCATAACCAAACCAGCTTTGTTTTTCGTCAACACTCCAGTTTGCTCCTATTATATAATGATTGTAAGTTTTTGCCTTACCGGGTAGTTCATACCAAAACCAGTGAGCAGGGTGACTTTCATCAACCCATGCTATCGGGTAAAGCAATGCCCATATTTTGTAAGGTTTATATTTTTCGAGGATTGTATGAATATCAAAACATATTGCCAATCCGATCCGTCCGTATTCGGTATCGTATATTTGCACACCACGGTCGCCAGATGTTGCCCATGATTTTTCAGGGTATGGCCAGGGAGTTAATTTTCTATAATGAGCGACAATTTCACCTTTTGGTGAAGCTAAACAAACCGTATTATAATAAATTGTAGTATTGTTTGGTTCAGTTGCTTCATCGTCAGATTGTTTTTTTGAAACTATCTCTATCAGCGGCACAGTAATATAAATTCCCATTTCTTTTGCAAGTTTGCAAAAATGATTTGTAGAAGGCCCTGGAACTTCTTCCGCGAAACCTTCTGGATTTTTACCTTTGTAAACGTTCTCTATAGGTTTTCCTTGTACGAGCCAGTTCGTCTTTAAATCCTGTGATAAATAGCCTGTTATGCAGGCTTCAGGTAATACGATGATTTTTGCCCCGTTTTTAGCCGCTTCTATAACAAGGCTGGTTATTTTTGTTCGATTAGTTTCTATATCTCCTAAAATAGAAGAACATTGAATAGCTGCGACTTTTACTTCAGAGGGTTTGACTTTTGAAATTTCATTTGCTTCAGGCTCGTTCGCGTTCGTAATTTTACAAGCAATAACGCTCATCAATCCAGCGCAAATTAATATAAATAATTTGTGTAACTTTGAGGCTGTTGACTTTTCGCCAATCATATTGCACCTTTTGTTATTTGTTTTATTATAATTAAAAACACAGTCTTCTATTATGTAAAGATGAAAATATATTTTATCCGGCCAAAGATAAGGTTTTGCCGCATATGGCTTCAGCAATTTTGATTCCGTCAATTGCGGTAGAGATAATTCCGCCTGCGTAGCCGGCTCCTTCACCGGCTGGGTATAGTCCCTTTACAGTAAGGCTCTGGAAAGTCTCATCCCTGAGAATTCTTATTGGTGAGGAACTTCTTGATTCCACCGCTGTCATAACAGCATCACTGTTCGCGAATCCCTTAAGTTGTTTATCCATCCGCGGAATCGCCAAACGCAGGGTTTCCACAACATACTCAGGAAGACATTCTGTGAGATTACATGGGGTAATCCCCGGACTATACGATGGACAAACCTCTCTGATTGAGTTTGAAGGTCGTCCGGAGAGGAAATCTCCTACAAGCTGGACGGGAGCGAAATAATTATTGCCGCCGATTTCAAATGCCTTTTGCTCCAGTTTCCTTTGGAACTCAATACCGGCAAGAGGATTTCCGCTTCCATAATCCTTTGGACTGACACCTACCAACAGGGCACTGTTTGCGTTGGAATGATTTCTATTATAAAAACTCATGCCGTTTGTTACTATGCTCCCGGGTTCGGATGAACAGGCGATTACGTCTCCGCCGGGACACATACAGAATGTATATGCGGAACGGCCGTTTTCGCAGTGGCACACCAATTTATAATCAGCTTGAGGAAGCAGGGGGTGAGATGCGAATTTGCCGTATTGAGCTTTATTGATCATGCTTTGGGAATGTTCTATGCGAACGCCTATAGAAAAGGGTTTGGCTTCTATTGGCAGGCCAAGTTGATACAGCATGTCGAAAGTGTCCCTTGCACTGTGTCCTAACGCAAGTACTATGGTGTCAGTCTCGATTGAATCAGACCCGTTAACGATTGCACCGGTAACCTTACCATCTTTTATTTTAATACCTGTTAGTTTTGTTTCAAAGTGAACCTGCCCGCCTAACGAGATAATTGTCTCGCGAATAGCCTTTACAATCTTAACAAGGTTATCGGTTCCGATATGAGGTTTTGAGTTATAGAGTATTTCCTCCGGCGCTCCAGCCTTTACAAATTCTTCGAGAACTTTAATTTTACGATTGTATTTATCCTTTATCTGGGTAGTAAGCTTGCCGTCTGAAAAAGTACCGGCTCCGCCTTCGCCGAACTGTACATTGGATTCAGGATTAAGCAGTCCGCTATTCCAAAAGGCTTTTACATCTCTTACTCTTGACGCAACGTCCTTTCCCCTTTCGATAATTATAGGCTTAAATCCTGTTTGAGCAAGTATGAGTCCAGCAAATAGGCCGCAAGGCCCGCTTCCAACAACCACAGGGGCATGGCTTTTTTTATTACTAACTGTTGGCAGTTGATATTTTGTACAAGTTACTGCGGAAACACGAATGTCTTTGGAAAATCTGGAAAGTAACTCAGACTCATTTTTTAGCTCAGCGTCTATTATGTAAACGGCCAAAATATTATTTTTGCGTCTTGCATTTATAGATTTCTGAATGATAGCATAATTTAAGAGTTGATGCCTCGAAACACTCAAATATTCCAAAATGCTATGAACCAGAGTTTTTTCGTCATGGTCGAAAGGCAATGTTATTTCTCTTAGTCTAATCATAATAACTGCCTCTTTAAAATTGAATGCTAAAATATTTTGTGTCTGTCCGAAATGAATTTGTCGAATTTTTTCAATAGGGCGTTTTTTTCTGATTGCAGAGCGTTATTTTTGAATTTTACTTTGATTTGTTCGATAAATTCGGAGGCTTCCTTTTTGATTTGATTAATTTCCAACTCACTCTGTTGTTTGAGTGTTTCAATCTGCTCATTAAGCGATTCCGCTCTTTTTTGGGATTTATCCACAGTTTCAGCTAATTCCGCAATCTCTTTTTCTTTCGCCTGCAATTTTGTCTCGAATCTGGCGATATCCTCTTTATATGGTCGTATTTTTTCTTCTAATTCGATTCTTATTTTCGCTTCGTATCGAGTCCTGTCTTCAATTTCCGCTTTGAGCTGTTCTTCAATTTTTGCTTTAGCCTGTGCATATTGTGTTAGCTGTTTCTGTGCCTTCGCCAGTGCTTCATTATATACTCTTGCGGTTTCTTCCGCTTTGATAACGGAGAAATTCTTCGCGTCGAGCCTTTGTCTGGCATCAAATTCGTTTATTCCCTGCTCGCCGGGTTTGAAGAACAGCGGTGAGGCGAATTGCATTGCGATTCGATATACCTGAGAGCTTGGTTTGTCAATTCTGCATACATGACCGGTACGTTCGAAAAGAATCGTATCGAATGAATCATCTATACCGAAATGCGGAACGCCGAAACTTGCTTTTATTTCTTGTTCTGAATCGAAGCTTGTTTGGTCGGCATGGCAGAGAAACGCAATCCCTTTGCTGGAAACATCGACTATCTGGCCGTTAAAGAAGTGTTTTGCTCTGTTTACGTTGAACCTCACGGGCCAGCGATATTGTAATCTGCGCTCGATCCTTCGCTCGTCGGCTTTTTCCATTTCTAAAACCACAGAACCTTCACTTCCATTACAAGGTAACAAAATATTATTTTTATAAAAAAATGACAGGCGGCGCCCGGATTCGAACCGGGGAATAACGGTTTTGCAAACCGTCGCCTTAGCCGCTTGGCTACGCCGCCATAAAGATTTTGTACTAAAATCGTCATAAGTTTACAGATGTTTTTGGAATTCTGCAACAAAATTTGCGTTTATATTTATGAAAATGCGTTTTTTTTTGAACTATGACAAATTATTCGCGTAAGAAAGTTTAAGTTTGGCAGGGAATTGCTGTACTTATTTTATGCTAATAAAGAAAGGTTTATTTTTCAAGGCTCATAACTGTATGTATGTAAGATTTTTTGGGGAGGGGCTAATGTGAACCATAATAAAAGTTTTGTTGAATAAATTTACTTTACTGTTGGCTGAAAAGTATTTATTTTCTATGAAAAGGGAATGAAAATAGGTTTTTTAGCTTTCAATAGCCTTATTTGTTTGGTAAAATAAAGGTTTTGGTTAATTTTGAAAATTGGTAAAGATAAAATAGATAATAATTAAGTATGAGAAAATGAAATTGAAGAAGTATTTTATGACTAAGAAATTTCAGCCGATATCATTTGTTTTTTTTACAATTCTTTTTATTGCGGGGTTCATTGGTGGTTGTAAATCACCTGCCGAGTTGGTAGATGAAGCTGACAGGGATGCGTATGCTATTATAGAAGAGAAGTGGGACCCCAATTTCGGTGAAATGGCAAACTATACAATAAGAGATTCAGTAGCTACCTACGAAGAAATATCCGCAATGATACCTTCTTCTGGCGTTTTATCTCTTCAGAACGCGGTTGAAATCGCGACAAAGTACAGTCGCGCTTATCAGAGCCAAAAAGAATCTCTTTACACTTCAGCGCTAAGTCTTACATCTACTCGTCATCAGTATGAGAGCCAGTTGTTTGGCACTTTTGATGCCCAATATCGCAATTCAGCCGGAAATGATAGCGGAACCGTATCTTCCAGCGGCGGAATCGATAAGGCATTTGTTACAGCAGGCGGTATTATGGCTAATGTAGGATTATCTGTTGACTGGAAGCGTTTTCTGACTGATGACCCATACACAACATTGGGTTCGATTCTTAACGCAAGTATAACTGCACCTCTTCTGGGTAATGTAGCCGGTTTGCAGGCTTGGGAGAATCTGACTCAGTCCGAACGGAGCATGTTGTACTCGGTGCGAAATTTTAACAGGTACAGGCAAACATTTGTTGTTTCGATTATTAATGAATATTATCGTGTATTGCAGGCCGAGGAAAGATTAAAAATAGCGAGAGCCAGTTATGAAAGGCAGCTTAGAACAGTAGAACGCACACAAATGGAAGTGGACGTAAAGCAGAGGCCTCAATCCGACGCTGATAGAATAAGACAGGATTTGCTTAATGCGGAAAATAGTATTATTTCGAATGAGCAGAGTTACAAACAGACTCTTGACAGTTTCAAAGTGACTTTATCGTTGCCTGCGGATGCTAACATCACCCTTGATCCGAACGAACTAATAGCGCTTGAAGAGTTGGGAGTAAGTGAGCCGGAATATTCTCTTGAGGAAGCGATAGAAATGTCGCTGAATCTTCGTCTGGATTTAGCCAATACCAAAGACAGGCTTGACGATACAAGACGTGCTTTGGTTCTTGCTGAAAAGGGACTTGGTGTGCAAATGGACATTACAGCATCTTCTAATGTCACGTCACCTTCGGGAGAAACAAATTTCGAGGAATTACAGTTTCATAACGGTACATATGGAGTAGGAGTTGGAGCGGATTTGCCTTTAGATCAGATAGCGGAGCGGAATAATTACCGCAGGGCATTAATATCAATGCAGTCCGCACTGAGGGGTTATGAAGAAGATGTTGAAAATATAAAACTGGATGTACGTCAGGCTTACCGTAATCTTGTTGAATCTACCCAGAGTTATGAAATTCAAAAGATTAGTGTGAAATTGGCTGAAAGACGTGTAGATGAGCAGAAAATCCGACTGGAACTCGGTTTGGCGACTATAATTGATTTACAGGACTCGGAAGACGCTTTAGTTTCGGCTCAAAATAATTTTACAAATGCTATTATAAGTTATCTTAACGCAAAATTAAGCTTCTATAGAGATATAGGAGCTCTTGAAGTAAAACCAGATGGTATGTGGGAGCGAAGTAAATAATGAGTGCAAATATGAAAGATGTAAGTTCATCAAGTAAAACGGAATATCATAAACCTAAAAAAGGCAAAGCTGGATTGTGGCTTGTTCTGATTATTATAATCGCCGCGATTGTCGGTGCCGGTTTTTGGGCGAATACAAAATTTAATACGGTTGTCGCTTCAACCGGTGGTACTTATACAGTAGGTGAAGGGCCGTTAACTATTACTGTTACCGAAGGCGGCAGCATTAGAGCGCTTAAATCTACTCAATATAAAGTACAAGTCGAAAGAAACAGGGACGTATCAGATATTACTATTCTTAGTATAGTTCCTGCCGGTACTTATATTACACAGGAAGATGTAGATAATGGAAAAGTGCTGGTGGAGCTGGACTCATCTGTTCTGGAAGACAGGCTGATTCAGGATAAATTGTCACTTACAAGTGCACAGGAAAGAGTAACATCAAGTCAGGAATCTTATCAAATTCAGCTTATCGATAACGAAAGTAATATTTCCAGTGCAGTGTTAAATGTCAGATTTGCTCTTTTGGATCTTCAGAAGTACCTTGGAGAAAAGCTCGCTTCCGAGTTGGTTAAAGATGTAAACGATTTATTACCGGCTGTTGACTCGAATGAAGTAAATAATAATTCCGCAGGTGTTCAGCTTTCGGATTTAATTTCTCCATTAGTTGAACAGATAAAGAAGGATCCTAATATATTGTCCGGTTCATCCGCATGGCAGCAGTTAAAATCAAGACAGGATGATATTGTTATCGCCGAAGGTAACTTAAAAACACAGCAGGATACATTAGCAGGAACAAGAAGGCTTCATGATGCTAATTATGTTTCAGACCTTGAATTACAAAGGGATGAACTTACTCTCAAGAGCAGAGAATTTTCACTTCAGAATTCAAAAATTAATCTTGCTTTATTCCTTGATTATGATTTTCCAAAAAGCGCAGAACAGTCACTTAGTGATTATATTGAAGCCATGCGAAGGCTTCAGCGTACATATGCTCAGTGCCGTTCAAGAGAAGCGCAGGCAAAAAGCAGTTTGAGCAGTGCTATGATGACGCATGAAGAACAGGAAAAGCAGGTTCAATCATTAGAGCAGCAAATAAAATATTGTACGATTAAAGCAAAAGCTCCCGGCCTTGTCGTTTACGGAGAAGGCAGTCAATCTGATACCATGAGGATGATGCGCGGAGGCGGCGGCAGAACCACCGGTGGAAGCGGAATAATAGCCGAAGGTGAATCTGTATTTCCTGGCCAGGTTGTTATATCAATGCCGGATACATCCAATATGGTTGCTGAAATTAGTGTTCATGAAACAGAAGTGGATAAAGTTCGTGCCGGTCAAAAAGCTACAGTTGTAATGGATGCTTTCCCTGATATGGTATTAGATGGCAGTGTTCTCGAAGTTGCGCCTTTGCCTGACCAGTCACGAGGTATGATGAACCCGGACACAAAGGTTTATCAGACGATTGTTGCGATTAATGGATCTTATGATTTCCTTAAAAGCAGGATGTCATGTAAAGTAAATATTCTTGTTGAAAAGCATGATAATGTAGTACAGGTTCCTGTTCAGGTCGTATCAAATAGACTTGGAAGAAAAATATGTTATGTTGTAAATTCCGGCGGCCAACCTGTAGAGCGTGAAGTACAAACTGGCTCATTCAATGATACTTATGTACAAATTAAAAGCGGGCTGGAAGTTGGTGAAGTAGTTTTGCTTAATCCGCTTCCATTTACAGATTCAGCTTCAGCGTCTTTCAGGACAGTTCCTCCTACTCCTGAAGGTGAAGCTCCTCCAGTCGAACCCGCACCAAACTCTGGCAGAGGCATGATGAATGGAACTGGTGCAGGTATGGGCGGAATGATGGGGAATTTCGAAAATATGACCCCAGAGGAAAGGCAGCAAATGATGGAGCAATTCCAACAACGAAGAGGTGGAGCAGGCCAGGGGATAGGTCTTCCCGGCGGTGCTGGAGCATTCGGTGGTGGTCGAAGAGGCGGCGCGGGTATGAACCCACAAGGCGCACCTGATGGAAGCTTTGATGCGGCAAATTAAATTACTTTTGGAAATAAGGAAACTCGCAAAGTGATACAACAGTACCATGACAACCTGAACTTCGATACAGATAAACCTATTCTCGAAATGAGAGATCTGTGTAAGAGCTATTTCATCGGAGAAGGAGAATTAAAAGTATTAAAAAATATTAATATTTCAATTACTTCAGGTGAATACGTAGCAATAATGGGTCCCAGCGGTTCGGGCAAATCTACTCTGCTGAATATGATTGGCTGCCTTGATCGTCCGACCACAGGCGAATATTTTCTTGGCGGTGCAGGTGTTTCTACGCTTGATGATGATGACTTGTCTTCTATCCGCGGTGCGAGAATCGGTTTTATTTTCCAGTCATTTAACCTCATTAGCCAGTTAAATATTATTGAAAATATTCAGGTTCCTATGTTTTATCAGGGAATCAATGAGCATGAAAGTGCCGAGCGAGCAGTAGAGCTTGCTAAAATGGTAGGTCTGGGACATCGTCTTAAACATAGACCTACTGAGCTTAGCGGTGGTCAACAGCAAAGAGTCGCAATTGCCAGAGCTTTGTCAAACGACCCGCTTATTATTTTAGCTGATGAGCCTACAGGTAATCTTGATTCATCGAGCGGCTCAGAAATTCTTGATATTCTCCATGGTTTACATGAGCAGGGTAAAACGCTTATAGCGGTTACTCATGACGAAGGAATCGCAAGAGAATCAGAAAGAGTTATAAGGCTTTTTGATGGGAAGATAGATAAAGAAGAGCGTAATAAGAAAAGAAGTGAACGGTAGATATTTATGTTTTTATTTCGTTTAAAACGTACATTGAAGTTGGGTATAAAAAGTCTCTGGATGCACAGGCTGCGTTCTACACTTACCGCGTTGGGAATCATTTTTGGTGTTTCTTCAGTTATCGCAATGCTTGCTATTGGCGAAGGAGCAAGCGCTGATGCCCAGAAGAAAATCGCCCAGCTTGGCAGTCATAATATTATTATAAAAACTCAGGATCCTCCTGAAGAGAAATCCGCTACAGGCCAGCAGCAGACATTAAAAGAATATGGACTTACATATGATGACGCCGAACGTTTTCGTAACGCTATACCGGATGTCCAGGTAATAGTTCCAAATCGTCGTATATCCCAGGAAGCTCAATATAGAACCAATAGAGCGCCTATTGAAGTTGTTGGAACTGTACCATGGTATCCTCAAATATCAACATTGAGAGTTCTATTCGGGCGATTTGTTACCGATACAGATATGCGTTATAAGAAGGGTGTTTGTGTTCTTGACGAAAATATTGTAAAAACGCTTTTCGCGTTCGATTATCCCATTGGAGAAGATATTAAGTTAGGTACTGATTATTATCGTGTTGTGGGTGTCGCAAAAGAAAAAGATGATACCCCTGAAAGCAGACAAACTGCTTCAAGTGACGCATCATCGAAAGCCGGAGCTAATGTTGGAATAATATATATTCCGCTTACGACTGCCCAGGATCGTTTTGGTGAGACCAGTGTACAAATGAGTACCAGTTCCGGAATGACTATGGAAAGAGTCGAACTCCAGGAAATTGTAGTTAAAGTTAATGATTTGATGCAGATAATTCCGACCAAACAAAGTGTTGAAACTTTGCTTAAAAAATATCATAAGAAAAATGATTACGCTATCACTGTTCCGCTTGAATTAATGAAAAGACAGCAGGATATACAGCGTATATTTACCATAGTTCTTGGCTCAATCGCCGCTATTTCTCTAATCGTCGGCGGTATTGGAATTATGAACATTATGCTTGCGACAGTCAGTGAGCGAACTCGTGAGATTGGAATTCGCAGAGCGCTTGGAGCAAAGAAAAAAGATATTATTTTCCAGTTTCTATCTGAGACATTTATTCTGACCGCGACCGGAGGTATCCTTGGAATTATTCTTGGACTTGGAATTCCTTCATTAGTCGAATATTACGGCAATATGCCCACTGTTGTGAAAATCAGTTCAATCGGATGGGCTTTCGGAATAAGCTCGGCAGTTGGTATAATTTTTGGTTTATATCCTGCGATTCGAGCCGCCAATATGGACCCGATTGAGTCGCTCAGACACGAATAAAATCACTATTTTCTGGAATTAATTTCAGTAACTTTATTGGTGCTTTTTCTTTTGCCTGTTGAAATTGCTCCTCCCAAGGCAATAGCCACCCAAATTCCGCTCACGATTGTGATTAGTGTTGAAAAAAGTACAATAGTAATAACGAATATATCCATTTTATTTTCTGTATTCGGTTTTTGAATACCTCCACAGATGCCCGATAAAATAAGCGAGAATCGAAAATGCCAGGCCTGGAATAATCACACGCGGCAATGAATAATCAACTGTCCACTCAAGAATAAATTTAAATAAAATCCATAACATTACAGAAACGGCGGAACCAATTCCCATCGATAAAATTCCTGCTAAAGGCTTCGGATTTTTAATCCATAAACCTATAATCAAAGCAGGTAATATAGCCGGTGTCCAGATTGCATAACAAGTTAATAAGCCGTTTATAATATTTTGAACGAAAAGAGCGCAAACTGCCGCTACAATTGCGATGGCAACAGTGGCAATTCTCCCTGTTTTCAGGGAAATCTTATCGGACAAGGACTTGAATGGTTTGATTATATCCTGTGTAAAACAAACCGCGCCGGCATTTAACAGTGAATCGAGGCTTGACATTATAACCGCAATTAAAACAACTAATAAAAGTGTATAGCCGCTCACGGGCATAACTGTTTTTACCAGTGAGAAAAGTTCCATTCCAGCATCGGTATTATCAGGGATTATACTTCTTGCCATAATTCCCATTGAAACCATAATCGTGAACCAGAATATGCTGAATATGCCTCCTAAAATAAAACCGTTCCTTGAAATTTTTGTCGTTTTTGAAGCAAGCGACATATTGGCAAAAGGAGGAATCAGTGTCTCACCAAGAAGAAAAGCGACAACCAGGCCTATGATATTAATAAACGATGTTGATTGTAAACCTTCTTTGGTAGCCTCATAAGCCTGTTGATAAAAAACCGATGGATTCCCCTTGAGATGAAACCAGAATGTTATTAACAATGTTACCGGCAAGAAAATAGCGAAAGAGGTGAATTGAAAAGCGTCTGTGATTACGCTGGCCCTTAATCCTCCGAAAGTAGTATAAATTGTAGTAAAGCTGATTATAATTACAACAGATAACCACAACAGGTTTTTAGGAAGATTGAAAACGTTATTTATAACATCACCACCGGCTTTTGCCATAACAGCGGAAAAACCGACGCATAAACCAACAGAAATTACTCCTGCGATGATCTGACACTTTTTGCCGTATTTTTGGCCGATAGCATCGCCGAGAGTGTAGCAATTATTCAAAGCCCTTAATTTAGGGGCAACGACAAGTCCAACAAAAATATTTTGAACCGCGTAGGCTAATCCAATACCAAGAAAGAGGAAGCCGCTGTTGTAACCTTTACCAACAAATCCTATAGTAAAAACAGGTCCTACGTAATTTGCTGTAAGACTCCCGAAAACGAGAGCTAACGGAAGCGAACGTTTGGCAATCGAAAAATCATCAAAATCATGGACATTACGTGCGCGCAGTGCGACAAATGTTAATAAACTAACATAAACTATGACAACAGTGGCTGAAATAACTGTTTCCACAGGTTCAAGTCCTAAAATAAAAGTTATAAGTGACTAAAGTTGTGTTTGATTGCCTTTGGCGTATTATTTTAACTTATAACTTTAGTTCACTTTAAAAAGAGTTTTACTCACGTTTTTCCTGAAACATCTCCTCTTCCAATTCATTTATTGCGGTATTTAGTTCAGCTTCGGTACGAATCCATCCGTATTTAGGATCGACAAGAAACGTACTGTACCACTGAATTATATTACGCGAGAAGTCCGCGTCTCTGCAATAAATTCCAAATGAGATTTCACCCGCATGAGAGCCGGCTTTTCTCGGTATTTGAGGAAATGCCAGAAGAACTGATGTTCTGGTCAATAAAAATTCGATATCAGAAACATGGCTGTTATAAATTCTCAACCTACCTGTTTCGATAGCTTCAGGGTATCTTCTAAAAAGATGTCTGGCGGCGTTTGAAAAACCCGGCACACTTAAATTTAAGGCACGATGCACTCTGACATCAGGATAATCCTCGATCACCTCATAAAGAGTACCGAGGTAATCGTCCACTGGCTGCCTTTCACCCTCGAATAACATACAAGTCCAAAGTTCGCCGTTACCGGTAGCGTCGAGTTGTTCCTGAAGCATATTCTTGGCGAAAGTGTATGTTTCTCTTCTGTTACCCAATACTTTCAATTGCCGCTGCGTGAGCATTTTTGCCCAGTCAGGCATATCAAAAGGCATGGTGTCCGGCGGGCATATGCCAAGCCTGGTTAGAAGCTTGAGAAACTGTTTTTCCGCCGAACCGAGAAATCTTCTGCCCAGAACGCTTCCGACATTTCCATTACATTCCATTCCATAGTGCTTGTGGTATCCGAACGAAAGCAGATATACATCGAAGCCTCTTGATGCAAGTGTCTTTTCAAACTCGCGTATCAGATACACGGCCTGTTTCTCTGGGGCCTTATCAATAGATAAATGGACATTCGGACATAAAACTATTGGTCTTTTACCTATCATGCGTAAAATCGAATCAATTTCTGTTACGGCTTCTTCCATTTCCTCTTTGCTGTCGTATAATTCTACGCAAACAAATGCCAGCAAAACGTTTTCAAAACTTTTCCTGGTTTGCGGCGGTGAAATCATTGCAGGATCTATTCTCGAAGATGGTATTTTATCTTCGAAGTAGCAGGAAGAGCATTGGTGACAATCTATTATCATATTTTTACTCAGTTGCGTTTGATTCGTCTTTTATATTTATATTTGTTTTTCTTGTGGAATTCCTGTTTTGTTTCGGTTGAGGTGTTCCTCTTGCTTTTTTCATTCTTGATACGATATTCGCGTTGACACGGGACATGAATAGCCCCACATCTGCGGTTACCGCTTTTTCCGCGAAAGCTGTACTATTGAGTATCCGTACAACTTCACTTGCATCCCAAAATTCACCCGAAGAAGCTATAGCCTGTCCTTCTTCACGTGAAAGTGATTTGAGGAAAGACGGAATGCAGCCGTCACGCAATGCGTCGGTATAATCGACTAATAATTCCTGAATTTCTCTGTTTATATCAGCCATTTTATTTCCCCTTGTATAACTTTCGTTTCTCGGCTTCAGATACAAGTTTCGTTTTGCGATTCTTGAAGCAGCCGATTTACGAATTAAACGATTCACTCATAGTCGTTTTCAATTTCAACATTGCCCTGAATTTCAACATTTTCACAGCTCCGATTGTCGTTCGGAACTCAATAGCTATCGCTCTGTTGGACATTCCTTCCATCCAGAGTTCAATAGCTCTTTTTTCTCTTGCCTTGAGCTTGTCAATCGCCTTGTAAAGCACCTCGTTAAGCTCGATTTGTGACATTTCGTCAAAAACTCCGGTTTCCGGCGCGACAAGCTGGTATAATCCTTCCTGCGATAAATTCGAGCGTCGATTCCTTCTTCTATATACTTCTCGAAGCCTTCTGCGCATGTAATACATGTAAACTGTTTTGAGCAGTCCGTGATCACTTGACACATTCTCAAGATATTTCGGATTTTCCCATATATCGGCATAAACATCTTCCAAAACATCTTCACATTCGACTTCATTACCGAGGTAACGGTACAAATGCCTGATAAAGCCCTGGAAGGTCGCCCATACAAAAGGCTCCATCGCACGGCGGCGGGTTTCATCATCACCGCTCGTGAGTTCTTTTATAGCATTCTGCAACCTTCTATCAATCATACTTCTCCACATGGTTTCCAATACCAAGTTGCCTGCCATGAGCCAAACCAGCCCACGGCCATGCCCGTCACCACATATAAAAGGCATGTTATTTACACTGAGTCACGGAATTTTATACAAAAATTCCATTTTCAGCAAGAAATATTGCTTTTTTTCTGTTTTTATTCTTAGACACAGATAGCTAAAGCAGGCAAAAAAAGTTCTTATGATAGATACTGATTTTTATATGAAGACACTATCGAAGCGTTACTGGATAAATATTCGGTAATTATTTTGGACAGAAATGTAGGATGGGCTTTAGCCCATGCTGTTATAAATATTAAAAGCCAGATGCACAGAGCGGCTGTGTCAGAATTCAAGTATTTTTTAGAAATATTTTTGGAGTCCA
>CAZVOA010000010.1:4443-93254 GCA_964628465.1 uncultured Pirellulales bacterium | reverse complement strand
CTTTACCTATGAGATTATTATTATCCATGTTAGATGTCAATATACAAGGCCACAGGAAAAATAACAATAAATGCCTGTATTGGCGAAGTTTCCGAAGAAGCCGGGCCTAGCCTTCAGCCCTGAGTCAAATTGAATGGAATAATCGAATAATCTGATTAAAACAATAAAATTCCTATTTCGCTAAGTATATTAATATTACAGTGAATGAGTATATGGGTAAATAAGGTAGAATTAATAGAATCTGCAAACTTAATACATGTTACCTATACTATATGTAAGGAGTATTTAGGATAGTATCTTTCAAACTGAATTGCTCTTTGAGTCTTTGGTGCTGAAATAAAGGTTAAATACTCTCAGATACTTTTATCCGAGTATAACATAAATAAAATTTCAGAATATAAAGGATTAATATTAAGTATGGATGCACATACAAAACGACAAAAATTCAGGAAAATCAAAAACAAAATTAGATTGCTTGTAATCCGACAACAAAAATATCGAATTCAATTAAGATCATATCAATTGATAAATGGGAGGTGTTCTTGATGAAAGAAACTCCCGAAACAATTTCCCCAATATTGCTTGATATTAAACAAGTCTGTCAATTATTAAATATATCAAGATCGAAATTTTATGAGCTCAAAGAGGCAGGGAAAATAGGGCCTCCGCAAGTTGGATTAAGCCGGAAAGCATTATATCGAAAAGATGAGATCGAAAGGTGGATCCAATTAAAATTTCCTAATAAAAAACAATGGAGTAAAATTATGAACAAAGATAACAAATTTGAGAATAAATGCATTATCAACATTCAAAATTTCAATGGAGTATTAGAAAACGTTCAATCCAACAATATTCAGAATGGAAACAATTTAAATTGCATTAATTACAACGATAAAAAACAGTATAAGAAAGTTCTCACAAAGAAAAATAACATTCTTAAGGAGATTTTTACCCTTCTTAAGAATGTAATAGCATTGTTCAAATTTATAAAAATATTCATTCTGAAAATATTATTTTGATGAAGATAGAGCACAGCATGGGCTGAAGCCCATCCTACATTTTGTTATCTGTGAAAATCAGTGTTAATCTGTGGTTAATATTATGGGCATGCTTCGGGGGGGTAGAGGCTGCAATCCAACCACATGTTTGACATTATGATGTAATCTTCTTCATCTACTTTGCAATCTTTGTTAATATCGGCGGCTAAATTATGGGTGCAATACGCAGCTTCTATATCGCTCAAAATCGCGCCGAAAATTAAATCTTTGCCAAGTCTGTTGTCTTGCCAGACTATTGTTTTCCCGCTTATCGCGGGATTCGTCTGGTCGTGGCTGTCATTTGTAATTTGGTAAGTTTGTCTTGTGGTCATATTATACGCGAAGATGTCCCAGTTGTTACTTTTCCATGCCTGCCAGACGATTATATTGCCATCAACATCAGGATTGGTTTCGTCCCATGTATTTATGGAAATTGCCTTTTCGACAGGGTGTTTGACATCGGAAAGGTCAGCGGCGTATATATCCCAATCGCCAAAGTAATTGTCCATCCAGACTACTGTGTCACCTGAAATCACTGGTTTCCTCTGGTCATAATCGACAAGCGAAACAGGATATTCAAGCGGCTTGTTTCTCATCCAGATATCCGCGGAGTAAATGTCCCAGTCGCCGAAGTATGAATCTTCCCATATAACTGTATTTCGATATATCGAAGGTTTGCCCTGGTCGAATTTCACGTTAGTGACAGGAAACACTGCCGGTGAGGAAGGTATCGTAATATCCGCGCCGTAAATATTAAAATATCCGGGTATTCCATCTTCCCATACGATAATATTGCCATGAATCGCTGGATTTATTTCATCGTTATTAGCATAATTTGTTATCGCATAAATAGGAAAATTCGGGTCACTGATGTCGGCCATTCGAATATCCCAGTCGGCAGAGTCTTCTCCCTCTATAAGACTCTGCCAAACGATATGATTTTCAAAAACAGCCGGATTTGTCTGGTCACTGGCGGCATTCGTACTAAAGAAGGGCGGCTGATTCATATCGTTGATATCAGCCGCTATAATGTCATAATCTCCGTATTCGGAAATATATTCCTGCCAGACAACTATGTCCCCGTGGATATCCGGATTTTCCTGCTTATCAATTGAAGGCGAGACTATGAATTCGTATCTTTCATTAGCCGCCATTAGTGAGTTTTGCGGTAAAACTAAAAGAATGATAAATAAAGTAATTGCGGATTTCATTACAAAATTCCTTTCACTCCCTATTTAATTTTTCCGTTCGCAAGCCAGATGTTTCGCTCCGCTCAACATGACAAACAAAACACCCTAATACAATGATTCTTTCTTTTTAGCATGGGCAGGTTGCCCATGATACGAATTAACGATGCAGAAAATGGCCCAAACCTGTACTTCCGGCCAGCACAAAAAGCGTGGCAAGCAAGATTCCTTCTTTTGCTTTTTTATTTGTTGGCTCATCCGCGGAGATAACTTCGGAAACTATTTTGCTGTCGGTAATTTCTGCTGCTTCATTTTCATTTATTGCTGCTGTTGCCGAATCTTCTGAAGCCAGGAAAGTGAAGTTTTGAACATCCCGGATCACCGGCTCTGCTTTATTTAGCTGTATTGTATTCGGCTCTATTTCATCGGATTCAACTTTTTCCGGTTCTATGTTTTCTCCCGATGTAATATCGTTTACTTTAATTTTCAGCAGGAGATTCAGTAATACATCCGCCGGTTTCTGGTTATTCATATCAAGGCTTGCATTCCTCAAAGGAGTCAGAGCCTTGTCAAGCTCGCCTATTCCAAGTAATTGATAACCAAGCAGCAATTGCAGGTCGGCATCGAAGCTGTATTTTTCTACATATTCCGCAAGTTCATCAAGCTGCGCCAGTAATACATCATCATCTGGATATAAGCCACGAGGATAAAATACACCTTCCTGTTCAGGTTTGACTTTATCAAGTGCTTTTCTGAGTACCTGGGCTGCTTCGGAATATCTTTCAGCCGCGAAAAGAGCCTGGCTATAAGCATACGGTAATATCATATCATCGGGAGCGAGTGCCATTGCCTTGGAGAATTTTTCGATAGCTAAATCATATTTACCTTTTTCGAAAGCATTTACTGCTTCATCGAAATAAGTATCCGCGAGAGTAGCTTCCGCCGGTTGCGGTGCCGGCTGGCGGGTTGTAGTGTCAAAATATTCAGAATCTAAAACCCTGCCTGTATCGTATCCGCCGGAGGTGTCACCGTAATAATAATTATATGTATAATAATTCACATCTGGGTCAACTTCTCTGGCGACTGGATAGTAGCCATACCAGTTGTACGGATGTGCGCCATACCAGTAATAGCGGATATATGAGTAATCCGAAGGCCAGAATCCGCCGAGACTTACGAATACATATTTCCGCTGATAGTAAGGATAAACATATCTGAAAGTAAGCCATGAACCTCTATCGTAGCAAATTCTTACATAATATGTTGGCGTTATTGTCCTTGTATAGACACGGTTATGGAGGTCCACGTATATGTAGCTGTCACGATGTGTATCTCTATAATATGGTCTTCTGTCACGGACTATTATTCTCGTTGGCCGGACTGGTTCATAACGATGTACACGCAGGTCACGTCTGCCGTCAGAATCTCTTACATGTAAATCAGTAATAGCGGATTGAGTACCTGAAGTATCTCTGCTTATTCTTTCGCGGCTCAGTGAATCATCGGAAGTTCTGCCGCTTTCAGCCTGCGGCCTTTCAACTCTTCTATCGGCTCTTGTGTGTATATCGCCAACTGTTCCGCGAGAACTATCTCTTGCCTGCGAATCAACTCGTTCAGTTCTTTCTCTTGGTTTGGCGGAGTCTCCGATACTCGAATTTGTTCTATCCAAATCACCAACGTAATTACGGATTTGTGTTGTTGAACGTGGAGTATCCTGTTCGCCGATTCGAGTTCCTATACTCGACCTGTTGCGGGTTGTTCTGTCATTCGGGTTTGCAGCCGGTTGTCTTGATTCTATTGAAGGCGTCCTTTCCGGACTAATCATAACTCCTAAATCAGTATTCGCCCGGTCTAATGAGCTTCTACTTTTTACATTTTCAACCGGCTGCCTTTCCGAATTTAAAGGAGGCGTAACACTATTATTTGACTGTCTTATATTTCGTGACTGCGAATTGTCCTGGGCATTAATCTGGGTACCAATTCTGGATCTGAGTTCAGAATTGATACGATTGTTCGAGCTTTCAGCCGGCTGTTGTACCTTTGTTTGAGGAGTTGTTCTCTGTGAATCTGATTCCCTGTCAAATGGCAGATAAACTGGATTCCTGGAACTGTTACTCTCCTGCTTTCGGATGTTGGTTGTGGGTTTTGGCTGTGCGCCAATCGTATCGCCAATGTTTGAGCTGAGTTCTGAGCTGATACGAGTATTTGGACTTGCAGCCGGCTGGGAAGCTCTATTAGAAGAATTCGCAATTTCCCTGCTTCTATTGGATATCACATTGTTTTGAGATATTGAATTATTTGTAGTTGTTCTTGATGAAACATTTCTATTCGTAGAAATTGTGCTTGTAGAACTTGTTTGAGGTTGTGAAGGTTTCGTTGTAGTAATTACATTTCGGCTCGGAGCGGAAACTGAAGGGTTGCTCGTGATAACACGGCTTTGAGTACTCGGTTGTGGTCGAACAGATATAGATGGATTATTGGTAATTACGCGGCTTTGAGTACTTGATTGCGGTTGAGCGGATACCGATGGAATCGAAACCGCACTTCTGCTTTGAGTCTCAACTGTAGGACGCGATACAGATGCCGGCTGCGGAATTGGTGCCGGTGGAGCCGGAGATGGCACGGGTGCGGGGGCAGGAGCCGCTTGCTGTTGTTCGTTTTCTCGCCCGGAGGATGAACGATTATCTTTTCTTGCAAATACTGGTTCGGCTAAAAAAAGTAAGGCCGAAGCCAGCATTAAAAACGCCAACCTCAACTTGCGCTGGAATAATGGCCTTAACATGATACGTTCCTTTCAATCTAAATGTTAATCATATACTTCTATCTATACGTAATAGGCATAATATTGCTCATTAGTAACAATTTATTTTGAAAATGTTAAAATAGAAGGGCGTTATAGTGTTATTTTTGATAACTGTCTATTAAATAAGAAGATATGATTGATTACGCAGTGTTCAAATAAAAAAGCTCACTGGATATTTAATTTTCCAGTGAGCTTTTCATTGCGTTATTTTTAAGTTTATCTATTTTAACAATAAACTCAATTTAAATCATTTGTTACTTTCCAGCATTCACAGTGCGTACTGAATACAGCGAAGTTCTTGCTCCGATGTAAAGAGTTTTGTTATCAGTTCCGCCGAAAGCAAGGCTTTCCGGGCGTTCTGGTATTTCGAGAACGCCGATTTGCTTGCCATTGCTGTTGTAGATATAAACCTGGTCGCTGGCGATATATACATTACCGGCTGAATCTTCAATTGCACAATTTCCGCCACGTTCGACAAAAACACTATGCTTAATAGTTTCGTTTCCAAGAAGTTTTACATTGTATGTCTTGCCGTCATCTTCGCTGGATACATAGAATTTGTCGCCAGGTGCAAAAGCATCCATTTTGGAACTTTGCGGAAGCGGACGCCATGTACCGCCGGCTTTGATGGCCACTTTTGTTCCAGGTGCATAGAAATACTGACGAGGAGAGTTCTCAAGTATGGAAGCAACCGCTGTATTACCGCCACTATATACATAGTTACGATTTTCCAACAGGTCATCCAATATTGACATCATGTTATGTATTCCACGGGGTATCATAAGCTTTGTGTCTGGAAGTGCTTCGGATACTCCTGTGACTTGCTGTGGAGCGGCTTCGTTTTGAGATAAATCTAGGCTGAAAACCGGACATCCGCTGTTGCTTCCTCTACCTATCATTAAAAGTGTTGATGGAGCTACAAACGACATAACCTGAATATTATCTCGAGTTTGGGCAATCTGAACTGCTTCCTTATTAGTTTCGTTCCATTTTAAGATTCTGTTATTTGTGTCATCAGAGAAATACACAGTTCCCTGTTGATCTGTTGTTAAAGCCGTAGCATTTGTATATCCTGTTGCCAGTTGTTCAAGTTTTGCTCCAGTCTGGAACAACTTACCTGGCAATGGAAGCGGGGCAGGAGTCTGCATATTTTTATTTGCAACAAAGTTCGTGAAAAATTGCTGACGAACCGCTACTTTGCTGTCTTCTACATATATTGCTGTATCGAATGCAAGTCTGGTTTGGGCGAATACCTTCATATTTTCATATCTGATATTGTCAGAATTGCGTATTATCATGCCGTATGTAGTTGGCAATGTAGTACGAGAAACTCGATACATGTATGTATTTGCAAAAAGAATGTTTTTGCAATTTTCCATGTGCATTGAATTTGCTCTATGTCCGGCGGGGTTTTCTTCTTCTGTCTGTAAAGCATAGAATTCCCAGTTTTCGACATTTTGTAATACAAGTTCTACACGGTTATGGTGTTCAACTGACATCTGATAAATCTTGCCTTTTGTCGAAGTATTTGTAATAACCAGACCTTCGCTCGAACTTGTTCCGTGCGGCCAGTCGCCTCGGAAAATTCCGCCGCCGCCATCTGTTATCATAAGGTCAGGATTACGGAATGTGCTTTCTGTATTTGCACCAGCGCCGCCGCCACGACCAAAACCACCACCGCCACCGCCGCCAAATGATACGTCATCCAGCAATGATTCAGGGCCGGCCATCCAGAGAACGGCTGCAAATCCGCCGGGCGAAACTGAGATGGAAACTACTATATTCTTTCCACCCTTTGGTGCGATTATACCACCGATACGCTCACCATCAGCAGCACTTCCTTGTACGTTAAATGAAGTTCTGCTTGGGTGCAAACCGATTATGACTGTTTCCTGCTCAAGTCTTACCGGTTCGGCGAAGCTATATCTTCCTGAAGGGAAATATAGAGCTTTATGTGTTTTCATCGCTTCTTTTATTGCCTGCGAATTAGTCTGGCCGTCGTTACCTGAAGATATACCAACTGAGCTTGCAGTAACCCATTCGCTCATTGGAGGCAACTGTGGAATATCAGAAGCAACTTTAGGAGCGGGTTGAGAAACCGAATGTTCCTTATGTTTCATCATAACACCAAGTTCTCTGCCGTCCTGACCAATTTCAAGACCTGCTGAGAATTTATCCATTACATAATTTTGAGATGGAGCTCTGAGAAATCCGTCTCCCCAATAAAAAGTTGGGACGTTATTGCAGGCTATATTTTCAAAATTTACGGTAGCATGGAAATTTTCATAATTACCATGTCTGAAACCAGCCAAAGTAATATTATTCATTATCAGGTCGCGGCCGTAAAGTTGTTCAACTTCTCCAATATATAATTGAACAGCAACCGGCATATTATCAAAACTGCATCGAATCATTGTAAAACCGGCTTCCATTGTTTTGATACCGGCTTCACTCTGGCCTTCGAAGTGTGAATCCATGAGAATGAATTGCCATACTGGAGCGGTTCTTAAAGTGATAATTCCGTATTTTCCGCCTTTAATATAAATATCATTGCTTTGATTTCCTATGTCCTGAACACCGGCGTAAGCGTTTCCAATATTCATATCCATATGACGTAAATAACTGTGCTGGGCTACATGAAAACGAACTGCGATAGCCGCTGGATTTCCATTTTCTATTTCAATATTAATATTATCCATGCAGCCGTAGAAGGTTGTTTCTGATGCATCATTGAAGTAGCCGCCTCTGCCGCCGCCCATCATTCCTCCCATCATGCCGCCGCCGCGATTTCCACCACCACGTTGGGCGCCACCGCGAGCAGCGCCGGCTTGGCCGCCAAATCCACCTACTGGTTGCGATGCCATAGCTCCCTGAATATTTCCTGCTCCAGGTATTGCTGGTGCGCCCTGACCGCCGCCGCGTCTTTCACCTTGATTTGCTCCTCTGCCTCCCATCATGCCGCCCATCATTCCTCCACCCATCATACCTCCCATCATGCCGCCTCCGGCACCTGAATTTCCGGTTGAAAGGCTTCTTTGTGCAAAATGGAACATATATTTTCCTGTTCCCCACTGAAAATCAGGAGAATTTGCTGCAAGGACAATTTTTGGCCTTTCTTTTCCATAGCCGATTAAGCGGGTACCGCCTCCAACGATAACACCTTTTGATATACGATAGGTGCCTTCTGGAATGAAAAGAATACCGCCGCTGGCTCTGCTTACAGCTTGCTGCAGGACATCAGAATCATCGCCAATACCATCTGCATGTAAATCAGGAAACTGTTCTTTTGTTAAAAACAAAGCTCCTGGATCATCAGGTTTTTCGGTATATATCGAAGTAGAACTCGGACGATAGTTCGGATCTGTCTGTGCCGATATAGAAAGTGAACAAAGAGTGATTAAAAAAACAATAAGAGTGGTGCGAACCATAAATTTACTCCTTCCAAAACTAATGTTGATTTGAATACTAAATTTAATAATTAAGTAAATTTTTTTGGAATTATATATGAAAAGTTTGAAGTAGTCTAATGAAAATATTAATAAATTAAGCAAAAAAACAAAACAAATGATTTTTATTAGTAACTTTTCCAACAATAACATGGTATAATCATTAACAGTGACTCTTATTAATAAGGGAACATACTGTTATTTTAATTTCATAAATTTGTAGTATTCGATAAAAAAAATGGTTGGGGTAAAAAATGACAGATCAAAAGCGAATGGAAAAAACAGATAATGTACAAAATTCCTCTTTAGTAAAAACGCTGATTATTTCTATTTTAATACTTGCAGCCGCCTTTGGAATAGGTATGCTTGTAAGGGGCTTCAGAACGGACACAACTGAAACGGAACCAGCCGCGCAGATTGATGAAGAGCAAAATATTGATATTCCAGATGAATTGCCGGAAGTAGTGTACACAATACCACCGGTTATAGAAAAAATCCCTGAGCCAGTGACAGAAGTCGCGGTCGAACCTGAGCCTGAACCGGTATATGAGGAACCTGTACGGAACGAACAGACATATACATTAACTGAACAGCAAAGGCAGGACGCGGAGCAGTGGACATCATGGCTTCGTACACTTTCACAGGAAGAACAAATGCAGTTATTCCGCGGCTCAATTATTGCATTCATGCAAGTGATGCAGAGATGGCAATATATGCCTCCGGAACAGGTAATGGAAGAACGTACTTTTTTACGTGAACTTATTCAGGGATGGCGAGATTTACCGCCGGAGGAGAGGCAGCAGGGCATAGAAAATATTCAGAATCAACTCCAGCAATGGCTGCAATCCGGCCAGCAATATTAAATCGAATTTTTTCTCACTTGGTGAGTTAATTTACTTTTTGCGGCCGGTCATGAGAAATATTGTGAATGTTTTCATTTCTCCATCAGCAGTTGGTTTTGTAATTTCAGCCGCTGTGGTTTCGGTAATATTTTGAAAACCCGCGATAGTAAAAGATTTTTGCAATTTCCGCCTGGAAAAACCATTATGAAATACACCTGTATTGTCGCCATGAAACTTACCATCATCAAGGTCCAGGTCTGATAGACACAAATAACCGCCGGGTTTTAAAATGTTATGGAATTGATTTAATAAAGAATCAGTATCTTTTATATGATGCAGTGTCATATTGCTTATTACAAGGTCATATTGTCCATGTATAATGTCACCTTTATCAAGGTCAACAAATAGAGAGCCTGCGTTATTTAATTTGAGTTTATTGATTTTTGAGTTCAATATGTCAAGCATGCCTTGAGAATTGTCGATGCCTGTTACTGAATTTACGAAAGGTTGAATATTCAAGGTCAATAATCCTGTGCCACAACCGAAATCCATCACATCCATTTCATGATTCAGTTCGACTTGTTTCGATATTGCATCAGCGACATTTTGTGCCAACTTGACTCTTGCAGGGTTTTCGTCCCACGAAGCGGCTTCATTATTAAAATCTCTTTTTTCTGTATTCATATATAAATCCTTATTCATTAAAAAGTTATCATAGAAATAATCGTCAAATAGAAAGAATTTTGCAGTAATTCTGCTTCTGATAAAAAAATCACCTTATCTGTATTCTGACAGATAAGGTGATTGTAAAAAAGATTATTTCAATGTAAAGGTATTTTTATGTAATATCCTTGAGTTCCCATCCTGCGCGGTATGTTGGTTTGATGAACTCGTTTGCCTTTTCATTGTTCGTGATTTTGAGGTTTTGAGGATCCCACATCAAAGTTTCTCCCGGGAAACGCAGTGCGAGATAACCCAGTGCTATCCATTCACCCCAAAGTCCGGCGATACTGAAATCTGAACTTGAAGGTTTTTTGGTTTTCATAGCTTGCAGCCATTCCCTGTAGTGACCAGGTGAACGCGGCAGTACCTGTTCCGGTTTTACAAAACCCTGACGCTTCGATGAAGGAATTAAATCAAGGCTCTCTCCCCGGCTGCGTGTTCCCAAATAGCCTTTCGAGCCATAGAATATCTCATTGAAACCAGATATATCCTGTCTTGTAAGGTCTGGCGGGACTGGAAGTCCTGTACCATGATGCCAATAAATTGAAACCGGCGGCATATTCTCACGGGCGGGAAAATCCCATTTTATCACATCTCTGTCGGACCAGTTAATTTCGTCCATTCCTTCGGCGCTGAGACACTGAACGCTGGTTGGGCTGCCGAGTTTCAAAGCCCAGTTAGCGGGGCCCATTACGTGGAAACCCCAGTCGCCTAACATTCCTGAACCGTAGTCCACGAAACCTCGCCATTTATTAGGCATAACTGCAGAAGTATAAGTTCTGTTTTTTAAAGTGCAGCCTAACCAAAGGTCCCAGTCAACTCCTTCTGGAATTGGTTGTGGTTCCGGCCATGTATTAACTCTCGGACCAAAACCCGGGCCGCGGCTTTCCGCTGAGGCATGGACTTCTGTAATGTCACCAAGGTCACCACGCCAAATAATTTCACAGGACAAACGTGTTGCCTCGGCTGAATAGCCCTGGTTGCCCATTTGAGTCATAACATTATATTTCTTCGCCGCTTTTTTAAGCAGATTAGCTTCCCATACATATTTTGTCAAAGGTTTCTGGCAATGTACACCCAAACCTCTTTCCATAGCCATCAGCGACGCATGAGTATGCATATGGTCAGGTATTGTAATCGTTACGCCGTCAAGATTTTTGTATTCTTTATCCAGCATTTCGCGGAAATCTTTATATTTTTTCGCGTTTGGATATTGTCTGTATGCTCCGGCGGCCTGTCTGTCATCTACGTCGCAAAGTGCATAAATATTCTCACTGGCGACATTGCGAACATCCGTACCTCCCTGCATACCGCCGACTCCAATGCAGCCTAAATTAAGCTTGTCACTTGGAGGGGTTTCGCCTGAACCTGCTAATACATGCCTTGGAACAATAGTAAAAGCGGCAACAGATGCGGCACCAGCCAGAAAATCACGGCGGGATAGATTGGATGATTTGGAAACATTTTTCTTCATAGTATTACTCCTCAAGATATAGAAGTGTTATATAATAATTACATGTCAATGAGCATGTCAAAATCTTTCAAACAAAAACTCATTTATACCACTTTTTCTTATTTATTCAAGATAATTTATTTTTATATTAAAGATGGAAATAGTATATTTACGTACTATATTGTTTGATATAGAAGGAATTTTATTGAAAATAACGAGTTTTCTAATTACAGTTTGGATTATTATCAGAAAAAACTCATATTAAGAATTTTACAGGAAGCATTTATGACAGAATTTAAAGGTGTAACAGTAATAAAGAAAGCCAATATATATTTTGATGGCAAAGTAACCAGCCGAACAATCCTTTTTCCTGATGGCTCAAAAAAAACTCTTGGTATTATGATGCCAGGTGATTATGAATTCGGTACTGATAAAAAAGAAATTATGGAAATTACCGCTGGAAAACTTGATGTATCATTGCCCGGCAAAAAAGGATGGAAAACAATACACGGCGGTGAAACTTTCGAAGTTCCGGCCAAATCAAAATTTGGTTTGAAGGTCAGTGAAATTACTGATTACTGCTGTTCTTATATTGATTAAACCGATTTATTTTTCAGGATAGAAAACTTTATCGAAGAAAGCTTTCATTGTCGCTGCATAAGGTACTCCGTACTGCTTAAATGTTGCTTTGGTTCTTGCGTCTGGTTTCCAGTCGAAAAAGGCATGTGCGGCTCCTGGAACCTGCACATATTCAACGGTCTGTCCGGCAGCTTTCAATGCGTCGGTATATGTTTGAACAGCCGCGTTATTAATCAGATTGTCAATTGTACCACGCAATAGAAGCTGGGGAACCGCTCGCACGGATATATTTGGGATATTATCCATTGGGGCGATTGCTTTTACTTGCTCATCGTTATTGCCGCCAACAAATCTTCTTAGCGAATTACCATCGAAAACACCATAGCTTGGAGCCGAAACTTTAATTGCTTCAGTTAATTCTTTGCGTGCCTGCTCTATCGATTTGCCTTTCGGCATATAGGTAGGTTTATATTCATAAACACCCTCCTTGACTCCAAAACCGCCATCGCCAATCTTGTTAACCATATTAATAGCTGCTGCGGCTAAATGACCTCCCGCGCTATCACCTGTAACCGCTATCTTAGCAGGATTTATACCATATTCTTTTGCATGGTCCTGGATATGTAAGATTGCACCATAAACATCTTCGATAATATTGGCCATCGTAACAGGTGTCTGGTCACCATCACCGTTTCCAATCCATCGATAATCAATACTGAATGCGACATATTGGCCGCTTTTTACAAGTTCGCGAGCTAAGCCTCGCATTACATCCTCGCAATTCATTGACCATCCACCGCCGTGTATAATAACAATTGCCGGCAGATTTTCCGCTCCATCTGGTTTGAACACATCATATTTCAGACTTTTTACACCGGGCTTGGCATATTCTACATTATTAATTACTGTAAAACCCTTTAGTGCTTCTTTTTCAATGAATGATGCTCCAATTGTCATGTTTTTATCAATCGTGATTTGAGTTTGCTCAGTCATGAACTCAATATTTGTTCTTCCGGCTATATAAAAACAATCGATAGCATAACCTTCAGAAGGTACAGTTTTTATCGTAAGAACTGTACCGGCGGCGACTCTGCCGTTGTCGGGAAGAGGGGGAGTGATAGTGAGAGTTCCATTTTCAGGTTGAGTAACTGTTACTGTGAATGTTTCCTGACTGGCTGAATTTCCCATAGCTATTTGATTTTGAAAAATGACAATTGTAATTAATAAAATTCCGAAAATCTTAACGATAAGTTTAGTTTCTAATGAGCCGTATAAACCTGTTTTCATAATAATACCCCTTTTTTAAGATAATTGAAAATATTTATACTTTTGTTTATATATTAACCATAGTCCTTTTGTATATAAAAGTCAATAATGTAAAATAAATACAATAATTCTTACAAAATCATGTAAATTTTCTTAATTTTGGTTAATAGCAGGAGTTTTTTTTCATTTTTTAACCGACAATGGTATAATAATTTGAAATTATGAGATTGTGTTTTTGTTTGCTGCATTATGTTTACAAAAATAAACCAAAAGAATGGATAAAGGCCGTTATTAATTAAAAAAAGCAGAAAAATCAGAAAAAACTAAATTTTTTTTATTTTTTTTTAATAGAACTATCCTTGATGATTTAATTCTGTTCTTAAGTCCGTAAATAATAACCTTTTATAAAAATTCAGATGTTAAAAAAAATACAGAAAAAAACGTTATATTTCGTGTTTCTAATGGCACTTAATAATAGTCTTAGATGACAGAGGCCTTCTATGGATCAGCAGGAGTATCTTATAGAACTGATTAAGAAGGCCCAGCAAGGCGATAAAAACAGCCTTGATCAACTGGCCGTACAGGTGAAGGATCGCCTGCGTACGTATGTGTTACGTATGACTCAGCAGGAAGATTTGGCTCAGGATATTGTGCAGGAGAGTTTGTTGGAAATGTTTAAGGTAATAGGAAAATTAAGAGAAACAGACAGGTTTTGGCCGTGGTTGTATGGAATAGCCACGAACAAGCTTCGCAGATTTTATAGAACAGAAGCAACTCACAGAAGGGTCGCAACCGCGAGTCTTGAGAGCAAAGGTTCGAGTTCTGACGAAGAGCGTCATGGTGGTTTTGAGGATTTGGTCGGCGATGAATTGAAACAGATTGTCTCCGGAGCAATGAAAAAGCTCAAAACCAGCCATAAGGCTGTTCTCGTAATGCGATGCTACGATGAGATGCCTTATTCTGAAATAGCGGAAACAATGGGGTGCAGCGAATTCAGCACTCGAATGTTGTTTCTCCGTGCAAAAAGGGCATTGCAGAAAGAACTTTCCAAGAATGGATTTGGTAAAGGTTCATTTTTGGGGGCTTTAGTGCTTTTCGGCAAGATGACTGCTCCGACAAAAGCCGCTGCCGCAGAGATTTCTATCACAGCGGCGACTGTAAAAGTTGGTGTTGCGGCAGGTACAGTTGGCCTTATTACATCTAAATCAGCTATTTTATCGATTGCGGCGGCAGGTGTTTTAACCACCAGCACGGTAGTAATGAAACCTGAACTGCTAAATCTTCGTTCAGAACAGCCGCAAAATCCTAATGTTCTTGTCCAGAATCTTAATGGGGAAGGGCAAAATGCCGATATAAACGAAGAATATCAATGGTTCTTCCCAAAAGGACCGAGAGAACCTGTAATGATGCAGGCGAGATTTGGCTCTATGGCCGATAATACATATCGGAAGGTTTTACAGAACCAGCAGGGAAATTATTATTACAGTGGAAATAGCGTTAATATAAACAATTATCATATGTACAATGAAGATTTAAGCGTAATGCAGATGCCGACGGATGATCCGAAGGTTGCGTCCTTTATTTCACAGGTCGAAGGAACCTCTAAAAATATACAGCATATATCTGTATCAGGCAAAGGTCTGCTCATAGTCGAGCCTCGCAATGTGAATTTGAGGAATAATGGTACGCTTTCAATCCGCCATCAGAACAATCTCGATGAGGATTATTTCCAGGTAGATTGGCCGACAAATGCAAATGTAATTGATAATCGCGATGAAATGCACAAACGCGGCTGGACTTATGTTAGTGTTTCAGGAAACATAAACGGGCAGAATATTACAGGTAAAGGAAGAATCCCATTTGTATATTCGGCCAGTGACAAAAACAGCCCTTGGCTTAGATTACAAGTCAGCGATCGTTTATTGCTTGTTGATACAAGTAATGAAGCTTATGTTTATGAAACAGGAAATGAAATCATTGAATTGTACCAGGGCGGCAGCTTCCTCAAGGGTATGGCAAGGCCGTGGATGGGACTTCATGCGATAGATACTATTCGCAGAGACGCGGCTGAACAGAATATCAGGTTCGAAACGCGATATATAGACGATTCGACTAAAAATAACGCGGAAGTTAAACTTATTACAGATGATGTTACATACATCTATAATATTGATCTTAATAAAGATGTTATTAATGAGATTGACTTTTCTACAAATATGGGAATTGTGGGTAATTTGAAATTCACATACCTTCAAAATATAGATGGAATGGATTCGGAATTCACAGTCAGGCCAAGACCGGCATATAAGACAACTTCTATGAAAAGTCAGGGTCTATTGTGGCTTACAAAGTTATTGAAGGATTCGTCCGATTAAAAAAATGTGAATTTGTTTCAATGTGAAGGCAAGGATGCTCGGTGCGTGATACGATATGAAAAAAGGTTGCAAACATGATTAGGTCGATTACAAGTTGTTTTTGGATTATAGCCGTTACTGCGGCTTGTGCGACCGTCTGTCCAGCTTCAAGTGAGAAAGTTCCTGACTGGAGCTACTCATATACAGATAATTTCCAGGATTGCAATGTTGAAAATGACAGTTATTATCATTCAATTTTCTGGCCTGAAGGCGCTTTTCCTCCTTCTGAACCTTATCTTTTTTACAAAAGTGTTGAACAAGGCAAATCCTTAGGTTTTGGCGACTACAATGGTAAACCGGCGGAATTGGTATATCGTTTCCCATTTGAAAAGAAACTCAGAACGATAAGTGGAGAACTTCGAGTTGATGTTTCATATTTTTATGCTGACTCTCCTAAACTTAGTATTTATGTATCATCTGATGGCATAAACTGGTCAATACCGAAAATGCTTATTTCCGGGACAAATGTTATCTCGTTGGAGTCAGTTCGTGGAATATGTTATATTAAATTTTCCGGCTACGAAGCCAGGATAGATAACCTCCAGGTAAATTTGTATTCTTACCCGGCGGATTTTATTGTCGCCCAAGGTTCTGGTTATCCAACGTTGCAGTCAGCGATTAAAGATGCCAATGATGGTGACGTTATTGAAGTTGCTCCGGGTACATACAAGGGTTCCGGAAATACTGACATCGATTTTCAGGATAAGGCAATTACTGTTTACAGCTCTCAAGGAGCAGAGAAGACTTTCATTGATTGCGAAAACGCTCATAGAGGTTTTTATTTCCATAAAGGTGAAGATTCCAACTCTGTCTTGCGAGGCTTTACAATTAAAAAAGGAAAGATAACAGATTCAGATTCAATTGGCGGAGGCATCTCTTGCGTATCCAGCAGTCCATGTATCATTGATTGTGTAATTCAGGATTGTACTGCAAAATTTGGTGCAGGAATTGGTTTGTTCAGTGCGTCGCCATATATTGCTGATTGTGTAATTCAGAACTGTAGCTCCACCCAGTCTGGTGGATTTGGAGCAGGAATCGCTCTTTGGGCTTCTGATCCAATCATAGTCAATACGAAAATATTAAATAATACATTATCTGATAACAGCCGTGGTGCCGGAATATATTGCACCCAGGGAGAAGTATTTCTGGCCAATTGTGAAATCAGAAAAAATAGAAATACTTCAGGAGTTTTGAAGGGCGGCGGAATTTATGCTGAAGGTGCTGATACGAATATTGAATTAAAGAACTGCGTAATTGCTGATAATACCGCCCAATCGGGTGCGGGTATTTATACTGATTCGATAAAAATAGATGTATATGATGCAAACTTTGCGCAAGATTCAGTTGCCTGCCGTGTGATTCTGACAAATTGTACAATCGCGAATAATACTGGTGGCGGTATATATTCAACAGAAAGCAGAACAATCATAAGAAACAGCATTATCTGGGGAAATACGAGTCAGAATATCGGGACAGAAAATTCTGTTTATCTTAGTATCCTTTACTCAGATGTTCAGGGACTTGGTTCTGATGTTGGGTATGGTAATGTAAATATTAACCCGCTTTTTGCAGCGGCGGAGGATTATCATCTGTTATCAAATGTCGGAAGATTCTCTCCTTCAACAAAGGTATGGGTTATCGATACTGTTAGCAGCCCATGTATTGATGCCGGCGCCCCGGGAGATGCAATAATAGCAGAACCTTATTTGAGTGGTAAACGCATCAATATGGGTGCATATGGCGGAACTGACCAGGCAAGCAGGAGTGATACACCAAACATACTTCATGTTTCCAAAAATGGAAACAATGCAACTGGACTGAGCAAAGAAACTGCTTTCAGGACAATACAGAAAGCTGTTGATGCCGCGCATGAAGGTGATGTAATTATGATATGGCCGGATGGCGTATATACTGAGGATGTAAGATTGTACGGTACAATAAGAAAACTAACTATCCAGAGTGCCGACGAAGCCGCTGAAATCAGGGCGCCGTCATCCACTGGATATGCTTTTTCTTTTTACAGTGGACAGGATTCTGGATGCGTTTTAAGAAATCTTATTATTACAAATTCAAATACGGCTATTTATTGTCTAAGCGCTTCACCAGCTTTGAATAATGTAGTTATTGCGAACAACACATTTGGAATCGTAGGTGAAGGTGGAGCGGCTCCCACTATAAAGAACTGCATTTTCTGGAATAACACAGTAGATATGTCGTCTTACGATAAAGACCTTAGAGATAAAGTGTCTTACAGCAGATTTAATGGTTCTTTAAGACAGATCGATAGAGAACGAGGTAATATTGATTATAATCCAAGTTTCGTAAATTCCACCGCATCTAATGGCGATTATCATTTATGGTCCTATAGCCCGTGCATCGATGCCGGCGATAAGGACATGTCTCCCGCACGTGAACCGAAACCCAATGGCGGCCGCATTAATATGGGTGCTTATGGCGGCACTCCATACGCAACAAAAAGTAGTCAATAGCAGCGTTGTAATTCCCAGCTTTAAATGACGCGGCAAAATTTATTTCAAATCATAAAGTCTGTTATCAGATGAAATAAAACCTATTTGATATTCATGTGTTTTATTATATTCTTCGAGAATATTCTTTCCGGCTTGATCGGTATTGGTAAATATTTCTTTTTGAGAATCAACATGACCGTCACAATAAACAATGTTAGTCGTATGCAAGTGACGAAATCCCTGTACACCCGCGTGACGGTCGGAATCACTGAAACTCATGTCACGTGGATTAGAAAATGGCGCTCGCATGAATTTATTCGCTCCGCCAGAATATTCACCATCACCGAAAAGGGCGGTTTGCGACGGAGATTGAATATCTATTGCTCTTGCGGAATTAACAGACTCCATAGTTTCATTACGCCCGATATAACTTGTATTATAATTATAGCCTGTATAGGGATCTGCAAGCCAGTTGGCGGTTCCTTTGAAAGAAGGACACTGATGTATTTTACCCGCGTCCTGTCCCATCCATAAAAGCCCTGGTTCGACATGCTCGACCGGTTCCTCGGCACCCCAATCTTTCCATGTAATATAATCCCATGCTATATAGCGGCGAACTCCGTTAATTTTTTCTGTATCGAATGCCATAGGATAATAGCCTTCGTTATCAATTGTGTAAGCGGAAGCGGCTGTTGCCATTTGACGCAGATTATTATTACATAAAGTTCGTTTCGCCTGTTCTCTCGCAAGGTTGAATGAAGGCAGAAGCATTCCCATTAAAATAGTCGATGTTGTCACTACGACTAATATTTCAATCAGGCTCATACCTTTATGTAATCTGAATATTTTCAACTTTGCATAATCCTTTTATTATAGAAAATACTGCGGCCCAATTATATGAGCTGAGCCGCAGCTTGCTTTTGATTTTATTCGTACAGAGTGATATTTCCCCATGTACAAGATCCGAGATTGGCAGTGATTATATCTATATCATCCTGATTCACAATTCCATCATTGTTGTGATCGGCTATTGCGGTTTCATCATCCGGATTTGTTATTTCCTGACCTAAATAAGCTTTCGCAATTGAAATATCTTCATTGTCAACGCGATAGTCTCCGTTCATGTCACCGAGTGGCGCCGGATGCCTGTAATCTCCCGGACAGCTAACATCCGCAACCGCGTCAATTTCTACTGTTCCGCCGCCTTTTGCATCGTCGATTCTGATATACTGGAACCATTTTAGACCGGTATTCGGATCTTTCGGCAGATCAAGGCGTGACAAATCATAACCGGTTCCACCTGCGGAGTCACCATATGTTTGAGCGATTTGCGCTACCGTCATGCCGCCAAATGACTGGTAAGCATAAATCGGATTAAGCGGTAAAGTCGCGTTTGTTTCTTCCGCCCACCATTGGTTCCATGAACCAATTTCTTTATTTGCGTTACAAGGGTCATAAACTCTTCCCAATGTAGGAGCAAAACCATCACAGAACGGGCCATTCGATAAGTTCGGGTCAAGTATGATAAAGTTCGGATCATACTTCATGAAATTCGGGTCATTTGTAAAACTATACCATATTTGGCCGTCCTGACTTACCGAAACGATACCTGGTTCGGTTCCGCCTGTTGATGAAACTGTTGTTGCTTGCGGGTCTCCGTTTGTGTATTGTTGATTTTGTCCGATAGATTGAGCCGCGTTTCCAAAAACTATAAAATCAATTCCATATGGATTATGAATATCGTCACTTACCTGGTGATTGAAAGCGAGCGTTATTGCACCTTGTTCTCCAAGATAAACCAGTTCTTGTGATCTGAACGCGGGATTGACTGGTACTACAGGGACATTTGTATCCATAGGAATGAACCAGTCATCGCCGCTCGTATCAACTGTAGGACGGCCAAGAGCGGATACCGGATTATTAAACTTGGTATCATTTAGCCAATCGCTTATTATGCCGTTCGGTTCGTAAGCAAGCCATTCCATCGCAAAATCGTTTGAGTCGAAGTAATATTGTTTATAACCTTCGATAAACGGATTTTCACTTTCAGGCTTAGGTTTTCCATCGCGTCCGAATATCCAGCCGTCAGCGTCACCGTTCGATACTATTCTGCCGGACGCTCCGGTCATAGATGATTTCCATGAAGCATCCTCACCCGTATTTTTTTCCCAATAGTTCCACCAACTCGACCAATCCGCGGGATTTAAATCGCTATGTTCTAAATATCCAATCCCATTGAGAAATTCACCGAAGCTGTAATATTCTCGAATTGTAGTCAGTTCGGTTTCTGCTTCGATTATATCTAAAAGACCAAGTCCGGTAGTTGTGTCATTTGTGTCTGTACCGAAATGCACATTAAATTCGATATTTAATCCGTCTGACCATTCTATATAAACCAACGCTGTATTGACTCCGGTACCTGCATCTATAGGATTTGCTGATGCAATACATGGTATCGCAAATAAAAATAACATTATTATCAAGCATTTAATTTTCATTTTTACTCCTCTTTTCAGTCTTTGACTTTTTAAAATCAAAGGCTGATTGTTACAAAATATTCAAATATATTTTTAGAATGAACTTTTTTCATAATTACCAATAAATTTACCTCATAGGTTCCATCCTCCTTTCCTGATTTTTTGAAAAGAGGAACACTGTGAGCCTAAAAAAAAACGCCATCCCACGGAGGAATGGCGCTATTATTTACGTATGGCTTGATGCTTCTATATTTGTATCAGGCCGTATAAGCTTCACTTGAGTTCCATTTCGCGAGAACATAAAAAATGTGATCAAATTCAGGCGAGGTTTTCTGACTCGCATCTTACCTTGAAAACCTTCCCATTCGTTAATACGAAAAGTGGTTTGGACTTTTGATTCCATATTTCAAGGATTTCCGAAAAGCTCTGTTTTATTCAGAGTATTACAGAACAGACACACACAGCGGCGCGACCGTCGCGGATTTTAACCGCGTTCCCGTTTGAGTATCCCATAAAAGCAGGGACCTGAAATTGAGTTATTACTTTTTCAAAGAACGAAATACAATTAACATACTTTCAAATTAAAAATCAACTAAAAAATATTATTTTTATCAAAAAATGTTTCATGACAAAGAAATTAAGCTTTGTTACAATCAATTTCAGAGATTGACTATGGAATTAAATGTGAATAATAGCGATATAACAAAAAAGGCAAATAAATCTAATAAGACAAGATTCATTCTTGCTGTTGGTTTTGTTATTTTATTAATAACATTTGTTTTAGTTTTTAGTTTATTTCAGCCTGAACCAAAACCTGATCCTGCCTTTGAGAAGGTATTACGTCAGGAAGCGGCAATGCAAGTTCATAAAGACCCGAATGAAATAACTGAAGAAGATTTTGCGAAAATAACTGCGTTTGTATATACACACCATGAAGATGAAACATCATATGCAGAGTTCCGAGACATAAAACTCCTTGCTAAATGTACAAATTTGAAAACCGTCCATCTTGCGTATATCGGTTATCCATATTACTCGATACCGAAATGGATGAGGATTTTGGCTAAGCTTGGTATTTATGATCTTTCTGAAAAATGTGCAATTGATTTAAGGCCGCTGGAGAAACTTCCTAATCTTGAGAGTCTCTGTTTAATATCTGTATCTTTTAAGAATCTTGATATAATTAAGGGGCATAAAAAGCTTAAAGAGCTTGCATTTTCTGAAATCCCGGTTTCCGATAACGAACTTGGATTGCTTAAAGAATTAAAAGAACTGAATTACCTTAGTATTAGTTATACTCAGGTATCAAATTTAGGACCACTGAGTAAATTAACAAACCTGCAAGTTCTTAATTTTCATGATTGTCAAATCTCCGATCTTGAACCAATAAAGAAGTTGTTAAATCTGAAAATGTTATATTTAGAAGGCTGTAATATCACAGAAGAGCAGATTGAGGATTTACAAAAGGCATTGCCTGATTTAGAAATTGTAAAATGATAATAAAGTTTGGTGCGATGTATTCGCTACCCAGCATGAGAATCACACCAAATAAATATAAAAAAAAGGTGCGTTTGCACGCACCCTACATGAATATTTGAGTAAATAGCAATCGAGTTATAACTTACTGAGTTTTGCTCTTGTACATTGTGAGAGTTACGCCGCCGGCGCCCATTCCGGGGCCTGAGCTTAGGTATAAGCCGCTGTTAAGCCATGCGAACTCGCCGTCAACTTTTGTCTCGAATGTTGGAACAAGGCCGCTGAAGGCTCCTGAGTTGCGGACGATGATGATTTCACCTTTTTCTGTTTCCCACATATATCTTGCGTCGATTGTACCTTCAGCAAGGTTCTGGTAATCCGCGCCGCCGGGTGCGACTTTGCCTGTAATCATACCTGACAAAGTTCCGCCGGTAATCGGGATGATGTTTCTGTTGCCTCTTTTGCTTGCGCCAACGGAAGTGCTTCCGCCGAGAGTTACTAATTCGGTAATTATCTGTTCGCCGCGTTGTTCACCCTGAGCTGCTTTTCTGTAGTCCCATGACTGATATGGAATACCCGCTGGTTTGGAAATCTTCGCTGCGTTTGCTGATTCTACCGCAACTTCGTTTATATCATAAACTTTCATTGTAAGAGTTTTAGCTGTTGTATCAACAGTGCGTCTTGCGACAAATTTGCCTGTGTTTAACCATGCGGCTGAACTGCCGTTTGGCGCCTCGAAATCCATTACAACTCTGACATCATTTTTATTTATACCTGTTCCCGGACTCCGAACCAATATGTATCTGTTATCACTTGTCCTTAAAACAATTATCTGCTCGATTTCTACTACGCCGTTTGAAAGGGTGAGTTCATAATCAAGTCCAAGAGGCATTACAGAAGCCTGTAATTTATCACAAGTGACTTTACCATCTTTGACAACATATGCCATTCGCTGGCCGAACTGAGTTTTGCCGACATCATAAATCTGGTCAAGATTCATATTAATTTCTAAAACGAGTTTGCCTTTTTCCGGTTTTACAATACCATCAGGCATAAGGCAAGTCCACGATTCATGCGGTATGAGTGATTTTTCAATATTAGCCGCTGAGTCGTTTGCTGACATCGAAGCATTTGTACATGAGCTCAAAATTGCCAATACGAACGCTAAAGTTAAAGATAGATATACATGTTTCATTTTAATTTCCTCACAATTAAATTTAACAAAAACGTATTATTCAACTCAATTAAAATTTGTAATCAGTAATATTTTCAAATAAGAAAGCAATTAGTTTTTTCTTCAGGTTTGTCTTCTGTTTTTTTAATTTCATAACCGAGAAGTTTCAGCATCTGTTTTGCATATCGTGCGCCAAATACCTTGTATCCTTCTGTATTAAAATGCATATGGTCATTTGTTTTACAGCCAGCAGATGAAATTACGTATGAATTTTGAAGTACCTCTGGCAGAATGGCGATAATCTTGTTTCTGCCGGTACACATTGTTTCGCCAAAATAATCGACAAGATTAACACCTGTACCTTTAGCTGTGATAGGTGGTACCGCATGATACCAGTTATCTTTTTTCCAGCCGCGACTTTCATTATCAAAATCTGCCATAACCAGAAAGCGTTCATCTACGGTTTTGTCAGAGGCATCCATACGTCCGCCGCTTTCCATGTTGGACTGGCCGAAGTATAGAAATACATAGAAATTCGGGTCTGAATCAGCGAAAGCGTTGGTATTAATTAAGATTACTGCGGTTAGTGCTAATAGGAACAATCCTCGTTTCATTTTATACACTTTACATTAAAATGGTAAATTTCAGTTAAGGCATTCATGTCAATACTATATTTTAGACACAATCAAGAAGATAGTTTATTGAAACAAAAATGTCAATACAAATTAATTTGTGAGCTATATGAAGTAAAATTGATTACTGTGATGGAAAAATGTTGACAATTAGCACTATTTGATTTAGAATTAACATAGCAGTATTTATTAAAATTATTATATTTTTTTCTCTTGAGCCGAGGGTGGCGTAGTAGAAAAATCGCTTCGAAGAATCACGATTATTTCTTCCTATCTGCTTTTCAGGTTAAATGAGTAACCCGAAAGGGGTGTTTATGAACAGGATTTTAGTTCGTGCAGCGTTAGGTATTTTCATTCTTTTTGTTCTGACATCATCTGCATTCCCGCAATGGATACAAACAAACTGGTCCGATGGTGATAGTTTTTTCGAATTGTACTCTAATGAAGGTGTAGTTTTTGCCAGAGTCTGGGATGTTGCTAATGGCGGCCGTGTATTTTTTACCGATGATAACGGTGATAACTGGGCCGCAATAAGTTCACCTGATAACGATATTGATATTTTGTCAATCGCAATGTGGGATAATCAAATCCTTGCAGGTGCCTGGGATGGATTATATCGCACCATGTTATCAGACATTTCATGGGAAGAATTTACCCCAGCCGGTATTCCTGCTGATTCTCCTGTATGGTCTATTACAAAAATTAATGATAATCTTTTTGCTTCCGGGACAGGAGCGATTTACAAAGCTTCGATTACTGATGTCAATACATGGACAGAAATAAAAACCGGCATACCAGATAAATCATACTTTAATGCAATTATCAAATATGGAAATGTATTATTCGCAGGTAGTGACAATGCCGGGGTATTTATCTCCAAAGACGATGGAGCAAGCTGGACTTCAATCAATACAGGCCTTGGCGACCTGCATATTTACCATCTTGAGGTTGTTGATTCAGAGTTATTCGCGGTAACCTTTAAAGAGGGTGTATTTAAATTAAATATTGACGGTATAGATGCTGTATCTGATTACAGTACTATAAGCTGGGTCGCTGATAAATCAAATATTGGAAATGTGATTTGTTTCCTGGATACAGAAGAATATCTTTTTGCCGGAACCGATACTAACGGTGTTTGTATCTCTGAGGATAGCGGGCAATCATGGATAACGATATCAAAAATATCAGAGAGTATTCGTGCATGGTCTATGATACAAAGTAATGGTAGTATTTTTGCCGCAACAACCGATGGTATTTTGCGAATAAATCCTCAAGGAATCAAACATACAATAACCGCCAGTTCTAATGAAGGTGGAACAATCTCGCCTGAAGGAGAACTCGTAGTTTATGAAAGTCATTCCAGTGCATTTACAATTACTCCTGAACTTGGATATAAAATTAACGATGTTTTAGTTGATGGCAATTCGGTAGGTGTAGTTTATTCCTATGAAATGTCTGATGTAAATGACGACCATACTATTTCGGTTGAATTCTTAGCTGTTCCGATTTATACAATTACTGCTTCCTCAGAAGAGGGTGGTTCGATTTCTCCATCTGGTACAGTTCAGCTTTCTGAAACATGGTCTAAAGAATTTACGATTACAACATCTCCCGGACACGCTATTGATTATGTAATGGTTGATGGAAATTCTGTAGGTGCAGTATCAAGTTATACATTTACCAATGTTTCCTCGGATCATACAATTTCTGTCAAAACCAAAGAGGCGCCATATATAATTACTGCATCAGCCAATGAAGGTGGTTCGATTTCTCCATCTGGTGATGTCGAAGTTTGGGGCGGTGAATCTCAGAAATTCACAATTACATCTTCGGAAGGATATATTATTTCGGATGTAATTATCGACGGTGTTTCTGTCGGAGCGGTAACATCTTATACATTCTCATCTGTAGATAATCACCATACTATCAGTGCATCATTTGCTTCGCTGGTAGCATATCAGATTAACTGCGGCGGCAGTAACGAGTCGCCATTTACCGCAGATGCTTACTACCAGGGCGGTTCAACTTCAACCGGTTGGGGTACGGTTATTACTACTGATGTGAATGATCCGGCGCCTTCGGCGGTATATCTGATACAACGCAGAGGAAATTTCAAATATACACTCCAGAATCTTGTCGGCGGAGCGTCATATATAGTACGTCTGCATTTTTCGGATAATACTTACAGTGGACGGGGAGGAAGCACTGGAAGCAGCAGCAGATTTAATGTGATTGTTAATGGAGCTACGGTTCTGTCGGACTATCATATATACACTGCCGCAGGTGGTACTTACAAAGCTGTAATAGAAAAATTAATAGCAGCCGCGGATACATCCGGACAGATAGTAATTGAGTTTGTTCCTACTCAGTCAAGCTATAATGCAACTGTTGCCGGAATAGAGATTATCATGCAGTGATAGTTATAAATTGATTATATAATAGATTATTACAAATTAATAAAAGGTATAATAGAAATATAAGAAAGGATACCATTTATGCGTAAAATCGCCAGAATTAATAAAGGCCCCTCATTCATGGGGAGGCGAGATTTCCTGCGTAAGACTGGAACAGTATTAGGAGCCGCAGGACTTGCAGGCATAATGGGCCCGTTTGATTTCGTTAAAGCGGCAATAGGCGCCGGCGAAAAGGGCATATATATAACCGACATATACCGAACGAGAATATCAGGCATGGGCAGTTATATTGTCCGTGTCGAAACGAATAAGGGAATTGTAGGTTACGGTGAATGCCGCGATCTCGATGACCAGGCATTACAGTGGTTGAATACATTAACGCCATATGTTATCGGCATGAATCCGACACAAATAGAGAATATTTTCAATACAATGGCGCAGCAATGGTCTATTCCTGCTAATATGCTTTATAATCAGGAGAGAATGGGTACCGGAGCTATAAGTGCTATTGAAACAGCCTGCTGGGACATTGTAGGAAAGGTATATAATGTTCCGGTTTATAAACTGCTTGGTCCCACATATCAATATAAAATCCCTATGTACGCTGATACTGATAACAATAGTCGTTCTGCTGTCATATCACGTGTAGAGAAGGGCTTTAAAATATTTAAATGCGACATGTATCTTTCCAACATAGCTCAGGGTAACGTTTCCAATTCGCCGACTTCAAATAAATATGGTTATAATGGAAAAGTCATAAGCGAGAGCGGCCTGGAAAAGATGCATCAATATATGGAAACATATCGAAACACGCTTAAAGAATTCGGCGAGCCGTATGCCAGTGCTCCAATCGCGTCTGATCACTACCAGGGATACAATGCTTCTCTTCAGAATCAGCTTACTATTGAATCAGCTATTGCTCTTGCCAATACTTTGGCAGAACATAGTAATGGCGGATGGATAGAAGATATTATCGATTGGTGGGTTGATGGCGGTAGCGGTCTTCCTATCAAAGAAGTCACAGACGCTACCAGTTACGAAGCGGTCATCTGTACCGGTGAAGATATGTTTGGTTTCGATCAGTTTAAAACTTTCTCTGATATTGGAGCAGTAAGACTTTTCCACCCGGAGGCTAACACAGCCGGAGGTTTGAATCAGACATTGCTTGCTGCCAAATATGGACATGAAAGAGGTATTAGAAGTATCCTGCATAACTCATCTGGGCCAATCGCGATGACATCTTATGCTCATCTCGCGGCAGCGATTCCTGATTTTGTTGGTTTGGAATTCCACCAGATGGACAAGATATCATGGCATGATGACCTGATTGACGGTATAGACAAACCGATGATTCAGGATGGTATGATGAGCGTTCCCGAAGGCCCGGGGCTTGGTTTCGAGATTAATGCTCAGCAGTTTGCCGCGCACGGCGCCGGAACGTGGACACGGATATCATAATTACGAGTAGCTAAGGAATATTGCGAAACGTTGAAAGCTTATTAATCAGGCTGGACGGGAGTTTCTTCTGTTTTCGTATCCGCCTGTTCCTGCTCCATAATTAATTCCAGTTCGCTTATCGCTTCCTGCGTAGCCAGTGTATCAGGATGTTCCGCCCCGAGTATTGCGTTTCTGCTGCGTAAAGTCTCTTCCAGCAGCTTTTTGGCATCGCTGTATTTACCCATAGCCGAATATAACATGCCAAGTGCATTTTTGGCCTCAAGAATAGCAGGGTGATCCGGGTAATATCTAAATACTTTTCGTCTGCCGTCGAGAGCTTTATTTAGATTTACTTCTGCTTTGGCGAAGTGTGTATTTGCTTCTTCATAATATAGTGTATCTAATTTAGAAAGGCCGATATGAAATTCGAGCAATCCTAAGCAATACTGTGACGTAAGGGTAGTCGGGTTATTCTCTCCTAATTTGTTTTTTCCTGTATTTATAGCCTGATCAATATAGTGCCTTGCAAGTTCGTAATTTCTCATTGCGATATAAACGAAACCCAGACCATTCATGGAATAAAGAGTGTCCGGATGTTCTTTTCCCAATATATCGATTCCTAATTTATAAGTGTCACTAAAAATGTTTAGCGCCTCGGCATAATTCCCTTCATTAATATACAGCATTCCTAAGCCGTTACCGGAATAAATCGCAAAATATAAAGTATCAGGGTCGTCCGGGGTATAATATAATTCGGTCATATTCTTTCGGGCTTTGAGATATAAATCTTCGGCTTTTTTATAATGTCCCTGGAGTCTGTACACATCCGCGAGATTTCCCGTCATAATTAAAGTAAATATCCCGTTTTCTCCGAATACTTTTTCACTGATTGGCAAAGCCTCATTATAAAGTTTCTCTGCTTTGTCGTATTGCCCAGATGAAAGATATGATACAGCAAGTTCATTCATGGTTGATAAAGTATTCGGGTCATCAGCTTTAAGGATTTCTTTTCGACCGGAAATTGTCTGGTTGAAAAGATTTTCCGCCTCCCCGTAAAATCCCATTTTCATATACACACTTCCGAGAAGTTCCATCGAGTTAAGTGTGTCAATGTTTTTATTTCCAAGCTTTTCCAATTGAAGCGCATATGCCCGTATAAGATGCTTTTCAGAAAGGTCGTATATTCCAAGATTAAAATATGATTTCCCTAATGAATAACGTATTTGCGCCTCAATATTAGGTTCACTTTCAAATCTGCCTTCGAGTTTGTCTGATGTATCATCGAGCCACGCACGAACGGTAATATCCTGTTTTTGTACGGCATAAGGTGCCATAGATTCGAGCAGATCCTTACGCAAAAAATCACTTACCGCCTGAGCGGCCCTTGCTTCCTGTTGGGCTTTCAAACGAGCCGCTTCCGCTTCTTTCTGCGCATGTGACGCTTTGATTCCGAAATTTGTTGAAATGATAATTCCCGCGATAAGAATTATTAAGATTGCGGCTGCACCACTGAAAAGCGGCTTGTTTCTATTTACAAATTTCTTCATTTTGTAAACAGCGGATTCAGGACCTGCCATAAGAGGTTTCCTGTTTAAATAATTTCGAATATCATCGGCGAATTGGGATGCCGACCTGTATCGGCGTGTCCTGTCTTTTCGCATTGCCTTGAGCGGAATCCATTCGAGTTCCCTGTTCAGACGTTTTTTAAGATTCGACAAGTCGATGTTGCGATTTTCGGCAATTTTTTTCGCCTCTTCACCCAAAGTCGCAAGAATAGTACTTGGCCTTTTAGGATCCTGTTCTCTGATTATTTTCCGAATATTGTCGATGCTGCTTTCTCTGAGAACATCCGGATCGAATGGCAATACTCCTGTTAAAAGCTCATAAAGAACCACACCCAATGAGTAGATATCGCTTCGCGTATCGATATCCTGCGCGCCCATCTCGGCCTGCTCTGGACTCATATATTCCGGGGTACCGACGAACTGGCCCTGTTCAGTAAAAAGTGTACGTTCATTTATCTGTTTTGTTGTCGCTTTCGATACGCCAAAATCGATAATTCTGGGAGCTGCTTTGTCGCTATCGACGGATACAAGAATATTGGATGGTTTTATATCCCTGTGAATAATACCTTTCAGGTGTGCATACTGTACGCCTTCGCAGACCTCAAGGAATAATTCGAGCCTGTCGTCAATACTTAGTTTATGGCGGTCGCAATGTTCTGTAATCGGAATCCCTTTTACAAGTTCCATTACAAAATACGGCAAGCCCTGTTCCGTCGCTCCCGCGTCATAAACCGCCGCTATATTCGGGTGGTTAAGTAACGCCAGTGTCTGTCTTTCGGCCTCAAAACGGGCAATTACCTGTTTTGTATCCATTCCAGGCTTGATAACTTTCAGCGCAACCATGCGTTTTACCGGTTTGGCCTGTTCCGCCAGATAAACGACGGAAAAACCGCCTTCGCCAAGCACGCTTATAAGTTTGTACGGACCGATATATCCTGTCTGTACAGGAACTTCTGAAGTACCAGGAAACGAGACAGTAGGTCTGTTACTGTCAATTTTATGTTTACGTTTATTATTTAAGTTGTCGTTATCCATGTAATATTTAGTTCAAATTTATGCCTTTAAACGAGTCCTTTTATATATAAGACGCTTGAGAATCGCAAAAAATTGGGAAATCTAAAAAAAAATTGACTACGCCGCGATTCGGTAATACTATATACGTTGTTAGGAATATCGTCAATATGACCGATTTTATATAAAAAATAAGTTTTTTACGGGAACTAAAGGAATAGCAATGGCTTCATTAATTATTACTTCCGGCGAGCAAAAAGGTGAATATTTGCTTCTTGGCAATCGAATTAACGTTATCGGCAGGGCTGAAGCGCTGCCGATGCAGATACTTGATGATATGGTTTCCCGAAAACATCTCAGAATACGATATGATGAGAATTCAAACCAGCATTACGCCGAGGACATGGGCAGCAAGCATGGTGTGATTATAAATAACCATAGAATTACCCAGATTACGCCTCTAAAAGAAGGTGATCAGATAATTATCGGACAGACTTCGCTTTTGTACACAAACGAGGATTTCGAAAGCAGTGAAAGCGCTCTGGAGCATTACAAAAAAATCGGCGAACGCCAGCGCCCAACAATGCTTGAATAATTTTTTATAGCCCCAGGTCACACCGAGAAAAGTAGGATGGGCTTCAGCCCATGCTGTCCTATTTTCCCATCATTGCGGGAATAACGTCACTCTGAGCGAGGTCAAAGTGTCGAATTTGCGGCAATCTTCAATTAATTCAATTTTCCTGTCTTTGTGCCTGCTGAATTCTATTTTTAAAATATTTCCTTGAATATCAAATAATCAAAACATAGAATATTTATTCGAGATTGTACCATTACGTGTCGCACAGATGCCAGAAATTATATAGTGTACTTTTTTAGAATATGGAACAATTAGTTGGAGATTATTGAATGATAAAAGGAAGTTGCTATTGCGGTGCTGTTAAATATGAGATACATGGAAAATTATTGATGTTCGCATATTGTCACTGTCCTGATTGCCGCAAATACACCGGTTCAGCATTTTCGTCTGTTTTGGCTGCTGAATCGGAAGGATTTAAAATTATTTCCGGAAAAGACGATCTTATATCCTATAAATCATCGATCGGGAAACATCGACACTTTTGTAAAACATGCGGCTGTCATATTTATTTAGAAACCGAACATAGACCTGGTATGGTCTTTGTCCGGGCTGGTTCACTGGACGATGATCCACAGATTCGACCACAGGCTCATTATTGGGTGAGTATGAAAGCTCCGTGGCATGAGATTTGTGATTCAATCCCGCAATACCCGGAAGGATTGTCTAAAAAATGAAATAAAGTAATATTATAAAAAAAGATATTTTCGAAAGGATTCTATACAATATGAATTTATTCGGATTGTTTTTTGTTGCGGCTGGGGTGTTCTCTTTGCTTGGTGGAGTATGTAACTGGGAATGGTTTATGAATTTGCGAAAGGCAAGATTTATAGTGACAATTATGTCTCGAAATGGGGCAAGAATATTTTATGGAATTCTTGGATTTTTATTCATAGTATTTGGTCTTATTGTCACAATGGGAATTATCGATATCTCTGAATAAAAAAATGGTTAATTCAAAAAGAAATAATTCAACAAAAAAAGTTGCCGCTGGCGTAGTGCACAGAGTGCCGGCGGATTTGCGAAAAGCTCTTAATTCTAATCCTGCTGCACGAGATGTCTGGAATGGTATTACGCCGCTCGCACGCAATGAATGGATATGCTGGATTATCTCTGTTAAGAAGCCGGAAATAAGAAAGCAGCATATCGAGCGGGTCTGCAATGAACTGCTTGAAGGAAAACGCAGACCTTGCTGTTGGCCGGGTTGTCCTCATCGCTGATAAAAATAAGATGAGCGGTTAAGAATAATTTGTTAAAGCTTTTATGAGGAATTTAACGAAAAAGGAATTGAATTTAAGCGAGCAGATGAGTAATAACATAATTAAACTTTGTATAATGGTCTTTGTTCTGTCCCAAAGTGGTTGTGTTGCTGTATTTGGTACCAAGGTCAAGCCGGAACCCGTAAGTTTTGATCATCAGGATGAGTTTGTAAAGGGTGAAGGATTTATGGTGTTGGCCGACCGAAGAGTGTTTACGCTTATGGCATTTTTAAATGCAGTCGGGTTCGATGAGGAAGTTGAAGGTCAAAAAATGCATCCAGTTCGCCAACAGGTTCGCGGACTTGTAGCGGCTAATCTGGTTAAATATCCGCAAAAGATTAAAAGTTGGCAGAAATACCGCAACGGCTTAGTTCGAAAATATTTACAGCCATTCAGTTTTCAGGACTTTGTACTGAGTCTCAGCACAGATTACCCATTCAAACGGATTCGTCCAGACAAGGAATTAAATTATTTTTACACAGCGAATATTTTAAATGAATTTCCCGATGTTCTGAATGATTTCTGGGAAACTGCAAAACTTGATGAAGTGTGGGAAAAGGTAAAGCCAAAGTACATCAAAGAAATAAAAAAATATAACTTCGCCAAGATGCGGGAGCAGATGGACTTTCTCTGGGATTATATGCGTATGGAACGAAAAGATAATTTTACTATCGTGAATGTTCCTGACTTGTTAGGCCGTCACTATCATGCAATTGGTGCAAGATATGAAAATTATTATTTTTCGATTGAGGGGCCAGGATCTGGCGGATACAGTTTGAATACCCATGAATATTTGCACTCGATAATTAATGACCTTGTTAAAAAGAATTACAAAAAGCAGGCAAACAAGTTAATGAAATATTACAATGCTGGCAAAAACACCCCGATAGCCAAAACATATAGGAATCCTGTGACTTTTACATATGAATGCCTGGTGATAGCTTTGGATAGCCGCATCAATATTAAACACAATGAAGTTCTGAGCGTGACCAGGATGTATGAGCGTCAGTTGGCTGATACTACGAACAAAGGCATGAATCTGACGCTTCCTTTTTATAACCTGCTAACCGCATACGAGCAGAGCGGCGAGTCTTTTGACAAATTTCTGCCGAAAATGCTAAAACTTCTGCCGGAATACAACCACTAAAAAAGCAACTTAATCCCTTTTTACGATGAAAGGCACATATACGAAGTTTGTGATTGCTCCTTCGTCGTTGAACTCGAAGCGGTACAAGCCGGGAGTCAGTGGAATATCTTGTCTTTCAACTCCATTTGTTCTTGTTATCACTTCCAGGATTGCTTTGATCGTATCTGTCGAAACTGAACCTATCGCCTGAATTGTCTCAGGTATTTTCGTGTCGGTTTTGTCAGAGTATTGCGTGAGTTTCCAGCCGTCTTCGAGCGTAATTGTCGAATCCAGTTTGCCTAAACCTGTTTTAGTGTTTATGGCATAGTTTTCTTTTACATTGGGCAGGTAAATAGTTGTAAGATTGAGTGCGTCCGCGTCATTTGCATCCTGCGAAACAAGAAGGTACGGCCACGGCCTATAGTAACGTATTCCCTTGGCGGATTTATCATTTTTTGGTGTAATCTTCGTAACCGTCATGCCGGCACAGCCAGACAAGACAAGTGACATTATAGCGAGCAAACACAATTTCTTATTCATTAATGATTCTCCTTAACCATTTTCTTTTAATTTTCTGGATTCCGCAACAAAGCCTGCCCTGAGCAAAGCCGAAAGGGTGCGGAATGACAATAAAGCATTAATCAAATAATATATTGTTGCAAATGATTTCTCAAGTGATTTAATTTGGTATAATATATTTATTCTCGAATTATATAAATAAAGCTTCCGTTTTCTGCTTTACGGATTATCTTTATAAATAAAAATAATTATTATGAAAAGCAGTTATAGGTTGAGAAAAAAATGGAATATTTAATAAATTCAATAACAAATGAAGACCGTGAACCGATAATTGATATATTCAACTATTATGTAGAGAATTCATTCGCGGCTTATCCGGAAAATAAACTGCCGTACCAGGCGTTCGATATGTTTCTCCAAATGGCAAAAGATTTACCGACAGTTACCATAAAAGATAAAAACGGCAAATTGCTCGGCTTCGGAATGCTGCGGAAATATAATCCAATGCCCGTGTTTTCTCATACGGCGGAAATTACATATTTTATTGATATAAATCACACTGGAAAAGGGCTTGGAAAAATTATGCTCGATTACCTCGAAAAAGCAGGGCGGGACAAAGGTATCACAATTATTCTGGCAAATATTTCATCACTCAATCCCGGGAGTATAAACTTTCATAAGAAAAATGGATTCATAGAATGCGGTTGCTTTAAAATGGTGGGCAAAAAGAACGGTAAAACATTTGATACCGTCTGGATGCAAAAAATGCTCTAAAACCAGCTCAACAGTTAAATTACCTGGAAATTCACATGGAAGTGTATTATCTTTTGCCTTGCCGCGAGGCTTCAATTATGGTAAAATCTTAAATATTGTAATAATCATTGGTTATAAATGGGATTTTAGCATTGGAGGACGATATGAAGAGTCTCAGGATTGTCTTTGCAGCCGTAATATTATCATTAAGTGTTGGTGTTTTCACCACAGCGGAAGCATCTGTAGTAGCCGGTGGGGCAAAAATACAGAAAATCGCTGCTGGTTATTCTTTTACAGAGGGGCCTGCGGTTGATGCAGCGGGCAATGTATTCTTTACGGACCAGCCGAACAATAGAATCATGAAATTGTCCACTGACGGCACAATAAGCACCTTCCTATCTCCCTGCGGCCGGGCAAATGGCCTTTTCTTCGACAGGCATGGAAATCTCTGGGCTTGTGCGGACTACCATAACGAGCTATGGAAAATTGACCCAAATGGTACTGTTACAGTCGTTGTGTCTAACTATCAGGGAAAACTCTTAAACGGACCAAATGACTTATGGATTAGGCGTTTGGGAGGTTTATATATCACCGACCCATTATGGTCACGAAGCTGGTGGGATCATCGCAGCGGCAAAGCACTGGTAAGCGGCAGGCATGTTTATTACCTTGCACCGGATATGATGACTTTGATACAAGTAACTACCGACCTTCAGCAGCCCAACGGTATTATTGGTACGCCGGATGGACGTTATCTCTATGTAGGCGATTACGATGGAAATAAAACCTATAGATATAATATTCAATCTGACGGAACACTGACTGGGAAGCGTTTATTCTGTTCGCAGGGTTCAGATGGTATGACAATTGACGAGGAAGGCAATATCTATCTTACGAAAAGCGGCGTTGCTGTTTTCGACCGTTTGGGGAATAAAATCGAAACAATCAGTGTACCAGAAACAACAACAAATGTAACCTTTGGCGGCGCCGATGGCAGGACTCTTTATATCACCGCCGGTGGTTCATTGTATTCACTTCAGATGCGTGTCAAGGGGTCTTCTCCTTCGCCTGATCTAAACGCGGATGAGCGAGTGGATTTTCTCGACTATGCTAACCTGGCACAATCATGGAAACAGGATAATGCTAACGTTGACCTTGGACCAACGACAGTTGGAGACGGAACTATTGATATAAAAGATTTGGCTCTTTTGGCGGAGAATTGGCTGGGTGAATTTTTGCCTGTTGAGCTGAAGGCTTATTGGAAGTTTGATGAGGCAAGCGGCTCGTTAGCTAAAAGCAGTATTGGTTCAGTAAATGCCATAGTTTTTGGAGACAAACTCTGGATGCCTGAAGGCGGAAAGGTAGATGGTGCTCTTAAATTTGACGGGCTTAACGATTATGCCAGCATATCCTATGTTTATGGTCCTGCTGGTGGACCTTTCAGTTTCTCTGTATGGATTAAAGACGGCGGACCGGGACAGGTTATCATGTCACAAGCGAACTTTGCCGATTGGCTGTCCATAGATCCGAATGGCGAACTTGTAGTGAGTTTAACGACGACTACAGGCCGCCTTGGAATTCCTACACTAAATACGGATGTTGTCGTTACAGATGGTAATTGGCATCATATTAGCGTGATATGGAACGGTTCCGAGAGAATTGTATATATTGACGGCATTGAAGCGGCTAAAGATTCAGAGGCGATTGTTCCGCAAACATCAACGAATGGCCTTTATCTGGGTACGAGCTCCTCAAGAACAGCAGGAACATTCTGGTCCGGAACTATCGACGAACTTCGCATCTACGATAATGTGGTAACTCCTAAAAATAATAACTAATGTTTATAATATCTTCAAAGATGGAATATATTATAGAATACAAGAAAATAGTTATTAAATATGGACAAGGAATTCATAAGGAAAATAGCGAGTAAAACACAATATATTCCTGGCATTTACAATTATTGTGACAGATGGTGCGAAAGGTGTCCCTTTACATCAAACTGTGTGAACTTCGAAATCAGCGAAAAGGAGTTCTGCGATCCAGCAACACGTGATATTAACAATAAAGCTTTCTGGGATAAACTGCATGAGATTTTTACAGTTACGCTGGAAATGGTGCAGGAAAAAGCCATCGAAATGGGAATTAATCTTAACGAGATTGACTGTGATGAAATAAGAATTGAAGAAGATAAAATTTATGAAATTGCGGAGCAGCAGTCGTATAGCATTATAGCAATGGAGTATATCAGAAAGGTTGATAACTGGTTTAGAGAAAATAACGACCATTTCAAAGCAAAGGTGGATGATTTTCTTTCTCATGTACAAGCTGATATACCCGGTACAAATCCTGATAATGATATTGTTGAAATAAATGACACAAACGGTTCGGCAAAAGTTGCTCTAATCGGAATTGAGCGTTCTATTGCGGCCTGGGCTGGATTACTCTCATATTTACCAGAACTGGAGGATGAGATTCTTGATTTGCTCGTAATTTTAAAACGTTTAATAATTCTGGTAGAGTCAGCATTTCCCGATGCTCGATTTTTTCTACGTCCTGGATTTGATATAGAAAAAACTGATAAGTAATATTAATATATTCTTTGTAGTATTCTTATAAAAAAAGTTAAAAAAACATTGCCAAGGTGGCGATTATTGTATATAGTCTATTCTTCTTGAATCAAACCCATGTTAAAAGGGGTGAATTAGTAATTTAATTCCTGATTTTTAATATACAGGATTGTATGGAGACTAAGAAATGTCAGAGCAAAGGTTGGCTGTAGTAACTGGGGCGGCGAGGGGAATTGGAAGGGCGATAGTCCTTGAATTGTTAAAACAGGGGCGTATCGTAGCAGGTCTTGATATAAACGAAGAACAGCTCAAAGAACTTGAAAAAGTAGTTAAAGAAGCGGGTTATTCCGTTATCACCAAAAAAGTCGATATCACAGATACACCGAAATTGACTGAAATTCTCGAATCATTGGCATCCGAATACGGCGGAATCAGTATTTTAGTAAATAACGCAGGTATTACCCGCGATAAACTCATGATGCAAATGAATGAGGATGATTTCGATAGAGTAATGAATATCAACCTTAAAGCTGCTTTTATGGCAACTACAGTGGCTCTAAGGTCAATGGTAAGAAATAAATTCGGTCGAATCGTAAATATGAGTTCCGTCGCAGGCGTAATGGGCCAGGCTGGATCGAGTAATTACGCCGCAAGTAAAGCTGGTTTGATTGGAATGACCAAAACCATAGCCAGAGAAGTAGGTAAAAAGAATATTACCGCCAATTGCATAGCTCCGGGATTTATTATGACTGAAATGACCGCAAGTTTGCCTGACGCGGTGAAAGATGCCGCTAAAGAAGTCATACCTGTACGTCGATTCGGACAGGTCGAAGATGTCGCAAAAGCGGTAGCTTTTCTGTCAAATGACGACTCTGGTTATATCACCGGCCAGGTACTTTGTGTTGACGGCGGAATGGCTATGTAAAAATTTTTTAAAAAAATAGTTGTTTGTATTAATTTTTGTGGTAATATACGCCCCAAAATCAAAATATTGTGTTGTTAAACTGAAAATTGAAATTCGTATGATAGTTAATAATTCCTGTTTTATTTAGGGAGGAATACAAAGTGAGTTCTGACATAGATGTTAAAGCAATAGAGAATAAAGTAATCGATATAATTAGTGAGCAGATGGGCGCCGATAAATCGGAAATTACAAAGGAAACCTCGTTCATCAACGATTTGAATGCTGACTCCCTGGATACAGTCGAGTTAGTCATGGAATTCGAAGACGAGTTTGACATGAGCATTCCAGATGAGGAAGCCGAGAAAATCCAGACAGTTGGTGCCGCAATCGATTATATCGTAAGCGTAATGCAAACCAAAGGCCAGTAATTTGCGAATAAGTATAGCATGAAACAAAGACGAGTAGTTATTACCGGTTTGGGTTGTATTACAGCCTTAGCTGAAAGTGTAGAGGGTCTTTTCACTGCTTTGTGCGAAGGCAAAAGCGGTGTTTCCCCTATCGAATCATTCGATACAAGCGCATATCCTGTTCATTTCGCAGGCGAAATCAGACAGTTCGATGCTACGAAGTATATTGATCAGCGTGATATAAAACGCATGGATCGTTTCACTCAATATGCCGTAGCATCGGCTAAGCAGGCAATTGAAGATAGCGGGCTTGATTTTACTAAAGTCGATGTTTTCCGAACAGGTGTAATTGTTGGAACCGGCATCGGCGGCATCAAGGAAATCGAGGACCAGCATCTCAGGCTTGTGGAAAAAGGACCTAACAAAGTATCGCCTTTCTGTGTACCGAGACTTATGTCGAACGCGGCAAGCGGCAATATAGCAATCGCCTATGGTTTGCGAGGACCGAATTTCTGCGTATCAAGCGCATGTGCCTCTGGTAATCACGCTATAGGAGAAGCTTATTGTAATATTCTTGCCGGACGAAGCGATATAATGATTACTGGTGGTGCCGAAGCGGCTGTTACACCGGTCGGATTGGCTTCGTTTTGTGCCGCAAGATCTTTAAGCACGCTCAATGAAAATCCCAAGTCAGCGTCAAGACCCTTCGATAGAGACAGGGGAGGTTTTGTTCTTGCTGAAGGTGCTGCGGTTCTTGTTTTAGAAGAAGAAAGCCATGCGAGAAAACGAGACGCGAAAATTTACGCCGAACTTCTTGGTTATGGTGCTACAGATGATGGTTATCACATTACCGCTCCGTTGCCTGATGGCGGTGGCGCTGCCAGGACAATGAAGATGGCTCTTGCGGATGCGGAATTAGATATTGAAAAGATAGATTATATAAATGCTCATGGTACAGGTACAGAGCTTAATGACCTTGCTGAAAGTTCGGCTATACGTACTGTTTTTGGCAGTCATGCTACAAAACTTGCGGTCAGTTCGACAAAAAGCTGTCTTGGCCATTTGCTTGGTGCAAGCGGGGCGGTCGAGCTTGTAATCTGTGCTAAGACAATTACCGATTCGATTATACCTCCGACAATTAATCTTGAAAATCTGGATGAACGCTGCGGAAAGGATATGAATTTTGTCCCCAAGAAACCACAGGAAAGAAAAGTAAATTATGCTTTAAGCAATTCCTTCGGTTTCGGCGGCCATAACGCCAGCCTGATTATTGGTAAAGTTTGAGAAAATAATTTACTTAAAGCTATATAAATAAATCAGTAAATCCTCTTTGTCAGAATCGGCTCATAGAAATTATATCTATTAAGCCTTTTCTTATCAGCATAACGGCGATTGCGGCTAAAAAAAGGCTGGCGACTTTCGATAGTGCTTTTGAGATTGGTTCCCCGATTAGTTTCAAAATCATTTCAGACGATCTGAAAATAAGACCCACAAAAAGAATATTGACAATAATAGAAATAATTGTAGCAGAAAGGCCGTATTCGGTAACAATCAACATGGAAGTTGTCAGGACGGCTGGGCCTGCTATAAGCGGAGTTCCCAGCGGAACTGCGCCAAAATCAGTACCTGGGTTTCGTCTTTTCTTGGCGGGATTGACAATGTCAATAATAGCAAGAGAAAACAGTATCGCGCCGCCCGCTATCATAAAATCTCCCATTTCGATACCGAGCAATTTGAAAATCCACTTTCCTATAAGTACAAATCCAATTGATAAAACTATCGCGGTAATCATTGACTGAATAATGACTTTCGTTCGCACTTTTTGTTCGATGTCTTTTGTAAGAGATATGAACATTGGTAGCACGCCAAAAGAATCAACTGCCACAAAAAGAGGTATAAATGCCAGTAAAATATTTCTTATCATTATAATTCTTCCAAAATCATTTTATATAATAAAACATAAGTTTCACTAAACCATTGTATTTCTTTGTAATGAAAAAAACACAAAAATATTTTATTTAGAGTAAAATATAACCATTGAGCGTCATATAGGTACAATCGGTTGTTCTGATATCAGAAAAGTGAATTTTAGATGTTCGAAGATAAGATAATATTGTGGAAGTTTAAGACCGGCGACAAGAACGCTTTGCGGGCCATATATGACAAATACGCCGACGATTTGCTCAATCTTGCGGCCAACCTGCTCAATGAGCCTTCCGCCGCTGAGGATGTCGTTCAGGATGTTTTTGTTACTCTCGCTCAATCAGTGGACAAAATCAATTTGAGAGAGAATTTAAAGGGTTATTTACTGACTTGTGTCGCAAATCGCTCTCATGATTACAGCCGCAGGAGTGTTCGTCATAAAAATTCTTTGGGAAACCAAAGAGAACGAATCCAGGAAGAATCTATCAATCCTGTACAGACAGTGATTTGTGTTGAAGAATTCGAGAAGTTAAACTGCGCGATGACTGAACTTCCATATGAGCAGAGAGAAGTAATCGTGCTTCGTCTGCACGGGGGTCTTAAATTCAAACAAATAGCGAAAATAAGAAACGTTTCGATAAAAACAGTTCAAAGCCAATACCGATACGGCTTGGAAAAATTGCGGTCGTTGATGAATAATGAGGTAGAAAAATGAGACCGTCAGAAGAAATTGAAAATCTTGTTAAAGAAAACCGTTATAAGTTCAACTCTGAAACACGTGAAAAGGTTTTTAATAATGTGATTCAGGAGATTGAAATGAATAAAACACAAAAACATGGTGTGCAAACGCCTCCTTTAAGGAGTATTATTATGAAAAGTCCCGTAATCAAAATTGCAGCGGCAGCGATCATAATCATCGCTGTTTTAGTTGGCATAAATCCATTCAAAACATCTATTACAATAGCACAGGTCGTAGAACCGATACTAAATTCCAGAACAATAATCTTTGACATGTTATCAGGCACCGATGAATCGAGTATGGTCATACATGAAATTGTTGTTGGTTCACGAATCAGAAGAACCATATCTAACATGCCTGAAATGACTATGATTATTGATATTGACAATGCGCAATTACTGTCGCTTGAAAATGTTTCAAAAACAGCTTTCTATGCAGATATCGAAGGTGACCTCACAGATATGACTCGAAGTTATATTGGTTTCGTTCGCCAAATCATTGGGCAATTTCAGGATGATCAGGTCGAAAAACTTGGTGAACAGATAATCAGCGGCCAGAAAGCAATCGGATTTAGAGGCAAAGGACAAAATGAACAAGTCACAATCTGGGCTGATTCTCAAACCGCGATTCCATTACGGATTGAAGTTTATCGAGGACAGGATTTGGCATTCATGATGAAAAATTTCGTGTTCGACGCTCAAGTCGAGGAATCATTAGTGAGCATGGATATACCTTCAGGTTATGTATTAAAGGACGCTCAAATAAATCTTGGAAATGCCACTGAGCAGGATTTTATAGAAAGTCTGCGTATCTGGGCAACTATTCTTGGTGATGGAGTCTTTCCTGATGCAGTAAACACTGACGCTACAATGGAAAATATGCCTGTACTTATCAGAAAAATGCAGCAGATGAATATTCCAGAAGAAGAAGGTACAAAAATGGGAATAAATGTTGGACTTGGCATGTTGTTTCAGCAAAAGTTGGATTTAAGTGGTAACCCATGGAAGTATATTGGAACTGGTGTCATATTTGGTGATGCTCAGACACCTGTTTTCTGGTATCAGCCGGAAGGTTCTTCTGATTATCGAGTTGTTTACGGCGATTTACACATAGAAGATGTTTCACCTGACAATTTGCCTCGGTAAATGTGCCGTAATAATTTAAATTTAATAATGCCGGGTTTCTTACTCGGCATTTTTTGTTATGTGCAGTTGCAGGATTTTTCTGGTTTCTGATGTGACTCTGGTTTGCTCGCTTGTACGAATAGAGCAAATCCAGATGATTTTTTCAGAATCTGTAATTAAAAATGTTTTGTTACGAATTTCTTCAGGGACGTGTTGAGCGGTGAGGAATTTGCCAATTTTCTTTTCTTTTTTCTGACCGAATGGAATAAATCTGTCGCCTTCTTTTCGGAAGCGAACAATTAAAGGCGGCTTAATTTTATCTAAATCGAACCATTCTATATCAGATGTTTTGGATTCCATGAAATTCTTTAATTCGGCTTGTTCTTTTTCAATAACGGAAGCCTGGATTGTAAATTCATTAAAATTTATCGAATCTGGGATATTAATAATCACAGATAGGGATTGGTTGAGAGCAATTTCCTCACGACGATTTAAGAATATTATATTTTCATATTTCGAATGAACATTATATCCGTTTGGCAGTTGGATTGTCTTTCCAGAATAAGCACGTTTAATAAGTTTTAAGATTTTTTCATAATGTTCAGCAGTTAACTCTCGTTCGCCGGAGCCTATGCCGGATAACGCCCTGCGAATTAATTCTATCTGAACAGAAGGTAATTGAGAAAGTACAATTTCTCTTTTCAATATTATTTTATCTTCATTGCATTCTGAGACTTCCGGCCAGAGTGCATCAGCTTTAATGCGAATCTGTTTATAAAGATTTCCTGCTTTTACAGATAATTCTGTTAATTGCTCGAAAAGTGAGTATTTACATTGTTTTTGCAAGGCTGGTAATAATCTGTGCCTGATATGATTTCGAGTGTATATAAACTCAGCGTTTGTGTAATCTTCATGCCAATTGATATTTTTTTGCTGCAAATACTGGATTATTTCTTCTCTTGTAGCACACAAAAGCGGCCTGACAAATGTCACATTTTCGTTAAATTTTCGCATAGGCCAGATACCTGCAAGGCCGCGAAAACCTGTGCCGCGAAGCATTCTATGAATAATTGTCTCGGCGTTATCATTTTTTTGATGTCCCGTCGCTATCCAGTTGCAGTTGTTAATTTTGGCAATTTCAATCAGGTTTTCAATTCTCAATTGGCGAGCGGCGGTTTCTATTGAAAGTTTATTGTCGTGAGAAAATTTCTCGACATTAAGCCGCTTTGTTATTACAGGAATTTTTAATTTCTGTGCCTGTGAAACAACAAATTCTTCATCGCTATCAGCGTCTGTTCTAAGCTGATGATTGATATGGGCGCAAAACAAATTTAATGGATAAATATTTTGAGATTGAATAGACTTTAGAGCGTAAAGCAGGGCAGTAGAATCCGAACCGCCGGAAACGGAAAGCAATATATTGATTTTTGAAATTGGAAATTCAATTACTTTCAAAAAATCAGCAATTTTTTTTTCTAACTCGAAAAGCATTTTACCGCATATTTAATAAAAAAGCGGACCTGATTTTACACAGGTCCGCGAATGTACTGTAAAACAAAGAAGTCTAACAATTGTTAATGATGAGTTATGGTTCAACTGTTTTTTCCAGAGATGCTACTCTTTCCTTTGCATTTTTTACCAACTCAAAGTTGTCGTTATATCTTCCCTCAATCTCAATCCCCTGACGATATAAAGGCAGTGACTCAGAATAATTACGCATATATTTATCGAGAATACGAGCGGCTTTCAATCTTGCAGGATAAGTATTTTGAGGATTCCATTTGAAGACAGCTTTATAGAAATCCAGAGCGTCTGCATAATCACCCAAGGTTTCCAAAATATCACCGGCTTCATATGCGGCATCGTCGATTTTATCACTGGTTCTATATGTTTTAATCAATTGTTTGAATTTATTTAAAGCGGACCTGGCTAAATTCTTGTCTATCAAGGCTTTTGTATATTTCAGTGCGTTCTTTTTGTCCAACATAGCATTTTCATAAAGAAGGTCAGCATCAACTATCTGGATTGAAGGGTTGAAATCATCCCCAATAAGTACGTTAAAATAATCATATTGGGTCATAGTATTCAAAGCTTGAAGCTCTGCCGAAGCATTTCGATAATTTTCATTATTTCCTGATTTGGAATAGAAATCCACGAGTGCTTCCAGATAATTTTTATAATTTGTTCTGCTTTCTTCTACTTTGTCAACGATATCCATTTCGCCCGCACTTGGACCGATGTCTGCTAATGAACCGGGGTAATAAAGTGTGCTTGTACGTGGAGGTAATGCACCACCTGAACTGACGGTATTGCTGTTACAACTCAGAGAAACGAACATTAACGCGATAATTACTGATAAACTAATTCTTTTTGCCATAATGGCCTCCTTTCAACATAAATTAATCCCAAAGGGTTATTTCACAAATTATCTACTATCAATTATCAATTTAAGAGCGGTTCGTCAAGCACAAACAGACAAAAAATTAACATAAATTGCCGAATTTAATTGTTATCGTAAAAAAGTGCTGAATTTGGGCTGAATTGAAAAAAAATAAGGTTTGCGTTACACAAAATCTAAAAAAAGTCCGAATAAATTAATTATACACTTATAAGTAAAAAGGATTTGACTTTTGAGGTCTATTTGGGTATAATACTTTCATAATCAGGGGGGTATGACCATGGAGGTGGGCATTTTAGCATTTCTTGCCAAGATGTCCTTTAAGTCAAAGTAAATATCCCGGTAAATCGGCAAAATATTTATCATAGTAATTTGGGAAATTTAAAATGAAATTTAAAACATTTGCTTTGATTATGAGTTTTATTCTATCATGTGTTTTAATAATTCTGTCAGGTTGCGAAGAACAACAGGCAAAACGTTCTGAAAGACTTGATCCTGAATGGTTTAACCAGCCAATGTGGCAGCAGGTAAGATCCGGTTCCACTCAAAATGTTTCTGCGTCTAATCCTGACAGAAATGTGGTTACGAGGAATCAGGCTCCAAAGATTAAATTTAACTCACTGAGCCATGACTTTGGTAAAATTGGTATTGGAACAAAAAACAATATTTGTGAATTTGTTTTTACAAATGTTGGAAACGACGATCTTATAATTTCAGAACTGGTGGTTTCGTGTGATTGTACCATGGCTTTCCTGGAGGATGATATAAGGCAATACGCTCCAGGTGAAAGCGGCAGGATACTTGCGGATTATACGGATAATGAGGCCGGCCAGGCTATAAAACATATTTATCTTGGCACAAATGACCCTGAGAATCCCCAAATTCAGCTTGCGATAGCGGCTGAACTTGTCGCGCCAGTTTATTACGAACCGAAGAGACTTAATCTTTCGCTTATAGAGGCTAATGGTGATTGTCCAGACATTATAATTAAAAGCCTTGATAATAAACCTTTCTCTATTACAGGTTTCCAATCAAATGCTGATTGTATTAAAGTTGATTTTAATCCAAATGAAAAAGGGACACAATTCGTTTTAAAACCTAAGGTCAACGTGGAAACACTCGGACTGTTACTGGAAGGTAAATTCAATATAAATATTTCGCATCCTGATTGTAAGGTGGTAAGCGGTACGTTTTATGCCCCACCAAGATTTTCGATAAACCCTCAAAGACTCATACTTAATAACGTAGATCCTTCAAGAACAATCATAAAGACGATTAATGTAATAAGCAATTATGGTGAAGAATTTAATCTTAACGCAACGTTTACAAATAGCCGGGTTATAAATGTTCGTGAGACTCTGAAAACAACCAAAGGGTACCAGGTAACAGTCGAAATTACTCCTCCTGCGACAAAAGGCGAAGCTAAAATGTTTTCTGAAAATATTAATTTATCTTTGCCGGGAATTGACACTTTTACGGTACAGTGCAATGGATATTATCCAGGCACTCCTGTTCCGAATTTAACCGAAGAAGGTCCGTGCAAAACATGCGGCCCAGTAAGACTGGATAAACCGAGCCTGAGTAAAAATCCAAGATGATAGTTCACCTTCGTACAGATTTAATTATCTCCTGTATTTTTATAAAAAAGCAATAATTCACTACTGCAATGTAACAAAGGAATCTGATTGTATGGTTTTTTCTTGCAATTTTTAAAATAATCAATTATTTTGAAGAAAATCTGAAACTTTTATAGTTAATAATGTTTCAAGCCATACAGTAAGATTAAACTTTCTACAGGAGCAGAGTAATGTCCTTAAACACGACAAGTCCAAAATCACTTAAAATCTCAAAATATTGTCATGCTGAGCGAAGCGAAGCATCTTGCGTTAAAACAGTGTTTGAGCGTATCAGATTCTTCAATTCGTTCAGAATGACAAAATTAGTATCTATATGGAAAATTTGGATTGTTTTTTTTGTATTGCTTATAGCCACTCAAGCATCTTTGGGTATCGATTTCGAATCGTATATATCCGAGCAAAGCAAGCCTGAAGCATTGACTTTAGCGGCAGATGGCAAAGCGGCACCTATATATTTCAGCAGTCAGGACTGGCCGGGTGTTATTCGTGCCGTTGGTGACCTGCAAAGTGATATTAAAAAGGTTACAGGTATCGAACCTGCAATTTCCAAAGATTCCGTTCCTAATGCGAAAGAAGTCATTTTGGTTGGTACTCTTGGAAAAAGCCCGATTATTGACCAGCTTGCAAGTGAAAACAAGATAAATGTTTCCGATGTCAAAGGGCAGTGGGAAACTTTCGTAGTTCAGGTAGTTGAGAAGCCGCTTCTGGGAGTGGATCGCGCTCTTGTAATAGCAGGAAGTGACAAACGCGGCACAATTTATGGCATTTATGATTTGTCGGAAGATATAGGAATATCTCCGATACATTTCTGGGGCGATTCACAGCCCAAAAAGAAGAATTCGATCTATGTTTTGCCCGGAAGAAACAAGCAAGGACCTCCTTCGGTCAAGTACAGAGGAATTTTCATTAACGATGAAGCACCTGATTTGAGCAACTGGGTGAGAGAAAACTTCGGTACTGTTCCGCAATCACAGAATCCGCCTGTTCCGGGGAATGTTACAAATTATAACAGTGAGTTTTATAAAACTGTTTTCGAGATGATACTTCGTATGAAGGGTAATTATCTCTGGCCGGCAATGTGGAATAACGCTTTTAACGAAGACGATCCATTGAATCCGAAACTCGCTGATGAGTACGGCATAGTAATGGGAACGTCACATCAGGAGCCGATGATTCGTGCTCAGAAAGAATGGGACAGGCGTTTTAGAAACAGTTGGAATTATTACACACAACCAGATGAATTACAGCAATTCTGGCGTGATGGAATTACAAGAAATAAGGATTATGAAAGTATTTTGACTATTGGTTTACGCGGTGCCAATGATACGGAAATGATTCGCGGCGGCACCGTCGAAGAAAGCATGGCTCTTCTTGAAAAAATAGTGGATGTCCAGAGAGAAATGATTTCTGATGTATATAAAAAAGATATTTCAGAAGTGCCGCAGGCATGGTGTCTGTATAAGGAAGTACAGGAATATTACACAAGAGGCCTGCGTGTTCCCGATGATGTGACACTGCTCTGGGCTGAGGACAACTGGCACAATGTCCGCAGATTACCGACCGAAGCCGAAAGAAAACGCTCCGGCGGGGCGGGGATTTATTACCATTTCGATTATCATGGCGGGCCGCGTGATTATATGTGGATAAATACGATTGCTTTCCCGCAGGTCTGGGAGCAGATGACACTCGCCAAAGAATACGGCGCCGACAGAATCTGGATTGTAAACGTAGGCCATTTGAAACATGTCATTTTCCCAACTGAGTATTTCCTGAATCTTGGCTGGAATACAAAACAATGGACAAACGATAATATTAGAGATTATATTGAAATGTGGGCGTCGCGTGAATTCGGCTCGGAGTTCGCAAAAGATATTGCCGAAATCTATGTAAAATATGCACGATTCAACTCGAGACGCAAACCTGAATTACTTGATACTTCCGTGTATAGCCAGACAAATTACAGGGAAGCCGAAACAGTTGTCGAAGAATTTAACGCTCTTGCCGCTAAAGCGGAAGAAATTTACAATAAGCTGCCGGAAAACGTTAAAGACACGTTTTATGATTTGATATTGTTCCCGACAAAAATCAGTGCCAATTATACCGAACTTTATCTGACCGCCGGAAAGAATGCTCTTTATGCTCAGCAGGGACGTGTTTCCGCGAACGATTTGGCTGATAAAGTTAGTAAATTGTTCCAGAACGATGCCGATTTAGTCAAATTTTATCATACAGAATTTGCTGACGGCAAATGGAATCACTTTATGGATCAGGTACATATCGGTTATACAAGCTGGAATGCACCACAGCGAAACAGTGCGCCGCGTACAAGAACTGTCATCCCGTTGGCAGAAGCCGCACTTGGCGTTGCGGTAGAAGGCTCAGAACAAGCCTGGCCGGGAACTGAGGAATTATCACTGCCGCAATTTGATGTATTCAATCAGCAGAAACAGTTTATAGATGTTTTCAATCGCGACCAGAATTCAGTTGATTATACTGCCACCGCGAATCAGCCGTGGATAGTGCTTAGCTCGACAAAGGGAACAGCAGCCAAAGATGAGAGAATCTGGGTCTCTGTGGACTGGAGCAAAGCTCCTAAAGGTAAATCCGAAGGAACAGTCACGCTCAATGGAAAGACCGGTGAAACTGCTACAGTTAAAGTTAATGCTTTTAATCCAACTGAAGTGACACGTGAAAATCTCGATGGCTTTGTCGAGGGACAGGGTGTTATTTCAATTGAAGCGGAACATTTTACAAAGAATGTTCCCGCCGGTGATGTTCGCTGGGAAGTTATTGAAGATTACGGCCGCACACTGTCCGGCTTGTCGATTATGCCGGTAACCGCAAAGAGTGTAAATCCTCCGCAGAATTCACCGTGCCTTGAATACAAGATGTATATATTCAATCCCGGCGAAGTAAAATTCTATGGAATCGTTGGTCCTTCATTAAATTTCGATCCGACAAGGGGAACAAATATCGCGGTATCGATTGATGACCAGGAACCGAAAGTTATTGAGATTCTGCCACAAACTTTCAGTGCAGTTAATGGTAACCGAACGTGGGAAAACGCGGTAAGAAATTATTGCCATATCGCCCAAACTACACTTAACATAGAAGGTTCCGGCTATCATACATTGAAAATCTGGATGGTTGATCCCGGAATTGTTGTTCAGAAGTTCGTTCTCGACATTGGCGGCTGGAAGCCAAGCTATCTCGGACCAACCGAAAGCTATCATAAATAGAATCAAAAAGTAGAGACGCACGGCCGTGCGTCTCTACAGCTTTTTTGCAGGTTCAGCTTCTGTTTTATTATCAAATATTTTTCGATATACATGGCAGTAGGGACGTTTGCCGTTCTTGTCATAGTATTGCTGGTGATATTCTTCCGCGGGCCAAAATCTTCCGGCGGGTGTAATTTCCGTCGCGACGTTTTTGCCTTTTTCCTTGAGAATATTAACAAGTTTGATTGCGGTTTCTTTCTGCTTGTCGTTTAAGTAGAATATCGCTGAGCGATACTGAGGCCCAATATCCGGACCCTGCCCGTTTACTTGTGTGAAATCATGCGTCTCGAAGAAAAGTTTCGCTAATTTCTCATAACTGGTTTTGTTTGGATCATAAATAATCTGTACGGATTCAGCGTGACCAGTTGTGCCGGTACATACCTGTGCGTATGTAGGATAATCAACATGGCCGCCTGTATAACCAACGGTGGTTGAGATTACACCCGGTTCTTTCTGCATATAAAATTCCGTACCCCAGAAGCAGCCGGAAGCGAAAATCGCTTTCTCGGTTCGTACTCTTTTTTCAGCGGGTATGAAAATCATCGAAATTGAGTTAACGCAATATCGTGTATTTTTGGCGGTATAACCTTCGCCAAGAAATACATGTCCGAGATGCCCGCCGCAGTTTGTGCAGGTAATTTCGGTACGCATTCCATCTTTATCGGGCGTCCACTTGACCGCACCTGGAATTTGTTCGTCAAAGCTTGGCCAGCCACACTCGGATGCGAATTTATTGTCTGACTCGAAAAGTTCCGCACCGCATCTGCGGCAGGTATAAACACCTTTTTCGAAAAAATTGTTATATTCACCAGTAAAAGGCGCTTCCGTTCCTTTTTTTACGATAACTCTTTCTTCATCACGTGTTAGTTTTCTATACATTTTTTTCTCTTCCTTTTTTGTTTTTAAGACTGGCTGTGAGTTGTCTTTTTGCGGTTCAGATAAAACCCATAGACTGCAACTCAAAACTATAACAGAAAGCATTAAAACTGTTTTAAGCTTTTTGCTGTTCATTTTATAAACTCCTTTCTTGGAATTTTAGCATAAACTCATGTTATTTATACTCATAGTTTCAAAAACGAGTTCAAAATGATATTTGTAAGGAAATTCCTTATTTTAATAAAATTATGATATGAATTTAAAATTATCTTTGCGTTGACGTAATTCTGCGAATGTTTCAAGCGATTTAGCTTTTAGAAAGATATTTGTTTCTTTTTCATGTGCGATTGTAGAAGATACGGTTGATTTGTTATGTTTGATTTTCGCGATTCGCTCTAATATCAATGGATTGTTAAGTTTTTCCTGCAAAGCGAATTTGTAGTTTTCCAGAGTGTAATCATGGCCGGGATATACTTTTGTATCATCAGGCAGGGCGGCTAATCTTTGTAGAGAATTCCACATTGTTTCCGCCTCGCACTCGAACAATCTTCCACAGCCTCCGATGAATAATGTATCGCCGGTAAAAACTATGCCGTTTTCCTGTTCTGCATTTTTGGAGATATAATAGCAAACAGATGTTATCGTATGTCCCGGCGTGGCGATTACTTCTATATTGGTATTTCTGAAAGTCAGGATTTGTTTATCTTCGACAATTTCATCAATATCATTAATTCGTTTTGCGTCTGGGCCGATTATTTTGCAACCTGTTTTCTTTTTGAGTTCACTTGCTCCGCCGATATGGTCATTGTGATGATGTGTTAGAAGGATTGCGGCAAGAGCCAAATTGTTTTTTTCAAGTTCCTTAAATACAGGTTTGCTATCGCCTGTATCAATTGCTATTACCTTATTCTGTTCATATTGATATAAGTAAATATAGTTATCGATGAACGCTTTTATTGTAATACAAGAATTCATATTATCTTAAAACTATAACGGCCGTAATGTAAATGATATAGCCGGCCAGAAGCATCCAGCCTTCCCACCTGTCGATAATTTTTCTTTTGCCTGTAAACATACAGATAAAAAGAAGCATGCTTGAAATAATGACTGCTGTGAAATGAATAATATCAGATGAATGAACAGGTAAAGGTTTTATTACTGAACTTATTCCGAGAATTAAGAAGATATTGAAAATATTCGAGCCGACTACATTTCCGACGGCTATGTCCGGTTTCTTTTTGAAAGCCGCAACTACTGAAGTTGCCAGTTCCGGTATGGATGTACCTACCGCAACGACCGTAGCGCCAATGACTGATTCGCTGATATTAAAATGATGTGCTATGTCTATCGCACCGCTGACAATCCATTTTCCGCCGAAAATCAAGAGTACAAGTCCACCTGCTATTAAAGCTATGGATTTCCGCAAACTATGAATATGTTTATTTATCTCTTCGCTCATTGAGCTTGTATCCTGAGCGATACCTGCGGTGTAGTAAATGAAAATGATAAAAAACGCTAACAGAACAAGTCCGTCTATTCTTGTTAATTCGGAAGTATTTTTCCCATCAATTATAGCGTCACCGGCCATCGCCGCAAGAACCAGAGCAGCGAGCAGGCTGAACGGGATTTCCTTATATACTGTTCCACGTGTGACCGCAAGGGGAAAAACTATTGACGAAACACCAAGGATTAAAAGTATATTTGCGGTATTGCTTCCCAATACGTTTGTGATGGCAATTTCTGAACTGCCTTTTAAACTTGCTGTGATATTTACTGCTAATTCAGGTAAGGATGTGCCAAAAGCTACAACGGTTAATCCGATAACGAGGTCAGAAATATGCAGTTTCCTTGCTAAAGATGAGCCGCCGTCAACGAGGAAATCAGCTCCTTTAATTACCAGAACGAAACCAACGATTAAAAGTAAAACAGACAAAGGTAATTCCCATATCTACAAAAAGTGAAAACCTGACTTAATATGCACTCCAGAGATATAAAGTCTGTGGCGTCCCAAGTTCGTATAATGTGTTTTTATCAAGTTTTAATAAGCTCTTTTTGCTTTCGACGCCCATTATACTGCCAAAAGAGAATGGTCTTTTATACTGAACTACCTGAGCATCACCAATTCCAGCTAATGTTTTTATCATATTTATCGCGTCATCAAGGTAGCCTATATCATCAATCAGTTTCTTTTCCAAGGCTTCCTGTGCACCGAAGATGCTCCCATCAGCAAGTGTCCTTACTTCATCTGGGGTAAGAACTTTTTCTCTGCCTTTCGCGACTACTCCAACAAATATATCAAGAGTAGGTTTTATAAGTTTATCATAGATATATTTTTTTTCTTCATCGTTAGGATCTCTAAACGAACTTGGCCAATCCTTTTTTGCACCCGATTTTATTACTACCGGCTGAACTCCCAGCTTGTCTTCAAGCAGGTTTTTCAAAACCAGATAGGAGCTTATTACGCCGATTGAGCCTGTAATTGTAGTGGGTTCAGCTATAATTTTTTCACATGCTACAGAAGCATAATAACCACCGGAAGCTGCCGTTCCCTGCATGAACGCAATAACAGGTTTTTTAGTATTTGAACGAAAACTCATGATTTCATGATATATTTGGTCACTTGCCGAAACAGTCCCACCGGGGGAGTCAACCCTGAGTATTACAGCTTTTACTTTATCGTCTTTTTGGGCGGCTTCCAACTGTTTGTAAACGTTTTCAGCTTGTTCGGCATATATAGTTCCCTGAAGGTTGACTACGGCAATTTTTGTTCCCGCCGGTCCATCTCTCAATATATCTTCCATTAAGATGTTCTTTTCGCCGCTCACAAAAAAAGCTATTATGCTGATAAATATCAAGATGAATACGATTTTTAGCAAAATTGAAAATCCTACGTAGATACTTCGGAAAAAGCCAAGTTTTTGCTTCCTCTCAGTGATATATATTGGTTGAATAGCTGGTTGTGAGGGAGTCTGATTTTCCGAATGATTGTAACCTTTAAAATCCATTTCATAATTTCCTTAAAAAAACTAAGCTCTTTTCCCTTAATCAATTTGAAGGTATAAAGATACAGCCAACTAAAGTCGGGTTTATCCACGGCACAACAAACTAACGCTTATGGCTGCTCCGTTCCCGGCCTGACCAGATTCACGCCGCTCATTTGCATGGGACCCGACTTTAGTTGGATGTAACAACAGTTATCCTGTAAAATCGATTCAATGAAAATATTCAGCCCGGCTATAGCGTTTTTTGAACATAAAACACTTTCAAAACTATGCTTAGCAAGACCAAAATCGTATAAAAATAATTTATACTAAAATCAAACTTGCAATATGCTAATGTTTTTTTGGAAAATTATCAACTTTTTTTTAATTTACTTTATGAGGAATAAATAAAAAAGTGATTTAATTTGACTTTTTGGGAAAAATCATTAGAAAATACATTGAGGTATTTTTATCAATAAAATCTCAAAGAATATTTATATATTCAAAAAAGAGGGATTTTGTATTTCGTTTTTATGAAAATGAAGCTTTGAGGGAGAAAAATGTTGAAAAGAAAGAAAATACGTAGAGCCTATACATGCAACTCTTAGATATGAGTAATAGAACTTAATCTTTCGCAACCGTACAACTTGAAAATACTATAATGAAAACAAATCATGAAAATAATGAAATATGGCAGGATATTGTCAATGCTTTTTCTGACATAGTTGTATTAACTGATATTGAAGGTCATATTTTTAAAATCAATAAAGCCGGAGAAAATTTTACTGGAATTTCTTCCCAAAAAATAATTGGAAAATCATGCTGTAAGCTATTTCATGGTTCACAAAAACATTTCCATGATTGTCCAATGCAAAAGATGCTTCAAACCGGCCAGAGAGCTAATGCTGAATATTGTTTACCCGGGGGGCAATGGTTAGCGATAACTGTTGAACCAATAAAAGATGAAGAAGGCAAAATTCTAAATTCAATTCATATTATTCGTGATATTACACAACAAAAACAATTAGAAAAAACATTAAAAGATTCAGAAGAAAAATTTAAGAGTATTTTTGAAAATGCAACTGACGCGATAACTTATCTTGATCTTACAGGAAAAATCCTTGATGTAAACAAGCAGGTTGTTAATTTTGGGAACGGCTCTAAAGAGGATTCCATAAACAAAAAATTTACCGATATTAATGTCTTATCCCTCAAAGATATTCCGAAATATCTTAAATTATTTCATAGTGTAATAACGGGGAAAAAAGCAACAATTGTAGCAGAAGTATATAGTAAAAAAGGTGAAAAAAGATTTTTGGAAAGTTCCGCTACGCTTATTAAATCAGAAACGGGACCTAAAAGAATCATGGTTATATCCAGAGATATAACCGAACGAAAGCAAGCCGAAGCTTTGTTGATGGAAAATGAACAGAAGCTTCGGAGTATAATAGAACACAGTATAGAATTGTTTTATATACATGATACGAATCAAATGCTGACTTATGTGAGTCCCCAGTGCAAAAAAATGTTAGGGTATGCCCCTGAAGAAATGATGGTAAAGTGGACAACTCTTGCATCTGATAATCCTATAAATATAAAAGGGATCGAGCTTACAGAAAAAGCCATAAAAACCGGTCGAAAGCAGCATACATATCTGCTTGAGTTAAAGAGAAAAGATGACAAGCTGATAATCGTGGAAGTTGACGAGTCTCCAATAAAAAATCAAAAAGGAAAAGTTATAGGTATAACCGGCGCCTTGAGGGATATTACCGAGAATAAACATGTCACGGAGGCATTGCGTGAATCTGAAGAAAAATTTAAGAATTTAGCAGAACAGTCGCCTAATATGATCTTTATCAACAGGCAAGGTAAAGTCGTATATACGAACAAGAGATCCTCTGAAATATTAGGATATGAAAGAGAAGAATATTACGCAGAGGATTTTAATTTTTTTAGTTTGATTGCGTCTGAATCTATTGAAAAAATAAAAGCTGCTTTCGGAAGACATTTGAAGGAACAAGAGGTAGAACCGTACGAATATACGTTAGTGCGCAAAGATGGCAGGCGAATCGAGGCAATCATCACAACAAAATTGATAGATTACGAAGGTGCCAAATCCATACTCGGTATAATAACTGATATAACAGAACGTAAAAAAGTGGAAGACGCTCAACGTAAAAGTGAAGAAAAATGGCGTTTGCTTTATGAAAACCTTCCCGGCGGCAGCTTTGTGGTTAATAAAGACTATATCATTGAGGATGTTAATGATATTCTCTGTGTTCTTACTGGTTTCAAACGAGCAGAACTGGTGGGGCAGCGTTGCGGAATTATTTGTCCAAAAGGGCCGCATAAATGTCCTGTTTTTGACCTTGGTAAAATTAGAATAGACAACAACGAGACGGCGGTTAAAACTAAAGATGGACGCCTGGTCCCGATTCTTAAGAGCGCCAGAAAGATTCCTTTGGCGGAAAAGGAAGTTGTTGTTGAAAGTTTTCAGGATATTACAGAGCGGAAAAAAATTGAGGATGAGTTGAAAAATAGCGAAGCTCGCTATCATAGTTTATTCAATAATGCCAATGATGCTGTATTTATTATGGATTTTGATACATTTATTGATTGTAATAAAAAAACTTTAGAGGTTTTTAACTGCACAAAGGAACAAATTATTGGTAAGAATCCTTACGGTTATTTTTCTCCTGAGTTGCAGTATGATGGACGAAACTCTAAAGAAAAAGCCTGTGAAAAAATCCAGTTGGCACATGATGGAAAACCTCAATTTTTTCAGTGGCTTCATGTTAAATACGATGGAACTCCATTCGATGCCGAGGTATCCTTAAATCCAATAGAAATTCAAAAAAAGACATATATTCATGCACAAGTAAGAGATATTACTGAAAAGAAGAAGGCCGAAGAAAATATTTTGAGATATCAAAATCAATTGAAATCGCTGGCTTCTCAATTAACGTTGTCAGAAGAAAAGGAAAGATACAGGATTGCTACAGAACTACACGATCACATAGGCCAATATCTTGCGGTTTCGATGATGAAGCTCGATGAACTTCTCAGTATATCAGATTCCGAAGAAAAAGAAAAAACAATTAAACAGATCAATGAATGGCTGCGTCATGCAATGGAAGAATCTCAATCGTTGACGTTTGATCTGAGTTCTCCTGTTTTGCATGAACTTGGTTTTGAAAGAGCCGTTGCTGCATGGCTCGAGGATGAAGTACAGGGCAAACACAATATTATTACTGAATTTAAGAGCGACGGAATACCTAAGTCGCTTAATGAGGATATTTGTGTTTTACTATTCAGAAGTGTTCGGGAAATTCTTTTTAATGTTATTAAACATGCGAATGCTAAAAAAGTTAAGGTCTATATTATAGTCGTAGATAACAATATTGAAATCCGAGTAGAAGACAATGGTGTTGGTTTTAAGCCGGATGAAACAGCCGCTAACGCTTTTAGTCAGTCGAAATTTGGTCTATTTAGCATTCGGGAAAGACTGGAACATTTTGGCGGAAATATCGAAATCAATTCAAAGCCCGGCCATGGCTGCAGGATTACTTTAACCGCTCCATTGAAAAATCAATGATCATTTGGACATTTGAGTTAAAGTTAATATCAATATAAAAAAATGGGTGGCTGTTAAATAAGCCACCCATTTAACTATTCATTATATTACTGGCTTAGTCTTCTGATTTGACCGTAATTAGTATTGTCTTGAAAGCCAAAGCTTTATTGTCACTGACGATAAAGATGATTTTGTATTCGCCTTCATGTTCAGGTGTCCATGTAAATGTCTGGGCTGTGAATACAGCACCATCAGGTAAACCTGCGGCAACATATACTAAAGCGTCACCATCAGTGTCAGCAGCGGATACAGCAACGCTAACAAGCTCACCAGTTGTGGCATTTACGTCTTCGATAGTACCAAATTGCGGCACGACATTGTTCGAATCGGCCTGCCAGTTTCCGTCAAAGGATGCAAGGTCATTAACATCGATTATACCATCGAGATTCAAGTCTTCTTTCAATGGTGCATTGCCTGAGTTCCATTTATCGACAAGTTTGGAAACATCATTCATGGATACTGAATTGTCATTGTCAATATCCCTGATGTCACCTGCCGTTAATTGTGACAAGCTTGCATGTGATGTGCCGCCATAAGCACCCATATTTAATAATTTGCCATGTGGCCACAGTTCGTCACCATAACCTGCATTCGGGTCAGCGGCGTCGATACATGGGCTTGAAACATTATCTGTCATCCAGCCAGAAATAAGAATATTCGGGTCGGATGGCGATGGATATGAAGGAACCCATCTGCCAGCTACAGAGAGCAGATGATAGTCACCGGCTGACCATATGTCATCGGATGTATCATCAGTGTCATTGGTATCCCAGAAGCCTGTTTCAGCAAAGCATGGATCCATGTCAATGTTAGCAGTTCCAGTCCAGCCGCCCTGAACATCAGAATATTGAACGGTTCCTGTGGTGCTAATTATTTGAATGTTATCTGCACTGCTGTTAAAGAAAATAATTGAGTTGCTAATTGCTGCTTTATTACCGGAGACACCTTGCTGGCCATTAGCCGCGATTGTACAATTAATAATTATTGGCGAATAACATTTTACGCCATATAATCTATTTGCCGCTATGACTGTATTACTAATTGAAGGTTTGATTAATACGCCGCTTGATGCACCAATACCTGTACCATTGTTGCAAATAACTTCACAGAATAAAACATTTGGGTTTGAGTTATTAGTTAACTCTATACCGTAATTTTCATTCTCTGTAATTTTGCATTTGGAAATGGTTGGGGACGTACCGCCGCAGTATATGCCGGTAGCTGCGCCTGTAATTGTAAAACCTGTCAGTACGCTTGAATTTTCACCTTTGGCAAAAGTCACTGCTTTGCTGGTTCCCTTAATGATTGTAGAAGCGACTATTTTTGAGTTGTTCGGATCTGAAGAGCTAATAGTCAGGTTTTTGCCTGAGAAGTCAATATCTTCTTCATAAGTTCCGGGATTTACAATGATATGGTCATTGTTGGCAGCCGCTAAAATGGCATCCTGAATTAAATCATATTTTTCATCTTTATTTACGTTATAAATCGGTCCATCCTCTGATGCATAAGTAGATGGAGAAATCAGTTCAATTCCATTACCTGTACCTAAATTGCGTGTATATTGCTTATCAATGGAATTATTCCAGTGTTCATGCACACCAAGACTTTGGATAATACCGCCATTGTGAGCCGGATCATAAATAGTTCCTGACGGAGGATTGTAAGCAAGTGCGGCTTCATGGAGATAATCCTCCGCACCCGACATTTGTGGAAGTCCGTTTAAGTTACCATCGTTATATTGGTCTAAACCGGGTGTATATTTGTTCCACTCTGTACGAAGGAAATCGTATGCAACTGAGTCGATAGCAACACCATCTTGAGAAAGGAATATGCTGTTTGGCCAGTTACCGTTGAATGGTTCCATATTCCATTTAATTGTACGTGAATTCCAGCCTCGACCCGCGTAAAGGCCATCGACCAAAAAGAGAAACGTCTTGCCACCGAGCTTTGGATGTCCCATCAGATCAACCAGACATCTATAGTGTCCCATACCAGGGGTTTCCCATGCTCTTGTGTAGTGCATGTCATAATAGTTTGTTGGTTTGTTGGGTAGTCTTATTGAACCGAAGTGATTCTTGGCTGTAACGGTGATTCCATTTTGTGTGTGGCTCTTTAAGACTGCGAAGTTGATAAAATAATCGGCCTGTGAAAAATGGGTTGGAATATAATCCTGCTGCTTTCCCTGAAGTCTGTTTGTTTCAGGATCGCTCCAGTAGAATGGGGCTGAGTTATCGTTCTGTATAGGTGTTCTGCCAGTAAGGCTTGCATTGCTTTTGATTAAGTAAACGATACCTTTTGGGCAGTTTGGTTCGACTTTATTATACCAATAATCTGGTATGCAAGCGTATGGATCACCAATGCTGATATCACCGGGATTTACTCCGGCAACATTAACCAGTTGGTTCAGAAGAGCAATTGTAAGCTGTGGTGAATTATCAATCTGGTCCATATCCGCCCCTGCCTTCGTTCCACTATCTCGTGATAACACAAAGTTAATTTTGATAGCGATTTTCTGACCTGGTTGGTAGCCAATATTACCCCTTCCCATTTGCTCATTGAAATTGTGGAATATTGCATCCCATGCGGTTGCATCTGATTTTGTACCAGCAAGAGTTCTTAATGATTTGGAGAACATTGCGCTTACAACTTGTGGATTTGTGTAATGATCCGAGAACCAATACGGCTGTTTATTATCATCACCATCTTTGCCCGGCCATTTTGCAGCTTCTTCGTTGTGAATCCAAACTACTCGACCAGGATTAATACCTTTACCGACACCTATTGGCTGATTTGGTATTGGCGGTTCAGAAGCGGGCGGTGCATTTGCACTTCTCGCGTTTGAAGAAAGCATCATCCATACGAATGATACACCTGCTGCAAGAAACATTACTGCAGCGAGATATCTTGCTCGTGCGAATAAACGTGATGCTCTTTTGCAGGCTATTGCTGAAGCGGTTAATCCCATCAGCCAGATAATAAAACCTGAAGCCAGCGGAAAAGCCGCACGTTGGCATGGGTAAGTTGCCCTTGATGGTTTTGGAATTACACGAATTAAAAACCATATCAGTGAGAATAGTCCAATGATTGGTATTATCACAAGCATCAAAATATTCAAATTGTTTTTTGGGGTTTCACTTTTGTTTTCGTGACAAGATTGAGATGAATTTACATTTCTTTTGGATTTTTGAAAAGTTGACAAAAAATCCCTTACTTTTTTTAACGACATTTTTCCGAGCCTCCAACATCATAATAATATTCGTTTTTCCCAAATGGGATAAATATAATATATCATACGTGTATATGCTATAAAGTGCAAGCTTTTTTTTGTTTATTTCGTTATTTTAGGACAGTTTTTATAATAATAGAGGCTAATGTTGTTAGGGAATGTTTGTTTTTTAATCAGCGTTGAATACGAGATTTAAATCATCGTTTTCGTTGGTAGAATCGGTGATCTGGTTGTTATCGAGCTTGTTTTTATCAATATTATCAAGAAGTGCCGAAAGGTCATCGATCTTGATTTCACCATCGAGATTTATGTCTCCGAGCAGATATTCATCTGAAGATTTCTGACTGTTTTTGAAATTATTGAACATAATATCAAAATCTTTCTTATCAATTGAACCGTCACCATTCAGGTCGTACCAGAAACTACTTTCTTTATTCTGGTCAGAAGTTACGCTCCATGCAAAACCATAACTTTGGGTGTTCTCGAAGTCATCCTTATTCATAGATAATACAATCTCATAATCAGTGAAATTCGGATCAGCCTTAACATAGATATGTTCTACATTATCAATTTTACTATCGCTGTAATCGAGTAAGTATCTATTATCCGGATTATTACTATCGACCGCCCACACTTCAAGCCTCAGATCACTGTTTTTCTCAGGCAGAGCATTAAAAGGTGCCATTTGTTCATAATGCCTGTTCCAGCATAAAGTTGCGGTAATGTACTTATCGGCTGGATTATCTATTCTGGTGCGATAAATTTTTGATGTTATTGTTGTTCCATTGAGTTGGTCGATATCCCAGCCGGTTACTGCAGATTCACCCTGTTTTTTGCGTCCTGCTGTCAGAATATCGTATGCACCGAGAGTATTGAGCATACCTGCGCCCTGAATATAATCAAGTGGCCTGTAATGGTCGTCTTTGGTTGTAAGTCTTCCTTTGTGCCAGAAGGGCAGTTTTGTCGCTGAAGTAAGCAGAATAGCTTTTATTACGCAGTTACCGCTTTCAGCAGAAACCGCCATATTCAGGGTTGTATCTTGCTTGGCTTTTTGTATTAGTAAGCCCGCCGCTCCGGCTACAAGTGGTGTAGAAAAACTTGAAAAGTTGCCTGTTGGCTCATATTTGTTGGGTTCAGATATATCAGCGGCTAAGCAATTACCCGGTGCGACAATATCAGGCTTGCAGCGTTCGTCAATTGTCGGGCCGGTACTTGAGTTTTCAGGATATGCCAGTGCGAAAGTCGCAAGTTGAATAAGCAAATCATCAGTATTGAGCGAATTGATTACACCTACTCCAATCGCGTTCGAGCCAGCTCCGGGATAGAGAACCGGGTCGTTGTTGGATTGGGTTCCATTGCCTATACCGGCTACAACCACTATGCCGTAGCGTTCAGCAAAAGATTCGATTCCTCTTGTCCACCAGCGGTCGAACTGGTCTCCTAATGACAATGTAATAATATCCGCGTCAGGGGGAATATTTAAGGATAAGTTGTTTTTTACAAAATGCTGGAATTCATATATTTCAGCTTGTGCTTTTGGTACAGCACCTTGGTAGTAGAATCGTCCGACTATGGGATGGTATGCGTATTGATCTTCCCCGAAGAGAATCGAGCAAAGCGATGTAGCATGAGGAGAAACACCGTCTGGAAGTGTATTATCATCATAAAAAAGAAACTGGCCTGAAGATAAGCTGTTGTGATTTACAGCAGGGCGATAGTCATTTTGAGGAATATCGCCAATATAATTGAAACTGCGGCAGATAACAGCGTACTTTACTCCTTCGCCGTTAAGGGAATTGTCCAACGCCTTTAAATCGTATATTCCAGTCGGACCGAAAGCCATTGGCTGAAGCAGAAGTTCGCCAGGGGCAACCGTTTCCTGTGCCGAAATACCGCAAGCCGTCAACAGCACTAATACTACTAAAACTAACTTTTCAGCAAGAGTTCTCAAATATTTCTCTACCCCTAAGTTGGCGCCGATTCGCAACGAAAGAAACTGCTTCCCAACTGCCAATCTCCAGTATCTAATATTTATCTCCAAGTTATGTGTGTAGCATACCATAAAATAAGACTTTTTTCAAGTAAAATCTTTGAAGTGCCGGTAATAATACCATTTTAGGTATTACAAGGCGGATTTTGGATGTTTTTTATGAAAACTTGCCTATGTTATTCGGCAGCGTTTTTTCATTTTCGTAGATGTAGTTACATTGAGCTTTTATTGTCCTCTCGCGGCTTCCTTTGACTCCAGAAACTTGCCAATGTAGAAGCTGATATATTCATCCATGTCCCAAAGAAAAGCGGGGCCAATTCAGCTCCTGCCAAGTTTAATAAAGGAGCAAGCCCTACGGCAAGACCACTGTTTTTAAGACCAACCTCAATAGTCAATGCCCTGGTATCAGCATCATTAAGTCTTAGGGCTTTTGAGGAGGCATAACCAAGTAAAAATCCAAGGAAGTTATGGGCAACGGAAGCAACGAAAAGTGCCATGCCAATTTTTAATATTTTTTCCTGGTTTTGTGCCGCTACGATTACTATATAAAGTATAATTGCCGATAGCGATAGTTTTGGTAGTATGATATCCATCCAGTTTTCAGGCCCCTTAAAATATTCTATTGATATTTTGGTAATTGATACAATAGATACTGCCCAGAAAACGAGGACAAGGCCTGTATGTAAAGCTTGGAATGATTCCGGAAAAGGTATAAAAATCAATATGAAACCAACTATAAAACAACCTAATGCCAAAAGTATCATATTGCTCGCTTTTTTAGTCCATTCTTTATTACCGTAAAGAAGCTTATTGCATATAATCCCTGCACCTATTGGTACAAACATGAGGTTGACAATATCGATCATCATTTTTAAAACAGGTACATCAATCCAGCCACCGGCGAAAGTAAGCATCATTAATGGTGTTGCTAACGGAGAAATAATCGTTGCAAAAGTAGTAATACTCATCGAAAGCGCCAGGTTTCCTTTTGCAAGATAGGTCATAACATTTGAAGCAACTCCGCCTGGACAAGCTCCAATAAGTACGATTCCTGCCGCTATACCGTCTGGGAATTTACCATAAACTTTGATTATTATGATTGCGGCTAAAGGCATCAGCAAATAAACGAGAGCGGTGCCAATTAATATTTTTGCCGGCTTTGTAAACTCCCGAACAAAATCACCAATATTTAATTTTGTTCCCATTCCAAACATAATAATCTGGATTGAAGGAACTATAAGAACGCCTGTTTTGAATCCCCAGTCAGTAAAGACTTCCGGGAAGTATAAAGTAAAAGAACAACATGCGAAGATAAGAAATGTAAATGAAAGGCCCTTGAATCTCTCTGTATGTTTAACCGCAATAGATAGTGCAAAGAATATCCCAAAAAGCACTAATCCTGATATGGGAAGTTTTGCATTTCCTGAGATTAACAGGATAATTTCACCTAATGTAAGAAAAAGTGCCGCTCCCAGATATGTCCTGTATTTGGATGTGTCTTTCATATATGCTCCTGATACATAAACGGAATCCTTAAAAATGTTTGTGATAATTTTACTATAAAGATTGATTTTAGCAAAGAAAAGGTGTTGATAAAATGTTTTTTACTTGTTAATATCATATAAAAATTGGATTTTATTCATTGTTAGAGAGTAGATAGTTTGTTATCTACTCATATTTTTTAAGGTAAATACATGGAAAATCATCGTAAAAGTAAGATTAAAAGAAAACGTAAAAGTGGTTTTTTAGCAAGAACTTCTACCAGCAAAGGCAGAAAAATCCTTAACAGGAGACGCCGTGTTGGTAGGTCAGCAGCTATTTCGAAGAAATAAAGGCAATAGTTTTTTTGACATTCTGAGAGAGGCCAAAGATGATAATTCTCATTTTTGGCTTCTGGTTTCTTTGGCTCAAAGACAGAATGGCATTTTTGTATAGTTTTAATATTTTTTCTTTTTTTCTTGACAATTTTTACAATTAGTATTAACTTGTCTGATAGTTGTTCCAAGGGTGGAACCGACCTCTGACGAAGCATGTCAAACCGAAGCCCTTCTTAAATGATAATAAGGATGATTGTTTTTAAGGAGAAAAGCTTATGGTATCTCAAGGACTCTTATTTTCCGAACCATCAGTAGCCGAAACAGGTGTATGGTGTGCGCTTTCTGACGGAATAGACCCGGCTCAATGGGCAAGAATCTGCCGTTTTATTGGCACACGCAAACGTGAGGAGTTCGAAAAAATTCGAGATACTATCCTGCCGGTATTTCAAAACAGAAGAGAGCGTAATTTTTATCCGAAAAAGGAAGCACCCATGCCGCTCGTTAGTATAGGTCCAAGCGGCATAGGTGGACAATTCCAGGCTGAACAATTTTAATATTTAACGATTGTCTTCGAAATTTAATTGGATGGGACATATCGTTTGTACGAGTAACTGAACGTTTTAGTGTCCCCTGGTTTTATTTTAACTTTCCAGACAGCCGTCGCGGTGCGTTCCATTAGCTTCAGATTATCTGTATTTAATACAATATCCGCGTCATCGGATGTGCTTATAATTTCGCCCATAATTTTCATGGCAATAGTTATCTCCACATCTTTTTTGTCATAGTTACGCAGCTTCAGTTCACCTTCTAAAGTGACAAGGTCGTAATATGAATTGACAATGTTATATGATTTTAAAGCTCTCGCGGTTTCTTTTTCTCTTTGCTCTTTTGCGATATTAATGGCTGTGGTGACAGGAATTTCACCTGAGCCGCCTTTAGGTGTATATTTGAGCAAATCTTCGCTCAAAGCTCTATCGTTACTCATAACCAGGCATGGGCCGGTAGTGAATGACGAATCTGTATTGTTTTCAATTACAATAAAATGTTCAATATCCGCCGATGGATTCCATTTGTAAATATGACGATACTTTATTGTTTTGGTAAATAATGTCACTATAGCTTTTTCCCCAACTCGAAGTGTGAGGTCCTTTCTTTCATAAACTGTAAAATCAGAAGCACCCGCCGCCTCGACCTGTGGTAGATTGCCAAGAGCGTTTTGCAAGTTGCGTCCGCTTGTATCTGTTATTGTTATATTTGAAGTAGTATTGGTTGGAGCTGAATTAAACGCAAAAGCTGATTGGTTTGATAATTGTGACATAATCTGTGATGGAGCCACATAAGCTCCTATGGTTTTAATTATCTGACCGACAGATATGGGAGCGAGATAATCCATATGAACAAAATGCGGCACACCAACTACAAACTGTACATCGCAATGAACAAGGTCCTCGGCTTCATTAACTAATGTGCCTCGAAGTGTCAGCTCGGCGGTATCATCGTCGATAAGCTTCAATGTATAGTCAGGTATCCATGTTATACCTTTACGAAGATAAGCCATTCCAAGCGTTGTTTTTTCGACTTTTTTATTATTATCTGAAGCAACATGTACGCGAAGCGGATTTTCAAGAACCGTTAGTTTTTGAATTCCATCCAGAGGTACAGCAAAATTATTATTCTCCGATTCAAGAATGACATATTGACTTCCGACTGAAACGAGAGTTCCCGCGGCTTTGTTCTCTTTTTTATTGTCTGTGTATGATAGCTCTATTTTCAGGTACATACAACTTTCGAGTCTTGCTCGTTTTGCTTCTATATCATCTGGTGCGTCAACTCCATTGAATTCAACGACATCACCATGGCCGGAACCGACAATATCGACTGTCTGGTCTTTTTCATGTGGGAATATGGCAAGCGTACCAAATGCCGCAGGTGGTATTGCGCCGGAAACACACCAGCCGTCTCGAAGTTCCGTTTGGCCTTCTCTGAGAAAGAATCCGAGTCCATTTTTAAATACTGTAACAGATTTTACTTTTGATTTCCAAACGTAGGGATTTTCCTTCTTTTTTTCGCCGGCACCTTTTGATATCTCTGCACTTAAACACAGAAGAACCAGTAAACAACACATGATTTTTACTAATCGAGTCCTCATTTTAATTCTCCTTAAAAAATAATAGATAAAGTTAATACTCTACATATTATGACATACGAAAGGAGAAAAGCGTTGTAAAATGTTTGTAAAATATTTACTCGCATTATTAATGATTATTATAGTGAATCGTGTAGAGAAATAATTCTGTTTTGATAAATTATTTAGGATCGGGTAAAGTCAGCGGGGCGTTTCTGATTGAGTCGTTTTCATCTCTGCCGTAATTGAATTTATATTTTGCGGGAAGCCGGCCTTGAGTGACATTGCTTCCGAAAAGTTTATTATGCTCATTCATTAATTCATTTAATTGTTTTGTCTCTATGGCTTTTTTCAAGTATTGTTGTGTGCCAATCATCTTACTGATGGATTTGTCTTCAGTCTCGATGATTACTGTAATCAATTCAGTTTTTTGTCTTGCGTTAAGCGAATCCGCTCCCTTTATATATCTTTGTATCGCGAAAGAATATAACTGAGCGAAACGTTGAGCAACCGCCTGTGTATTAGTATTTTCTTTAGGCTCAGTAATTATGTTAGCGAGCAATTTAAGAATAGCTCCATCTATGTATTCCTGTTTTACTGTCCAGTCCGCGTAATTTGCTATCCGCTGGTCCGCAATTTTGAGAAGAAGTTCCTGTCCCTGCGGAATATCTATAGCCGCGGCGTAATCCGCTATAATGCTTACTATTTCCGGGCTGCTTGTCGGAACTATGCTAATAAATTTTGTTGTTATCTCATTTGGTAAACCTAGGTTAGATGCTTCGCCGGAATTGAGCTGTCTTACAACGGCTTGATTTGCCAGGAATTTAGCAGCCCAATATCGAATAATCACGTTTTCGTCATCGAGTTTATTCTTCGCTATAACCGCAAATTGGACGTTATTGAGTTTGTCTATGAGAATCAGAAGATTTGTTATAGCAAGAATCTGATTTTTCTCAGGTTTTATATTCCGGGCGGTCTCAAATGCTTTAGTAATATGATTTACAGTCGATTCTTTGAATTGATTGACATATTGAACCTGTCGGCTTTCTTTTCTGCTTACGATAACTTCACGATGTCTGGCAATGTTCGTAAAATCTTTTTCGTTTAGAAGGGTTTTTATAGATTCGCGTACAAAATCATCAATTATCTTTTTATCCTGATCATTAAGCACTGATTTATTGCGGACATTATCTATCGCACCTGTGCTTGCGGCTTGAAGATTACTATGCCTCAAGACAGGAAATGCTGCAAATATTACCAATAATGCCCATTTTAACCTGCACATAAATATCCTGAGATAATAAAACAGTACTTAGTTATTGTTTGCCAAATTACCCAGCCAAGAAGAGTGTTACACACACATTCATAGTGTAACGATTTATGCCTTTTTTGTCAAGTTAAATTGCTTTTTAACACAAAAAAACGCTTATTTTTAATCATTTCAAGTCATTGGCCTTTTCTTTTTTAAGGGGTTAAAACTAATCTTCTATACGTGTAGCATTTCTCATGTTTTATTAAATAATTGAGCAAAACCAAACTTTTCCAAATTCTTTGAAAAAGATAATATAAAAAAAGTTGACAACAATAGGTAAGGGTGGTAGTTTAAGGCTCAGAGTAGTTCTAATATATTTTATGGAAGAAAACCTTTTTATTAAGGAGATAAAAAATGAAATATCATGTCAGATTCTTAATCATTGTTATTGTTATAGGACTGGCTGCTGCAGGTCTTGTTCAGGGTGCGGCTGTTTCTTCGATGAGCATATCAGATTCATCAGCTTATCCTTATGATGCCGTAATTACCGGCGATAGTGTATATGTTCGTACTGGTCCAGGTTCCGCTTTTTACGAGTGGGGCAAGCTTTATAAAAACGATAAAGTCAAAATCATGGGCGATAGAGATGGCGTATGGTCGATGATACAGCCTTTACAAGGCAGCTTTTCATGGATTTCAGCCCAGTATGTTACTGTTAGCAGTTCAGACCCGACCATCGGAGAAATTACCGGTGATAATGTTCGTGTCTGGGCAGGTTCACCGTTATACAGTCCTGAACGCTCAACCACGCCGCAGGGTAAGTTGAATAAAGGCGACAAAGTAAAACTTATTGGTCAGCCGGTCAATAATTATTATAAGATTGAAGTTCCTTCGTTGCCTGATGCTTATTATTGGATAAGTACACAATATACAAAGCCGATTCCCAAAGAGGAACCAACTGTTAGACCAGGTATTGATACTAATGTTGTTGTAAGACCCATTCCAATTGACACCACAAATCCAACACCATTAGTTATAAAATTACCAACAGTAACTGATGCAAACAATGTTGCTGTAGATTCTAATGGGATTGCTTCAGTTGTAGCTGCAACGATTACTCCGCTTGATAAGTATTATGTACTTCAAAAACAGGTTGAGGAAGAACGTTCCAAGCCTCTTGGAGAGCAGAATTACACCGCGATAAAAGAGGCGCTTTTAGAGATTGTTAAAGATAAAGACGCTGCTAAAGCAGCGATTTTTTCGCAGGCGGTGCTTGACAGGATTGAAGGTATTGAGTTGGCTTTGCAAGTTGAAGGTATTGTAAAGCAGCAGAATGATAAATTCAATCAAAGCAAGGAAAGCATTGAGCAGGCTTATGCCAAAAAGATTAAGGAAGTTCAAAATCTTGGGAAATATGCCGTGATAGGTCAATTCAAGAGCTTCTTACATTTAGGTTCTGGTCGTTTCAGGATTGTTGATAGTTCAGGTAATACAGTTTGTTCAGCAATACCAAATCAAAGTGTTGCAGGAAAAGATTTTAGTAAATTTATCGATAAAAAAGTCGGTCTGGTGGGAACAATTGAACCTAACGTGGAGTTATCCGGCGCCATGATCCGATTTACAGATGTAGTTGTCCTGGATTAAATAACAAAATACAATATAAATTGCTAAATTTATTATAGACAAAAAAATCGCTCCCTTGAAGGAGCGATTTTTTTATTCATATATTTTAAAGAAAAATGGGTTTGTAAAGCATGTTTATTTATGGAATGCTGTCCATTTTTCTTTGCTTTTCGTGCTTTCCAAAACAGTTTCAATAAATAACATACCTCTGAGGCCGTCATCGACATTTGGGAAGTCAAGGAACAATGGATCAGGTTCTGTTTTTGTTATGTTTGCCCGAACTGTATCGGTGAAGTTGCGGTAATTATTTGCAAAAGCCTCGAAGAAAGCTTCCGGATGTCCGGAAGGTAATCTTGTAGCGCGTTTTGCTGCTGGACTTTTGGCCCCTACATAATCATTGCCGCGGCACCATATCTGTATCGGGCTATTGGGTTCTTTTACATAAAGGTAATTCGGATTTTCCTGGTGCCATTCAAGCCCTTTGTTCTCGCCGTAAATCCAGATAGCGAGATTATTTTCTTCGCCGATTGATACCTGGCTGGCGTGAAGAACTCCGCTTGCTCCGTTGTTGAAACGTAGAAGGATATTTCCATCATCATCGAGTTTACGTCCTTTGACGAAGATAGATAAATCCGCGCAAAGTTTTGTGATTTTCAAGCCAGTGATATATTCTGCGAGATTTTCTGCATGTGTTCCGATGTCGCCGATGCATCCTGCACCGCCGCTCTGTTTCGGGTCGGTTCGCCATGAAGCCTGCATAGAACCGGCTTTTTCCAATGCGGTTGCAAGCCAGCCCTGTGGATATTGTACGACGATTTTGCGGATTTCTCCGAACTCACCGCCGCGAACCATATCGCGGGCAAGTTTCACCATAGGATAGCCTGTATAATTATGCATCAGACCAAAAACCTTTTTTGATTTTTTGACGATTTGTTTAAGCTCTTTTGCTTCGTCAACGTTGAAGGTCATTGGTTTTTCGCACATTACATGGAAACCTGCTTCGAGGAAAGCTTTTGCTATCGGGAAATGCCAGTTGTTCGGCGTTGTAATCGAGACAAAATCAATTCGCTCACCTTCGGGCAACTTGAGTTCTTCCTCAATCATTTCCTTATAAGTACTATAGACTCTTTTAGGGTCGAGTAAAAGTTCTTTTCCCTGTTGTTTCGATTTTTCCGGGTTAATATCAAAAGCGCCTGCAACAAGCTGAACGCCGCCATCCATGCGGGATGCCTTACGATGAACTTCACCGATGAATGCGCCGGGACCGCCGCCTACCATACCCATCTTAAGATTTCTATCGAGTGCCATACCTGCTCCTTTCAGAAAAATATGCAAAATTACTTTTTAATTCCAACTATTCGTCAATTTAACCCAAAAAAACATCATTTGCAAGGTTCTGTTCGAAAAGAAAACATATTTTTGAATGTTTTTTAAAGTTTCTTATATAAAAAGTTAATCTTGACAGGTTTTGAATTAAGGTTATAAATCAGTCTGTTAAAAAAACAAAAGTATTTGAATTTTAGGATATTTTCAAAATGGCGAAATTAAGTGCGTTTGCTGATGAAGTAACAGAGTCTTTCAGCGGCCAGGTCGAATATCTTGCATCCGAAAAAATAAGCTATATCGAACCTCGTTTTATAAATAAGAAAAACATAATGGATTTGACGAAAAGCGAATTAATGGAAACAAGGAAAATACTTCGCGGATTCGGAATTAAAGTCAGTGCTATCGGCTCGCCCATTGGTAAAGTCAAGCTCGATGAACCTTTCGAGCCTCATCTGGATAAATTCAAACACGCGATAGACCTTGCGATATTTTTTGAAACACCATATATAAGAATGTTCAGCTATTACCCGCCTGAAGGGAAGAAGATAGAAGACTATCGCGACGAGGTTCTTGACAGGTTGGCCACTCAGGCTGATATCATCAGCGGAACTGAAATTACGATGGTTCATGAAAATGAAGCCGGAATCTACGGCCATACCGCACAAAATTGCGTTGATATTATTGAAACTATTGGTTCGCCAAAAATCAGGTTTGCATATGATCCGGCAAATTTTGTATGGGGGGAAAAGATTACTAACAATGTCGAATCCTGCTTTTCAATTATGAAACCTTATGTAGTTCATGTGCATATAAAGGACTGGAAACTCGGCTCAAAAGATACAGGGAGCATTCCCGGACAAGGTGACGCACAGATAAAGGAATTGCTTGTGGAACTTGTTACGATGAAATATAATGGTTGTCTTACGATGGAACCTCACTTAAAAACAGGGGGGCAATTTGGCGGCTCAACAGGACCCGGACTTTTTTCAAGAGCGGTCGAAGCCGTAAGAGAAATGGCTTCTGAAGTTGGTCTCGGCTTGTGAGTGAATTATTAAAGGAAAGAAAATGAAAACATGGAATTTCGGAATAGTTGGCTCCGGCCTGATTGCGGATTTTCACGCCAGGGCGATAAATGATATTCCAAACGCAAAACTGATAGGTTGTTGTGATAAAATAACGGACAAAGCAAAACAGCTTGCGCAGAAATATCAGGTTACTGCTTTTGATAACTATGATGAAATACTTAAGTCAGATGAGATTGATATTGTTACTATCGCTACTCCAAGCGGACTCCACACTGAGCCGGTAATAGCGGCGGCAAAAGCCGGTAAACATGTCCTTTGTGAAAAACCTCTCGATATAACATTAGAGAGAATCGATTCGATGATAGAAGCACACGAAAAATCAGGGACATATTTGGGCGGTATTTTCCCTTATCGTTTTAACGATTATATAACTCCCCTGAAAGAAGCGATAAATGCCGGGCGTTTTGGCACTATAACTTATACAGGTATTTATGTTCCCTGGTGGAGGACTGATGAATATTATAAAGATTCATGGCACGGAACATGGAAACTTGACGGCGGCGGGGCGCTCATGAACCAGTCAATTCATATGATCGATATGATTTGCGATTTGCTTGAGCCGGTAGAATCAGTGCAGGCGTTTACCGCGACGCTGGGGCATAAAATGGAAACTGAAGATACAGCGGCGGCTGTTTTGCGTTTCAAGAGCGGTACATTAGGGATTATTTACGGTACTACCGCTTCGTTTCCCGGACAGTTCAGGAGATTTGAAATTACCGGCACAAAAGGGACTGTGATAAATGTGGAAAATACTATAGCTGTATGGCAGTTTGCTGATGAACAACCAGTGGATAGAGAAATTCTAACAAAATACGGCCAGATAAAAGGCGGAGGCGGAGTAGCCGACCCAGCGGCTATAACACATGAAAATCATGCCCGCAATTTCAAAGCGTTTATTAATGCAATTGAGCAGAAAACTAAATTCAAAATTGATGGTTTGGAAGCACGAAAGGCAGTGGAGTTAATTCTTGCTGTATATAAATCCGCCAGAGAACAAAAAACCGTAAAGCTCAAGCCCTGATTAGCAACTTGTTTAAACTGGAAAGTTCATAGTGAGCTAAAGTTATATTTGAATTTTTCTTTTTTTAACTTTGAACTTTAGCTAAATTTAGGCACTTATAACTTCTTTTTTCAATCTTTATCATCTTCATCATCAAACAAATCTTCTTCTCTGTCTAAATCTTCTTCACCATCGTTTTCAAGTGAATCCTCATCGAAATCAGAAAATTCAGCAAGGCTATCGTCTGATGGTTCGAATTCATGCTCTTCATCAAAGGAATCAAAATCTTCATCTTCATCCCACATCTTTTTACCCTTAATAAATAAAAAATAATTATACTGCAAAGATACTCTTTTTTGCGGCATATACTGTTATTATATATTTAGCCTGATTCTACAAAAAAGTTTTTTAAATAAAAGTATTTTTATAAAATATTTTTTTAATTTTACTCTTGGAATTGAGGTTTTAGGTGTTGTTTTGGATATTTTTTGATATGAGAGTCAAAAAATTTTCAATAACCAGCTCCAGGGCGGAATTTTGAGAACTAACATGGCAATTTGCAGGACAAAACCAGCACCAGCGAAGATATACATATCCCTGCATTTTTGCTCTGAGCCTTCGTTTTGATATTTGCACCAGATGGGAATAAAAAACAGCAGCGGCAGTACAAGATACAGGCCGCAAAGGAAAACCAGTATTTTCAATTTGCCGGGCAATGGTTCTGATGCTGTTTTACGTATTTCTTCCTCATGAACTTTGATTTTCAAATGCCATTCATCATTGAGTTTTTTTAATGTTTCGGGGGGTATTTTGCGTTTGGCAAGCTCGACTTTCGCGAAATAAACCGCTTCCGGCAGGTGAAGCTTTGTGTGAGTGTACTCTATAAGGTCTATATCAGACAAATTATGAATAAAATCTTCAACTTCTCTTTCCATGATCTTATCAGGAATAGGCATAGAGACAGGAATAAATTTAGGAACAGGTATGAGCTTAGGATCAGGTTAATTATTCCTATTACTATTCCTATTACCATTTCCTATAAAGTTTTCAGCCGTGATTTTATTAATAATATTATGAACTTGTTAGCCAAAAAATGCAATAAAAATATCTCAAACTTAGTGCTTTTTTAATAAAGTTCGCCGAAGCAAATATTTTTGCTGTATAAAACACGTATTTATTGCTTCAGTAATCCCCTACAATAAGTGATAAAGAGCAAAAATCAGGATTATTTTAATAATGGTATTATGACACAAGTATTTCACAATGACGATATCCTTATTTTCGTAAAATTCATTGTGTAATTCCTTTTATTGCCGTAAATCGTATTTACCTGGAATCCATATTTTGTCACTAAAGATTGAAGGTCATTCTGGCTTATTTTGTCGGGGTCGCCGGCTAATTCGGAAATGGAGAGCATTCCATCGTCTTTTAAGATTCTGTTTATTTCTTTAAGATAAAGGTCCTTGTTATCAATTTCGCCAATGACAGTTACCATGAAAACTCTGTCAAAACTTTTACTTTCGAGGGCTATGCTTTCGCCGCTGCATAATTTATACTCGACATTTGTAATTTTTCTTTTCTCTAATCTTCTTCTTGCCATATCTAACATTTCTTGTTGAATATCAAGCAGAACGAGTTTGCCTTTTTTCAGTATCCTTGAAACAGGAAGGCTAAAATAACCAGGGCCGGGACCAATTTCTAAAACCGTATGATTTTCCTGAAGTTCTAATCTTTGAATAAGTCTTTTGGGGGAAAGAAAAATATTTCTAAAAGGAATCAGTAAAGTAAAGGCGTATTTCGGAGGGAAAACACCTTTTCCTGAAAAACTATTGTGATATTGTTTAGTCATAATAATATTACTCAAAATATTTGTCGGGTGCGTTACACACTACATTAATTTTCTTACTTCTTCAGCAATTATTTTTATTCCTTTTGAAAATGTTTCTGAGTTCCTGGAATAATTTAACCTGATACACTGGTTTTTATGTTCCCAATCTTTCTTTAAGCCGGGGAAGAAGTAGTTACCGGGTACTACGAGTACGTTTCTTTTTTTCAAAAGGTCATATAGTTCCATGTCAGAAATTGGCAATTCAGGGAACCATAACCATAGGAAAAATGTTCCTTCCGGTTTGTGAATATGGAATTTTATTCCTTTCAGTTCATGGATTGTCTGTTTTATAGATTTCTGTACTTTATTAAAATAGAACGGCTGAATTATGTTTTTACTTAGATTTATTATTTCACCTGTGCGTATTAAATCAGCAGCGATAGCTGGTCCTATCCCTCCCGGAGCAAGACTCATAACCGCGTTTACTTTTGCAACCATGTCGATTACTTCTTCATTCGCGATAATAATTCCAGTGCGCACGGCGGGTAGGCCGAGTTTCGACAGGCTCAGGCATAAAATTATGTTTGTATTCCATGTAAGTTTAGCTTGTGTAAAAACAATATCAGGAAAAGGCATGCCGTAAGCATTGTCAATTATTAACGGGATTTTATTTTTTATCGCAAGTTCATTCAGCTTTTCGATTTCAGCATCAGTCAGGACGTTACCTGTCGGATTAGTTGGCCTGGAAACACAAATTGCGCCGATAGTTTCGTCAATATTCAGGTTATCGAAGTCGATATGATACTTGAATATATGCTCGTCTTGATGCTCAATGATAGGTTCTTTTGAAACGAATAGGTCTTCATTGATACCAACATCGCTATAACCGATATATTCCGGCGCTAACGGGAAAAGGATTTTCTTATCTGTTCCGTTTTTATAAGGTCCGCCGAAAATGTTAAACAGGATAAAAAATGCCATTTGACTTCCATTTGTCAGAGCGATATTTTTCGGCGTGATGTTCCAGCCATACTCTTTTAGTAAAAGCTGTGAGATCGCTGCAATAAATTCGATATTACCCTGCGGCGGGTCGTAATTGCCAATTGCTTTTTCAAATCCGAGTTTTTCTTTTAAAAGTATTTCCATACTATCGCGGAAATGCTTTTGAACTTCGGGAATATGTGCAGGATTTCCGCCTCCGAGCATGAGCATATCTTTGTTTTGGGAAAGAGCGTTACCCAAATCGTCCATCAATCTGCCAATGCCCGACGTTGTTGCTATTTTTTTACCAAAGTTGGAAACTTCCATTATTATTTAAACCTTAACTGAAATTTGCGGCGTGAGAAAATACAGCCATTTTGTAATTGTCTTTGTTTTTAGAATAGATTCTGCGGCCCTGGCGTAAAGTTCTAATTGGCCGCGATACAGTTCCGCTCGTTCCTGAACCTGCTTTGGTGACACTCTGTCGGTTTTGAAATCAATTATGACCAATCCTTCCGGTGTCTGAATCAGCATGTCGATTATGCCCTGAACAATTAAAAAATCACCGCTCGTGACTCTTTCAGCGAAAGTAAAGGGCCATTCTCTTAAAACATTATTTTTGTTGGCAATTGCCAATTTTCCTAATTCGCTATCAAAGAAGCTTGAGATTGTTTCGATATTGATATGTTCCGCAATATTTTGGGATAGTTGATTTTGCGCAATAAGTTCCTGTCTCGTTTGCTCGATAGTATGAATATCAACTTTCTTTGACAAATCTATTTTGGATATTAGCAGATGAGCGGCTGTACCTATCTGCCTGGATTCAGGGGCATTACGCTTTTGCTCATCTTTTATAATTGCCGGAACGCGACTTAATGTGCCGGAATAATCGAACTTTGTATATTCATCGTTGCGATGAGTCAATTCTGAAACTGAAGTCTTGGCCGGAACTTTGTGCAAATCTCCATACTCGTATTTCCTGTATATAGAATTCTTGATTTGTGAAAGCAGCTTGGACTCTGTCTTTGATGGTGACTTTTCAGATACAGGAGATGTATGATTTTGTTTTTGTTCTTTTTTATTAATAATAAATTCAGATAGTTGTTGTAATTGAGTATGGTTGTATAGGTTAAAACTAAACAAATCATCATTTACAGCCTGAGCGGAAAGCCCGGTTTCAAACGTATCGTGCAAAATCCTCTGGTCTGAAAGTCCCAGCAGAATCCATTCGAGCGGTCTCTGGCAATTACGAAGCTGCCAGTCCGCAATTGTTTCATTACCGAAAAAGAAACCTTTTGAAATTAATTGGCCGCAGTCCATCATTTTTTGCGACGCGGTTAAAATCAGTCTTTCTTTTGCTCGTGTTGTCGCAACATAAAGAATTCGCATTTCTTCAGCAAGTAATGTAGATAGTTTTTGTTCCGCGATAACTTCATGCGCAAGTGAATTTAATTTTACATTGGATTGAGAGTCGATAATCTGCAATCCCAGAGTATCTTCAGAATTAATCAAACAATCAGCATAAACATCTGTTCGATTGAATTTACCTTCAAGTTCCGCCAAAAAGACTACGGGAAATTCGAGTCCCTTGCTTTTGTGGACGCTGATAATCCGAACGGCGTTACCTGCGGCGTTTTGCGGCTCAGCGGGCGCCCAGTCCTGGCCTGATTCCTGTAACTTTTCGTAGAATTCCACAAACCGTGTTAATGAAGGTACTCCTGTATTCCCCGCGAATCCTTCAAATTGTATTGCCCTGTCGTGGAGTTTCAGGAGATTCGCTCTTCGCGATTGGCCATTTGGAAGGGCGGTGACAAATGACAAATAATTAGTCTTGCTGTATATCTGCCAGATTAAATCGGCCAAGCTGCCTCGGCGGGCAATTGTTCGCCATTGTTCAAGCTGGGAGATAATATTATTCAGTTTATCTGAAAGTTCTTTATCTTTTCCTGTTTCGCTATATTTCAAAACATTGTTGTAAAAATTCTCTTTATTTTCAGATTTACAATGAATCTTTATCTTCGCTAATTCTGTGTCACTGACCATAAAGAGCGGGCTTCGTAAAATCGCTGCAAGTTCGATGTCACGCAATGGATTATCGAGAATTTTCAGGAGTGACATACAGTCGCTGATTTCCGTAGCCTGGAAATATCCGGAAGCGGCCTGACAACTTACCGGAATTCCCGCCAATCGGAGTATTTCAACGTAGTCATTCGCTTTTTTCGCGAGCGAACGCATTAATATTACTATGTCACCGTATTTGACATCGCGGTTAGAACCTGATTCTTTATCGAATATCTGGAATTCCGCTTTACCTGTATCTGCGCCGACAATCTGTCTTATGCGTTTTGCGATAAGTGCCGCCTGCCGCTGGCTCGAACTGATTATATTAAGATTCTTATCCCCGTTAAATCCTTCTTCTTCATCACTATTTGAATCCGGCTCGATGTTTTTCTCATCGAGAATGTGAAGCTCGACAATTTTTTTATCACTTGTATTATTATCGTCTTCAGTTTCTGTTGCGGGCTTTAATATAGCATCTTCGTCGTAATTTATTCCTGTTATTGATTCGGTCATTATCCTTGAGAATATTTTATTTACGAAATCGAGAATTCCTTTTGACGAGCGGAAATTCGTATTCAGGTCAACACGAAAACCATTCGGCGAGTTTTTAAGTTCTCGAGAAGCACGCCGCAACTGGTCTATAAATATTTTCGGCTCGGCACCGCGAAAGGCGTAAATGCTTTGTTTTACGTCACCCACCTGCAGAATATTACCGCCGGGGCTGAGCAACTGTAAAATTCTCTGCTGGACGAAGTTAATATCCTGGTATTCGTCAACAAATATATATTTGTATCTTTGCTGGAGTGACAACGCGGTTTCAGAAGGGACTGGTTTTTCTTCGGTGGAATTCTCATTTGACAAAAGTTTTAACGCATAATGTTCGAGGTCTGAAAAATCGAGGCAGTTTATTTTTTTCTTCGCCAGACTATAAAGCTCGCTGAATTTCTTAATAAGCTCGATAAGGACATAAGTCTGCGAGCCGACTATGCTGTTATATTTATTTATGTAATCAGGATTTACAATCGCAAGCTCAGATAGTTTCTTAAAATCATCAATTGAATCTTTTATATTTTTATGGACAAGCTCGGCTATGCTTTCGTTTGTGTCTTTGGGTTTATTGGTTCTTGGCTTTTGATAGTTTTGGATTAAATCGACGCATTTGTTCCAATCGCCGGTTTGCAAAATGCTTAAACAATTTTCAATCGGCTCGATATGAGATTGTTTAATCTTGTCAGCCCAATTTTGTTCCGCATTTCGGTTTAGAGCAAAATTAATTGACCATTTAAGCTGCGAGAGAATGCTTTGTATTTTTTCAGTAATTATCTGTTTTTGTTTTTTGCCGAGGTCGGTAGCGGCGATATTCGCGGTCTTTGCTAAATATATTGCTTTTTCATACCATTGAGTTCGCGAGACTACGCCGTCGAGGTAATCGCTGAGTTTAATTACTTTCGTGAGGAAGCCCTCATTTTTCCGCAGGTTGCGTTTATATAACAATTTTTTAAGGTCGGGACATAATTCGCTTTGACGCCATGCCCAGTCAATTGTATTTTCCAGAACTTCAGCTTTGAGCAATTCCTGTTCATCACTGTCGATAATCCTGAAAGCCGGATCGAGTCCAAGAATATAAAAATGTTCGGTAATAACTCTTTTGCAGAAAGAATGTATCGTGCTGATATCAGAACCCTGAAGCAGGATAAGCTGGAAGCGGAGATTATTGTCATGTTTTTGTAAGTATTCTTCCTTCAGCATCTGCGCGATGCGGCTTCTCATTTGCTCAGCCGCCGCTTCGGTGAAAGTCAATACAAGTATATTGCGAACGTCGGATTTGCCGGAGACTATATGAACGCATCTGCCCGAAAGCACGGCGGTCTTTCCTGTACCAGCGGACGCGGTAACAAGGATGTCACTGCCGTCTGCGGTGATAGCCTGCCGCTGCTGCTGAGTCCATTTAATCTTTTTTTCAGTCATTGCCGCCCCCGATATTTTCGAGTACCTGTATTTTGTTAAGCGGCTCCAAATAATTGTATTCGTTAATCTGCCAGTCGAACCTGCAAACGGAGAGATATTCACAATTGCTGCATGGTGATTGTGTACCCAATCTATACGGATTTACGATGATTTTGCCTGAAAGTATATCCTGCGCAAGAGTAATTATCTTTTTGCTGGTGTACTTAAGAACGTAGTTGAAATCGTCAGGTTTGAGTGAGCCGCTGTTTGAATAATTTCCAAATTGGCCGTCACCTTTAGTGCAGCTAAAGTTAAAATATTTGCTCCAGCCGGAATTAATATTTTTGTCTAAAAGCTGGAAATCCTCTCCGTTGAATATTCCTTTTGCCTTATGATTAAAACTGTCTTTATTATCTTCAATATTTGTAATTGCTGTTTTGGGTACAGGTATTTCTATCGGTACGAAAAAAGCCCCGATAACATTTTGGTAGATTGATTCTTTTGCATTTCGTGCCGCCAACATATAAATCGGCAATTGTAAATCCAGTCCGTAGAAATATTTTGACCAGCTAAAACTCATGCCGCTTCGCTTATAATCGAAAACAACTGCTCTTGTGTCGTTATCAATTTTGGCTAAATCAAGCCTGTCAATCTTGCCGGATAAAGTAATAACGCGATTATCAGGTAAATCGAATTCGATGTTTCCTAATCGTTCGGAGCTTTCTTTGACCTGTCCAAAAGCAATTTCAGAAACGTATGGCCTGAAATTACCCGCGCGAACCATTTGAGTCATATCGATCACGAAATCATTAAGTGTTTCGCAAGCGGAAGTGATTATAAATTCATTATAAGCTCGCCTGTTTATGAATTGTGAGAGAAAGGAGTTTTCCTTTATTAGTTTTTCAATTTCCTCATTAAGAATATTTATCAATGCTTCGTTTTCAATTGCCGCGAAATCAAGGTTTTCCGATCTCAATCTTTTTACAAGTGAATCCAGAACGTTATGATAGAAATTGCCGAGATCGAGAGGTTCAAGCGTAAATTCCTTTCTCTTCTTCAGTTCGAGGACATACCTTGCGAAATATTTATAGGGACATGCCGCGAAAGTGCCGAGCCTGGTCGCCGAACCTTTCAGCTTTTTGTCAAATAATTCACTTGTTACGTCATCATCTACAATTGCCTTGTTATCATAATTTATCGCTGAACTAACTTTCATTCCTAAATCAGAAAGCTGCTCGTCCGAACAAATCGCGTCCAAATCCTCTGGAGTCAAATTGCATTTCAAATCGTCCGAAAGAGTATCTTTGCCGAAATGGCCGCAAAGTATATCAGCAAGTTCGCTCTCGCTGGCAACTTTTTCAATATCGAGATGTTCGGCGGTGACAGGTTGCTCGCTAAGGTTATCGAATAAGGCTTCGAGGTCACCGATGAATTGCGAACGCGGCACGCCGCTGCCTTTTTCGTCAACGGAAGAATATGTGATATACAGCATTTCTGATGGCCGTGTAAATGCGATATATGCCAGATACTGCCGTTCGCAAAGCGTTCTGTCAACTGAAGCCGCTAATGAAAAATTAAGTGACTCGGCGGTATTGCGGTCATTATCACTTAAGATGCTGTCTGAGCTTATGGGGACGGGAAATTGTTTTTGTGTCGCTCCGATTAAGAAAACCGCTTTCAAATCTGGATGCCTACTGCGTTCGACTGAACCGACAAGAACCTGGTCGAGAGTAGGGGGAATGAAAGCCAAAGTTAATTGCGAGAATGCCGAATTGATAATTGAATAAAAATCAGAGACCGACATGACCTGGCTTTTGAATATTTCCGTTAGTTCGTCGAATACATCTACAAGTTTATTATAAAATTGCTGATGCTCATCAACTGATTCGAAATCCGACTGTTCTTTGGCTTTTTCAATCCAGTTGTCGATTGTACGCTGGATTTTAAGGGAATCGAGGAAATTGAAAACAGCCTCCGTGAATTGTTCCGGGGTGACTTTTTCTTCGAGGTTTTGTTTCAACTGAATCAGGGGAGAAATTGTTATTGTTCTGATTTGATTTATCTTGTTTTCATCGAAGTCTTTGCTGTCTTTACCCGCGAACTGCCATGTTTTTTCTTCGAGCCAGTCGTTGTGAGATATTCCAAAAGCTATGCAATAGTTTTCCAGAATATCAATATCATATCTCGATATAGGAATAAGGTCGGTTTTTAAATACGCGAAAATATCATGATGCGTGAAACCTTCTGATATTATTTTTAACGCGGAACAAATCAGCTCAATTACCGGGTGACGGTTCAGCGGCTTACGTTTATCTATGAAAAATGGAATATTATAATCATCGAAATAAGCCCTGATATAATGATGATAGCTCTCGATGTCCGAAGCGATAACAGCTATGTCACGATACCTGAATCCTTTTTCCTTTATTAATTGAACTATTTGTCTTGCGGCGTATTGTACTTCCAAACGCTCGTTCGGTGCAGAGATGATATGAATATTATCAGCCGCCTTTAATCTGGGATGATTTGTTGTAAATATGTTTTTTTCAACGTGAGCAAGCTCCTGAGAAGTGAATCTCATCGCCTTATTCAGAATTACAGGCTCAAGTAAAGGTAGTTTAACTTTCTTGATTATCTCAGTTAATTCCGCAAATGTATTTTCAGTGGGACTGAATAAACCTGCTTTATCCAGACTTTGTTTCGTCGGATTTAAAACATCAATTGTATTTGGGTCGAGGCAAAGAGCGATTTTAGAATCAGAAGCGGTTTTAAGCAATTCCGCGAAAATAGCTAATTCAGTTCCGGTAAAACCTGCGAAGCCGTCTATCCAGATTTTCGCTCCTTTGATTAAATCCGATGAGTTTATTGATCCGCAAACTGAAGTAAACTGAGCATCGGGGTCGTAGAAATCGTTTTCGACAAATTTTAGATACTCACTCAGAATCAATCTAATATCGCTGAATTTGAGAAAGGCCGAACTGGTTTCCTTTTGCTTTTTCAATTTATCGAGCAGTTCATCTATTTCTTCGCAAGTTACCGCGTATTGGTGAATTTCCTCAATAGTATGTGCCATTTGTTTTGACAGGCCCGGCAGGGAAGCGGACGATTTGAAGATTTGCAGCTTTTCAGCGTTCTCCCGGAGAATCCGGTGGATTATCATCTGCTTTCCAATGTGTGAAACGGATTCTCTCGCGGTATTTTTGCCTAATAATAAAAATTGGAGCCTGTCGAAGGATAGCACGTTCAGCCGGTTGTAACCCTGTATTCCTTCTTTTGAAAGAATCGCACGCTCGGCCTGATATGTAGCCTGTTCGGGAACCAGCAGAATTAGCGGCTCATTATGGTCAGTCTTTAACTCACCGGCGATTGCGTTTATGCAATAGCTCGTCTTGCCCGTGCCGCTTCTGCCGAGTATAAATTGTACTGCCATAGTAAATAGTCGCCATATTTTTAAAACATAAAATAAAGATGTCGCCATTTTACTTGAAATTAGAATATTTGCAAAATACTTATTTAGCAAATTCGACCTCGCAGCCGATAAATTGAATATGGAAAGTAAGAAAGAGACAAGTAAATATATAAGGAATATCCTTTTACGAAAACGAACAATTACCGTTTTGGCAGGATTTATTCTGTGTCTGGTTGTGTTTTCACTGGCTGTCGATACATATGTTAGTTCTTTTTCTGGCAATAAGCTGTTCAGTGATATAAACGATGTTCCGCATATGAGAGCCGCTTTATTACTCGGTTGTGTCAGGATTTATGATGGGCATGTAAACTTATTTTATCTGCATCGTATAAACGCGGCTGTCGAGCTTTGGAACTCCGGCAAAATTGACGCGATTCTGGTTTCGGGTGATAATTCGAGGACAGATTATGATGAGCCGACCTGCATGAAGGAAGATTTGGTCGCAAGGGGAGTCCCTGCTGAATATATTACATTAGATTACGCCGGTTTTAGAACGCTTGATTCTATTGTACGAGCGGAAAAAGTATTCAATCTAAAAGACTACATAATTATCTCTCAGCCGTTCCATTGCTCAAGAGCTATTTATTTAGCCAGTCATTATAAACAGAATGTTATCGGTTATTGTGCCAGAGACGTTAAAAGTGCGGCCGGACTAAAATTGCGTCTGCGTGAAGTTTTGGCGAGAAATAAAGCTCTTTTAGATATCCTGATAAATAAAAATCCCAAATACCTCGGGAAAAATGAAAAAGTTACTTACAAGGTATCAAACAGCATAGCTGCTTCTATGGAATAATAAAGGTTTTTAATCTGTAATGAGAATATTCACGGACCGACTCTCACGTGTTATGAGTCATTGATCTTGATTTATTTGGCATAAGTTTTAAATTGCTTTTTAATCATATAGCGTATATATTTGCGATTAGTTTTAATAAGGAAGATTTAATTTATAAAAATTGAGTAAAAAGTGTTGGGAAAATATACAAAATTCAGGTTTCGATTATTGCTGCTATTATTCTTCATGATGATAATAAGCGGCTGTGCGACTGTTCGTGTTACTGACCCAACGAGAACTGCTACGGAACAGTTTCTATTATCAAAAGCGGCACAGGACGCTATCGATGGATTATCTTTCGAGTCTATACATGGAAGAACCGTTTTCCTTGATGCGGACAATTTTTCACCTGCTGAGAAAGATTTTGTTCTAAGTGAATTCAGAGCAAAATTGCTGTATTCTGGTGTCAGTGTAACTTTTGACCAGGGAAAAGCTGAAATCATCGTGGAAGTTCGAAGCAGTGGTGTAGGAATTGACAGATACGAATCTCTTTTAGGCATACCTTCGTTTGCTCCGCCAATATCTTCAATAACGGGCGGTGTTTCAATCGTTACTCCGGAACTTGCAATCACCAAGAAAATTAAACAGGTGGGCTTCGCAAGTATTTCTTATGTCGCTTATTGGGCTGATTCAGGAGAAATTGCAGCGAGTTCGGGGCCGTCTATTGGCAAATCGAATCGTGAGGACTGGTGGTTATTCGGTTTTGGGCCGAACACTATAGGTGATATTCCGCCTGTAGATTATAAGGCGGATTAATTGGATTATCATGAAACGATGGATTCGGAGAATATTTTTAATCCTGCTCGTACTTCTGCTGGCATATACCGCAGTTGTACTGGTTATATTGCATACTGATTTTCCGCGTAATTTAATCCTGAAAACTTTAAATGAAAAATACGGGTTGCATGTAACTGTAGATTCGGTGCAAATAACCTATGGCGGACAAACGACAATTGATAAATTATCCATAAGCCTTCCATTGGAAGATGCTCCAATTATTGATGTGCCTCGAATTGTCATTAAGCATACAAAGATTCCGTTTGTTTTGTTTCGTGGTTTCCGGCTTAAGCAGGTAAGAATTGAAAACCCGGTTGTAAATATCAGCCAGGACCAGACTGGCACATGGAACGCGGAGCGATTATCTTATTACTTTAATACTGAATCTTCAGGCAGAGGAAATAATTTGTCGTTACCTTATATAGATATAACTGACGCAACAGTGAACGTTATCGATAAAAATGGAAACAAAGAAACAATCAATCCGATAGTGTTTCAGGGTAAATCATTGAAACCACATGAATGGCATTTTCAGGGAAATATCGACTCACAAATTGTTTTGGACGGAAAACTTGCTCAAAGCGGCGATTTTTACCATGAAGTAAATATTGATGTAAATGGCTTGCCAAAGTCACTGCAAAATCTGATTGGTGAAATATCAGGGCCTTTGAAGCTGAACGCGACATGGAAAGGACGTGTTAGCGAAAAAGGCATTACAGGTATATTGAATCTCGCGGAAGAAAGAAGTTTTCACGCCGCCGGTAATATTGGTTTGCAAATGTCACCGGACGTGCTATCATTTGATATCAAGGAAATATCATTAAGCGGCTTGAATGAGTCACTCGATACAATAAATGTTCTGGGTGGAAATCTTAACTATAACGGAAAACAGATTCAGGCGGAAAGAGTTTTTGTCGAAGCGTTCCAGAATCAGGCGTCTATTACAGGTAACTGGAACATAGAAAAGCGGCAGGGCGATTTTGATTGTTCTGTGACTGGGGCGATAAAAGAAATCGAATATGAGAATACATTGTCAGGAAATATAGACTGGCCGAAAAACGGAAAAAGACGAATCGACTTGTCTGTAACTTCTAATGCTAAATCACCTTGGGGAAACTGGCAAAGTAACGCTGATTTGCTTTACTCCGGTGAAACATTGTTGAACTCGAAATGGAAAGTCACTGTGCCGTCTTTTGCGTGGAATTCTGAAAAATACAACGTTCAAACGGATAATATTGAGACTGTAATTTCCGTTAATTGGCCTGTTATAAAGTTTGATAATATTGACATGGCAAACGTCCGGACAATGAACGTCATAGGCCAGTTCTCCGCGGACACAAAGAATTGGAATATATCACTGGAAGCTGATGACTTAGAAGTAATTACTGACCTGAATTCACCTGTTGATATAGTTTTAGCCGTGTATGGGGATATGCAAAAAATCGAGGTCGAAAAATTCAGCGTGACTTATGATGATCTGCATCTTGAAGGCGGCGGCAAAACATCACTGGCCTCCGGAGAGCTTACGGATACACAATTCAAGGTATCGATGAAAATGAGTCCCAAGGCTCAGAGCGAAAATATGCTGGAAAACATTTCCGGCAATCTCGAATGTAAAACGAAAATATCCGGCACTATATTCCCGATAGACCTTCAATGTAAATCTGTTTTTTCTACCGACAACATCAGCGTTAAAAAGCAGGCCATACAATCTTTGGAAATACCATGGCAGGCAAAAATCGATACCAATAACGTGATATATAATGCTGATAATTTCACGTTATTTGACGGCCAATGGTCGCTTAACGGCCGGTATGACTTCAAACAGCGTTCCGCTCAAGTGAAGTTGAATACAGAAGAGGTTTCATTGCGTCCGGTAATGCAATTGTTCGAGCTTCCGATAGAGTGCAAAGGGATAATGAAGGCCGCTCTTGATGTCACTGTCCCGATTGATAATATAAACCAGATGGTTATTTCCGGCAACTGGAATGTCAAAGACATGGATATTCCGCCGATTGAGGCTAAAGACGCTGAAGGCCGAATTGTAATCGAGCATGGAACCGCTCAATTTGACAGGATTCGTCTGTTACATGGCATGGGATTAGCAGAAGGCAACGCATGGTTCAGACTGAATCAGCCTCATTTGATATATGTCAATGTCGATGCTTATAATTGGCCGACGAATTTCGATAAAAACAATCTCGCTTTGGCTACGAACCTAAAGGGAAAAGCAACTCTCAACCTTTCAGAACGAACAATAAAAGGCGATGGAAATATAGAGACGAACGCATCATTTGAAGGAAAGAAGATTGGCAATTTTTCATCGCAAATCAATATTGTAGAGACGCACGGCCGTGCGTCTCTACTTGATTTCAATGATATGGTAATCGAAGCTATGGGCGGCTACGCAAAAGGGGATATTTCAATTCCCCTGGATGACTGGACAAACAGCAAAGCATCTTTGGATTGGCAAGGAGTGGACTTGGGGGAAATTGCTGTTTATTTAAGTACAGACGCACGGCCGTTCGTTTCTACCGGTAAATCATCCGGTTCTTTAACTGTAAAAAAAGATGAAAGCACAAGGACTTTCGAGCCGCTGCGTATTGATATTCAGGGGAAAAATGAGGATGTTCTTTTCAATAACGCAACATTCGGCGATTTTAAAATATCCGCATATCTCGGCAAAGATAGATTGCTGATTGACAAGGCCGAAATAGAGTCGATGAACGGCGTACTAAAATCTTATGGGAACGTGACTCGACAGGCCGGAAGTTATTCGATGTATATGAATACCGATTTTTCGATGATTGAGGCGAATCAGCTTTTGCACATATTTTTGCCTAACGCGAAACATATTGAAGGAAACCTGACAGGTAAAGGAATGCTTGTAATATTTTCTGATTTAAAGAGAATGACCGGCGATGCTAATATTCAAATTTCACAGTCCGATTTTGCCCAGACTAAAATTGTCGGCACTTTGTATAATACAATGAAACTCAAGTTCCGGGATAAAAAACCTTCAGGTTATGGTCAGATTAAACTATGTTTCGAAGGTTCTTCGCTTCATATTCCAAGTTTCGAGTATTTCAATCAAGGTGTGGAAATTCGAGGCAGCGGCTCAATTCTCGACCTTGCAAAGGGAAAGGAAAGCAAGGTTAAAGGATATGCTTTTGGTTCCGCCAGACCATTAAAAGGAATCAATCTGCCTGGAATGGACGAGCTTGACAAGCTCATGACATCACTGCAAAAAAATGCCGCAGCTGTTACAGTAAATGGAACTCTCGATAATTATGATGTGGAAGTTGTACCATTTAAGGAAATAAGTAAAGGTTTACGCGTTCTGCTATGGGATCAATTGCGTAAGTAGTTCTGTGTTCATGGTTCTCAGTACATATTACTATGAACTAATTACAAAAAATGATATAAGGAAACTTATGGTTGAATATAATGATATAAGACAAAAGGCACTGCGGGCTGAGTATGTTGGACGGATAAATCGTGTGCTGGATTATATAGAACAGAATCTGGAAAGTGAGCTTACTTTAAAAATGCTCGCGAAAGTCGCAAATTTTTCTGAATTCCATTTTCACAGGATATTCAAGAGTATCGTAGGCGAAACACTGAATCAGTTTATCCAGCGACGCAGAGCGGAAAAGGCAGCGGGTATGCTGATTGGAAATCCCACTAAATCAATCACGGAAATCGCTTTCGATTGCGGCTTCTCAGGCTCTGCGGCGTTTGCGAGGGTGTTCAAGGAAAATTTCGGTATAAGTGCGAGCGAATACAGAGCCGACAAAGGAACTATAAATAGCAAGAATCGCAAAACAGATAGCAGGATTAATGAAGCTAAAAGCAATTTCGGGAAAGAACTTACTTTTATTTCATTTACAATAGAACCCGTAAATGGAACCCAGTTATGGAGGTACAAAATGAACACAAATGAAGTAAAAGTAGAAGTCAAGTATCTGCCGGATATGCCCGTCGCATATCTGCGATACATTGGCCCGTACAAAGGAAACGAAAAGTTATTCCAGGGATTGTTCGAGAAGTTATGCTCGTGGGCCGGACCGAGAGGTTTGATTCGTCCGAACCTGACGCAGTTCATCAGCATATATCATGATGATCCGGATATAACCGAAGAAGAAAAGCTGCGCACAGATATATGTATCACTATTCCGCCTGATACAAAAGTCGAAGGAGAAATCGGCAAGAGTGTAATTCCCGCCGGCAAGTACGGCGTGGGATATTTCGAGATATTGCCGAGCGAGTATCCGCAGGCGTGGGCCACAATAATGGGCGGCTGGCT
>CAZVOA010000010.1:0-4343 GCA_964628465.1 uncultured Pirellulales bacterium | reverse complement strand
GGCTACCAGTGCGACGACCGGCCGTGCTTCGAGTTGTACCTAAACGACCCGAAACAGCATCCCGAAGGAAAGCACATTATTAATATATGTGTGCCTGTAAAACCTTTGTAAGAAAAATGTATAGACATGCCCGTGTTAAAGTAAAAAACACGGGCATTTTTTTTATTTTCCAGTTTTGAAACTATTTTCCTGAATTACCATATTCCAGAATGAATCCATAACTATAGGGTTTGTTACCGTCTATTGTATATTGATCCATTGTTCTTGCACCCCATGCGTCGTTACCGCCTACGCCGTGGATGTTCAGGTCTATATTGAGATTGATGAAGTCGCGAACAGGCAATTCATAAGGATGTTTTGCTTTTTCCAAATCATCCTCTGTGTATGGCCATGCCCGAAAACAGAGTTCCTGTAAGCCAGTGATATGAATCATATTGCCGCTCTGGTCTGAAAGACTGAACCATCTCACGTCGCAGCGATTAGCGTTATCCTGAGGCGCGATATAATCAGTGATAAAGTTTTCAAGTTTTGATTCGTACAAACCGATCAGGTATCCCGTCTTTCTGTCCGGATAGTTCTCGTAAGGCCCGCGTCCATACCATGAAATATTATTAAAGCGATCATTTATCTGTACCCGCATACCGAATTTTGGCATGAGGGGAATTGTTGTCTGATGAGGCTGGTAATCAGCCTGTACCTGAATTTGTCCCTTGCTGTTAATGGTATAGTCCAAAGTGCATTGAGCTGCTTCATACATATTCATAAGACAGTGGACTTTTACATGGTTATCCTCTTTTTTAACCTCGATTTGTTTGACAACAAGGTCTGCGGCAGCTTTCTTCCATGGGCCAAGACGGCTATTGTAATTGTTGCGTTTCTGATTATCGTTGGCAGGTTTCCAGAAATAAGGTTCCAATGGACCCTGGAGCAGTTCATTATCCTTTACAATCCAGCTCACTAAGGTCGCCTTGCTTTTGCTAAAGACAATTTTGAAATCGTCACCTTTGACCAGAATATCGTTAGAATTTTCCTGTACATCCAAATTACCCTGTGACGCTTGCAAATTTTCGATTTTAGCTTTTTTCAAAACAAATTGTTCGTGGGCAATGCTGAATCCTTCTCCAGCCCAGAGAACGGGTGACTTAAGTTGTGCGTTAAGATTTAAGCATATATCTTCTGAAGTTGACTCAAACCATTCTGGGGATGTTATTTCTATTATTTCCGAATTTCCCGGTGCAAGAAGCTTGATATTCAGAATATCCGTATCTTTAATCCGACCGTTGGCTCTAAAACTGTATCGAATATCCAGATGGTTGAGTAACATGAAATCATAATGATTAATTACTTTAATACGCAGGGGGGCTATACTGACAAGCTCAAAGACTACCGGCTGATATACTTTTTGAACCTGGTAATAATGCGGATGAGGGATTCGGTCCGGCCCAATCAAGCCGTTGGTGCAGAACGCACCATCATTTGGAACATCGTTAAAATCGCCGCCGTAAGCCCAGAATTCATTATCACGGAGAAGCAGGGAAGCTGGATTTTCATCATAGCGCAGCGGTGAGCCGTCGATGCGTTTTGCGATTCCCTGATCAACCCAATCCCAGATTGCAGCACCAACTATACTCGGGTCGGAATATATGACATCCCAGTACTCCTGCAGGTTTCCTACGGAATTCCCCATCGCGTGCGCATATTCTCTCAAGAAAACAGGGCGGTCATTTATTCTTTCTCCTAATTGCCTGAGTCTTTCCGGAGGCAAATAACCTTCATCATAAATCGCGGAAACACTTCTGTCAGAATCGTAATATACCGGACGTGTGGTATCAATCTTCTTTACTGCCTCGGCCATTGCTCTGATGTTACGTCCTCGTCCGCCTTCGTTACCCAGTGACCAGAGGATAACACAAGCGTGATTTTTGTCCCGTTCAACCATAGATACAGCACGGTCAACATGTGCGGCTTCCCACAGGGGATTTTCACCCATAACAGAGTTGCCAATACCAAATCCATGCGATTCCTGGTTGGCCTCATCCATTACATATATGCCGTAAATATCGCACAATTCATAAAAATACGGGTCGTCAGGGTAATGCGAAGTACGTACCATATTTATATTGGCCTGCTTGAGCAGTTCGACGTCACGTCTCATGGTTTGTCGGTCAACATGACGGCCGGTACGCGGATGATGCTCGTGCCGGTTTACGCCTTTGAGTTTAACTACCTTGCCATTGATTTTAAATAGTTCGCCATCAACAACAACACTCTTGATACCGAATCTCCAGTGTACAGTATCAATTATTTCATTTTGCGCATTTTTCAGGTTTAATCGAAGATCATACAGATTAGGTGTTTCAGCGGACCAAAGACGTGATTTATCCAACACTGTATTAAGCGAAACAGATTTATTCACTGCCTCCGAAATCGCCTCGACATTTTTCGATAGGGATTTTTGCATTAGTTCATTGGAAATAATTGCTTCTACCATCAATCCCGTTACAGTTTCATTTGAACGATTTTCTATAGCAACCTGTATATCAACCTGTGCCCCGTTAATTGCAATAAGAGGTTCCGCGTTTACCTTAAAATCCTGAATAAACGTTTTTGGCCTGATAAACAAATCAACGTCACGGAATATTCCGCTAAGCCGCCACATGTCCTGATCTTCGAGATAACTGCCATCTGACCAGCGATATACTTCCACCGCCAGTATATTTTCGCCTTGTTTAATGAAAGATGTAATATCGAATTCCGCCGGAGTCATGGAACCCTGGCTGTAACCGACTTTTTGCCCGTTCACCCAGATATAAAACGCGGATTCGACTCCACCGAAATTTATAAACACTTTCTTGTCCAACCACGAGGCGGGCACATTGAATGTTGTGCGGTAAGAGCCTACTGGATTGCGATGGGAGTAACTGTAAAATGAACGTGATGGTTCGCTGGTGACGCTTGGCGGATTTGATTTGAAGGGATAAGTCATGTTGGTATAAATGGGTATATCGAATCCCTGCATTTGCCAGTTGCCCGGTACCTGAATTAAGTCCCAATCAGCCGCGGAAAAATCCTGTTTATAAAAATCCTTTGGACGTGATTCAGGATTCGCAGACCATTTGAACCGCCATAAACCGTTGAGCGATACTACTCTTGAATCTGTACTCTTCTCACTTGGCAGTACAAACGCGGCGTGTCCTTTTTCTTTATTTATTCCGATTATCGAAGGATTTTCCCAATCATTAACCTGCGGATTTTCCTGGGCATATGTGATAATTGGTGATAAAAGAATACATAATACAAACAAAGACGAAAGAGAGGAAAAAAGAGGTTTGAAAATCACAAAACCGTAATTGCTTTCCATATTCAATGTTTGTTTAATTAAATTCGGGCTTGTGGATTTCATAGTTGTCATGTTTCCTTATTATTTGTTATTTATTGCGTATATCGGTAAAATTGAGTAACCTAGTATTAAGTATAAACTTCCTTACTATAACCGTTGTTAAAAAAGACGGACATGCCAATCATTGCCTATCGTATGGATATTTTTGACTTTTGTGAAATGTTCTGTAAAGCAGGAAAAGATTCTGGAATGAGCACGTCTATTCATCTGATTCTACTTTGGAATGTACTTTCTTTTTGAATAAGTTCACAATGCTAAAACATGTATTTATTTAAAAATTATCTATGAATGCAATTAAATAAATACACATTATGCGCTTCATCATCGACAATCAGTTCAGTTTTCCAGCTTCTAATATATCTATCTTTGATATGATAGCTATCATCATTATACCTGTATGATCTTATATTCTCCGTTTTATGATTGTACCATGATGGGAATTCATTGATTTGCGTATAGCGACTGGATGTAAATATTTCTGCATTTTTTAATCCGGGTGATTTTGCAATGAATTTTTCTATATCATTTGTGTCCGCTTGGAATCTAAGGTAATCCGCGGCGTAGCCTATTGGGCGATATGTGCAAACATGAATATCACGTGCAGATTCAGGAAGAGTCGCCAAGTCCGCTCTCGATAAAATTCCGGGAGCTTCAATAAGTGGATTTTCCGGGGGAGCTATTACACTTCCGAAAAAGAACGGAACAATCGCCAGTCCAGTTATAAGAAATAAAAATGGAATGAATGGTAAAATAGTATACTTTTTACCGTTTTGGGTTTCTATCAAGAGATTTCGCCAAAAAAAAGCTTGTGCAAACATACAAAAAACAAGGATAATCCATGCAACAATAATTCCAAAGATAATATTTAAACCTGTTTCGATAACATGGTAGTGGTATGCTCCCCCAAAAATGTACCATTGCTAAAAAGAGAGTATCGAATACA
>CAZVOA010000009.1:0-100632 GCA_964628465.1 uncultured Pirellulales bacterium | reverse complement strand
AATCGGGGCGACAGGACTTGAACCTGCGACCTCTTGACCCCCAGTCAAGCGCGCTAGCCAAACTGCGCTACGCCCCGGAAAAACTCTATTTTACCTCAAAGTTAAGCCAAGGACAAAACTTTTTTACAAAATAAAATATAAAAATCAGTTACCCGCGGGATAAAATGAGCCTTATATGAAATATAATGAAGAATAATAATTCAGGCTTTTGACCAGAAAAAAATTGCCAAACCATAAAGCCTTCGTTATTATAACGACAAATTCTGTACAGGTTTGTTGTTTTATCCGTTCAAGCCTGTGGAAGAAATTAATAATTCAGAAATAAAAGGAGTGAATTATGCAGCCTGAAATGCAGAAGAAGCTATCAATAGGTGAAAAAGTTGGTTTTGCCTGTGGTGACTTAGCCTCAAATCTTTTTTTCCAAACCTTTATGACATTCATGCCGATTTTCTACACAGATATATTCGGAATAGAGGCCAAAGCTTTAGCAACAATGTTTTTGGTCAGTAAAATCTTTGATGCTGTTAATGACCCGGCTATGGGCATGCTTGCTGATAGAACAAATACAAGATGGGGAAAATATCGACCGTTTATATTGTTTGGCGCCATACCGTTTGGCGTAATGGGTATTTTGACATTTACAACACCTGATTTTACTCCCGGCATGAAACTGCTTTATGCTTATATAACCTATAATGCAGCGATGATGCTTTATACTTTTGTCAATGTTCCATATTGCTCGCTTATGGGTGTTATGACATCGAATACAGCAGATAGAACTGTGCTTTCATCATTTCGCTTCGTAGGCGTCTTTATCGGCCAGTTCATTGTAATGACGGCTGTTGGATTGCTCCCTACAATGCTCGGTGGCAGTGATAAACCGACGACCAAAGGATATCAAATAACAATGACAATTCTTTCCGTCGCAGCAATTGTTTTGCTTTATATAACCTTCTTTACTACAAAAGAGCGTATTCAGCCACCAAAAGGCCAAAAAAATCCTATAGGACAGGATATAAAAGATTTACTTTCAAACATACCTTGGTTGATGATTGGTACCGCGACTTTCTTCCAGCTTATTTTCGTAGCTATTTACTGTGGCGCAAGAACATACTACTTCCAGTATTTCGTACAAGCCGGAGATGTATCATTATTTGGTTATACACCCGAAGGCGGCTGGTCATTCCAGGGATTATTAACGACTTACCTCGTATCTGGCGCTCTTCTTACGATTGCCGGTGTTATGGCAACAAAAATTATCAGCAGGTATGTTGGAAAAGCATTCACTTATTGGGGTGCTTTAGCCATAGCTGGTGTCACAACTCTTCTTTTTGCTAAGCTGGGAAAAGATGATCTAAATCTTATTTTCATTCTTAATTTCTTCAGATCTTTTGCGTTAGGACCGGTTTCGGCTATGCAATGGGCAATGTTCACTGATTGTGCTGATTATAATGAATGGAAAACAGGCAGACGCTCAACTGCTTTAATGATGGCGGCCTCTTTGTTCTTCCTGAAATTGGGTCTGGCTGTGGGAGCGTTCGCAACAGTAAGGATTCTTGATTGGTATGGTTATGTTGGAAAAACAATAGTAGATGGTGTGGAAATTGCAGCGCCGGCTGAACAATTACCTGAAGCTGTACGCGGTATTGTTATGCTGAATAGTATTTATCCTGCGATTTTCACTTTACTCGGCGTTTTAGTCATGTTCGCTTATCCTTTGAGCACCAAGAAGATGCTGGAAATTGAAAATGATTTGCTTGCACGCCGAAAACAGAGTGAAGGAACTGTATAAAAATACTCATTGATTTTCTTTAACAATTAAATATTTGTGTGACTTTCCGGGATGCCTGTAACAAAAATTATAGGCATCCCGTTGTTTATATCAATAAGATATTATTTTCTAAAATATGTTCGGAGGTTCAATATGTGCGCAGCATGGCAAGGCTCAGATTCAATGCCCTATAAGGACAGTTCTTTACCAGTCGAAAAGCGAGTAGCAGATTTATTATCACGCATGACGCTTGAAGAAAAAGCGGCTCAGATGATTGGCATGTGGGAGGAAAAGAAAAAAACTTTCATAGATGAAAACGGCAACTTCGATTTAAAGAAAGCCAAAGAAAGTTTTAAGCATGGCAATGGTATCGGTCAGATTGGCCGTCCCAATGATACAAAAGGTGGTTTGAAGCCTAAAGAACATGCCGAACTTACAAATACAATTCAAAAGTTCTTTATCGAAAACAGCAGGCTCGGAATACCGGTTATCTTCCATGAGGAATGTCTCCACGGCCTGATGGCCGTCGATTCGACAAGTTTTTCCCAACCGATTGGCTTGGGAGCCACATTCAATATAGACCTTGTTCAGAAGTTATTTGAAATGACCGCAGAGGAAGCACGTGTCAGAGGTACACATCAGGCACTAACTCCGGTAGTTGATGTAGCCCGCGAACCAAGATGGGGACGAGTTGAAGAAACATACGGCGAAGACCCATTCCTCGTCGCTCAGATGGGAATAGCCGCGGTAAAAGGTTTTCAGGGTGACAGAACATTCAAAAATAAAAAACATATCATAGCGACACTAAAACATTTCGCCGCACACGGCCAGCCTGAATCAGGATGCAACTGTGCACCGGCAAATATTTCCGAGCGAATACTTCGCGAGGTTTTCCTGTACCCATTCAAAGAAGTAATTCAAAAAGCAGGAGCAATCAGTGTAATGCCGTCTTATAACGAGATTGACGGCGTCCCTTCACACGCGAATAAATGGCTGCTTCGTGACGTACTTCGCGGCGAATGGGGATTTAAGGGTTTTACAGTTTCGGATTATTACGCGATTCGAGAGCTTAACGAAAGGCCAAAATTTTTTGGCAACTTCCTGGCTGAAAATGGCAAACAGGCCGCGGCTCTTGCTATAAAAGCCGGAGTGAATATCGAACTTCCTGAGCCTGATTGCTATAAAAATACTGTCGAGCTTGTAAAGGAAGGAACTATACCGGAATCAATGCTTGATGAACTCGTCGCTCCAATGCTCGAATGGAAATTCAGATTGGGATTATTCGAGGACCCGTACGTTGATCCAGAAATCGCTGAAAAAGTTGTAAGCTGCGACAAAAACAGAGAACTCGCTTTGCAGGCAGCACGTGAGACAATCACCCTTTTGAAAAATGATGGTACCGCCCCGCTAAAAAAACAAAAAGTTAAAACTATCGCTGTAATAGGCCCCAACGCAGACCGCGTTATAATCGGAGGCTATAGCGGCAAATCAAAATACTATACTTCGGTTCTTGAAGGAATCAGAGAGAGAGCAGGCAAATCAATAGATGTTCTTTATCACGAAGGATGCAAAATCACAATTGGCGGCTCATGGCATCAGGACGAAGTAATACTACCCGATCCTGCTGAAAACAGAAAAAGCATTAAGCAGGCTGTGAAAGTCGCAAAACAGGCGGATGTTATCGTACTTGCAATAGGCGGAAATGAACAGACTTCACGTGAAGCATGGATGTATAATCATATGGGCGACAGAGCGTCACTCGATATGGTCGGCCAGCAGGATGAACTCGTTGACGCAATGGTCGCAACCGGCAAACCTGTTATCGCGGTACTCTTCAACGGCAAGCCGCTATCTATAAGAAATCTTTCAGAAAAGGCTTCCGCAATTTTTGAATGCTGGTATCTCGGCCAGGAAACCGGCAAAGCGGTCGCCGAAGTAATTTTTGGCGATTATAATCCGGGCGGCAAATTGCCTATCACGATTCCTCGCTCAGTCGGCCATCTCCCCTGCTATTACAATTACAAACCAGCCGCTCGCAGAGGTTATCTGTTTGATGACGTAAGCCCTCTATATGCGTTCGGTTACGGCCTTAGCTATACAAATTTCGAGTTCAGTAAACCAAAACTGAAAAGCAAAATGATTAAATCAAACGAATCTACCACAGTTTCAGTCAAAGTAACCAACACAGGCAAAAAAACCGGTGATGAAGTCGTCCAGATGTACATCCGTGACAAAATCAGCTCCGTGACACGGCCAGTAAAGGAACTTAAAGGATTCAGGCGTATTACTTTGGAACCCGGAAAATCCAAAACAGTAAAATTTGAAATAACACCAGAGCTTCTTTCTTTTTATGATATAAATATGGAATACACGGTAGAGCCGGGCGAGTTCGAGATTATGATTGGAAATTCATCAAGAGATGAAGACCTTCAGAAAATTATTTTAACTGTAGAATAATCTATTCGTTTTCGTTATACCAGTGGTCAATTAATTCGAGAAGTTCCCGGCCAGTCTTTGCGGCGATGAGACTTCTCAGGACTTGTTTGCGCATTGGATGGAGTCTGCAATAGCGAACAATAAATTTGCGGAAGAACCAGACACACTTTTTCTTGTCGTAGAGTTTGCTAACCATATCGAAATGTTTTTTTATAATCTCCACCTGCTCGGCCATAGATGGAGGTTCGGGGACAGGTTTGCCTTCCCAGACGTCGATAAGGTCTTTATATATCCATGGATTTCCAACCGCACCGCGGGCGATTTGTACGCCGTCTATTTTTGATGTTTTGAGTTTATTAATAATATCCATCGGCTCGAAAAGGTCACCGCTGCCGATTATAGTCAGGTTCGGAAACTCGCTTTTTACCTTCGCGAGAATTTCCCAGTTCGATGGGCCGGAAAATCTCTGTACAACAGTCCTGCCGTGAATTGTAATCGCGTCAATTCCCAAACGTGATACTTCCGAGACTATTTCATAAAAATAGTCTCTCGACTGCTCGCTCGAATCGAAGCCTATGCGAACCTTAATTGTGAGCGGACAAGTAACTGCCTCGCGCACTCTTTTGTAAGTTTCCAGTACATTGTCAGGGTCGTTCATCATCCAGCCGCCCCGCTTCCGGCTGACAACTTTCGGCGTAGGACAGGAAAAGTTCAAATCGATTATATCGTAACCGGCATTTTGAAGGTCTTTTGCGGCTTTTACCATCATTGCCATATCATTATCGAAAATCTGGGCGCCGACGGGATGTTCATCCTGATGCGGCTGAAAACCCGGCTTCCGCAAAATCTTTGGATGAGCCGCACTTTTTGCGAGCATAACGCCCGCAAAAGTAAGAGGCGCACCGAAATCGAGCGCGAGCCTGCGCATCGCGTAATCGCTATAGCCGCTCAAAGGCGCCTGAAGAAAAGGTACTTTTAATTCAAGATTTCCAATTTTTAACATAATTCGAGCCAGAAAATAACTTCAAAATAACACAGGGGGATAATTTAACCACAAATGAACACGAATGAACACAAAAAACTTATTTTTTTGACGGGATTTACAGGATGAACTGGATTAACTTTTATGATTACTTTTCTTTACGGTTATTCTCCATAAGTTACAGTTGTTTCCTTCGTACTAAGGTCAACGTTCACAAATGCTTCCCCACCAAGTCCCAGCGGACCTTTCGATGGGTCATCGGACACAAGGTGTTTGGGCTTAAACGTAACTCGCCAAATCCATTTATTCTTTATTGGAATTTGCTGAACAGCCATCAGTACATATTCTGTTCCATGCAGGAGAGATTCTTTTTGTACAGCTTGAATCGCAAGGTCTATTGCATTCATAACATTTCTTGTATCAGTTGTTATCTTTGACTGCGTCATTGCCCCATGATTATCTTTATGAGTGCCTTGATTTGAATCATTTATTGTCGTGCAAGATTGACATGCAAGTATTAATAACAAACCGATAATTGCTTTTTTACCAAGCATATATTTCTCCCTATTTAATGGTGGGTCTCGACCCACCCAACAAAATAATACATGCCTCATTGTACTTAAACAAAGTCCAACCACAAAGTAAAATGTTTGTAAAATCTTTATATCAATCTATTTCAAAGCTTTAAGCTTTTTTCTTGAAACGGCGGTAGAAAATAAGCCGATAGCGGCTAATAGAAACGCGCTGGGAGTTGGGATGAATTGAACATTGTCTATTAAAACAGATGTTAAAATGCCGTCAGGGTTATTTTCTAACTGAAAAGTCAGGCTATAGGGTACTGACGCCCAGACTGTCACATCGAAAACTACTGTTTCGGAATATTCGGTTCCAACAAAATCAGAACTGAGCAACGTATATTGTTCAGGGCCGAAAGTCGCGGTGAATATATCTGTTTCTGGTGTTCCTCCACTTTTATACATAATGATATCGAATATCAACTGAGTCTCGCCGGGCAGCAGAAAAATATTTTCCTGAGACAATTCGCTAACAGAAGCCTCCTCCTCAAAATCAGTATATAAAGCCGCAAAGCCGTTACTATTCCACGCGGTCGAATCACTAAACACATCCACACCTGAACTGGAAAATACCCATCCGAAACCGGGCGGGTCCTGCGAGAAATCGCCGTTAGTTATTCCAGCCATAGCTGGACAGATAGAAAAACACAGGACTGATAAGATAAAAATAGTAGAAATAAAAGCAGATTGCAGTTTATTCATTTTCATTCACCCTAATTACAAAAACTCCATTTTTTGCGGCAATCAACTCACCTGTAAAATTAACCGCAAAACAAAATCACTAAATATCAAATTTGCCCCCAAAACGCAAGTTAATTATCAATTAAATTCGCCGTTTCCTCTATTCTGCCGGCTCGCGGAATTTATTCAATAATTTCTTAAAAACAACGATAAGCGTATTCGGCTTTTTACTTCGTACGATTATAACTGTAATCCAGCCAGCTTTATTTAAAGATATATATTGGTCAGGAAACAAGTAATTTGAACCCTTACGAGATGGTTGAATACTCAATATATTGTCTTTTATAATCTGAACTGGTTCAGCCATTATCGAAGCCTGAGTACCAGGCATATCATACCTTACACTCGGATAATAAGAATCAATATTTGAACTGCATATATAACCCAAGTCAGATAGTTCGGAATTAGCATCAGCAATAATATCGTCATAATCACCTTCAAAAGAATAGGCGAACCGCGATATTCTATAACCATCGAGTTTGACTTCTATTTGAGCAACCGGCGTCCTGCCGTTAAGGAATTTGAATGTCGCTACTTGTACTGACGCAGGTTTGGATAGTAATACTATAAATAAAATTAAAACAACAATTACTATAATCGCCGCACAAATTTTAATAATCGATGATTTTTTCATAAAATCCAAAATGTGGGGCAAGCCCCATCCTACCACACTTTATTTCAGAAGAATTTACCTCTATCATAAGAAGTGTTTTATGATTCTTTATTCATATGTTCTGTGTAATTTGTTTAAAAGGTATAAACATCCATATGTAAACCAGCTTATCTCTTTACGTTGTGTAATTTCCACGGAAACCCAGCCGTCTTTCAGGGCATAATTGTATTGGGTCGGTATTGTATAATCAGAATTTCTCGGTGTTGAAAATACATGCATTTTCTGATCTTTTCTGATAAGAACTGAAATCCTGTCCATCGGTTTCTGGCCGCGTAAAGAATACACAAAACCATAAGGCGGGTTGACCGGGAAAGCAGAATTGCCCGAATAACCCAAAGGGTACAATTCTGAATTGGCATCCGCGACAATAGAATTGTAATCACCTTGAAACGAATAGACAAAACGTGTCTCCCTGACCTTCGTTTCAAGCTTATCAATCTGGATATACGACCCGCGGCCGCTGAGAAATTTAAATGTAGGTACAGAAGCCCGTTGCGACCGAGACATTAAGAGAACCACTATCACCAGAAGAATCACCAATGTGACAGCAATTCCAACTATTTTTCCAATCGATGATTTTTTCATTAATTTAAATTCTTCTTATAATTGACCGGCGTAGAGCAGGATGTGGCCGCACTTGGGACATAATTTTCCTTGAATCGTACCTTCACGTTTGATTTCATGTAAAAAGAAACTCTGTTTAGCCTCTGGCAAAGAATAAGCTAATTTTACCTGAGCAATGCCTGTATTACACGGACTTGGTGCCGTTGCATCAAGAATCTTTATCGCTTTAAGTTCTTCATTACAATCCGGACAAGCTGTTCGTGACATAATCTTTTGCTCCTTTTTTAATTTTATGGCGGGGCAAGTCCTACATTACCATACTATTCATTACACTATCCCATTACTATTGAAACTCAATATAAATATAATCATACCTAATATATCAATGACTAAATATATTGTTAATAAAATACCAATAATCAAGATAGGTAATGAAATGACTATGCCCAAAATAGTAAATATCAATCTTCTTTGAGATGTAAATAGCTTAAGAGATAAAAATAATCTTCTTACCAGAATGATTGAATATATAACGACACCAATCATAAATGGAAAAATCACATACAAAACACACCCGCCTCGCTCGGCATAGTCTTTGAATCTAAAAATCGTAACAAAAGGAAACCAGAAGCATATCAGCGAGAGCAATGAATACATACCTAATCTTAAAAGAAGATCGATTTGGAATTTCGAACTTGGCTCGGCGGTATTAAATTCCTCTGTCATAATTTGTCTCTCTGAACTCATAAAAAACTAATTTTATATATCCTAATATTAGCAGGAAAGAACATTTTCAACAATGATTTTTAATTGAAAATTGCCGCATCCCCAAGGGATTCGCAATGAGGTGTTATAAAATCTGTGCGAATCTGCGTAAATCTGTGGATGAAAAAATTCCTTCATCAAATTGTTTGCTTATGTTTTGATTTATGGTACACTTCTATCGGTATGGATATCAAAAGATTATTAACATCTGTGTTTGGCTTGGGATGGCTGCCTAAGGCTCCGGGAACGTGGGGCTCGATTCCGTCGGTAATTATATTCGCATTGGCTTGTCACTACGCGGGGACTTCTACATCGGTATTAATCGCGATGGGTGTTACAATTTTTCTCAGTTCGATTGTATGCGTACAATGCTCACCTTCTGTTATCAGGTGGACAGGCAAGAAGGACCCTGGCGAAATAGTCGCGGATGAAACAGCCGGACAGGCGGTTACATTTTTAGCGGCGGCTTTTTTCAGTATCGAAACTTTTGACAATGCTCATATTTTTATGACGGCTATACTTGGATTTTTGCTGTTTCGTATTTTCGATATCGCAAAACCATGGCCCATTCGCAAACTCGAGAAATTTCCTGAAGGCTGGGGAATTCTGCTCGATGATTTATTGGCCGGTGTTTTTGCCGGTATTGTACTTTTCTTTTGCAAATACAAATTCATAGATTTCATGAGCGGCTTTTTATTTCCGAGTGAAGGTACGCCGCTGGGAGTTTTTCACGCGGTGATACTCGGAGTAATTCAGGGAATAACAGAATTTCTGCCGGTTTCGTCGTCGGGGCATCTGGTTTTGTTTGAGAATATTTTACAGTTCGATCCTGAAACGCCGGAAATGCTAATGTTCGATTTGTGCGTTCATGTCGGAACAATGGCGGCTATTTTCTATTTCTTCCGCGAATCCATGTTTAATTTTGTAAAAAACCTGCGTGAGTCGAAAAAATACGGTAAAAACATTGTCGAGATTTACAAAAAAAGCCCGAGCGTACACATTCTCGTACTGGCGATTCTCGTTACAGGAATAACCGGAGTAGTTGGAATATCGCTTAAGAAATTGTTTGAGGATGCGAGAGGTAGTTTAACAATTGTCGCCTGCATGTGGTTTATCACCGGCACATTGTTAATTGTTACCGATATGCGAAGAAAAAGCCGGATAGGTTTGCGGCAGTTTGGGATACTGGCGGCTGTCGTAGTCGCCCTGGCTCAATCGGTAGCAATTATGCCGGGTATATCTCGCAGCGGCGCAACAATTTGCGCGGCTATTCTGGTCGGTTTGCACAGGCGATGGGCGGTCGAATTCAGCTTTCTTATCGCGATACCGGCGATTTTGGGTGCTGCGGCAATAACATTAATAAAAGATTACGATATTATAAGGACAAGCAGCATGTCAATAACTTCAATCATGGCAGGCTCGGTCGCGGCGGCAATTACCGGCGTTTTTGCGTTGAAACTGCTGGTAAAGGCATCCAGAAGCACAAAATTGAAATACTTTGCGTATTATTGTTATGCGTTGGCATTTATTGTTTTGATTTTTAACTTGAAATAAAAGTTTTGGAAAAAACAATTTTTTATGTATAATGCTTAAGTTTGTGATGGATCGCTAAAAATTAATATTTTAGCCGGCTTACAGGGATGATTTTGAAAAGCCGCTGGAGAAAGTGCTGATATGAATTCAGACAGTTTTAATTTGTTGTGTGATGACCTTTTTCTGGATATGTATGTTAATACGGAACTGGAACTTCCAACCGAACGAGATACAATTCTGTCATTTTTTGAAAGAATAAGAAAAAAATACCCATCTATGGGTTGTTTTTATAAACGTGATAATGAGTATTGCCTTGAGGAAGATCGGGAGCGAAGCCAATACCGATGGGTATGTCTTGAAGCAGACCGAATCGGTTCAGGCGTCGTTAATCCATCGGAATTCGAGATGGCTTACGAGCAGGACAGGCTGATTTTGGAATTGATGCCTTATATGCTCAGTGTAAGTCCGCTCGATATAGATTCTCTCGATGTTACTTTCGTTATGGATTTCGATTGTACCGGTAATCATGATGAAGTTATCGCTGAAGCGCTTTTGTCGCAGAGCGCGTTTAGCTGCGTTCTGGATTTGCCCGGCGCCAAGCCGATAGGAGTTTCGCCGACAATAGTTGTTGCGCTTGGCAATGACGAGTTGACACAAGCCAGAATCAGTATAGAATCGAAAACAGGTGTTTACAGCCCAAAAAAGAAAGAGCAGCTTATCGACGAATCTATAAGCCTGTCGTGTACAATACGTCAGTACCCGGAAACTTTTGAGAAATTCGACCCGATTGAATCATTCAGACATCAATGCCGAATCGCGGAGGAATTAATGATAGAAAAAATTATTCCCGGTATCGTAATGCCATTGACTGAAACAATCGCTCAGAAGCGGTTGACATAGAATTAAGGAAAATGCCCAATGGCTATCGAAGCACCAATAAGCAAATTCAAAAAAAGTAATCTCTTAATCTATATTGGAATTTGTGTTATATTCGCCGCATGGTTTGGCTACGACGGCTACCTCAATAAAAGTTTCATCGAGGAACATACCGAAGAAGGCAAACCAAATACAACTTTGATGTTCAATCAGAAATCCCCTCCATTTTTTCTTGCCGGAGCTATACTTTGCGGGATTTATTTTTACATGATTAAGAACAGAAAACTTCTCGCCGAAGAAACCGAACTTGTCATAAATGATAAGAAAAAAATATCTTATGATTCCATCGAGAAAATCAATAAAACCTGGTTTGAAAAGAAAGGTTTTTTTGTTGTAACATATAAAAATGAAGACGGGAAAGAAACCGATTACAAAATAAGCGACAGGCAATATGACAATCTGAAAAATATTTTGAATCATCTCGTGGAAAAAATCTCTTGAAAATTAGAGCAAAATCTACGAATATCATTCATCATAAAATAAGAGTTTTGCATAAGTTCTGTTAGAATTTACAAACCAGTGTTGTGTAGCTTAACAAACGAAGGGTGTCATTCTGAGTAAAACGAAGAATCTGGGCATAGATAGCTCCGCCAAATTAGTTCTGGCGGACTTCGCCTATCGGCTCAATATGACAATCTATCGTATTAAGTTTTACAAAATACTATGTGGCAATTTAAGGAATACAAATGAATAAATGTATCGTCGGGTTACAATGGGGTGATGAGGGTAAAGGCAAAATAGTCGATGTTCTCGCTGAAAAAAGCGATATAGTCGTACGTTACGGCGGCGGCGCCAACGCCGGACATACCGTAGTCGTAGGAAACAACAAATTCGCACTGCATTTACTGCCAAGCGGCTCGATACGACCTGATGTCAAATGCCTTATAACAAACGGAGTCGTACTCGACCCGGAAGTTATTATTGCTGAAATTGAGAAACTTGAGAAAGAAAATATAAGTCTTAAAAACAGGCTTTTAATCAGTGAAAATACCCATGTAGTTCTGGATTATCACAAAAAAGAGGACTCTTTACGTGAAGAAGCTCTCGGCAAAAATAAAATCGGTACAACCATTCGCGGCATCGGACCATGCTACGCTGATAAAGTAGGCAGGAGTTTTGCTGTCCGTATGGCTGATTTTCTCGATATGGAAAATTTCAAAGCCAAACTTAAAAAAATCGTAGATTATAAAAACCTGTTTTTCGGCGCAATTTACAATGCAGAACCGATGAGTTCAGACGAGATTTACGAAAAATGCAAAGTATATTCCAAAAAACTTTCGCCATATATAACAGATACTACCGAATACCTGCACAATTCCATAGCCCAGAAGAAATCAATACTTTTTGAAGGCGCACAGGGTTCTCTTCTTGACCTGGATCACGGCACTTTCCCATTTGTAACAAGTTCCAATTCAAGCTCGCTTGGTATGGCGGCAGGCTGCGGCGTTCCGGCAAAATACGTCGATGAATTCATCGGAGTTATAAAAGCATACACAACAAGAGTCGGCGCAGGCCCTTTCCCATCGGAGCAGGATAACGATACCGGCCAATATATACGCGACAGAGGCCATGAATACGGCACTACAACCGGACGCCCAAGAAGATGCGGCTGGTTCGACGCAGTTGTTGTTTCATACTCAATCACAATAGGCGGAATTGATTCTATCGCCCTGCTGCACCTTGATACATTGGCTGGATTGAAAGAATTAAAAATCTGCAAAGCATATGATATTGACGGCAAGCAAACCAGTTTCTTCCCGTCCAACCTTCAAAGACTTGAAAAAGCAAAGCCAATTTATGAAACTTTACCCGGCTGGGACGAGGAAATTACAGAAGTTGAATCTTTCGATGATTTGCCAGAAAACGCAAAAAAATATATTTATACAGTGGAAAAACTCATCGGAAAACCAATAAAAATGATTGGTGTTGGACCGAAACGAAGCCAGACAATTTATAGATAGAAGGCATTTATGAATAAAGACCTCGAAGAAAAAATGAAAAAAACCGCTGAACGTCTTGGCATTAACGTACAGCAGATGCCGCGTCATATCGCAATTATCATGGATGGTAACGGCAGATGGGCGCAAAATCAGGGCTTGCCGCGAGTCGAAGGACATAACAAAGGCGGCCAGGTGGTCGAAACCATAGCTCTGGATTGTGTCGCTTTGGGTATTGAGGTTCTTACCCTGTATTCCTTCAGTATAGAAAACTGGAAAAGACCGAAAGAGGAAATTGACGGACTTATGCACCTTTATGTGCAGTATCTTGTCGGAATTCGCAATATTTTAATGAAAAACAATGTCAAATTGATTCATCTCGGACGAATGGCTACTTTGCCGGCATCTGTACGAAATGAGTTATTAGAGACAATGAGAATGACTGAATCCAATACAGGAATGATTCTTGCGCTTGCGTTGAACTACGCCGGAAGAGCGGAAATTGTGGACGCGACAAAACAAATTGCCCAGGATTATAAAGATGGAAAAATTCAACTGGATGATATTGACGAAAAGTTAATAAGCAGCAATCTTTATACCGCCAAACTTAATGACCCTGACCTGCTGGTTCGTACAGCAAGCGAATTGAGAGTCAGCAATTTCCTGCTCTGGCAAATATCATACAGTGAATTTTATGTAACCGACACTTTGTGGCCGGACTTTGTTAAAAAAGATTTGGAAAAAGCGATTGTAGCCTATGCAAACAGGGACAGACGCTTCGGAAGTATCAATTTAACCAAAAAATGATTGCCCTGTTTGGCATACTATTTATTGAAAAAGCGAAATAGAAATGATCAAAAACAGACTGCTTTTTGGAATAATAATGACTCTGGTTTTCTCCGGCATTGTCATTTTTGACGGCTGGCTGGACGGTTCAATCACAAAATCTCCCGAAGACGATGCCCGGATAAAAGGGACCATTTTCTGCATTCTAATCTGTCTTCTTGCAATTCCGGCAAACTTTGAATTAGCGCAACTTGCGTCAGTTAAGAATCTTAAGGTTTTCGTACCAGTTTCTATTATAGCTTCTATTTTAATTGCAGAATCAAAATATATTGCCCAATTCAACATTATCACTCAAGAACATTATCTGTCGTTCCTGCTGGTATTAACTTTTTTTCTAACATTCTTATTCCAGTATCTTTCAAACGGTATATCTAATGTTATTACAAATTGCGGAGCAACATGCTTTACAATTTTATATCTTGGATTATTAACCTATTTTGCGGTAGCGATTCGTATCGAATTCGGATTAAGGCACCTGTTTATGTATATTTTTGTTGTAAAATGCACGGATATAGGCGCTTTCACTGCGGGAAGTCTTTTTGGAAAACATAAGTTTTCACCCAAAATCAGCCCCGGCAAGACATGGGAAGGTATGTTCGGCGGTTTGGTGCTGGCTTTAATAGTTGCTATTGGCTTTTCCACAGGATTTGGTATAATGAACCCAGTGATGGCTATAATTTTTGGTGTTTGTCTGGCATTTATTGGACAATTAGGTGATTTAATGGAATCTATGATGAAACGTGATGCACAGCAGAAGGATTCTGCGAAGAAGATACCCGGTTTTGGCGGAATACTTGATGTAATTGATTCGCCATTAGCGACGGCTCCGTTTGCTTATTTGTTTTTTATATGGGCTTCCTGAAAAGAGTAAACTTTGGAAACAACCATACAAATAGAACCAACTTTAAAACAGCTTGAATTATTCGGTCCGGGGGACAGCTTCCTGCGTTTAATTCGTAAATCTCTCGATGTTACGATTTCCGCGCGCAATAACAGCCTTACTCTTTTCGGTAATGAAAAAGATGTAAATAAAGCGGCTGAAGTTTTCAAAAAAATGCAGGAACAGCTTTATAAATATCATTCTCTCACTTCCGAAGACATATCTGTTTTTATGATGCGTGATGAGTCTGACTTCAAGGACGATAACGGGGCTATTTCAGTATATTCACACAAAAAAGCTATAAAACCCAATACAAAAGGCCAGATGAAATATGTTCAAACAATGTTTAAGAACGACCTTACATTCTGTATTGGCCCGGCGGGAACAGGAAAAACATACCTCGCTGTCGCAGTCGCCGTGTCCATGCTCAAAAGAAAACAAATAAGAAGAATTGTCCTTGCACGACCAGCCGTAGAAGCAGGCGAAAAGCTTGGTTTCCTTCCGGGAGACATTCAGGCAAAGGTAAATCCATATTTGCGGCCTTTATTCGATGCCATCGAAGACATGATGGAATTTAGCCAGATGCACAAGCTGATGGAACTTGATATTATCGAAATTATTCCACTTGCGTTTATGAGGGGAAGAACATTAAATGAATCCGTTATTATCTGTGACGAAGCCCAGAATACAACTACTATGCAAATGCTGATGGTTCTTACCAGGCTGGGTCAGGGATCGAAAATGATAATAACGGGCGACATAACACAAATAGACCTGCCGCACGGACAGAAAAGCGGAATGATAGAAGCTATCGAAACACTCCGGCGGGTTAAGGGTATTGGTTATGCGCAATTAAGTCAGACAGATATTGTTCGGCATAAACTGGTTCAAAATATTGTTCAGGCTTATAAGAAAAAAAGCCCGAAAAAAATAATATTAAGCAAGCGTGAGAAATATTAGATGCTATTGTTGAAAAAAATCAGTCCCAGAAGAAGCAGAGTTCGCAAGAGCGTGTTTACCGAGCGTTTTTCACAGGTAAGCAAACCTGTCAATACTGATACTGTAATATCAATTTCCCAGCTTACTCTATTCATAATTTTTTGCGTTTTCATACTGTCCTTTCACCAGTCCACTCTCCATCAGTTTTTTTCAATCGCTGTTATTGTTACAATGATTTCAATTTCAGGCGCGGTTTATATTTATAATTATCAAAAACGCATGTTGAGAAACCATATAAGAGTCGCAACTCTAATCAGTATGTTTTTAATTCTCCTTGCGTCAGATAAATTCATGACCATGAAATTGATTTCAATGGAAACCAGACACACTCCAATGGCATGGGCCACCGGTACGGCTGTAATTGTAGCAATTATTTTAACGATAGCTTATGACCAGCGATTTGCTATAGGTATGAGTATAATATATTGCACATTGGCTTGCCTTGCAGCGGAGCCGTCAGGAAATAACAATCCATACCAAATAATTAACATAGACCTTTTCCTGATAATGATGACCGGCGCTTTTACATGTACTTTATCATTAAAGGAAATCCGAACGAGAATAAAACTCCTTCAGGTCAGCGCGCTTGCGTCGGTTATGGTATTCATAATGGCATTTTCACTCGAAATGTTCAATAGTAACACTACCGTCAACAAAGCTCTTGTTAATGCCGGCTTTCATGCGGGTATTACAATGGCGGTAGGATTATTAATACAGAGCCTTCTTCCTGTCATTGAAAAAACTTTCCACATAGTAACAAGCATGACTCTTTTGGACTATAGTGACGCAAACCAGCCATTATTGAAAAAACTCGCAATGGAAGCTCCGGGAACTTTCAGCCACAGCCTCCTGATCGGCTCAATCGCCGAAGCAGCCGCGGAATCCATCGGGCGTAACGGCCTTTTATGCAGAGTCGGTGCGTATTATCACGATATAGGTAAGCTGAACAAAGCATCCTATTTTATTGAAAATGAGATTGGTTCGGGAAGCAGACATAAAGAACTTGCTCCAACTATGAGCTTATTAATTATTATCGGCCATGTCAAAGATGGTATTGAAATGGCCAGAGAATACGGCTTACCTGGTGTAATAAGACAATTTATCGAAACACACCACGGAACAACTTTAGTGGAACATTTTTATAACGAAGCCAAAAAACTCAGAGCCAAAAAAGGCAAAGGCAAAGGGCCGGATGAACTCTCAGAAAGTGAATTTAGATACCCTGGACCCAAGCCAAGAACAAAAGAAGCGGCGATTGTAATGCTGTCTGACGTTGTCGAAGGTGCAGTAAGAAGCCTGCCGGAAATTACTCCCTCGAAAATTGAAACAGTTGTGCATAACATGGCGATGAGGCGTCTTCAGGACGGCCAGTTCGACGAATGCGATATGTCACTGAGAGAGCTAAGTCAAATTGAAACGAGTATATCGAAAACACTCGCCGCACATTATCATAGCAGGATCGCGTACCCCAAACCGGCTGACACGCCATTTGAAACTCTATCAAATTCAAAAGAGAATACTTAAATCTGCTGAAAATATGACTTCATCCAAATCAGACAAGGACATAAAGATTCAAATAACAAGGCACTTTCGGGATATAAATATCTCAATGCCCAGGATTAATAAACTAATTCAAACAGTCTGCTCACGATTTGATAAAATCGGAAAAGCAACTCCGAGCAAATACGAAATCAGTATCGTCATCGTAGATGATTTGGAGTTTAAAAAATTAAATTATCAGTTCCTGAAAAGTAAATCACTTTCCGATTGCCTCAGTTTCGATTTATCAGATTGCAGCAACCCTGATGCGCCGAAAACTTTCGAGTTGGTAATAAACGGCCAAATGGCTCAAAGACAGGCAAATCTTCGAAAACATTCGGAACAAGCCGAACTTGCGCTTTATATAACTCACGGCCTGCTTCATAATTTCGGTTTTGACGACCTTAAGCCGTCTATGGCAAAAATAATGCACGAAAAAGAAGATGAAATTTTACAGGAACTTAATTACGGTTTAGTTTATAATACCGCTATAGAGTCGAAACAAAAAAATACAGATAAAAAAAGGAAACAGAAGAATTAATGAATACAATCTGGGCAATAGTGTTAATATGTTTTTGCGCCGCAGGAACTTTATTCTTTTCAATAAATGCCATTGCGCTGAAATCTTTTTCGCTTGGAAAATTGCAGGAAGCCTTCAAGGAAATGAATAAAAACATTGATTTTGAAGCACGGGCATTATACATTTCTGAAAAAAGTGATAATTTCGTTCTTATTTGCTGGTTATATCGTTTAATTTGTAATATGTGCATAGTTCTGCTTCTGGTTGAGATATTTTTCGTTTTGAATTTCTCTCATCACGCATGGAATTATCTTTTCTCATCTATCATAGCCTTATTAATATTTTCGGCCTTCAGTCTTGCGATTCCGCAGGCATGGGCAAAGTATTCGGGCGAAGTATTCCTGAGCAGGACATATAAGATACTTGCTGTTTTGACTTTTATATCTTCACCAGCTTTGTATATTTTTAGATTATATGATGGGTTTATACGAAGACTGGCCGGAGTTTCAGAATCCACTCCTGAAGAACAACACGAAGAAAAACAGGAAGAATTCCTCACCGACCTTGAACAGCATAAAACTGAAGGAGCGCTCGACGAAGAAGAGCAGGAAATGATAGAAAACGTGCTCGAATTGAGCTATAGTACAGCGGTAGAAATTATGACACCACGTACCGATATAATAGCTATTGAAGTAAATTCTGATTTGCGGAAAGTTATTGATACCATTACAGAAGCCGGACATACGCGACTTCCGGTGTACGAAGACAACATTGACAATATTGTCGGTTGTATTTATGCCAAGGACCTGCTTTCTGAAATCGGCAAAAATCCAGCTGATTTTAAACTTCGGGAAAAAATAAGAGAACCGTATTTCGTGCCGGAAACAAAACCGTTGAGAATACTGCTGCACGAATTTCAAAATCAGAAATTGCACATAGCGGTCGTACTTGATGAATATGGCGGTACAGCTGGAATAGTAACTTTAGAAGACATCCTCGAAGAACTTGTCGGGGAAATCGCGGATGAATATGAAGAGTCGCCAACAAGTCACGCAAAAAAAATAGATGAAAATACCATCGAAGCCAACGCCAGAACTTCCATTTATGATCTGAACTATGAATTTGAGCTTAACCTGCCGGAAGATGAAGATTATGAAACTTTAGGCGGATTTGTTTTCTCTCAATTAGGTTATATTCCCAAAACAGGTGAAATATTCGATTATCAAAATATGAAATTTGAAATTACAGCCGCTGAAGCAAGAAAAATCAAACGAATTAAAATAAACAAAATTCCTAAATCATAAAATATGTTGACAAGGGATTTCGCAATTTGCATACGTACCGTCGATTATTCTGAAACCTCGCAGATAGTAACTTTCTTTACCAGAGAACATGGAAAAATCGGCGCTATCGCCAAAGGTTCAAAACGACAGAAATCAGCATTCGGTGGTCCTATCGAGAATTTTGCTTACGGCCAAATTTTATTCACGGATACAGACAGAGATAAACTCGCAACATTGACAGAGTTTGAAACCAGTTCTGATACGATAGACAGCGCAGGTCTTTACAAAAACATATTTGTATTAAACTGCTGTTTTTTCGCTTCGGAACTTCTAACCAAACTAATAGATGATTATGACCCGCACGAGGAGCTTTTTAATAGTTTTCTCCAGTTCATTCAAAATGCAAAACAGCAGAATGAAAACCGAATATTATCATTGCTAATCATGTTTCAACTGACACTTCTTAGTGAAGTCGGCATCCAGCCTGTTTTGAATTATTGCGCAAACTGTAGAATGCCATATTCACAAAGTGATACTCATAACGAATATTATTTCAGCAGTTCCGCCAACGGCCTGATTTGCAAAGATTGTGAAATCAGTTTTTATGATAAAATCAAACTTTCTCAATCCGCCGCTGATTGCCTCGCCAATTTATCGCTCATTGCCAATGCAAACGAAAAAACTTTGAAGGAAATTGAGAAAATAATGGTAATTCATTTCACTAACATTCTTGGCCATCCCCCAAAAATGGCAAAATATATCATGAAAAAGTAAATTAAATATGCCATATATTATAAAATAAATATTTTTTCAAAATTATGGTAACAAAATTTCATCTTTTACGTCTATATATTCAGAAGATAAAAAATGTATTCGTATAAATAAGGAAACTACCATAAAAATGAAAGAATCCGAGCCAATTTTGAAAAAAAATAATAACCCAAAGCCCAGGAAATTCAGGTTATTACCAATCATTCTCTGGTCAGTCTTTATTCTACTTATTGTGATTTACTTTATTACAGGCTCTCAAACATCGCAAGTCAATAAAACTATTATCCTTATAAGAGCTGCTGATGAATTAGACAAAGATTTGTCGGAGTTCACAAAATCTGATTATCTGAAAATTACAGAGCTTGACCTTTCTGTAACAATGCTCAATACTCTCAAGCCGCTTAAAAAATTCCCGAATCTTAAAAAATTGGATTTAAGTGATTCACCCGTAGAGTTGAATCATAATAATATTCCAAGATGGATGAAAAAACTTGCAAGATTTGGAATTTATGACCTTTCGAAAAGAAACGCGATAGATTTAAAACCACTTAAGAAACTGCCTCACCTCGAATCACTCATATTAAAAGAGTCAAATGTTAATAACCTTAAATTATTGGCTCAACTTCCAAATTTAAAAGAACTTAATCTTCGAAATATTCGCTTATCTGATTTTCAGTTCTTAAAAGGATTAACAAGACTTGAAAAACTCGACCTGAGTGAAACTGAAATTGATGATCTGAATTCTTTGAAGAACCTCAAAAACCTGCGTGAGCTTAATTTCCAATCATCTGAGGTTGTTAATCTTGAGCCGCTAAGAGACCTTATAAACCTGCAAACACTTAACCTGTTTGGTACAAAGGTATCTGACCTTGAAACATTAAGGGAGCTTAAAAATATGCAAATACTTAATCTGAATGCAACACAAGTCCATAACCTTGAACCGTTAAAGCCACTAATAAAATTGCAAGCACTCAGATTAAGTTACACTTATATCTATGAACTTGAGTCTATTGAAGGATTAATAAATTTACAGACACTTGATCTAACAGGCACACGAGTATCTGATCTTGAACCAATTAAAGGATTGGTAAACCTGCAAACTCTTAGTCTTAGACATTGCAATAATCTAACTAATGAGCAGATAGAAGATTTACGCAAAGCTCTTCCTGATTGTGAAATTAGAAAATGAAATACAGTTACACAAGCACGATTAACTCTGTGCAAATTTAATCATACTGCTTGTCACATCAGATAGAGGGACTATTTTTTCCGCGGCTCCGCAGGCAATTGCTTCTTTGGGCATTCCGAAAACAATGCACGATTCTTCATCCTGAGCAATTGTATGCGCGCCGCTGTTTCTCATATTCAAAAGTCCTTTTGCTCCGTCGTCACCCATTCCAGTAAGTATCGCTCCAACAGCATTTGAACCGGCGTATTTCGCTACTGAATTAAATAAAACCTCTACACTTGGAATTTGCCTGCACACACGAGGCCCTTCCTTAACATTGACTACATAATTGGCGCCGGAACGCCTCAAAAGCATATGGAAGCCGCCGGGAGCTATTAGAACCTGTCCCGGAATCACCCTGTCACCATCCTGAGCTTCCTTTACATTTACCTGACATTCACGATTGAGACGCTCCGCGAATGAAGTAGTAAAATGACCCGGCATATGCTGAACAACCAATGTACCTGGTGCGTTAGGTGGGAATTGTGCAAGTACATATGACAAAGCCTGTACGCCGCCGGTTGAAGCACCAATAGCAAATATTTTATTGGTGGTCTCTGCCATAGATAATCTTGTATTTGATGTTTCTTGAGGTATAATTTCCCGTTTTGATATCCGGGCTTTGGATACAGCTTTTATCTTTTCAATAAGTTCTGTACACGCATCCCCAATACTATACGACTGTCCCGGCTTACTAACAACGTCAACCGCGCCGGCTTCGAGAGCTTCCATCGCGGTTTTCCCGCCCTTCGGAGTAAGAGAGCTTACAACAATGACGGGCATAGGATGATGCTTCATGAGTTTACGCAAAAAAGTAATTCCATCCATTCTCGGCATTTCGACATCGAGAGTAAGAACATCAGGATTCAGTGCTACAATTTTATCTCTTGCTATGAAAGGATCAGGAGCAGTGCCTATAACTTCAATATTGGGATCCTGGGCTAATTGCTGACTGAGAATCTTGCGAACTATAGCGGAATCATCAACAATAAGTACTTTTATACATTTATTTAGTGTCATTTCCATTATATTATATGCCTTTTATTAAACTCATACTATAAGGTTTTTTCAAGGTTATTAGACCGGACTGTCACGATGCCATTTTCGATATTAATATATAAATTTCGAGGAGAAGAGCCTCCGACATCCTCAGAACTAATAAGCATTCCGTTCTTCCATAATATCTTTCTGATTGCAAGATGGTTCCTTTTGCCTATATCAAATCCTTTCGGACCTGCATCCATAGCCGCTCCGCCAGCTATTTTAACCTGCATACGTTTTTTATTTGCGCCCATAGAAAGCATTTTATCAACCATCATTTTCATCCCTGTATCCGCATACATGAATGGATTTTCCTTCGCTCGTTCCGGATTCATTGTCGAATCAGGGAGCTGATAATGCAGCATTCCGCCGATTTTCCTGTCTGTATCAAAAATACACACCCCAATACAGGAACCCAACGAATATGTCACGATAACATCAGATGGGTTATTAGATACTTTCGCATCCGATACATTAACTACTATTCTTGTTTTTGTCATATTAATAAACCTATGCTTTCATGTAAATTGTCGGCTGAATGTATTTAAACTTGTGTTTGATACCCGTCAGTGATTCCGAATGCCCGGTAAATAAAACAGCTCCGGAGTCCAGCATGTCCCAATAACGGTCTATTAAATTTTGTTGAGTCGGCTTGTCGAAATATATCATCACATTACGACAAAATATAAAATCCAGCGGGCCTTTAAGCGGCCAGCTTTCCATTAAATTCAAGTGTCTGAAAACAACAACGTTTCTCAATGCGCTACTAACTTCAAAAACCTTCGAATTATTTTCACGTTTTGATAATAAATACCTGTTTCTTTGCTGAGCGGGAACAGAGGCAACACGTTCAGCGTCGTAATATCCTTTGCGGGCGGTCTCAAGCATTCTTGTCGAAATGTCAGTTCCAAGTATTTTTATATCCCATTGCCCATTTTTTTCAAATGCTTCCAAAAGCGTAATCGCAATCGAGTAAACCTCCTCACCCGAAGAGCAACCCGCACTCCATCCACGGATTCGGAAATCTTTGTTTTTCTTTTTACGCTCTATAATAGACGGCAGGAATTTCTCTTCCAAGAAATCAAAATGTTGTTTTTCCCTGAAAAAACTCGTAAGGTTCGTACTTAGCGAATCAATCAAATTAGAAAATTCCCTGCCGGTTTTATCTTCAAGAACATATTTTAGATATTCACGAAAATTATTAAAATTCCCCTGGCGAAGACGTTTGGCAAGGCGCGCGCGTACAAGCTCTTTTTTTCCTGTATGAAGATTAATTTTGCAATGCTTATATACTATATCGCTGATTAGCCGAAAATCTTCTTCACTTAAAACAACTTCTTTTAATTCCAATGAAAGCATAATTCACCCAAATCTAAAATTAGTAACGAGCAATTTCCGCTATTCCAGGTATATCAAGAATCAGGCTGACCTTTCCGTCACCCATGATAGCACCGCCGGATACACCTTTGACTTTTCCTAATCCATCGCTGAGATTTTTTATTACAACCTGCTGCTGATCAAGCAATTCATCAACAAGCAAACAATATTTTTTGTTATTATTTTCTACTATCACAAGCAGTGATTCCGTGGGATTTTCAGTTGAGGGAACGCACCTGAATAATTCATATAATCTTACAAGCGGCAATAGCTCGCCTCTAACCATTACCATTTCAGCCCTGTTCTGTACAGTCGAAATCTGCTCAGAGACCGGCCTGAAACTGTTGACTATGGAATTTATAGGTATGATGTAACGCTCGCCGCCCACTTTTACAATCTGTCCGTCAATTATCGCAAGTGTCAATGGCAAACGAATAGTAAATGTAGTTCCTTTGTCCTGAACAGAGCGTATTTCAATTTTACCGTTTAATAATTCAATATTTTTTCTGACGACATCCATACCTACGCCGCGTCCGGATATGCTTGTAACTTTTTGAGCGGTTGAAAAACCTGCATGAAAAATCAGTTTGAATATATCTTCTTCGGATAATTCCTGATCTTTTTGTATAAGTCCCTTTTCAACAGCTTTTGCTAAAATCCGTTCTTTATCCAGTCCTTTACCGTCATCCTGTATTTCTATTACAATATTGCCGGCCTGATGAAAAGCGCGAAGTTCGAGACTTCCAACCGGATTTTTCCCGGCTTTAATTCTATCCTCTTCAGATTCGATTCCATGATCAATTGAATTGCGAACCATGTGTATAAGAGGGTCAGAAATTTTATCGACTATCGAACGATCAAGCTCAGTTTCATCGCCTGATGTTGAAAAATTAATATTCTTTCCTGATTTATGTGACAGGTCCCTGGATAATCTGGCCATTTTCTGGAATACGCCGCTGATGGGAACCATACGCATTGACAAAGATAATTCCTGGAGTTCCCGGACAATCTTGCTTTGACTTGCGACTTTACTATTAAGTTGATGATCCATAGTTGAATTTTTACTTACTTCTTCAGAAACCATCAACTGAGCTATTACAAGCTCCCCTACCATATTTATAAGAGTATCAAGTCTTGTTGTACTTACTTTTATTTTTTCGTCGCTTGAGTGACTTTCTTTTTTTGCAGTGACAGTATTGGCTTCCGGCGCATCACTTGCCTCAAAAGTATTTTCAATTTTTATATCCTGTTCGGTATTTAATTCCTCAACAGGTTTTACATCAGCTTTTTCGGATACATTTTCTTTTTGTTCCGCCGGTTCATTTTCCGCGATTTTTCTTAACTTTTCCAAAAAGGCAGGCAAATTAGTTTGTGCCGGAACGGGCTTGTTCGCTTCAATGGATTCTTTTAAAATATTAATCATCTTCTTCATCATATCTATTGATTCGAAGACAACATCTGTCACAATTCTTGTAAGAACCATTTTATCTTCACGAACAAGGCCAAGAAGATTTTCAGCCGAATGCGCCAGCGAACCTATATCAGACAGGTTAAGAAATCCCGCCATACCTTTAATCGTGTGAAATCCCCTGAATATCTGGTTAATAATATCCTTGTCGTCAGGTTTTTCTTCAAGTTCAAGCAAGCCTGCTTCCGCTGATTCAATATGTTCAAGAGATTCGTTTATAAAATCCAAAACAAGGGGGATATCGTCTTCGGCAATGACCACACCTTCCGGAGAAGCATTTTCATTATTGTTCTGTGTTGTTACCTGCGATGCTCCAGAACAGGCTGTCGCCGGAGTTTTGCTTATTTGATCAATTATACCTTGTAAAGCAGCAATAGTTTTTGTTACCATAACTATTGATGACGCTGTATCTTCAACTTCCTTATGTAATATTTTCTCAAGCAATTCTATCGAACCGCTTGTTTCACTGGCAGCTTTTTCCAGCAACCCGGCAGGATAATTATCCATCTGACCGAGGGCGGATTTAATCTCATCAAGAACTTTTTGCAAGTTCTCAATATCTGAGCAATCTTCAATATCGAGCATATTTACCGAAGATGCCGCTTTTTCCATTAATTCCATCAAACATTCTATATTTTGCATATTAACCTCATGTTTATACAAGCAAAGGCACCTGGAGGGTCTTGCCCATCGTTGAAACATCTGTGTTTGTATTTAATGCCTTAAAAATATCAAATACAGTGACTATGCCTTGAACATTATTTTCAGAATCTATAACCGGAAAACATCGCACTCCCAATTGTCTCATATTTTCCATTATTTTTGTTATGTTTATGTCAGGTTTTATAGTGTGTACAGGCCTTCTCATTATCCATCTGATTTTAATATTAAGCGTCGCATCATCAAGCGGCCTGCGCCATTTTGAAAATATGGCTCGCAAATAAGGACTCAACGCACCTGTAATATCGGAACGTGACACTATACCTTCAAGTACACCTTCATTTCCAATTAACAGATAACCTGTATCAAACTGACGCATTTTATCAATAGCCTGCTGCACACTCTCATCCGGGCCGCACCAGCTAACATTGGTTTCCATTATGTCTTTAGCACATACAGATAAAGAAATAACTTCAGACACATTACTATGCTGCATATCATTATTTGAATCATCTTTTTTTGCAGTCACGGATTGCCCTGGCAAATCCGCATGTGATTGAGTCATTTTTTTAATGGTTTCTGAAACCGTATTATTCGTTTGATTACCAGAATTACTTTCAGAAACAGGTTCTTTCTCCTGTATCGTTGTTTCCGAATTTTCTTCGATTATTTTGTTTTCTTCTTTATTATCTATATCCGATTGCGGATTATTATCCGAATTCTTTTCTTGTTCTTCAATTGAGATAGGTTCGCTTGCTTTTTTCTCAAGCTCCTCTTCCTTTGCATCGTTAATCACGGAATTCGATTCAGATTGCGGCGTAAAGATGCTTTTGGGAAAAATCACACCGCAGTTAAACGTTGGAAAATTTCCAACCGTCATTTCAAAAGGAACAAAAGAAAAAGATTCATCACTTTTCAGCTTTATGCTTTCTTCCGGATTCTCCCATGGATTACCGATAAAAGTTCCGTTTTGTACAAAATGACCGTGACCTTCATACTCTTCACGAAATACCCTGTCCCATGAACCAACGCACAAATTTCCTGTTTCACGGACAGCGTCATTCATACTACTTACATCATTAATTGTCCCTCTCTTGATTTCCTCAAGAATTCTTTTTTCAGGGAGCATAACGATAACACCGGAAAGCGTAAACAGGCCGCCCTGGTCAAATACCAGGTAGAACGTACCGTGCATTGCACCCTTTGTATCAACATTATTTACGGCAGAGAGCTTTTTGAAACGTTTCTTCAGGCCATTAATTGTTTCTTCACATGCCTGCTGCGGGACACATTTCATGTCCACCCCAAACATACCGGATATATCGTCACAAAAACCATCAAAAGCTTCTATAGATAATTCAATCGCTCTTAACTCAAGCTCTGTTTGCGTAGCCGTCATGGTGTCTTACCTTAGAATCCCGATTTAAGAATTAACTTTGTAAAACAAAGAAAATTCCGCAATATATTGACTATCGATTGTAACCTTCACTGAAGTTTTTATTGCCGAGCTGTCACTCAGATTTGTAACAATATTATTACCGCTAACCACCATAGGAATCGAAACGGAAATATTTGCCGTATTTTGCTGAATTTTTGTTTTAATACTGCCCATAACCATGTTGGCGACTTCACCAATGGCATCATAAGTATCTTCATTGCTGATATTTTCTTCCGGTTCCATACCAAGCATATTTCTTCCTATAGACTTTGCGCATTCCGCACTGCTGCATATTGTTAAACAGCCGTCAAGGTCACCCTTGAATGTTATTGTACTTAAAAGAGTATCCTCTGAAATTTGCGGTTCAGTATCGAAACTCTGCTCCAAATCCATAAATATCATAGTTTCAAATACCTCACTTGCACTTGCCAGTAAAACACTATTCATACAAGTATTGTCGATTGTAATCATTATTCTGATTCCTTCCTAATATTCTAATAATTTATTCTGCCCCTGAGATTGCATAATTTAGTTCATAAACGGAGTTAATTTTTCCTGAAACTTTTCGGGTGTAAAAGGTTTGTTAATAAAACCATTCGCACCATCGGCAATTACACTATCAATAAGACCCTGAGCGCTTTCTGTAGATACCATTATTATCTTTGAGTTGGCGCAATTACTCAATTCACGTGCCTTTTTCACAAATTCCATACCATTCATTTCGGGCATATTTATATCGCAAAGGATTATATCAACGGGTCCAGCACTTAATTTCTCAAGCGCTTCCTTACCATTACCGGCCTCTTGCGGTTCATTGAATTCAAGGCCAGACATTCTCATGGTTCGCATTATAATTTTTCGCATTGTTGCCGAATCATCTATTATCATTAATGATTTAGCCATAATATTTCCACCTTCTCTTTCTATTTTGATTTAGCAAGTAATCTTGTTTAATATCCATATCAAACTCAGGTTATAAGCGCCTCAGGAAAATCCAGAGGCGCTTATATCGTATTCTTAAGCATTAAATTCATCGAAATCGTGATTACCTAAATCACTATCTTCCAATGGAATCATTTTATTAGCATTCGATTTAACTGCTTTTTTGTCATTACCTTTTTTAGATGTATCTCTCGCTATACTATGAAATACCTGGTTCGACATAGATAATTTTTTATGTGTGTTTGAAGCTTTATTACTTTTTTTAGAAACGGAATTTGTATTAACATTTCCCTGTTTCCTGACATTGGCTCCACCGACTAAAACAGCTAAATCTTTCACGATTGTATCCATTTGTTCGGCCTGAGAACTCAGTTCTTCTGATGCGCTTGCGGATTCTTCTGCGTTTGCGGCATTCTGCTGAGTGACTTTATCCATTTGTGAAACAGCGGTATTAACCTGATCGATACCCTGTGCCTGTTCCGCTGAAGCGGCTGCTATCTCACTAACAAGATCTGTAGTTTTACCAATACCTTGAACTATCTCATCAAGAACCTTGCCAACTTCGGCCGCAATATCTACACCATTCTTGGAATTCTTTACTGATTCCTCAATCATATTTGCTGTGTTCTTTGCAGCTTCTGCTGAACGCATCGCGAGATTTCGAACTTCTTCAGCAACAACAGCAAAACCTTTACCAGCTTCGCCCGCTCTTGCGGCTTCAACCGCCGCGTTCAATGCAAGAAGGTTAGTCTGGAAAGCTATCTCATCGATAACCTTGATGATCTTTGCTGTCTCGTCAGAAGATTTCTGAATATCCTTTATAGCTAAACTCATTCTGTTCATAGCTTCTGAACCTTCGTTTGCAGCCTTTTTCGCTTCGTTTGCGAGTGTATTAGCCTGCTGAGCGTTATCTGCATTCTGTTTTGTCATTGCTGACATTTCTTCAAGACTTGATGAAGTTTCTTCCAGACCTGCTGCCTGCTCTGTAGCTCCTTCTGCAAGAGACTGCGAAGCAGCCGATACCTGACCTGATGCTGATGCTACCTGTTCTGATCCCTCTGTCAATCCTACGATTATTCTGTTAATTGGCTTAATAATGCTTCGAGTAATTACAAATGCAAGTACTATGCCCATGATAATTCCACAAAGAGCCATGGTAATCATAAGAGTATTGATACGGGCACTGAAAGTTTCCATATATTGTGTCAAATTCGATTGTATAGTGTTCATCATCTCTACCATATTATTAGCGATGCTGACCATATCCTTATCTGACTCAATTTGCGCGACCATGCCTCTATGGTAATTTTCACCGGCTGTTTCATATTCTCTTAGATTGTCACCTATATTCGCAGCCATAGCCTCAAGTTGAGTATCGCCTTTGATGTATTCTGCGAATTTCCTTTTTTCTTCATTACAAACCTTAAGTTGGTTGTTATAATTTACCCACTGCGCCTCGGAATTAGTCGCAAGTAAATAAACTGCTTGAACGCGTAACAGCAGGAAACTGGCGAACACTGATTCGTTTACTATGCTGCCGATTTTAGTCCATTTCGCAATTAAGCCCGCATCTTTCGCCTCGTATGCTTTTGCAATGGCAGGATTAACAACTGAGTTCATTGCATCGCCCACTTTAACCGTTACTTCTGCACCGATTTTACTCCATGCTGCAAACGCATCGTCTCGCATCTTTTTTGCCGCAATCTGTTTATCAAATACATCCTTATAAGATGTTGACTTATTCAGAATACTGTTTGCGGTATCTTTGTTCTCTTTACTTAAACCTTCAAATTTAGACAGTGAAGTGACTTCAGTTGTAAATTGTCCAAAAGTATCGAACCATTTATCCACGGCGGTTTTGCCGCTTCTTTCGTCTTTTTCAAATCCCTTTATTGTAAAATCTCTGCGAAGTTTCGCACAAGAATCCAGTAATGTCAGGCACTCGTTTCCTTTTGCGAGGATAGTTGAATTTTCCGTTACTTTTGATAAACCCATCCAGCCTACATAACCTAATATGCCGGAGATTACTACTAATATTCCGAATCCTAACGCCATCTTTGTTGCTAATTTCATGTTCTTAAACATTTCTTTTTCCTTTAATAATTGATAATAATAACTTCTAATAACTACACTTTTAATATTTTATTGATCTTCTTAAGCATTAAATTCATCAAAATCGTGATTACCTAAATCATTATCTTCCAATGGAATCATTTTATGAGCATTCGTTTTAACTTCCGTTTTGTCTTTTCCTTTTTTGGAAGTGTCTTTTGCTATACTATGAAATACCTGGTTCGACATTGATAACTTCTTATTCGAATTGGAAACCTTATTCACTTTTTTGGAAACAGAATTTTTCCCAACACTGCCATGTACCCTGCTATCAACTCCACCGATAAGTATAGCCAAATCCTTTACGATTTTGTCCATTTGCGCAGCCTGAGCACTCAGTTCTTCTGATGCGCTTGCAGATTCTTCCGCATTGGCCGCGTTCTGTTGGGTAATCTTATCCATTTGTGATACAGCGGTATTGACCTGATCAATCCCCTGTGCCTGCTCGGCTGACGCTGCCGCAATTTCACTAACAAGATCAGTAGTTTTGCCAATACCTTGAACTATCTCTTCAAGAACCTTGCCAACTTCAGTTGCAATATCTACGCCGTTCTTGGAATTCTTTACAGATTCCTCAATCATATTAGCCGTATTTTTAGCAGCTTCTGCTGAACGCATTGCAAGATTACGAACTTCTTCTGCTACAACGGCAAAGCCTTTTCCTGCTTCACCCGCTCGTGCGGCTTCAACTGCAGCATTCAATGCAAGAAGATTGGTCTGAAATGCTATTTCATCGATAACTTTGATAATCTTGGCTGTCTCATTGGAACTCTTTTGAATATCCTGAATAGCTCTATTCATCCTTCCCATTGAATCATTGCCTGAATCAGCAGCTTTTCTCGCTTCAGAAGCAAGAGTATTAGCCTGCTGTGCGTTATCAGCATTTTGTTTTGTCATTGCAGACATCTCCTCAAGACTCGATGAAGTTTCTTCAAGACCTGCCGCCTGCTCTGTAGCACCTTCGGCTAATGATTGTGATGCAGATGAAACCTGCTGGGAAGCTGAAGCCACCTGCTCAGAACCTTCTGTAAGCTGGTTGACAATATGATTTATCTTGCCTGTTATACCACTTGCTACAAAGAACCATACGACTGAAACAACTAACAGCGCCGCTCCAAGAACTGTTCCGAGAAGTAAATTGCTTGTGTTTCCTATCGCCGCTATACGATTTTTCGCTTCATAGAACTCCTCAGTGTAAGAACCGACACCGATAACCCAGTCCCAAGGCTCAAAATACATAAGACGCACAACTTTCTCACGTGCTGCAGCATCTCCTTCATTCTTCCATGGATACCTTTGTTCTCCAATTTCGCCATTGCCAAGAGCAAGTGTTTTTTTACAAATTTCCTGTATAAATAAATTTCCATTTGCATCTTTTGCCTGGTTAATATCTTCACCATCGCGTTTTCCACCTTGCGAAATAACATAATGTCCCTTTGAATCCAGAACATAGACATAACCAGTCTTGCCGACCTTGGTATTCATTATCGATTGCCTTAGAGACACAACGCTTTCCTGTGGAATACCTACATACAATGCTCCAACTACGTTGTTATTTTTATCAACAATAGGTTCATAAGCAGTGATGTACCATTTATTCACAACATAAGCCCGGCCTTTATATGTTTGGCCGCTCAGAACTGCACTTACAACAGGATTAGGAGTTCCATCAGAATTCATCTTCGGAATATATGTCCCAATAGCACGTGAACCATCTGTATTCTGTACATTTGTTACAATACGAAGCATATCCCCTGCATCGTTCATACGCTGGAAAATCGTGCATGTAGCTCCGGAGAGCGTTTTGACATGGTCAACAATAGGTGAAGTCTTTCCCAAATCAGTATTCGGACTCAGCCATGTTTCACCAGCAAACATCTTTGGAAGCTCTATACGCGAAGCGACTTTGCTATTTTGATTAACAGCGTTCCATGTCACCGCTTCATCTGAAAAATCAACATGGCCGGCATTTTTTAACACGTAATGGGCAACTTTCAATGAATTATTAACATTTTCCTGTATAATCTCCTGCTGGGTTTCACAAAGAGCATAAATATTCTTTGTAATATGGTCAAGATCAGCATAGGCCAGTTTTGTGTTTTCCTCATCAGATACACCAACCATTTTTGTGTTCTGTCGATATACTATTATAGAAACGGTAATTAGAGGAATAACCGTCAGCAAGATTCCTATTGTCAATAATTTTGTTCGTAATTTCATATTTCTAAACATTGGATTTCTCCTTCATTTTTTATATTTAAATCACTTTCTGGGATTAGAACTTATAAATAAACGATAATTGAGCTCGAGTTGAATCGGCATCTTTACTATCTTTATAATTCGTATCCCATTGTGAAAGTTCGAAACCTATTTGAGTATTGCTGTTAATGGAATATATGAAATTACCAAACATGGATGAGTTCCGTATTTTACTGCCGGTAACTACATCATCTCTGTCAACATCATCAACACCATAACCAATATTGAAATTCCATTTATCCCACGGCCCGAGGCTCGCTGCTATCCAGCCACCCTGTGCGGCTATCTCTTCTAATGTAGTTGTATTAATACTCTGGAGTATTCCGCCAAAATACGTTCCGAGATTCTCTCCTTTAAAATATTCTCCCTGTATTGTGAACCACTTATTAATTGGTTGTGTAAAATCAAAATTGCCGGACCAGCTTTGGAATTTCTTATTATGCCCATCAGTTTGAGTATCATACTCTTCTGTTCCTAAATGGCCCGACACACCAATTGTCGTAGGTTTATATTTCAAAAGAGGAAAAGACATACTTAAACGTGACTGTGCGGTAGGATACCCGGCATCCATACCTGTTTCTGCATAAGGCGCACCGCTTGTGGCCTTGTCTGTACCAATTGTCCTGGCAACGGCAGCTTCCAACTTGACAAAATTCTTGTCCTCGCCAGTCCAGGTCTTTGTCAAACGAATCTGTGGCCGTCTGTAACCTATATTACCAACACCCCAAAGAACAGTGTAGTTCAGAGTGTTAGGATTCAAAGGTGACATAACGTCAGATGTCTGACCGGCAAGAACTTCAAAACCATCGGCCCAGTTCATTTTCATATAAGCATGACGCATTTGAATTTTCGCTTTATTCTCTGACGCGTAATTTCCGAAGAAATCGAATTCAATAAGTCCGCTTGTTTTTAAACCGTCTTTTTCAGGTCCGTTTATTTTAAAACCAAAACGAGTCTGATTTGCTGTCATATTAAAAGTGTCATCATCCGGATTCGCGGATTCCTGATTGACATAAATATTGTAATTACCCGCAGAAGTCATAGATGTATCATATGACGCGTCCAGCTTTATATATCCATAAAACTGAACATCCAAATTCGACCAGAGAGAAAAACTTTTAGGTTTAGACTCATTAGCTGCTGGAACGACTGGAGTAACTGGAACGACTGGACTTTCTTTAGCCAATTGCAGCTTAGCAGTGTCCGGCTGGGTCTGTGTTGTAATCGGTTTTACTGAAGAAGCCGCAGATGATATTACTTCTGTTTTTACCGGTTCTTTCTTTTCTGTCTGTTTACTTTCCGACTGCTTTAAGTTCATATTCCATGGCGAGCTTGTTTTCGCAGGTGATGTTTCTTTGGTTTTTGATTCACTTGTGATTTTCATGTCTTCACTTGAAGCGGCAGCTTTTAGAGCTTCCAGTTCCTGCTCCATTTTACTTATTCTGTCACTAACAGTTGTGCTATTAGTTTGAGCAGAAAAACAAGATGAGACCATGAAAAATATTAAAATTGTTGATAAGATATTTCTAACACACATTTTTTACCTCACTTCTGTTAAATGCCTGTTTTACCGTTTTCCAATCTTCCATTTAACGTTTATTTCAGGCAATAATACCTTCAATATCAGTTCCACTCAGAACTTTGTCTATATCAAGGAGAATTTTCACTGCGGTACCGACTTTTCCTAATCCAACAATAAAATCAGTGTTTACAGATGAACCAAATTCAGGTGTTTCTTCTATGTTATCACCGGATATATCAAGCACTTCCTGTACACGGTCAACCACAATTCCAGTGCTGCAATTGCGGCCGCCCTGAGTAGTCTCGACTACTATAATACAAGTCTGTTCGGTAATCCCAGTGGTTTCCATACCGAACTTTGCTCTAAGGTCTATCACAGGTATTACCTGTCCACGCAGATTGATCACACCTTTGACATAATCCGGCATCTGAGGCACTGTTGTGATATCCATGTACCCAATGATTTCGCGAACCTTTAGAATTTCCAGCCCATACTCTTCATTGGCCAGAGCAAAGGTGAGGTATTTACCTTCCTTGTCCAGTAGCGCCTGATTGCTTTGTAATGAATTTGATTTTGCTTCTGTCATAACTTTGTCTCCTAAAATATTTATTTGCAAGTCTTTTTAAAATAAGACAATACTCTTAACTTTAATGGTTAATTAATTATTTCATAATTCCTATTGTGATTTGAAATATAGGACTTTGCTTCTTATTAACTTGTAAAAATGTAAAAAACACCTTTATTAAGATGTTTCATTATTAAGCATTAATATTTAGCAACCTTACTTAAAACAAAGTAAAATGCTTTAGTTCATTTTCACAGGTTAAGGAGTCGAAAGTACCCGTTTTCACGGAATTACAGAAGGCTTGTATTAGTTTGTGATATCAGTGATAATTATCTGATATAAGTACAGCCTTAAGTCAATATACGTCTCTACCTTAGCAATACACACTACATATCACTTAGTGATAAATCAGTATTCGTCTGATTTGGAAGCAGCCTTAACTACTTTTAAGGAATCCCTTTAAAAATCCCCAATTTGAGTGTAATTTATAACAATTTTAAAATATTCCTATAAAATCGTGATTTTTCTTGACATTTTTCAACTAAGAGCGATAATAAATGTTATTTTTTCGTGCTTTCATGTGAAGCTTGTTGGATTTTGAAGCAAAGCTTGTGGTTGTGTGAAAATTAATAAAGCTAAAAAAGGGCATTTCTTTTAATTATTTACAACTGGTAAATAGTGATAATTTCATAAGAATGCATATCTATTTTCCAGTTATAAACCATTAAAAGATTTACCTGATTTGGAGGAAATACTTATGAAAAAGATAAGTACCCAATCAGCATTTCCTATTCTGTTCGCATGTGTTTTTATTATGGTATTCGTACCATCAGCATCGGGACTTTTCAGCGGCATTGGCCATTTAATCACGGAATTAACCAGTATGAAAATCAGCAGTTTTGAAGGTGTAAGCTCTGGAATTTATGTTACACCTGACGATGAACTTGAAAATTGCGACTGGAGATATGGTTTTCCATATAAAATGCACTGGCCGCAATTGCCAGATTTTGGCGAGACCGGTATGGATGTAGATTCATCAAAATCAATATTAGCTGATGACTTCAAATGTACTTCAACAGGGCCTATCACTGATTTTCACTTTTGGGCTTCCTTTTTTGAAGATATTTTACCCATAAATGAACCAAACAGCCTGACGTTTGAAATCAAGATTTATTCGGATATTCCGGCAACTGCTAATTCAGGCAGCAGGCCGGGCAATGAACTTTGGACTCAAACCTTTTACCCAGGTGATTATTCTGTTCGGAAAATAAAAAATCGACCTTCTGACTGGTATAACCCAATTTCACTGTATAATGACCCTAACAACCACAGACTGGCTTTTCAATATAATTTCTGTGTAAAAAAGAATCCCTTTATTCAGGAAGAAGGTACAATTTATTGGTTTAGTATAAGAGATATAAGATCCGCCAATGATAATTACAAACTCGGATGGAAAACGACAACCAAAAAGCTTAGATGGAATGATAATGCCGTTTTTTCTTTACCTGGCGCAGCGGGATGGCTTTCGATGTACTATCCTGAAGGGCATAAATTTAAAGGCGAGTCGGTTAATCTTGCTTTCTCGATTACAGACGGCATGCAGGGTGATCGCCTTCACGACCTTGGTGATGCTCCAGATAGTACAAACACGTTCCCAAATACAAAAATGCTCGCTTATACGGATCCAAATATTCAGGCAAATTTTCCAACGATTTTCTGGACATATTTTCCGCCTTACGGCCCAATTCACTGGCAGCCTGAGAAAAAGTTTTATCTTGGAAAGGATGTGAGCTTCGAGAGCGGCGCCGATACAGGTTATGATGAAGATACCAACAATAATCTTTATCCGCCCGGAGACTTATCTAATCGCGACGGAGCAGATGACAGTATAAAATTGCCGTTAGTACTGCCGCATTGCCAGGAAGCAAAAATATCTTTTACACTCACTAATATAAGCCCAACTGTTACTTCACCGATATATTTAAATGTCTGGTGCGACTGGAATCGCGATGGAGACTGGGATGATTTGATTGAATGCGTAGATGGCACAACAATACCTGAATGGGCAGTCCAGAATACTCCGATTATTATTAATTTTGCAGGAAATGTAAGTCTTGATACTCCTCCATTCATGTGCTGGAATCCTCTGAATAATAATAACGAGCCGGACCCGATGTGGCTTAGAATAAGTGTTGCTGAAAAAGCATGGAGTACATCTTATCCGACTTTGACAGGTCACGGAGGCTCCGGGCCGGATGAGGGATATGAATATGGCGAGACTGAAGATTATCTGATCTACGCCAAAGAAGACCCAACTACAATCGAATATGACTGGGGCGACTCACCTGATAGCGTCATATATCCAGCTTATCCGACAATTTCAAGTAATAACGGTGCATATCATGTAATTACAGGGCCATGGCTGGGTAACGCAAATGATAAGCCGGACGCTGAGTTAAACGGTCAGCCTGACCCGAATGCACTTGGTGATGATCTTAATATCGAGCCATTACTTTCTGTTGGGCCACAAATTGATGACGAGAACGGCGTAACAATACCGCCTCTTATCCCCGGCTACCCTGCTGATATCACACTCGAAGTAGGAGGAGGCGGAGGAATTGTTCAGGCGTGGATCGACTACAACAGCGATATGGAATGGCAGCCGGAGGAGGAAGTTTATAATAGTTTCCTGGCCGAGGGTTTGCATGTTATTTCGTTTATTGTTCCCGATCACGCAGTACCGGGACAATCCTTCGCAAGGTTCCGAATCAGCAGACAAGGTAATCTTGAACCCGATGGACCGGCTAAGGACGGTGAAGTCGAGGATTATGAAGTCGTTATCGAATCACTCTCACCTTTCACAAAATGGTTACAGCTTCCTGATGTTACACCGCACGGAATTGATATAAGAGTTGACTCGAACGAAGGTTTACGAATAATAGCGGACGACTTTGAATGTACCAGTACGGATAAGATTACTGATGTCCATTTCTGGGGTTCATGGAGACAGGATAAAAAATATGATATACTTAGAATTCATCTAAGTATTTATGATGATGACCCCGCTACCAAGATAAATCCTTATTCCAAACCCAATAATCTGTTGTGGCAAAAAGACTTCCATAAAGGTGAATTTAAAGAAAAATTATACTATGAAGTGCGCAAGCCCGGTGAATGGTGGTTGGATCCGGTTAAAAATATAATAAAAGAAGGCGCAGACAGGCAAATCTGGAAAATAGATATCGATATTAATCCAGATGAAGCTTTCATGCAGCAGGGAACACCTGAAAATCCCAAAATATACTGGCTTGCAATCAGGGTAGATACGAATGACGGCCAATTCGGCTGGAAAACACGACGATGGCCGGACCACTTTATGGACGATGCCGTCTGGGATGTCGGCTCGGAATTACCAAGACTCTGGAAGGAACTTCGTTATCCGAAGAAACATCCGTATTACGATATTGAAAGAAATTCCATAGATATGGCATTCCAGTTGACGTTCACTCAAGACCCTGGAGTACCTACCATGAGACCGGTAGCTCTGACTCAATGCTCGGCTGTCCAGACGAAATGTCCTACGCAGGTTACTGTATGCCCGCCGGTTAATACGAAATGCCCTGCCGTAGCTACTAATTGTCCGCCGGTACAAACGCAGTGTATGGCAATTACAGTTTGTCAGGGAAGTTCAGAGACTATATGTCCGGCGGTTCTTACACAATGCCCTGTTGTAGAAACGCAATGTCCTTTTGTGGAAACACAATGTTATGCAATTACTGTTTGCCAGGGAAGCTCTGAAACTATCTGTCCGGCTGTCTATACTCATTGTCCTATCGTTGAAACCAGATGCCCAACATCCGATACAAAATGTCCGGCGATAGATACACAATGCCCGGTAGTTGAAACTCAATGTCCTTTTGTCGAAACGAAATGTTACGCAATTACTGTCTGCGGGGGAAGTTCAGAGACAATCTGCCCGGCGGTTTACACAAAATGCCCCGTTGCCGAAACAAAATGTCCGCCAACTGTAACTAAATGCGTAGCGATTACAGTATGTCAGGGCAGTTCGGAAACTATATGTCCGGCTGTTGTAACGCAATGTCCTGAAGAACCGACAAGATGTCCGCCTGTCGAAACCCAGTGCCCGCCGGAACCTACTCTTTGCCAGGTAATAGAAACTCAGTGTCCGGTTGATACAATTTGTCCCGCTTCAGAAACAAAATGCCCGGTCGTTTCCACTAAATGCCCCGTCACTGAAACAAGATGTCCACCGGTAGAAACTGAATGCCCCGTCGTGGAAACTACATGTCCCTTTGTCGAAACAAAATGCTATGCAATAACTGTTTGCCAGGGAAGCTCAGAGACTATTTGCCCAGCTGTTCTTACACAGTGTCCGGTGGTTGAGACGGAATGCCCGCCATCTGATACGAAATGCCCGGTTATTGAAACTCAATGTCCCTTTGTTGAAACTCAGTGCTATACGATAACAGTTTGTCAGGGGAGTTCTGAAACTATTTGTCCGGCTGTTTATACACAGTGTCCGGTTGCTGAAACAGAATGCCCGCCTTACAACACAAGCTGCCCGACGACAAATACAAGATGCCCTGAAGAACCAACGAGATGCCCACCTATTGAAACGCAATGTCCGCCGGAACCGACTTTATGCCAGGTAATTGCCACTCAGTGTCCGGTTGAAACTGTCTGCCCTGTTTCAGAGACAAAGTGTCCGGCACAGCAAACAATATGCCCGACATTATCGACACAATGTCCTCCTTCTGAGACAAGATGCCCGGCAGAAACATCTGTATGTCCGCCTGTTCCGACTCAGTGTACTGCTGTTAATACGGAATGTCCTCCTATTGAAACGCAATGTCCACCAGCGCTACCTGGGACAACCTGCCAGATAGAAACAATATATCCGGCTGAGGAAACCAAATGCCCGGTTGAGAAAACAAAATGTCCTGTATCAGCGACAAACTGCCCTGCTTATGACACCAGATGTCCGGTTGTCGAGACTCAATGTCCGGTTACTGACACTAAATGCCCTGTTATGAAAACAAAGTGTCCATCGAAAAGCACAGAATGCCCAGTTGTTGAAACACAGTGTCCGCCTGAACAATGTCAGGTTGAAACAGTATATCCGGCCGTGGAAACCAAATGCCCGGTGGTTCAAACTCGATGTCCTGTAGTAGAAACGGAATGCCCTCCGACAGAGACAAAATGCCCAAACGGGCCAACATATTGCCCAGTAGTAATTACTCAATGTCCACGATATGAGACATGGTGCACACAGGTTGAAACTCAGTGTCCATACAGCCAGACGAAATGTCCGCCTCCAAATCCAACCGGAAGTTGTGACCCTCCACCAATTCCGCCATGGCAAGTCCGCGGTGATGAAAGCCTGACATATTCTAATCTAACAATAGCAGAAGCAAAAAGATCAGCGGCAGTGCCAGCGGCGCAGTCTTGTCCGGCTGTTGATGTGAAATGCCCAACTATTATTGAAAACGCGAAATTACTGGTTAGCGTTATATAATTTATTTTTTGCGTTTTTTATATTTATTTCTGATTACAGAGTATATAAACTAAGGTATAATCCTCTACGTGAGCCAGAGAAGACTATTACAATCCGAAGGACTTGCTAAAGATTCCTCACCGGAAAAGAAAACGGATTATGGACTTACTATTTTCGTGATATTTTCATTAACAGCGGCTTGGATTGCCGCAGGTTCCACTGGATTATTATCACATCCTTTACGGCATATTTTGACTCTGTTATGTTTAAGTATCGCTGTATTGGCTCCGCGTCCTTGTCCATGGAATAAAAATACCAGCCGCTTAATCATGCTTGTTTTAGCCTGCATTGCGATTTATATGACAACGTCACCTTTACAGGCAATAAATGTATTGGCAGTTTCTCTTGTTCTTTCTGGATATTCTATTTCTTCATCGGGATTTACAAAAAGAATTTCCCTCATTTTATCTGTTTCTATTTTGATATTCGCTATTTACAAAATGGCTTATATTGGAATTCCAACTATTTGGATAATTTCGGATAATATCAGCAGGATTTTGGGGAACATAACAAAATCAGTTACTAATCAGCCTTTATTGGCGGGTTCAACTTTCGCTGGAATAGATTATCTGATTTTAATGAGTATTTTCTGGATTTTGTGTTTATCAGAAACTCCAAAACCAAAGACAACAAAAGCGTTTTATGGATTCGCTGGAATTTTCGCGGGCCATCTTTGCTATCTTATTGCATTATCTTACGCTCCTCAACTTTCTCAAACAGTAGTCGAACCTATCGGTGAAGAAATCTGGTCATGGGCAGGTTTATTTTACAAAGCTGTTCCATGGAACTTACCGATCCTGGCTTGTGGAATCCAACTGCTTATCTCAACGTGTATATTCCATTGGGTATTATTACCCACAGAGAACAATTCTTCAAAAGCATCTTTTCCTTCATCCCTGCGGAAAAAATATATAATTGGAATTTTTGGAGCGGCTCTGGCAATTTTACTACCGCTTATAATTGCACTATATCCGAACCAATTAACTTTGCAGGGCAAAAAGATAGTTTTTAATGAGAAAGGTTTTCTCAACTGGCTCAAATCCGAACACGGACAGTATGGCAGATTATCGAGCGGAATGTACGGAATGCTTCCGAAATTCGTGGAAAGTCTTGGCGGAACCAGCCTGGTTTCGGAAAATTTATTTCAGGAAGACCTGAGTGACGCGGATGTACTGGTATTACTGTTTCCCGATGATCCGTGGGAAGAGGGACAATTGGATCGAATCTGGAGCTTCGTAAAAAACGGCGGCTCGCTGCTCGTCATGGGTGAACATACAACTTGTGACAGCAATGGAAACAATCGTTTCAACGAAGTGCTGGAGCCAACCGACATTCAGGTAGAATTCGATTGCGCCACATTCACAATAGGAGGCTGGCTTCAGTCATACGAACCGATTCTGCACCCGGCGACAGCTGGTATTCCTGATGAAAGAAATAAATTCGGCGTTGTAATAGGCGCGTCATTAAATATTAACTGGCCGGCAAGGCCGCTCCTGATTGGCCGATGGGGATGGTCTGATATGGGTGACAGGGGCAGCGGCAGAGCTATGATGGGTGACGATATTTATAATCAAGGAGAAAGACTCGGAGATTTAGTCCTCGCCGCCGAGCAGCCTTTCGGAAAAGGGCGTATTATCGCATTTGGTGACACTTCAAGCCTGACAAATGGAATTAATGTAAGCGCATATGCTTTTACTTCAAGACTTTTCGGATACCTTGCAGGTCATAACAACGCTCATCCTGTGTGGAGACAACTTTTGGGAATAATTTCAGGTATATTACTTATTATATTCGTTTTAACAAAACCAAGCCCATCAAAAATTACGGCGATAATTCTCTGCCTGATGATTTCAATGACAATATCTTATGCGATTACACAATATTCAGGTGAAATACCTCCCGATGGACGTTACAAATCACCGAATAATCTCGCATATGTTGATTCTTCACACTTTGAAGCTTATAGCGGCGAATCGTGGAGAGCGGACGGTATTGGCGGTCTCATGCTTACATTAATGCGAAACGATTATCTCGCGTTATCACTTGAGGAATTTTCCGAAAAACATATAGCGTTAGCAGACCTTTTTATCTCAATAGCGCCTTCACGAAGTTTTACCAGAAAAGAGCAGAAGGCAATAAAAGATTTTGTAATGAACGGCGGTGACTTTATCATTACTGTAGGCAAGGACGACGCAGGACCATGCTCTTCATTACTCTCGCAGTTCGGTTTTTCTATCGGCGGCTCCACCACCGACAAACTTGAACCGACACCATTCGGGTATTTTAAGTCACCTTACCTGGGATTGGGAGAGAAGCAGGCATTTGTTCGTTTTTATGCGGCTTGGCCTGTTTATAGCAACGACCCGCAGGCCAGAGTAATCGCTTATGGACATGATAATGTCCCGGTAATTATAATGCGAAACTTCGGCAAAGGAAAAGTCGTAGTCATCGGCGATACAAGTTTCGCGATGAATAAAAATCTCGAATGGGAAGGCGGAGAAGCATTCGAAGGGATGCGGGAAAACGCCGACTTCTGGCGATGGTTTATTACAGTTTTGAAAGACCAGGAACAATGGATTCCGCCAGCCTTGCTTGAACCGACTCCAGTCAATGACCCCCGGCAGGAGGACGTAAATTGAAAAGAATATGGATTAGCCTTGCTTTATTCAGCGCTTCATGGCTGTTCGGATTGAACTATTACAATGACGCCCAATGGCTGACATGGTCTGTTTTAATCGCGGCAGGCACAGGACTTTTAATCGGTGCTCAGATTCGAAAACCGACAGCGTTCGAGGTCACTATTGCGGCGATTATGCTTTTACCTGTTATAAAATTAACTCCATGGCCGTATCGTATCGCACCATTATTAATCTTCACCGGACTTGTACTTGTCACTATACCAATTCCTCGTCGCTGGCCGCAATATTTATCGCCTGCTTTCATTCTTGCAGGTTCTATTTTATTAGTTCAGTCTATAGGCATTTGGATTTATACCTATTTTACTTCAATGTCACATGAATTGCCGAAATTTATTTCGTATTTTCTTTGCGGCATAACTCGAATAATCGGTATTCCATCCGCGTTTAATGGATTGAACCTTGCATTATACACACAGCGGCTCGTCCATCAGCTCGGCTCTACATGGGAATTGTTTTTCGACCCGGCGACTTTTGTTTTTCTCTTTGGCGGAATTATCATTCTTTGCCTATGCAAATCGAAGGACACAAACCTTACAAAGCAATTGGCCATTTTTATTATTTCAATAATTCTATGGCTGCCTGTGCGAGCGGCAATTATTATATCGATATTTATGCATCGAGCATTGGAAACAGAGTATGAATCAGAGCTTGTTTTAGTAACACAGTTCTGGAATCGATGGCTGCTCCTGCTGTTTTTGACAGGACCGGTTCTTCTGGCAATACGATTCATACACAGACCTTTCGATAAACAACATATCCCGGCAGCACTTCCTGAAATCACCACTTATAAAAAGATTGCAATTATCACAATGATTTTTCTGGGCAGCTTTTTGATTATTTCAGGATTATGGCTGGATATACCTGGCGCAAGAAAAAAGGAACGTGTCATGGTAGATGAGTTTCACTCAACATGGGAACGGACAGACAAACCTTTTGATACTGAATGGTATGGTCAGGATTCAGGATATAACTATGCCTGCATTTACGATTACTGCTCCCGATTTTACAATATGTCACGCCTTACAGTCGCAATTGATAAAACAACTCTCAACAATTGCGATGTTCTGATAATTAAAGTACCAACGTCACGATACACACCAGAAGAAGTTTCTATTATCAAGGACTTCGTGAAACAAGGCGGCGGCCTGATGCTTCTCGGCGAGCATACGAGTGTATTTAATTCCGGCACATACACAAACTATATAGCAAAAGTATTCGGATTCAAATTCCGCTACGATTGTCTTTTTGATATGGATACGACTTTCGAGCAGCTTTACAATCCGCCGCTTGTACCGCATCCGATAATCCAAAATATGCCTTATCTGAATTTCGCCGTCTCGTGTTCCATTGAGCCGCTGACAAAATTCGGACGAGCGGCTATTCGCTCGACTAGTTTGAAAAATCTTACCGCCGATTATCACGTGAGTAATTATTACCCGCAGCCGGACAATCTCGCGCAAATGCGATACGGTGCATTTACTCAGTTATGGGCCACACATTACGGCCAGGGTCGTGTCGCTGGATTTACTGATTCTACTATTTTTTCCAACTTCGCGACTTTTGAACCTGGCAAAGCGGAATTAATGCTCGGAATGATAGAGTGGCTCAATCACAAAAACCTGAGATTTAATATCACTGCCCTGCTGCTGATTTCAGGATTAATCATTTTGACTATTGGTATTATATTATCAAAAAAGTTAAACAGTGTTTGGCTGATAGTAATGACTTCAGCATTATTAGGCTGGGCGGCAGCTTCAGCAGGAGCAAAAACAATTCATAAATATTCCATGCCTGAGCCGCAAGCAAAGCGACCAATGATTAATGTCACGATAGACAGAACAATCTGCAACTCCCCCCTGTCCCGAAGCGGTTTCATTTCTGGTCAAAAGAATGGTTTCGGGATATTCGAACGATGGATTTTAAGACTCGGCTGCTTCACTGCACGAAAAGAAGGAATCGATGCGATTTCCAGTGACCTTGTTGTTTTTATGTATCCTAATCTTACAGTATCAAATGAATTTCGCAAAGCACTCGTAGATTATGTCACTAATGGTGGGAAAATATTGATTCTGGACTCACCGGAAAATATGGACTCGAAAGCGAATAGCCTGCTGTATCCTTTCGGAATAAATATCAACCGGACTACTACCCAGAAAGGTCAGCTTACAGCACCTCAAAACTGGCCGACGACTACAATTGAATCGGCTTATCCGATTGAAGGAGCAGAGCCGTTTTTACGGGTAAATAATATCGCAATCGGCGCAAGTATGAATTTCGGAAAAGGTACGGTCACCGTAATTAGCTTTGCCTCGAAATTCACCGATGCGTCCATGGGGATTACTGGTGACGTAATACCGAATATCGAGCAGAGAAAAGTTTTTGATCTCGAATTCAACCTCTTAAAGAGAATTATATCAGAAACGGAACTTCATGAAAATTAATCAACGCGAATGCCCTGCTGTTCGAGCCAGCGTTTAATATCAGACATCTCATGATTGAATATTTCACTGTCGTAGTCTTCTTCGAGTTTTTTAATATTTTCAGCCAATTCAGGCTGCTGCTCAATAATCTCTTCTAATTTCTTCTCGAATTCTTCACTAACAATTTCGAGATCACTCAGATCAAGTTCAAGATTAAGCATTCCGGCAAGGCGCCTTGTCACGGCTCCTATGCACTTGGGATTATTTCCCTGGACGTAAGCTGGAACAGATGCAACCAGGCTTATCATATTCAATTCCCGTTTAGCGCATTCTGATGTTAAATATGTCACTATGCTTGCCGGTCCTTCGTAATTAGTCAAGCTAAGGCCGTAATGCTTAAAAGTATCTCTTAATTTCATATCAGAGACAGAGCAAAATAGTTTAGGCTCGCGTGTATGCGGCACAAGACCGGCAACGGAACCTATGAAATATATCATTTTCACGCCAAACTGCTCGCACAACGCAAAAATGCAATTCGCGTATTCCTCCCATTTCAGATTCGGTTCCTTACCGAGAAACAGTATAATATTATCTCTTGTACTGCTGAAAAACTCGTTTAATGGTTTATCATAAGATTTAATCAGGCCTTCCTGAATTTTTGTATACGGACGGAACATCGCGGTTAGTTCCATCGAACCGGGGAAACTGTATATATAAAAACCCTTCGGTTTAATTTCGGCTATTTTTCCCGCTCTGGTTTTGTCGATTATGCACTTAACTGTACTGGTCGATACTTCGCCGCCGTCCATCCAGCCGGAAAAACCCATCAGTAATATTGGTTCATATAGTTTCGGATACTCTATTATTCTTAGCTCATCTGGCAACATATTGTCTCCTGTAATCTATAATATAAGCCCTTTTACTATATAAAAACAGCTTTATCCAGACTTTTTTTCTATAAAACCCAAAAATCAGCTAATAAGCCTGATAGAGTTACTGAAAAAAATATTTTTTCTTGATTATATAAAAATATTTTGTATATTAAACATAATATGTGTACGTACAATATGTATGCGTACATTTACAATATTAAGCTGTAATTTATGAAATATGGAACATTTTAAATAAAGAACAGGAAGCACCTTTAGTTAAAGGCATAAACATGGATTCATATACAAATTATTCACTCAAGCATGGTATTTCTCGTAGGAGATTTTTGTCCCTCACAACAACATCAGCGGCGGGTTTAGGAGCAATAGGTTTAACCGGTTGTAAACCCAAAAGCCGAGCCGAAGAGATTGCCAATATGGAAAAAAACTTAGCCTTTGGCAAAAGCAATGATGGCAGCGCAATACTTTCATTCCTTCCCAAACCAGCACCAATTTCCGATTCAGAAATAACAGCCACAAAAAAATTTGATGTTGTTATAGTTGGCGCTGGAGCATCAGGAGTTCCAGCAGCTCTTTCAGCCGCTGAAAATGGCTCCAAGGTCGCCGTACTTCAAAAAGAAAGTATTGTCGTCTCACAAGGCAATGCGGGCGCAGGTATAGACCTTTCAAAAAGTGATCCGGCCGGAATAGAGGCACTTGTCGCAAGATTAATCAAAGATAACTCTCATCGCTGCAATCCAAAGCTGCTCAGGCAATGGGCTTACAATTCCGGCGAAGCTGTTACGTGGGTTATCGACCGGGCCAAACAAGGTGACGCACAAGTAACCAATCAGGGAAACGCTCCTCAATTACACATTACAGATGTCAACGGTTATAAAATAAACTTTCATACATCATATTTCGGGCCTAAACCTTACACTAACGGTGACGGCATGAGAGCGATGGCAAAGGTTGCCCAGAAAGCAGGAGTCGAATTCTTCTTCAGTACACCAGCGGTACAACTGATTCAGAATTCTTCCGGTGATGTTCTTGGCGTTATAGGCAAAAGTAAGGATGGTAAATATACAAAATTCATGGCAAATAAAGGCGTGATTCTTGCAACCGGCGATTACCAGAACAACAAGGCAATGTGTGACTATTTCATCCCGGATACGACAAACTTTGGCCGGAAACAGTTAAACAGAACAGGCGATGGTTTTGTTCTCGGCTACTGGGCAGGCGCAGTGATAGAACCTGTCGGTCATACAAAAATGCTGCACGACTTTGACGCGGGTCCGGCTACTATGTGCGATATGCCGTTCATGGCAGTCGATCAAAACGGTAAAAGATTCGTAAACGAAAACGCCGAAATGTCGGTCATTAACAATTACCTGCGGCAGGAAGAAAATACCGGACAGTATTCTCAAATATTCGATTCAAACTACATGACACAGGCAAAAGACTGGCCGGGAGTTTTGGTTTCGCCCGAAGATATGAAAAACTATATGCCGGAAGAACCTGGCCCGCACAAAGGAGTATTTGATACTTTTATACATACATTTAAAGCGGATACAATAGAAGAACTTGCGAAGAAAATAAAAGTCGATCCGTCGAATTTAGCTGCCGCCGTTAAGAGATATAACGAGCTTGCGGCGTCCGGCAAAGATTCCGATTTCGGCAAACCGTCTGACCAGCTTCATCCTATAGATACACCACCCTTCTACGGCATACATCGAACATTACGTATATCGACTATTTGTTCAGGTTTGGTTGTTGACGAAAACCATCAATGCCTCGACGCGGACGGCGAACCTATAAAAGGTTTATATACAATAGGCAACCTTGGCGGCGGTTTTTACGGCGGCCCGGATTATCCTCTCACTGTCTTCGGTTTGTCACTTGGCCGGTGTTACACGTTCGGCTACCTTGCCGGAAAGCACGTTGCAAATCTGAAAAATTCACTGGAAAATACTGCTGCAATATCCGCCAACAAGTTTAAGGAGGAAGCATAAACATGTTTAAGCTTTATAAAGGTCTCTGGGAAAAATCACGCAATAAAAAATTATTCATCCTTATCAATGTCGGAGTTGTCACAGTTGTATTAGCAGGCCTAACTACCGGCGGCGTGATTTGGCACGAACAACCAGGCTTCTGCGCAACATGCCATACGCCGATGCATGAATACGTCAAAGGTTATAAAAGCGGCGATACAACTCTCATGGTTACACCTCATGCGACAGGTAAATCTCTCATACATCCAGAAAACGAAACATTAATGGCTTCAAAAGGCGAGAAAGACGGCTCATTAAACTGCCTCGAATGCCACGAGCCAACTATTAAAGAACAGCTAACAGAAGGTTATCACTGGATTACAGGCAATTACTATTTCCCGATGGACAAAAGGGATTTTGGAACAAGAAGTTTTTGTTTATCGGAAGGCTGCCATGTCGAAGCGGATATTATCAAGGCAACCGAAAACTATGGCGGAGCAGTCCCTTTCAACCAGCATGACCCAAGACACGGCAAAATGGAATGCAATCGCTGCCACTCGGTACATGACAAATCAGTACTGATGTGCAACCAGTGTCACAACCTCAAACTTCCTGAAGGATGGGTTGAGCCGGAAGAAACTGGCATTGTACTCGATAAGGAATAATTTAATTTGTTTCTTTAGAAGACGAACGGCAACGATCAAAGAAATTAAATACATCTGGTAAAACAAGCGGCACCATTCCGCCGTGGTCAGCATTAACTTCCTTATATTCGAGCTTGAAGCCTTTTTCTTTCATCCAGTCACGCATTACATGACTTCCTGCCAAAGAAGGTGTCGCTCCGGTTCCTTCTGTCATAAAGATTGGCATCTTACGAATATTATCCCATGGATAACCCGCTTCATCGACAAACGGTCCGGACATAGGCGCGATTGCGGCCCACAACATCGAATATTTTCCGCCCAGATACCACGTTCCGCCGCTTCCCATCGAGTGACCAGTCAGAAACATTGCGTCACGGTCAACCGGATATTCGTTAATAACTATTTCAAGAACGTTGATAACATCTTTTTCACTGTTTTCAAGCAATGCTATTCTATCCGGCGTAAGTGCATCAATCATCTGCTTGGCCGCTTCGGTCTGGCCGAACACAGCGGGAAGTCGCAGACAGGTTCCATAAGCGCCCGTGGGACTATAACCAAGAGGTGAAACTAATAGATAACCATGTTCTTCAGCAAGTTTGAGTAATTGCTTGTTGTTCTGGTCAAGATACATATTTTCATTGCTTCCGCCGCCGTGGAGCATCATAACCAGCGGGAGTTTTGATTTGCCATCCCATGTTGTCGGCACATAAATTCTATAACGGATTTCAGTACCTGTTCCGGGAAAACGATAAGTTCTTCGCTGGTCACCTTTAGCCTGCCATGTTGGAGAATTTGGATCGGCGAGTGACTTAGCGAGTTTCTCTGACTCGAGTAACTGTACATTCGGGTCAATAGCCGTACCGAAGGATACTATACGTTTTTTCGCGGAATCTGTAGTAGTCGTTTGTGAATATGCATTAACCGCGATAATTGTAAATACTGTTATGGAAATAAAAATCTTAAACTTCGACATAATAATCCTCCTGTGTAATAGTAAAATTTTCAAATTGGCTGTTATCGATAATCACACAATTATAATACGCTTACATAATAATGCAATATGTTTATGGTATTATAGAATTATCCATTACAAACGAAGTGTATCGATATGAAACTTGCAAATGTTCTTATATTTCGCAGATGAAATCAAAATCAGCAATCTAATCACGAACGACTATTCACTAACGACTATTACATTAGTCTTCGATTCTAAAATCGCATACTCTGAATAGCTCTTCGATGGAAGTCACTCCCTGGGCGACTTTTTTCAGGCCGTCCACGAGCGTAGATTGAATTCCATTATTTCTGAAGTGCTTCCTGAGTTGTCTCTGGTGGACTCCTTCCGCTATTATATGTGAACTGTCCGTATCAATTTTTGCCATTTCAAATATCGCGGTTAGTCCCTGGTAGCCGTAATTGTCGCACTTTTTGCAGCCGGTTGCGCTATGCAATTTTTCAGGAGCTTCAAGCCCGCATTTTGCGAATAGTGCTTTTTCTTCTTCTGTCAGAATTCTCTCTGCAGCACATGAAGGACAGAGCTTTCTTAAAAGACTTTGCGAGACGATGAGTTTTAACGAGCCGCCGATTACATAATACGGCACACCAAGATAATGCAGGGCATCGACTGTACCAGCGGCGTCGGTTGCGTGAATTGTCGCGAGAACAAGTCTTCCAGATAGAGCCGCTCTTGCCGCTACTATCGCCGAGTCACTATCTCTTATCTCACCAACCATAACAAGGTCAGGATCCATTCTGAGAATTGTCTGCAAGCCTTCGTACATTGTGAAATTATGTCTTTCGTCAACTTCGAGCTGCTGCGCAAACGGGAGATTAAATTCGACCGGGTCCTCGATTGAAAACGCGATTTTGTTTCGCAAGTCCATCAAAGACGCGAATGAATACATTGTAGAAGTTTTTCCTGAGCCGCTAACACCTGAAATCAAAATCAGGCCGCCCATCGAATTAACTGTGCTTGAAACAGTTTCGATATCTTTTTCATTGAAACCCATATTGGCAATATTGCAGGCTTCCTGCGGGAAACTTAATATTCTCAAATGCGCAGATTCAGTATCTCTTCCTGTAGGTACGATTGTAACTCGAATATCACGTTGCAGCAGGTCATCGGGGAATTTCAACTGTGCTTCCAGCGGCACAAAAGACTTCACTGAATTCAGTCCCGCGGCGGTTTTAATCTGGTTGATTAATTTTCTTCCTTCTGATTCTGTTAAATGCTTTTTCTCATGATTTAGCCCATCAACGCGGTATAAAACGAGCATTCCGCCTTCGACTTTATTGATATGAATATCCGTCGCGTTTTCATATACAGCGTTCCAGATTATCGAATTGAATGGTTCGGGATATGGCTTAACAGGCATTTCCGTTTCGATATTATCGCCATTTCTGATTTCCAATGTTTCCTGCATAATCATGTCCTTATGTATTTTAAAGTTACAATGTATCTTACTACCACCCAGCCCGAAGCCAACAAGGATAAAAAACCCCGTTAATACAATATCGGGTCAATAAAGACTCCGATTAAGTTGTTTTTACACATTTTTACGAAAAATCTTTATGTAAAATCCCATACACAAGGCACCTTCAGCAAAGTCACTAATCCACATATTTTTAAAAATATGAAATTTGAGATTATTTTATATTGCTTAAAATAGATTGTGCTTTTATAATTCTCAATAGAGATGTAGTAACCTTGGACTGGCAGCGTAATTTGTGATTTCTTTTTTTAAAAGAACGTTCGGAATTTTATACTGAAAACACAGAATAATATATTGGACAGCTATCTTTGTATTTTAAGGGAGGTAAAGGATGTCATTACCTATCAGAACAACAATAGAAGATATAATAGATGTTTGTAATTATCTTGCCTCAAAACCTACTGGTGCTACCTTGAAAGAGGCAAAAACAGTTCTTGATTCTAAAAGACTTGATGGACGAAAATTGAACTCTTTAAGGCTTTGGGGATTCATTGAAGATCACGATGACCACATGAAAATTACACAAGATGGCCGCGAAATTCTGAAAAGTGACAAAGACAAGATCAGAATTCTCAAAAATATAATTAGAAAAATGCCGCCTTACTTGGCAATAATTGAACGGGCTGCTCATAGGCATGAAGACACCTTAACTTCGACAGATGTAGCCGCACATTGGTATGAACATTTCAAAGATCAGGTAGGGGATAGTGATAGGATTTTGAATGATCAAGCTGTTTGTTTTTTCCAGATTGCTGCTGGAGCTGGAATGGGAACAATAATCGTTGGCAGAAGAGGACTACCTACAAGATTCAGTTTCCTTACTGAATCCATCAGTACGTTTGTGCAAGGAGATGATAAACTTCCCAAGGATTCATCTAAAGAGGAAGATGAACCCAAAGAAGAAGGCTCTAGTTTAGAAGAAGGGGAACTACCCCCAAAGGAAGAGAAGGTAAAACAGCCGGAATCAAAGTTAGGTCAAAGTATATTCATTGCACATGGAAAAAATAAAAAGCCTTTAGATCAGCTAAAGAAAATATTGGATCAATTCAAAATACCATACAAAGTCGCTATTGATGAACCCAATCTCGGTCGACCTATAAGCGGAAAAATCCGTGAGATTATGAAAGCATGTAATTGTGCAATACTAATATTTACAGCTGATGAGGAATTTAATGACAAAGATGGTAAAGTTATTTGGAGGCCAAGCGAAAATGTTGTTTTTGAGTTAGGCGCAACAGGTTATCTCTATGATAATCGAATAGTGATTATGAAAGAAGACAAAGTCGACTTTCCAAGTAATTTTCGGGACATAGGGTACATTTCATTTACTACTGATCAGTTAGAAGCTAAAGCAATGGATATTCTTCATGAGCTTATCGGATTTGGTATCGTGAAAATATCTGTATAAAAATTGGCTAATGTCCAACATCTTTTTTTGTAGGGTGCGTGCCAACGCACCTTTCCTTTAATTTTTTGGTGCGTTGGCACGCACCCTACAGTGAACTTGGCGTCTTCGCGCTTTTGCGAGAGAAATATATGAAAAGACCGTGTTTGAATGATAAAGATGAATTTCCGGATAATGAGGTTTTGAGTCGGTATCTTGGGAATGTAAAAGAAATCTGGGATTCGTTTTTGGAATTTCTTAACCAGGAACATCCTTCGTTTACGGGCGAATGGCGTTACTATAACGATGGAAAGAGCTGGCTTTACAAACTGACTAAAAAGAAGAAAACAATAAGCTGGATTTCCGTTTGGGATAATATGTTTAAGACTTCTTTTTATTTTCCTGACAAGGCCGAAGATTTAATTGTAAACATCAACCTCAAGAAAGAATACATCGACAAATTCGTTAACGGCAACAAATACAGCAAAACAAGAGGACTAACCGTAGAAATTAAAAAACCAACGGATTTGGCTACAACAAAAAAACTGATAGAACTTAAAGAACAGTTAAAATAATTATTGAACGGCATGGGCTGAAGCCATCCAACATTTTATTTGTGATTTTTGTGCCTTTTTGCGGCTATAATTTTTTTGCAGTGCGGGGCTTGTTTCGAAGCAAGCCCCACACTACATTTTTTCATTATTTAAACAATTTCTGTGCCATGTCGGCTAAGGCGCATCGCCAGACTTTCCATACGTGTGCGCCGGGCCAATCGGTGTAAACAACTTCAACGCCTCGTTTGCGAAGTGCTTCTGTCATTTCTTTTGTCGCTGCCAAACGCGGGTCTTCTCTGCCGCAGGAAATGTAGAGCAGGTTTAGCTTTTTGTTTATGTTGTCTGAATCTTTCAGCACGCCGCCAATTGCGGTATCGAGGTCATATGTCATTCCTGTACTTTGCAGGCCACCGAACATGCTGGTGCTGAACTCACCTACCCAGCCGTAATAATCCAGGTTCTTCATGCCGGTATAGAAAGCGTGTCCGCCGCCCATTGATAGACCTGTAATTGCCCTGTTTTGTGAACCGGGTAAGACACGATAGTATTTGTCGATAAATGCTCCGACTGATTTAACGTATTCATCTGCTATTACTGACAATGAATCTTCACTATATCCTCCAGATGCACCACCGCCACCACGAGCGGCACCTGCTGCACCGCCGCGTGCGGGAGCGGCTGCTGTGCTTCTTCGTACTGCGGGAGCAAATTCAGTTGCGGCCGGTTGGTTTGCATTGCCGTTCGGCATGACAACTATCATTGGTTTTGCTTTTCCTTCGGCAATCAGGTTATCAAAAATCTGCGGAATACGCGCCATTCTGAGCCACTGGTCTTCGTCTCCCCCGCCGCCGTGAAGAACGTAGAGTACAGGATATTTTTCTGTACCAGTCTCATATCCCGGCGGAGTATAAACTGCCATACGACGTCTCATATTGAGTGTCGGTGAATCGTACCAGACTTCCGAAACAGTACCATGCGGAACATCTTTTGTAATGTATAAATCGGAACCTTCGCCGGGGACTATCAGGAGATTCTGATTACTTGTCGTATCGCGGCTAAGCTGGAAATTGGAAGAATCAAGAACAGTTACGCCGTCAACATTGAACGTATATGCGTACACTTCCGGCTCGAGCGGGCCGACTGTTACCGACCATACCCCCTGCTCGTTTTTGGTCATTTGTGCAGGCTCGCCGAAATCGCCGCGAACTGTTACAGAAGTCGCCTGCGGAGCGGAAAGTCTGAATGTTACCTTATTGTCCGAAGCGATTGACGGCGAAGAGCCACTACCACGTGCGCCCATTGCTCCCATACCCGCTCCGCCGCCCATGCCGCGACCTCGTGCGGCTGGTGCTTCCTGAGCATTGGAAATTATTGCAAGACAAAGTAATGCCGCAATACAAATCAGAAATGTTTTTTAAGCTTCAACATGAAAAGACCTCCTTAAAAAATATTGTAGAAACAATCATCAATAGATTTCCCAAAAACCTGAGTTTTTCATAAGTTTTACATTACTTATGAAATTATATCCTTATTTTTAATTATTAACAATATTTTTGGTAATTTTCATAATTAGGTGTGAAATATTCTTATTTATTGATTTTAAATAATTTTGTGGTATCGTATGTTATATGTGCAGTGGAGAAATATTAAGATTCGTCTATATATTAAAGGAAAAAACAATGTGCAATAAGACGCTTTCCAAAACGAAAAAATCTTTGCCTTACCATCTCTGGATTGTGGTTTTTATATTATTTTCCATATTTAACTTCCCTGTCTGTTTTGCAAATGAAAGCACGAACATACAACCTATTTGGTTAGTTGTAACCAGAGAAATGTTTACAGACACACTCAAGCCGCTTGTGGAAAAAAGACAAAGTGAAGGTTTGGAAGCCGTGATTTCCACAAAGCCTGTATCCGAAGCGATAAACTCTTTATCTCGCAAACCTTCGTATCTTCTGCTCGTAGGTGATTGCCAGTCCAATATGGAAAAGGAGTCATGGTATCTGCCATCCCAAAAATGCCAGTCATATAAGTGGCACATAACGCAGGGAAAAGAATTTGCATCGGATTCTATTTTTGGCGATTTCGATGGTGATATGATTCCTGATATTCCTGTCGGTCGTTTGCCTGTGCGAACAAAAGAACAGTTGCAATTGCTTATAACAAAAATAATAGCCTTTGAAAACAAAACTCCATCATTAGATGACCTGCGTATGCCAATTTATACCGGCTCAGCGGAATTTCAACCAATACTCGATAGTATGATAACACAGTTTCTTCTTGATACACTAAATAGAAACGGTGCAAAGTGGTTAAGGCCGTGGATTATCGCAGGTAATCAGACTCATGCTTTGTGCGGCTGGCCGGAAGATCAGACTGTTACTTTCTCTAAAGAGCTTAAAAAAGGCGGCATAATGGCTACTTTCATGGGTCATGGTTCTATCGGCAGTTTCTATGGGATGGAATTCAATGGAAAACATTTCAGTTATACAGCCGATCAGGCCGCAGGTATCTTTGCCGAGGGACAACCTTCTCCCCCTGCTGTTATTATCGCCTGTAACTGCGGCAATTTCACTTCTTCGCAAAATTGTCTTGCCGAATCGCTTCTATTTATGCCCGCCGGTCCTGTCGCAACCATCGGCGCCACAACTGTATCTCATCCCATGACGAATTACTTCGCTGGAATTTGCCTGTTACGCAAACCAGGTCAGTCGAATCCGTCTAAAAAGCGGATCGGGACATTATGGCTTGATGTTCAGAAGGAAGCAATAAATACTCGTGACATAGTAATGGAAGCATTGCTTCTTAATATAGAAAGTTCAATAGAAAAAAAGGTGGATTCTCAAAAAGTTCGCCGCGACCATATTCTCTTATATGCGTTGCTCGGAGATCCGGCGACTAAACTTCATATGCCGGAACCTCTCGAATACAAAATAGAACAGCGTGATGGAAGTTGGTACTGGAAGGTCGCAAAGCCGAAAGGCGCGACGAAATTATATGTCGAGATTCGTCCTGACGGCCAGACAATGCCGTCGATTCAGTTGGCACTCGAAAAGGAATCCGCAAATAAGAATCTTCAACTGGCAAACGATACATTCGCTTTCAGAAATATTGCGGAATTGTCTTCAGACCAAAATTGGGAAGGAACTACAAATACCCCGGGTATTCTTCGTCTTGTTGCTATGTCACCTGAGAACATCTATGTCGCTGCTCAGGAAATTTATTCAAGCGAACAATAATAATTTCTTTATGTTTTTAGTATGTTGCAACCTGAGCTTCGATTTGTTCGCCCGGTTTGAATGGCAAAGGGCTTCCGAATTGTATAGCGATTCTTCGCATAAACGGATTAACGCACTCAATTCTGCAAACGTGACCAGTTCTTGTGAAGTCGGCAATATCGAAGGAATCATCGCAGCCGTACTTGGGAACGCTGAAACGAGCTGTAATGTCCTGGCCAAGATGCGGACATTCCTGATCCGCGTAGCAATTGAATGATGCGCCCCTGCTGGAGACATCGACCATTTGTCCCTGCGTTAGTGATTGGTCGGGATTTTCCGCAAACCATATCGGCCAGTAATAACGTAATCTCTGTTCAGTCCTTCGTTCATCATAATTATCCATATTCATACCTCAAAAATTACCTGACATTCATTTTCTTTATTGAAGACAAATCGTCTGAAAAGGAGTGGTACTTTATGAGCTAAATAATGTTGTATGATAAATTTAATCAGGAATTATTGTATTTAGGAGATTTTTGCGGCATAGACTTCGAAAAAATAATATTTGTTCCCTTTAACTTAATAATCCGATGTTCCTATAATATTATTACAAAAGCAATTAAAAAAGGACGCTTTGTTAATAAGCGTCCTTTAGACTATTTTCGATTTTAATAGAAAGCGTGAAATGGAAAACTCATGCCTTCTACTAATTAAAAAGTATTATAAAAATTAAGCGTTACCTGATTCAATTTTTTGATTCGGAGATTTAACAAGCAAAGTAGCAATCGCCGCGATTATTAACAGAACCACAGCGCCGTAATAGGCTACATTAAAACTATCGTATTTTACATACATTGAACCAGCAAGCTTTGCGAGCATAAAGCCGCCCACTCCCCATGAAGTGAAAACTAATCCATAATTCATTCCGAAGTTCTTCAAACCGTAAAAATCTTTCGTAATCGATGGGAAAAGTGAGAGGTTTGCTCCATAGTTCGCTCCGATTAATGCAGACATTATCGCCATGACCGGAATAGAACCGAGAACATTATCATGAGAAGCTCTCGAAAGCATAAATATCAGTACAGCCTGACAGACAAAACACAAAAGCAGAGTAGCTTTGCGGCCTATTTTATCACTCAACATTCCGGCTACAATACGTCCGCCGCCGTTGCCTATTGCCATTACCGCAACCAATACAAAACCAAGATTAATACCAACCTGACTTTGAGCTATGGCATCAAGTTTACCAATAATCATAAGACCAGCACCAGATCCGCAGGCATACATAAACCATATTAGATAGAATTGCCAGGTAGCAAGCATTTCTTTCGGGAGAAATTCCGCTTTCTTGTCACCAACATTTAACTTCTTTACCGCTTGAGATCCAGCCGGCACATAGTCTTTTGGTGGTATCTTTAATAATTGCGCAAGAGAAACAACAACAATTAAAAATCCGATACCTAAAATCATTATTGATATTCTGAAACCAAGACTGCCAATTAGCGCAGTAGTCAACGGTGCGGTATAAACAGAAGCCAGTCCGAAACCTGAAACAACTATTCCGGCAATAAGACCTGTTTTTGAAGACGGAAACCACTTAACCGCTGGCGGCGTAGCGGAGGCATAACCGAATCCGATACCAGCTCCGGCAAGGACACCAAAGCCGATAACAAAAACCAATACAGTTGAAGTCATACTTGCTAAAACAAATCCAAGACCGACCAGAATGCCGCCAATTGTCGCTACCAATCGCGGTCCCATCTTATCCTGCATCCTGCCTGCAAGAACCATAATTATAGAGAACACCAGGCAGGCAACCATGTAAGGCAAGGACTTATCATCTTCATTCCATCCCCAATCTTCGGGAATACGTTTGCTTATAACACTCCATGAATAAAGGATACCAAGAGCGAGATTAATACCCATACCCGCAAAAGTAACTCGCCAGCCGTGATTCTCATTTTTAGATAATTTATTTGCTATTTCCATATCCATAATTATTGACCTTTCATTTAAATATAGACCGGATGTGTAATTATACACATCCGGCTAATTCTTTCAGATTAAATTAATTATAGACCCCGGCCTTTGATGAGATCCTCGACTACATGAGGATCAGCAAGAGTTGTGATATCTCCAAGATTATCCGTACTCTTTTCGGCAATCTTACGCAGAATTCTGCGCATAATTTTGCCTGAACGAGTCTTGGGTAAGGCTGGTGCAAATTGAATTGCTTCAGGAGCGGCAATCGCGCCTATCTCCTTACGTACATGCATGATAAGTTCCTTTTTAAGTTCTTCGCTTTCGGCAACTCCACCAACGAGAGTTACGAACGCATACAGACCCTGACCTTTAATTTCGTGAGGTATTGGTGTAACTGCTGCTTCGGCAACTTTCTCATGGCTTACCAGTGCGCTTTCCACTTCCGCTGTTCCGATTCTATGGCCGGATACATTAACAACGTCGTCAATTCTGCCCATCAGCCAGTAATCGCCATCGTTATCAATTCTGCATCCGTCACCGGCAAAATAAATATCATCATACATCGTAAAATATGTATCGATGAAGCGGTCATGATCGCCCCACATGGTACGCATCATTCCCGGCCAGGGTTTTCTAATGCAGAGTTTGCCGCCTTCATTCGGGGAACACTGGCTTCTGTCATCTCGAAGAACCACAGTATCGACACCGAAGAAAGGCCTGCTCGCACTGCCCGGCTTCAATGTCATCGCACCCGGCAAAGGGGTAATCATAAATCCGCCGGTTTCTGTCTGCCACCATGTATCAACAATCGGGCATTTGCTTCGGCCGACTTTTTCATAGTACCACATCCAGGCTTCAGGATTAATCGGCTCGCCGACTGAACCAAGAATTCTTAATGTATCGAGTTTATATTTGGCCGGCCACTCATCACCAAGACGCATAAGCGACCTGATTGCTGTCGGGGCGGTGTAGAATACAGTTACGCCAAATTTATCGCAAACCTGCCAGAAACGACCTGCATCCGGGTAGGTAGGAACGCCTTCAAACATAAGTGATGTAGCGCCGTTTGCGAGCGGACCGTAAACGATATAGCTATGTCCGGTTACCCAGCCGATGTCGGCGGTGCACCAGTAAATATCATCATCATGAATATTGAATACGAGTTTGTGTGTAATAGTTGCGTGCATCAGGTAGCCACCGGTTGTGTGAACTACACCTTTGGGTTTTCCTGTCGAACCTGATGTATAAAGAATAAACAATGGAGCTTCTGCTTCCATTGGAACAGCTTCGCATTTTTCGTTGGCTTTTGCCATTTCATCGGTGTACCAGAAATCGCGTCCCGGTTCCATATGACACGCATCATCTGTTACCTTAACTACGATGCAGCTTTTAATTGTCGGGCAGGATTTCATAGCTTCATCGGCGATACCTTTTAACGGAATAGCCTTTTTGCCTCTGCGTGAAGTGTTAACTGTAATGAGCATCTTGCAGTCTGAGTCATTCACTCGACCGGAGATTGCATCCGCGCTGAATCCGCCGAAAATAATCGAGTGAATTGCGCCAATGCGTGTACAGGCAAGCATAACAACAGCTAATTCGGGAACCATGCCCATGTAAATCGCTACTCTATCTCCCTTTTGAATACCTTTGGATTTGAGTACATTTGCGAATTTACATACTTCTTTGTGAAGTTCTTCGTAAGTGAATTTCTGGACATGTTCATCGGAATCACCCTGCCAGATAATAGCGGTTTTCTTCGCAATTGGTGTTCCGAGATGACGGTCGAGACAGTTGTATGATACATTCAATACGCCATCTTCAAACCATTTGTGCTCGATTTTACGAGCTTTTGTGTCCCAGGTATATTCCAAAGCTTTTGTAGGCTTTTTGAACCAAGTCAAAGACTTTGCCTGTTCAAGCCAGAATTTATCCGGGTCGTTGATTGATGCATCCCACATTTCCTGATATTGCTCCATGCTGTTTACATAAGCGTTTGCCTTTATGTTTTGCGGCGGCGGAAACGTGCGATTCTCATTCATAAGAGAATCTATACCTTTTTTTTGTTCCATGATGTTCTCCTTTGTAGAGATAAAAATAATTGTACTAACTTCTTCTTTTTATAACATTCGTTTGTATAACTCCAAAATTCTGTAATCCTATTTAGTGAATAATGTAATAGAGACAAGCTCCGTACCATAAAAAACGATAAACAAAACTTTATATTAAACTATTCTTTAATTGTCAACCTTAAAAAAGAAATACTTAGAATTTGTATTTCAAAGCTGCCTGTAATCTAATGCTATCCGCGTCTCCGGAACCCTTATATTCTGTACGCCAGTGAGAAAGCTCAAGTCCAACATCCGTTTGTTTGTTCAGAGAATAAACCATATTGCCGAATACTGTACGATTCAGGAGTTTTCCACCTGTATTTACAGTGCCGCGATCCACATCTTCCATCGATAAACCAACATTATATGCTACATCGCTCCATGGCCCGATTGAAGCAGCAATCCATCCGCCTGAACTTCTTACTTCATCATACATATTCGCACCTGATAAAGTTACGCCCTGACCAATTCCGCCGAGATATGAATCAAGATTTTTGCCTGTAAATAATTCACCTTTAACTGAAAGCTTTTCACATACTGGCTGCACAACATCCAGGTTAAGAGACCATGATTTAAATCTGGTATTCGTTCCATTTTGAAGGATATCATATTCTTCAGTACCTTTGTGACCTGACAAACCAATAGTTGTGAGTTTATCTTCGTAAATTGGCATTGTTATGCCGATTCTACCCTGTAGAGTTGGAAATCCAGCATCTTCACCTGAATCAGTATCCCAGGTAATCGCTGAATCATCGTTATATCTTCCAATAGTTCTGGAAATAGCGCCTTCAAGTTTTAAATCAACATTTTTATCCAGATTATATTCTTTAGTAAGTCTAATCTGAGGACGTCTGTAACCAATATTACCAACCCACCAGCCAACAGAATAATTTAATGTTGACGGGAAAAGCGGACTAATTACATCTGAGGTTTGTCCTGCGATAATACTGAACTTTTCATCCGGCCAATCAAGTTTGATAAAAGCATGACGCATCATAATACCCGCTTTATTTTCACCTGCACCAGTACCGTAGAAATCGAACTCCACTTTACCACTGGTAATCAATCCATTATTTTTTGGACCGGTTATATTAAATCCAAGCCTGGTTTCATTAGCGGTCATATTGAACTGCTCATCTTTATTATTATAATATTCCGAATCTACCCATTGAGCGAAATTTCCATTACTCGTTCTGGAAGAATCATAAGCGGCATCCAGTTTCAAAAAACCATAAAACTGAACATCAAGATTCGACCATAGAGATTTGCGTTCCTGTGTTTCTGTGCCTCGTAATGGAGAATTATCTCTTAATGCCTGTATTTCTCTATCAAGCTGGTCAAGCCTCTGTCGTAATAAGGTGTTTTCCAAAGCCATATCACCCATCCCTGAACCCTGTGCAAATCCGGCTATTGAAACAGATAATACTATTACCGCCAAATACATTCTTCTCTTCATAAATAACTCCTTTTAACAAATTATCATATAACCAGTTTAAGATTCTACATGAATAACAGAGTTTTATCAATAACTATTCCGTTAATAAAGCTTTATAAACTTGCCTCTGGAATTTCTGACAAAAACATGTACAATGAGGAAACTATGGGACAGATACAGTTACTTGATCAGAATATGATAAATATGATAGCCGCAGGCGAGGTTATTGAACGACCCGCCAGTGTGGTTAAAGAATTAATGGAAAACAGCATCGATTCCGGCGCCACTAAAATTGTCGTAAATATTGAAGACGGCGGACGAAAGCTGATTTCCATCACTGATAACGGCTGCGGTATGGACGCGGATGACCTCGCCAAGGCGTTCGAGCCACACGCTACCAGTAAAATCAAAACAAGTCAGGACTTGCTCGCGATTTCTACTCTGGGTTTTCGCGGCGAGGCACTTGCGAGTATCGGTTCGATTGCACAAGTTCGAGCGGTTAGCAGGACGAAAGACTCGAATTCCGCCAATTGCATTGAAATTGATTGCGGCGACAAGAAAAATATCAGTCCGTGCAGCGGCGATTACGGAACCACGATTCAGGTAAGGGATATTTTTTATAAATTGCCCGCTCGAAGAAAATTCCTGCGTACCGCCAATACTGAAATGGGACACATTACAGAGCATTTCATTCATATTGCTCTGGCAAACCAGAATCTGGATTTGACCCTCATTCATAATAACAGGGAAATATATCGCCTGCACGATACAGACGGTCTGCGAAGGCGAATTGGAATTCTTTTTCCATCGCAATCGGGAAATATTTCAGATGACTTGATAGAAACGCAAAGCAATGAAAAAGGTCTTGAGATTTACGCTCTTATGGGCAGGCCAGAAATTTCGAGAACAAGCAACAAATTTCAATACATATTTCTCAACGGCCGCCACATTCATGACAAATTTATTTCGCACGCGATAAAAGAAGCCTACCGCGGCCTGCTGGAACCGAATAGATTCGGTGTTGTTTTTCTGTTTATAAAGATGCCGCACGAAGACTATGACGTAAACGTGCATCCGACAAAAAATGAAGTACGTTTCTATAATTCCAATCTCGTACATTCGCAAATACTCGGAGCGTTAAGAGAAAAACTTTTAGGAGAGGATTTTCACGCTCCCGCTCAATTGCCGTCATCAGGAGAATACAATGCCCCTGCACGTCCAGCGTCGGGGCAAAGTCAGAAAATCGCCGACGCTATGGCGGATTTTTTCAAGAAGCATCGCCCCGCTTCAACAAGTCAGCCGCAGTTTTCATTCAAACACAACGCACCAGTTACAAATTATAACAAGCGGCCTGAAGAATTCAATATGCCCGCCCCGCCTTCATCGCGGCCAGAACAAAAATTCATGCAGGTACACGATAGTTTCATCGTCGCGGAAACAGAAAACGGTTTTGTACTCATAGACCAGCACGCTTTGCACGAACGAATTATGTACGAGTCATTATGTAAACGTGTACGGGAAAGCAAGCTTCAGTCGCAGAGACTCTTAATGCCTGAAAGTTTTGAAGTCACTGAGTCGCAGATTGAAATATTAGAGAAAAATTCAGAACTGATAGGAAAACTCGGAATCGAAATAGTTCCGTTCGCGCCGAGAACAATGGCGATACAGGCATTTCCGACTATTCTCGCAAAAGCCGAGCCTCTTGATTTTATCCAGGATTTGATTGAAATACTGGAAAACAAACAAGCCGATTTAGACTCCGACCGACTGCTTGAGGAAATTCTGGATATGGCCGCGTGTAAAGCCGCAATTAAAGCTGGACAGAAATTAACACCCGGCGAAATAGAACAGCTTCTTGCCGATAAGGAACGTGTTGATTGTTCGAGCCGCTGCCCACACGGAAGACCAACAACGATAGAATTTTCAATCAGTGATCTGGAAAAACAATTCAAGAGAACATAATGAAAAAACTTTGGCTGCCATTACTGCTTTTTCTTCTTGCTTGTTCTGCTCTGATAATTTTAGGAACAAATAGACACAAAGAAAAAAAAAATTCCACCCAATTCAAAATACCGGAAAGAATAGTATCGCTCGCTCCTGATATAACGGAGATTCTTTTCGCACTCGGACTTGGTGACAAAATAATCGCGGTTGATAGCGACAGCGATTATCCTCCTGAAGCAACTCAAAAACAAAAAGTCGGAACTTTCTGGAAACCCGGCACTGAATCAATTATCGCGCTCAAACCGGACTTGGTAATAACTCAATGGTTTGCAGAACAAAAAGCTGTCGCCGATACTATGAAACATCTTGGTTATAATACGCTTGTTTTATCAATGCAGAAGTTCAGCGAATTATCAGAAGTAATCAATAAAATCGGGAAAGCCACGGGAACACCGGAAAAAGCGGAACAACTTTCCAGTGATATTGATAACAAAATTAATGAACTTAAAGCAAAATACAATCGAACAGAAAAAATAAAGGTATTATGGGTAATCCAGGAAGAACCTTTACGTGTTGCCGGCAGAGATACTTTTTTGAATGAGTTGATAGAAGCCGCTGGCGGCGAAAACGCGATAGGGAAAACCCTGCAGCAATATCCGTCAATTTCAGCCGAAGTAATTATTTCATGCGGCGCTGAAGTAATAATTCAATCAGCGATGAGTAAAGATAATTTGGAATCCCAGCAAAAAAACGCAGAACTTTTCTGGAACAAGTACCCCAATCTTCCCGCTGTAAAAAATGGCAGAATCTACGTATTATATTCTGATACACTTTTAAGACTCGGACCAAGACTGCCGGAAGGTATCGAAATTATCGCAGATTGTTTATATAAAAATAGTTCAGACAATAAATAAATATGTCAGAGACTCTTACAAAAAAACGAATGATTACAAACATTGTTATCAGCTTTATTATTTTGATGATAGCAACGAGTCTCTGTACATCCATAGGTGTAAAAAATATTTCTCTGCTTAAAGTATTACATGGTCCCAGTGTGGAACCCGGTGGTAATAATGATTATGAAATATTCAAAGTCAGACTCACAAGAGTATTGCTGGCTGTTTTCGTAGGAGCGGCACTGGCGTGTTCTGGAGCGGTTTTGCAGGCCATTTTGAAAAATCCTTTAGCCGATCCCTATATACTCGGTATATCAAGCGGAGCAGGTCTCGGAGCTGTAATTGCAATTATAATTCCCGGCATTACATTGAGTTACTTTGCCGGTCCCTCAATAGCGGTATTTGCTTTTACAGGTGCGATCATAACAGTATTTCTTGTATGGTTTATTGGCTATTACTCCGGCAGGTCGCAGGTTACGTCTCTTTTATTGGCAGGTGTCGTTATAAATGCTTTTTTTTCCGCTGTAATTATGCTGTTGACATTAGTCATGAAAACACAGGAACTTCGTTCTACTTTGTATTGGCTTATGGGTAACATACCGGAAAACCAGCATGCACTTCTGCTTTTGTCCTGCGGCAGTTTTATCTTGCTCGGAATTATCATTCTATGGCGAATTTCAAATAACCTGAATATTATAACTCTCGGTGAATACGAATCAAAGGGACTCGGAATCGACACGGAAAAAACCAGGCTTGTCGCCTTTTCTTTCGCGGCATTTATCACGGCGATTGCGGTAAGTATCAGCGGCTTAATCGGATTTGTCGGTTTAATTGTTCCTCACGCAATAAGACTGCTATTTGGTCCTGACCACAGACAAATAATTCCTCTAAGCGCAATATACGGCGGAATTTTTCTGGCAATAGCTGATACTATCGCCAGAACCGCATTCGGACAGGAACAATTACCTGTCGGTGTAATAACAGCCGTAACCGGCGGGCCGTTTTTCTTAATACTTCTTGCAAGATATACACGGAAAGTAAGCTGGATGAAATGAACATTATTGAAGTAGAAAATCTCGGTTTTGATTTCGCACAAAAGACAATCCTGCAAAAACTGTCTTTTAATATTAAAAAAGGCACTTTTTTGGGTATTATCGGGCCGAATGGAGCAGGAAAAACCACCCTTCTTAATTTGCTTTGCGGCTTGCTGAAACCAAAAACAGGCTCGATAAAAATCGACTCCAAACCGGTAAAATCCTACCAAATAAAAGAACTTGCCCAAAAAATCGCAGTTGTCAGACAGGAATTTGTTCCAGTATTCGATTTTTCAGTAACTGAAATAGTCACTATGGCACGAACCCCCTACTTAAGTTCATTCGCTTTCCCATCCGAAAATGACGAAAAAATAATAAACGAGGCACTCGAACTTACTGACGCAACTCAATTCAAAGACAGGTTACTCGGAAGCCTTAGCGGCGGCGAACGCCAACGTGTTTTTATCGCGCGAGCTATTGCACAAGATACACCAATTCTGCTTCTTGATGAGCCAACAAGCTTTTTAGATATGAAACATCAGGTTGGCATATATGACCTGCTGAAAGAAGTGCAAATCAGCAAAAACAAAACTATCGCCGCGGTTACACACGATATAAATCTCGCCGCACAGTATTGCGATGAACTGCTAATCCTTTCGCCCCATAATAATTATATTTATGGCCTGCCAAACGATATTTTAAACCCGGAACTAATTTCAAAAGTGTTTGGAATCCAGGTAATAACCGGCAAAATTTCGGATAAAGATTTTTTTATACCCCTTGGAAAATACTCAAAAAATCCAATACTATAAAATATATTTGTAACCACAACTATATATAAAATAAGAACTTAGTAGAAACACCTTTCCGTTCTCATATTTTACCTATTTTATATTTACCTGACTTCCTTTTTATAACCAGATTAAACTGGACAAATCGGTAAAAATGTGATACAATTTATTTTTTATATTAAAAGTATAGTCCAAACTAAGAAGGGTTAAGATTAAATTGGTACAGAAACGCCAAAAACCTATTAGAGAAAAAGTGAGTTCCGCCGGAACTAAAGCGAAAAGTCTTTCCGCATCCGATTTAAGGCATTTTAAGCAGCTATTACTGGAAAAAAGAACAGAATTACAAAAAAACGTATTTCAAATCGAAGACGAAGCTTTAAAAAAAACACATGATACCGGAGATTTATCTTCCATGCCTATTCACATGGCAGACCTTGGGAGCGATAACTACGAGCAGGATTTTGCTATCGGTTTAATGAATGGCGAAAGAAAACTCCTGCATGAAATAGACGAAGCGCTTACGCGTATTGAGAAAAAAAATTACGGTATTTGTCTTGGCACAGGAGAACCTATTTCAAAAGCTCGACTTGAAGCAAAACCATGGGCTAAATACTCTGTAGAATTTGCAAAAAAACTGGAAAAAGGACTCGTTTTAGAGCCGCAAGAATAAAAAATATATGGAACATAAGTGTCCTACTTGTCACAAAATTGTCAATTCGCCCGGTCAGGAAAAAAATGAAGGACGAAAATTCTATCCTTTCTGTTCTGAAAGATGCAAACTGGTTGATTTAGGTTCCTGGCTCGACGCTGATTATAAGATCATATCCCCCCAAAAAATCCAGGAAAGCGATCAGGATTTTGATATACCGGAATAAAGCAGATTTCATCTCTGGTTGAATATCCTCAAAAAAATCAAAAAAGTTGTTGAAATATCCTGATAAATCATTATACATATTAAATAATAAACAAAGCTGAAAAAAAGAAGAGTTTGTGACCTTTATGAAAGGATGCAATATGGCCGGAGGCAACCAAATTACTTTTACATTTGAAGAGTTTCTTTTTCCGAAAATATTTCGGGCCTTCAGAATGGCAATTCAGCCAACAAAGCTTATAATCACTTCAACCGCACTGGCAATGATTTGCCTTACCGGGTGGGTTATGGATTTCAGCCAATCGGTCGCAGTTGTACGTGACAATAATAAAACCATCACATCCGAGATGGATATTTATTTAGCAAGCACTACGCACAAAGGTGCGCGTGAAGGAATAGAACTTCTTCGACAAGGAGATGAACGCAGCGGCGTATTTAAAATCCTTTGGAGATCCTCAGCTACATGTTTCAAGAATGCAGTTGACTCCGTTTACCAACGCGATATTTTGGGAATTGTTAATAATATCACAAACTTTTATTTATCGCTGGAATGGGCAATCAAGTACCATTACATCTATTGTGCCATATTTTTTATAATAGTTCTTGCGGTTCTTTCAGCAGCGGGAGGAGCTATATGTCGAATTTCAGCCCTTCAAAATGCAAGAGGTGAAAAACCCGGTATAAGCGAAGCAGTTCGTTTCAGTACGAAAAGATTCATGAGCTTGTTTAAGGCTCCTCTTGTACCAATTTTTATTATTATTGCAATCGGTATATGTATATTTGTCATAGGACTTTTAGGAAATATCCCGAAAATCGGCGAAATAATAATCGGCCTTGGCATACCTCTGGCACTTTTTGCAGGGACACTCATCGCGGCGGTATTAATTGGAGCTATCATTGGTTTCAACCTTATGTACCCGGCTGTTGCTTATGACGGCTCGGACAGTTTCGATTCTATCAGCCGGTCTCTCAGCTATGTATATGCGAAACCATGGAGTATGCTTTTCTATACCGCAATTGCTGGAATCTACGGCTCTATCTGCTACTCTTTTGTACGTATAGCCGCATTTTTAACATTATTTGTCACTCGCACGTTCATGCAAGTTGTCGTCTGGACAACAAATAGTGATGGGAATATCAACAAACTCGATGCAATCTGGCCCAAACCAACATTTATAGATTTCTACGACCCGACAACAATTTCACCGGAAACATTACCCGAAAAAATCGGAGCGGCTCTTATCTACTTCTTCGTTTTGATTGTTATCGGAATGGTCGTCTCTTTTATTATCAGCTTTTATTTTTCCGCAAACACAATTATCTATTCGTTATTACGCAAGAAAGTTGATAATACCGCTATTGATGATGTCTATTCATATCACAACGAAAAAGACAACGACTCAATTTTTACCGAATCAACTGCAGAAAACAAATAGATAATCAAACTTAATTCTTCCATCAAAACAAATCTAAACTGTTGATGTAATTACGGTTGTGGTTAATCGTGGGCTTTATTATGACGATAACCCACCTATGGTTCAAATACAGGCACAAAGTGCGCCGAAAGGCGGGGATTATAGAGCGGCAGTGTTTCCAGCGTTGCCTCCGGCGATACTGGTTCGTTTTCGAAAGCCGCTAATCATTTTTACACATGCGCTTGTCTTTGCGACGGCTCTGATGCTCTCATTTCTACTCATACATAATATGCGATTCAAAAAAGCCTGGCTGGTTGACCTGTATCCAACTCTAATCTTTTTTTTCCTTGTTATTAAGCTCACTGTTTTCGGACTTTTCAAACAATACCAGGGCTGGTGGCGATACGTTGGGATTTCTGACCTCGTTGGAATTGTACGAGCATCATTTATAAGCACCCTTCTCATCGTAAGTATCTGGTATGCTCTTGGTTATACGAACTTTGCGAGAACTTATTTGCCCATCGGAATGGAAGAACCAGCCGAAGGTGTTTGCATGGCGGATTTGTTCGCTACTATTATGCTCCTGGGAAGTATGCGAATGGTTCTTAGATTATACCATGAAGCGTCCCAAACGATTGAAAGAGGCAGGCTGAAAAGATTTCTCATTGTCGGAGCAGGCAACGCGGGCGAATCGCTCATACGAGAAATACATCGTATGCCTATAGTTCAATATGAAGTTATCGGTCTTATCGACGACGACCCGGCAAAACTGAAAACACATATTCACGGCATTCCCGTAATTGGTACAGTTGAGCAATTGCCTCAGATTTGCAGCGAACAGAAAATCGATGAAATCGCCATTGCAATGCCATCGGCTAAACACAAGCAGCTCAGACGAGTTATCCAGGTTTGCGAAGGTACGAAAATAAGATTTCGCACAGTCCCTTCTATAACAGATATCGCATCTGGAAAGTTGCGCGTTTCTCAAATTCGCGATGTAGATATTAGTGACCTTTTAGGCAGAGAAGAAGTACAGATTGAGTTGGATTCCATCGAAGCATTTGTAAAAAACAAAGTTATTCTTGTCACAGGCGCCGGTGGCTCAATAGGCTCGGAAATGTGCAGACAGTTATGCCACTTCAACCCGAAACTATTACTTCTTGTGGAGCAGGCGGAAAATCCATTGTTCTATATCGAGCACGAGTTACGGAAGAATTTCATATCAGTTCATATCGAGCCGCTCATTTGCAACATTACGGATAAAGTACACATCGAACAGATTTTCGCTAAATATAAACCTGAAGTTGTAATTCACGCGGCCGCTCACAAGCATGTGCCTTTAATGGAACTCAATCCATCACAGGCGATAAAAAATAATGTCATGGGAACAAAGATTGTCGCGGACGCAGCGGAAAAATTCGGCACTACGAACTTTGTTATGATTAGCACGGATAAAGCAGTAAATCCGACAAGCATTATGGGTTCATCAAAACGCATCGCTGAAATGTACATACAGGATTTGAGCAGAACAAGTAAAACATATTTCGTTACAGTACGTTTCGGAAACGTGCTCGGCTCTGAAGGCTCGGTTATTCCCATTTTCAGAAAGCAAATAGCAGAAGGCGGACCTGTAACCGTCACTCACCCGGAAATGAAACGATACTTCATGACAATACCTGAAGCGAGCAAGCTCGTATTGCAGGCGGCAACAATGGGCAAAGGCGGCGAGATTTTCGTGCTCGAAATGGGCGAGCCGGTAAAAATCGTGGACCTTGCGAGGGAACTTATAACTCTTAGCGGCTTTAGCCCTGAAGAAGATATAGAAATAAAATTCACAAACCCGCGACCAGGGGAAAAACTGTTCGAGGAACTCTCCATCGAAGGCGAAGACATGCAAAGAACAAGGCATCCGAAAATCAGCATATGGAAAAATATCCCAATGGACAGAGACAAATTACGAGCGGGAATTAACGAACTAATCGAAATTGCCTCAAAACAAGAAAACAATGAAATATTCAAAAAAATAAAATCCCTCGTTCCAGAATATTCCAACAATTCCAATTAGTCTGAAAAACAAGTAAGAATATAACTTAATACTGAATTTTGTTGATAAAACTGAAATTCTCGTATATATTTAAAAACATGCATTAAATACTTGGTACAGGTTAATAGCCGCTTAAATGAAAGGAATAATGCTATGGTTAATCTTCGTAAAGCTTCAACTCTCATGATGTTGTCTATTGTATGTTTGATTATCTTTGTTTCTTCATGCGCAGCGGCAGCTACAAAAACACCCGAAGGAGTTACACCAAAGCGAATTGTTATACTCGATGATTTAGCTTATCGTTCAGGCGATAGCCAGGCATGGAAACTTGACCTTGCTATGCTTGAGCCAAGCGGAGATGAATTGCGGCCAGCACTCGTGATAATACACGGCGGCGGCTGGAACGCAGGTGACAAGCGTGACAGGCCGTATCGCTCAATGCTGCTTGACTACGCACTCAAAGGTTATGTCGTAATATCAGTAAACTACAGGCTTACTCGCGAAGCTCCATTACCTGCATGTATCGAGGACTGCAAATGTGCCGTGCGATGGCTCAAGGCGCATGCAAAAGAATATCATGTCGATCCAAACCGCATCGCAGCTTACGGCCATTCAGCCGGAGCGCACCTTGTACTAATGCTTGGTTTGGCTGGACCTGATACAGGTCTCGAAGGCGATGGCGGCTGGAATGAATATTCAAGCAGTATAACTGCTGTCGCTGGAGGTTCTCCTCCAACAGAAATGTCAAGCCGCTATGGTGATCCTGAAAAATATTCGCCTATTACATACATTTCCGCAGATGCTCTGCCAATTCTGTTGATTCAGGGAACTGCTGACCCTATTGTTCGGAAAGAAGTCACTGACAGGTTTGTCGAAAAGATGAAAGCCGTCGGCGCAAAGGATTTCAGATATGAAGTTGTCGAAGGTGCAGTGCATGACGTGGCATACAATAACTATCTCGATATAACTTCAAAAGCAATAGATAATTTCTTCACAGACGCTCTCGCGAAAAAATAAAATTGAATTATAAATGATTTATTCTTTTCCAGCGAAACCGAGTTGTTCGTCGAGCCAATGGTCGGTTCGTAAAACTGTTTTGCGTCTGCTCAAGGCCATTTTTTCAGCACGACTTTGCGCAATTTTGAAAACACGTTGAACAAAGCCTGATGAAATATCACCTTTGGAAAGAACATATCTTTTTTGCAATAAAGAGGTAGTAGTTTTCGCATAACGAGCGATAATTTCATCTTCAAGACTGAAAATCCTGCGTACAGTTCCCGGATCACCCTGCCTTGCGCATCTGCCGAATAATTGCCTGTCGATTCTCGCGGATTCATTCGGTTCGGCGGCGATAACATGCAAGCCGCCCATATCTGCTACGCCCCTGCCGAGCTTTATATCTGTACCGCGGCCGGCCATGTTGGTAGCGACTGTGATTCTGCCCGGCTGACCTGCTTCCGCGACAATCTGTGCTTCTTTACTGTGATATACTGCGTTGAGAACTTGATGCGCGAGTTTTTCCTCATTCAATAATTTGCTGATATATTCACTTGCGAAAACGCTTCGCGTGCCAACAAGTACCGGTCTGCCCTGCTCGTGGATGTGTTTTATTTCCTGTACGATTCTTTTCCATTTAGCTTCTTTTGTGGTAAGTACAATATCGGAAAGAGTCTCTCTAAGACAGGGACGGTTAGTCGGGATTTTCACTACAGGCAAATGATAAATCTGCCAGAATTCGGACGCTGCTTCCGCGGCGGTTCCTGTCATGCCGGATAATTTCCGATACATCCTGAAAAATCTCTGAAAACTGATTCTCGCATACGTATCCTTTGGTGGGTTTACTTCCATCGCCTCCTTGGCTTCTACAGCCTGGTGCATTCCGTCACGCCATGTTCTGTCCGGCATAAGCCTGCCTGTGAATTCATCGACTATAACGACCTTACCTTCATGAATTACATAATGCTGGTCGCGATGGTAAAGCTCTTTAGCGATTAACGCCTGGTTTACAAGTTCGAGACTTCGACGCGCACCTTTCCAAATGCCGCCTAATTCGCCTGTCAACTCGTCGATGCGCTGTTTGCCTTTATCGGTTAATTCAACATCTCGATAACGATGATCAATTCTATAATCCTTGTCACAGGTTAGTTGAGACGCAATTTCCGCAGCTCGTCGAAAGGAATCCACCTGCTGCGGATTCGGGGCATTTCCTGAAATAATCAGCGGCGTAACAGATTCGTCAATAAGTACTGAATCCGCTTCATCAACTATGGCACAATTCAATCTCCGCTGAATTAACCTGTCGGTTATCCTCAAATTTTTTCCTGAGATTCTCTCCAGAAGAGCTGAACTTAATCCCGTTACATTTCCAAGTGTCAGCCTGTCTCGCAAAAAATCGGCTGTCACTTCCTTGTTTGTGCAATATGTAATGTCCGCCATGTAAGCGGCTTTTCTTTGAGCGGGTTCCGTCTGCTGCTCGATATACGCTACGCTCAGGCCGCAGAATCTATAAATTTGTCCCATCCATTCAGCGTCACGTTTGGCGAGATAATCGTTTACCGTAATTACATGACAACCCTGCCCGCGCCAACCGGCTATGGTGACATACATCGTTGAGGTAAGAGTCTTTCCCTCACCTGTCGCCATCTCGGCAATATAGCCGTATTCAAGAGCCAGAGCGCCAATTATCTGGACAGGGAAAGGCTTTTCTCCAAGCTTGCGAACCGCGACTTCACGAACCAAAGCAAACGCATGTTCGATATCAGCGGAATTTTCACGGCCGCATCGAAAAGTTTCTCGAAATATGTCAGCAGATTCACGAAGTCTTAAATCTGTCAATTGCGAATAATGCTTCTCAAGTGACATAATTTTCTCAGTCTGCTGACAAAGTTTATTAAATCGCGGCGAAAGCTTACTTATAATACCCGCACCGGCATCCCAGACCGCATCGAGTCCTCTTGGCAGAGGCTCTCCTGAACTGCGATTATCAAGCATTTGCCATGTTGCACTGGGCATCGCGGTCATAATTAAATATAAAACCTCCTCTGGAACAATTGCCTGAGCAAACGATACCATTGCATAATAAGCGGCTTCGGAGGCATTTCAATTCTCACTATTACACGCTGGCCTGAAAATAATCTTACCGAATCATCATCAGGAGTGACACGAACTTCAAAGAAGTTCTCCGCAGCCGTCATTCCTTCAGGATCATCAACTTCTGTTGGCATAGAGCCGCCAACCGCATAACCAAGAGCCTGCGAAGGTAAAACTTTCTTACCGGCAGGAAAAACTTCCTCTATATAACCAATCAAAGCGGTTTCCGGGCGTCCCTTGACTTTCATCTCCACTTCTTTACCAACCTGATCAAAAAGAATATCAGCAAGTGATTGTCCGGCTACAGCACGAATTCGTAAATCATTCATATCCGCGACCAGACCGACTTGCTGGCCTCTGCGAAGATATAATCCTTTTGCTTTTTCGATATCAGGTGAAATCCATGAGCCGGACAGTGACGCTTTAATATTCAAAGAAGCAAGGTCGGAATCAATCTTTGTAATTTTTTCATCCATAACGCCGATTTGCTTTTCAATAATTTGTGCGGCTGCTTTGTCACGGGTTTCTTCGAGACGTTTTCTTGCTTTCAAACTACCCAATTCAGCAATAAGACGTTTTTTTTCTGCTTCAAGTTGTTGATTTTCCGCTTTGATAAGTTCATCTTTATCAGCGGAAACTTTTTGTCCCGATGTCAGAAAATCGGTAATAAATCCATCATTTTCAGCATATACGACAGCAAGATTCACCGGCTCGACAATTCCCTCTATTCTAAAATATTCAGGCAAACGAATAATACCTATGGAAACCACTATAGCAGCTATGCCAAACAACGTTGCGCTAACCGCTCTAAAACGATTTCTCGCCAGTTCGCCGCTCGTTGCCAAATATTTAATGAATTGAAGAATGGGAACAATAACCCACGCAAAAACAGCCGATGCGGCAAAGAATGGTACGAGGATAGATAATTGCTCGGGCAGCCTGCTGTTTAGAAATAAAAGTATTCTTACGCAAATAAAAATTCTATATGCGGTCGAAGCTATTCCGTAAAAGAAAAACCATATCACTTCGCCGAAACTTTGGGCGGGACTTATAGCTGTTTTCAGACCCCATGAATATCTTTTTACGAGATAATATAAATACTTTTTCGCTCGCTGGCTTAGATTGGGAATTTCGATAAGATCGGATAAAACATAATACGCATCGAATCTTAAAAGCGGGTTGGCGTTAAAAAGCAATGTTGAGACGCTCGCGATAAACATAACATTATACGCGATGATATGTAAAGTTCCGGTAGAAGTATTGACCCAGACAAAAACCGCAATCGCGGCCAAAAACAGCTCGACCATCACGCCGGACATTCCAACAATCGCTCTGTGCCATTTCCTGCGAAATGCCCATGCGCTCGACGCGTCAACGAACGGAAGAGGAATGAAAATTAAAAACATAATCCCCATGATATGTACTTCGCCGCCGCTGCCGTTGAGGCGACCGAATCTTTTGCAGGAAAAAGCATGGCCGAATTCGTGACATATCTTGATTATAATTACACTGATATAAAGAAATATTAAATTTTCAGGATTCAATATATCCCTGCTCTGATGCAATAATTCCGATATGTTCCCGATAACAAAATACATCGCTGCGGATATTACTCCAAGCCATAACAGAAAACCAAACCAGGTAAAAAACAAACCAAATACATTTACCCATGTATTTAAAATATGGTCAGGGTCAAATACAGGAACTTTCAAGAAAAGCAGATTCGACAATACACTCTGAATTTGACGTTTTATTCGAGTGTGATAACGATTAAAAAGACTTTCGCTGTCCGGCGCAAGCTCCGCGTACAAAAGATTCGAGCAATATAAGTGACCAAGAAGCTGAATTATCTCAGGCTGTGTCGGTGCGTTGTCACCAAATCTTTCATTGCAAATTTGCCAAACATTCGCGACAGTTCTTTTACCATCGAGCAGTCCTATAAAATTATACGCATCAGAGCTTATACGCGAGAAAGAATTATTCGAGGAGTTTTCGAGAACATACCACATTTTGCCGCGAAAGTGCTGTCTATAGACTTTGACGCTTGTCAGAAGTCTCGGCCGTAATTCAGCTACTCTGTACCATGATTCATGAAATGTAGGACGTTCAACTGCCATAATTCGTCACGATTCTCAAAGCCACAATTTCATTCTTACCCAGTTCACAATTTTACGTGACCAAATCCATGCGTATCGTCTTTCACCAATTGTCACTTTTGCGACACCTTCCATGCCGGGACGCATTCCAGGATGAATTTCGTTCAGATGCACACGCACTTTGAAAATATTCTGCTGGTTTTCAACTTCAGCTATCGGATTGATTTTCTCGACAACGAACTTGATTTTTCTGCCCGGATCGGAAGCAAGCGCAAGCTCGCCCTGCTGTCCCTCTTTTATATCGAAAATCTGGTCTTCGGGTATATGAAGTTGTGCACGCAAAGCCTCAAGCGGGCAAACCTCGAACATTACATCACCAACTTTTACCGGCGCGCCAATCTGCCTTTTCAAATCACCTTTTACAACTACGCCGCTCATCGGTGAAATTAAACTGGCCTGGTCAATCTGATATTTGAGATAGGCTATTTCGGCATCAGCTTCTTTTTCCATCTCCTCGGCAATGACTGCCTCTCCAAGCTCATCTTTATCCCTCGAAGCAATAGCCTGTTTTTTGTATTTGCTTTTATTCGCTTCCGATTGTGTAAGCTTGAGTCTTATATCGGCAGTTTCGAGACTTGCAAGAATAGTCTTACCAGATTCTACCGAATCACCAATTTCGACGTTTACTTTTTCTATATATCCATCGAATGGAGCGGGAATTACCTGCTGATAGGTTGCCTCAAGCACAAAAGACGCTTTAACGCGAAACTGTCCCTTGGCATAGATTAAAAATACTACAGCGGCACAAACAAGAAGGATTATCAATTTCGTCCATGTATATTTAGCGCCTACAAAAACAGAAGCAAATTTGCGAGAGCCGGAAGCGATTTTCGCACCTATCCATCTGTCATGCTCATAGAGATTCATTAATCTCGGCGTACATAATTCGCAGGCAAGACGAATAGTTTCTACTTCGCTGATAGTGAAAATTCTATCGAGCGGTCTTTCAAGTGTCAGTATCGCCACGACTTGTCCTTCGTGACGCAAAGGTAAACTCAGAACAGCCTGAGTACCGTAAAATTTTGATAAGGCATTGGCGGCTCTATTGATATACGCGGATTCTTTCGGAGCAGGAACTAAAATTTCAGTGTCCTGGTCGAGGCATTCCTCCATAGTCGATTCAATATCCTGAACAACTTTCATCTTCCTGCTGAAATCTTCAGTGCGGCTCATCGCCTTCAGTTGTATATATCTTCCTTTGAGAAAACCTATACTGGCCCGCTCGCATTGCCACTGGGCGGCAGCTTCGTTACAAAAAGCCATTGCAGCCCCGGCGAATTTCTTCTCACGATTAACCGTCGATAAAGTTTCCATCGCTTCACGAAGCCGCAAACAATTCTGCTGCCAGTTCTGTTGAACCGCACTGCTTTGGGAATAACTTAAAATTCCAGAGGCAAGCTGAAGTATTTGAATGTTTTCTTCAAGAATTTTCTCGTTATTTTCTGTAAGTAAATATGCGGCGATTGTCTTTTCAATATTCGGAACCAGAATAGGAACCAGAACGATATGCGATTTTGCAGACTCGCTTTCCGGCGAATCAGTATTACTGAACGGCTTTACAAAAACCGCATCTGTTGAACGAGCGGATTCATGAGCATATTTCATTGCCAAATTGAGCCATTGAGGAACTATAGTATCATTTTTAAACTTTGGATAAAGAGCAAGTACATCTACTTTATGCCCGGCATCAAAACGCAAAATCGCGCCGGATTGAGCATGGCCCAGAAAACACTGTGCCGCAAGAAGATTCTGCAAGAGCAAATCATGTTTTCCACCCAAAGAAGTAAATTGTTCGATGATTTCAGATACTGTCATATAATAAAGTTCCTTCTAACCGTTATTTTATAACGATTATTAATTATAACATCATACCAGTCAACAGCTAAAGCGGCAATTCTTTTCAAAAACTCTTTATTCGGAAATTGCCTCTTATATAATTTTCGTATAAAATATATTCAATTGCTGTTGTTAAATTAAGCAAGATAACGGTATATTTAGACGATTATATTAAAAAAGAACATAATAATTAACTCTTTCAGGATATAAGAAAATGGAACTATGGAATAAAAAGATTGAAAATAAAACAGTAAAGGTTGGTATTCTCGGACTTGGCTATGTTGGCTTACCTCTTGCGATGGAATTTGCGTACTCAGGTGTTGATGTAACTGGGTTCGATATTGACGACAAAAAAGTCAAAATTCTTAATTCCGGTAAAAGTATAATAAAAAATATTCCGGACTCCAGAATTAAAGAAGCCATAAAATCAAAAAAATTCACCGCAACCAGCAACATGTCGCAGATCAAGAAAGTTGATGCTGTAATTATCTGTGTCCCTACTCCATTGACAGAAAATCGTGAGCCGGATATGCAGTATATTGTCAATTCTTGTAAAACCATTTCACAATACATTCAGAAAGACCAGCTAATTACTCTCGAAAGCACAACGTATCCCGGTACAAGCAGAGAAGTAATGATACCAATTCTTGAAACAAGCGGCCTTAAGGCAGGAAAAGATTTTTACCTGGCATATTCACCTGAAAGAGAAGACCCGGGTAACAAACATTTCAATACTCGCACAATCCCAAAAGTTCTCGGCGGTTTTACACCCCAATGCCAGGCTATCGCCAAGATGGTATATGAGCTTGCGATAGATAAAATTGTCCCGGTCTCATCACTTGAAGCCGCGGAAGCAGCTAAGATTCTCGAAAACGTATATCGCTGCATCAATATCGCGATGGTAAATGAGCTAAAAATGGTATTTGACAGAATGGGCATCGATGTGTGGGAAGTTATTCACGCGGCATCGACAAAACCATTCGGATTCAACGCTTTCTACCCCGGACCTGGACTTGGCGGTCACTGCATTCCGATTGATCCGTTCTACCTGACATGGAAAGCACGCCAGTACGGTATGCCTACCCGATTTATCGAGCTTGCGGGCGAAATTAATACCGATATGCCGCATTATGTTATCGCACGCACGATGGATGCGCTAAACGAACATAAAAAAAGTCTCAAAGGTTCGAAAGTTCTCGTTCTTGGACTTGCGTATAAACCAGACATCGATGATGTTCGCGAATCTCCTTCTCTGGAATTAATAGAACTGCTCAGGGAAAAAGGAGCTTCGGTTGATTATAACGACCCGTATATTCCAGTGACACATAAGCAGAGAAAATATAACCTGATGATGAAGAGTAAAACATTGACTTCTGCTATGTTGAAAAAATATGATGTTGTTTTAATTTCGACTAATCACAGCGATTACGACTATAACTGGATTGTTAAAAATTCAAAACTGGTTGTCGATACACGAAATGCTACATCACAGGTTAAAGCCGGTCGTGGTAAAATAGTTAAAGCGTAATATTCACGCAATTTAACTCAAACACAATCTAACAAGCTAAATGTTATATTTTGCTTTGGGCATAGTTAAATGTTACTTCAGGAAACTATGCCCAAACACCCTCTTTTAACACACTGAAACATGAATATGACTTTTTTATTATAAATTAGTCACACATTCACACAAATCATATTGACGTAAACCAAACCTTCTGTTAATTTGCAAGTACCATACAATATGGAGGGCTTGAAAAGATTGCTATTTGTAAAATTTAGTAATCTCATGTTTTGAGAGCAGAAATCTATCCGCTTGGCATTCAAATAGAAATGCGTCTTTGAGGTTATTAGAGAAATTATTGATTAGTTTAAATAAATTAACTTATATTTTGTTTGCGAGGAGGTGATTAAATTTAATTATGGATTTTTTATAGAAGGAGAACAAAATGAAAAGGATTTCATTGCAATCAATCTTATTGTTTACAATTCTTTGCACGTGCGTTCAAGCCAGAGATTATTACTATCACGTTCCTGTCAGGTACCGCACACAATGGTCACCATATTCCCAAAGTCTTGTCTCTGGTTTTGTTGAATACAATCCCAATTCTCTGACATACAAAAGCAGCGGCTTAGTAAACTATAGACTTGAATACTCACCATACGCACTTACGTATAACAGCAGCGGCTTAATAGATCGTGATGTAGAATACAATCCTTATGCTTTCAGTTACAACAATTCAGGTCTTGTTTCTCAAACCAGCGGTGAATATTATTGCGGCGGTTCAGTTTTAAACATCATACAGAGGGAAACTTGTGCCAATCAATGCAGGAATATTTCTGAACAAATAAATTGTAATTACCCCCAAAAAACAAGTGAACAAATACGCATGGAGAGAAAAGCAAATCTTGAAAAACAAAAAGCTCAATTCGAAAAAAATAAACAGCAAAAAGCCAATGACCCATCTCAAGCTATTCGCGAATTTCTTGACAGCAAAAATATTCGATACAAAGCGAACAGGTCTCTGAGAATTGACGGAGAAACTGTCAGTGTAAATTTTAATATCGAAGACGCGAATATAATAATAAAATTCTGGAATTCCAAAGCTATATCTGATTTTGCTGAAAATGATAAACACAAAAAAAGTATTTTTGATAACTATGTAAAATCATGGAAAGAATATTGCATTAATAATATTGGTGACAGTAAAAAAATATATAATATAATTTCAGATACTAAAGAAGATATCTTTAAGCAGCTTTCTTTCGATGATAATTTGAACAGTGATGATGTGTTGTACGTTTCTTCAAAAATCAGCAATTAATTCATTTTAAATCTAACCAACTACTTACAATTAAAAAGGCCTGTACCGAATTAATCAGTACAGGCCTTTTTTCATTCTATGTATCAAATCATGCTCTTTTTGTTATGCAGCAAAGAGAACCTTTTGATACCTTACAACTTTATTACAGTCCAACCTTTTGAAACAATAAGGAATCCAAACGTGGCGGATTTGCGGCATCAGAATCTCTGTAAGCTATCGTGATAGTAGTTACACCGGCTGGTATGGTCCAGGTAACTTTGGGAGTGCTATTGTCACTCTGAGTACTGTGAACATCATCCCAATGCCATGCTACACCTGCTGGTATAGCATTCCACATACACCAACCGCTGGCATCCAATCCAATATCAGATGTCGCACCATCAACTTTAACCCAGAAAGCATCCTGGTTCGCAACCGGAATACTCACGCGGCCCCAAATTACATACTTGCCGCCGGTCAAATTAACCTGATAAGTGACATGACCATCTGTTGGAGGAGCAGTGCTGGACGATGTTGTACCATTTTTAACTTTTATGTACTGGTCGCCGGATGCGCCTGGATAGACATTATTTACCTCCATAGGTGACGTAATAGTGCTATATGCTTCTGCTTCGACAAATACATCAGGATAGGCAACTAAAGCAGTTGTGCCAGTAAGCATAATATCATCAAGATAAATGACACCTATACTGCCTTTAGAACCAATCTTCTCTACCCCAATTGTAATTGTTGTAATATTTGAAAGATTCACTCCAAGAGTAGTAAGATTAATATCCCATTGACGCCATATGTCCTGTGTTAGTGCGTTTATTGAACCGGTATAAACAGCCTTCTTGCCGCCTATTTCGCAATATAATTGTGCGTCACCAACATCTGTTACGTTCGGATCACCTCTGAACCATATTGTTAATGTCTTTGGTGAGCCTTTGGACCAGTCGGAACCATTCAATAGCTCTGAAGTTTCCGCTGTGACTTCTGAATAACTGTATGATTCATTGTCATATTGCATTGGTGCAGAATGACCGCCGCTGTGATTAATTGTATGAAGGTACGGCGTATCTTTCCTGCCCATATATGAACCGTTTGCCCCGTCACCAAGTTCGGCGCCATCTTTCCACGTCAAAAAGACCGCGTTGGAGCCTGGATCATTACCATAGCCGCTCTCGAAACCTTCAATCAGAATCGTAGATGGAACACTAAAGCTCCATACATCTCCCTTCCATAATGAAGGATCCATACCGTTATTGATTTCGTCAACACGCCAGTAGTAAGTATTTCCCATGCTAAGATTTGGAAGATAGCTGCTCGCTGTTAAAGTGGCAGGAGTGACAGCACCGTTTGTTACAGCGGCTTCATCTGTTCCAATATATAACTTATGAGTAAGAGCTTCTCTGCCTTTACGCCATTTCAACATTGTTCCGAAAGCTACATTTTGCGCATTATCGGCTGGAGTTGGAATTCTCGCATAAACAGGAACATAAGTGAAACGAACCTCAGCAAGACCGTAAGACTTTACACTACTGGTTCCATGATTGGAAAATGCTGTTATACGGACTGATTTGGCGACTACATCATTGAAGTCAACTGTGGTATTATACTCATAGTTTGAATTGTTTGCGGCTTTGTTGAAGTAATTCGCGTCTGGTACATCAACCCATGCCTGGCCGTCGATGGAATACTGGACAAGAACGTCCTTGAAACCATAACGAAATGAAAGAGTATGATTATAGTTCCAGACCAGCATTTCGTGAATCCTGTAAAGTTTATCGAAGTCATACTGAATCCAGACATTATTGGTATCCTTTCCACTGGATACCCATGAGTTTAAACCTGAACTTATCTCATGACGATTCGGGAAATTCGGATCGATTCCCAGTCCTGAGCCGTTTACTGTATTGTTCGGGTCATTATCTTTTGCACTGCTTATCGCGGTGACATTTGCAATATTTGCAAACGGAAGGTCCAACGCCGCTTTCTCAACGGTAAAGCTCCATATATTACCTTTATATTGACCTGGTTTTGATGGGGCATTTACTTCATCGACTCTCCAGTAATAAGTCTTTCCAAACTCAAGAGTATACGGTGTGAAAGTATTTGCGTCAGCAAGCTGGCCTGAAGATACAGTTGCTCCAAGTGGATTGCTTAATGTTGCATCATTAACGTCATTGATATCTGTACTGAAGAATACATTATGTGTTCCGCCTTGTTCCGTAACGTATGCGCCAGGTTTCCAGCTCAGAGTTACATCTCGAGCTACATCAGATTCTTTATTTTTGGGTGAAGGATTTTCAGCCAAACCATTTTTACCAACATCCGTCATCACAAGCTGGAGTTCTTCTACCGTTAAGGCTTTTTTGTATAAACGAACATCATCAAGCGTACCAGTGAGGTATCGTCCAGTCTGCTGCTCGTTTTGACCGATCAACACATTGTAGGTACCTCCATTTGGTATCTGAACTGTTGCAGTGTTAGTGGTGTCCGCCACACCATCAACATAGATTGTTGCTGTTGTGCCGTTGTATATACCTGCACAGTGATGCCACTCATTATCTGTCACCGTTTTAGATCCATCAAAGTAGTTAGTACCGGTATAACCCATATGCAGAACATTTCCGCCAGCATTTCGTCCCATTCGCCATGCACCGTCACCCTTACTTATAACGGTAGCAAATGTGGTTGTAAAGCCCGGGGTTTTTAGCCAGAAAGTTATGCTGATCTCATTTGTAAATTGATTTAGTGACGTACCATTCCCGGCGTTAATGTAGCAATCAGTCCCATTGAACTGAAGAGCGCCACCCAGTTTTCCGGCAAGCCAGTTAGGAGAGCCGGAAATAGTACCATTATTGCCATTGCCGGATGAATCTGTAGCTGTTATGCCTGAACCGTCATCCAGCTTCCACCAGCCAACAAGGCTTGGATCGGCGGCTTGTACGGTAGTTGCCAAAGTAAGAAAAAATATCAACACAGGAATTGTAATAATAAATAATTTCTTATTCATAAAACCTCCTTCAAAATGTAAAATAAGCAAAATTCTCAGTTATATATACAAGACCATTATACGCAAATAGTCCAATTTTCTGCTTATAATCTTAAAATTCAAAGGCATCTCGGATAGCAAAACTAAATAATGTATTTGAGGAAATTGAAATGGAATGATACTTTTGGTTTTCCGGGAAATCATAGGAAATTCTTTTTGTCAAACCGTACTGAATGAGTAGATTCACCATAATACATTCCCTAAATTGTATAAAAATATACATAAAAATGATATTATATTATTATTTATATCATATTTTAATCTAAAATGTCAATCCACAAAAAGTCAATATTTTGTATTTTTTCTAATTATTGCATTTTAACCACGATTAATTGTTAACAGAATTTTGGGTAAATAGTAAAGTTAATATATTGAAGCTTATTTCAGGACTTCAAAATAGCAAAAAAAATATTTCATAATGTGTGATTATTTCAGGATTTAAACTTGTCAAAAGCCTTTGTATATACCAATATAATATGAAAATGAAAAAAGTTTTTAGATTTAAAATAGAGAGGTGATTAACTATGTTAAAAATTGCTATAATTATTGGGAGTACCCGCCCGGGACGAATGGGTGAAGCGGTAGCTAATTGGGTTTATAAGATTGCCGGAAAACGCAAAGAAGCTGAATTCGAACTTGTAGATATAAGAGATTATAATCTGCCTTTGCTCGATGAGGAAATTCCACCGTCACAAGACAAATACGGCCAGCAGCATACAAAGCTATGGGCAGCGAAAATTAATTCGTTTGACGCCTTTGTTTTTGTTACTCCTGAATATAATCACAGTACATCTGGCGCTCTTAAAAACGCGATAGATTTTATTTATAAAGAATGGAACAATAAGGCGGCGGGATTTGTCAGCTATGGCAGTGCAGGCGGCGCACGTGCGGTCGAACAACTCAGGCTGATAATGGCTGAATTGCAAATTGCCGATGTTCGCGCCCAGGTAATGCTTTCTCTGTTTACTGATTTTGAAAACTTCAGCGTTTTCAAGCCGGCCGCTCACCATGAAAAATCTGTAAATACTATGCTCGACCAGGTTATTGCATGGGGCAAAGCACTAAAAACTTTAAGATAAAAATACAATGTGTGAATATTATTTCTTATCCAAATACTGCAGTTGATAATCATCACTGTAGTTGCGGGTATTTTTTTTGTTTTTTAAAAGGGATAAGTTGATTTTGAGGGAATATATGCCGATAAAGTCATATATTCCTTTTTTTGTAAGAAGGAAAAAATTTGAAAGGAGACATTAGGATGTTTAAACGTCTTATATTAATCGTTATATTATTACAAATATGCTTGAGTCTTACAGGATGTTTTTCCTCAAACCCCAGGGATATAAAACAATATTTGATGCCTCATGATGTAAATACTTCAACTGATACATATGTTCTTCAGCCTCCAGACGAAATTCTAATCTCGTGCAGCAAAATTCCGATAATTGATGGTCAGCGTCAAATAATTCGCCCTGACGGCAAAGTAAGCTTCGAGTCTTTTGGCGAAATAGTCGCCGCTGGCAAAACTCCTGCTCAATTAGCTGAAGATATTCGCATTGAAATTGTAAAGTTATACAAATTCACAGATGAGAATCCTGTTGATGTAAAAATAGCTTCATTCAAAAGCAAAGTATATTATGTTCTGGGGCAGGTCAACCAGCCCGGCCCGCGAATTTATACCGGCAGGGATACTCTTTTGACTGCTATAAGTATAGCAGAGCCGAATCCGATGGCTTGGCTTGAACGTATTCAGATAATCAGGCCATCGCATGATAAAAATGTAGAACCCGCTATCTTTGAATTGAACTTCGACCGTATGATGGCGCATGGCGATATAACCAAAAATGTTCTCCTGCAGGAGGGCGATGTTATTTATGTTCCGCCAACCGTATTAGGCTGGATGGCTTTGAAGATAGAAGAAGCTATAAGGCCAATCGCAAGAGCATTTTCCGGTGCCTATACCGTCAGACAAGGCATAGAAGGCCAACGTTATTATTGATATTCAGTTTATTCGTACATGAAATAATCGTGCGAATATAAGGAGAAATCAATAATTATTTCCCGTTTGTTCACAGCGCATAATCAACATAAACATTAGATTGATCGATAAACCATCAATCTAATGTTTAGAAGATTATACAAAGCAATTTTTCCTGAGATATGCAATTGCTTTAAACAACTCGTATGTGCAACCGATTACTCTGTTGTAGTCAAAACAAGCAAAATATCTCTCTACTGTTTGTTTACAAACATTTAGCTGATAATACTTACATTATTTAATCAGTAATTGCCAGATAACTGGTTTTATTTATTTATCACAGGATTATGTGCGGTTTTACTCAGAAAACGGTTTGACCTGAACAGCGCAGGGGCGATCTTTCTCACCTACTCCGATTTCGTACTTCACTTTCTTTCCTTCTGTGATGGAATCCCTGTCATCCGGACTAATTCCGGTATGATGGACAAATAAATCGTCACCACCACCATCTGGAACAATGAAACCATAACCTTTTTTCTCGTTAAACCATTTAATCGTACCTGTACTCATGCGCGCCTTCCTTTAAGCTAATCTTTCACACAATAATACAACTTCTACTAATCTTTTCCTGTGATATAAACCACAGAAGATATGAAACACTATATAATAGCAATTGAATTATGAACCAACAAAGTATATGAATACATTGAAGTTGATATTATAATATATGTTACTCGATTATCTTTTTTTCAAAAAGCCGCAGTATTCCATACATTTCCAGCCTGTGGGCAGTAAGGCCGCTGCCAACGAAATCTTAACCACAGCACCGGCAATGAACGGATACAGTCCTACAACAAATGCCTGTTCAATTCCAAAAAAGTTAGTAAGTCTAAATATTCCAAATGTATATATTATAACATTTCCCGCCAACATAGCAAGAAATGTGGTAGCAAAACGTCTGTCCCAGCCCCTTTGAGCCAGGAAACCAGTTACATAAGCTGCCGCGAGAAAACCCACCAGGTAACCGCCGGTAGGGCCGGCAAACATAACCCAACCTGATCGCCAGTAGGAAAAGACAGGTAAGCCCGCCAATCCTTCAAGTAAATACAGCGCGACCGACATGCAGCCGAACTTTGCTCCGAATAGCGCACCGACCAGCAACACGGCAAAAGTCTGCATTGTAAAAGGTACCGGTCCACCTATGGAAATTTGCGCACTGAGAGCGATGAACAACGAGCCGCTCAGAATAAGAATTGCATTATAAAAAGAAGCTTGTGCTTTCTCACTTGGCCGCAAAATATCAGCAACTGTCGGAGTAAGTATCATATTTCATCCAAAAAACAAATCACTAACTACTATTTACTAATAACTAAACCAATGCCGAAGGAGGGAGTTGAACCCTCACCCTGTTGCCAGGACGGGATTTTGAATCCCGCGCGTCTGCCAGTTCCGCCACTTCGGCCGAAACCTTACAAAAGGGTATTGTAAGAACCGGAGCGTTTTTGTCAATATCATTTTCAATTTCAAGTGGATATTAAAGAATATATTCAGGTAAAACGTGATTTAGAGTTATTTATTTGGGCGGTAGATAAGTGATTATAGGATTCAAATATTTTGTTCGATTTTGAACTTTTTCTGGAATTGGTGTTCAAATACAAATATTTATAAAAATGTTGAATAATTTATATTGACGATTTTATTAATTTTGGTAGAATAGGTAATAGCTTTTTCATTTTTAGCCCCTGCTTTCTCTTCCTTCTCCCCTCCCTCCGCAAAAAGCAGGGGTACTTTTAGACTTTGTATGTTATTTCAACATAGGGATTTTCTGTAGTGAATGAATTGTTTAGTTAAATAGATGTTTTAAATAAAACCAAGCTTTTCAGCTTCGGCGTACAGGCCGTAAGATTTCATCTTTTTGAATAACGTGGTCCGATTGATTTGAAGTGCTTTCGCGGTTTCCTGCCTGTTCCATTGATTCGCTTCGAGAGCCTGGCGGATGATATTTTTCTCGGGTTCGGCAAGGGCATCTTTAAGGCTCATATTAGCGTAATTTCTCTGTTTACCTGCCTTTTCCTGCTTGATTGTATCCGGCAAATCTTCAGCATTAACGAATTTGCCTTTTCCGAGAAGTGCCGCTCTTTCTATGATTTTTTCCAGTTCACGAATATTTCCAGGCCATGAATAACGCTCAAGAAGCCGCATCGCGTCATCTGTTATACCGAATTTTTCCCGGTTATTCTGTGAACTGTACATTTTCAGAAAATGTTCCGCCAAAATACTTATATCGCCAACCCTTTCGCATAAAGGCGGCAGTTCTATCGTAATTACATTAATCCGGTAGTATAAATCTTCCCGGAATCTTCCTCGCTGTACTTCATGTGACAGATTTTTATTTGAAGCGAGAATAATTCTTGTGTCAACTATTGTTGTTTTATTGCTTCCTACCGGCTCAAATTGCCTTGTTTCCAGGACTCTGAGCAATTTTGCCTGAAGAGCAGGCGAGGCGTTGGAAATCTCATCGAGAAATATAGTGCCGCCGTCCGCTGCCAGGAATTTTCCTTCTTTATTGGCAACCGCACCGGTAAATGAACCTTTCGCGTGACCGAAAAGCTCGCTTTCGAGCAATGTTTCCGGCAATGCTCCGCAACTTACCTCTACAAATGGCTTGCTTCGCCTCGTTGAGCGATGATGTATCGCGCGGGCAAGCATACTTTTGCCTGTTCCGGAAGGTCCGGTCATCAAAACAGTCGCTTTGGTGTCCGCGATTGCTTCGATAAGCTCGAAGATTTTCGCCATTTTGTAATCCTGGCTGATGATATTTTCGATACTGAATTTTCGATCAAGCTGAACGCGCAGCCGCTCATTTTCGCTCATAAGTGATTGCTGATTCAGTGCTTTAGCAATCGCCATTCGCAATTCATCATCGATAATCGGTTTCGTAAGGTAGTCGTGAGCGCCTCGCTTGATTGAGGAAACCGCACTTTCGATTGTACCATAACCTGTTATAACGATTGCTACGGTCTGAGGGTACTTATTTTTAACTAAATCGAGTATTTCATGACCGTCCCCGTCCGGAAGATTTATATCGGTAATTACAAGATTATATCGATTTGCTTCCAGCTTTGCCAACGCGGCCTTAAAAGTCTCAACTCCTTCAGTCTCAAAACCTTCGGTTCTAAGAAATCCGCAAACGGAATCAAGAATTATTTTATCGTTATCAATAATTAGTATTCTTTTTTCGGCCATAATAATTTAGTTATTATCGGTTCTTACTAAAAGCTTTAATGTTCCATATTATCACGAAACACTACCTATCTGTTAAAATAGTAAATAATGAATCGGCAAAGTCAAGTAATTATGTTGAAAAAATGAAACATTTCTGTTTATTTTTTTGGACAGAAAAAGTCTTGCGTTTACCAAAAAAGGGAGCATTTTCATTCGAGTTTTAGAAAAATGAAAAATATTTAATTTTTTTCCGTTTTTTTTAACATTTGCCCTGTCTGCTGCGATATAGCTTATAAAGTCGAATAATGACACCTGTGTCAAAATAGGTAAAAGGAAAGCTTGTATGAAGAATAAAAAAAAACTAAAAAAATATTTGCCATAAAAATCTCATTTTTCGCAGAAAAAACTGTTTTATCTTATGAATGAAAAAATATTTCAAAAATTAAGATTTTATTATCAATAATACCCCGACTCAATACGCTTATGTTTATATAATGGTATTAATGTAAAGGTTTTTTATGAATTTATACTTAAATTTTGCAAAAAGATAAAAAACAGTTACGAAAATCGCGATTTGTATAAATAGAACTATTAACAAAAATAAGATAAAAATTAAAGGATTTTAAACAGTATGGAAAGGTTGACAACAAAATGGAATTATCAATTTTTGCGTTTAATTCTATTTATACTTATCGTTTTAGTTTGGACTGGAACAATGTTATGTAATGATGCCGGAGATATTAGTGAATTTGGTTCAAGCAGAAGTGAACCTATTAATTCAGGTTTTTTCTTCCATGAAGGTAAATATATTGATACTCCTTATATCATAGAAAGACGAGGTTTGAGCATCTATTTAAATGATATCCTCCTTATACCAGGCTCTACATTGCCCCTTTATGATACAACAGTAGAAAATGATCCAGGAAATCCCCCATCTGGTTCATCTCCTTTTAATAAAACCCCCGAAGGTGTTGACTCCAGAGACACTTATTGGCCCAAAAAATGGCGTTATTTAAAGAGTCACTTCGATTTAAACACAGCTAAAGATATGATGTTGGAAACATATAAAAAAAGTGAAGATGTCAGCGATGTCCAATGGAAAGATTGGTCTAAAAAGGAAGTTCTAATTATTACTAACAAAAACGGAACTCAAGAAAAAAGAATAGACTATACATTGAGTATTGGAGAATCTTCGAATAAAAAAATAACTAAAGAAAACCTAATTCAGATGATGGAAAACGAAAGAGAGTTTCAGGAGAGACGTTTTAAAAATAATGCCATTTTATTTAAGAAAGGAGGTATGGAAATAATAACAGGGGGGGCATTAGGATTAAATTCTTTAGATATACTATTATCTGATGCTAATGATAGTGAAAAAATTAATTCTTTAGAAAATGGCGGACTTCTAAGACATGGTGTTAAAACAAGTTATTGGATAGTAACTGATTTTAAGAGTTCTCCACAGCTTAAGGTGAGGATAGATGATCTTAAAAATAAGAACAGCCTAAAACCCATAATTGATGAAACAAAAAGCTATCTAAATAGTAGAATATCAGATCCAATACTGGCTCAAAAATCAAATATATTACTCGAAAATAAAACGATAGTAATACCGCAAGAACAAACATTAATCCCAATTAATAATCCACAAAATCCAGAAGATGTTAATATTGTTAAAGAAAACAATATTGAAACCATGATAGGAAAAGTTTCATCATTCAAAAAAAAAGCCATATTAAGTATGTTTATTATTATCCTCGTAATAATATCCTTATTAGCAAAATACCTTAATTTGAAAAGACGTATAAATCATAAAGGAGGTAGTATTTAATGATATTAAACTAACGAATTTGCGTAAAGTATTTGTAACTTTAATTAATAAATATATTAATTAAAAAGGCTTTAAATATGATGAATAGAATTAAAATATATTAGTCATATTTTAAGAGGGAAAATGATGAAACATGATATTCTTAGATTAAAATTCTTACCTTTAATTTTAACAATTATTATGATTGCACTTTCCAAATAACATAATCTGGGGATACCTTACTTAATAATTCAGGATATTGTCAATTCGGTAAATTTAATATGTCCGGAAAAAATATTGTTCAATAATATTTATATCACACAAACTCGTGCTTCCGTCCTTCGTAGAAGTTTTACCATGAAAGATGAATCGTAGAGGCCTTTCCATGATTGATTGTCACTATTTTTCAGGCCAGGTTCCCTGGAAAACTTCTGTTGCTGGGCCGGTCATATAGACGCAGTTGTCTTCTTTGCACCAGTTCAGGTTTAGGTCTCCGCCGGGTAGATGTGCCGTGCTTACATGGCCCTGACGTCCGGTAAGGATTGCTGCAACAGCACAGGCGCATGCTCCCGTGCCGCAGGCTAAGGTTATGCCGCTGCCCCTTTCCCATGTTCGCATTGTGAATTCGGTAGGGGTGTTTATCTGAACGAAGTGGGCGTTTACACGATGAGGGAAGAGCGGGTGATGTTCTATAACCGGGCCGATTTTTTCAAGTTCGATCAAATCAACATGATCGCAGAAAAACACGGCGTGCGGATTTCCCATCGAAACGCAGGTCATTTGTAATTCCTGGTCGAGAATTTTTATTGGAAAATTGATTACCTTTTCACCAGGCAGATTTACGGGTATTTCGCGTGGTGTTAAAATGGGCTGGCCCATATTTACGCAAACCTGTGTTACAATATCGTTATCATCTGTTTGAAGTCCGACTCTTAATATGCCGTTGCCGGTCTCAATATTCAGTGAATAAGGAAATACCGCCTGGCCGGGTACGGCGAAACCCTCGCCGGGAACCGCTAATTTATGTTCGTAAGTGTATTTGGCGACACACCTTAACCCATTGCCGCACATTTCGGCTTCTGAGCCGTCAGCGTTGAAAATACGCATTCTGACATCAGCTATTTTAGACGGCGTGATAAGAATCAAACCATCTCCGCCGACACCAAAGTGCCTGTCGCTTATAACCGGCGCGAGTTTTTCCGGCTGATATACCGTTTCACTGAAGCAATCGACATAAACATAGTCGTTACCGAGGCCGTGCATTTTAGTAAAATTCATTTGGTTTTCCTTAAAAACAATATCCAAGTATAATGTTTTCTGAGCGGCAAATCAATTTCATTTTACTGGTTTATGCAAAGTATGTTCCTGATAAATCGATAAGTTTGATTAATTTACTGTTTTTCAGACATTGCAAAAAAAGATTTTGCTCCTTCATCGATTTCTTCCCGTGTCGGGCTGTTAATTTGTGTGGCGATATTCCACATATATCCGAAAGGATCTTGCAGTGTTCCGCAGCGGTCTCCCCAGAACATGTCTTCTATCGGCATTATCTGCTCTGCACCCGCATCTATGGCTTTGTTGTAGAATTTATCTACATCCGGTACATATATATAAAAAACTACAGGTGAAGAGCCGAGAGTTTCGGCGCTTTTACACATTTGATTCGGTGTTTCATCTCCCATCATTATAATGGAATTGCCGACTTGTATAACAGCATGCATTATACTCTTGCCGTCAGGGGTTGGGAAAACTCCAAGCTCTTTGGCTGAGAAAGCCTTTTTGTAAAAATCTATCGCTTTTAGTGTATCCTTAAACATAATGCTTGGGGTTACTGTATGGTATCCATCTGGAATTGGTTTTATTTTACCATTCATGATTATACTCCTTATATTATTTTATGAAATTTCCGTTTTTATATTCATCAAAAGCAATTTTAAGTTCTTCCTGTGTATTCATAACTATCGGGCCGTACCAGGCGACAGGCTCATTCAGGGATTTGCCTGAAATTAACAGAAATCTTACAGAATTATCAGTTGCAGTTATTTGTATTTCATCTCCATTTTCATAGAGAACAACGCTTTTAGAACCAATCAGGCATTTCCGCTGGAAATCAAAATAATTAGCACTTTCAATTTCGTATGCGAAAGAATCTTTTTCTTTGTCGAAGTAGCCCTGGCCGTCTATTACATAGGCGAAGACTTTATGGTCTGGATTTACAGGGTGAATAAATGTAATTCCCGCCGGTACAGTTATGTCCAGGTACTCCGGATCAATTACAATATCTTTGACGGGTCCTTGCACGCCGTCAACTTTTCCGGAAATAATTTTTATTGTAGTCCCGTCGCTGCGTTTTACCTCTGGAATAGTATTTTTCTTTACATCACGATAACGAGGCTTCATCATTTTCTGTTTTGCAGGAAGATTTGCCCATAGCTGGAATCCGCCCATCAGGCCGTTTTTATCACCTTTAGGCATCTCCTGATGTATTATGCCGCTTCCGGCCGTCATCCATTGTACGTCGCCGGGTGTAATGTTACCTTTATTGCCCATACTGTCACCATGCTCAACATATCCATCAAGCATATATGTTATTGTCTCAATTCCACGGTGTGGATGCCATGGAAAACCGGGCAGATATTTGTCCGGCGTGTCGGATCGGAAATCATCCAGTAAGAGAAATGGATCCAGCAGCGGCACCTGGTCGAATCCGAACGCTCTGTTCAGATGTACACCTGCTCCTTCAATTGTTGGTTTGCTCTTAAATATTTTCTTAATTTTGCATATAGTTTTCATATTAACTCCTTTTTCGTGAGTCTTTCATAACTTCCTAACTGAATACTTTATCCATACTTATCCCTCAATAAGGAAAATCCTTAAACTGTTAAGTTATATATCCTAAGTAATACCGAAAATGAATCGGGCAAAAGATTGATTAGAAACTTAATGTGTAAATATATGTACTAAACGCTGGATTTAATTATAGAATAGGTTTATTGCTATTTAGAAGAAGAATTTTACTTGCTCTGGTCGATATATATGTTAGATTAGAACTTTGTTTTTTGAAGGAGCAATGTGAACAGAAAGGATGCTATGAATCGGCCGCTGACAGACAGTAAGGATTTCAAAAAAATGCAGGATTCGACTGTTGCCCTGCGCAAAAACAGAATAGTTAATGGACAACAGACAGTTTCTGTACTAAACGGAACTGATAAAATCGGGAGTCTTTCGGTAGATTCCACAGGACAAAAAAAGATTATGGTAGCAGGCAAAAAATTTCATTTAATAGGCGCCGGCGGCATAGGCATGAGCGGCCTGGCGGTGCTTCTTTTAAAAAATAACGCCGTAGTTACCGGTTCCGATCAGGAACAAACGCATGTTACAAACCATCTTTGCGAACTTGGAGCCGATATAAAAGCAGGTCATAACGCTTCGCATCTTAGCCCGGATATTGACGCAGTTGTAATTTCCGCCGCTATAACAGAAAGTAATCCTGAATTGCAACAGGCGCGCAAGCAGGGCTGCAAAATATACAAGTACGCCGAAATGTTAGGCGGAGTAATGGATTTTTACGAAGGTATCGCTGTAGCAGGCACTCACGGCAAAAGCACGACGAGCGGCTGGCTCACTTACCTTCTCAAACAGGCTCAGATTGATACGAATTATGTGATTGGCGCTGAAATTTGCCAACTGCACAGTTCTTCCGGAGTTGGCGAAAGTCCATATTTTGTCGCTGAAGCATGTGAATATGACAGGAGTTTTTTGAATCTAAAACCGAAAATCGCCTGCATATTAAATATTGAACCGGATCACCTGGATTATTACAAAGATGAAGCGGAAATTGTCGAAGCTTTCGATAATTTCGCTCATGGAATAAAACCCGGAGGTATGGTAATCGCGAACGGACAGGATGAAAACGTTCGTGAGATTCTTAAAAAATTTGACAAGAGTATTAATTACAAAACTTTTGGTCTCGATAAAAACTGCGATTTTTATGCTGATAATCTATCTACAGACAATGGTCTGTATTCTTTTGATATTTTTGAAAGAGGGCAGTTTTTAGGTCGAGCAGGGATTTCTTTGCCGGGTAAGCATAATGTTTATAATGCTCTGGCGGTAACCGCGATTGCTGTTTCTCTTGGTCTTGAGCCGAAAAAAGTTATTGAACTGCTCCCCGGTTTTACCGGAATGGATCGCAGGTTAATGTTCAAAGGGCAATTTGACGGAATAACCGTTCTGGATGATTATGCCCATCATCCTACTGAAATAATGGCTTCGTTAGCCGCGATACGCGACAGGTATAATCCGAAGCGTTTGTGGTGTATTTTTCAGCCTCATCAGTACAGCAGAACAAGATTTTTACTTGATGATTTTACAAAAAGCTTTAAATTGGCGGACTTGACAATTGTGCCGGAAATTTATTTTGTGCGTGATTCGCTTGAATCCAAAACACAGATTAACGCACATATTCTTGTTGAGAGAATTAAAAAAGCCGGCAGTGAAGCTTTATTTATTGATGGTTTCGGGGCGATTTGCGATTATATAAAAAGCAATGCCCGTCCCGGTGATGTTATTGTAACTATGGGTGCAGGAGATATTTGGAAAGTAGCAGATGAATATATTCAGTGGTTTAGAAGAAATAGTTGAAAGAGATTACGCTCTTGCTGGTGAAACATGGTATGGCCTTGGCGGTCCGGCTGATTATTTTATCAGGCCGAAAAATACCAAGCAGCTTAAAAAAGTAGTCCAGCGATGCAATGAGAATAAAATACCAATGTATGTTCTGGGTTTTGGTTCAAATCTTCTTGTTGCCGATGAAGGTTTGAAAGCTGCTGTTATTAAGCTTGACGGCGAAGAGTTTACCCAGATGAAGTTTAATAAAGATGAAGTTACCGCCTGGTCGGGTGTAGAGCTTAACAAGCTTGTTATGGATTCTGTCAGGCAGGGCCTTTCCGGCATAGAAGCATTGACAGGTATTCCGGGTTCTGTCGGCGGAGCTGTAAGAATGAATGCCGGTGGAAATTTCGGTGACTTCGGCTCGTCGGTTGAAAAAGTCCAGCTTATGGATATCGAAGGCAACGTGTTTGTAAAAAGCAAACCGGAACTTGTATTTGACTATCGCAGAACCAATATAACCGGGAAGTTTATTCTTAATGCGCAATTAAAATTAGCTCCATCAGATTCCGAACAAATAATGCGAACAGTAAAGGAAATATGGATTTACAAGAAAAATACTCAGCCTCTGAATACAAAAAACGCGGGCTGCATATTCAAGAATCCAAGAGGAGTTTCCGCCGGAGCTTTAATTGACAGAGCCGGGCTGAAAGGTTTACGGGTAGGTGGTGCGATCGTTAGTGAAAAACACGCAAATTTTATAAACGCGGAAAAAGGCTGCACAAGCAATGACGTAATTCAATTGATAGATACGATAAAAGAAAAGGTTAAAGACCAATTCAATATTGAGTTGGAACTCGAAATAGAAATATGGAAGTAAAAAATTACGACGGCGATAAACTGGGTAAATTAGCCAAAAAACCAAAAGTAGCTGTCCTTATGGGTGGTATCGGATCGGAGCGTGAGATTAGCATCCAGAGCGGCAATTCCGTTGCTGATGCGCTCAGGCAGGCCGGTTTCGATATTGTTACATTTGACATAAATCCGAATAACCTTGAAATACTTGAGGATAAAAGTATTGATATTTTCTTTCCTGTATTGCATGGTCAGTTCGGTGAGGACGGCACACTCCAGCAAATCCTCGAAGATAAATCGCTGGTTTATACTGGAAGCGGTCCTGCCGCGAGCAGGGCGGCTTTTGACAAAGTCGAAAGCAAGAGACTTTTTCTTGAAGCAGGTATAACAACTCCAAATTCAATCGAGTTCGATAGTGATATGGAAATAGAACTGCTTCGGGAAGAATTGAAATATGTTGGCGATAAATATGTAATTAAACCGGTCCGTCAAGGAAGCAGTGTTGGAATTTCTATAGTTGATACGATTAAGGATGCGATCAAAGCGGCACGAAAAACATTTAACGAATTCGGCGATTGCCTGATCGAAGAGTTTATAGCCGGACGCGAATTAACAGTTGGTATTCTTTGCGGAGAGACGCTTCCAATAATTGAAATAAAACCAAAAAGTGAATTTTATAACTATCACTCTAAATATATCGATGATAATACTCAATATCTGTTCGATACAATCAGTGATTCTTCGGTTGTCTCGCTAATAAATCAGGCGGCGATGGATTGTTTCGATATTCTCGGCTGCAGACATTTTTCTCGTGTTGATTTTATACTGACAAATGAGAATGTTCCATTTGCGCTTGAAGTAAATACAATTCCCGGATTTACAAGTCACTCGCTATTGCCGAAATCGGCGTCTAAAGCCGGATTTACCATGAGTCAGTTGTGTGAAAAAATTGTCGAGACGGCGTATTTGGATATAGTTGAAACGCAATCATAGCAAGAGATAAAAAGTGGTAAGAAAAAATAGAAAACAAAATAGAGTTTCTTTGAAAAAAGGTTTTTTTAAAAGAGGGAAAAAACTTAACCTGGACTGGGTTGGCCCCATTTTGCTCAGACTCTTAAAAATAACATTTATCGCGGCTCTAATCGCCGGTATTGGAATATCTCTTTATCATATAGATAAGAAATATATTCGAGTCGCTCAGTCGAATGAAACGGGTGAGCTTCTTCTTGACATGCCGCAATGGGTGCGTGACAGTAATGAGCTTCAAATGAAAATAAAAGAAAAAGCCGGTGGCAGAGAATTTCGGCTCGATGAAAAAACAGCCGCAGTGGTCAAGAAAAATCTGCAATCTATGGCGTGGCTTGATAACATTACTATTCAAACAAAAAGCGATGGAATTTATGTTCGTGCTGATTATAGAGTGCCTGTCGCTGTGGTACAATCCGGCGATACGAAATTCTATATCGATGCCAACCAGATAGTTCTTGATTATGTTCCATTGCCGAAACTTTTAATAGTAGAAATAAAATTAGGGAATTTATCTAATTCCCAAATCCCTGTATATGGCGAGGCATGGAAACGTCCCGACATTACAGCGGCTCTGAGAATAATTGACAAAATCCGCTGGATGGATAAAAAATATAAAAAACATCTATTAGGCGAAATTTCGTCAATTGATGTAAGCAATTATCATGGCGCAAAAAGCAGGAGCAATCCGGAAATTGTTTTATATTCACTGGATAACACGCCGATTCATTGGGGCGCCGAAATAGGTGAATGGCAAAAAGCAATGGAATCGACGGATGCGCAGAAATTGGCGAAACTCTATGCCTATTATGATAAGGAGGGGACTTTAAGCAGCAGCAAAAAAGTCAATTTTATAAATTTACGTGACCCGCAGGTTAAAATACCACAGCCTATTGACGGTTTTTAAAAAAATATTTAAATACATTTGTAACAAAATTCAATTTCTATCGTCTATATATTAGCAGCTTGAGTTAGACTCAATTGTTTGCAAGATAAAATATCAATAAATCTTGAAGAAATGAGGAAATAATGAAAAATTTGCAATATATAGCCGTCTTCTCTATCTTAATAATCGCCGCAATCTCCGGTTGTTCGAGTATTGAAAAACAAAAATCCAAAAATACCGAAAGTAATGATATACGCGTTGTAGATATAATCGCGCACTATCGAGGCCAACTGAATCTTAACTTAAACAATGAAAATCTTAAAAATATCCCGTTCGAAGGTGAAACTTCAGTCGGAGTAACAACCGTTAAGTATCAGAAAGGACTCGCCTCGCAGGCCCAGGTTATTGCAGAGAAAGTTAATGATGTTTTTTCTCATGTAGAGTCAGAGACCGGGATAAAATTTAAAACACGGCCATTGATATATCTCATGAGAGTTCAAAAGCTGCCACAGAATTTAGATGTGGTTTTGAATGCAAATGATCCGAATATTTATCCTATGCCCATGTTCGCTGAAACCGGCAATGATAATCCAAATTCCATACTTGCCGAAGATATATATTTTCCATATGCCTTAACACACGAGTTGACAGAAACGTCACTTACGTATCCGGATAAACAAGGCAAGCTGAAAATTTTCCATCAAACTCGTTTTCTTATATTCATAACTACATTCGATGATTATACAAGGTGGTTTCGTGAAGGCTTATCGAACTATGCCGGTTATATCGCATTGGATTATTTGCGAACGAATCCAGATGAAAAACTCTCAGGAGTATGGGATGCAGCTATAACCAATGAGACGCCTTTTACTGCATTGGATGAAGTCGGCGACAAATTGTTCAAGTGGGAGCAGAATGCAAATCAGAAAATAAAAGGTGATTATTACAGTGCCGCTTTAGGATTGTTCCTTCTTATGGAAAATAAATACGGCCGGGACTCTATTAAAAATATTTTAACTGAATTAAATAATTACGAAGAGCTTGATGGTTCTGACCTTGAAAATGTATTCAAAAAACAATTTGATATTGATATCAGGCAATTAGCTGCTGATTTCAAATTCATAAAATTAGGTATTTATTCTTCTCCGTTGTCAAGTGCTTTCATACTTAATCATGATTTTGAACATGATGAAGGTCTTTATGTCAAAGAGGTTGTACCAAACTCAATTGCAGACAAAGCAGGTATCGACGCAAATGATATTATCGTTGAGATTAATAATCGGCCAATAAAAACTCGTCTTGATTACGAACTGGCACTCTTCGATGCAATGGGACAATCTGATACTCAGTGTAAAGTCTGGCGGAAGGATGAAGGTTATAAAGAAATCCAGCTTGCCTTAGACGAATACAAAGAAATTCCTGTTAAAAAAGCCACAAAAAAATCAGGTGCTGCTGAAAGCACAAGATATTTAAGTGTAGTTACTGGAGTGGTGCTTACAAATGTTATAAATAAAACAGATTGATTCAGCTAATCAATATTTCGTGTTTATTTCAATTCAGCATGTTCGTTCAGTGCAGAAGCTAAATCCATATAGCGATAGCGTATTTTATATTTTTCACAAAGTGCTTTTAATTTCTTAAGTAAAGATTCGCTCAATTCGCTTTGAATATCCGGGTTTGCTTTGCAGTTAAAAATCCTGCATCCGGCAAAACGATATTGATGAACGGTACATTTTCCTTCTACGTTATAGGGACATATTCCAGTCTGCATTGACTTGAGAGTATCAACATTGAGATTAGCCGCAAGGAATATTACCTCTGGCGTAGTGACATACAAACGATGGTCGTAAGTAATAAAATCACAGCATTGGCCGCACGCGTCGCACTTTTCGGGGATATGGTTTTCGATTTGCGAATTGAGCCAGTCGTAAATTTCTTTTACTTCCTGAATTAGTTCCGAGTTTATTTTTTGTCTTTCCACCATTTGAGAGTCTTTTTGATTTTCTGTATTTCCTCGAAGCTATAGAATTTGCCGCGATTAATACCGGGACATTTCTGCAAAGTTTCATTCCACGTATTGGGACTTGTTAAATTACTCGCCCAGAACGGCCACGTCCTGCACTGGTTCGGCCTAACCGGATATATCATGCACTGCTTTTTGCCTTTAACTTCCCGCAGAAAAATGCAGTCTTTAGTCGAATTTTGCTCGATAATTGATGTCCGAAGTCCGGCTTGCTTCAAATATCGTTTTGTGAATTGTTCGACCGGAATTTTCAGAAATTCCGCGGCCAGTTCAATCTCCGGCTTAGTAATCCAGATAACACCCTCTTCCGGCCCGGAACAGCAACGCCCGCATTCAGCACATCCAAAATACAGTCCGGCAACATACCATGTTTCTTTTTTATTCATAAATTAAACTTAGCCAGTATGGCCGTAATCAAAAGACTTAACCACTGGTTATAGACTTTGTCATTCCCGCGCAGGCGGAAATCCATTTAAATATAACGAAATAAAAACCACCTATGAAGAACTCAAAGTCAAGAAATAAATTTCTTATTGCCTCAAAA
>CAZVOA010000008.1:34216-109713 GCA_964628465.1 uncultured Pirellulales bacterium | reverse complement strand
AAAATGTGTGTAACTCTCTATTAACATATGGTACATAAAATGGGAGCACATCATACCTTTCTTTGTCGAACATGGGATGTACTAATCTTAAACCTTTGGTAAAACTTTCAAAATTAAAAACACTCAGAATTTCTTTTTTACATTCACAGCATAGAACAGAATCTAAAATAATGATAAAGCTGCGAGACTTTCTAAGATTGCCAGAACCAAAGCATATAGAAAAAGCAATAAGTTTACGTCCTATCAAGAAACTTGTTAATTTGGAAGAACTCGTTCTAAGAGCTACAAAAATAAAAAATATAGAAGTCGTTAGTGGGTTAAAAAATCTTAGGGAACTCGAGATTTCAGGAATGGATAAAGATATACCTTTGTCCATACTTTCAGAAATAACAAGTATAAAGACTCTTAAAATTGAGGGAAAAAACATTTCTAATCTTGCTTCACTTAAATCGCTTAGTAATCTTGAATCCCTTTATATAATTTCAAAGTCAATTTATGATGCAAATATATTTGCAGATTTTACGAACTTAAAGTCTCTTTCTCTTTATGATCTTAATATTAAAGATATAAGTCCATTAATTAAACTAACTAATTTAGAGTCATTGTCGTTAAATAATCTACCTATAGAAGATTTGACTTTATTAAATAAGTTTGAAAATCTTAAATCTCTTACGCTTACACATATAAAAATAAGTGATATAAGTCCTATTGATGAACTACAAAATCTCAATACACTTGTTTTAGGGGGTTTGGATGTAAAAGATATTAAACCATTAATTAGTCTAAAAAACTTAAGGCAACTAGACTTATGGCGGCAATCTATTAGTGAAGATCAAATTGTTGAACTTAAGAATGCATTACCAAATTTAGAGATAATTCTCAAACCTGTTGATATAAAAATAGATTGGGAAACCGCATTTGATTAAACGGTTTTATTATTATAGTTGCCAGTTGAATCAAAATGATATAGTCTTTGTTTGACTAAAGGAAATTATGTTTTTTAAGAACTTAAATGGGAAATGTTTGTTAAAATGTAATATAAAAGACATGGATTTTTATGTTAGATTGGAAGGAGATATTTTTTTATGAATATTATGAGGTTTTACGGAAACTTCATGGCGGCGTACGGAAGTTGCTGGTTACTCCTGTTTCTCGCTGCTTTAATCACACAAAGCCATATCGAACTGGGAGCGTTGGGCTTCTTTGGTTTTCCTGCAATTAGTTTCGTATATGCTTATTTGAGATACAAAGACAATCCTAAACTTAATAATGCAATTTTAAAAACTGGAAATTGGATCGATAACCTCGCAGGTAAGATTTCCAAAAAAGCTTAATAGATTTGCTAAAGAATAATTTGTTATAAAGGAAAATGGGAAAGGCTGCTATATATGAAAAATAACGGGACTAAAGACAAAGGAAATATGGATTATCCTATACCAGAAATACCCGGAGCTGAACCTAAGAAGCCAAATAAACTCAAGAAATATTATTTGTATTTGCTTTGGACATATATGTTCGGGTTATTTATTTTTATTGCTCTGTCGCAAATCGATTTCGTGGGTCTATTCAAAAACAGTATTTATAAGCAGCTTAATGAAGCAACAATTCTCGAAGCGGCGGCAGCGAGTCTAAAGAAACAACCATCCGAAATTACCGAAGAGGATTTCGCAAAAGTTACAGAGCTTGAGTTTAACGTCAAATTTCTGTCAGACATAAGCGGGCTTGAGAAATTTAGTAATTTACAAACACTAAAATTCCATTTTATCGATTATCCTAATGATTTGTCGAAATTGAATGGGAGACTTAGAAATATTTGTACCTGGCATTATCATTATCATAAATCTTTGCAGATAAAGCAAATCGATTTAACTCCGCTAAAAAAACTCACCAAACTTCAAGTGCTTCATCTGGGAGGCGAACCTGTAAAAAATATCGAGCCTGTTGCCAGCCTTTCAAACCTTGAGGAATTGGTTCTTGCAAGCAGTTTACAATTAACTAACCTTCAGCCGATAAGTGAGCTGGAAAATCTGAAAATCCTCCATCTATTTAATATTCATGTGACGGATTTGAGTGCCTTGAACAAATTGATATTTTTGGAGCGGCTTTCTCTCACAAATTGTCCTGTAACAGATTTAGAGCCGCTAAGAAATCTTTTCAGTCTGCAGCATCTTTCTCTGACGAAGGTTCCTGTATCGAATCTTGAGCCGATTAAAAATCTGTTTTTAAGGGGGCTTAATATTTCAGATGCTCCCTTATCCAGCCTCGAATTTTTAAAAGAACTAAACAGCTTGTATATGCTCGACCTTAGAAACGTTCCTGTATCTGACATTGAACTTTTAAGGACAATGACAAGTTTATCAAGTTTATCTCTTAACGAAACTCAGGTAAGTAATATTGAGCCAATCAGCAGCCTGAAAAACCTGATAACACTTTGGCTTGATAAAACCCAGATTAGTGACATCGAGCCATTAAAATCACTCACTAAGCTGCGTTTAATTCATCTTGAAGGTACACCTGTCTCTAACATTGAGCCTTTAAGCGGAATGATTCGTTTGGATGACCTTAGCCTTAAAAATACTAAGGTAAGCAGTATCGAATTCTTACAGGGACTTACAAGCCTTCAAAAGCTTAACCTTTCCGGCACGAAGGTTAGCGATGAACAAATAGCGGAGCTGCAAAAATCTCTGCCTGATTTGAAGATTGTCAAATAACTTTCCGTCACACCTGCCGGGAACTTATGAATTTATATACATTTCTAAGAAAGACCATAAAGCGTAATCTGCGGCTGGTTAATTTGGTTTCCCATGGTCCTTGCTTGCTTAATCAAATAGGTAATCAAGAAGGACAGCTGCCATTTTCTGATAATAATTGAGATTTTCCGGTTTTTCTGTGAAATTATTGTTACAAACGCGGGTTTTTAACGTCTATATATGAGAAAACTGATATATTCTTTGTTTGACTAAAGGAAATTATGTTTTTTAAGAACTTAGATGGGAAATGTCTGGTAAAACTTTTGATAAAAGGGATAATTGTAGTAAAATACAACATAGAAATATAAAGCGCTGTAATGAAATGGATTATAAGAGATTTTAGAAATTAAAATCTGCATAACGAAAAAGAGAGGTGTTTATTATGAACGAAAGCGGCAAATCAAAAATTATCGTTACAATGTTTTTGTACCTGAGTATCTTAATGACGATTGTATTTTCTTCCGGCTGTTCGGCTCTTGTCAAAGCGGTCGCCAGAGAATGTATAGATGACGGCAAACACGCAAAGATTAAAAATCAGTCCTTCGCAAGACATTTCGGCGATGCGGTACTGGAAGATATGTCCGGCATACAGCCTGTTATCGACAAGAGTAAAAATTAATACGTTTCGAGGGATTTAAAAGTGTCATGAAAGTGTCAGAACCTATTTTTTCTCTATGAGTATTTTTATTGTTTATCAAATATGGATGGAGAATTTGATGTATCCAACAGTTCTTCAAAATTAAAATCAGTAAGAATATCTAATGCATCCTCAATGCTTACACAGTGATGTATAAATCTTTCTCCGATATTAGTATGGAACTCAAGGATAATTTCTTCCAATGAACGCGGGGCATTTTCATCTAAAACATTAGTTACAATTTCTTGAAGATCATCTTTTATGTGATTAACCATCTCTAAACCAATAGCATATTTTTCTGCATCACTCAAGGCACAATATTTTTCCCAAGAAATAATTGCAAGTTTTCGGTCTTTCTCATCCCAATTAAAATCTATACTGTGCGATTGAAGAAGCTCACATATTAGTTCAAAAGGTATTAAAAAAACATTTGTTCCATGACTTTTAATCATAGCCACAGAAGTACTGCTCCAACTACCTGCGAGAACTGCTATAGATGACCTTATGCTGGTATATTTATTTCTTAATGCTGTGTGAGCCGTACATATCCAACTTCCTTTATCTCTGTTGTGTTTTGTATATCGAATATATTTGGATTCAACCAAAAGAAGAGGTTGCATTGCTTCATTGACAATAACTGAATCAATATTATAATCATTGTCAAATTGGTCTGACATTAAAAGTTTTTTATGTTTTCCAGTATTTTTGTTTACAGGTCCTTTACTAATAAAATAGCAATTGAAGTTATCAACCAGCTCCACAAAGAAGTTATTAAGAGCCAACTCCATTTGTGCCCCTATTGCTTCCCCAAGAGCACTTCCCGGATTTTGTATATTTTTTGCCATTATAAACTCTTTTTTAATTGAACTATTGATTCACGTAAGGGAACTGAATGTCGCTGAGGATTGTCTTTCCACTTACCACCTCGCGTTCTTAAAACGGATATTCGATAATCTGAAAAGCCAATCGCTACGCCAATTTTACCAATCAATTCGTCTGTAGGAATGTGCACACCATAAGGAGCAGAGTCTCCTAAAATGAATAGTGCATATGTATTCTTCTTCAATACCCTATATACATCTTGCAATATTAAATAGAGGTCGTTAAAATACCCCGATATCATTAAGTCGTAACTCTTTTTCCCACCTTTGATTTTACGCTTTTGTTCTAAGAGGTTTTTAGACTCAAGGAGAAACTCATATACATCAGGGCTATCCTCTCTTAGACAAGAATCTAAATCATATTTGCTATCTGTTCGATTTATTTGTGTTGTTGCACTTGTGATGAGCTTGGTACGAACTTTTGCTGTTATATCACTCCAATTAAAGGCATCCTTGAAAAAATACATTTCCAGTCTCGTTCTATCTGCATAATCAAAATTATTAAGATACGGAGGTGAGGTAAATACGAAATCAGCACTTTCAGATTCATAATATTTCTCTGTATTTCTGGAATCGGCTTCATAAATATGATGCTTTGATTTAAGACCATTCATCCTATTACATACAATCCTAACATCCTCCGCCATTGAATAAAGCTTGTTAATATAAGCTTCATACGCATTGATTTTCTTAGAACCATTCTTGGATTTATTAGGTGCTATATAAGGCCAACCCGTTTGTACACTCGATACTTCTCTTAGTAAGCAAGTTAGTGCAACATTAAGAAAGTCTCGAAAAGCAGAGGAAATATCAAGGTTAGAAATCGTATTTCTAATCATCAATAGTTGAAAGAGGGTTTCAGGATTGTAACATTTAATGACTAATTCAGGGAATTCTCCTTCCAAAGTTGTAAGAAATCCATTTTGAGACTGCTTTTTAGATAAAAATCTTTCCTGTAATAATTCGGTGATTTCATAAACTTTTTTAAGGTTAATTTCTATGTTAAGTTTTGTTCTGGCAATAGGAAAAACAAAGGGATGGGCTTCTATTCCAAATGAATTGATGCCCATCATTTTAGCTGTAAGGTTTGTCGTGCCAGTACCCATAAATGGGTCATAGATTGTTTGTCCCAGCTCAATACCATAATTTTTAATGCAGGCTTCTACAGCTTTGTAAGAGAAGCCTGCCGGATAAGTAAACCAACGATGTACTGGTGTTCTCAAGTTATCCTTAAATGTACCCCATTCAGCACAAACACTCTTTTCCTGTCTTACGCTATCAGTTTCAAATAATTCCAGATTTAGTTGTTGCATTAAAATAATGCCTCCTTTATTCAATCAACGAGTTCATCTTTGAACAATATGATTATAGCAAAGTTTTTATTTCTTGAAAAGTCTAATAAAATAAGTTGCTTTATTTATTGCTCAGCAATGCTGTTCCATTATAGTCCTGAGGAATTTAAAGTTATCAGAACCCTTTTTTTACGTTCCAATCATCTATTTTTGTACGCCGTGTCCTATGTACCCTATCAATTTCCTATTTTATATTATACTAAATATTAATATGTTTCTGGATACAGCCACAAATAGGATTTTCTTAGGACACATAGGACACCAAGCCCTGATAAACATATTCTCGTTTGTTTCGTTCACCTATTCTGTGGCGATTTACTTTGGGGAAGATTCTCCGTACCTGCCGTCCGAAGGCTCTTTCGTTCATTGGCATGCAGCCTGTGTCCTCGCAAAATTGCCTGTATGCTTCATATATATCCGCACAGCGAACTGACTGACCAATGAGCGATTCCTCGTAATTGTCGAGCAGAAAGGCTCTTGCCGGGTCTGTGTCCAGGCGATATTCTTCGATAAGGTCTTTCTGTCCGTTGGGCTTCGTAAAACCCTGCTTATTGAGCCTGTCGAGTCCCTGCAAGGCACGATTAAGAATGCCGGGAAGCTCTGTTTTCAATTCCTGTGCGAGCTTTTTATTTTGGGATTTTTCCTCGACTTTATAATCGAACGGCACTAATAAGATACGCCGCCATATGGCCTGAGGGAATTTAAAGGTGTCAGGACCCTTTTTTTCTTTGAGTCCTATATTGCTTTGATTTTCTGGATTTTAATTAAGGTGTGACTTTTTCATTCACAAACTATATCAGCTTTTAGTTTGGTCGCGTCTTTTCTAAAATGAGTTTCTCTAAACGATTTGTTTGAGAATTAATTTTAAGTAGGAATAGTACAGTCGAAAAAATAAAACAAATCAACATTGTAAAAACTAAAAAAATACCCGTCAAAAACCAATTCTGATGAACTCCGAAAACGATAGCCAGAATTAAACAGGCAGCTTGCAAGAAAATCATACTAAAAGAAAATATGAGTTCAAAAGCTTTATAATTCTTCGTAATTACTTTGTTATTTTTGTCAAAAAATCCCTCAAGATGGCTAAAATAATTATCAATTCTAAAATTCAGAATAATCATAACAAGGGAAAATAAGAGTTGAATAAAAGCATAATAATAAAGTGTCATTTTCAACCAATTGTGATTGAGTCCATTCACAATCCCTGAAAATAACATAATAAGTCCTGCAAAAGTAAATACTACTATGATTAGAGTCTGTTTTGGTTTATTTATCATAGGAATTTACTCCTGATAAGGTAATTATAAGTGTTCGTGCTCATTTTAATCAAACCTATCTTTCCGAATGTAAAACGCCGCATTCGATAATCTCTACTATACAGGGATAGGTTACAAAGACAGGGAAATTAAGTCAAGCAATTCTATAAGATTTCTTTGGTAATTATCGTAAGTGCTAAGTGCGATGAATCGTAGCGAATCAATCTTTATTTGTACGCCGTGTCCTATGTACCCTATCAATTTCCTATTTTATATTTTACTAAATATTAATATGTATTCTGAATACAGCCACAAATAGGATTTTCTTAGGACACATAGGACACCAAGCCCTGATAAACATATTCTCGTTTGTTTCGTTCACCTATTCTGTGGCGATTTACTTTGGGGAAGATTCTCCGTACCTGCCGTCCAAATGCTCTCTCGTTCATTGGCATGCAGCCTGTGTCCTCGCAAAATTGCCTGTATGCTCCATATATATCCGCACAGCGAACAGACTGACCGATTAGCGATGCTTCGTAATTGTCGAGCAGAAAGGCTCTTGCCGGGTCTGTGTCCAGGCGATATTCATCTATAAGGTCTTTCTGTCCGTTCGGCTTTGTAAAACCCTGCTTATTGAGCCTGTCGAGTCCCTGCAAGGCACGATTGAGAATGCCGGGCAGTTCTGTTTTCAATTCCTGCGCGAGCTTTTTATTTTGCGATTTTTCCTCGACTTTATAATCGAACGGCACTAATAAGATACGCCGCCATATGGCCTGCGACTTGTCGTTAAAGCGTGGCAGGGCGTTCGTGGAAATAAGCAGCTTTGCGGTAGGTTTTACTTCGACAGCTTCTCTGAATTTTCGTTCAAGGGTCATTCTGTCACCCGCGGCGTAGCTTTTGAGAACATTCTCGGCCTCCGCTTCGAGAATATGGCTCGATTCGTTCGTTACATTGCATACTTTTCCTATCGTTGACTGTAGAGCAAATTTGTCGCCGAACCTGCTTATTGGTACCTGTGAGCAGTTTTCGTGACCCACGAGCGCCTGTATTACCTCGAAAAGCACGCCCTTGCCGTTGGCACCGTCGCCGTAACATAAGAGGAATTTCTGCTCATTCAGGTCGTTTCTGAACAGGTATCCGACAAATTCCATGAGAAGGTCGATGTAATCCTGGCGATTGAGCATAATCTGCTGGCAAAACGCATCAAACATGGGACATTTCGCATCCGGGTCGTAATTGAACGGGAGCTTCGTTATTGTGAAATAGTCCGGCGTATGAGCGATAAGCTCACGTGTATCGAGATTCAATAAACCATTCTCAAGGCACAGATAATTGCCGTTTTCTTTGCCGCTGAGAAAAGAATTCAACTCGCAAGTCTCTTTAATATTAATTTCAGGATCGACATTTATTGTAACATTTTTCACAAAATTTGTAGTAATCCTGATAACTCGATGCTGTGATCTGAATATTCCTCTCGCCCACTTCTGAAGATACTCTGTGAGCTTTACCCGCACGTCATCCCTTGATATTTTTCTATATCTGCCGTTTTCCCATAAATAATAATCTTCCCGCCAGCGGCGAAGCGTATAGAATACATCTAAAAAGGAAGGATTTTCACACGGAGCCCAGATATAATCAGACAAAAAGAAATTTGCAAGCTGCATCGGGTCGGTGTCCAGGTCAATATCATTCATCCTATGTTCCTTTCAATTGATTGGCTTATCCTTCGATCCATCTTAAGCCTGATTTTACGCATAACATCATGCAATATCTCTTTTATTAGCAAAGGCTCGCTGCGGCGGATTTTGAGATGCCTTTTCACTTGTTTCTCCACTTTAACATATCCCGCATATTTCATTTTTAAATCTCTTAAGTATAATAATCTATTAATATCGTTATCTTAATATAATATAATAAATGTTAGATATATATCTAATAATATATGCGTATATGAATTTCGTCAAACATTTTTTACAAATTATTTAAAATATTTTTATGGCATGAAACCGCCGGTGTTTTTTACGGAAGTGAATATTTTTATAAGTCGTTTAGATATAAATTCTTAGCTTCTGAACTTGAGAATGGAAAATCCAAATAAATTATTTATCCCGGATTTCCCGAATAGACCGTGACAAAGGAAAAGGATATTGATATTATAAAGTTTATGGAGACCATTAAAACCAGTTATAACTACCAGATGCAGGTTTATTAGCATATCGAGAGATAGATGATGTGTTTGGATTGACAGATATGGTTGCTTGCGAAATGACAGATAACAGCGAACATGTTCAGCTGTACCACATGATGTGGCGGCTGAACCAGTTATGTAACTACGAATGTGTCTATTGCTTCAGAAACGGTGTTGACAAGGATCGCTTGAAGGAACACTGCGATTGCGGCAAACACAGCCCGGAAAGGATAGCTGAGTGTTTTGACAACACCCAAAAAACATGGCGTATTCACATGACGGGAGGTGAGCCATTTTTATACCCAAAATTCATTGATCTTACACGAAATCTTGCTATAAACCATCAGCTTTCGATAAACACAAACCTTTCAACTTCAAACATATACGATTTTGCCCACGAAATTCCAGCACCTAAAGTACATGCCATAAACGCAACTGCTCATATCCTTGAACTGGAAAAAAGGAAAAATGCGACAAAGAGCTTTCTGGAAAAGCTTCTGTTTCTTCAAGATAAGGGTTTCAGAGTGAAGCTTATGTATATTACGTATCCGCCCTTGTTTAATCGTCTGGAAAAAGATATCGCTTACTTCAAAGCTGAAGGCGTAAAGAATATCGTCATCAAAATCTTCCGGGGGCCGTATGAAGGAAAATTCTATCCCAATTGCTATACAGAGAAACAAGTTGAGTTTATCAAAAGCCTGGGCCTGTCCAGTTATGAGCTGGCAATACTTGCTGGTAAGGATAACTTCGGGGGACGGCTTTGTTTGGCTGGACATAAGGCCTTCAATATGGATATATCGGGCAATTTGACCAAATGTTGCTCAATAGAAAAGAAGCATGGCAATCTCTTTGAAGAAAACTACCACTTTGATAAATCGCCAACCCCTTGCCCAGTAACAAGCTGTATATGTCCTTACCAGGGAATGAAATTCACAGTCAAAACACCTCTGTATCTTCATATGAAAACAGTGTTAAAGAAGTTCCTGACTGCTCCCTGATATTGTGCAGTTGGAAACGAGCTTGCAGTTATACAATCCTCCGCCGTATTTTTGATTTGGTATAGGATAACATAAAAGAGGTAAATAATTTATTTATTGCGTTTTTGGCGAGGATAATATAAAAATTTATGACAAAAATGTGATAAATTTGAAGAAAACTGTTCATTGTGCGTATATTGTATAGGATACGAATTTGAAGGACTTGGTTGTAGAACCGAATAACGAACCCGGCATAGGCCCTGAATCAGAACGACTCAGGGTGGGCCAGACTTCGGCGAGCTCAGTCGAGCCGGAAGAGCTGGAAGCGATGGAAATGTGCCGTCGCGGCTCAAAAAAAGCCTTTGAAGTTTTAGTGAACAAGTATATGAAAGATGCATACTATATTGCCTTGGGATTCGTGGGAAACCGCGAAGACGCACAGGATTTATCGCAGGAAGCGTTTGTTCGGGCATTTCGCAATATTAAGAAAATCAGGCCTGAGTGCGGCTTTTTCCCATGGTTTTACCAGATTCTAAAGAATTTGTGCATAAGCCACCTGCGGAAAAAGAAGTTCAGAAACGCCGCTTCTTTGGATGTAGAAGGATGCCCGGAAGCGGAAGCTCAGAATGATTGTTTTTCGCCGGGTGAAGTGGCCGAACGAAGCGAGATGAAGGACAAGGTTTGGCAGGCTATCGAGAAACTCGACGAGAAACATCGGGAAGTTATCGTTTTGAGGCATTTTCAAAACATGTCTTATGATGAAATGGCGAAAGTCCTGTTTTGCAATAAAGGTACTGTAACCAGCAGATTGTATTACGCACGCAAGCAATTGGAAGAAATATTAAGTTCTCGTCCATCCTCCGCGAACGAGGGACGAAGGATTATGGATGACAGACGAGATACTGATGATTAGAAAGGGGGTAAGCCAAATGACATGCCATAACTGGAAAGATGTGATGATGGGCTACCTGGATAACGAACTGGACCTTGAACAGAAAAGAAGGTTCGAAGAGCATCTTAAAGGATGCCCTGAATGCAAAAAAGAATTAGATGGATTTAAGAGTCTCAAGTCTATAACAGATGACCTGAATCTGGCAGAGCCGGAAGAAAAGCTCTGGCAGGATTACTGGGGCGGTGTTTATAACAGAATCGAGCTTGGCATCGGGTGGATTATATTTTCCATAGCTGCTATTATTCTGATAATATTCGGCGGTTTCCATCTGATTGAGGATGTTATTAAAAATCCAGGTGTCGAATGCACTCTTAAAATTGGTCTCATATTACTGGTAATCGGTTTGGCGATTTTGTTCGTATCTGTCCTGCGTGAAAGATTATATTTCTGGAAGAAAGACAGATATAAAGATATTCAAAAATAAAAAATAAGCCACAGAGAGTTGAAAATTTTATTAAAAAATAATAATACCTCTGTGTGATCCGTGTCCTCTGTGGCTCTGTGGCTAAAAAAAATAAAAAGGAGAAAAAATGCTTTTGTCAACGACTGATACAATATGTAATAAGAATATAATCAAACATCTCGGACTTGTTCGGGGAAATACGATACGAGCAAGGCATATCGGCAGGGATATTATGGCCGGGCTTCGGAATTTCGTTGGCGGTGAAGTGAAGGAATATACTAAATTGCTGGCCGAATCGCGCGAACAGTCAATCGATAGAATGGTCGAAGAAGCTAAAAAACTCGGCGCAAATGCTGTAATCGGTTTAAGATTTTCGACTTCGGAAATTATGCAGGGCGCCGCTGAAATAATGGTTTACGGCACCGCCGTTGTTGTAGAATAACGCCGCGGTTTGTCATCCTGAGTGAAACGAAGGATCAGGCCAGCGAATGTTAAATAAATGTTTGTAACTTTTTATTCTATAGCCAGATGCTTCACTTCGTTCAGCATGACAACAACGAATCGGGCAGTTAGAATTAAATAATATTTGCAAACGGAGATTTGAAAATGAACAAAATATGCAGAGTGCAAATCGCGGCGGTGATGTTTTTTATTATAACTCAATCTGGTATAAGTTTAGCCGCTCAGCCGGACATCACGGGAATATGGATGGGAACCGTAGAGATTCCGACTGGGGCAGTTCGAATCGTATTTAAAATCAATAAAAATGCGCAAGGTTCATTTTCTGCGACTATGGACAGCCCTGACCAGGGAGCGACTGATATCCCTGTTAATAAAGTATCTTTCAAAAATAACAAGCTGACTCTTGACGTTCAACTAATCATGGGCAGTTATGAAGGGACATTAAAACCTGATGGAACCTTCGACGGCCAGTTGAAACAAAGCGGTGCGTCTTTGCCTCTTGTCCTGAAACGGTCCGATGAAGCTCCGAAAGTGAATCGTCCGCAGGAACCGAAGAAGCCGTATCCTTATATTGAGGACGAAGTAACTATTCAAAATCCCGAAGCGAATATTAAATTGACAGGGATATTGACCATTCCTCGTTCGGAAAAACCTTGTCCGGCTGTCATACTAATTTCAGGCTCCGGCGCCGAAGACCGTGACGAAACGATTTTTGGTCATAAGCCATTCTGGATTATAGCGGATTACTTTACACGCAAAGGTATAGCGGTTTTGCGTGTTGATGACAGGGGAGTAGGCGGCTCGACTGGAAATACTGAAAATTCCACGAGTGAGGATTTTGCCGGTGACGTAATTTGCGAAGTGAATTACTTAAAAACACGCAAAGAAATTGACACTAAAAAAATCGGGCTGATTGGCCATAGTGAGGGCGGAATAATCGCACCGATAGCCGCTAACAAATCCGGTGATGTGTCATTTATTGTTTTGCTGGCCGGTACAGGTTTGACCGGGGAAGAAACTCTCTATTTACAGAACAAACTCATATTTAAAAGTACCGGTGCACCTGATGAAATTATCACAAAACAATTAAAATTCCTAAAAGAAGAATTTGATGTGCTGAATAAGGAAACGAACGAAAAGGTAATCGAAACAAAAGTTCGTGCGATTTTAGCTGAACAAGTCGGAAATAATAAGGAATTGATAGACAATGGCCTCAAGCAGTTGCTAAGTCCATGGTTTCGCTTTTTCCTGACTTATGATCCGAAACCTGCTTTGAAGAAAGTAAAATGTCCCGTTCTGGCTCTTAATGGTTCGCTGGATTTGCAGGTAGCACCGAAAGAAAACCTGGCGGCTATTGAAAGTGCGTTAAAAGAAGGCGGCAATAAGAATTATACTATAAAAGAGCTTGCCGGATTGAATCATCTTTTCCAAAAGGCTAAAACGGGTAATGTTTCCGAATATGCACAGTTAGAGGAAACAATTTCGCCGCAGGCACTTAAAACAATTGCAGACTGGATTTTAAAGCAAACCGAATAAATGAAGATTTATTATGCTCATGCGTATATTGAATAGAAGGTTAAAGTGGTGTCTCTTAAAATCTACTAAACCTGTAAATGAAGGGGAAAGATATGGACATTATTAAAGAATTTCTCAGGCCGGAGCTGATATGGTTCCTGGTCGGACTTGTAATGCTTTTATTGGAATTTACTCTGCCGGGCTTGATTATCTTTTTCTTCGGTGTTGGCGCCTGGATTGTAGCGGCTTTATGTTTTGCCAGCTCATATGTCCATGACTCGATAAATTTGCAGCTACTGATTTTTCTTGTCAGTTCGATTTTGTCGCTGGTGATTCTCAGGAAATGGCTTAAAGGTGTTTTTCATGGCCATACAGGCATGGAGCAGGACCTTATGAAGGATATGGAAGAATTTGTTGGTCAGCGTGCCGTAGCAGTTACAAAAATAACTCCGAAAAAAGGCGGTAAAGTCGAATTTCACGGCACGAACTGGAATGCTCAGGCCGATATGGAAATCGAAGAAGGCGTGAGCGTCGAAATTCTGAAAAAAGAAAATCTTACGTTGAAAGTAAAAGCGATATAACAATAAGCGAAAAACCTATTTTTACGAAAGGGGATAGAAATGTTAGCACAAATGGATTCTGGTCAAATCATAATTACAATTGTTCTTGCGGGCATTACTCTTTTTATATTAGTCGCATTCTTCAAAGCGGTAAGAATTGTGCCGCAGAAAGAAGCCTTTATTGTCGAGCGTCTTGGAAAATATTCGAAAACTCTCGAAGCGGGATTTCATATCCTGATTCCGTTTATTGATAAAGTCGCTTACAAACACACGTTAAAGGAACAAGCGGTGGATGTTATGCCTCAGTCATGTATAACCAGGGACAATATCGCAGTTGAAGTCGATGGCATTTTGTATATGCAGGTGATCGACCCGAAAAAGGCTTCCTACGGTATTAATAACTACCTTTTTGCTTCGTCGCAGTTGGCACAGACAACGATGCGCAGCGTCATGGGTAAACTTGATTTGGACAAGACTTTCGAGGAGAGAGAGGTTATAAACAGCGTAATTGTAGAAGCTGTCGATAAAGCGTCAGATCCGTGGGGAATTAAAGTCACTCGTTACGAAGTGAAAAATATCATGCCGCCCCAGAGTATTAAGGACGCAATGGAAAAACAGATGCGTGCCGAACGTGAGAAACGCGCGTTGATTGCCGAGTCAGAAGGTGACAGGCAGGCGAAAATCAATCGAGCCGAAGGTGACAGGCAGGAAATGATTGCGCGTTCCGAAGGTGAAAAACAAAAACGTATAAACGAAGCCGAAGGAAAGGCAATTGAGATTCAAAGAGTAGCGGAAGCAACCGCTCTCGGAATACGCGAAATTGCAAAATCCATCAATGCCGAAGGCGGCATAAACGCCGTGAACCTGCGAATCGCTGAGCAATACCTCAACGAATTCGGCAAACTCGCGCAGACAAATAATACAATGATTATTCCAAATAACCTTGCTGACATAGCGGGTGTAATTAGAACCGCGTCATCTGTAGTACAGCGAACAAGCCTGAATGTATCTGATGATAAAAATAAGAAGTAAAATTCACATTCATTTTCAAAGGATGAAGATAAAATGTTAAGTTCGAATAATCTTTTTCTGCATCAGGAAATTATGTTGTTGTCATTACGAGATGACAAAGGAACAATTGAATCTGGATCAATGTACCCGTACGCTATAGGAGGTGCGGCTATAGCTGAGTTATTACTTAATGACCGTATTAAAATAGAGAGAATTCGGAAAAAGGATTTTGTTGTACTTCAGAATTCCAGCCCGCTTGGAGACCCTTTTCTTGATGAGTGTCTTGCGAAGATTGCCGCCGCAAAAAGAAGAGCTATGGCTATAACATGGGTTTCAAAATTCGCGGCTATTAGAAACATGAAACATATTATAGCGAGCGAACTTTGTAAAAAGGGAATCCTGAAAGCTGACGAAGACAAAATTCTGCTTATATTCACAAGAAAAATATATCCTGAGATTAACTCCGTACCTGAGAAGCAACTGCTTGAACGATTAAGGACTGCTATTTTCACAGAGACAGAGGCTATAGAACCTCGAACAGTTGTCCTTTTGTCATTAGCCCATAACGCAGGTCTTTTAAGAGCAAATTTCGACAGGAAAGAATTAAAATCAAGAAAGAAGCGTATCGAAAAAATAATTAATGGAGAGATAACGGGTAAAGCAGCAAAACAAGCCATTGAAGCTATGCAAGCGGCTGTGATGGTATGCTGTATGATGCCGGCAATTACATCTGCTTCTATGCATCATTGAGCGTGTTTAAATAAAAAAGGATTGCTTATGGGAGAGATAACTTTTGCACAACTGAATAGTGAGTTGATTGAAATCAAAGAGAAACTTCGTACCAGGCAAAAATTAATGTCTGATATAGAAAGAACGGCAGGGATGTTATATGATGAAAAAATTAAACTCAAAAACTTTGATTCTACAGTTAAGAAAGAAAATGATGATGTAAAAAAACTCGAAGGATTGAGTTTGACTGGTTTGTTTCATGTTGTTCTTGGCGACAAAGATATGCGGCTTGACAAAGAACGACAGGAATACTTGTCTGCCGTGCTTAAATACGATGAATGTAAATATTCTGTATCTGCTCTTGAACGGGAGATTGAAAATTATAAGGTTCAAATAGCATCTATTGGCGAACTTGACAAGAAATACGAGAATCTCATAGAGAAGAAAGAGAGTTTCATATCACAGGGTGACAGCGCGGAATCGAAGGAAGTTCTTGAACTTGCAGAAACCATCTCGGATACAAAATCAGATTTAAAGGAAATCAGAGAAGCAATTGCAGCCGGCCAAAAAGCATTGCACGGAATGGATAAAGTTATAGATTCTCTTAGAAGTGCAAAAAACTGGGGTACTTATGATATGCTTGGAGGGGGATTTATTTCAACTGCTATCAAACATTCGAGAATTGATGACGCAAAGGAAGCCGCTTATCAGGTTCAGCAGCAATTGCGATGTTTCCAAAAAGAATTAGCTGATATAGGTACTAACACAGAAATAAAAATTGATATAGGCTCCTTCTCAAAATTCGCGGATTATTTTTTTGATGGTTTAATTTTTGATTGGGCGGTTCAGTCCAAAATAAACAGGTCTCTTGAGAATGTTCTTGATGTTTCCAAGCGGATTAATCGTGTAGTATTACATCTTCAAAATAACTACAGGGAAATGGAAGCAAAATACAATATTCTCGAACAGGAAAAACGTAACCTAATCGAACAAGCTTAATGATCGGATAATTTTTTGTTCTCACGCAGAGACGCAGGGTCGCAGGGAATTTGCTTACGCAGCAGTATGAGGATTTTTGTATTTTATTAATCTTTTCTCCGCGTCTCTGCATGATTTAATATTCTTCCAGGCCATTTACAATTCTGTGTATTCCATTTTTCATCAGAGCTTCACCAAAATTCAGCAGGTATCCGAGCTTCATGTTAGTTAAACGAAGATAAGTAAAAACTTGTTTATGATGAACATTTGTGGTCTTCTCAACGGACTTTAATTCGAGTAATATTTTATTTTCAACCATTATATCAGCACGGAAACCCTCTTCAAAACGAATGCCTCGATACTCAATAGGAATTGGTAATTGCCTTTTTACAATGAGGTTCCGCTTACTCAGGGCATTCGCTAAGCAGACTTCATAAACAAATTCCAGCAATCCTGGTCCAAGCTCCTGGTGTAAAGCAATAGCTTCTTCAACGACAATAGTACCTATTTCATTTTCGTGCATGTGTTTTACCTTTTTGTTCTCACTCAGAGACGCAGGGTCGCAGGGAATTTGCTTACGCAGCAGTATGAGGATTTTTGTATTTTATTAATCTTTTCTCTGCGTCCCAGCGTCTCTGCGTGATTTAATTTTGCAAAAAAATCTTTACCTCAATTTGTTAAATATATGTGTTTTTGCGAAATATTTCAACCATTTATAGGATATGGTATTGCACTATTACCAAAAAAGCCGATAATATATTGAAAGGGTGATTGATTATTTAAGGATGGTTAAATGGTTGCAATCATATCACAACCTGATACACAGAAGAAACTTGAGATACTCAGCACTGATGCTCAGTACGATTTGGCGTGCGCATGCGGCAGCAGTGATTCCCAGAATCGCAAACGAAGTGAAGATGGCAAATGGGTATATCCCGTTACGCTTCCCAACGGCGGTAAAAGCATTCTATTCAAAACTCTTATTTCCAATGTCTGTAAAAATGACTGCAAATATTGTCCACTTCGAGAGCAGATGGATATCCGAAGATGCTCTCTGAATCCCGAAGAAACGGCGAAAGTTTTCCTGGATTACTATAATCAGAAGAAAGTTTTCGGCCTTTTTCTGAGTTCCGGCGTGTTCGGCTCATCTGATGTAACAATGGAAAGGTTAAATTCCATCGCGAGAATATTGAGAAAAAATCATAAATTTAAAGGTTATATTCATCTTAAAGTAATTCCCGGTTCCAGCGCCGCAGCTGTGGAGGAAGCTGTTTCGCTCGCCAGCGCGGTTTCGCTTAATATTGAAACGCCGGGCGAGAAAAATCTGGCTAAGCTTTCGAGTAAGAAAAATTATATCAAAGATATAATCGAGCCTATGAAACTTATCAGCAATCTCACGCAAAAAGGTTCGAGATACGAAAGAGTAAAACAGACAACCCAATTTATCGTAGGAGCGGCGGGGGAGCAGGACAAAGAAATTGTGAAGTATATGTTCGGTTTGTATGACAGAATGAATATGAACAGGGTATATTTCAGTGCTTATCAGAGGGGTCTTGGAGAAAAATCGATTTCAGGCGAAATCGGCGGCCTCGAAAATCCGGCTGATATCTTAACTCGTGAACATAGGTTATACCAGGTTGATTTTCTGCTTCGTAAGTACGGTTTCAAAGAATCTGATATTATGTTTGAGAAAGATGGGAATCTTGCCTTAAATACCGATCCAAAAGAAATATGGGCAAAATCGCATCCCGAAATGTTTCCTGTAGATATTAACAAAGCCTCGAAATTTACTCTATTAAAAGTACCCGGACTGGGACCAATTACCGTGGATAGAATTATAAAAGAACGTAAGATTTCGCCTATAAGCAGAATTGAACAGGTCGGCAAAGCAGGCTTGAGATTAGAGAAAGCTGAAAAATATTTAATAATTTAATAAAAAATTTTTAATTTTGTGTTTTGAGTTTGAAGTGATAATACCTTAGAATAGCACAACTTATAAAATATGGTAATATGGTTTTTTTTTGTTTTTTTTATGGAGTTATAGATGAGCAAACTTGTTCCAACAAAAGTATTCCTCACAAAAGGAGTCGGACGACACAGGTATCAACTCAAATCTTTTGAGGAAGCTTTGAGAAAAGCCGGTGTCGCTCAACAAAATTTAGTAACCGTTTCATCCATTTTGCCGCCTAATTGTAAGATGGTAAGCAAAGATGCCGGCCTGAAAAGCTTAAGTCCAGGCGAAATATGCTTTTGCGTAATGGCCAGATCCGATACAAATGAGCATGGCAGGATTGTATCTTCATCAATAGGAGTCGCGGTACCGAGAGATCCTGAACAATGGGGTTATCTAAGTGAAGTACACGGTCATGGAATGAATGAAAACTCCGCCGCTGATATGGCTGAAGACCTCGCCGCTGGAATGCTTGGTACGACACTTGGCCTGGAAGTTGATCCTAATAAAGCCTGGTCGGAAAAGGAACAGGTGTATAAATCGAGCGGAATGATTATTCGCACAACCAACATTACACAAACCGGAAGAGGCCAGCAGGATTTGTGGACTACAACCGTTGCTATGGCAGTATTTTTGTTTGATTAGGAGTTACAGTTAATCGTGAACTTTGGAGATTTACCTAAAAAATACTCGGACTTGCAGAACGCAAAGATTGTTATATTACCAGCTCCATACGATGGTACAAGCACATGGCAAAAAGGTGCGGATAAGGGACCGGATGCATTGCTTGATGCCTCGGCGAATATGGAGCTGTACGATATAGAGACAGATTCGCAGGTCTATTTACAGGGAATACATACCGCTAAAGCCGTCGATGTCGATATGCCGCCGGATAAAATGGTTGATTCGGTTGAAAATTCGGTTCGCCATTTCCTCGAAAAGGATAAATTTGTAGTTCTCGTCGGCGGTGAACATTCCGTAAGTACAGGCTCTGTCAGAGCGCATTTGGAAAAATACAAGGACTTTTCAGTTCTGCAGCTTGATGCGCATTCTGATTTGCGGTACGAATATGAAGGAACGAAATATAACCATGCCTGCGTAATGTCCAGAATCTCGGAAATATGCCCGATTGTACAGGTCGGCATAAGAAGTACAGATATTTCGGAACAGGAAGCACTGCGCAAGAGCAATGTGTTTTTTGCCGAGGACATCTATAATAATAACGAGTGGATAAAGAAAGTTCTCTCGTTGCTTTCCGATAAGGTTTATATAACAATTGATCTTGATGTTTTTGATCCTTCCATTATGCCGTCAACTGGAACTCCTGAGCCAGGTGGATTGTTATGGTATAATGTTTTAATGTTGTTAAAAGCTGTTTTTGCCGATAAAAAGGTAGTGGGTTTCGACGTAGTTGAATTATGCCCGAACCCGAAAAATAAAGCGCCTGATTTTCTGGCCGCGAAACTTATTTATAAACTTTTAAGTTATAAATACTACCGTAATAAATAAGGAAAGGATATAAGATGTTCAGGAACATAATTAATTTTAAATTCGTGCTTATCCTGACATTATTGGTATCTATGGCAGGCTGCAACGACAAGGATGATGTTGAATCACTTAAAAAGCAGCTTGCCGAAACTCAAGAAAAACTCAAAGACTATCAGAGAAGTTATGAAGCGGCTTGCCTGGATCTCAGAAACGCAAAAGCCGACCGCAGAAGTCTTGGTACAAAACTCGGTGATGTTGATAGTACCGCGAGAACTATTGAAGAGCAATTATATTTGGCCCAACAGATTATACTGGAACTCCAACTGCAAATAGAAAACAGGGATACGACTATACAGGAAATGGAGTTGATAATAAGCGACCAGGAGGCTGCTTTGCAGGAATTTCTTGAACTGCTGGGGCAGCCTGCGACCGGGCAGATAGACTATTAATAACAGCCCTTATTCACTATTTTAACTATCAATTTGTTAAAAAATCGGTTTTAAATTAATTTTATCACAGAATTTTTATATCCTCGCGTAATTCATCTTAAATTTGTGATAGAAACATTTGTAACACATTTTTCAAGCTTTATATCAAGATTACAAAGCCATTTGCCAGTTAAAGACGCCAATTTTGCCATCACAAACCGCGAATATACCGGATTTTATGAAAAGATGTTGCATTTTGGAGCGGCTGGAGTTACTATAGGCTTAATCTTAAATGAGGTTTTTGGCGAATGAATGAGCCGAATGAAAAAATTTTGAATATTTCTGATGAAACCTTAAAAAAGACGATGGCTAATTATATTGATGGCCTTAGTGATGAGCATCGTATGCTGGTTATTCTAAAATCTCAGCTTTACGGCGGATCATGGGAACCGATGTTCGATGACTTAAAAAATCGTCTTGAGGGTAAACCTTATATTTTTAAGCTGGTAAATAGAATTAATGATGACCTTGAACGAATTCAGGAGATGAAGGAATTCGAAGAAAAGAATAATATCGATTTGGCGGATTTTATTGAAATGCCTTAAAAAATTCGCGGTAAATATATTTTTAGAATTATACAGTGACAGGTACGGTGATGAAGTTTTGTTTTAATGAATTCTGCAATATACCTGACTTCAATTTTGCGGAACTCAGTTGTTATTAATGTGAGGAGAAATCTAAATGAACAGATTATTGAAATATAGTTTTGTCTTGGCATTTATTCTTCTGGGTTTTTCCCAGTCACGCGATAGTTTCGCCGGAACGGGCGATTCTAAACGTCTTGTCTCACAGGAACTGCTGAAATCCGCCAATCTTAAAATCGTTTGGGAAAAGTCGCTGCCTTTGAAGAAAAATGAGACTCTGGAACGCATGATTGTTCTCGGAGACCAGATTTATATTATATCCGACCGTAATTTTACAATGGCCTTGAACAGGCAAAGCGGAGAAAAAATATTTAACAGAGACCTTGCTCAGGACGGCCTGAAAGCTGAAGATTTTATCGATATTAATGATCAAATCATATATGTAGTCGGCAATAAATATATAGAGCTTGAAAAACAAAGCGGAATTCAAAAGAAATCAACTGAAGTCAAATTCGGCATAATTGCTCCTGTAGTTCGTAATAATTCATTTTTTTACATAAGTGGAACAGATAATCGTTTGCATGTTTATAAAGCCGCCGACAGGGTAGAAACCTTCAAAGTTTCCGGCAACGATGACTCGTCGATTACAGCCATAACAGCCGCTGATGATTATGTCGTTTTTGGGACAAAAAAGGGTAATTTATATAGTATGATGCCCGATGAACCAAAAAGTTATTGGGAGTTTGAGGCTGCCGGAGGATTAGTTGGAAAGATTATAAGAGACAGCAATAGCTTATTTTTCGCTTGTGACGATATGAATGTGTACAGGGTTGATGTGCCAAACACATATACAAAATCTTTTATCTGGAAAACTCTCGTTCCAGGTATAATTCAAAAATATCCTCGTGTAACCAGCGATATGGTTTATCAATGTGCATTAAGCAAGAATTCGACGATATCAGCTATTGACAGGGACAGCGGCAGAATTATTTGGGAAGTTCCCGGCGGTGTCGAACTGCTCGCACAGTCAAGGGGAAGAGCCTATGTCATTACAGAAGACGGCGTTCTGGTTGTAATGCACAACGCTTCCGCGAAGCAGGTTTTCTCAGTTAATTTTGCTGGTGTCACAAGGCAGGCATATAATACTATAGATTCGAAAATATATATTGGCGACAAAACAGGCAGGGTAGTTTGTTTGGAGCCGTTGAATTGAGCAGTAGTGAGAGTGATTTATTTTTTGTTTCGGTTTGTAAAATAATGGTAAGGGTAAGGAGAAAGGATTCACAATGGATGTAAAGATTAAAACAGCGTTGATTAGCGTTTCTGATAAAACTGGAATCGTTGATTTTGCCAAAAAATTAAGTGTTTTCGGTGTAAAAATTATCAGTACAGGCGGAACAGCGAAGGAACTCTCTAAAGCAGGACTGAATGTTGTCAGCATCGAATCTGTAACTGGTTTTCCTGAAATGATGGACGGCAGAGTAAAAACGCTGCACCCCAAAATTCATGGAGCATTACTCGGATTGCGTGAAAATGGCAGCCATGCCCAGTCGATGAAGGACCATAATATCGAACCTATCGACCTTGTCTGTGTTAATCTTTATCCATTCGAGCAAACTGTCGCAAAACCGGATTGTTCACTTTCCGAAGCGATTGAAAATATCGATATCGGCGGGCCAAGTATGCTTCGTTCCGCCGCCAAGAACAATAAATATGTTACCGTTATTACAGAACCGGCTCAATATGACGCAATTATAGCTGAGATGGAGAAAAACAGCGGCTCAGTATCCGAACAAACTCGAAGTGACTACGCGAGAATAGCTTTCGGTTTAACGGCTTTGTACGATTCGGCTATATCGAAATACCTCAACGCGCAAGCCGGCGTTGAATATCCGGAACGTTTCTCAATCGCGGTTAAAAAAGAAATGACTCTTCGCTACGGCGAAAATCCGCACCAGACCGCGGCGTTTTATAAGCTTCCTAAATCTGGAGAAACATCCGTCACCAGCGGTGTATTTTTAGGCGGCGGTACAGAAATCAGCTTTAATAATCTTCTCGACACAAACGCGGCTTTCGAGCTTGTGAAGGAATTTTCCGAACCAGCCGCAGTAGTTGTCAAACATCTCAACCCATGCGGCTGTGCGGTCGATGACGACATTTGCGTCGCGTATCAAAAAGCATACGAAGGTGACGTAGTCAGCGCGTTCGGCGGAATTATCGCGTTGAACCGGAAAGTCAGCGTGGATTTGGCCCAGACTATAATGGAATCATACAGCAGGTTTGGTAAGGCACTCGGCGCAAGCGGATTTTTCGCCGAAGTTATTATCGCGCCTGAATTCGATAAAGAAGCTCTCGAAATCATCAGGACTCTCAAAACATGGGGAAGCAGGGTAAGAATTATAGAAGCCGGTCCTATCGACCGCTCTAAAATAGATACTAACGAATTTGATGTTCGCTGCATTATAGGCGGCCTGCTCCTGCAAAAACGTGACCTTGCGGGTTGGGAGCAGCACCAGATTACATATCCTACAAAGAAACGCCCGACAAAAGAGCAGCTTGAAGATTTGAGAGTTGCCTGGTTAGCCGCCAAACATACAAAGAGCAATACAATTGTTCTGGTAAAAGGCAAAAAAGTAATCGGCGTAGGTGCCGGCCAGATGAACCGTGTAGAATCCGGCCATATCGCATACAAGAACGCCGGTGACATGGCCAAAGGCTGTGTTATGGCATCGGACGCATTCTTCCCATTCCCGGACAACGTTGAAAACGCCGCAAAAGCAGGCGTAGCGGCTATCGTCCAGCCAGGCGGCTCAAAGAAAGACGACGAAGTAATCGCCTGTGCCGACGCACACGGAATAGCAATGGTCTTCACCGGCAAGCGCCATTTCAAACATTAAAACAAGAACAAAAGAACATAAGGGCATAAGAGCATAGGATTAAATATTCTTGCACTTATGCTCTTATGACTTTTGCACTATATCTTATTCTAATCCAATCGCAATAACCTGCGGTGGTAGCATGTTTGATTTTATTTTTTCAAGTTCGTTCAGGCGTTGTTCAGCAATATCAACAGATTTTATTGACTGTCTGACTTTCAGTATTTTCAGATCGGTATTCGCCGCGGCTTGTATCTGTTTTTCTATTTCATCGAGATGTTTCTCAACCACCTGAAATTCCGCATCTTTTCCGGCAAGTTCAACCTGTATCTCAGATAATTGGGTCAGGTTATTAACAACTTTTATTTGGGCTTTCAATCTTGCTAAATCTGTTTCGAGGTTACGTTTCTTTTCTGTTAGTTCCTGCTTGTCTTTAAGGAGAGTTTCAACTGGTAAAGTTAATATTGCTTCCGCAGGTATCTTATAATTGATTGTCTCTAATAATTTCATTACTTTTTTATGTACATCGTGCGCATTCGTAATCGTGAACTGGTTATCCATTACCGGCTCGATAGTACAATATCCTATATCACTTGTATCGTACCAGCTTTCTGGTTCTATTGTTTCCTGAATAGTACGAATAATTTTATCAGTATTTTGTCCCGGATCAGCAAGTGGTGGTATTTCATAAATATAAGTCTCCATATCAGAAGGAAGAATATCTACAGATGCAATCAGAACAACACTATCTCTAACACCATAACCGAGAGGGCAATCCACTGTACCTAAATTAGATAACAAGATATCAATAGCAGCACTTACACTGATTTTTTTTATTGGTTCCATTTCTGCTTGCGTAGTTGGTTGTATATCTGGTATCTCCGCAAGGTCTCGCCAGTGAGGTTGAATATTCAATGTCGGAGCCGCCTTTTTAATTTCATCCAACACCTGAGCAAAACTCATCTCTGGCCGTATATGTGAAAGGTCAACAACTTTATCAAGTTCCTTGTAAACTTTTTCGTTTCCTTCAATATTTTCACTAACGGGAATCGCTGTAATCTTCATTGCCTGCTCAACAGATTTATCAAGAATTGACAGAGATTCTTTGTATTGTTCCTGTGCAATACCGATTTGCGTAAGAAGTTCTGTTTTATAATATTCAAAAGACTTGATTAAACTGTCTCGCAGGTTCTGGATTAAGGCTTTAGCAATTTCATTAGCGGCCGGTTTGGCATCTTCACTCAAACTGACATTTAATTCGCATAAAAATGTGCCGCTGGTAGTCGTATTGTCGTTTTGATTCTCGATAGAGACTTTTACTTTATCTGAATCTGCGCTAAGTATCTCAAGAGCGGCTTGACCTTTCACTCCTGAACTTTGAAAGATGCTTTCAATCGCGTTAAAGCTAAGCTGCAGGGCGGTCTTATCTATTGTTACCTGTACGATACAATTTGCCTGACGAGTATTCGAGATAGGCTTTTCCGCGGAAATCGATAATTCTGTACTTAATAAAACCAACGTTATTGCAGTGATAATATATTTTGCTTTTCCCATCTATATTTTCCTTATTATCCTTGAAGCAATTTATAAAAACAGCGTAACTATATAATATATTAGCACTCAAAACTGATGAAAGTAACGAAAATAATGTTAATATTTTATGAAATTGAGAATCAATTTACGCTTTTCGGTTCCCACGCCCACCATTGTGACCAAATTTTAAGAAGGTTTTTATGTGCTTTCTTTAGCGGCTCGAATTGCCTTGTGTCGCTTGATAAAGAAGGACTCATCGGAATTGGACCGAAGCTTTTACCTGTAATTCTCTCGAACGAAGCTATAAGCATTTCAATCTGGACATAATATGTGAACTCAAATTCAGGTTTTTCGTCATCACTTTCGCTGAATTTCTTTAACGCACTTTTCAATACAAACAATCCCGAAGCATCCTGATATTCCGTAAGAAAACACGCCGCGTATAACTGTATTTTTTCATTAGAATCCTTGAGCATCTTACGAATCTGAATCACGGCTAACGGATCGCGCGAATCGGCCAGGGCAGACAACACTCCTATCCTGTTACTCTCTAAAGAATCATTAGCCGCTGTTATAAGGTAAGGTACAAGCCCTTTGACTTTAGGCTCAAATTCCGCATACTCATAGAGCCTTTCGTCCTGAGGTTGAATATATTCCATCCTTTGCGGAGTCTCGCCTCGTATCAATGCCTCACGCATAGCTCTTTCCTTCTCCGCACCGGACCTGTTATCAGGAATTAGTTGAATACGTGACGCGCCTATGCGGTCTATTCGTCTTGATAACAGACGAATAGAGTGAATAGCGGTTGCTCGTACTTCTGAATCGGTATCTTTCAATAACTTAAATAAAACATCAGCCGACTTCTTCGTTTGTATATTTCGTCCAAGATAATCAGCTATTTCGGCTCGCTGCAGGGGATTCTCGATGGAAGGTAACATCTTATCGATTACATCTATAGATTCATCGGGAGTAGAATTCAGTTCGGCCAGAATATTCAGCCGCTTCTGAAGTTCGTCACCGTACCTGTTCTCCTGAGTAGCAGGTACATCCAGATAACGCTGTAAAATCTGTTGAGCTTTCGTTTTTTGTTGTCCTGCGTTTACCGAACCCGACATTACAAACAAACAGGCGGTAATTAAGATTGAAATCTTCATTTTGAAATCTCCTTAATTAAGTTGTTATCTCATATTCTCTACATGCAGATATTATACTCTCGACATGACCGATTGTTGTGTAAATTGTTTGTAAAAAAAAACGCGAAGATATAGCCACCAAGAGGCACAAAAAACACAAAAAGATGTCATTGCTAGGGGCTGCAGGACGATGCGGCAATCTCCAATAAATTACTATCCGCTTTTATTCTGAAGTCTTAGTCCTGTATTCTTTTAATAAAAAAAGCCTCACATCTCATCAGAAATATGAAGCTTTAACTGTCTATTTTATACTACTTGTGTTTGCTAATGTTGCGAATCAGGGGCGGTCTTCAGGCTGTCCCTTTGAAACCGCTGGTTAAAACTTGTTGAGAAAGTAGAAACCTCCGTTCAGATATGTTGCAAATAATACCCACCCAAGGTAGGGCCACAGAAGAACTGATGATGGCTTTACTCTTTGCCAGAAGTGTACGATCAATAAAGCGAGTGTAATGTCAAGGAGTAAAATATCCAAAAGTGCCCAGCCGGGTCTTTGAAGGCCAAAGAAAATCCCAGTCCATGCAAGGTTTGTTATTAGATGAAGAATGATTGCAGCGTAGGCCCAATAGGTAGGGTTCTGACGAGTCTGTTTGATATACAGAATCAGTGATATTGCAATCATGATATAGAGGACCGTCCAGACTGGTCCAAATACCCAATTCGGAGGCGCCAGAGGAGGTCTATTTAGCTTTGAGTACCATTCATTCATCTTAGATATACCAGTAGTTCTAAAGGCGAGAATCACGAGACGCGAGCTTGCGAGCGGTCTCAATGGATTCCCATGTTATGTCTAATAAAAGGTAAACTGCTTTGCGTTCGCAATGAGCCCAACTAATAGGAAGTAGAGAGGTAGTGGAGTCAGTGACAAAGCAACCCCCAACGAAACATCTATCTTACTACAACCTTTTCTCAGATCTCTAAATGCTAATGGGATGCCAATGAGTAATCCAAGGCCAGAGATTGCCAGAATGAGAAACGCCTCAAATCCCATGAATAGATTACTGCCAGCGGGGATACTAAGAAGTCTTAGTGCATTGCACGCAGATAGAATGTTGAGAGAATAGCCAACCCATTTACTTCTGGCCCTCGTACTAGATGGTTTTCTTTCTGACACCATCAATTTTCCTTCGATTTATTAGGGACAGTTATCATATTTTATATACATTTGAAACCTTTTGAATTAAGAGTACTGACAATCTCATTTCTGAGTGCTATTGTTGTCTGGTCATCTGTTGAAGTGCATTCAATCAGTAAAAGGCCCTTGTCGTAAATACAAATAGTCTTAATCATATTGGTGTTGTTGTTTGCATCAATGAATTCCAGGCTTGAGATGATACACTCCTTTTGATCGTTTTCTTTGTTTTTACCAGTCTTCCATGAATTAGAATTGGCTTTATAGGTGGGATCACTCTTGGCTCCTTCATTGTTAATAATCCAATTGGCCATTTTGCGGTGAACATCAACATCTATACCGCTGCATTCATTCTTCCATTTCGAATCCATAGTAATCAATGAAATGCCGTGTGTAGAGTACTCTTTGGGTGTTTTCGTACACCCGGAGAGAAGACATAAGGGTATGCATATGCAAAGTATAAACAATTTCATGGTTGCTCCCTTCTAACAAGTTATTATATCCTTTTACCGTTAATATTCCCTAATGATAATAGATATTTTGTTATTGACAACAAATGTCTGCAAAAGATAAGAACTATCAAATGCTCAGACTCCGTCCCCGTCGGTGTCAATTCAATATAAATCTCATAGTCATGGTGCTCAAATCAAAGTAATTTCACTTTACTACCATATTTTATTTTTGGGATTGAGGATTTGCAAGGACAATTTTACTTAATGACTCTATTATTTGTTCTGTTTTTCTTTCCGTTCTCAACGCCTTCGCTTGAGGTAACTCGTTTTGCTTTGTGCGTGATGAGTATTGCGTTAAAAAAGAGCGTATATAGTAAAGATTTTTGATTCAATTAATCTGCGTTCATCTGCGAATATCTGCGGATAATAATGTCTGAAATGGTGCGTTTTAACGCACCCTACGTTTTTTTACAGTAAGAATTTCGTCACTCGTCCATCGTCCCTCTTCTCTCGTGACTCGGCTATCATCGTGCATAATTAATTTTTGTGTCTATCGCTATTTTAAGAGCGATGGCGGCTCTTGAGTTTGGGGTTTCCTGATAGACGGCGTTGATTATTTGTCTTGCTTCGGCCAGTCTGCCTGTTCTGTAATATACGTAAGCGGCGAGAATCTGCAAGCCGGATGCGGGGGCCTTTCTCAGCAATTGCTCAAGCTCATTAGTTCTCGACAATACAACGTCACGGCTGCCGATAATCAACATAAGGTCGGTATTGGTTTGCATATAGTCCGGGTTCAGTTCTATCGCCCTGATAATATATAACGCACTGCTGACGAACTGTCCGGCTGCGAACAAGGCGTGTCCCTGCCCGGCGTAGCAAACCGGATTCTCCGGCTCGTAAACACAAGCGAGCGTAAACGAATCAGCCGCTTCGTAATAATTGCCGCGTCTGAGCTGGTCCTGCCCAGTGTTATAATATCTGTCGAACTGCGATTGCGAATATGAACGAAAATCATTATTCTGCGGCTCAACATTGCGTGAAGGATTTACCGCAGCGTAGCCGCTTGTATTATTATTCGTTTGCATATGCGTATCAATCGACCTCGACATTTCATCGAGCTTGGCTTTTATCTCGTCGAGCGAATTGTTAGAAGAATTCTGCTGCTTTGTGTTCGCGTAATTGTTTAAGTCATACTGCGGCGTAACCATCCGCGAAGAAGACGAATCTATGCCGGACTGATACATGCTCTGGCTCGAATTATTTCTTGAATAGCCGCCGGAATTACTTTCCATTCCCGAATACATGTCACTCGGTGCGGCAAGGTTAATCGGGCTGGAAGTATTTATAAAGCGGTTCGTACTGCTCACCGGCGGGGCGTTATTGTTGTTACCAACAGCATCTATTTTCTGCTGCAAAGAATTAATCTGAGCCATAATATTTGTCAGTGCTTGCGTGATGTCTTCCTGATTTGTTTGCGGCTGACGATTATTCTGAAGATTATAATCGCTCAGTAAATTCTGCGTTTGCGATGACTGGGAAAGGTACTGTTGCGAAAGTGAATTCGAGCCGCCCAAGCCGCTCGTATTCGGCAAACCAGACTGATACGATTTGTTTTGCGAGAGATTTCCTGCCTGTGTTGTGCCGAGTAAAGGAGAATTCAAATAAGAAAGTCCCGTCCCGCTCTGCTGCGATGCGGCTTCGGTCGCTGTATGAGATGGATTGTTTCGATTAGTCGAATTATTGTTGGTCAGGTATTTTGACAGGCCATCTCCCTGCGAGGAATTCCTCATAAACGAGTTGAGGCCGGACATGCCGGAGTTTGTATTCGTTCCCTGGTTGGAACCGTAGGGCATTTGCGCATATATCGTGGAAACGCATAAGCAAACAAGCACGAACGCGGCGATACAAAACAACCTTTTTCTCATAATGCGGAATACCTGCAAAATACAATAAATCTTATTGTTAATTCTTATTGTATTTCGGCTTTTCACCCCATCCCAGTTTAGCGGCTAATGTATCCCATTGGCTTAAAAGCGGATTTTTGACAATCAGAAATGAGCCGCTTTTCCTGCTGATTTTCAGTGTTTCGTGACTCGAAAATTTCAGCGAGATCTGGCCATCTACCGATAATGTCGTGCCTTCGTTGACGCGCAGGCCGATTACCTCTATTGTGCTTTGCGCGTTTATCACAATCGGGCGGAAAGCCAGTGAGTGCGGGCAAATCGGTGTAATGACTATCGCATCCATTTTCGATGAGACAATAGGCCCGCCTGCTGAAAGATTATAGGCCGTTGAGCCGGTCGGTGTGGAAATAATCAGTCCGTCGCTTACGCATCCCACTAACGGCTGGCCGTCAACATGAATCTTCAACTCAATCATTCTGAACGGAGGCCCGGCGGTAATGTAAACGTCATTAATTGCCGAGGCGCAGAACTTTTCTTCGCCGCTGTTTTCTGACTTGGGATGTAAAACCCGGCAGTCGAGCATCATTCGTTTTTCGATTTGAATCTCACCTTCGATAATCTTCGGAAACAGCGTTTTCAGTTCTTCTACGCTGAATTCAGCGAGAAAGCCGAGCTTGCCGACGTTGACACCAATGACGGGAACATTTGCTTCGCTTACAACTCTCGCCGTACAGATAATGCTGCCGTCGCCGCCGAAGACAACCGCGAAATCGCATTCTTTGAGAACGTTTTGAATTTCAGCTTTCAACGGATTCACACGGCTGTCATAATTTAAGGATGAAGTATGAAGCTCCATAACATTATAATTGCCGATTATATTGGTCTTTTCCCTCGCGAAATCAGTAAATTGGCCAATAGCTTCGGTTACGCCGCTCTTTTGCGGATCGCCGAATATAACAAGCTTCGTCAACTTTTCCATTTTCAGTCCTCTCACTAACGAGCTAATTCTCTTGCCGCCTCGACAATTTTTTCAGTGCTTATTCCAGTCAGAGAAATTTGTGTATTTCTTAAGTCATGTCCGATAAATCTTCTTGGAGTACCAAGTATTTTTATATTTTTCACCGCGTGGCTGCTCTGTACGGCCAGTTCGAGAACAGCCGAACCGAAGCCGCACTCGATTGTATGGTCCTCGACGGTAATTATTTTTTTGCCCTGTTTTATCAGGTTAATAATTTTATCGTCAATCGGAGCTGCGAACCTTGCGTTAATTACGTTCGCGTGAATTCCTTCTTTCGCGAGAATTTCTTCCGCTTCGAGCGCCTGTGTCAACAAGCTTCCGTATGCAACTATATCTATATTCGAGTCCTTATGTGTTTTTACAGTGACACTCTTTCCTTCCTCGAACGGTTTCTTGCATGCCGATGGAACCTGGTTGTCATCGGGGACATTATCTTTCGGATACCTGATAGCGACTGGAGTTTTATGATTCAGCGCGAATTCGAGAGCGAGTTTCATTTCGGTATCGTTTGCCGGCGCGATTAGAACGAGATTAGGAATCATCCGCAGAAAACCGATATCGAGCAGGCCGTGATGCGTTGGGCCGTCTGAGCCGACAAGGCCCGCTCTGTCAATGCAGAATATTACAGGCAGATTTTGCAGCGCGACGTCCTGCGCAATCTGGTCGAAGCCTCTCTGGAGGAAGGTCGAATAAATACACACAACCGGCTTGTACCCGGTTTTCGCCAGTCCGGCCGCGATGTCAACGGCGGCACTTTCGGCGATTCCTACATCATAGAATCTGCCCGGATGCCTTTCCTTGAAATTATTCAAACCTGTGCCGTCGCACATGGCCGAAGTAATCGCTATGATTTTGTCATCCTTTTCTGCAAGTTCAGCGAGATGGTTGCCGAATGATTTTGTAAACGTGCATTTACTCGGCTGGGAAGGCGGTTCTATCGCGTCACCATCTCCGTTCAATTTGAACGGGCCGGTGGAGTGAAATTGCGCCGGTGTCTGGTCGGCAGGGCTGAAACCTTTGCCTTTCTTCGTATAAACATGCAGAATAACAGGGTGGTTCAGTTCCGACAATCCCTCGAACAATTGAATCAGCGAGCCGATATCGTGACCATCGACCGGGCCGAAATATGGAATATTCATGCTCTCGAACATCTGGCTCGCGGGCAGCGCCATTCTGATGCCTTTCTTAAAACGCTCAAGTGCTTCTTCAACGCTTTTACCGAATATCGGCATGTGTTCGAGAATATTACTTGTAGTCTTTCGCAAATCCTCATAAGTCTGGCTGAGCCTTACTTTCGAGAAATATTTCGCCATCGCGCCGACCGTCGCGTCTATCGCCATCGAATTGTCATTTAGTACGATGAGCATTTGTCTTTTAACGAGACCGAGATTGTTCAGACCCTCGAACGATGTCCCGTTCACGATACATGCGTCACCGACTACCGAAACGATTTTTGGTTCGTCAGCTTTATTCGTTTTGTTCTGTTCAGTTTTTATCTGCTCGCCGAGTGCCATACCGATAGCGGTTGTAATAGCCGTACCTGCGTGACCGACCATGAACTGGTCGTAATCGCTCTCTGCCGGATTTGGAAAGCCGCTTACACCTTCGGCGTGACGAAGATTTGCAAATGGTTCTTTCCTGCCGGTAATTATTTTATGCGTGTAGCATTGATGGCCCACGTCCCAGAGGAGTTTATCCGATTGGAAATCGAAAACGCAATGCAGCGCGAGGGTAAGTTCGACTACGCCGAGATTACTGGCCAGGTGGCCGCCGGTCTTGCTAACACATTCTATTATATAATTTCGTATTTCATCAGCCAATTCGACGAGCTGCGGAACGGATAATTTTTTCACATCAGCCGGGCTGTTTATATGTTCAAGAAAATTACTCATAAAAATATAAGGGCATAAGTGCTAAAGAACAAAAGACTTATGAACTTTTGCACTTATGCGCCTATGCACTTTTTGTTAAAAAATGCTATTTTGCAAAATAAATACTACCTTTATTACTTCTGGCATTATAGCAAAGTTCATAATTATAAACCACAAAAAATAACACATGTTAAGATAGGATGTTTTGAGCCACAAAAAGCCCATCACGTCTCAACTACAACCAAATATTTCTTATCCGCAGATGAACGCAGATTGTCGCAGATTATGGACTTTGTCATTCCCGCCCCCATGGGGTAAACTCCGGCGGGAATCCAGTATTCTATTTTTTAGCCACAGAGGTCTCAGAGAACACAGAGAAAATAAAATATTAAAAGTCCCTTGGACTCCGAGGAAGATAAACAGGAAATATTATCTTTGTAAATCTCCCTTGGAGCCCAAGGGGCCTGTCTAAAAATAAAAGTATTACTATTGCACAATAACTATCTATAATATAAAATACAACTTGCGAAAATATCCTGATGTTTAGGGCAAAGAAGTGAAATAATCTGAAAAATAAATATAGTGAATCCGAATTTATGAAAGTATATATTGTAATAATCGGGTTGTTTAAAGTTATAACATATGAGAATTAAAAATCTTTTTCTTGAAAATTTCGGTCCTTTTAAATCTTATCAAATAACGTTTGATCAAGAAGAACAAACATGTATTCTACTAACTGGAAAAAATAATGAGGGAAAATCCAATATTATTTTTGCTTTAAAATTGATAAATTCTGCATTTAATAGCGTTGGAAAAAAGCGACATCTTGTTTTAATTGATAATAACGAATACTATCGTCTCCCACAGCAAGATATTCAAAACCTTAATATTGGTAGAATGCTTCATAACTATCAAGGAACAAAAGCAAAAATTAAAGTTATTTTAAATGATGGATTTGAAATGACCATGATTCTTGATGCAGAAATGGATATGGTATATACTGATTATATAGGAGGTTTTATTCCGCATGATTTAAATAATGTCTTAGGAATTATTCCTCCCTTAGGTCCTCTGGCTGAAAACGAAGAGATTCTAAGTGAAGAACACATCAAAAAAAGTATTGAAACAAATTTAGCTCCAAGACATCTGCGAAATCATTTAGTGCAAATTCTTAGTCATGATGAATACAAAACAGTTCAAAGCATAATCAAAGAATCATGGCCATCAATAGAACTTCTTGATTGTAATCATGACCATGAAGATAATCTGTTAAAATGTTTTTACAAGGAAGGCAGGATAGAAAGAGAAATTGCTTGGGCTGGTCAGGGACTACAAGTATGGTTTCAAATTGTTACACATTTAGTGCGTCTTAGATCCTCATCTATACTTGTTTTAGATGAACCAGAAATTAATCTGCATCCTGAGAAACAAAATGATTTATTGCGTATTTTAAATGATTATCATAATCAAAGTTCTATTATTGCAACTCACTCGGTTGAATTAATGAACAATGTAAATGTGAGTCACATTATTCATGTTCAAAAGCAGGAACGAAAGCCTCTTATGAAAACTACTAAAGATAGAGTAGCTCTTGATCTGATACGTTCAAGAATTGGGAGTAATTTTAATCTTATAGCCTCTCAATTCCAGAGTTATGATTTAATAATGTACACTGAAGATACATTTGATTTTTCGATAATTAATAATCTATCAGAAGTTCTTGGTATCAAAAAAAGAGTATTTAATATTCCTCTTCATGGAATAAGTGAATATTATAAAACAATTGCTTATAAAGAAGCTTATGAATTATTGCTTGGGTGTACTACCTCTCACACAATGCTACTTGATAGAGACTATTATCCCCAAAATTATCTAAGTTCAATTTATGAAAAAATGAAGAATCATAATATTAGAACCATTTTTACACCTGGGAAAGAAATAGAAAATATATTTCTTACACCTGAAATATTAGAAATACTTATCCCATCAAATCTAAAGAAAAAATTCTCTAAATATTGGAGTGATGTTTTTAATGATATCGAGTACGATTGCTTTGGAAGTTATCAAACACTTCATGAACGGTTTGTCGAGCCCAAAATAGATCCCAAAAGCATAGTTAAACAATATAAACCTATTTTTGATAAATGTTGGAAAAATAAAACAAAAAGACATTTGATAATTGCTGGAAAAGAGGGACTTGGAAAACTACGTAACTTTTACAAGTTAAATATAGGATATAATTTAACACAGAAATCATTAATTGATGCTGTTATAAAAGCTCACAAAGAACAAACAAAATTATTCATAGAACAACTCTTTCATATAAAACCTTTAATGAGGCAACAATTGCATTATTAGTTATAATGTTAGAAAAACGCAAGAGGGTGAACGACAGCGATTATCTGGGGATACCTTACTAATAAATTGAGAAGAAAGACAGAAATATTTTAATCCCCCGCGAAGATTTTTGTTAGTGCCTGGTTTTTAGTTTTTAATTTTAAGTTATTTTTTCGGTATTCTCACCCAAAGCTCCCTCGGCTGTATCCCTCGGTTTTGGTAATAATTAAAAAGTATTTTCTTGTTTTTCGGCATGAAACTTAGTAAAAGAATTGTTTGGCTGATAATAAAGTTAAATTCAGTCCATCTGTAGTTAAAGTTATGAGTAATATTTCAACTGAAAACATGAATATAATCGAAGTAACAAATCTGACGAAGAAATTCGGCGATATCGCCGCCGTTGATGATATTTCATTTTCAATCATGCAGGGAGAAATTTTCGCGTTTCTCGGTCCCAACGGTGCGGGTAAAACTACTACGATAAAAATGCTTACTACTCTGCTCAATCCAACAAGCGGGCACATCCGCATCAACGGCTATGATCCATCAACTCAACAGGACAACATCCGCAAGAGTTTCGGAATAGTTTTTCAGGATCCGAGCCTCGACGATGAATTGACCGCATGGGAAAACATGGAATTTCACGGCGTTTTGTATAAAGTTCCAAAAGATATTCGCAGGCAAAGAATCGAAGAACTTCTGAAATTCGTAGAGCTTTGGGACAGGCGAAATGACTTAGTAAAAACATTCTCCGGCGGCATGAGCAGAAGGCTCGAAGTCGCGCGAGGTTTGATACACCACCCCAAAATCCTGTTCCTTGACGAGCCGACTCTCGGGCTTGATCCGCAAACAAGGAACCACATCTGGAGCCATATAAACAAGCTCAACGAAAAAGAGAATATGACCGTTTTCCTGACAACGCATTACATGGAAGAAGCGGAAAAAGTCGCACGGAAAATCGCAATCATCGACCATGGCAAAATTGTCGCGCAGGGAACTTCCGGCGAATTGAAAGAGCGAACCGGCACATCTTCTCTCGAAGAAGCGTTCCTCAAATTGACCGGCATGACTATTCGCAGCGAATCCGCCGACGCGCTCGATAAGATGAGAATCGGCAGGCGGATGTGGAGAAGGAAACGAGGATGACAACGATATATATTTTATGGCTAAGGCAGATTAAACGTTATTTTCGCTCAAAAGCTCGAATCATCGGCTCACTGGGGCAGCCGTTATTGTTCCTGCTCGCGCTGGGTTTCGGTATGGGCAGAATTTACCAGAAAGCCGGCGAAGGTAACTATATCAACTTTCTCGCTCCCGGCATAATCGCGATGGGAATCATTTTTACAGGCACGTTTTCCGGAATCGAAATCATCTGGGACAGGCAGTTCGGCTTCCTGAAAGAAACGCTCGTTGCCCCGACTTCGCGCATCAATATTATGCTCGGCAGGACACTCGGCGGGGCAACAATCGCCGCGTGCCAGGGCTTAATAATTCTGGTCATTTCGTTAGCAATCGGATTCAGGCCGCAGTTCAGTGCGATGATGCCGTTGGCGCTGGTTTTCATTTTCCTGATTGCTCTGCTGTTTACTGCACTCGGAACCGCGATTGCGTCGTTAATGGAGGATTTCCACGGCTTCCAGTTAATCATCAACTTTTTAATTATGCCGCTGTTCTTCCTTTCCGGTGCATTGTTCCCATTAGATGACAATATACCGGCTCCGCTTCGGATTATTACGAAGATTAATCCGCTATCTTACGGCATTGACGGCTTGAGAGAAACGCTTATAAGTGTGCATCATTTCGGAATTGCAACCGACCTTATCGTTCTCGGCTCAATCACAACCTTTATTATGATAATAGGCAGCTACATCTTCTCAAAAATACAACTTTAATTAGTCGTTAGTCGTTCGTTTATAGTATTTAGTTTTAAGTTGTTTTTCTCAGTGTTCTCTGACTTTAAATAGTTTTTAGTTGTTTGAAGTTTTAAGTGAAAAATCTCTTAGCTTTTTTACTTTAAATAAAGTATTTTATAAATGTAAAGATAATCAGAATTTAACACTTAAAATAAAAAATAATTAAGAGAATATGAAATACGAATTATTATCCCCGGTTGGAGACTTCACGACACTATATACTGCCATCGAGGCCGGGGCTGACGCGGTTTATCTGGGGTTGCAGGAATTCAATATGCGTGATACCGCAAAGAATTTCAAGGTAAGTGACCTGAAAAAAATCAAAATAATATGTGAGAACTCTCCGAGAAAGCCTAAAGTTTACCTGACATTAAACACAATAATTTATGACTTTGAGTTAAAAAAGCTGGATAATCTAATACAGAAAATCAAAGGGAATGTAGATGCAATTATCTGTTGGGATATGTCAGTTATCAATCTCAGCCGCAAGTATGAAATTCCTTTCCATATATCAACGCAAGCCTCCGTATCAAACGTAGAAGCTGCGAGATTCTACAAACAACTCGGAGCGGAAAGAATAGTTCTTGCAAGGGAATTAAATCTCAAACAAATTAAGAAAATATCAAAAGTGATTCCGACTGAATGTTTCGTCCATGGCGCGATGTGTGTTTCAGTATCAGGAAGATGCTTTACTTCCCAGTTTCTTCATGGACTATCAGCCAACAGGGGGCAATGTATTCACCCCTGCAGAAGAGCATATACAATCACAGATGATACAGGAAACGAGCTTCAACTTCAAAACAACAGGGTAATGTCGGCCAAAGACCTTTGCACACTCCCTTTCATAGAAAAAATAAAAAGAGCGGGTGTCACATCCTTCAAAATTGAGGGAAGAAGCAGGAATCCTGAATACGTAAAAATAGTAACAGAAGAGTATAGGAAAGCCATCGACAAAAAGCTCTCAAGAGAAGAAATAAATGAAGGTCTTAAAAGGCTGGAAAAAGTTTACAACAGAGGTTTCTCGTCAGGATTTTACATTAAAATGCCAACCTCAGACGATTTCTCCTATTCCGAAAATGGAGAACAGACCGAAAGAAAAGAATTAGTAGGAAGAATAGAAAAATACTGGCAAAAAGCTGGAGCGGCTACTGTGAAAATGTTAAGTGGAACAATTAAAGTTGGCGATGAAATATATCTGATTTCCAAAAAGAAAGCTATTAAGAGATTGACTGTCGAAAGCCTGGAGATTGAAAACAAGAGCGTGGAATCAGCGGCAAAAGGTGAATTAGTTGGAATGAAACTTCCAAGATGTTCAATCGGAGACGATATATATATCATTCGAAAAAAGTAATAATTGAAATAAAATGTCTCCGCCGAGAATCTTTAGTGAAAAGCATTTGGACTACGATGGGCAAGAAACCAATTTTGTTATATGGATTTTCTTGTTTTTATTCCAGCTATGCCCATTCCAATGAGACCGAGCAGAAAAGCGCCTGGAAGTGGTACTACACTCATATTTTCTACTCTCACGTTATCTAAAGCCGGACCAGCATTTCCTGTTATAGTTGAAATGAATTGTAGTTTTGTGATAGTATCATCGGCGGTAAAAGTCCATGATTCAGTTACCCAATCCATATTGCGATCATCATGATCACCTATTGTAACAAATGAAAATGACTGTGTTTGTGTAGTTTCTCCGATAGCATTGACATTCATTTCCTTTAATACCAGATTAGTGTGATTACCAGCCAGATCAAAAGTAACCTTATAAGTATTGCCTATAACAGTATTTATAGATTGTTCTACGCCGCCCAATCCATTTCCATTCAAATCCAAACTGCGACTTCCATCTGAGGCATCCCAAGTTGTTAGCGAATCCATATAGTCTATAGTATCGCCAAGAACTGTCCAGCCTGTTATTTGTGTGTTTCCAGCAGAAAGAGTAACAAAATAACCTCCAGGGTTCGTTGTGCTATTTTCAAAACTCCCATTTTGAATAATATCAGCGTATGAAGGTGAACATAGTAAAGAAGCAAATATCAAAGATACAATAATACTGATTTTGTAATTCATTTAACTTTTCCCTTTTGGCATTTTTAGTACTATTAATTATATTAGATAACACTTCTACCTATATTAACAATTTATTTTGTTTTGTCAAACCTTAATTGTGCAAAATGTGATTTATTTGTCAAAACAAACAATATTTTTTGTTAAAATAGGATATATTTTCCTTTTGAGAGTTACTACCTGCACAAACAAACTGGGCAATAAATCAAATGAAATAAAAAATCATAACTATTACCGGCTAAAGCTTGTCCTCTTTTGATGTGACTATCTAAAGCTGGATTTTAGTAAAAAGGTAGCTTCCTATTATCATAATTGCTGTTGTAATTGTGCCGAGTATTAGCAGGTCGGTTGCTATGCCGAAATAGTGTACGTTGATGAGCGTTTCTCTTAAGCCGTCTATGCCGTATGAAAGCGGATTGATTTTGATAATAAATTTGAATGCCGGCGCAACGGGAACATAGCTCAAGAGTGTGAAATCAGCGTCAAAAGGTGAAACAGTTGGAATAAAACTTCCAAGATGTTCAATCGGAGACGATATATATCATTCGAAAAAAGTCATAACTCAAACTGACCGATCCCGTGTTGTCAATGCTGAATCCCATGAAAATGAAGCATCTGGCTCTCGAATAAGAAGTTTCGAATGATACATATTTAATATTCGCAGGCCAGATCCTTCGTTTCACTCAGGATGACAAAATCAGAACTCTGTAGCTTTTTGTGATATAATCATAAATAATCAGGACATATTTCAGATTTTGAGAAGCTTGTAAAATATGCTTCACAAATCGAGCCAAATCATGTATAAAATATAGAAAGATTACAGACAGCAGGCTAAAGACTATAGACCAAAGTCTGAAGTCTTGTGTCTTAGGTCTAATTTTTATTAGGAGTTTTTTATGGAAAGATTTCTCGTTACTGGCGGTGCTGGTTTTATCGGCTCGAATATTGCAAAAAAACTTGTCTCGCAAAATTGCTTTGTGCGAGTAGTTGATAACCTTCTTACCGGCAGGAAAAGCAACCTTGATTCAATTATTGATAAAATAGAGTTCATAGAAGCTGATATGGGCGATGAAAAGGTCGCACGTGCGGCTATGAAAGATATTGATATAGTTTTTCATGAAGGAGCTTTACCTTCTGTTCCTCGAAGTGTCGATGACCCGGCGGCATCTCATCAGCATTGTGTTGACGCGACTTTTACTCTTTTACTTGCGGCTCGTGACGCAGGAATAAAACGTTTTGTTTACGCCGCAAGTTCATCTGCTTACGGTGACACGCCAACACTTCCAAAAGTTGAAACAATGTGTCCTGCTCCGCTATCACCTTACGCAGTCGGCAAACTCGTTGGTGAATATTATTGTTCCGTATTCAGTAATGTTTATGGACTTGAAACAATAGCGCTTCGATACTTCAATGTGTTCGGGCCTAATCAGGATCCGAAGAGCCAGTATGCAGCGGCTATTCCCGCCTTCGTGACATCAATATTAAAAGACCAGCCGCCGACTATCTATGGCGACGGCGAGCAGAGCAGGGACTTTACATATATAGATAATGTAGTAGAAGCGAATTTATTAGCCGCAAGGGCACCAAAAACCAGCGGCCAGGTTGTAAATATCGCCTGCGGCGAGGCCGTGACAGTCAACCAGATAATCGAAATGATCAATAAATCTCTGGGCAAAAACGTCAAACCGAATTATGTTCCCGAGCGTGCCGGCGATGTAAAACATTCGCTTGCGGACATATCCGCCGCGACAAAGCTTATCGGTTTTAAACCTGTAGTTTCTTTTGAACAGGGATTAAAAATAGCTATTGACTGGTATAGCAGGAATTACGTATAGAACGCTTACATTTCTTTTTTATTCTTGCATTATCGCGGAGATAATATAAAATCGGTCCAAATATAATTTGGGAGATTTTATGACAGAAGAAAAGATAATTGTTTCAGGCAAGCGATACAAAGTTCGGATTTCTCATATATTTATCCTTCTGTTTCTTATAATAGCAGCAGCCTTTGCCTTTTTCAGATACAACACAAAAAGGGAACTCAACAAAAGGCTTGAGGCAATTCGAGCAGCGGGGGAACCGGTTACTTTCGCGGAATTAAATCAATTCTATTCGATCCCTTTTGATGTAGAAAATTCTGCGTATATTATTTTAGATGCAGCGGCATACTATAAGGAACCTAATGATTTGGCATTGCTTCCTATTATTGGAACAGGAAAGCTTCCAGCCAGATCGGAATCCATGAGGGTAGATACAAAAGAGATTATTTCGCAATTTCTCGCTGATAATCAGAAATGCCTCGAATTACTGCATAAAACCATCGGATTGGAATATGGTCGTTATCCAGTTGATTTTACTCTTGGGAATGGAACAAAGATACCGCATCTTAGCGAAATGAGACAATTAGCTCAATTGCTCCAGCTTGATGCAATACTTGCTACGGAAAATGGCAAATCTGATACAGCATTTAATTCCATCAAATCAATATTTAGTGCAACGGAATCCCTGAACAAGGAGCCGGTCATGGTTTCCCAGCTTGTTCGTATTTCATGTCAATTACTTGGAGTTTCCGTTATAGAATATACTTTGAACAGAACGGACTTTTCCGATGGACAAATTGTGGAACTATGTGCAATGCTTAAAGATATTGAGGATTCTAATGGTATATTATTTGCCATTCTTGGAGAACGAACTTTTGCTCTGAATATGTTAATGTACCCTAAGTCAATGTATTTTAATTTTAGTGCGTCCAATAATTCGAGTAATTTTCTTTCTCTTCCGCCTGTTCTTTTTCTTTATAAAGTTGCCGGTTTAAATGAAAGTGACGCCATCCTTCTTATTGACTATATAGATGATGTAATTAAAACATTGGAACTTCCTCTTGAACAACGCAAGGAAGCTTCCAAAGTACTCGATAAAAAACATAACAATATACCGAAGAAAAATATATTATTTCGCAAATTTGCTCCTTCATTGGGACGTTCAATAACATCAGATTTAAGAAATATTGCCCTGATTAGATCCTCTCGAACTGCTCTTTCTGTTCAGAGATATCGCTTAAAAAACAACAAATTACCTGATTCTCTTAATGGCCTTGTTCCTGATTATCTCGAATCTGTTCCTTTGGACCCGTATGATGGGAAAGAAATAAGATATAATAAATTGGATAAAGGTTTTGTTGTTTATAGCATTGGTAAAGACCAGAAAGATGATGGCGGCAAAGAAGACCCCAAAGATAAAAGTGATTCTACTTATGATATAACTTTTATTGTTGAAAAATGAGTAAACTTTTGTTAGCTTTATAAAAGGTGAATAATATTTAGCATTTTTGTCTTGGGCGAGCTAAATATGGATGCTAACGGAAAAACTTATAAAATTGTAAATTTTAAGTAAAAAAGAGGGATTTTTCGTAACATTTTCAGGGATTATCCGTCTATACTATTAAAGTGTATAGAGTTTGCGTATCGCGTATTGTGGAGATACGCATCACGCATAACGCAATACACATGACGAGGCTGAATTATGCTTAAAGTTTTTGAAAAATACATTCACGAAGTCCGGGTCAGATGCGGTATAAATCTTCTCTTGAAGTATGCTGGGCAAGTCCTTATTATAGCTGGAGTTATAGCGATAATCGCGGTAATGATAGAAAAACTTCTGGCTTTGCGGGTAATAAATATAAACACTTCAATTGGTTTCAGTATCGTATTTGCAGCCGTGACTCTTGGAATCTGGATTTATAAACGACCGAGTAAGATGCAGATTTCACTTCTTTTGGATGAGAGAATGGGACTCAAGGAGCGTTTCAGCACTGCTTTGAAAATTTCGGATCAGCATGATGCTTTTTCCGAAGCCGCTTGTAAAGAAGCTTTGGACAAGGCCCAATCTCTGAATTTACAGGGGCATTTTCCTATAAAGCTTTCTAAAGGCTGGGTTTACACAAGCACATTATGGTTAATTGTTGTGCTGTTATTTGCGTTTATGCCGCAAAAAGACCTTCTTGGAATTCAAAACAGGAAAGAAAAAGAGAATCTGTCTGCGATACAGAAAGAAAAAGCTGAATCGAAGGTTAAAGAAGCTGCTGAATCGGTAAAGCTCACAATGAATAAAATAAGCGATCCCAATATCGCGGAGGCTCTTGGTAAATTGAATCAAATTCCAGCCGGGGCAAAGCCGGAGGATGTTAAAAGGGATGCTATACGCCAATTTGGTGATCTTTCCGAAAAAGTTAAAAATATGCAAAAAAGTGAAACGCTCGCTTCGATGAAAATGATGCAGGAAATGCTCAAGCAGCTTAAAGGTTCTCCTGACTCTTTTTCTTCAAAATTAAGAATGGAACTGGCGAAAGGCAATTTCGGCCAGGCTTCTGCGCTTCTCAAGCAAATGCAGAACGAATTAAAAGAGGGCAAGCTGTCAGAGGAACAGAAAAAACAATTATCTGACCAGATGCAGGCTTTAGCCAAGGCTCTTGAGGATTTGGCCAAACAAAGCGATCAGTTGGAAAAAGAGCTTGAAGCGATGGGACTTAATAAAGAACTTGCTCAAATGAGTCAAAAAGAGCTTAAGGAAGCTTTACAGAAGCAGGGTTTGAATTCTGAGCAAATCAAGGACCTTATGGATAAAGCCGCCGCTTCGAAAATGGCGCAACAAAGAATGGCACAAATGGCAAACGCAATGGCCGGCAGCGGCATGGGCGGCGCACAGGGTATGTCATCAGGAGATGAATTAGCCGATGCAATCGAGCAGTTGGATGGTCTCGAAGCACTCCAGCAGCAGATGATGATGACAGATGCCAGCCTGAGAGAGATTGCCAGAGCTATTGGCTCTCTTGGACAGGGAATGGGGCAGGGGCTTGGCAATGATGGTGGTCAGGGACAATGGGACGAAGGTGACACAAGCCGCTTGGGTGACGGCACCGGCGGTCCGGGAATGGGCAGCGGTACAAGAGATACGGATAATGAGGGAGATTATAATACGAAAAAAGACCTTATCAACAGGCCGCCTCAGAAGGGGCCAATAATCGCGAGTTGGTATTTTAAGGATATCCAGGTTGAAGGCGAAACCAAACGTGATTTGTCGGAAGTAATTCAGGCTGGCCGTGACAACGCGGCGGAAGCTATAAGTGAAAATGAAATACCGAGAAGATACGAAGAAGCGATAAAATCGTATTTCGGTAATATCGAGCAAACCTTCCCGGCGGCAGAAAAAGCTGGGGAAGGACAATAAGGAAGCGAATAAATAAAATGTAAGGGAATGCAACAAATGAGGAAAAAAACAACGGTACAACAATGCTTATTTTTTATGTTTTACGTGATTTGTTGTGTATCACTTCTTTCAATATTAACTTCATGTAAAAAGCAGAATTCCGCGAGTAATGAAGTAGTTCTATATTGTTCGGTGGATCAGGAGTTTGCCGAGCCGATAATAAGGAGATTTGAGGAGCAAACCGGTATAAAAGTACGGGATCGCTATGACACAGAAGCAAGTAAAACTGTCGGTCTTGTTAATAAATTGAGGGCGGAATCGTCGAATCCAGCAGCGGATGTTTTCTGGTCGGGAGAAATATTTTATACGATACAACTTGCGAATGAAGGTTTATTAGCTCCTTATGAAAGCGATGTGACGAAAGACTGGCCGGAATTGTTCAAGGATAAATTGAACAGGTGGCACGGCTTCGGACTACGTGCGCGGGTTATTGCTTATAACACAAATAAAGTTTCCGCCGATGAAGCTCCGAAGTCTCTGGAAGATTGCCTCGATAGTAAATGGAAAGGGCGTATCTTAATGGCTGAACCGTCTTTTGGCACAACAGGGGGAGATGTAGCAAGCTGGTTTGTGCATTACGGCACAGATAAAGCGGAAGAAATTTTAAGAGGTTTGAAAGCTAACGATATTAAGCTTGTTTCAGGTAATAGTACTGCCGTAAGGATGGTAGCTACCGGTCAGGCTGATATTTGTTTTACTGATACGGATGACGTATATGCCGCACAGAGAAACAATAATCCGGTTGCATTGAATTTTCTCAGGCAGGGCGATAAAGGCCCGCTTGCTATTCCCAACACAGCGGCTTTAATTAAAAACGCTCCTAATTCAGAAACGGCTAAAAAATTACTGGATTTTATTCTTAGTGAAGAACTTGAAATTTTACTCGCTGAAAGTGATTCTCATAACAGCCCGATTCGACCTTCTCTTGCTGAAAAATACAGCAAATACGTGATTAAGGAACAACTTGATATCGAGTATGAGAAAATAGCTGATTTACTGCCATCATCAATACAGAGAGCGAAAGACATTCTTGAAAAATGAAAGTATATTTATAAAAGTGACAAGAGCGGTATCCATATCAGTATGGACTGTCGTGATTCTGCTTCCACTGCTGGTACTTTTTATATCGGTATTAACTACTGATGCTAAATCAGATGTCAGTATTGATATATATTCTTCGCTTTTAAACTCACTGTTTTTATCAGCAATTATCGCGGTTATGGCAATTTTGTTAGGATGGATTCCGGGTAAATTGTTTGGAACATGTTCGGCTCATAAGGATTTATTGCTTTTGTTTTTGTTGATGCCTCTTGTTTTGCCGCGTTATATGTTGTATTACGCGTGGTGGCTTTTGCTGAGTCCGACCACTTCGCTGGGCGTATATTTATCCGACAAAACCGAAGTCGCGAAATTCATAGGGACATTCAGTACAACAGCGGTTTTAGTAATGTGGTACTGGCCCTTAGCCGCTTTGTTACTGGGGCAGGGATGGAAAAATATCGACCGCCAGATTTGGGACAGCGCTTCTCTCGACTCAAATAAATTAGGGATATTTAAGAATGTGACATTACCTTTGCTTATAAAGCCAATATTACTTGCGTTTAGTGTATGTTTTGTTTTATCTCTTTCCGAATTTACAACTTTTCATTTAGCGGGTATAAAAACGATTGGGACGGAATTGGCTGTTCTTTATGATTTAACAGGTCGCGGTGGTGAAGCGGCTGTTGCCAGAGCTTCATGGCCGATTGCGGTAATGGCTTTGATTCTCGCGATTATTTTAAGTAAAAGTTCTCGAAGCTGGGCATTATCAACAAATGAAGCGGAATCTATTGAAAGCAAATCCCAGAGATGGAGTTGGGCAGTACTTTTATTATTATTCGGAATTTCCCTTTTGATACCAGTTGCTCTTCTTATTTACAATGCATCGGATATTGTGCCGTTTCAGCAGTTTTTGATTTTACATTTCGATGATATAACATGGTCGTTAGTGACATCATTACTTGCGGCAGGACTTGCTTATCTTATTGCTTATAACGCATATTCACTTGGAAAGACAAAACATAGTTATAGAGATAACGACAATGTATTTAAACAAATATTGTCTTATTGCCTAATTCACATCATGCCTTTGGTAATATGCAGTACAATTTTTCTTGTAATGCTGCTTCCGGCTTCTATTATCGCGGTTTCAATCATCAGAATAATGGCCGTACTTCATTTACCAAATTCAATCAGAGAAAGCTGGTTCATAGTTTCTATCGGGCTTGCGTGTCGTTTTGCGGGGGTTGCGTTGATTCTATTATTTTTGACTCGTCACTCGCAGAGACAAATACTTTCTGAAATGGCACAATTAGATGGGGCGTCGCATTTTCATACTTTCAGGCATATTCATCTGCCGCAAGTATGGCCTCTTCTCTTGGGAAGTTTTATTTTAATCAGCATGTTCAGTATGACCGAAATATCGGCGACGATGATATTGCTTCCCGCCGGTGTGCCGAATTTCGCTCAGCGGCTTCTTAATCAGATGCATTATGCGCGTGACCAGCAGGTAATTGCTTCATGTCTTATACTAATCGGTGTTTTTGCGCTATTAACTTTCATTTTGATTTTGCTATTCAGATTAATACGCCTGCGATGGATGACTTATGTTCTGATTTTCTGCATATGCGCATTTACTCTAACCGGATGCGATGATGATTTTTCATATACAGAAGAACCGAAAGTAATCGAAGAATTTGGAACATCCGGCCATGGAGCGGGGGAATTTACCTATCCAAGAGCGATTGATATTTCAAATGACGGCTCGGTTTATGTTCTTGATAAATCAGGAAGAATTCAGCAGTTTTCATCTTCCGGTAAATTTATAAACTTATTTGAAATGCCCCAGGTTGAATCTGGAAAACCTACCGGGATGTCATTCGGTCCTGATGGAAATCTATATGTCGCGGATACTCATTATTACAGGGTAATTGTTTTATCTCCTGAAGGTGAAATAATCAGGCAATGGGGAAAGTTTGGAACTGATGATGGATGTTTTATTTATCCTACTGATGTCGAATTTTCGGGTGATGGAAGAATCTTTGTCAGTGAATATGGGGGAAATGATAGAATTAACGTCTTTAATGAGCAGGGTGACTTTTTATATGCGTTCGGCAGTCCGGGTACTGGAGAAGGGCAGTTGTCCAGACCTTCCGCTTTATGCGTGGATAAATCGCGAAGCATTCTTTACGCGGCGGACGCGTGTAATCACAGAATAGCGGTTTACGATTTTAACGGAGTCTTAAAAGGATATTTTGGCACGGCAGGTTCAGGAGCAGGAGAGCTTCGTTATCCTTATGGTTTGGATATTTTAGATAATGGCACATTAGTTGTTTGCGAAAATGGCAATAACAGGATACAATTATTCAGTCCGGCGGGACAAAGTGTTGGATTATATGGTAAAGCAGGACGTAAGACAGGTGAGTTGGCATATCCATGGGGAGTTGCCGTGGATAAAAATAGTAATCTTTATATAGTTGACTCTGGAAATAACAAAATTCAGGCCTGGCAATTATGATGTATAATTATGGTTTTTATTTCGGTCAGCCGTGGTGGTTATTAGGCTCTATCTTATTAGTGCCGATAGTTGTAATGGCAATGCGAAATCTTAACAGCTTAAGCCCAATTAGACGCTGGTGCGCCATTATCCTGCGATGCATTGTTGTTCTATTACTGGTAATATTGCTTGCACGTCCCAATTTAACACGCAAAAGTAAAAATCTGACTGTAATTATCGTTCTTGACCGCAGCCAGTCAATTTCGCAGGAACTCCAGGAAAAAAGTCTCGAATATTTAGCGAATGCTTTAGGGGACAGTATTCAGCCTAATCAGGTGGCGGTTGTTGATATCGCTGAAGCAGCCAGTATTTCAAAATTACCGACAACAGGTGTTGATCTTAAACAAAGAAATACGACACTGAATGGGGGGCAAACGAAATTAGAAGCCGGTATTGAAATGGCATTGGCGATTGCGCCGCCAAATACAGCGGTAAGGATATTGCTCGTTACAGAAGGTAATGAAACCGCGGGAGATTTGAAAGCGGCGGCACTGACCGCAGCGGCTAATAACATACCGATTGATATTCTCCCGATACAATATCAATATAAAAATGAAGTTGTTTTCAAACGATTGGTAGCCCCATCGAAGGCAAGAAGCAACCAGACAGTTTCTCTGCGGTTTATTCTTAGCAGTACTTCCCGTTCCAAAGGTAAATTACAGTTAAACTTAAATGATAAACAGATTGACCTTGTTCCGGATTCTGAAGATGTGACTTTACCTGTAGAATTAGAGCCGGGGACAAATGTTGTCTCTGTATCTGTGCCAGTTGGAACAAGCGGCATACATGAATTCGAGGCGATTTATATTCCCGATGACAATACACAGGATAAAATTGTTCAAAATAATATAGCCAGTTCCATTACTACCGTAACCGGTCCCGGTCATGTTCTGGTTGTTGATACTGACGGTCAATCCTCTCTGTCTATGTTGAAAGCTCTCGAAGAATCGAATATTGACGCACGGCACATGATGGCTTCCGAATTTCCTGATAGTCTGTCGAAACTTATGGATACTGATGCTGTTATTCTGGTAAATACTGATTGCGGTAATTTTACATTCGCGCAGCAGGAAATAATTTGCAGTTATGTTAATGATCTTGGCGGCGGGCTGGTAATGACTGGTGGACCGAGTTCTTTCGGAGCAGGTGGCTGGATTGGTTCACCGGTAGCAGAGATTTTACCGGTAGATTTAGACCCGCCGCAAAAAAAACAATTACCCAAAGGCGCCCTGGTACTGATTATGCATGCGTGTGAGATGCCGCAGGGGAATTACTGGGGCAAGCTCGTTGCATCCTCGGCGGTTCAAACATTAAGCCGCTTGGATTTGGTAGGTATTCTCGCGTATAACTGGCAGGGAGCCGGTCTTGACGAATGGGTGTACCCATTATCAGAAGTAGGGGACAAATCTGAGGTCCTTGCCTCTATCAACCTGATGCAAATGGGAGATATGCCGAGCCTTCATAATCATTTGCAGCAGGCTTATAACGAACTCAAAAAATGTGACGCCGCTCAAAAACATGTTATTGTAATAACGGATGGTGACCCTCAGGACCCTTCAGATGCGCTTTTGAAGTCTTGTGTAGAATCAGGAATTACCGTAAGCACAGTTGGAATATTTCCACATCAGCAAAGCGACTTTTTGCGATTAAAGCGGGTTGCAGACGCTACCGGCGGTCAGGCTTATGATGTCAAGAATCCAAATGAATTACCGCAAATATTTATTAAAGAAGCGATGGTTGTAAGAAGGAATCTGATAAATGAGCATACTTTTACGCCGCAACTGGTTTACTCGCTCAGTGAAATAACAAAAGGTTTGTCTGCTAATTATCCTGATCTCGACGGTTATATAATTACAGGCCCCAAAGGTGGCTTAAACCAGATTATTCTAAATAGCCAGGAAAATGATCCAATACTCGCAATCTGCCAGTCCGGCATGGGCAGATGTGCCGCGTTTACATCTTCGATTGACAGCAGATGGGCCGGGAACTGGCTCGGCTGGAGCAATTTCGAAACTTTCTGGGAACAGGTTGTACGATGGGCTGGGAAACCTTCCCAATCGTCAGATTGTGAAATTACAACAGACGTTCAGGATAAAAAAGTCACTGTAAATGTGGAAGCAATAGATGACCAGGGAAAATTTATTCAATTCTCAGATATCGATGGTCGTGTAATATCGCCTGATGTTGAAGTTGATGACATCGAGCTTGTTCAGGTTGGCCCCGGCCAGTACAGCGCGACTTTCGACGCAAAAGGTTCCGGAAGCTATATTGTAAATATGAGATACAAAAAAATCGGTGAACCTGATAAGGTATATATAACCGATACCGCGGTTACAATTCCATTTGCTCCTGAATTTAGCGACCTTTCTGATAATATGCCATTACTGGCACAGGTGAGCGAAATGACTAACGGCCGGATGTTAAGTTCTGATCCAAATCAGGCGAACCTGTTTGATTATACTGGATTGAAATTCCCTGAAACTCAATTACCTCTGATTCGCCCTTTAATGCTTATCTGGCTCGCCCTGTTTCTTCTTGATGTCGCCGTTCGCAGACTTGCTTTTGATTTCAAGGCGATGTCACGAAGAATGTTACAGGTTCTTTTCATAAAGAAAAAGCAAAAAACGGAAACAACTCTTGATAAATTAAAAATAACAAGAAAACAGGTTCATGACCAGTTTAAGATACGTTCAAAAGACGCGGCCGCTTCAAGAAAATATGTCCCTGATGAGAAATATAAAGGTGATTTGCCTATATCAAAAGTTCAGGATAAAAAACCTGAAGTTAAGAAAGAAGAACCTAAACCTGATAAAAAGGCAAAAGAGGAAGACGCATCACATATCCAGAGGCTTTTAAAGGCCAAGAAAAAGTCGGGAGAACAGCGAAATGATAATCAGAATTGATGATAAAAGATTCTTAGGAGATAAATAAAATGTCGAAAGATGATAAAATAGTTGAAGAACAATGCAAAGACTTCCGAAAAATGTTCGATTCGCTCAGAAAGGAAATCGGCAAAATCATCGTAGGTCATGAATCAATCGTTGATAATGTTCTTATAAGTATTTTCTGCGGCGGTCACGTCCTGCTTGAAAGTGTTCCCGGTCTTGGCAAAACTCTGCTCGTAAGAACATTGAGTGACGTTTTCTCCCTTGAATTCAGGCGCATTCAATTCACTCCAGACCTTATGCCCGCTGATATAATCGGAACTAATATGGTTATGGAAGACTCAACGAGCGGCAGGCGAAGTTTTGAGTTCCAGCCCGGTCCTATTTTCGGGCAGATTATTCTTGCTGATGAAATTAACCGCGCAACTCCAAAAACCCAGTCCGCTATGCTCGAAGCAATGCAGGAACATTCCGTCACAAGCGGCGGACGAGTTCGCAAGCTGCCGGAGCCTTTTATTGTTCTCGCGACACAGAACCCGATAGAGCAGGAAGGGACATATCCATTGCCTGAAGCGCAGCTTGACAGGTTTTTCTTCAAAGTCATTGTGCCGTACAGCAATCGTAAGGAACTTGGCGAGATTATCAACAGAACAACTACACAGCATAATGAGAGGGCGCAAAATATTATTGGCAAGGAAGAAATAATTAAAGCGCAGGAACTTGTAAGAAGAGTTGTAATAGCGGAACATGTACAGGATTACGCGATTCGTCTGGTTTTGGCAACGCATCCACAGGGAGAATTCGCTGCGGATGTGACAAACAAGTATATTCGTTTCGGTTCTTCGCCGCGAGGTGTTCAGGCAATTGTACTTTCTGCCAAGGTTAGAGCATTGCTCGACGAACGTTATCATGTGAGTTTCGGTGACATTTCGGAATCCGTGCTGCCTACTTTGCGGCATCGTGTTCTGCTTAATTTCGAGGGCCAGGCGGAAGGAATTACAACAGATGAAGTGCTTGCGCAGATACTTGAAAATACACCAACAACAATGGAACAGCAATTAAATGTACCATAAAACATCAACAACTAAAAAACGTCTTACCGACCTGCTTGACCCGAAATTTATGGCGAGACTGGATTCGCTCGATGTAATGAGCCGGAAGATATTACAGGGAAAACTGCACGGCGAACGCCGCACAAAACGCAGAGGGCAGAGCGTGGAATTCGCTGACCATAGACCATATGTAGCCGGTGATGACCTCAGATTTGTTGACTGGAACATTTACGGACGTTTGGAACAGTTGTTCCTGAAACTGTTTATGGAGGAACAGGACATTACAGTGCATATCGTCGCAGACCTCAGTTCATCTATGAATTTCGGCGAGCCGTCCAAAGCTCTTTTCATAAAAAAAATGACCGCGGCTCTTGGTTATGTAAGTCTTGTAAATAATAACAGGGTGACGATAAGTTTCTTCGCCGACGGTATCGAGGGACAGCTCGCCAATATGAGGGGACGAAACTATCTTCATCAAATGGCGGATTATCTCATAAGCGCGGAAAGTGACGGCTTATCACATTTTGAAAAATCATGCAAACAGCTTGTCTCCGGGCGAATCGGTTCCGGCATTACGATAGTTTTGAGCGATTTCCTTTTTAAGGAAGGCTACGACTCAGGTTTGCGCCGCCTCATTGGGCAGAATTATGATCTTTATGTTATCCAGGTACTTTCGCCGAAGGAACTGTCACCAGATATAACAGGCGAATTAAAATTGATAGACAGCGAAGATGCCGACATAGCTGAGATTACCGTTTCAGGGGCGTTATTGAAATACTATAAAAAAACGTTGAATGCTTATTGTAACGAGTTGAAGGATTTTTGTACCCGCAGGGGAGCTGCTTATGTACTTACGAAGTCTTCGGATTCAGTTGAAACTCTCGTATTGAACTATCTGCGCAGAATCCAGTTACTGCGTTGACAAACATAAAAGGGAAAACGAATTATGCAATGGCTGACACCATTTACAGCACTTATAGCCGCTCTGATAAGCGTGCCGATTTTGCTATTGCTGTATTTTCTGAAATTAAAGCGTCATGAGCAAATCATTTCCAGCACTTTGCTCTGGCAGCGAGCTATCCGCGATATGCAGGTAAACGCTCCGTTCCAGAAACTTAGGCATAATATTTTATTGCTTATTCAGTTATTAATGTTATTCGCGATATTATTCGCGATAGCCTGGCCGATTTTATCCTTGAGACAAAGTTCAGGACGGAGGCACGTCATATTGATAGACCGTTCCGCGAGCATGAATACAATTGATGATTCGTCAGGCAAAAAGACAAGGCTCGATACGGCCAAAGAGCAGGCTAAAATATTTGTCGAATCCATGCGGCAAAAAGCAGTTCTTTCATTGAAAGATGACAGTGACCAGACGATGATAATAGCTTTTGATGAACATGCCAAGGTAATGTGTAATTTCACATCAAACAAGGGACAGTTGATTCAGGCGATAGAATCAATTTCTTCGGGACATGGGAAATCACTTTTATCCGAAGCAATTATAGTCGCGCGCGCGTTTTCGCAATCACCTACGGGCGAAGCCGACTATATGAACCAGGAAGAACCTGCCAAACTGGAACTGTTCAGCGATGGTAAAATTACTGATTTGACAGAGCTGACAGTAGGAAATAATGAAATAACTTATCATTCAATAGGAAAAGATTCAACTCAAAATACAGGAATAACCGCGATGCAGGCTTTAAGGTCATATGAAAATCCTGAAGAGCTGGAAGTATTTGTATCGGTTTCAAATTTTGGCGATAAGATGCTTGACGCGGATTTACAGCTCAGCATAAATAATAATGTAAAATCAATCAGGTCGGTTTCTGTACCGGCAACGAGTGTAAATAATGATACTAAAAAAGAAGAGCCGGGTAAGGTATCGGTGAATTTTTCTCTTTCACAGGTAGAACCGGGTACGCTCGAAATAAAACTTCTTTCTGATGACTCTTTAGATTGCGATAACTCGGCATGGTCAATCATTTCACCCCCGAAAAAGCTTTCTGTTTTACTCGTAACTTCAAATAATCCGGCAATTGAATCCGCATTGAAAGCGTGTCCTCTTGCCAAACTTGAAATTCAGTCACCTGCGGAATTCGATAAACTTGATCAGGCTGCTTTGAGTATTGAAAATCCCTACGATGTTATCGTACTCGATAACCATATAAACGATCATCTGCCAAAAGGGCGGTATATTGTTTTCGGTCAGCCTCCGGGCGGCATAGATGTAAATGTCCCCGGACAACTTGAAAATCAGGTTATTATTGACTGGAGACAGAAGCATCCTGTATTGAATTATGTTAACCTGTCAAATCTTTTTGCGGCGAAATGTTATAAAATGGATTTACCGCGTGAGGCTGCCGCGATTGCTGAATTCAGTGAAACACCGGCGATGGCTATTGTCGAGAGAAAAGGGAGTGTTTTCCTTTTGGTGGGATTTGACATTCTCGAAACAAACTGGCCATTTGAGCCGAGTTTTGTATTGTTTTGTTATAATGCGACAAGCTATCTTGGAATGCAGGTTTCCCAGCAGCAGAAAAATGAAATGAAAGTCGGGGAGCCGATAGTAATTGAAGGTCTTGTCCCCGGGACGGAAGCAAAAGTCACTATGCCGAATAAAGAAACAAAAGTTTTACAAGCCAATCCGAGCGGCATTATTCGTTTTGCTGAGACAAGCTATGTCGGCCAGTATAACTTGAATATTTCAGACAGTAAGCCATTGTCTTATGTGGTTAATCTTCTGGATTCATCAGAAAGTAATATCAAACCGGTTAAGGAACTTGAATTGTCAAACTCGCAAAAAGTCGCGGCACAGGAAACAATGTTAAGCAAAGCGAATATACCTTTATGGCCATACCTTGTCGGGCTTGCTTTACTGCTTGCCTGTCTCGAATGGTTGGTATATAATTCAAAAGTAAGGATTTAGTTAAATATGAAATCAGGTGAGGTTTACATATGTTGAAAAAAAATATAAAGCGGGAAAAAGTATTAGTAGGGTGCGTGTCAACGCACCAAATAAAACATAAAAAATGGTGCGTTGCCACACACACTACTTCAGATATATTCAAGAGGGTATTTATATTTGTTTTATGTTTAGTTTCCCTTCTTGTCTCGAGCAATTCGACTTTAGCAAAGGATAAATCAATTTTTAATATCGATGTATTTTTCGGTTGGGGCAACTATTTTCGACCAATGGAATGGACTCCAATTGAAATCACAATTAACACAACCCTTGAAAAACCATTTCAAGGAGAATTAACTCTTACATCTCAACAGGATGGTTTGAATACGTTGAATATAATATTCCCACAACTTATTCTTACTCCCGATTTGACTGAATATATACCAATGGTGACAAAGATTGCATATACGAATCAAAGGTGCAGTCTCAGGCTTGATAATATTAGCGGAAGAAGAAAAACTGTCTGGAGTGAGGATCGTAATATAATGATGACTCAGAATAAAATCCCTGCGCTTCAGGAACAGGATATGCTGATTGGAGTAATTGGAGCAGGTAAATTTGGTATTATTGGTTTGGAAAAACAAACCACCTGCTATTATAAAAATAATCAAGGTTCAGTATATGTAGGCAATAAACAAATTAACATGGCACCTTGGGACTGGACTGGTTTTGTTTCACTTGATTTGCTTATTCTTTACGATCCTGACTGGGGACAATTTAAAGAGCAGCAGTTAAATGCTATTGCTGAATGGGTATCGAACGGCGGCAGGTTGCTTATTGTTTTGGGAAGCAAGCCGCCTATGGGCGAAAATCCTCTTACAAAGATTCTTCCTTTTGATTATATGGAAGCAAAACAAATAAATATTTCACAGCAGCAGCTTTTTAAGTGGCAATTGTCTGGAAATAGTTCTGAAACTGTTACTCTCAAGCCTCTTGTTCCGAAACAGGGTGTAAAACATTATGAAGGTGATTTATACCAGGAAAATCAATATTTGTTCGGAATAGGAAATGTTGGTTTCGGTACAATAGGAATATTAGGTTTCGATCCCGAAGATTTCAGTTATTCTCAGGATGCGTACAAATCCAGTTTCTGGGTAAGTTTAATTAAGACAATTATAAAACCTGAAGCCTCTGGAGAAAATACAATACTGGCACAAAGAAGAATCGAATATGTCCCTGAATCAGGTACAAATGTGAACCAATATGGCCAGCCAATTAGGATCCCACCAATAAGAAATCAAAATTCATGGGAAATTGGGAGTGCGTATTCTTTAAATAATAAAGTGATGGAATTCCTATATCAGGATATAAAACCATTAAGTGTCTGGTTTGTAATTTTATTATTGGGCGCACTGGCAATTTTACTTGGCCCGGTAGATTATAAAATTCTGAAGCATATAGATCGTTTGCCTTTGACATGGCTGACATGTTCTTTCTGGATAATTGTATTTACTGTCGGTGCGTATTACGGTGTCCAATATTTGCGAGGCGGTAAAATGCAATTAAGAGTAGTCTCTGTCATTGACGGCATCAAAGATGAAAATACCGCATGGTCAACTCAATACAGCGGCTTATTCGCTTCAAAAAGTGACAGCTATGAGCTTGAAAATATTCTGCCGAACCAGTGGTGGTCCGGTATAGCACCAACGCAGGATCAATTATATTCCTATCGCAACGAAATCGGAAGCAGAAGAATCTATTGCATCCAGGAAGACGGCGGGAATCTGCTCGAATCCTTACCCGTTAATATTTGGGATATACAGTGTATGCTTACCGAATCACCGATAGAGGAAATGCCGTTCAGTGCCGATGTGCACCGCAATGGGGACGAAATCATTGTTACCATTAAAAATGAATCAGACGCCGATATTATGAGCGGCTATGTCATGGTTGACAAAAATCGTGGAATACAATTCAGCACGGTTCAAGCTCATGGAGTTCAGGAGTTCAGAGAAAGAATTGCACAATTAAATTATTGGAGTAAAAATATTAGTGATTTTACCACAATTTCTCAGCACGGAGGTTCAGGTTATGGTAATTATAGAAATGAAGCCGCTTGTTTTGCGCAGGGAACTCTCCAGAGAACACAGGCTATGAATAATTATCTCAGTAATGGAGCATCAATTGTTTGTGTGACATACCGCAACGCTCCGGTATCGTTTAAAATTAAGAAACATTCAGTTAGCGAAGAACATATACAATTAGCACGTCTTGTTGTTTTTCCAAAATAAGAGGGAACAGGAAATGATAGAAATAAAACATTTAACAAAAGTATTTGGCAATTTAACCGCGGTTGACGACCTTAATTTATTTATAAAGCAGGGTGACATTTTCGGATTTATCGGCCCAAACGGCGCAGGTAAAACTACTTCTATGCGTATTCTTGTCACCCTGATGGAACCTACACGCGGCCAGGCTTTAATAGATGGTCTCGATGTAGCCAGAAATGGGCAGAAAGTTCGCAGAGTTATAGGTTATATGCCTGATTTTATGGGAGTATATGATGACCTGAAAGTATTCGAGTATCTGGAATTTTTCGCGGCGGCTTTTGGTATCGAGCGGGCTAAAAGAAAATCAATCGTCGAAGGTGTCCTTGAGCTAACTGATTTGCAGGTCAAGAAGGCCGCTACGGTTGATAGTCTGTCACGAGGTATGCAGCAGCGGCTCGGACTTGCGCGGGTTCTGATTCATGACCCGAAAGTTTTGATTCTTGATGAACCGGCCAGCGGACTTGACCCAAGAGCGAGAATCGAAATCAGGGAATTATTGCGCGAACTGAAAAAAATGGGAAAAACAATAATGATTTCCAGTCATATTCTCAGCGAACTGGAAGAAATATGCGACCAAGTTGGAATTATCGAACACGGCCAGTTGGTATATAGCGGCACGATAGAAGAAATTCGTCCGAGACTGGGAATCCATACAAAGGTTCGCGTTCAGGTTGTTGATAATCAGGAAAAAGCCATTGAATTATTGTCAGCTTTGCCGCAGATACACCAGGTTCAGCCAAATAAAAACTATATTTCGGTAACATTCAAAGAAGGTGAAAATATCGATGGCCTGATTGCCCGAACTTTGGTAAACGCGAATTTGGATGTCATTGCGATACAACCAGAACAGATGAAACTCGATGACGCATTCCTCCAGTTGACAAAAGGAATCGTACATTAACATTAGTAGGGTGTGCTATGCACACCTTACGTGTAACATAAAAGATGAAAGCGGAACCAATAAATATTATTTGGGATTATTTAAATCCTGTGTGGATTTTCGGACCGATTTTAGATAAAGAGCTTCGTGTCTCAAGCCGCAAGAAAAAGAATTATTTTCTTCGCTCAGTCTATATTATATTACTGTGCCTCTTTATTTTGTTTGTGTCACTTACATCCATTATTACTGTTCGTACTCCAAACTCACCTTTATATCAGGCTTCAAGATCAGCGGAAATTGGCAGATTAATTACTATTGTGATTGTCTGGTTTCAGTTTATTATTTCTCAGATTCTTGCGATGGTTATGCTTAGTTCTTCGATAAGCGATGAAATACGTACAGGCTCACTTAATGTCCTTATGACTACGCCTGTAAATAGTTTCCAGATTGTCACGGGTAAGTTCTTTAGTAAATTATTACAGATATTCTTATTGCTTGCTATTAGTTTACCTCTTTTGGCAATTATTCGTGTTTTCGGAGGCATCTCATGGGATTATGTAGTGCTTAGTTTATGCGTCACAATAAGTGCTTTAATCTTCACAGGTTCTTTAAGTTTATTTTTATCAATATTTTATCGCCAGGCTTATAGTGTTATTGTTCTTGAAACTATAATTTATCTTTTTATTTTTGCGTTTCTTCCCATTTTGTCAGCCGGTGTAGGATTAGGTTACACTTCAACAATACGAGATACATTGATATCAACCAATCCTTTCTGGGTGTTATTTGTAGCGACCCAAACAATGTTTCCAGGTTCTACTCCAGCTTATTTTTGGGGGATTAATTGTTTATATTTATTATGTCTTTCCGGTATTATACTTGGAATATCGGTATGGAAAGTTCGTTATGCTGCCCTTAGAAGCTTCTCTGTTATTCATAAAAATAATGAATCAAAGAAAGTAATCAGGAATGAAAAAGGTGAAGAAGTAGCACATTATTATGAATACAAGGGTAATATTAAAAGAGTTATAGGCGCCCCGATTATATGGAAAGAAATGTATAATGGTTTCCTGGGTGAGGGTTGGACAAGCAAATTTATCTATATTGTAATTGCATTGGCTTTAATCTTATCTGCAATCCAGGCTTTTAGATACTATAACATTTCCAGAATAGCACCTCTTCAAATAAGCTCGTTTGTCAGGTTGGCAATATATTTTATTATGATACTTCGACTTGCGGCGGCTTCAGCAAGCAGTATTGCACGTGAAAAAGAAGGACGCACTTTATCGATGCTGCTTGTGTCACCTATTGATGATAAAGATATTATCCGGGGAAAAGTTAAAGCTGCAATATTGAAAAATATTCCTTTATTTATTCTTTATCTAATACCAACGTTCATTACCTTAATGAGCCATAATTCCGTTAATTTCTTTCTGAAACTTATTCAAGTACCTCTTTCAATAATAAGTTTAGCAGCTTCTGTTTTTTTTGTTTCTTGTTGCGGGGTATATCATGGTGTTCGCTCTAAAAGTTCAACAACGGCTATTGTAAATACTATTCTAACTTATATCGTAATTATTTATGGCGGCTTCGGCTTGATTAACGTTTTGTTTAATATGTTTTTTGTTCTTCTGTATAGGCCAACTGGTTTTTCAAGATATATTTCATGGTACAGCCTTATAATGTCTTTTGTCTATATATTGATAGTTGGTAGTTTAGGTTTGCTCTATTTGAGAAAAGCGGAAAGAAACCTAAGAAAGAATATTTTCTAAATATTTACTTATATGATAAACGTTGGTGTTAAACCTGTTATTAATTTTTTCAGATTCTTCTGGCTGACTGGTCCTTTATTCGATAAGGAACTTCGCATTTCAAGCAGAAGAAGGCGAAATTACTTCCTGCGTTTTGCATATGTAATTCTTCTTATAACCTTTGTTGGGGCAGCATGGCTCAGTGTTGACCATTTATCCGGCTCGAATGTATATCAGAAATCTCGGCTTGCGGAAATCGGTCAAAGCATTGTTATGACTATTGTTTTATTCCAGTTTTTCGCCGCACAGATAATGGCTGTTATACTTTTAAGCAACTCCATCAGTGACGAAATATATCACCGCACGCTTGGAGTATTAATGACTACTCCCATCAATAGTTTGCAAATCATAATTGGTAAATTGTTCAGCAAAATGCTGCAAATTATCATTTTGCTGACAATAAGTCTCCCGATTCTTGCTGTTATACGTGTTTTCGGAGGTGTGTCCTGGCATTATATTATATCGAGTTTTTTTATTACTCTTACCGCGGCGATTTTTGCCGGCTCAATCAGTCTTGTTTTTTCCATCAAAAATGTCCATTCCTATGTTGTTATTATTAAAACAGTTTTTGCTCTTGGTGTTTTTTATTTTTTCTTGCCTATAATAATAGCAGGAATATTCGGTCATATATTGATAAGTATACTAGTTTTTGGCAATAGCATTTCCAACTCCCCAATATTGCATGCCTTTCTTTATTTCAATCCTATCGGTACAATGTCAATAAATACTCTTATTATGCTTTCTCCTTCATCGGCAACGACTTTTTATTTCTGGCCAGTTCATTGCATTATCATGTTGATTTTATCCGCTCTTATCCTTGCTTTTTCAGTTAAAGTTGTTCGCAAAGTCGCTTTACGGCAGATTTTGGGAGAACTCGATCTTTTCTCCAGGTTAAGGTTATCTTTTGCAAAAGATAAGAAAAACAAGCTTGAAGAATATACAGGTTCGATAAGAGAAGTAGCCGGTCCGCCGGTGTTCTGGAAAGAAATCAGGAAGCCGCTGATTCAGGGAATTGACAGGACTAATAATAAAATCGGTTTTGTCGTTACTATTATAAGTCTGTTCATGACATATCTTGTTTGCTACGCGAGTAATTGCCTTAAAGAAGGATTTGTGCACACATTATATGTTGTTATGTTTTTCATCATAGGAATAATTTTCAATATCGTTCTTTCTGTATCGTGCATCACATCCGAAAAAGAGTCTTCCGCCTGGCCGATATTACTTATAACGCCGCTTAGCGATTGGCAAATTTTATTCGGAAAAGCATTAAGTATATTTTATAAATGTCTGCCGGTCTGGCTGTTGCTGGCAGCGCACGTTATTTTATTTACCATAGTTGGATACATTCATCCTATAGGTTTCCTGCAAATATCAATAGTTCTAACCGGTCTGATAGTATTTCTTACGGGCTTCGGTATTTATTTAAGTTCATTATACAAAAAAACTACATGGGCAATTATTAGCTGCTTTGTTACGATTCTTTTCGTGTGGGTATTTGTGCCGATTATTGTTAGTATAATATCATCGATTTTTGGTTTAACGAGTTTTTATAGAAGCTTCTCCGGTTTATATTACTATCTAAATCCTTTTGTCCAGATTGGAGCTATTATGGATGCTGTCGGGGGTAACGGAAATGCTGATTTAAGTCTTACCGAATTGAGATATCATTGGAGCAATTTTTCTTTATTGGGAAATTTCAGTAAAGTGTATCCAACAACGAAACTGCTTTTTTATATTATGATATTTTACAGTTCTTTCGGTGTTTTGTTTGCGTGGCTTGCGAAAAGAAGATTCAGGAAAAACATTATTTAAATGATTGCTGCTATCAATAATACGATTAAGAAATTTATAAACATGGAATGGCTGACAGGGCCTTTCCTCGATAAAGAAATGCGCGTATCCAGCAGGCACAGGAGAAATTATTTATTGAGGTCAATTTATGTTGTCGCGTTATTATTTTTCGTCGCAATTGCATGGAAAAACGTTGTAGTATTGAACAGGAGTATGACATTTCAAACATCACGTCAAGCGGAAGCGGGGAGAATGATAACTGTAACTATAATACAGTTTCAGTTTATCGCGACTCAATTAATAGCAGTGATATTGTTTTGCAATTCCATCAGCAATGAAATTTACCATAGGACATTAGGAGTTCTCTTAACCACGCCTGTCACCAGTTTTCAAATTGTCATGGGCAAACTTTTAAGCAAGTTGTTCCAGATATTACTTCTTATATCAATTAGCCTGCCTCTTTTAGCGATAATTCGTATCTTCGGCGGCGTATCATGGAATTATATTGCGACAAGCCTTTCCATAACTTTGGTTGCGGTTATTTTTGCAGGCTCTTTAAGTTTATTCTTATCTGTATTGTTCCGTAGAACTTATATCGTAATTATTGTCACCTTATCAATTCTTAGTTTTCTTTACGGAATAAGGGATTTGAATTTCACAAGACTTTTAAGAGAGAGATATTTTGTTCCGAAAGCATTTCTAAATCAGAACAATCCGTTTTCTTTACTTAGCAGTATTACAGAAAATTCTCGTCTATATGGTATAAATAACGTGAACCGGCAATGTGTTTTATACTGCATTATTTTTCTTTTAATATCTTTTATAATTTTATGGATAGCGTCCCGGTTGCTAAGAAAGATTGCCCTTGCGAATGCTTTCGGGCAAAGAAGTATTTGGAAAAGATTTCTTAGACAGACAGATACCTTCTGCGATAAATTCTTTGAACCCAGGAAAACAAATACTGAAGGTGACGGCGTAATTAGGCGTGTCTGGGGACCTGCCATCGCGTGGAAAGAGATGAAAACTAAATTCTCGAGCAGGGAGAAGATGTACGCTGTAATCATAATTATTATTGAAGTGATAATGATTGTAGCAATGTATATATTTCCATATTTAGCCGAAGGATATGGATATAAGGATGTATTAGTTTTTTATCTTTATATATTCATGGGAATTGGAGTCTTTTCAACTGTTTTCTTTTCTGTCAGATGTATTGCTTCCGAGAAGGAATCTCAAACATGGTGTTCTCTGTTGATGACGCCGCTGTCCGATTGGCAGATTATGTCGGGTAAGTTTGTTGGGATTTTAAGGCGAATTTTGCCAATATGGGTTATGCTGTTTATTTATCTATGTACATTCTTAACAATTTTTAACAAAGCTATAAAAGCGATATTTATTCTTAACTTCCTCATGATTGGAATAATTGTATTTCTTTATGGAGCCGGTCTTTATTTCAGTTCTCGATTTAAAAACACAAATTCCGCTATCATTGCGTGTTTTATATTTATTTTTGCGTTATGGGTTATATTTCCTCAAGTAATTGTTCCCAATTTACCTTATGGTTTTTCAAGATATTTCTTTATTGAATTAATAATGGATAACAGGATAAATATCAATCCGTTTACCTTAACACGAACTGTCATGACATCCGACATGTTTTCATTTCGTCAATACATTAGATGGGCTGGCAATTCTCATAAATATTTTAATTATTTTCATTGGATGAATATTATTTCAATAGGTTATATAATTACTGGTGTCATTTTCGCGTGGCGTGCGAAATGTTTGTTTAGAAAAAATATTTAAGATTAGCTTTATTTTTATGAAAAATACTATAATAAATATTCTCGAATACATAAATCCAAGCCGTTTTTTCGGGCCGATATTTATGAAAGAACTGTTAATATCGAGCAGGAGAAGAAGGAGCTATCTTCTTCGTTTCGCATATATTCTTGTTTTAGCCGCATTTATTTTTTCTTTATTCACAGATATTTCTGATCAAAATTCAAGTATTTTTATAGTGTCACAAATGTCGCAAATTGGTATTCATATTACTACTACGATAGTATGGTTTCAGTTTATTGTTGTACAGCTTCTTGCAATGATCATGTTAAGCACAGCAATCAGTGAGGAAATATATCAGAAGACACTCGGCGTGCTAATGACTACGCCAATCACAAATTTTCAGATAGTTTTTGGGAAGCTTATGAGTAAGTTATTACAGTTGCTTTTAATAATTTCAATAAGTTTTCCGGTATTAGCGATAGTTCGAGTATTTGGCGGCGTACCCTGTAATTACGTCTTTGCGAGTATTTGTATTACCCTTACAAGTTCGATTTTTGCCGGCTCACTGAGTTTATTTTACTCCATAAATAATCGATCGTCACAACTTGCTTTGAGCAAAACTATATCGACTTGTTTTTTAATTTATACTGTACCGTTCATCGCTTATATAGTATTAAATAACTTTGGCAAAAATTATATTTCTGTGTTTATTCCTAAGCTGGGTTTATTTCTTCTTAGTCCTTTTATACAAATGCAAGCTATTTCATCTACCATGAGGACACCTTTAATACCTGTTGGAACAGGTTCATGGATATTGCATTGTATTATAATGATGGTTTTATCTTTGATTGTCTTATTAATTTCAGGATTTCGTGTTCGGAAAGTCGGCTTGCTTCAGATAACCGGGCTGGCAGGACTTTTATTAACAAGGAAAGAACGCAAAATTGCTGATAAGAAAAAACAATTAGTATATAGTTCCGATCTGATTACGGGTAAAATCAGGGAAATAAATTGGCCGCCTGTGATTTGGAGAGAAATCGCGAATCCGCTGATTAAATCCAATCTATTCACGTTTATTTTTAGTATTATAATGGCAGCGGCTTTTATAATTACCGCCTACAGTTTGTGTATTTATTATAAAGTTTTGGATGAGGAAATAACTCAGGTTGTTTTCGTGCTGGTTTATTTCTTTATCGCTATGCTTCGAACATCTACTTTCGCATCGACAAGTATCACAATAGAGAAAGAAGCAAGAACATTGCCGATTTTGCTTATAACTTCACTGAGTTCAAAAGAAATTGTTTTTGGTAAAATAATCGGCTCATGTTTAAGGGTATGGCCATATTGGTCTCTTCTTGCGGCTCATCTGGTTATTTTTATTCTGCTGGGTATGATCAAAGCGGCTGTTCTAATTCCTATGACTGTTTTGGTTATAAGCAGCGCATTGTATATATCTTCTATCGGTGTTATGTTTAGTTCTATGTGTAAACGCAGTAGTACAGCCTCGACATGGAATATGATAATTTTCATGTTGCTGGTAATTCCTGTATGCTGTATTCCATTTTTATATTTTGGAAGCCCTATGTTTGCCGCTGCTTCCATTCTTGGTGTTTGGGGCGGTTTTATGGAAATGTTTCATTCATTTGATTATTCCCCAAATGCGTCTTTGTCCATAATTAAAATAATAATGGTATCTCATTTTTCATTTATTATATATTCTATTATTTATTTGATTTTGGCCTATATTGCTCATAGATTATCAATAAACCACTTGCGAAGGAGAATTTTAGATTAAATGGCTATTGCATTGAAAAATATTTGGCGAATATTCAGTCCTTCATGGCTGCTTGGGCCGATTTTTGATAAGGAGTTGCGGGTCTCCAGCCGGAGACGTAGAAATTATGTTTTGCGTTTTATGTATATCATGCTCCTGTCAACTATTCTGTATTTTTTCTGGGCAAGTAGCGTTCATACAAGCGGATACAATCTGTATCAGGCTTCCAGAATGGCTTCGATTGGACAGGGAATAATGACTTTTATCGTATGGTTCCAGTTTTGTGCTACGCAGATTATAGCGGTTATTATGCTTAGCACTTCGATAAGCGATGAAATTTATAATAAAACTCTCGGCCTTCTGATGAGTACGCCTATAACCAGTTTTCAAATTGTTATGGGCAAGCTGCTCAGTAAGCTGCTTCAATTGATTTTACTGCTTGTTATCAGTCTGCCTCTGCTCGCTGTAGTTAGGATTTTCGGCGGTGTCCCCTGGAACTTTATTATCTCAAGCCTTTGTCTGACTTTGGCAACAATAATATTTATTGGAACGCTCAGTTTGTTCTTTTCGATATTTTCGCAAAAAGCTTATGTCGTAATAATTGAAACTATAATAACTATAATAGTAATTTTTGCTGTGATGCCTTTAATATCAATAGCTGTTTACGGTTTGACGAACTGGGAGCGTGTAATTGATGATGATATATTCTTTCCTGTTTTATTACAACCTAATCCATACGTTCAGTTTTTCTTCAATACAGAAAAGTTATTTTCTCCGAATTCCAGAGATGCGGCGCAATTTTTATGGTATTTGAATTGTGGTATTTTAACCGCAGCTTCCATAATTCTTATTGCAATCTCGACTATTCTTGTGCGCAAAGTAGCACTTCGTCAGGCAACGGGGCAATTATATTTATCACGAAAGAAAAATAAACAGAAAAAAGATTCAATTGCTGCACAAGAAGATTCTTATATAAAAATAAGAACGGTAAAAGATCCTCCCGTTATTTGGAAAGAGCTTAGAATGCCAATGCTTGGAAAGCATAAAATATTTGCCGGAATATGTATCTTTCTGGTATTAAGCCTTCTGGTTTTTATTTACTGGCTTTGCGCGATAGAAAACGCGTTGGATGATCCTGATATTCATACAATATTTGTTATGGCTTTCCTGATTTTAGGTACTTTCTTTACCATAATTCTGACCGCAACCGGAATAACAACTGAAAAGGAAGCGAGGTCATGGCCGATTCTGCTCATGACAACGCTGGACGACAGGCAGATTCTATTTGGAAAATACATCGGGACAATAAGGCGTTTGATACCAGTCTGGATTCTTCTGTTTGTTCATATTATTATTTTCAGTCTCGGGGTAGTTATAAATCCATTATCAGTCATACAGCTAACAATATTGGTTGCATGGATAGTGACATTTCTTTTCTGCACAGGTGTGTATTTCAGTTCGTGTTTTAAACATACGACTACCGCGGTTATTGTGAATTTAATCTTTGCAGTGACAATCTGGGTTTGTGTGCCTTTACTTCTTTTTGTATTGGAGGATTTTTTTCATATATCCGGATCTCGGGATTTCGCAGAATATTATGTAGATACAAATCCATTCCTTCACGCAATTGTAATAATGGGAGCCAATACAAACTCATCAACCGGCAATTACGGCTGGGCAAGTTTCAATGCCAACGCTTTTATGTCAACAGCCTGGATGCTGGCCTGCCTGGCGGGTTATACATTCATAGGTTTGATTTTCGCATGGCGAGCAAAATGCAGGTTCAGGAAAAATATTTTTTAATAAACAGGATACAACATTGACTGCGATATTTGATTTTATAATTCGTTTTTTTAGTTTTTTCTGGCTTACCGGCCCGGTATTTGATAAGGAACTTCGCGTATCAAGCCGCAAGCGGCGGAATTATGTACTTCGTTTTGCCTATATTGCGCTGCTTTTGTCCATTTTATTGTTTATATGGATTCTGGCGGTGAAATATGAAGGTTCGAATATACTGCAGGTCTCCCGAATGGCGCAGGCTGGAAAAATTATTATCACATATATTGTCTGGTTCCAGTTTTGTGCCGCGCAGATTATCGCTGTTGTAATGCTGAGTAACTCCATCAGTGATGAGATATACCACAAGACTCTCGGCATGTTAATGACCACACCAATAACAAGCATACAGATTGTAATGGGCAAGCTATTAAGTAAATTGCTTCAACTGCTCCTGCTGCTCGCAATCAGTCTGCCATTATTGGCCATAGTCAGGATGTTTGGCGGCGTGCCATGGAGTTTTATTACTTCCAGCATGTGCCTGACACTTACAACAGTTCTTTTAGTAAGCTCACTCAGTCTTTTCTATTCAATATTCTTCCGGCGAGCCTACATTGTAATTATCATTACCATTCTGACACTTCTGGTATTTTTCGGTTTAGTGCCTTTCTTGTATATTTCATTTATCACCTTAACCAAATTATATAAAACAGTTCCGGAAGAAATATTATTATTTATATTGGTGCAGCCAAATCCTTATATTTGTTTTTTTTCTGAAACAATGATGATGACGAATCCGGGCAGTATGGGAAGTTCAATTTTTGGGTTTTATAAATTAAACTCTTTTTTAATGCTGGTTATATCATTGTTACTGATTTTCTTATCAATTATCACGGTGCGAAAAGTTGCGCTTCGTCAGGCAACAGGGCAGTTGTTTTCATCCCGCCAGAAAGAAGCCATCAAAGAAGAATTAAAAGTTTCTAAAAATCATTCTTCCGTGATAAGCGTTTTCGGCCCGCCAATCCTCTGGAAAGAGCTGATATTGCCTTTGCGCAGAAACGTGAAAATCTTTCGTATTATCGGTGTCGCTATATTTTTGTCTCTGCTGTGCTATTCATATTGGTTTTTCAAGAGGGAACATGCTCTAAATGAGGAAGAAGTTCATATTATATATGTTTTAATTTTTATGGGCTTAGGCACACTTTTCACTATCATTATTTCTTCCGTCAGTATAACTTCGGAGAAGGAATCTCGCTCGTGGCCATTATTATTGACTTCGACTCTTACTGACAGCCAAATTGTAATAGGTAAGCTTTATGGTATATTGAGCCGCTGTTTGCCGGTTTGGCTTTTATTGCTGGGACATGTTTTATATTTTTCTTTGCTTGGATTTATTCGACCTGTAACTGTTCCATTAACTATATTATTAATAGTTTGGTTTGTTTTTTTTATATGCAGCAGCGGAATGTATTTCAGTTCCCTTTTTAAACATACGACAACAGCGGTTATTATGAATTTCGTTTTTATCGCGTTTATTTGGGGATTTATACCTTTTGTATTTATCGTTATAGGCGAAATTACTGGTGATGTTATAGTTAGCAAAATATTTTGTTTCATAAATCCTTTTATTCAGGTTATTGTTATAATAATTAGTACGTTACAAAATCATATACGTATAAGCGATGGACAGATGAAATATTCCTGGCCGAATGGCTGGGAAAGTCCAGAAGTATCATTGTTTGTATTTTGTATTTCGTTCTGTATATATATGACGATTGCGCTTCTTTTTCTCTGGCGTGCCAAAAAGCGTCTAAGGAGTAAAATCTTCTGATATGACTCGTATCTTACTGGAAAATATAACAAAAATATATGATGGCGGGATCGCCGCAGTTTCTGACTTTAGTCTCGAAATCCCCGAAGGCTGCTTCATGGTGATTGTTGGTCCGAGCGGCTGCGGGAAAACCACTACACTGCGGCTTATTGCCGGTCTCGAGCAGGCTGATTCTGGCAATATTTATATTGGGGATACTTTAGCTAATAATGTTTCCGCGAAAGACCGTGATATAGCGATGGTATTCCAAAATTACGCTTTATATCCTCATATGACCGTTTTTCAGAATATGGCTTTTGCCTTGAAAATGCGAAAAATTCCTCGCAGGCAAATAAAACAAAGGATTTGCGAAACCGCCGCTTTACTTGGAATCGAAGAATTACTCCATCGCAAGCCTCACTCATTATCGGGCGGCCAGCGTCAGCGGGCAGCTTTGGGCAAGGCAATAGTCAGAAGGCCGAAGGCGTTTTTATTCGATGAACCGCTAAGCAATCTTGACGCGAAAATGCGATTGACAATGCGGGCGGAAATTAAGACATTGCACCAGAAACTAAAAATCGCGACTGTATATGTTACTCACGACCAGGTAGAAGCAATGACACTTGGCGAGCAAATATGCGTGATGTATGACGGCAAAATCCAGCAGATTGGTACTCCGATGGAAATATATGATAAGCCTGTAAACAGGTTTGTTGCCAGCTTTTTTGGAACTCCACCGATGAATTTTTTCAATGGCAAAGTAGAAATCAGTAAAGAGAAAATAAACTTTGTTGGAAAAGATATTACTTTAGAACTTTCGGAATCTTACAAAAGATACCTCAATAATTATCATGGAAAAGAGATGATTTTAGGGGTGCGGCCGGAGGATATTTCCATAACTCCTTATGAAAAAGGGAGAAATAACGCAATTAACGCAATTGTAAAAATTATCGAGCCGGTAGGAAACCGTAAAGATATTTATCTTCAAACATCTAATGGAGACAAATTTATTATAAGTGCTTCACCAAATATGAATTTTGATGTAAATCAATCCTTAAAAGCCTATGTAGATTTGGATAAAATCCATATTTTTAAGCCCGGTCAAATAGGCAGAAACGTCATTTTTCCTGAAAATTAATTACCTGAGCGATATTTGACACTAAAGCCTGCATAGTATAGAATTATCCGTGAATTGTCTAAAATAATGACTTTGAAAGGGAAAATAATGTTTCTAAAAGGTGTAGTTCTTGCCGGCGGCACAGGTTCACGTCTTATGCCGCTTACTAAGGTTACAAATAAACATCTTCTGCCGGTAGGCCGAAAACCCATGATTTATTACCCAATTGAGAAGCTTATTTCGATTGGTATTGAGGAAATACTGATTGTTACCGGCCTCGAACATATGGGTGATGTTGTGAACCTTTTAGGTTCCGGCACAAATTTCGGCTGCCGCTTTACATATAAGGTACAGGATCAGGCGGGGGGAATTGCGCAGGCGCTTGCATTGGCGGAGAATTTCGCGAAAGGCGATCCTATAGTTGTGATTCTTGGTGATAATATTTTTGAAGACGGCTTGAAAAATTACAGTGAGAAATTTCTTGCGCAGAAAAAGGGTGCAAGAATACTTCTGCAGAAAGTAGAAAATCCAAGACGTTTTGGCGTTGCAGAAATAAAGGATGATAAAGTAATAAGCATAATAGAAAAACCAGAAAATCCTAAATCTGATTTTGCCGTAACAGGTATATATTTCTATGATGAAGCGGTTTTTGATATTATCCGAACGTTAAAACCATCAGGCCGCGGCGAATATGAAATCACTCACGTTAATGAAGCTTATATTAAAAGAGGTCAACTTGGCTTTGATATTCTCGAAGGCTGGTGGACCGACGCTGGAACTTTCGAGTCATTAAGCAAGGCAAATGAGCTTGTTTTAGAAAGTCCACCAAAATAAAACAGCAACAATAATGCGAATTTTTCAAAATATCAAACTGCCATTTCGGAGTTTTTAATGTCATTAAGCAATCAAAATATAGTCATCCTTGGCGGCAAGGGAATGCTTGGAACAGACCTCGCAGAAGCATTCGATAAGAAAAATATCGATGTTCAGGTATTTGACCTGCCAGAATTCGATATTACGAATTTTACTCGGCTCGAAGAAAAGATAAAAAACGCTGATATAGTTATTAATTGTGCCGCATACACAAATGTAGATAGCGCGGAAAGTCAAAAGGAATTAGCATATAAAGTCAACGCGGCGGCAACCGGGAAGCTGGGTGAAATTGCAAGAGATAATAACATTTGGTTGCTGCATATCAGCACGGATTTTGTTTTCGACGGTAAAGGGAAAAAACCTTATACCGAGACCGATTCTCCAAATCCAATAAGCGAATACGGCAGAACAAAACTCGAAGGCGAAAAGCTGCTCGCTCAAATCGGCTGCAAATATTGCATAATGCGGGTAGAATGGACTTACGGCAGGGCAGGTAATAATTTCGTATCCAAATTAATCCAGCGAGCTAAAACAAATAATACCGTAAATGTCGTTGATGACCAGATAGGTTCGCCAACCGCTACAACTCAAGTTTCTCAAGCAATATGCAAACTAATTGAGAAAAAGCCGACAGGTTTATTTCATTTTGCCAATTCGGGTTATGTAAGCCGGTATGAAATGGCAAAGTTTATATTTGACAAGCTTGCGATGAATGTTAATCTGTTGCCATGTAAAACGAGCGATTATGCAGCACCAGCGGCAAGACCTCTCAATAGCCGGTTTGATTGCACTAAAATCTCTAATCTGCTCGGTGAAAAAATTGAATCATGGCAAACTGTCTTAGAAAGATACTTAGATAATTTATGAAAAAGATTCTCGTTACAGGCGGTGCAGGATTTATAGGCAGTAATTTCGTAAGAATGATACTGGCGGAACAGCACGATTGTTTTATCGTTAATCTTGATAAGCTTACTTATGCGGGAAATCTCGAAAATCTTGCCGGTTTTCTTGAGCATAAGAACCATAAGTTCATCAAGGGTGATATTTGCGACGGCGCATTGGTCGGAAAAATAATAGATGAATACAAAATTAACGCCATCATTAATTTTGCAGCCGAAAGTCATGTTGACCGCTCAATCAGCGAACCGAAAATATTTATTGATACAAACATAGCCGGAACTCTTACTTTGCTCGAAGCGGCTCGCGATAAAAAACTGGAGCGTTTTATCCAAATATCAACTGACGAAGTTTATGGTGAGCTTGGCCGGGAAGGCATGTTTACAGAACAAACGCCGCTCAGCCCCAATTCACCTTATTCGGCAAGTAAAGCGTCAGCAGACCACCTTGTCAGGGCTTTCGGGCATACCTGGGGTGTAAAATATAATATTACCAGGTGCTCGAATAATTATGGCGAATATCAATTCCCGGAAAAAATGATTCCGTTAATGATTAACAACGCTCTTAATAACAAAGATTTACCTGTATATGGTGACGGCTTGAACGTACGAGACTGGTTATATGTTTATGACCATTGTGCGGCGATATGGCAGGTTTATGAAAAAGCCGCTCCAGGTGAAATATACAATATTGGCGGCTGCAATGAAAAAACAAACCTGGAAGTAGTCGGGCTTATTCTTAATCGTCTGAAGAAGCCGCAATCGCTTATAAAATTTGTGAAAGACAGACTGGGGCATGACAGGCGGTATGCGATTGACGCGACAAAAATCATGAAGGAACTCGGATGGAAACCTTCAGTACAATTTGAAGAGGGTATCGTGAAAACCATTGATTGGTATTTACAAAATCAGGAATGGCTGAAAAATGTTGTTTCCGGCGATTATCAAAAATACTACGAATCGATGTACACGAATCGTTAACTGACAATATAGAATAAATGGATTTATGAGCGAACTAATAAGCAATATTGTTTTTACGAAAAATCGTCCGTTACAACTCGACGCGTACATGGAGAGTTTGTATAAATATTTCCCTGCGGACCTTGTTAAAACTTATATCATTTACAAGGAAGAACTGTTTTCAGAGCAATACAACATGCTTTTCCGTAAATATAATAAGTGTGTTGTAATTAGGGAATCAGATTTTTACAGTGATTTCATGAATGTTCTCAATCAGGTCAATACGAAATATATACTTTTCGGAATTGATGATGTTGTATTTTATGATTCTGTTAATTTCGACTTGATAAATAAAACTTTCGATGAGCAGGGCGATAATATTTTTGGTTTTACCCTGCGATTCAGTCCAGAGTCGCTGAAAGGCAGCGGCGACGTAATTGAAAATATTTCCTCCACAGGAGAAAAAGTTTTCAGAATTAACTGGAAAGAAGGTAAAACCGCTCATACAAGATACCCGTTCGAGTTATGCTGTACATTTTATAAGACAGAACTGGTAAAGAGAATTATATACAGTCAGATGAATCTTAATCCAATAGTGATGAAAATGTTCGGAACAACATCTGTTTTGATGAAACTTCTTGCTAAGACAAAAATGCGTACAAAAATCTTAAAACGTTTCGGGTTTATTTACAGCCCGAACAAGCTTGAATCATGGCCATGCCGCTGGTCGCAGAAAAACAAGACTCAGATGCCTGATTATATTTATTTTCAGAAGCTTTGTGCCAGCGCGATACAGGTCAATATGGTTAATACCTCGACAGAAAATGCGCACGCAGGGACAGATGAGCATACAGTTGAGGAACTTAATAATAAATACAAAAAGGGGTACAGGTTTGACATCGACTTTGTAGCACAAAGACGACCTTTGGAGGTAAGTTCCGGTAGAGAATATTTTAAATTAAAAAAAGAATCACATTAATAATATAAGGTATATGGACATGCCAAAAATTTTTAGTCGATGGAAAAGGCCTTTAATACGAACAAAAATATTTTCCGGTTTAGCTAAATATCCAGATTATTTAATGGATATGAGGCGTTATAGCAAAATGGAAGGTGCAGAGCCAATCAGACTGGGAGATACATATCCTTGTCTTTTTGATAAAACATCTACGACACATATCGATGCTCACTACTTTTATCAGGATATCTGGGCTTTCAAAAAAATAAACCAGATTAAACCTAAATTACATGTTGATGTTGGTTCAAACGTAAAGTTCGTTGGTTTCACAACAGCTATAACAAAAGTTCAATTTGTTGATATTAGACCTTTGGATGTTCAAGGTCTTGACAATTTTGAAAATGTAAAAGGAAGCATCCTTGAAATGCCTTATGGTGATAATACACTGGAATCTATAAGCTGCTTGCATGTAGCAGAACATATTGGATTGGGCAGATATGGTGACGGCCTTGATCCATTGGGAACAAGGAAAGCCGCACTGGAATTATCGAGATGCCTGGCAAAAGGTGGACATCTGCTTTTTTCGCTGCCTGTTGGCAAACCCCGACTGTGTTTTAACGCTCACAGGATACATTCGCCCCGTCAGATTCTTGATTATTTCGCGGGGCTTAAACTTCTTGAGCTTTCAGGTTCAGATGACCAGAAAAGATTTATTGAAAATATCGATATCGACATTTTAGAAAACGCAAAATATGCTTGCGGTATGTTTTGGTTTATGAAAGAATAATTATAATATTTTCATGGTACTTTAGGAAAACTATGTAAAATATGAATAAATATAATATTATAATTCAGGCTGGAGGACGCGGATCTCGGCTTGAAACATTGACGTTGAATAAACCAAAAGCTCTTGTGCCTATCGACAATTTGCCGATTATTTTTCATTTGTTCAAAAGATTTCCCATGGCTTCTTTTACTATAATAACAGACTATAAAGCTAATGTTCTAAAGAAGTATCTGGATGTTTTTGCAAATGTTGAGTACCATATAATAACTTCTGATAAAAAAGGTACTGCCTCTGGTATAAAAAAAGCGATTGAACAGATGAATATGCAGCCTTTAATAGTTATCTGGTGCGATTTAGTTTTATCAGAAGATTTTAAGGTCTTGGATTTTAATAATAACTATATAGGTATATCAAAGGATTTCGAGTGTCGATGGTCATATATTGATGGGAATATCATAAATGTTGCTTCAAAGGAGAACGGAATAGCAGGTCTGTTCGTCTTCAAGAGTAAAAAAGAAATATTAAATGTTCCTGAAGAAGGTGAATTTGTTAAATGGCTGAAAGATCAGGATATTGAATTTAAGACAATAGATTTATATGGCTCAAGAGAAATCGGAACCATGTTGTCATATGAGAAAAACCAAAGTGGCAAGCCGTGCTGTCGCCCATTTAACAAAATGGAATTTTATGATGATTATGTAATTAAAACTCCAGTAACCAAACAGGGGGATGTACTTGCAAAAGATGAAATAAATTGGTATAAAGCAATACAGAAATATTCGTATCCTT
>CAZVOA010000008.1:0-34116 GCA_964628465.1 uncultured Pirellulales bacterium | reverse complement strand
TTCATGCTATTATCTGGCTTTCATTAACAACTTACGCATGGGAGGATTACGACTCAATTTGCGGTGCTTTTTATAAAGGTATTATAGAGTTGAACAGGATTATATAAATGAATCATCTTAGATTGTCATCTTTGCCGAAAACATGGTTACTGGATGTAGATGGGACTTTAGTTGTACATAACGGTCATCTTGAAAACGACGAAAAATTGCTCGATGGAGTAAAGGAGTTCATGGGAAAAATAGATAATAGTGACATGATCATATTGTTGACATCCAGAAGCGAACATTTTAAGAAGGAACTTGAAGAATTTCTTTCTGAACATAAAATTCGTTTTGATCATATTATCTACAATCTTCCTTTTGGTGAAAGAATTCTTGTAAATGATAAGAAAGCATCAGGACTTAAAACTGCCTATGCAATAAATAAAACCAGAAACAGCAAATTTGAAGTAAAAATTGAAATAGACGAGAGTCTCTAAAGTGAAAACATTAAAAAAACTTAAACGTTATCTGTTATGCAAAAATTATCTTGGTCGATGCCTTTATATTTTATATGTTAAACGATTTCTTGTGAAATTGAAAAATGATGAAGTTGGTTTGATTTGTGATTTGAATCTTGGTGAAACATATCTTTTTTGTTCGATGCTGGACGATTTCAAAGCGGAGCATAATATAAAGAAAGTTGTCCTCATTAGTGAAAGATGGTATTACCGAAACATTTGCGAGATGTTTGACGACAGAATAGATAGAAGTTTTATATCTTCAGCCATGTACTCGAGGCCTTTCAGGTCATTTAGAGAAATAAAAGAAGGCTCGTTTTATTTTATATATGATCATACTAAATGGTCATTCGAGAAACTCCTTGAAAGTGGAAAAACACACCTGGAGCAACTGAAAATCACTTCTGGAATAAGTTATGATGCCGTAATAAAACATCATATCAATAAAGAGGTTTATAAAAATAAAGCAAAGGATCTATTTGAGAAATTGGAATTGAAGCAGGGTAAGACTGTCCTAATTTCACCTGAAGCAAAATCATGTAAAAGTCTTGATAAATCATTCTATCAGGCTTTATGCAATAGATTCAAAGAAAAAGGTTATAGTGTTTTTATTAATTTAGTAGATACGTGCCATGAAATATCTGATGAAAAATCAGTTTTCCTGTCTTTAGCAATTGCAGTGCCATTTTGTGATTTATGTGGTCATGTTGTGGCTATAAGAAGCGGCTTTTGCGATGTAATCAGTAGTACTAAAGCGAGGTTTCACATTATTTATCCAGATCAATGTTTTAGCAAGGTATTTCCGATGAAGGAAAAAGTAACGTCAAATTATATACGAGAGTATTTTGGAGATAAAACGACAAAGGAACTTATGATTGAATCAATAAGTAATAACATTTGACTCAATTTATTTCCTTATTATATTTAAGTATGAAGATTCCACTTAATCCTAAAATAATGTGTATTGCTGATCCTGCGTTTGGCAGCCGTACTTACCCTTATTCGTTTGGTTATGTACCTGATACAATAAAAAAGATGTCTTTGCCCGTATGTTTATTTAATCCTGTAACTGGTACAATTGAATCTTTTAAAGATACTATTAAAAAATTTAAGCCCGATTTGCTATTTGGATTTATTCAAGACAGGAGGTATATTGCTAAAATTGCTGGTTTCCTAAAAGAATACCATCCTCTTCCAGCTATAAACTGGAGTCTTGAGGACCCTAATAGCGTTTTCGGACCAGATGATAATTACAGTATGATAGATTTGTCAGCCAGTTTTGATATGTGGTTTTGTAATGATGAAAAAATGGTTCCTTTCTGGCGTACAAAAGCAGCTTTTATGCCGCCTGGATTCTTTGATGATATTTATTTTGATGCTGGTTTGGAACGCTGCTATGATGTCTCTTATATTGGCCAGTTGGGACCAAAAGAGGTTACTGAAATGTACTGGCCGTACATGAAGGAGCTTGCCATGTATGGCAAGAAAGCAATGATGTCTATTGACAGGCCAATGGGTTTGCCATTATTGCCACGTCCTTTTGAGCGTTTTATTAGATCAAAAAAAAGACGTCAATTCTTTCAAAAACTTCCATTTTGGCAATGCCTGTGGGAGAATCCAAAAAATGAGCATGAAAAAGCTGTCATACTCAATCACTGTAAAATTAATTTCGGACTAAACCGGGTTCGGGGAAGCTGGGAGGAAAATCTGAAAGCTTTTTTGCCTGATTATCCGTTAGATAAGAATGGCCTTTTTTACCAACTGAAAGGTCGTTTGTTTCATGCTATCGGTGCAGGTGCTATGGTTTTAAATGAATATTGTCCTGAACTTGAGAATATGTTTGACATCGGCAAAGAAATTGTTACTTTTGAACTGGGCAATATGGACGATTTCAGAGATAAGTTAAGCTGGTATATATCTCATGATATTGAGCGTCAGAAGATAGCAAGAGCAGGTTATGAACGTGGACGTAAACAACACACTTTTTCTGCTCGTATTAGCCAGATATTTGAACATGTCAGGACAAGCTTGTAATGGAAAGGAATTGAAGAAAGTAGGTTTATTTTGTGAAATTATCTACCGGATAATATATTTATAATAAGTATGAAAGAAAGAAAACGTATATTGATGATAGCTGACTTTAAGGATGAATCGCCTCGGTCGATTCATATTCAGCCAAGAATGTGGATGAAAGGTTTCCTTCGCCTTGGCTGTGATGTGCAAAGGTTCAGCTATAGAAATATCATGATGCAAAACAGTTTTCTCCCGAATAAATATCTTGCTCGGATTTTTGCAAAGAAAAAAACCGACGCAATTCTGATTGAGCAGATAAAACGTTATCATCCTGATATTATTTTTATTCACTGTATGAAGTACCTGGATTCTGAGACTGTTGTTTTAATGCGCGATGCCGCCGTTGATGCTATTTTTATTGGCAGGGAAGAAGACCCATTCCCTGAACTAAATCCTGAACGTCTGGCAATAGCTTCTAAAACTGACATAGTTGTTGCGACAAGTGGTGGCAGATTTTTAAAAACTTACAAGGATGCAGGTGTAAAGAGATGTGCTTTTATTCCTAACATGTGTGATCCTGATATCCAGCATCAATACCATGTCGATGATAAATGGAAATCGGATATCATATTTACAGGTAAAATTGAGCATACGAAACTTAGCCGTGATGATGAACGTTACGATCTGGTTAATAGACTCAAACAAATTCCTGATTCCAGAACTTATGGATCTTTTGGAATACCGAGGGTCGAAGGAATGGATTATTTTCATGCAATTAATGGTGCTAAAATTGCTTTAAGCATAAACATTGCAAATGATGTAAGATTGTATCATTCTGATAGGCTTATCAATTATCTTGCCTGTGGAACATTTACACTTGCAAAGAAAGTACCTGACTCGGAACTTCTTTTTAATGACGGTGTAAACCTGAAGTATTTTAACACGATTGATGAATTCATGGAATTGGCAAAATGGTATCTGGATCACGAGCAAGAAAGAAAGAAAATCGCAATGGCAGGTATGGAAAAAGCCCATGTAGATTATAACTGTGAAAAAATAGCCCAATATACTTTGGATTTAATTTTAAATAATACTTATAACGCCGCTTGGACGGAAATATTATAGAAGATTACTTTAAAAATGAAGACTTCTCTTAAAATTGATTTAGACGAAATAATTAAAGGCGAACGCAATCTAATTATCGAATTGGGATGTGGACAAAAGAAAAAAACCGACAGAATTACAATTGATAAGGTCGATTTGCCTAATGTTGATATTGTCGCTGATATTGAGGAAGGGTTGCCTTTTTTGCCGGACAACTCGGTTGAGGAGTTACATTGCAGGAGCGTTCTGGAGCATATTGAGAATTTTGAGTTTCTAATGCTTGAGATTATCAGGGTGCTTAAAAAAGACGGCAAGGCTTTTATATTCGTGCCGCATTTTTCAAATCCTTACTACTATTCGGATTATACACATAAACGGCATTTCGGATTATATAGTTTTTATTATTTTGTTGAGTCTAAAAATCAACTGAAAAGAAAAGTACCTGAATTTTATACTAATATAAGAATCAATATAATTTCTATGAAACTTGTTTTTCGTTCCCCATTCTGGGTTTCGAGAAAATTTAAAAAACTTTTTGGTTTTTTTATGAATTTACACAGTTCTGTCATGGAATTCTATGAACTTCATCTATGCTATATTTGTCCATGCGACGGAATAGAGATAGTTTTTACTCCGGCTGAAAAAGGTAAATAAGCCAGATTTCCTTTATAAAGAAGATTTGATTGATTCAGTTATTGTATAAATATCATCTTCTTTTAAAAAAGGGTGCATTGGAAGGGATAGTATTTCCTTGCAAATCATTTCTGTTACCGGCAGTGAAACATCAAAACCAAGTTCCTGATATGCCTTCTGTTTATGCACTGGGACTGGATAATGAATTTGAGTATGTATGTTATTTTCAGATAGTTTTTTCTGAAGCAAATATCTTTGTGACGACCGGATAACATATAAGTGATATACATGCTCGGTAAATGTTGTCTCATATGGTGTAATAACGGGAATGTCTTTAAGAAGTTTATTATAGAGAGATGCAATATCGCGTCTGTTTTGATTCCACCTTTCGAGATATTTTAATTTCACACGCAAACAAGCCGCCTGTATTTCGTCAAGTCTGCTGTTTACACCAATAAAATCATGTTCGTATTTTTTAGGTTGGCCGTAATTTCTCAACATTTGTATTTTTTTTGCCAGTTCCGGATTATTTGTTGTAACCATTCCGCCGTCACCATAAGCGCCAAGATTTTTGGTTGGGTAAAAACTGAAGCAGCCAATATCCCCGATTGAGCCAACTCTTTTTCCGCGGTATTTTGCGCCATGTGCCTGACATGCATCTTCAATGACATAGAGGTTATATTTTTTTGATATTTCCATTACATATCCCATATTTACAGGTTGGCCGTAAAGATGGACAGGCAGGATAGCTTTGGTTTTTTTTGTGATTTTCTGCTCGATTTTTGAAGTGTCTATGCAAAATGTTTCTGGATTGATATCGGTAAAAACCGGTTTTGCGCCATTTCTGATAATACTGTCAACCGAAGAAATGAATGTATGTGAAACAGTGATCACTTCATCTTCATAGCCGATTTGCAAGGCTTTAAGAACGAGCAGGAGGGCATCTGAGCCTGAATTTACTCCTATGCTGTATTTCACGCCGATATAATCCGAGAACTCTTTCTCAAAGCAATTAAGTTCCTCTCCAAGAATGAACGAGCCGCTCTTAAAAACACGCTGGACCGCCTGCTCAATTTCTTCAGAAATTTGTTCATGTTGTTGTTTCAAGCCGGCAAAATCTATCATTTTATTCTCGTTCGATTACCGATATTATCTGTTTCTACATTTTCTTTGTCATAGATGAAAAAATTATTATTGTATTTTTTCATTATTTTTTCCTCTTTGACGCTAATTTTATAAATTCATCATAATCTCTTATATAGTCATCTTCATTATAATATTCAGAAGCCAGAACAAGGCAGACTGAGCCAGATGAAAAATTGTCAATTTCTCTCCATGTCATAGTAGGTATGTACAATCCGTAATAAGACCTGTTCATGTAGAAGTCTTCTTTCTGGCGTCCATTGTCTGTATGTACAGTAAAACTACCGCTTGCCGCAATAATAAACTGGCTAAGATTCAGATGAGCATGGCCGCCTCTTAAAGCTCCACCTGGAATGTCATATAGGTAATAAACTCGTTTGATTCCAAAAGGAATGTGTCGGGACGATTCCATGAAGGTTAGATTTCCTCTGTTGTCAAGTATTTTCGGAAGTTCTATTACCTTACATTGCTGCAAACTCATAACAAATTCCTTTTTGTATCAATATTTCAGAGGCTACCGCTTATTTATACCAAAACATATAGTTTTTTAGGATATTCTAAATCAATAGCAAAGTCAAGTTCGTTTCATGTTCAAAGCGTTAATAGGATAGCCTAAAATGTAATAAACTAATGTTGCATAGTGTTAATGCTTAATGTAAAATATAATTTTTTATATAAGAGAAAACCAAAGATAATGAATGTTCTTGTAATAATAAGTAATCCTACTCGCGCCAGTTACAGGCAAAGAGTCAAGGTGTTTCTTGATATTTTGCGTTCTCATGGCATATTTGCACAGGTTGAAAAGCTGCCAAAGCATCCTTTACACCGTATGGAGCTATTTAAAAAATCAGTAAATTATGATTGTGTTTTTCTTCATAAAAAAGCGTTGAATTATTTAGATGCCGCATGGCTCAAAAAGTACAGCCAGACGATTATTTATGATTTTGATGACGCGATTATGTACAATGCGGAGCATCCAGACAGAAATGACCTGAAAAGGCAAAAAGCTTTTAAAAGAATAACGGAAGCATCCAATATGATTATCGCCGGATGTCCTTATCTTGCCGAGCAAGCAAAAGCGTTCAACCCGAATGTTTATATACTTCCAACCGGTTTGGATACAAAAATATTTAATACTGAATATTCAATCACGAAAGATGACAAAATCCGTCTCGTCTGGATCGGAAGTGACAGTACGAAAAGGTATCTTGAAGAAATAGTACCTGCCCTTGAGGAAATAGGGTCACGTTTTAACAATGTCATATTAAGAATAATTTGTGATACATTTATCGATCTTAAGAATATGCCAGTCGAGAAAAAAGTATGGTCGCTTGAAACTCAGATTCAAGATTTGCTTTCAAGTGATATTGGACTCGCTCCGCTTACAGATAATGTATTTACCTGGGGGAAATGCGGCTTTAAAATTTTACAATATGCCGCGGCTGGCCTGCCTGTTGTTACCTCGCCAATTGGTGTGAACGCAGACTATGTCCGTGATAACATTTCAGGATTTCACGCTTCAAGCATTTCAGAATGGGTTGAAAAAACTTCTATCCTGATTAAGGATTCTGATTTGCGCAAGAGAATGGGGAAAGTCGGAAAAGAGGATGTTGCGCAATATGATATCGATGTGATTGGCGGTAAATTGGCAAAACTTTTATTGAAATATGATCCGAACAGAAAACATGAAATATTGAATACTAAAAATAGTCCAAAAACAGATTGCATACAAAAAACGGTAAGTGTTTGCATTCCTACTTACAACCGAAAAGAATACCTGAAGGAAACAATTCAAAGTATCCTCGACCAGACTTATAAAGACTACGAAATTGTTATAGTCGATGACGGTTCTACAGATGGTACGGAGCAAATGATAAAAGAACTCGGCATTCCCGTGACATATCACTGGCAGGAAAACAGCGGCGATGCTTCTTCTCGCAATAAGCTCATCGAACTGGCAAGAGGAAAATATATTTCATTCATTGATTCTGATGATTTATTATTGCCTGATACCCTTGAAAGATTAGTAAAGGTTATGGATGAAGAAAATGGCCAGGCGGTAGTTTATGGATCATATTATCGAATAGATAAAGACGGCCAAATATACGGGAAATGTAAACGAATATTATATAGCGGTAATATTACGAAATATCTATTTAAAACAATATTCGTACATGCCTGCGGCTCTATGTTTCCCGCAAAAATGTTACAAGATTCGTCCGCGTTTGACACTTCTCTACAAATATGTTCCGATTATGACCTCTGGCTTCGTCTTTCAACGAAATATAAATTCGTAGGACTGCCCGAACCTACATTTAAAAGACGCAGGCACGAAACAAATCTGTCAAAAGCTTCGATGGAAAACTGCATGATCGAATATCAGGTTTGTAGAAGATTTTATGATAACGTCGGCAAGGAATTTATTTCCCCGATAGCGGCTAAATTGATATTAGGCAAAAGACTGTGCAGGGCAGGCAGATACGCGATAAAAGACGGTATGTACGAGAAGGCTTATGAATTGCTCCGCGAATCTTTTAATTACAATCCGAACACAAAATCTTTTTTCTATTTAACGAAAGCAAAAATCCTGAAAAGCATAATCAAAAATTAAGGGGAATAAATTGCTGAAAAATAAATCTGTAAATTTTGTAATTACTCTGTCTTATGTATGGACCATCGTATTTGTATTGTTGGTTATTATGTCATATATGAGCGGTAATATTAGTTCAATAATAGCCGCTGAAAGGTTAATACCATTGACATTTATTCTTTCTCCGTTTATTTATTTTTCGGGCGTTATTATTTCTTTTCTTTCAATAAAGAAATCAGGTATAAATAAAAATATGTTAGCCGTGTTTATTTTTAATATTATTCTGTTAATATTATGGTTTTTCTTTAAAACACCTTTTATTATTGAATTGAACTTTATTAGTTAGAGTTGAGTATGATAGAAAAAAAGAAACAGAAATTCTCAATATATTTCAGGAAAATAATATTGCCGCTTTTAATAATAGGCGGCACAGGTTATTGTTATTATTTTTTTATCGCGAACGCGAACTTTAAAAATGTTATCCCCGGCAAAGTGTATCGTTCTGCTCAACCCTCTGATACTCAGACAAGAAAATTTATAAAAAAATATGAAATCAAGACCGTTATAAACCTGCGTGCTAAAAAGATAAAAGATTTTGAAAAAGAAAAACTTGCAACAGAACAATCGGGCGCACAATTCATAGGGCTTAATTTGAGCGGGAACAGGATAATATCTCCATCAGAATTATTAAAATTAATTGAAGTGTTGGAGACATCGCAAACTCCGGTGCTTATACATTGCAAATCCGGTGTTGACAGGGGAGGTTTTGTAAGTGCTATCGCTGCTATGGTTATAGGTCGCGAAGATTATGATAATGCTAAAAAGCAGGCGTATGTTCCTCCCGGGCCTCGAAAGAGGAAGGATTTCTCTAAAAGACGCGGATATGTTTATAATTACGCACACATCAGTGACACATTGAAATTATATGAGGATTATTGCGAGCAGAATAATCTTGGCACTAACGGCTGGGAGCAATTTGCGAAATGGGCAAGAGAACTGCCACCGGCAGAAGAACTTGATCTTGACTATTATGAACCTGCTTACAGTTATTTTCCATTTTTTAGTGAGAATAAAAAATTCATGCCCATTGGGAAACTTATCAGGGAAGCTTATCTGCAATTTTCAGTACAAATTCTGATTGTGGTACTTATAACTTTATGCATGGTTAAACATGAAAATAATAAAAAGCTAATTTAGTATTTTCTGTTAATTCTTTCCGCGTCTTTAGCTTGTCTTCGCTTAAATAACAAACTAAATATATGAACTTTCATCTGATCAAGATCTGTTAGTGCCGGACCATTTTGGGTAATAATAATGTTCGAGTGTTTCAAGTCACCATGTGTAATACGGTGACTCCAGAGCTTTTGAAGTAATTTCTCGATTTGTTTTGTAATTACTGCCCGTTCATTATCAGGAAGACTTTCATCATTAAACACATAGTATAGATTTCGCCCATCGACGTATTCAGTTACGATGTAAGAATTCCATAAGATGAATCCTTTACGGCGTTCAATATAAGCTAACGGTTTTGGTGTATGTATTCCGAGCATTACTAGTCTTTGAGTCAGTAACCAAACTTTTCGTGCTCGTGAAGTGATAACAGAATGACATAGAGAATATAAAAGATTTTTGTGATTGTATCGCTTTATAACGATATTTTTGTTATTCCATATCAAATGAGAAACGTAACATGTATTTCCATCCTTGAGGATTTTGCCTTCAGACATAAGTTTATCGATTTGATTTATAAAATCGAGAGTTTCTGTTTCATCGCAAAAAGTTTTATCGAATACGGCTGTTATTCCATCTTTTTTTATGCGAAAAACACGTTTGCTCGTACGAAGACATTTTTTAAGTCCTCGTTTGATTCCTTTTTTTCTCTGCAATTCTATCTGTTTTTGTATCGGATATTCTTCCTGATTTGTATATTTCCAGTTACGCAATTTGAAATATTCACCACATATAATATCCCTTGATATTTTGTTGTTATCTTGCAAATAAAGCATGAGCATTGCCAGATTCGAGATACTTTTGTCTTTTGGTACTTCCTGAGTGAAGAATTTCATTTGGCCGGGATCGAGTGTGTATATTTTTCCATTTGCTTGAATAAAATTTTCCAGATGAAAATCCTTTTGCAAGACACCTGCTTTATGCTGAATTGCCAGTTCACGGCACATTAAAAGAAGCAGTTCGATTTTCTTTTCTTGGTTTTGAGTATAATTAAAAATTTCCAGAACAGTATTGGAATCATTTATTTTTTCAATGACAACTACCCAATCGCCTTTTTTTGTTTTTCCTAAAAATAAGGGGTCAGGTACATTTATTTTCCTGTTTGCAAGGGCATTCAAACCCTTCCATTCTCTGATAACGTGACGCCATCCGTTGAATTTATGCGTGAAAACCTTTGCGATTACATTTCTTTCGTTCCAGAGAGCATCGTAAACATAGCGTCTGTTTTTAACCGAACGCAGCAGGGCGGTACAGCTCAAAGAGATGGTTTTCTTCTCCGGCAAAACGCAATTTATCGAGAGTTGAAAAGGAAACTCAGTCATTTTTACAGTTGTTTGTTTCTGAATTACGGCAGTCATTTTATAAACGATGCCCTATAATTGAGATACCAAGTTTATTTGCGAGTTCTATTGTTTGCGGCTTGTCGATAATGATGGTTTTTTCTGCTTCGATAACGAGACATTTTGCTTTGTTTTCAGCCAGACTTTTAATTGTATCTGGGCCGACGCAAGGCACGTCGAATCTCATATCCTGCTGAGGTTTTGAAACCTTAAACAATGTCCAGCCGCCTGATTTGCAATAAGTTCCGGCTCGTTCAATCATTGCCGCTGTTCCTTCGATTGCTTCAACAGCGATTATTTCTTTCTCTTTTACCGCAATAGCCTGCCCAATATCCAACTCACCAAGTTTTTTCGCCATTTGCCAGCCGAATTCCAGTTCACTTTGTGATATAGGATTTTTAGATATATTTGTCATAACACCTGAACTTGCCAAATGTTCTTTACAATACATAGTTGAATCCTCCAGAATAATTCCTCCTGTTTCCAACTCATCAGCTAACGCGGACAAAAGAGAATCGTTGAGTTTTGTTTTGTTCCGCAGCCGCCAGTAATATATTCTAAACGCTCTCCAGTCAGGTAAATAGTGTAGAATTCGATAAGGTGTAAAAAGTTTTCCTTTCTGAACTCTTCCGACCATGATGGTTTTTGTAACGCCGTATTGTTTCAGTTTTCTTATCCACGAGCCGGGCCTTGCGATAGCTACATTGAAGAATGTATCTACTTTTTTGACAAGGTTATTTTCTGCAGAATCGAGCAGGCCGACACATACAACTTTAAGTCCTGCCTTTTTAGCTCCTTCGGCGACAAGAAAAGGCAATCTCCCTGAGCCTGCTATCAAGCCCAGAACCTCCGTTTCTTTAAAACCGCTGTCCTTTTTATTTTTCAAGGAAATGCCTCGTTCGATAAGCAGAATTAAGATTCTGTATCCTGTTTGGTATCAGTTTCGAGCGATAAGGAAATTCGTTCGATTTTCTTCTGAAGCTGCCTGATGCTTTGACGCATATCTGGAAGATATTGAATCATACTATATGCGCGTCGAGCGGTTTCAGCTTCAACAGCAGGGGCGCCTATCACTACTTTATTATCAGGAATATCATTTATAACACCAGCCTGAGCACCAATTGTCACATTATTGCCGATATTAATATGACCAACAATACCAGCCTGGCCACCGATAACGCAATAATTTCCAATAGTGGTCGAACCGGCAACTCCGACCTGGGCGACGAGCAGGCAGCGTTGACCGATTTTAACGCCGTGACCAATTGCGACCAAATCCCCTAATTTACTGCCCTGACCTATGACTGTATCGCTTAACGTTCCTCGTTCGATTCCGCAGCACACGCCAATTTCTACATCATCTTCTAAAATTACGATACCTTTTTGCGGGATTTTATAGTGAACACCTTTATGTGTAGCATAGCTGAATCCGTCTTCACCTATTGTCGTATTTGAATTTATAATTACGCGGTTGCCTATTTTGCAGCCTTCGTAAATAGTTACATTAGAATAAATAATGCTGTCATTACCAATCTGCACATCCGGTCCTATAAATGTACCAGGGTAAATTATACAGCCATCTTTGATTATCGCTCTGTCAGATATTGTTACGAAATCACCAATTTGACAATCCGAACCGATTTTTGCACTGTCGGCAATAGATGCTTTTGGGCTTATACCGGTTTTTTTATGTTCTCTATGACCATGCAGCAACACCATTATTTGCATAAAAGCGTAATATGGATCTTCAGCGATTAAGAGCGATACAGAAACGGCGGGGGTGTCTTTACCTACGATTACAGCACTGGCTTTTGTTGACAAAAGCTGTTTTTCGTACTTGCGATTGGCCAAAAAACTTATATCGCCAGTTTCAGCTCGACCAAGCGTTGAAGCGGACCTGATTATTACTTTCGGGTCGCCGTTTACTCTGCCGCCTACATACTCAGCTAATTCTCCTAATGTTTTTTCCTGCATCAAAATACTTTCTAAAATAGTCATAAATCAAATTAAACAGCATAAATGAACTGCAATTACTCATAAAAGCGGCATTATATCAGGAAATACTTACAATGGTCAACAATTCAATTAAATTACTGAAACTGATTTAATTAGGTGTGTAGTATATCTGTTAATAAGAATTTTGTGATTTTGTCTCGCAAGTCTATGGAAGGTTTGTTGGAGAAATTTTCATTATTATCTATGAATACTTTTACGTTTGGGCCATTTGGTTTGTAGATATTCGGATTTGTTGGACCGAAGACAACAATTGTATTCACTCCCATTGACGCGGCTAAATGTGTTATGCCGCTATCGTTACCCACAAAAGCATTAGCGCAGGTTAAAATTTGTGAAATATCAACCAGCGGTAACTCTATAAGACATTTTGCAGCTTTTGTCAGGCTTTGAAGAGCCTCTTTACTGAATTTTTCAATCTCGGCAGGCCCCAAAACGAAAACAACCTGGATATTTTTCAAACGAAGCTCGTTTACAATAGACAAGTAGTTATCGACGTGCCAGCATTTATTTAACGCACCGCCGCCGGGTTGGATTACAACGAGTTTTTTCTGCGGCTCCAGTCCGTACTCCCATAAAAGGTTTTTACCTTTGGCAATATCTTCTTTCGTCGCTTTAATATGGCAATTCTCGTTATAAAGGTACGGCGACTTTAATGATAAGCCGCACTGATCAACCAACTGACGTATAAAATAATCCGTTATATGTTCTGGCGTTTCAGGCATGGGTTTTGGAGATAATGTAATTACTTCGGAAGTTTGATTGCAATTTATTGTAAAGATTAGATTTTTCTCGAAATTACTTTCAGATTCCCCCATGAATGATATGACCCACAGATATTCAGAAAAAGCCTTTATTAAGGGATCCTTGTCTTCAATAGCAAACTCGCTGGAATCCACAAAAAAACGATGTATATTCATCAGGTCAATAGAACTTATTTTATCAACATCCGTTCTGCCGGGGAAAAATCCAATATACTCAGTATGACCAAGAACATCCACATATCCGAAATGGAGAATATTTTTTATAAAAGAAGCCAAAGGAAGTGTTAATATGCAATCGCCTATTGCACCGGGCTGGATTATTAAAGCTCGCTTTGTTTTAAGCTGAGCTTTCATATCTTCAGCTATTACTAAATCCAAAATATCGCTCTCATTCGGCATTTACTAATAATCTATAATTTTCTTTTTATAGCTTCCACTTGTTCATCGGTCACTTTCACACCCGATTGCTGCGCGATTTTTATATGTTCCCATGCCTTTTCGTATTGTTTGAGATAATAGTAGCAGAACGCAAGACTAAAATGAGCATCTCCCATTTTAGGGTCGATTTTTATTGTTTTGATATACGCTTCAGATGCTTTTTCATAATCCTTGATATTTGAGTATGCGGCGCCGAGATTAAAGTAAATCGTCGAATCATTGTCCTGTATTTCAACAGCTTTTTTGTATAAATCTATTGAATCAGTAAATTTATTCTGCTGGAAATAAACATTTCCTAAATTTACCATAGCCGCGAAATTCTCCGGCTGAAGAGCTAAAACTTTTTTGTACGCTGCAACTTCTTCGTCTGTCTTACTAATTTTATTATAACAGACAGCCAGACCGTAATAAGATTCAGCCATATCCGGTTTGAATTTCAATGCCGTTTGGTATTTTGATATTGCTTCGCTGTATTTGGCCATCTTGAAATATACTTCACCCAATTGAAGATAGATATTCGCATTCTCAGGTTCGAGGGCAAGAGCGTCATTTAATTTGGATAAAGCAAGCGTGTATCTTTCCTGCGTGCAATAAGCAATCGCAAGATTTCGGTAGGCATCCACAAAATTCGGGTCAAGGCTGATTGCGTCTATGTATTCCGAAATAGCCATGCTCGTTCTGCCGTTTTCGGAATATGCGTTTCCAAGATTATTATGTGTCTTCGCGTCGCTCCTGTTTATATTCAATGCTATCATATATTCGTTAATTGCGTTATTAATCTGGCCCTTTTTAAGGTAGATGTTTCCCAGATTCGCACGAGCTTCAGATAGACTCGGATTAATTTCTATAGCTTTTTTAAGTACACTCAAAGCGGTTTCAGTATTTCCAATATCATTATAGCTGTTACCGAGATTATTCAGAAAGCATCCGATAGTTTGAATCTTGTTCAGACTTTTCATATAAATATTATTATTTCTATCCTGAGGGACCTTGAACTTTTTAATGTATTGTTCATCTGTTCCGCTGCCGCCATTGCTGGTAGTTTCTATATTGAATTTTACCTGTCCATCATCGTACCTGACGAAAAAATGTCCGGGTACAACAACACCATACAAATCAAGTCCGAGACGTTCACCGATTGATAAATATAAAATTGATAAACTTAGACAGTATCCTAATTTCTTATCCAAAACTGTATGAAGAAATAAGGTGTTCGGATCAGTCGCGACGGAAAGGGCGGTAAAGTTAAGCTCATCGAAAAGATATTTATTAATTTCAGGTATAGCCCTGTAATTCGCGGGAATTTTATTTTTTTCTAATCTGTCGCGAATTTCCCTTGCCATGCTATCAAGTTTAGCGAGGTATTGCCTGCCATATACCATATCGCTCCAGTTTTCCGAAACAATTAAAGCGGCGGTTCCAAGGTCAACTTCATTTTCATTGAGACGGAGAACCTGGTCGAGGGATTTCGAGTAAAGTCCGGATTTACCAGCATTGGCGAGAGGTTTCTCGCTGTTAGCCGCGGCTATCGAAGAAAAAGATAATAGTAATATAATTATGAGAAGTCTTTTTTCTTTCATCCGATTCCTCAGATATTTCATATTTTTTACTTGCACCTTCTCATTATATTATATAAAAACAAACAGTCTTGGCAAATAATATTATCAGTTTCAAGATGCCCCGCCTGAAATACCGTGTATATACTCTATTATAAATGGAACCGCTCCAAGAATAAGCAATAAGATTGATGCTAAAATACCAAGTAAGAAAATAATAATGATAGCTTTGAAATAATTCTTTTTGGACTCATTGTCACCGGTAAATGCCCAGATACAAATCATAACAACATTTACAATAGGGATTAACAATACAAAGGATGCAAGCACCCAAAACCAAATAGAAACATAGTTTTTATCTTTTTTTGCCATTTAAATCTCTTGAATACAGCCTTGTTTAAACAGGTTTAATATATGGTTCGATTGTTTTTGCGAGAGGGTGGTTGGATACGAATTTGTCTCTTTTTTCCTGGCTGGAGAATAAATAAACAGCATAACCGCCCCAGCCGCCGCCGCAATATTTACATGCAAGGCAATTTCCAGCTTCAACCAAAGGTTCCATTCCTTCGTCAAGCTGGACCTTATAACTCAACTTTATGGCTTGTGCTAATTTATTTATATCTTCATCCAATAACCCCTGGGCAGCAATTTGCCCCGCTTTATAAATTGAATCGTAATCACGTTTATATTCAGCGATATTCGGCGTGTCATGTTCCTGCTCAGTATAATTTACAGCCATAAGTCCCCTGAGCATGTCACCGTTACGTTTTAAATATAACACAGGACGCAGGCCGCTTTCCCAGACACACAATCCTGTTTCCTGAATAATCGCAGGGTCCTGCCAACCTACACCAAGATTCAGCTCACTCAAGACACCGTCATTTCCATTAAGAATTGCCCATGCACCGCTGCCTCCAAGACCTGCACGCTTTTCATAGTTCCATGAATTGATTGAAACCAGAGGCGAAATCGCGCAATTTACGATAAATCCTCCTTCTCTCGCAAAGCGGGGGACATCAAGCCAGCCTCCTGCTAAATCAACACGCAGGGGGGCTTCTTTGGGGGCACGAATCCATTTAACGATTCCACTTGTCGAGATTGGCTTGAACTTCGGCGGTGTTTTTGGCAAGACACAATATTCTATGCCGTATTGTTGACAAAAAGCTTGCTTCTTATCAGCATATTGGTCATCTTCAGTTACGGCTAAAATATCAGGTTTGATTCTAAGCAAATGTTCCTTGAAATCCAGCCCCATATCCATATTATCCCCGATAACGACATCATCAACCATCTTTAGAGATTGAATTATCGCCCGTTTGTGTTCCTGCGGAATTGATGAGCGGCGTTCTTTATGCGCCCATAATACTTCGTCTGATGCGAAACTGACTGTTAAGTGGTCACCCAATGCTTTTGCTTCAGTGAAAAATTGGATATGACCTGCATGTAGAATATCATAACATCCGGAGACGAATACCTTTTTCATAAATTTTCCCTTAATCTATTTTTGTTTATTTAAAGATTATATCATCTTTGTTATTCCCGCAAGAGTTTTTTCCTTATCCGGTATAAAGTTTATCCCTACTGATATTATAAACGTCACAATCGGTACAAAGAGCCGCTCAAAAAATACATAAATTCTTTTTGTCACAAAGAGGGGGTAAACCTGCCTTAATATATGGTCGATAAACTGACTGTAATTAGTGTGGAAAGTTGATTTTTCACGTCATTATAAATTAAACGGATGAGAGGTTTATGAGTCAAATACTGGAAATTCTTGGCGAGGCAATAACAATAGATACATCAGAACTCATTTGGCACTGGCTTAATGCTGTTATGCCCCCTTTAGACGAAAATAATAACAAATATCAACAATTAAACAGGGTAATCGAGCTTTTAAGTATGCAGAAAACATCTGTCGCGTCGGAACAATTAAGATTTTATCTTTTTGAAAATCCTACTTGTTCTTATGGACTTATCTTGTCCGCGGCGATTTTCATTCAAAACAACCAAATTCAGCAGGCTCTAAATGAGTTAGATACCATTTATAAGCGTGAACCAAATAACACAATGGTGTTATATGCTCTTGGTTATTGTCACGAAAGACTCGGCAGGGAGGATAAAGCTGTTGAATTTTACCAGGACTGTCTGAAGTTCAAGAATTATTTACAACTGCCAGCCCAGAGGCTTGCGGCGATTTACTTAAAAAACAATCAGCTTGAAAAAACTATCGAGCAATATCAGTTATTGAAAAGTGAATACCCTGATGACATTTCAACGCTTCTACATCTTGGTCATTTATATATCGCAGCGGGGAGATTCAATGAAGCTATTGAAACATTTAACACGGCTATTTTAATGCATCCTGACAATTATTTTCAGCAGGATGAGGAAACCGAACAACTTATTGCTGAAGATAATTTTTATGATGCCCTTGAGCGTATTGAAGATTTATTACAGGACCAGCCATACAGGGCAGATTTACTTATGAGGCATGGTGACATTCTTCGTATGATGGGGGCTACGACAGACGCGATTTCAGAATATGAAAATGCAGTAAGAATTTGCCCTGATCTGCTCGAAGCCACAATTAAGCTCGGAACACAATATTTGCAGGTACAGCAGGAAGAACTTGCCGCGGAGCAGTTTAACAGGGCGTTTGAATTGAATGATAATATCGTTGATGCTTATATTGGCCTTTCCATCTCTCAAAAATTCGCGGGCTATTATGATGAATCACTAACGACCTTGTCTCTCGCCTCTTCAATCGCTCCAAACAGTACTTTATTATATGCTGAAATGGCTTCAATTCATTTCAGATTAAGCTTTAAAGATACACATTCCTTTTCCAATGATATTCCCGATGATATGACTCAAGCGGTAATTGAGGCACATAGGCAACAGATTTCGCAACGTCCGCAAAATACTGATCTTTATTACAGGTTTGGCATTCTAATGATGAATATCAAATGTTTCGATGAGGCAATTAAACTGTTTGAGAACGCCCTTGAGCTAAATCCTATGTTTTCACGTGCCAGAAGCAAGCTCGCTATTTGTTTATACCAGGTAAATCGTATCTCAGACGCAATAAACAGCATTTCATTTCAGAATAATTATAATAAAGAAACACTTGAGCTTCATTACAAAACCGCTTTGCTCTATTGCGACAAAATAAAATTCGCTTCATCTATGATCAATCTTGAACAGCAGCTTTCAAAAAGTTACGCGTCTCCTGAAGCGTCGGCCAATATATCAATTGTGTTGCAAAATCTTGGATTACTCGACAGAAGAGCAGCTATGTGGGACAACCTTGTTGAAACAGCAAGTTTTGCATCAAATTATCAATATTAAGCCTAATTTGAGATTATTCACATGTGCGGCATATATTAAGGCTTAAAACGCCAAAACGCCTGAATGAAACATAACATGCATTATGAGACGTTGGGTATTATGTTTTTTTTAAGGTATCAATCAATAAAAAAACCTTGGAAATCTTAAATTAGACCTCCAAGGCTTTTATTAATAGTTACTTACGACTTTATTTATTCAAATTTAACCCAATCAATCGATACAGGCTTTGTATCTTTATGTATCACTATAAGGTCATGAACACCAGATACACTTTCTGAAACGTTTGATTTTACTTCAGACCAATCAGAATTTTTTGCTGCATTAACTTTAGCAAGTAATTTTCCATCCATAGAATCTATTCTGATTTCAAACGAACCGCCTTGTTCAGATAAGGCTTTTGCAATAACCGATTTCTGAGCCTGGCCGAAATCTACTTTGTTATAACGAATCCATGAATCATTAGCCGACAGGGTGGTCTTCCATCCTTTTTTCGTGACATTAGGGTCGAGAAATTCAACAGAAACACCCTCTTTGCTTATTTCACTATATCTATCAATCTGAATTTCCTTTTGAGCATTTGAAATACCTACGCCGCGATGGGTTGGAATAACCTTCTGTATAGTGCCGTCATCATTAAAATACAGATAATCTGCTTTGATTGAGCGGTTTTTATCAAAATTCGGGGATAAATCCTTGTCATGATAGAATAAATACCATTGGCCTTTATATTCAACGATTGAGTGGTGATTTGTCCAGCATTTGCTTGCTGACTGATCCATAATAACACCCTTTTGTTCAAATGGGCCTAATGGATTGTCACCAGTTGCATATTCGAGACGCTCCTGACCATCTACTTCATGTGGATAAGTCAAATAATAAACACCATTTCGCTCGAATGTAAATGGCCCCTCAACAAGCCCTCTTGTCGGCAGGTTTGGAATTCTCTGAGGCTGTGATTCAAGTTCAATCATGTTATCTTTTAATTTTGCTACAAAAATAGCATTCATTGAATAATATAAATAAGCTTTTCCGTCTTTGTCAATTAATACGCAAGGGTCAATTCCGCCTCCTATGCCTGATAATGCTTGTTCTTGAGGCTTAAATGGACCATATGGTTTATCAGCTATAGCTACTCCGATTCTGTTCATTGCTGGAAAATAAAAATAATATTTACCATTTTTCTCAACACAATCCGGAGCCCACATGCTATATGAGTTGCCGCGAACCCATGGAACTGTAGTCTGGCTTAAAATAACTCCATGATCGGTCCAGTCCAACAGATTTTCTGATGAATATACATGATAATCTTCCATGCAGAACCAGTTTGCTCTGGCGCCGCTGCCCGGAGGAACTGGGATATCATGCGAAGGGTACACATACATTTTGCCTTCGAATACTCTTGCGGTTGGATCCGCCGAAAATTGTTCATAAATCAGAGGATTCTGTGCAAGTACAGAATCCGCAATAAAAACTAACAAAATAATGAGAATTAGCGAACAACAGAATTGTTTCATTTGTGACCTCCATATTAATAGTCCTATAATATTTTAATAAAAACATGAATTAATTATATAGAAAACGTTTTTATCGGTCAAGAAACTTTTTCTGTGATGTTATTACAGTTTTCTTATCGCTTTTTTGCCGGAGGAAGTCTGAATTATTATACCCGAAGCATAAGGATCATCAGGATCAACAAGAACTATGCCAAAAGTAATACGATTTTTACTAATCCGAAGAGGCGAAGTTAAAGTCCCCTGCGGCTCACATGCAACTTTAACTATTTGTGTTCCGTCATAATATCGCAGGCCAATATCAATGTATGCGCTGCTCACACTTTTGCGATAGTTTGCAATAACAGACTTAATCTCTCGAATAGTCCTGGCATTATCACCATTAACAGAATCACCGGTAGCAACTTCTTTATATAAAACGTTTGGATTAGAGAAATAAGCAACCTGAGTATGGTTAATTCCGTCAGGGAAAGAGTCGCCACTCGTATATGACATAACCGAGCAGTATTTTCCGTTATCAGTTCCGGTCCATCGCCATCCCGCTGAGTAACTGAACAATCCTGGACCTGGCTGGGTAGTCTGCTGTTTATGGTGGCCGCAACCCATATTGTGACCCATCTCGTGTATATAAGTATTTGATATAGCAGCTTGCTGGACACGTATAATAGAAAAAGCGACAATATCGTTACCAGAGGTATTTTCGAGAAGCCATGCGATTCCCCCGGTACCATCAAGTTTCTCGAATAACGCGACAACATCAGCATTATATTGATCACGAAGGGTTTGAACTTCATTCATAAATTCATCTGTTGTAAAAGTCAAACGTTCCAGGTCAGTCGCGGCATCGCCGCTTTCTGTATAGCTGACTTCGCCTGAATATACAAAGTTCAAATTTACATACGTATTGCTATTGTCAAGTGTGAGCTGACCTGATGAAACTGCCTGAGCTACAACATTTCCTATGCCACTGGCGGAACTATTTGCCCATGCACGGGCGGCTGGAGTATAAAGAATCATTACATCCAAAGTTACTGTATCAAGAGGATTACTCGCAACAGTTGTGGAAAGAATATTCATTTCCGTAGATTGCCCAGAAGATGGCAGTGACAATGCAGGTGAAGGTTCGTCGTTTAAAATATCAAGCTGATTCGCGTCAATATTTAGCAGGTAATGCACCCCGCTGCCTGATTCGTATTGTATTAAATAATATTCATCTCTTTCCGGAATACTGACCGAACCAAGATTGCGATTGCCATCAGTCGATATTAACATATAACCAAGAGGGAAACCATCAATGCGACCCCTGATAGTTTTTGTGCCGCTGATATTCGTTGAAACTCTGTCTATTTGAGCAGTATAACTCGTCCCTGCAAAAAGGCTCAGGTTAAGCACATCCCCTTTTGTCAGGTTGTTTTGAGTTGAAATAACAGGATTTAACGATACCGGGCGTCTTTGTTTAGCTTGCGGCAAGCTGCCTGGCAATGAAGGACTGACCGCGAGTGCCTGTAAAGACGAATTTATGTCACTTGTGAACAATGAATACTCCGCTCCATATGCAAATGAAGCGAATCCAAATACAAAAGATAATGCAATTAATACTCTGCAATACAATTTATTTATATATCTGACATCCATTATTATACCCGTAATAATCAATGTGGTAATTTCTCTGCTGTATATTATTACAGGTCTGTTCTAAGCCATATCTGACCAGTAATGGGAACGGTTGGATCATTTGTTCTTGTTTCTATGATCAATCCCCCCGCTGCTTTTATTGCTCCTCCCTGAACTTCAAGTTTTGTACCTGGGCTTGTCGTTCCAATTCCGACTTTACCATCGGTTTCAAAAATAGATGAAATACCGAGAGTGTTCGAGCTTGTAAATTTAGACAAATAATTTTTTGTCCCTTCGCCGCCTAATCCGCTCGGAGAAATGTCTGGAAAAGGCTGCCATGTACCAACTCCGAAACTATTTGTGGTTAAAACATAGCCATTGTACGCGTCACTTGGCATAATGAAGCCGTTCACCTTTATCTGTCCTTCAACATCCAGCTTAACATAAGGGTTTAGTGTACCTATTCCAACATTGCCGCTGTCATCGACATAAACCGAGTCAGCAGGATTACCATCAGCCGAATCGAGTGAATTACGGTTGATGTTATCGTTGACGATTGCCGAAGTATTATTACTATCATATGCAAAGAGAGCATAAGGAACAGGCGAGAGTTTTTCTCTCTGGCCGGAAGTAATATACGGTTTTTTCGTACCTGCCAGTTTGCTCCAAATCTCTAACCATCGTGGATTTCTGTCAAATACGCCGCTCCCGAAATCCAGCTCAACACTATAATGACCATCAATTACATTGACATCCTCAATGAAAACCGGTATCGCCGCCAGATTAACATCATTGGGTGAATCATAAAGGACGAACTCAAAATCATAAGTGCCATACATTGTAACGCCATTTTGTATCAATATCCCCTTATATTGAATATATGAAGGTGATTCATTCCCGGCAGTAATAATATTTGATTCTGCCGAATAAACTACAGATACTGTTATGATAAAAAGAAAGATTGAGAGCTTTAATAAACGCATTTTGTCGCCCTTTCAAGCATTTTTTATATTCGCATATACGTATATTTACACGGATATATTTAAAATAACCACGAAAAAGTATGGAAAAACCTCCCTGAAGCATCCCCAAAATCGGGATATTCATTCACTCCCCAACAAACTTAAATTCAAATGTTATTATAACAAATTCATCCCCGAAAATCAAGCAATTAGAACGAATTCTACTCTGTTTCAACTATCCTGAGATCAAAAACACCACCTGCGTAATTACCCGATTGCGGCTTAAAAGTTACCGTTATATATTTCTTGCCGGCAATTATTTCTTTTGACAACGCATATTTTACGCTCACAAATTCATCTTTGTTCCATTTATTTACCAGATTTTCTGTCACAATCTTTTGGTTGTCGATAAGAATATCAAATGTTCTGCGACCGGATTCATTTCCCCAGTAAGTAACATATAATGCCAGCGGTTTATCCTGAGCCACTTCAAGCTCATAACTGAACCAAGCCGGTGCCAAGGCATGACGGTAAGCTTTATCCTGAAAATTACCGGACTCTGAACCATCATGTTTCATTTTATGGTCCGCTTCCGGCTGTTGTTCGCCCGGAACAATTCGGTCAATCGTTTTTCTATCCAGTTCAAGGGCCTGCTGCTCCCCTGCTTTCAACTCAGATTGGGTTTGTTCTAAATTATCCGGCTGCGTTACCCGCCAATACATCATATATCTTGCATCATGAATGCGGAAAAATGGTTCCAGAACAAGATCGCTTGAGCTTGCCGGCTGTATAATTTCTTCCGCTTTGAAGCAAATACTTTCGCCTGCTATGGGTGTCAATTTCTGAGCGATTTCAGAAAGCTTGCCAACCAGCATCGGGGCGGTTTCCAAAGGAAGAAGCGGGCCGTTTGCAACATGAGACCAGCGGCCGTCATCAGCTACCAGACCCTGAAGACCTTCTGTGCCTGTTTTTGCTCCTAAAACTATGGGGCCGTATAAAAACGCGACATAGTCAGGAACGTTCGGCATTGCTTCTATAGTAGCGTGCATCGGCAGTGAAATTTCAATCCTATCACCCTTTTGCCATGTTCTTGTGATTTCAGCATATGAAGACGGCTTCGTTTTGGAAAACCAGCTTACAGTACCCATTTTGAATTCCAATTTACCTGCCGGTACCCATGATGGATGACGAATTTTAAGAGTAAGTTCAAACGGCACATCAGACAGGAAAGTAATTACTGTTTTAGGCTCATCCGGGAATTTGGTTTCCTGCCGCATGTGAACGCCCTTCTCTTTCCAGTCCAGTTCAGATGCTATGAACAAATTCACAAAGAGAGAATTCACATCGTGGCTATAAATAAATTCGCCGTATTTGCCGTGATTTTCCATTCCAGTACCTACGCAGCACCACATAGCCTCATTCGGCTGTGAATAGACTCGATAATGCTGAGGCCGGGCAGGCGTAAAATAAACGTATCCGCCATGTTCAGGATGCTGTGTTGACAAAATATGATTATAAAGTGCGCGTTCATAGTAATCCGCATAAGACGCTTTCTGATCGGATTCAAACAAACGTTTTGTCAATTTCAGCATATTATATGTATTGCAGGATTCAGGTCCCTGACGCTCAGTGACAAAATCAGTACAGGCCTGGGCAGATGGAAATTGCTCTCTTCGGCTGTTTCCACCGAATGCAAGCGAACGATTCGACGTTACTGTTTCCCAGAAAAACTGTGCCGCCTTAGCATACTTTTCATCTCCGCCAAGCAAAGCAATACGCTGAAAACCTACTGCTTTTGGAACCTGTGTATTTGCGTGTTTATTATCCAATGTGTCACGATGTTCCGACATCGGGTCAAGTAATTGAAGATGTGAAAAACGCTTTGCGAGTTCGAGGTATTTTTTGTCACCTGTAATAGCACTAATATCTGCGAGGTCCTCATTCATGCCGCCGTGTTCCTGATTTAACATTTGCTGCATCTGTTGATCAGACAAGCCGCTCACCTCATTGTAACACCAATCGGCAAACTTAATCAGAACATCTTTAGCCTTTTCACTGTGTCCCAAAAGCCAAGCATCGCGAAGACCGGCATATGTTTTGTCCAGATTGTACCAGGGAACCCATGCACTATTCAGCGGCCTAATATTACCTTCAGCCAGACTTGTCCAAATGCGTTCGCCATTAGGTACACCACCGGCATAACCATTAGCGTGAGTTTCCTGGCAGAGGGCTATTTCGTCAACCATATAATTCATACGACGGCGACATTCTTCATTGCCGGTCACGGCGGTATAGATAGCCATTGCCGAAAGATAATGACCTGTAACATGGCCATCTAAGCCGCTCCAGTTGGGATACAACTGTCCTTTCATCTCCAGTCCGGCTTCTTTGCGGTATGTCGCGAGCAATCGGTCAACATCATATTCAAGAAGAGTTTTAAGATTCAGGTCCTGCGCATGTTTAAATGGCCCATCCAGTAACTGAACCTGCTCCAGAGGAAAATATTCGACGGCGTGGAGTGAACCTGTAAGGATTATAAGCAAACAAAAACCGATGAATAAAACTTTACGAATCATTTTAATCCTTTCGATGAAGAACGAATCACCTTCTTTATAGTCAAGCGTTCCTAATACTCAGTACTATTAACTAAGTAATAATTATCGCCAAATAACAAGGATTAATCTTACTAAAATCTTACTGTTCGGTCAAGTTATATGTAAAATGGTCATTCCCATTAGCATCGCGTATTTGTTCGCCGTAACTATTCAATTTCGAATTGATTTCCCAATATATTACATAATCTTTTTTTTGCTTTGAGATATTTCTTTTTACAATTTGCTTATTCTTCATGAAATAAATACATTTTGTGCACTTTGTCGTATATTTCTTTTTGTATTTTATTTCTCTGCTCATTCGTAACGCCAATAGAAGCCTGGTCGAACGGCTGAAGGAGTGGATGGTTTTTAACAATATCCTGTTTTTCTTCTTCGCTCAGAAAATGCTGTTCTGCTTTTTTATTCTTGTCATGGAGTTTCAGGTAAGAATATACGTATTGTGCTATTTTGAGCCGAACTTCCCACAACCAGCGATTTTCCAGAGAACTTTGTGAAAGTATTTCTTCAATCTTCTCGATGCAATATTTGATTGTCGCCAGATTCTCGATATCCTTTTCCATTTTCAAGTCCCACTTATTTATTCACCTCAAGAAAATGCATCTGCTCACCGATTTTTTTAACAGAAATAAACAAGTACCATAATATCGCAAATGAAAACATCATGAGTGGAGTATTCGACTGATTATTATTTAATAGTTCCATTTTTGATTCAAGTAGAAGTTGAGAAGCTCTAATATTATAATTGTTTAACTCATTGAAAGTTATGAGATCAGCCTTAGAAACCGGCCTATTTGGCTCGCTTGTAAATTGTTTTTCCAAATCATTGATATTGTTCGATATTAAATTAATCTCGATTTCTATGGATTTAAGTTTTTGGCTGACTCTACGGCCATCCAATGAGAAAGGAACAAACCAGATAACAAATACGACTATTATAATGCTTAATTTCATATTTAGATTTTGTTTCATGTCAATTCTCCCAAAAAGTAATATTTACTTTCAAATCACTTAACAAGCCTTATTTCTGGTACCTTACAATCAAACTTATAATGTTTTTAATTTATAGACGTATGAACAATGATTTTGTTACGGAAATAATTTAAAAATCCCAATAATATACTTCTCGCTTTCATAAAAAGTATACCCCTATCGGTTTTGAAACCAGAAATATTCGGTATTAATCGTATAATGCTTCCGACTCTCGCATTGAAATCGGTCTGCCGAGTATTTCTGTATATATAATCGCTTTTCTCAAATCATCCGAATCGGAAAAAGCAAACATCAAATTGGGTGATTTATGTTCAGAAACTTTTGTTTTCTTTGGCTTATCCTGAAAAATAAGATGCTCTTGCTCTTCCCGATGATTAGAAACTTCCTCAGGCTGAGTATCTATCTTAATGGCATTCGTATCCAGAATCGTATCTGGCTCTGCTTGTCTCACCGGTACAGATATTTCGCGGTACGGATCAGGAGCAATTGATTGATTTTCATAAACCTTCGAGACTGAAATAGCCTTCGCAGGATCAGGAACAACTCCTGCGGCTTGAGGTTTTGCATTTACAGGTCTTGAAGATTGCTGAAGAGGTCTCTTTTTTGGCTGCAGAATGCCTTCAAGGAATTGCTCGACACGTTCTCTCTGCATTCTGATTTGCTCAGCACTGGCCGGCGGCTTTCTTTGGACAGAAGAATGAGGAGACGGTTTCTTTTGATTTTGTCTATTCTGTTCCTGTTTTGCGGCGAAAAGACTTTTTATCACTCCAGCAATGATAATGAAAACAAAAATCAATAACTGGACTATACCTTCAGAATCGCCATTCCTCTGGCTAAGAACAAATTGTATAAAATAATTATTCATAATTAAAAAATGAGTTATAAGTGCCTAAAGTGTAAAGTGACTAAAGCTGTGTTTGAACGCCTTCGGCGGCTATTTTCAACTTTTTAACTTTAGCTCACTTATAACTTTTCTATTCTTTATGCGGCGGTTTTGCAATCGAATCACGCATCGAGGTGTCGGCTACTATGTTTTTCATTTTATAATAGTCCATAACTCCAAGATTGCCCTTCTTGAAAGCGTCTGCCATAGCGAGCGGGACTTTCGATTCGTTTTCAACAACCAAGGCACGCATTTCCTGCTCACGCGCGACGGCCATTGCGCGGCGTTTTTCCGCTTCTGCTTTAGCACGTCTCATATCAGCTTCAGCCTGTGCCGCCTGTAACTGGGCGCCGACATTGTCACCTACATCGACATCCGCGATATCAATCGATAGAATCTCAAATGCTGTTCCGGCATCAAGTCCCTTGGACAGAACTGATTTCGAGATTCGTTCCGGATTTTCGAGAACGCTTTTGTATGTTATGCTGCTTCCGATTGTAGAAACAATGCCCTCACCGACTCGCGCGATTACTGTTTCTTCCGTTGCACCTCCGATTAGTCGCTGTATGTTGGCACGGACAGTGACACGCGCTTTAGCCTTCAGTTGAATACCATCCTGTGCGACCGCATCCACTGTCTCTTTCCCTTTTTTAGGGTCCGGACAGTCGATAACTTTTGGGTTAACGCTGGTCTGAACGGCTTCGAGAATATCTCGTCCGGCCAGATCTATCGCGGTTGCGGTCTGAAAAGATAATGAAATATTCGCCCTGTTAGCCGCGATGAGGGCACGTACAACATTCGGAACCCTGCCGCCGGCAAGATAATGACTTTCAAGGTCTTTTGTGGAAAGTTTCAAACCTGCCTGTATAGCTGTAATTTTGCTTAAAACAATAGTTTTGGAATCGACTTTACGCAGCCACATTCCGATAAGTTCGGTAAGTTTTACGTCCGCTCTTGAGAAATACGCCTGAAGCCATAGCCTGGCAAACTTCATAACAAGCAGGAACAAAAATAAAATAACCAGGCCCGCGGCACCGATTAAAATCCAAATAATAATGTCTGGTCCATCCTGTGCGGCCTGTCCCAAAATTGTCTTTGCTAAATTAAGCATTCCTCATATCCTTTCAAGAAATATCTTCGATTAAGCGTACAGTTACCTGTGTGCTTTCGATTTTTATTACTTTAACTTTCTTATTCTTATCAACATAACCGTTTTCGGCTACACATTCAAGTCTTTGTCCGGAAAAATTACACATTCCCACCGGCCTGAGCGGAGAAATCACAATCCCTATTTTTCCAATCATTTCTTTCAAATTCAATGTATCAGGCACAGCATCACCTTCCTGACGCTGCGGCGGTTCAAGAGTTACATTTTTACCAAACCTGGTTTTCGGCAGGAATTTATATGTAAGATATAATGCTCCCGGAATCATTATCATCGCCGCTATTATGCCTAAGAAACCAACAAAAGCATTTATATGAAAACATGCTATAACTCCGCCAATTACGCAAACGACTGCAAGTACGCTGATTAATCCGCCGCTCGGGATAAAAACCTCGGCGACAATTAATATCGCACAAGCTAAATACAGAACGCAGGCAAGTAAAAACCAGCCCATAGTTAATTCCTTAAAATAAAACTTTTACAACTACCCTGTTGCCGTGAATTTCAGTAATCGCAACTTTTGTACCAATATTAACGAAATCGCCTTCAGCGACAACATCTACAATCGCGTCACCAAATTTGACTTTTCCTGTAGGACGAAGTGTTGAAACAACTTCTCCAATGTCGCCAATGTCCGGGCTTTCTTTTTCACTTTCAACTGGCCTGGTCATATTTACCGGCATAATACCATCACTTTGAGAACCATCAGGAACGAGTATTAATTTACCAAGAAATGGAATTTTTGGTAAATATTTCGATAACAGCCATGCGCATAAAACAAAGCCGCCGATTCCAAACGAAAGCCCGATGACACCTCGATTAAAATCAGCCCATTCGAAAGTCGTGTTTGGCCATGGTATTTCATCCGGGGCATTGCCAATGAGCATTCCAAATAAACCTGCGAAGATAAACGCAATTCCCGTAAAGCCTGTAATTCCAAAACCGGGAATGACAAATAACTCAATGAGCAGAAGAATCACTCCCGTAAAGAACATGACTACCTCTATCCAGTTTGCCAGGCCGGAGATGTATTTGCTGCCGATAATAATTACAAAACATATTACCGCGACCAAACCCGGCAAGCCAAGTCCGGGAGTATTGAATTCAATATAAACTCCAAGTAACGCCAATAAAACAAGAATGCCCATTACCGCGGGCGAATTAAGCCACCTTGATAACTCTTCCGACCATGTTGTTTCGAGGAAAATCGGCTCACCTGCGAAACTTAAATTATCACGTTCGGCGAGGAAAGCGAGAGCTTCGTTCACATCTTTCACTACAGCTCGTGCAATACCATATTCTTGCGCTTTAGCCGCGGTCAGGGTTAATAATTCGTCAGAACTATCTACAAGTTCTTTCCTGTCTATATCATATTCATTGGCATCAGGAAGTTCATCGCCTTTGAAAAACTCGTATTCACCTGTTTTATTATTCTTTATGCGATACACTTCAATATTTATCGAAACCATCGCATGAAGCAGAGCTTCGGGGTAATTATTCGCATTTGCGGCTCTTGAAAAAAATCCGCGTGTAGGACTTTCAACTTTTTCTCTTTCGACACCTTCGAGAGTCGTACCCATCGCGATAGGCGCACAATCACCTATTGTAGTATGCTCCTTCATAATTATATCTTTGCATGAAACGCTTATCAGCGCACCTGCGGAAATTGCTTCGGTTGTGACATAAGCGACAGTGTGTGCATTTGGGTAAAGTGCTGGGATATCAAGAATGAAAAATTTGGAAATATCATCGGCGGATTTCAGTAAGCCGCCATAGGTTTCGACTTGATAGATAAGGTAATCAGCACCCTGCTCGACCGCCAGTTTAGATCTTCGTTTGAGCGAAATGAAAAGGCCGTAATCTATATCGCCCTTGCATGTGATAATCGCCGCTTTAGCTTGTCGTGACGCATCAGTTGAATGGACAAATTCTGACGCTTTTACTCCGGTTGCTGTTATAAGCAAAAAACAAAAAACCAAAATACAATCTCTACGCAAATTCTTCATAATGAGAATTTTACACTAATATTAATGATATAACAATAGCGTGTTTCAGGATTCTTTAGAAATTTTAGGTTTTACGCCGTCCCAGCGCAGGCCCCCCAACATGGCTTGTGCGATATTTGTCAGATGGTCTCCGATTTTTTCGACATTATCAACAAGATCAATAAAAATCAATCCAGATTCCGCCGGACAAAGCCCACTGCTCATTCTATCGACATGGCTGCGTCTGAATTCCACTTGCATTCTGTTCAAATTTGTTTCGTTTTGCAATGCCAATTTTGCCTTATCAGTTTCGCCGTCCTCAAATGAAACTATTACTCTTTCAAACATCTGCTCAATTTCTACACGCAGACGCTCAGCCTCGGCCATTGCGGAATCACTGAATTTTATCTTATGATCTATTTTTCTCTGAGCAATTTCAGCAATATTTACAGCATGGTCGCCGACTCGCTCAAGGTCATTTACGGCATGTAAAAGAACCGGCAGCTCAATCGAAACTTCATCAGATAAAGTCCTGCGCGATAATGCGGTTAAATATGAAGTGATCTCCATTTGCAGCATATCGATAAATTCTTCTCTTTCATAAACCAAGGCCAGTTCTTTTTTATCATCAGTAAGAATTCCGTTAATAGCTCTCCTGACTGCCCTTTGAGCGATTGTTGCCATACGAACGATTTCTCTTTCGGCCTGTTCCAGTGCTATCACCGGCGTATCAAGAAGATGTTTTTCCAGGATTACCGGCTTCTGAAGCCGTTCAATATCAGTTACAGGAATAATTTTAAGAACAACTATTTCAAGAACCTTAAGGAATGGAATAAAGACTATTACATTAAATACATTGAATAGCAAATGCGAAACGAATATATATGTCATTATCGTATCCCGGCCAAGCTCTGCATTTTTAATCCATGGCGAAATAAATGGTATAATATATGGCGCAATCTTTATAACAGCTTTGTCATAAATCCCAACATATACCAGGACAATCATGTACATCACACCTATTACATTAAAAAAAGTATGTCCCATAGCCGCTCGTTTCGCGTTTCGGGATGATTGCAATGCCGCGATTTGAGCGGTAATTGTCGTTCCAATATTATCGCCGAGAATGAATGGAATTGTTATTTTAAGAACAAGAGGCCAATCGGTACCAAATGCTCCTGAAAAAGCAAGCATCTGAATCATCGCAATCGATGCTGAACTGCTTTGCACAAGCATTGTAATAATTGTTCCGGCTAAAACAGCCAGAATCGGTTTATCACCAAGCCATATAAGAACATTCATTACACTATCATGATTTTTCAATGGCTCGAAAGCCCCCTTCATAAAATCGATGCCAAGGAACAGGATGCCGAAGCCAATCATGATCTGGCCGACACTTTTCCATTTTTGGGATTTCGCGACTACCGAAAGCAGGAATCCCACACCTACAAAAGGCAGTGCGTAATTAGTTATCTCAAAAACAGCAAGTACAGATACAAGACCGGCTGTAATTGTAGTTCCGATATTCGCCCCAAGTACCACGCTTAAAGCTTGTTTGAGAGTAAGCAGACCCGCGTTGACAAAACCAACTGTCATAACAGTCGTAGCGGAACTCGACTGAATAATAGCGGTTGTAAATAATCCGACGAGAACACCAAATACCCTGTGTTTTGTCAGTGTTTCGAGAAGACTTTTAAGTTTTTGTCCGGCAACCTTTTTTAAGCCGTCAGACATCAATCCCATTCCGAAGAGAAATAAACCCAAACCCCCTACCGTTCCAAATATCATTTCCTTCATGTACATTCCCTGAATAGACAGTAGATTTTTGTAATATAGAAAAACAGCATCTTCCAAATGGTGTATTCTAAATTATTAACGATTTTTGACTGTTGTAATTTTTTTATGAGTTTTGGTCAAGTGAAAAAACAAAAACATCCGTGATTCGAATAAAATTCTACACAAGACTACAAAGAATTTTCGTGCCCTGCTGGATTTTTTCATCAGTAGTCGCAAAACTTATCCTGAAATGCGTATCTTTTTCACTGAAAACATTCCCCGGAATTATCAGAACGTTATTCGCGATTGCTTTTTCCACAAACTTCGTCGCGGTGATACCATCGGGAACTTTTACAAACGCATAAAAAGCCCCTCCCGGCTTAACAAGCTCGAATTTATTCTTCAAGCCGTTATAGAGCAAATCCCTTTTCTTTCTGTAAAGCTCCACATATTTGCTCATATCATAATCAAGAGCGGCAATAGCAGCCGTTTGGAAAGGAGCCGGAGCGCAAACAAACGTATATTGCTGCATTTTTATCATCTGCTCGAGAACTTCCTTGAGCGAATCATTGACTGCGACATAACCAAGCCGCCAGCCGGTCATTGCGTAAGCCTTGCTGAAACCACGCATTAGAAGCGTTTTTTCGTATATCTTCGCTATACTTGGACATGAACCGTCGTAGCAGAATTTCTCATATATCTCGTCGGAAAGAACTACAATATCTTTCTCGCGGGCAACTTTTGCCAATGCTTCGATTTCATTCTGCGAATAAACCACTCCAGTAGGATTACAAGGTGAATTAAGGATAACTATCTTTGTCTTATCTGTGATAGACTGGGCAATTTTCGCAACCGGCAGCTTAAAATCAGGGTAACTATTGACATAAACGCATTTGCCGCCAAGCATATTGATTATATGTTTGTAAATAACAAAGTACGGATCGGGAATTATAACTTCATCGCCCGGATTTATCATCGCAAGAAAAGACAGGAGAATTCCGCCGCTCACGCCGCTGGTTACAAGCACTGATGGGTTTTGCCAACTCGTCTCACTTTTTACCTGTGCGGCTATTTTTTTAAGCAGAATATCATCACCCGCGGTTTGTGAATATTTGTTAAAACCTTCCCTGATGGCCTTTATTGCCTGTTCCTTAAGTTCTTCAGGAACATCGAAATCCGGCTGACCAATAGAAAAGTTCACCGGATCTTTCATCGTAGCGGCTAACGCAAAAACCTTGCGAATCCCGCTCGCGTCAATCTTATAAGCTCTGTCTGCAATTATTTTTTTCATAGGCGACTATATTAGCCTAAAATCTCGCAAATTCAAAGATATTTTTTGACACATAATTTTGAATATAATAAAATATTCATCAGTTGGTTATGGGAAAATAACTAAATAATTTGAGACAAAAGACGGAGATAAATTAATGACGGATGAATCAACGAAAAGCTCAGCACCATACAATAACAAAGAAATTGGGTCGGAATTATTCTGTCCATTATGCGGTGGAAAGGCCGTAAATCTATGGAAAAAAATTAGTATTATACTTTTTTTCGGATTTCTTATTTTCGCAGTACTGGGATTTATAAGTTTTGCAGTTAATTGCGCCAGTCTCTTCTCTGCAAACCAACCATTTTTGGGGATTCTGTTTTTGGTATTTCTTGGATTGTCAGTTTTGTTTTTGTTTTTTTCACCTGTAACCGGGGCCATGGCAGTGTCATCACGGTCAAGATGTAAAAAATGCGGTCATCGCTTCTGGTCGATTCCATATGAATCAAATCTCAAATCTGACGTTAATTTTCCAGAAAAATTTAACTTTATAAGCATCTTGATACTTCTTGTACTTTTCTTTATCCAGATAGTTTATCTCAGTAATATTTCTGGCTACTGATGTGCTCCCATTTTATGTACCATATGTTAATAGAGAGTTACACACATTTTG
>CAZVOA010000007.1:0-115813 GCA_964628465.1 uncultured Pirellulales bacterium | reverse complement strand
TGGACTCCAAAAATATTTCTAAAAAATACTTGAATTCTGACACAGCCGCTCTGTGAACTCTGTGGCAAAAATAGTTAAAAAAAACGAAATTTAAGCCAATATTTTCAAAAATAACCCAAAAAAAGCGAAAATTTCACAAAAAAACAGGGCAAAATCAGTGCAAAATAGCCCTGAATTTGGGTTTGATTTGAAAAACGAAGCCAATTTATTCGTACTGAGTTCTGAGTGATGAGTATTGCGTAATGGAATTTGTGAAACGAAGCCAATCCGAAAAAACTAAATACTATCGACCAGCGACTAAATACTTTTCGCGAATCGAAGCCAATTTTGACAATGAATACAGAACACAGACAGCCCCTGCCCGGTCTTACCGGAATACAGGACACAGAATGCGAAACAAAGCCAAATTCTAAAAACTAAATACTAACGACCAACGACTAAATACTTTTCGCGAAACGAAGCCAATTTTAAGAAAAGACAGGACACGGAGTGCAGAATATTTTAATTGATAGAAGATTGCCGCATCCCAAGGGGATTCGCAATGACAAAGTCGTAGTAGTAAATAATCTGCGAAAATCTGCGTTTATCTGCGGATAATAAATATTTCGTTGCGGCTATTATTGGATTTCCATTGGGAAATATGATTTTGCGTTGTTGAAGCAGATGTTCTCGACCATTTTTCCTATCAGGTCCAAATCGTTCGGGAGCAGGCCGGTTTCTACATCGTTACCGAGCATATTGCATAGTATTCTGCGGAAATATTCGTGCCTTGGATACGACAGGAAGCTGCGTGAGTCGGTAAGCATACCTACGAATCTGCTCAATAAGCCCATATTCGATAAGGCTTTAATCTGCTGCTCCATGCCGTCCTTCTGGTCGAGGAACCACCATGCCGAGCCGAACTGCATCTTGCCGGGAATCGAGCCGTCCTGGAAGTTGCCGATCATTGTGGCAATAAGGGCGTTATCGCGCGGATTTATATTGTAAAGGATGGTTTTGGCGAGTTTATCGTTGATGTCGAGCTTGTCGAGGAATCTCGAAAGCGGCTTGCCAATCTCGTAATCGCCAATCGAATCGAAACCCGCGTCCGGGCCGATGAGCTTGAACAGCCGGGAATTATTATTGCGAAGCGGGCCGAGGTGAAATTGCTGTACCCACCCCGCCGCGTGGTCCATAAGGGCAAGCTCGAAGAGAATCGCGGACTTGAATTTCAGCGATTCAAGCGAATCTAAGTTCTTGCCTACAAGGATTTTATCGAAGATTTTGGATATTTCTTTTTCGGTATAATCTTCCGCGTACGTGATATCGAGGCCGTGGTCGGAGAGTCGGCAGCCGTTGTCGTGGAAATAGTCATGCCGGTTTTGGATAGCTTCGAGGTAGAGCTTGTAACTTTTGATTTCCACGCCGCTGGCTTGTTCAAGGTCTTTTATGAACGTTTGAAGATTTGGAATATTTTCAGTTGCCATCGCCTGGTCGGCCCGCAGTGCGGTATGTACGGCGATTTCAAAACCGTCGGAGCGGATTTTCTGATGATATTCGAGGGTATCGAGCGGCCCTTCGGTTGTACAGATTAGCTTTACGTTCATTTTACGGATTATATTACGAACGCTAAACTCTTTTGTATTAAGCATTTGGCTCGTTTGCTCGTATATTTGCCTGGCGGTGTCGGATCCTAAAAGTTTTCCGGTAATTCCGAATGGTTTTCTTAATTCGAGGTGCGTCCAGTGATAAAGTGGGTTACTGAGGCAATATGGGACAGTCTGCGCCCATTTTTCGAACTTTTCATAATCGCTTGAGTCGCCGGTGATATATTTCTCGGCTATGCCGTTGGAGCGCATCGCCCGCCATTTGTAATGGTCGCCGTAAAGCCATGCCTGAGCTATATTTATGAATTGGTGGTCATCCGCTATGAGCTTTGCGGGCAGATGGCAATGATAGTCGTAAATCGGAATTTCAGCCGCGTAATTATGGTATAGTTTTTTCGCGGTTTTAGTCTGTAAAAGAAAATCTTCACCAATGAAATTTGACACCATTCTTTTCCCTATCTGCCTTTACATATTATTTTTATAACTCTTTATTATTTATAGACTTGCTAACCACCCTGCTGACGCTTTTTCTCTTCTTCTCTCCATTTTTTCTCCTGCTCCTCCAACTGTTTTTCCTGCTCAAGCTTCCTTTTTCGGGCTTGTTCTGCGGGTGATTCGAAATTCGCCATTTTTTCAGCCCATTCGGAAACCTCTTTTTTCTTCTTGGAAACGGGTTTTGGCCGATTTTTCTCTTCCTCTTCCATTTTTTTGTCCCATCGCCAATATAAAAACCACCCAATTCCCAAAAGAGGTATCATAATTAACATAAAAATCTTATACATGTTTCAATTCCTTCAAAATTGTCTGAAGACATTTTTACCACCACTTTGCTTAAACATAATATCCGAATCAGGAAAAAAGTCAATAAGCGGTTTATTTTTCAATGATTATCGCATTTTTTACGCGAAAAACAGGTTAAAAGATAAAAAATTAAAAAAATTAAAAAATTTTTGATTTTATAGTCCACATTTTTGCCTCTCAATGTGCCTTATATATATAAAATGACTTTTATCTACGAGGATAATACGGCCTTGTGCCAAGTATTGAGTGATTTTGCGGTTTTAGCGGGTGCTGGGGACGCATAATAAGGATTTTTGCGTCCCCAGCGTTTTTTTGCATATCTTGTATATCTATAGAAATAGATTCTGTCTTTTTTACTTTTACCTTAAAATCTCCTTCTGTTATAATAATTGATGTGATTCATTTTGAATTTCCTGTTTAACTCCCAAAAAAATGATAAAAATATTACGACGACATTTTGACGGATTTACTTTGGTTGAGCTGCTTGTTGTTATAGCAATCATCGCCCTGCTTCTATCCATACTCATGCCTTCCCTGAGAAAGGCGAAATCTCTGGCGGTTCGTCTCAGATGTACGCATAATCTTAAACAGATTGATTTAGCAATGAATATGTATCTTAACAACAATGACAATACATATCCCTGCGCCCAGGACCCTTTACCCACCGGAGTCTGGCTATGGATGGGTCGAGGCTGGAGATCTTTTCTTGAGCCGGAAATGGGTGGAAATATCGACGCGAATAATCCTTCTGTTTTGTTCTGCCCACAGGATAAAACATCAAAGGAGAAATTCGAGTCCACAAGTTATTCCTATTCGATGTCTTTTTATCACAGTCCCGAGCAGATAGATTCTTTGAATAAAACAGAAGATACTTATAAAAATCCCCTGCCATCCATTAAGCAGAAAGATTTGAATGTCACTAAGCCTTCCGGGAAAATTATTATCGGCGAATGGTTAAGCAATCATTCGCCCGTAGATAGTGACGCTGGCTGGTGGTGCTGGGAAGGCACGAGGAATTTTCTTTTCGTTGACGGCCATACAGATTTGTTAGGAGCAAAAAATATTCGTGCCGCACGAGATGGATTTCCTGACGCGAATTTGACATTTTATGGAATAAAAGGAATAGACTGGCCGGCAATAAAGCAAGCCGAATAACTTCGAGTTCTGCAGAAGATGTACTCTTTCTATCGAATAAATATATAGTGCGATAAAACACATCCACATATCTATCCATATTTCGTATTTATCTTTTCGATGTCTAAATCAGAGAAAGATTATCATAAATGAATCTTCCGATTCAGAACCCTTCTATTAGATTCCTGTCTTTAATTAAATTTTGTCATTAAATTATTCATAACCAGTTGTTGTTTAAGTATTGGGTATTTATTTTCAAATAGCTGCATATCAGTATCCCCCTTCTCTTCGATAAAAACATCAAATGTTCCATCACTAAAACCTGTAGCTGCCTGATCAATTAAAGGAAATGGCCCGCCCGAAGATTTCTCCCCTTTTTGTTTCTTACGATTTACCATCTTAATATTTCCAATATAAGACACTGTATTCGGATTAAGAGTAAAACTAGTCCCAATATCAAAAGAAAATCCTCCCGTTATGAATAAACCACTTGCATACCCACTAACTTTTCCAATTGTGTAAGTTCCAGGTACCAAATCAATACTACATAAATCGTCAGCTTTATAAATAAGTTTTTTCCCATTCTGAGGAAATATTTCAATCGATGTAGGAATCGGTTTGTAACCTGGCTTATATTCATTCTTCATTTCTAAGACAAAAAGAGCAATAGATTTTTTCTCAAGATTAAGTGTTTTAGTTTTAGAATTCAATGCCATTGGTTTTAAACCAGAACAACCACTTAAACTCAATATAAAGATTAAATAAAAAACATGCAAACTGATATGCCGCATTTTCTGATTCATGATTTCTCCTATATTCCTCAAAATATTTAAAATGAAGAATTGATTTCTAAACTATTTCTAAATTCTGGCACTAAACGCAGATTGTTAACACATTCTTTATAAAGCTCATCCCATGATTTTTGTTCATCAAGAGCTTTAACTGACCGACACCACACTTCGCATTCATTATGATTTATTAATTCAGGATTATCGACTATGTCAAAAACCAATTTCATATCAAAACAGATACCTTGCGTTACTACAGTTTGCTTTATCTCAAATCCCTTACACAATATTATTTTCTTAATGGAAAGACGTTGTTCACGTGTTATATATTCATTGTCAAATGTTTTTACTTCATATCCAATGTTCTTTAATTCATCACGGACCAAAGGTACCAAATCCTTTGTAAATCTTTGTGTAGATCTAAAATTATTCCATTTTGCATCATCCGCTACGCCAATCCAGCATATTGCATCTGTATTCCAGTTTTGACCACTTTCTGTGTAAAGAGGTACCGGCGTAATCTCAGAAACATCCGGATAAACTGGTTCAGGCGCAGGAGAAGAGCATCCTGTAACTCCAGAAATGATGATAATTAAGAAAAATACATTAACAAATTTTACGATATTACGCATATTCTTTCCCTTAATCAAATCTTTCGATAATATAATTAATCTGTTAATTAATAGTATTCAATGCAACGTCATTCATGTCAACGGTTTCACGTGTTGGAACTACAAGGTTGAAAAATTGAAATTCAGTTTCATCTTTACTAACATGGTATGTTTTTCTGCGATTCACTCGAAAATTGTTATCATAACAATCTAATGTAATTTCATGTTCGCCCTTTTCAAGCTGAATAGGAACAACTGTAATTTTATCCGGTAAAGTTCTCCAACACCTGATATCGGCTTTCACATTTGCTGAGGCGCTTACTCCTTCGGCAATTAAGGCAACACCAAGGATAGCCAAAGCTGCATATGGATCTGAAACATCATCAGCCGTATCGGCTAAGCTCTTACTAAAATTATGTGCACCGGCCTTGAAAGCTGCCTGATCTGCGAGTACATTATCCATCATGCGGCCGCCTCTAGTGGTAGCCTGGTAAGTTATATTTGCAAAACCACGAATCACATCATACCAATCAGATCCATCTACGATAATTTCATAATGCGATTCCAATGGTGGATTTTTAATCATTACTCTTTGCTCACCATACTGACCTTGACTTACCATTTCTGGTGAACGTCCAGTCCAGACTAGAAGCAAAGTATTATATGGTTTTCTCAAAGGTTCATAATATAAACGGTAATCATTAACTATACTGTCATGTATATTTATCAATTCAGCTTCAAGTTTATCAATATTTTCCTTCTCAATATTACTTTGTTTACTATTTTTCTTACTCTTTGTTTTATTTGTGCTTAATATCGCTTTTTGAGAATCAATTTCTGTCTGTTTTAATATATAACGAGGATGAGTATATGCAAATGAATCTATCGCTTTTTCAAACAACAGGTCAGATTCTAACTGCTCGCCGCGCATTTGCAGGCATTTTGATTCTAATAATTGTAATAATCCAAAGTCACTCTTATATTGTTCTTTATCTACATCAGCGTCAGCAAACTGACCATTCTTGAAACAAGCAAGAGCATTATCTATTTCACCCTCTTCGAGAAGAAGCAATCCAACAAGTAAGCTCATACTTGCCTGTTCATAAGGTTCCCCTTTATAAACTTTTTCCGCTTCTGAACCCCAAAGACTTACAGCTTTTTTTTCAGACGAAGGATCAAAAAAACCTTCTATAGAATTATAAGCATCAAGCAAGTATTTTTTTGCATTAATTTTATCATTAACCGCAAGGTAACTGGCTCCAATTTCACAAAGGTATAGAGGCTGACTTGTAGTACGTTCCAAGCACAAAGGATCAAGTATCTCTGGAACCTTCTGATAATTACCGCAACAAAATTCCTTTCGAGCCTGTTCTGCAATCTGTTCCTGCTGGGCTACTTCTTTTTCGCTTAGCCGTTTTATTTGATTTTTATTTGTTGAACAACCACATAATAATAAAAACGATAAAAGTATAGATATATTATGTTTATTCCACATAACGAACCTTTCATTATTTCAAAATGAATAATTGAAAAACAAATATATTATTTTAGAAATTCGGAAATAGTAACTTGATAATACATTGCTCCCTTAACAGGACATGTAACCTTGTAATCCGAAGTTTCACCTCGAACAAGCTTAACTGTTTGCCAATTTGTTTTATAAACTGAAGGTTTTGATGCCGGGCCACCCGGTTGGATGGGTTCATTGTAGAATGCTGTTTGAATAGAAAGCTGAACTTCAGGACCTTTCGTATCCCAAAAGTGCTGTCCGCCCCTGTTCCTAATACCAATTTCTAATTTAGGAAAACCAGACTCATTCATACCTATTTGCTCATATGTAATCTCTATGTAATCTCTAATTGAACGAGTGCCAAGGATTGTATATTTATCAGGACGGACAAATACAACACTTCCTTCTCTTTCTAACTCGGCTTCGGAAGTTTTTGGAGCATTATATACAGTATGACAGCCCAGCGACGAAAACAATACCAGAATAAGTATATAAGAGGAAATTAGTTTCCTATTGAAATAATAACACATGTTTAACTCCTTTATATAATAAATCTTTTAATATTATCGATACAAAACTGAACGAGATGTGACTCTTTTAACTTCATATCCATATTCCCATAGAATTGCATTGCTGACAGGCTCAATGAGATTAAAAGAAATTAAAACATAATCTGAACGCAATCCGTCGCCGCCTTTTGATAAAGAACTGATTTCACCAGTTAAAATATAATTTGCCCTTTCCTGACCGGTTTTAATTTGTTCTTCCAATGTCACAACTTTCTCTAAAACAGCCAATTTTTCATTGTTAATTAACATTACATTAAACTTTTTTGTGACATTCGGACTATTCCACAGAGCCGGATCAATTGCTTTATATACAAGATTCGGACCTATTTTAATATTTCCACCTGATGAACTGTTAATATTTATTTGGTCACCATGAACGGTTGTAGTTCCTGAATTACTGTCATTATCATACCACTCTTTCGGATGTTCCTGTGCCCATGCCAAATCCTCTACGGTATTTGCTATCCCCTCTTGTTTTAGACTCTGGACAAAAAATTCGCCAGACAAAGTATAATCAACCTGAGCATCAGAGCCGGGCTGAGCGAAGAGAACTTTTGAACCTGCATGTTCTTTTATTTTTGTTCTCAGCAATGACGAAAAACTGTCAGCATTCATGTTAAATAAGTTCGTATTAGATACGGGCTGAACTGATATTTTTACCGGCGAAACTGAATTCTGTATTAAATCTGAGGATGCAATATATACTGCTATTTCATCAAGCATATTCGGAATATCCGTTTGTTCACGTTCCCGCAGGATTCTTGTTCGTGTGTTCTGACCAGTATTTTGAGCAAAAAATCTTATAGTTCCTTTAGAATAGTTATTCAATTCTAATCTTAGGCGTTTTAATAACAAATCAGTATCTACTAAATACCGCGTTGAATTCTTAATCGTATCAGTTGCTACAAAAGCTGACTCAGAATTGTCTGCAAACTCTGGAAGAGAAAGCAATTCTGAACATACCTGCTGAGCAATAGTTCTTATATCGCTGCTTTCAATAAAACTCCCACCTATTTGATCATCTTGATCAGGATTTAGTACTTTCGTATGACTTGTAGATGTATCAACAGGAGTAGCACAACTATTCACCATTACAACAACGATAATCATGAATAATATTAAAGGTATTTTCTTGAAATTTGTCCGTTGTATTAACATTTGTTATTTCTCCTAAATAATACAATATTGGATAAGTATTTGTTATTTATTTTATCCTGAGCAATCAAAATCCCTGTTGGAACTGTTTCTCATTCTTTTTTTAGGATATTTCCCGTCAAAGCTCGCAAAATCAAAAGTCAAATCAAATCAAATCAAAACGGATATTATATTTTGGTAATAAAAATAACTTAAATCATTTCAACTCAATTATGAATTACAGGATTTTATTTTTTTACAAGAAGTTTGTCAATTGAGGTAACAACATATTTTTTCTAAAATAGCATATTATTTTCATATTTATTATATTTTTTTACCTTTTTTTCTATTTTATTGCGCATAGCGCAGTATTTTTATGTGAAATCATTATTAAACATGAATAAACTTAATGGATTCATTATTTACAGAAACGTTATGGTTTTGTTAAAAACTGAACCATGAAAGGTGTGAAAGGAAAAAATCTTTGTGTTTCTACTATAAAATGGATAAGCATCTTTACTTAGTATAAGATTTTTGCAAAAGTTTACTTAGTAGTGTTTTTTTAATCGAAACCCATTTGTAAGCTTGGTACGGCGGATGGCATTTTGATTATTTTTGTCGGTTCTTCGGGGAAACCTGTGCGGGCGGAAAGGTATGCGGATTCTATCACTGCCATATTGTTGAGATTCTCCCTGCCCGTACATACAGGATTGTTCTCTTTCGGCGACAATATGCTCATCGCGAAATCTTTCAAGAGTGCGGTCATTCTTTCAAGTTCGGTGTCGTTAAATTCCTCCTCTGTAGTGACCTGGCCGCTCACGTCACGGATATTTAACTGCTTTTCGTTGACTGTCAGGATTTTATTATTGTCGAAGAAACGCAAATATTCCTGCTGGGGGCCGATGCCGCTGCGACGTGAAGTTATTATATTTCCCACGAGCATATCGCTGAATTTCAATGTCACCACCGCTGTATCTTCCGTGAGATACAATCTTTGCTGCCTGTCTTTCGCCTGGTTTGTATTCAGAGAATACATCTGCTGAGGCAAGCCGAAATTCAGAACAATCTGGTCAATTATTTTATAGCAATTGTAAAGCAGAACACCGCCGCCTGATAATTTCGGGTCGGTGTGCCATGTATTAGCCGGAGGTTCATTGAATGTACTAAAAACAGTAACGAGAAAAACCTTCTCAAGTTTGTTTTTCGTAATATAGTCACGAAGAGCCATATACCCTTTGGCGTATCTTCCGGTATTGGCGATAGAAAATACTACACCTTCTTCTTCGCTGAGCCTGACAAATTCCGCGGCTTCTTCGAAATACCTTGCTATAGGGGGAAGTTTCAGGCAATTAAATTTCTTCTTAATAGCCATTTTTATATATTCGTCGCAGGTATGCGTCTCGGCGGCGACAAGCAGGACCCTGTTGTCACGGGCAATACTGGCGTCAGTTGACGAAATCAATTGCCTGAAATCGTCATATGCCTGACAATTCAACTTACCGGCAATTTTTTCGACGAGATTAATATCTTTATCAGCAACAGCTTCGATCTCGAAAAGCCCCGTAGCAAGTGCGGCATCGAGAAGAAGCTTGCCTCCTTCGTTAAGTCCAAGAATCGCGGTTTTCAGCTTGTTTTCATTCATTTTTATAATCCGTTATAAATCCACCCTCGCAGAATACTAATTTCTAACAACCTTATGATTTTACCTTTATTTTATAAAAAAATAAACTAAGAAAAAGAAAAATCAGTTCAAAAGCCACTCTAATTATTAATTTCAGGAATAAGTGACTTTTTTCAAGGTTCGATAATATTTTTTATTATTTTTATGGATTATTTAAAATGTTCCGATATAATATTGAGTTATTAAATGTAGATTCGGATTATTCCATGGTCTCTCAGGAATAGTTTGTGGAACAGATTAGAGAGACAAAATTAACGGCCAGATTAGGCCAAGGAGTATTGCAGTGGGCACAGGTACAGTAAAGTGGTTTAACGGCAAAAAAGGTTTTGGATTTATCACCCCCGACGGAGGTAGTGAGGATTTGTTTGTTCATCATTCTGAAATTAAGATGGAAGGCTATGCCAGCCTTGATGAAGGACAAAGAGTTGAGTTTGAGATCGGACAGGGTAAAAAAGGCCCGTGTGCGACAAATGTAATACCCAGCTAATCCAGGGCAATACCGAAAAAAACCAACGGGCTCCTCAAACCGGAGCCCGTTTCAATTATAGATTCAACAGACCAGAATACACCTCAGAGAGAAACCAGCAGATTTGAATTTTTAATTTACAATAGATAACAAAAAAAGCACTAAATGCTATTAGTGCTTTTCGTGTGAGTTTTCTATATTGAGGTTGATTTAATTCAGAGAAGTGTCACTGTTTTATAAAGTGTTCAGGGACAGGGAACTGCGAACAGAGCAGCAGGACATCTTTTCCGACTTCCTCAATGACTGATTCGTTGTCTATATTTTCCGCGACTCTGTTAAAGAACGAGGCAATTTGCGCCATTTCAGGTTCTTTCATTCCACGAGTTGAAATCGCGGGCGTTCCAATACGAACTCCATTGGGATTCATTGGCGGGGCTGTGTCACCAGGTATTGTGTTATAGTTCGTGACAATTCGTGCCCTGTCGAGCGCTTTAGCCATTTTCTTGCCGGGTATATTTTTATTCCTCAGATCAATCAGAATCAGGTGATTATCAGTACCGCCCGTAACAAGATTGAAACCATATTCAATAAGCTTGGCCGCCAGGGCTTTCGCGTTTTTCACTATCTGTTTTGCGTAAGCGACAAATTCCGGCGTATTGGCTTCTGCCATTGCCACCGCTATAGCAGTTATAGTGTGCATATGAGGGCCGCCCTGCAGACCGGGGAAAACGGCTTTATCGACTTTCGAGGCGTGCTCTTCTTTGCATAGGAGCATTCCGCCGCGAGGGCCGCGAAGCGTTTTATGTGTTGTTGTCGATACAATATCTGCATAAGGAACCGGGCTTTTATGAATTCCGGCTACAACAAGACCGGCGATGTGAGCAATATCACTTATGAGATAAGCGCCGACTTGTTTCGCTATTTGATGAAATTTCTCGAAATCAATCTCTCTTGGATAGGCTGTTGCTCCGGAAACTATAACTTTCGGTTTATGTTTCTTCGCCAAATCTTCAATCAAATTAAAATCCAGCAATCCTGTATCTGTATTAACAGTGTACGGTATAGAATTAAAGAACTTGCTTGTAAGCGAGACTTTCCAGCCGTGGGTCAGGTGGCCGCCATGCGATAAGGACAAACCCATAATAGTATCACCGGGATTAATAAGAGCTGAATATGCGGCGAGATTCGCTACTGAACCGGAGTAAGGCTGAACGTTAGCGTGGTCCGCCTTGAATAATTTCGTAGCTCGTTCAGTCGCAAGTCTTTCGATGAGGTCCGTTACCTGCTGACCTTCATAGTAACGTTTGCCGGGGTAACCTTCGGCGTATTTATTGGTTAAGCAGCTTCCGCTGGCAAGCAGAACCGCTTTAGAAACGTAATTTTCAGAGGGTATCAGGCGTATCGAGCCGCTTTGACGGGCAGATTCCTGCCTGATAAGCTCAAATATTTGAGGATCATACTGTTCAAGAGCATTTATCATAATTTTTACTCACTAAATTATTTTTTTATTTACAAAAGTAATACAAAAACGAAAATATATTTATAACATAGCCAAGAGGTATGAACAAGTTTTTTATTTGTTGACAAATTTGATTTTTAGACTAAAATTATTGATTTGGCATTTTATCAACGAAAGATATCTAAATATATTTAATGGTCGAAGAAAACGGTACATTATTGGCAAAAGCTAAGGCTTTTTTTTCTAAAGGGCAGAAATTAGCCCAAAGCTCCAACTACGACTATGCTATTGATATGTACATTGAGGGCTTGCAGTACGCTCCGGATGCGCTTGAAGACGGCCACCTGCCTCTTTGCGAAATGGCTATGCACCGCAAGGGAGAAGGCGGAAAAAAACCTTCAATGGTGGAAAAAGTCAAGCGTATGGGAGGGAAAACACCACTTGAGCAGATGCTGAACGCCGAATATCTTTTCGTAAAAGATCCCGACCACCTTCCCTATGCCGAAACAATGCTAAAGGCCGCTGTAGCAGGGAATTACGTTAAAACAGCGGACTGGATAGCGAATGTGATTTTCCAGACTAATAATGCCTCTGAAAAGCCTTCATTGAATACATATATTTTATTAAAAGATTCGTATGTTCAACTCAATAAACTTGATAAGGCTCTTGCGGCCTGTCAACATGCGGTAAGATTAAAGCCGGATGATAAATACCTGACGGACGAATTTAAGAATCTTTCAGCCGAATTGACTATGGAACGCGGTAAATACGACGGCGAAGGTGATTTTAGAAAATCCATTAAGAACAGAGAAAGCCAGGAAAAACTTCACGCACAGGGTGAAACTGTTAAAAGTGAAAGTTACCGTGTTCAGGCCGTAGAGGACGCAAGAAAAAAAATTGCTCAGAATCCCAGTTTGCCGGCAAATATTTTCGAGCTTGCCGAGGCACTTTCAGGACTTGAAACCGATGCCGGGGAAAATGACGCAATCTCAATCCTTGAAAGCACTTATGAAAAAACAAATGATTTTAATTTTAAACAGCTTGCAGGCCAAATTAAAATAAAACAGTTTAAAAGAAAAATCCATGAATCAAAAAAGACCAATCCTGATAATGAACAGACAAAAACTATCGTAGAGCAGCTTCAGAAACAACTGGATGATACAGAACTCGAACACTATCGGCTCAAAATGGGAAATAACCCAACCAACCTTGAAGCTAAATACGATTATGCGTTGCGATTAGTTCGCAGTCAAAAGTATGATGAAGCGATACCCCTGTTCCAGGAAGCCCAAAAAGATCCCAAAAGAAAGTTTTCTTCACTTAATCAGACCGGCTTATGCTTCTTTATGAAGGGCTGGTTTACCGACGCAATTGACATTTTAAGAAATACTTTGGAATCTTATGACGCAAAAGATAGTGCAATGGGAAAAGAATTAAGGTATAATCTTGCGCGTGCTTATGAAGAAAATGGTAATACGACAGAAGCGCTGGAAATATTCCGCAAAATCGCACAGAGTGATTTCGCGTATAAAGATGTTGGCCAGCGAGTAAATAATTTAAGGAATACGTTAAATAAACCAAACTCTCAGTGAAATTGAGAAAATATAGTTTTTTAGGAGAACAAAGTGGCACATTCGTTATCAGCAAAAAAAAGAGTAAGACAGAACGAGAAAAGCAGAATAACCAACCGCGCTCGCAAGAGTCAGGTCAAAACCCAGATTAAGCATTATGAGGAAATCCTCGAAAAAGGCGACATCGCGGCAGCAACAGAACAATTGAGACTGGTTACAAAAAAATTAGACCAAACAGCGGCAACAAGTACAATGCACAAGAAAACTGCTGCACGCAAAAAATCACGTCTTACCAAAAGGCTGAACGCTCTTAAAGCTAAACAAGCATAACTTAATACAACTTAAAACAGTATTTAGAAATACAGGTGCAGAGATGGAATATTAAACTATTCCTGGAGGTGTACCATGACAATTTGGTATAAAACCATATCATTGCGGTTTTTAAATGTATTAACAATCTCTATGCTGCTATCAGCACATGTTCTCGGAGCCGGAAGAATTGATGTTCCGGATCCGAGTATCATGCTTCCTCTCGTACCAGCGGCGGCTGAAGCAGACGCACCGCCAATAATCAAATCAGGCACAAGATTGACTTATTTCGGAATGACAGCAAGTATTCCCGGTTCATACGGTAAACTTGTGCAGGACGATAACGGTAACTGGATAGACAAAAACACAGGTAAAAAATACCGCGAAGAGCAAATATCCGGAAGCGGTGCCGGCGGGTACAATGTTATACAAGTCGGATATATCGGAAACAAAATTGCGCAGTTATCCAACAAAATATATACCCTCGATACATCTACTAAAAAGTGCATGTACGGCGCCAGTGACGGAATAGTCACGAATGCCGGCTGTGCCGCTGATTACTGGATTCATCCCGATATTCTAAAGACGGTCAAAGAAGTAAATACTGACGGCATACGCATCCTGCGAATGCCTTACACAGTTGCAGAAAAAACGTATAAAGCTATCCGTTTTCAGCGTGAGGATATATCAGGCTATAATGCAAGAGTATATGACCTTGAAACAGGATTGCTTATTTTTCACGGTTCTCGCGTACAGGGACCTTCAGTGGTAACAGCCCCTTCCGGCTTGTTTAATACACCCGGCATCGGAGAAGGCAGCACACAGGTTATCACAGGATGGATTGTGGAAATCAAAGACATTGATGTACCGTGGAAAGCCGCTCCTATGCCAGGATGGGTGAATGAATTCAAACAATTATCTTTCAGGGGAGTTCAAACATCAGTTGTAGCGGCTGCGAATGCAAAGCTTGACCGCAATATGACAGTGACACTTACACCCAAAGCCCGCGGAAACGGATGGGTTCGATTCAGGAATGAAGCTGTAATTGAAAGCCTTCCGGGAATGCCGCCGGAACAGGCTCAGCAGGAAGGTTCGTGCGGCTGCGCTTCAATCGGGGGTTTATGGATAGCTCCAGAGGAACTGGCTAAACTTCGTCAGGGACAGCTAATTGAACGCAACGACCTGGTCGGAACAACCACCACTGTCACCCAAACCGCAGCAGACAGCGTGACACTTACCGAGACAGGACCGCTTCACAAAATAAGCTGTACATACAGCACAAAAACAGGCATATTAACTGCAACGACGACTATGCAGCAGGTCGGACTTGCACAAATCACACAAAGCCTCAAACTGACAAGCCAGCCGTAATAAGAAATTTTACGACAAATAGTTTTTTTGGCGTTTTGAGAGGAAATGTCAAATGAAGAAATTCAAGACACATTTTATTGCACTTGGAATAGTCACTATATGGGCGGTGCTCGCCTATACATGGCTTAATGTAGAAGACGGCAGTTCAGGCCTTGGTGTGCTGGGCATAGTAAGTGCGGTATTTTTCATTCCCGGCGGATACCTGATGCAGATTACAAAAGGAAGCCATTCCAACGCTGATATTCCGTTTATGGCCATAATAAGCTGGTTAATATTTGCATTGATTGCTCTGGGGATTGCGCAGGTTATAACAATGATTTTAAATAGCAGAAAAGCAAAGTAAAATATTTTGTATTTTTTGAAAATTTATGTAACGAATTTATGCTTTCCACGTCTATATATAAAAAGACCGTAAATAAGTTAGAGAAAATTGAGATTATTCGTAAAATATAAGTATATTTCCGCAATTATTGAAAGGAGTTTCAAATGCCAGGGAAATTGAAAATATCATTATTTATCATTTCAGTTCTTTTTATGTCCGGGTGCAATAGTAATAAAGTATGTTCTGTAAAAATCTATTCGCATGAATATTTGACATTCAACAAACAGTACGAATCTTTTAATGACACCTGTAGAATGGCGCTAATAAAAATCAATGATCACGAAGGAGAAGAAAATAATAGTTTCGACGAAAAAGCTTCCAACCGAAGTGTAAACGGAAAAAGTGTTTTTATGCAGGCTTGTTTTAAAACAAAAGACAAAGATGGTTACGAATATATCATCACATCTACGACGTTAGGAAATGACAATCCTGTCGTAACACTCGAAACAACAAATCCCGATAAGAATAAACTCCTAAATGCTCTGCGTGAGGAGTTTACGAAAAAAGGATTTAAAGTTAAAATCATGTTCGATTAATAATTACCCCTATTTGATAAAAATATTTAAAGAGAGATTTTAATGAACAAACATCCTATAAAATTAAATATATGCCTTTTACCTGTTATTGTGCTTTCTTTTACATTTACCGGCTGCGCTATGAAAGTTAAACATGGTGTATATGTACCTTTAGTTGGGACATTCTATGATTACAGTTATTTAGCTTCATTGGAAGGTGGGAAACTTGGAGAACCGCTTCAGGATGTTACTATTGAAGATGAAGCGAAAGCAATAGAACTATACGGCTCACTCGAAGAGGCCGAGACATTTGAAAGTTATTTCCCAGACGATATTAAAGCGGGTAAGAAACTTGACAATTGGTGGAAATCGCCGTTTAAATCATTTTATTCCAACAAATATATTGTCAATACAATCAGGAACGGTTTCAGAAGAACAAAACAAGATAAGCCCCAAATTCTTCGATGGATGTATTACCGTTACGGCAGCCCGTTCAGCTTATTGGGAAAAGAAAGTCTCAAAGCATACTGGCTAAGATACTACGCAAGCTTTTCACCTGAAGAAGATGTAAGAGAAAGTGCTGTTAGCTGGGGAATTGGATGGCATGCAGGAGGAGATGCAGATTTAATAGTCAAAAGATTGATACAACTTGCGATAGAAGATGAAAAATACTCAAAGTATTGCGTTCGTGTTGCAAATGGCCGAGGAAAGAGACTAAAGAATTTATTTCTAACTTATCTACAACCTTATCTGGATGATCCAAATCCTGAGAGACAAAATAAGGCTAGGGTATTACAGAAGAAAATAGAGTAAAACAGATTATATATATTATATAACCTATGATTGCAATAAAACAATACTGTCGAAAGCTAAATTTATGCTTGTTAGCAGTTATTCTGCTCTTTTTTTCACTATCCGGCGGCTGCGCAGTTAAACATGGTACATATGTACCTCTGGTTGGGATGTTCTATGATTACAGTTATTTAGCCTCATTGGAAGGCGGCAAACTCGGAGAGCCGCTTCAGGATGTTATAATAGAAGATGAAGAGGCTGCGATAGAGTTATATGGTTCTCTCGAAGCTGCAGAGACATTTGAAAGCTATTTTTATGATGATATTAAAGCAGGTAAAGAGCTTGATAAGTGGTGGAAATCTCCATTTAAAACACTTTATTCTGACAAGTATATTGTTAAGACTATAAGGAACGGTTTTAGAAACACTAAACAGGATAAGGCACAAATCATCCGTTGGAGTTATGAACGTTATGGAGTTCCACATAATTTCATCAGGAAGGAAAGTCTCAAAGCGTACTGGCTAACGTATTATGCAAGCTTTTCGCCGGAAGAAGACGTAAGGCACAGTGCTGTTCATAATGGAATCGGTTTACATCAAGGTGGAGATGTTGGTTTAATAGCAAAAAGATTGATTCAACTTGCAATGGAAGATGAAAAATATACCATATACCCTGTTCGTGTTTCATATGGTAGGGGTGATTTTACTGATTTATTTCTAAGTTATCTCGAGCCTTATCTAAATAATACGAATCCCGAAATACAAAATAAAGCGTTGATACTACAGAAAAAGATTATCAATCAAAATACTAACATTTATAGATAGAATATTAATATATGATGAAGAGTTTTCTTTTTTGTACTTCTTATTTAAGTGGAAAATACAAATAAGGAAATTGAACACGAATACAGAGGTTGAAAAATGAAAAAAAGCAATGTAATTCTAATGTTTGGATTGGTGTTTACAGGTTGTTACTTTACCCAATTTCAAAGAAATACGTTTGCCTCAGAAGCACAAAAATCACCAATAGTTGAATCAAAAACTGTAGAAGTAATAATCAGGCTTGAAGGTAAAACTGTTGATGGAAATCCCAAAGTTGTACCTGCCGACAATGCAATTGCAGCTTTGCACGAAAAATTCAAAGATTCAGTTCCCCTGAAATTAGAAAAAACCGGGAAAAATACATGGCGATGTAATGCTGTGGAAGGAAAAGAATATGTAATCGGCTGGATTGCAAAAAAAGGCATGTTTGAAAAGAGAAGTAAAATGTTCGGTTACTGCTCTGAACCATTTACTGCTAAAGTAGGTTTAACTGTGGAATTTTCACCGGGCATGCCTGCTGCATTCGAATATGATCTTCGTAATCCACCTGAAGGAGTTATGGCTATACCGGCTAAAGTTTTTTTATTAAGAGAAACAATAAAAGATGGTAAGCAATCTTTTCTTTCATGGGGAGGAAAAGGTGAAATCGAAAACAAAGGCATTTTGAAAATATCTGGCATTGCGTCAGGTAAATATAAAATATCAGCGGAAGCAAAAGAATTTGAGATATATCATAAATCACACACCCCTTTTCTGCATGAAGAACGAGATATTGAGATTAAGCCGGGAACTGTTAACAGGTTCGAGCCGAACTACCCTGAGATTGACTCGACTATAAAAGAAGGTGATGTCACTATTAGAGGTACACTATACGGTCAAGACAAGAGGCCTTTAGCAAACAGAGCTGTAAAAGTAATTGCTTTGACCGATAAAGGATTCGACCTGAGCCTTTATTATCCAGAATCAAAAACTGATTCTGATGGTCGTTTTGAATTTGTCGGCATACGTCCAGACAGAGATGTTTATGTGTCCTATGAAAATACAAGTATATTGCTGGCAAAACAGTCTCTTACAAAAAATGCTTCTATATCAGTTGATATCGTTGTTGGTCTTAAAATACTTCCTGTTATTAAAGGTCAGCCACTACAGGAACTAATTATAGACTGGAAGGACGCCGCTGCCGGAAAACTCTCGGATTTAAAAGGGAAAATTGTAGTTTTAGATGTATGGGCGACATGGTGTGTACCCTGCGTCAAAGCATTTTCGGAGTTAAACTCTCTTGCCGTTGAATTCTCTAAGAATGAAGATGTTGTTTTTATAGCTCTAAGCAAAGATTCTAACCGCGCCGTTTGGGAAAAAACTGTAAATGAATCGAGTTGGAATGCATTGAAACATGGCTGGTTAGATACAATAAAAAATAATTCTGTTTTCGATAAACCGATACCATATACAGTGATTATTGATAAAAACGGAATAATAAGGGCCGAAGGCAATGGTCTGGATATCAAAAGTGAACTCGAAAAATTAGATGATTAATGATTATGCAATAAAGGTGTTTTACAAATTAACGAAATTCCCCTATTATACTAACCACTATGAACGCAGAAGTTGAAAAATATATAAAGAAGCAGAAATCGCCGCAGAGGGAGATTTGTTCCAGGCTACGCGAGATTATATTGAAGACATTTCCGAAAATTGAAGAGGAAATGTGGGCGGGAGTGCCCTTCTATGACCATAGGTATTACATTGTTGCACTCAAGGACCATGTCAATATGGGATTTGCTATAACTGGCTTACCAAAAGAAGAAATCGCCCTTTTCGAGGGAAACGGCAAGACTATGCGGCATATAAAATTCTTTTCAGTTGACGATATTGATGAAAAGCGAATCGTTAAATTAATGAAAATCTCAAAAAAGGCAAAATGCACCTGCTAAAACATTTCTCATTTACTTGTTTATAAACATTTCAAAGCAGTTATAATATCGTCATGCGTCAAGCGTGATGCGTATTGCGTTAAATGAAATACGCAGTACGATATACGCAATACGATATACGAACTAAAAATGGAGTCGAAATGGCACAAGTTTACAAAGACAGGATAATAAAGCTTCTCAAGAAGGATGACTATAAGCCGCTTAAGTTACCGCAATTAGCGAAGTCTCTGGGAGTGAGCGATGAAAATTTCGAGCAGTTCAAGGAAGATTTCGACCAGCTTCGACAAGCCGGACATGTTATCATCGGCGCGAAAAACCTTGTAACTCTCCCTTCTCTTTCCGGCCAAATCGTTGGTACGTTCCGGTCAAATCCGAGAGGATTCGGATTCGTAATACCGCAACAGGCTAATACGCACGGCGATTTGTTTATCCCACCAGACGCTACTTTGGAAGCAATGACAGGCGATATTGTCATCGCAAAAGCAATAAAGCAGGGAAAACGCGACGGCCAAACGAAATACGCCGGAGAGATTATTGAAATACTCAAAAGAGCACAGAATAAATTTGTCGGCGTTCTTCAAAAGCACACCGAAGGCTGGATTGTCCAGCCGGACGGCTCAAGCTTTATCGAACCGATTTCTGTCGATGATGTAACCGCAAAAGGCGCACAAGAAAAGGACAAAGTCCTGGTAGAAATTTTGTCTTACCCTACCGAAAAATTGTTAGCTCGCGGCGTGATTCTCGAAGTACTCGGCAAGGCAGGACGATACGATACTGAAATAAAATCGGTTATTCACCAGTTTCAATTGCCCGGCGAGTTCGCGAACGATTGTATCGAGCAGGCAAGACAAGCAGCTTCTAAATTCAATCCTGATAAAACCAGGGAGCGGCAGGATTTAACGGATAAGGTTATTATTACAATTGATCCCGACGACGCTAAGGATTTTGATGACGCGATAAGTCTCGAAAAAGATTCGGAGGGCAATTGGGTGCTCGGTGTTCATATCGCTGATGTAAGCAATTTTGTCACTACAGATTCGCCTTTGGATATCGAAGCAAAGAAACGCGGCAACAGTGTTTATCTGCCGGGCAAAGTAATTCCCATGCTCCCAGAAATTTTGAGTAATGGAATTTGCAGTCTTCAGCCTGAACAGAAAAGATTTACGAAAAGTGCTTTTATAACTTATGACAATAACGGTGAAATTATTTCACGAAAATACGCAAACAGTATTATCTGTTCCACACAAAGACTGACATATTTACAGGCCAACGCAATCTTAAAAGGTCATACCAAGGGCATAAAACCTGAAGCAATCGAATTAATCAACAAAATGGAAACTCTCAGCAGGTTAATCGAGAAGCGAAGGACAAAAAATGGAATGCTCCACCTGGATATGCCTGAAACGGAGCTTATCATGGATAAATCCGGTCAGATTGTCGATGCGGAACCTGCGGATACGAGTTATCCCCATACAATGATAGAAATGTTCATGGTTGAGGCAAACGACGCTGTCGCTTCACTTTTGGACAAGCTTAACATCCCGTTTATGCGGCGGGTTCATCCTGATCCCGATTTGATAAGTATGAAAAATCTTGCCAGACTCATAAAAGCGTTCGGCTATTCAATACCTAAAAATCCCGACAGGAAAATTATACAGGATTTATTAGAGAAGGTAAAAGGAGAGGATTGTTCTCTTGGGATTAATTTGGCCGTCTTGCGAAGCTTTGAGAAAGCACAGTATGCGCCGGAAAACATCGGCCATTACGCGCTTGCTTCCACACATTATTGCCATTTCACAAGCCCGATTCGCAGATATGCTGATTTGTTAGTTCATCGCATGTTGGATTTTTACCTGCACAATCACGTAAATGAAGCAAAACATCAAGCAGCAACACAAGACCTCTCCGAAATTGGCAAGCACCTCACATTTACCGAACAAAACGCCGAATCAGCCGAGCAGGAGTTAAAAACAGTTTTAATTCTGCAAATGCTATCGAAGAAAATCGGCGAAGAGTTGAGTTGTGTAGTTACCGGCCTGACGAATTTCGGCGTTTTCGTACAATGCAAGAAATTCGGCATAGAAGGTCTGATACGTATGGACGATTTGGGACATGATTCATGGAAATATAACCATAAAAGCCAATCTATATCAGGAGAACGTTCAGGAAGCTGTATTCGCATGGGACAATCTTTAAACGTCCGAATAACTTCAGTAAACATCCCGGCAAGACAGTTGAATCTCATACCAATCGAGCCTCTTGCGAAAGAAAAAATATCCAAAAATAAAACCAAAGAAAAACATAAACATAAAGATAAACACCAAAATAAACGAAAAAGACATAAATGAAAAACAATACCAAAAGTTTCTATTTATTGACAAAATCGCTAAATTTTGACATACTACTGCTTTTATTTGTATGATTTATAAAAATTTGTAAACGGAGAAAACATGAAAGCAGCAGAAATGGAAAAAAACATGACTATCATAGTCGAAGGTAAATTATATAGCATAGTCGATTATGAACATGTTAAATTAGGTAAAGGCGGCGCAGTATATCAGACAAAGCTGAAAAGTCTGGCAGATGGAAGTATCCAAAATATACGCTTGCGTTCGGAAGAAAATATCGAAGAAGTGTCTCTTGATAAAAGAACATACGAATACCTGTACTCAACCGGAACAGAGCATATCCTTATGGATCTTACAAATTACGACCAGATTGCGCTCGATGACGATGCTTTCGGTGATGCTCAAAAATATTGCAAACCCAATACGCAGTTACAGGTCAGTATGTATGAAGGAAAGCCTATAATAGTTACACTTCCGATTACAGTTGACCTTGAGGTTGTGGAAACACCGCCGGAAATTAAAGGCGCCACCGCAACAAATCAAAATAAACCAGCAACTCTCGAAACAGGATTGGTCGTACAGGTTCCATCTTTCGTTAAGTTGGGTGAAATCATTCGAGTCGATACACGAACGGGAGAATACGTAACCAGGGTAAAAGAATAAATGCTTGGAAAAATAAATAAAGCGTTAGTTAAAATATTCGGCTCACGAAATGAGAGACTCGTAAAAAGCTACTCTTTAATCGCGCAGGAAGCCGGTGAATTCGAAGAAAAAATTAAGCAGCTCGGCGACGAAGCTCTGAAAGCAAAAACCAATGAGTTCAGGGAAAAAATAAAATCCGGCACAAAGCCTGAAGATATAATGCCTGAAGCTTTCGCGGTCGTTCGTGAAACAGCAAGGCGTCATCTCCAAATGCGGCACTTTGACGTACAGCTAATCGGCGGATATGTCCTTTTTCAAGGCAAAATCGCTGAAATGGCAACCGGTGAAGGTAAAACCTTGGTCGCTACACTTGCGACTTATATGGTTTGTCTCACAGGCAGAAGAGTACATATCATTACAGTAAACGACTACCTCGCCAAACGTGACGCTGAATGGATGAGACCTGTTTATGAATCGCTCGGTCTTACAGTCGGGGCAATCCAGGCGGATATGGACACTGGTGGTGATGAAAGAAAAAATCAGTATTCCTGCGACATAACATACGGTACAAACAACGAATTCGGCTTCGATTACCTGCGCGACAATATGAAAACATCCATCAAGCGTATGGTTCAGGGTGACCTGCAATTCGCGATAATTGACGAAGTTGACTCTATTCTAATCGATGAGGCAAGAACGCCGCTCATCATATCAGGTCCTGCATTCGATGATGTAAGCAGGTATAAAAGAGCGGACAGTGTCGCGAAGAAACTGCTCAGTCTCCAAAGCGGCTACGACCATTTGAAAAAGAAAATAGATAACGATGAACGTGATATAGCCGGTGCGCAGGGTGAATTATCCGAAGCGAAAAGAGCGAAGGACGAAAAGAGAATCGCCAATGCGCAAAAAACCATCGAAAGAATCGGCTCTGAACTCGAACAAGCAAAAGCAAGACTCGAAAAATCAACTCAATATTACGAAGTCGAATATGATAAAAAAGCGGTTCATTTAACACATGAAGGTATCGGCGCGGCACAGGAAGAAGCGGGCGTAGGTTCGTTTTTCACAGGTTCGAATATGGAATGGCCGCATCTTCTTGAACAGAGTCTTCGCGCTCATATTACCTTCGAGAGAGAAAAAGACTATGTCGTTATGGAAGGCAAAGTCATTATTGTTGACGAGTTCACAGGCCGCTTAATGCACGGCAGACAATGGTCGGATGGTCTTCACCAGGCGGTAGAAGCCAAAGAAGGCGTGCAGGTAAAAGAAGAATCGCAAACTCTCGCCACAATTACTCTTCAGAATTTCTTCAAACTCTACGACCAGATATCGGGTATGACAGGAACAGCCGCGACTGAGTCTGAAGAATTCATGAACATATATAAACTTGAAGTCGTTGTAATACCAACCAACAAACCGTGCGCCAGAGACGACAAAGAAGATGTGATTTACAAATCAATGAAGGAAAAATTCGACGCGGTAGCAGAGCAGATTAACGAAATCAGCCAGGCTGGCAGGCCCCTTCTCATCGGAACAATCAGCATTGAGAAAAGCGAAGCACTTTCAATCGCTCTTACGAAAAGATTCGGACTCGACCATGAAGTTCTCAATGCCAAGCAGCATGCGAGAGAAGCTGTTATTGTCGCCAAAGCCGGCCAGCAGCATGAATCAAGGGACGGCTCGAAACGCGGCAATGTCACTATCGCGACAAACATGGCCGGACGAGGTACGGATATTAAGCTCGGACCGGGCGTTGCTCAAATCGGAGGACTTCACATTCTCGGCACAGAGCGTCACGAAGCAAGACGAATCGACAACCAGCTTCGAGGCCGTGCCGGAAGACAGGGAGACGCAGGCTCAAGCCAGTTCTTCCTGAGTTTCGATGACGAACTTATGAGTATCTTTGCGCCGGAATGGACTGTAAAAGCGCTTTCGTGGATAGGCTGGGAAGAAGGACAGCCCATTTACCACAAACGTATCAGCAAAGGAATCGAAAAAGCTCAGAAAAAAGTCGAAGAGAAGAATTTCGACGTGCGAAAAAGTCTGCTCGAATACGACGAGGTCATGGACTATCAGCGAAAAATATTTTACTCGCGCAGAACCAAGATTCTTGGCGGACATGGTCTCAAGGCAATTATCCAGGAAATGATTGACGCCGCAATCGAAGAAAATTGCAAAACAATACTCAATGAAGGCTATCCGCAAAACTGCGTTATCGAGTGGGCAAGAACAAATTTCGGAATTGACCTCAAACTTTCAAATGTCAATGATATGACAAAGGAGGAAATCGAAGAAATAATTAAGCTGAAGGCGAAAGAGCAGGCTTCAAATAATATTTCAATGTCGATGGGTGAGTATTTTGAAGACGAAAACGACTCAAAGACATGGGACATCCCCGGCTTATCGAAATGGGCAATGAGTACATTCCAGGTCAGTTTGAGTCCTTCTAAAATCAAGCAGCAAAGCCCTGAAGAAATTGAAGAGCAACTTAAAGAAGCGGCGGCCCAGCAGATTGATAAGAAAGATTGTGCGCAGATTTCTGAATTTCTGAAAAAAGATTATTCGATACGAATGTTCACAGAATGGGCAAAAGCAAAATTCGCGATTAAGCTCGAAACGGGTGAACTGGAAAATCTTGAAGCCTCTGAAATACGCAAAAAAATAGAAGGAAAAGTCGCGGAAAAATATAAACAAAGAGAAATCGAATACCCTGTCGAATTCGCGATGAATATGGCTTATGGCCCGCAAGGTCCGAATATATACGGCTACGAAGCACTGGCGGAATGGGCGAATAAAAAATACAACGCCGGTCTGACTGTTGAAAATATTCAGGAAAAGCAACCCAAGACACTTCTTAGAGAACTTCTTGAATTAAGCAGCAAATACAATGACGGCGAGCTTGAGAAAGAAATCGACCAAAAGGCAGCCAGCCTGAACAGAACAGAATTACTCAACTGGGCAAACGAGAGATTTAATGCTTCACTGACGGAAGAAAATGTCCCGGATGACGATTCACAAATTAAAGATACAATATCCTCCGCCGCAAATGAATTCATGCGTGCGGAATTAAGCGACCTGGAAAAATATGTCCTGATTCAAGTCTATGACAGCGCATGGAAAGACCATCTTTATTCGATGGACCATCTCAAGAGCAGTGTCTGGATGCGTTCTTTTGCGGAAAAAGACCCGAAAATAGAATATAAACATGAAGGTTATCGGATGTTCGAGGAGATGCTTTCGTCTATCGAAGACCGGGTTACTGACATTATATTCAAGGTTCATCTCGAAGCAGGCGCCCGCACAAGAGATGTATGGAACGTAAGCAGGACAAGTCACGACGAGGTGGGACAATTCGCGATGGCGGAAAAGCAAAGAGCAGCGGCTCAGGCTCCACAAGGCGAAACGGTCGTCAAGCAAATCAAGCTCGAAACACCGAAAGTGGGAAGAAACGACCCGTGTCCATGCGGTTCAGGCAAAAAATACAAAAAGTGCTGCGGCCAAAACGATTAGAAAAACTCTGCCTCTAAAAGTTTAAAATCGTTGCAAAATCAGTTCAAATTTGCTACTATACTGTTTTGAAGGAGAACTGATGAAAAGAAATTTTAAAATTCATAAGTTAGCCGGTGTAATGCTGGTTTTAAGTTTTTTTTGCTGTTCTCCTGTCTCCGCTCAAATTATTTATGTCGATGATAACGCTTCAGGCCAAAATGACGGCTCATCGTGGGAAAATGCTTTTATTTATCTCCAGGACGCTCTATTTGAAGCTGCTGCCGCTGAAAAACCCATCGAGATTAAAGTTGCCCAGGGAATCTATACACCGGATAAAGGAACTCATGTTGAAATTGAGGATATTTTTGCGTCCTTCGAGATGCTTAACGGCGTGACTTTATCGGGCGGATACGCAGGCCAGATACCAACTCAGATACATGTTGATCCAGATACAAGAGATATCGAACTGTATCAGAGTATTTTGACTGGTGATTTACTTAACAACGACTCAAATAATTATGACCCCAATAACCTTGTAAATGATCCTAATTTTTTTGATAATAGCTATCATGTAGTAACATATAGTTCTGAGTTCAGTATTCAGAGTTCTGAGTCGCAGGACATGGAACTCAGCACTCAGAACGAAGCAGTACTCGATGGCTTCACGATTACGGCAGGCAACGCAAGAGGTTATAATTATTATTTAATCTTTGACTCAACAAGCCGGGGTGGCGGAATCTACATTGATTCAGCCGTTGGCGGAACTGTTATTACCAATTGCACATTTACAATAAACGCAGCTTACGAAGGAGGAGCAATTTATAATATAAATAGCGATCCGAACATAAGTAACTGCAAATTCATAAAAAACAGTTCAAACTACTTGTATGAATTTACTGAGTCACCTGTTGGTGGAACCGGGGGAGCTATTTACAATTCCCAAAGTAATATAATCCTGTCAAATTGTGAATTTATTGAGAATTTCGCCAGTTCAGGCGCCGCTTTATACAATATCTATGAGAAAAATGGAGTTATAACAAACTGTAAATTCATACGTAATACAGCAAATTTGAGTAATGGTGGCGCGATTGTAACCGGATATTATTCCCGTCCGGTTCTTAATGCCTGCATATTTCAGGAAAATTCGGCAATTAATTCAGGAGGCGCAATTTATAATTTCTATAAAAGTGAGCCAAATATTATAAACTGTTCGTTTATAAAAAATTCCTCGACTAGTAAGGGAGGCGCAATAGCAAACCAGGAATCCGACCCGAACTTTACGAACTGTACATTCTCAGGCAATCACTCATACTATGGCGGCGGATTTGAGAACTCTTATGGTAATCCCACATTTTCATCATGCGTTTTCAGCAATAATTCGGCGGCGCATTTTGGCGGCGCAATGCAAAATTATTTTGGTAATATCGGGTTCAGGAATTGTATTTTCAGTGGAAATATATCAAAGTTTTGGGGAGGTGCGCTTTTCAATGTTGGAGGAATTCTAACATTCATAAACTGTACCGCAACCGGAAATTCAGCAGTCGATTTGGGTCATTTTGCCTATAATATGCCATTTCAATTTCCGCCATATTTATTTATCCCAAGCCGCATGTTTTTTTTGAACTGTATTATTTGGAATGGTGAAAATGCAATCTTGAACGAAGATGGATCAACTATTAATATAAATTACAGTTCTGTTCAGAATGGACTTTTAGCAATCTATGGCCCGCAACAAGGTCTCTCGTGGGGTGATGGAAATATCGATTCGGATCCTCTATTTATCGAATCAGGCTTCTGGGTTGATGCAAATGATCCCAATATCATTGTCGAGCCGGATGACCCGAATGCAACCTGGCTGGAAGGTGATTACCATCTGCAATCAACTGCCGGGCATTATGACCCAAATAGCCAAACGTGGATTTCAGATAACACAAATAGTCCTTGTATTAATACCGGCGATCCTAACAGCCCAATCGAAAAAGAGCCGCTTCCAAATGGCGGAAGAATCAATATGGGTGCTTTTGGCGGTACAATTCAAGCCAGTAAATCACAGGAATCTATCATTGTTTACAAAGAACCTGACGATTCTTAATTCACTCCGAATTTTTCCAAAAGAAATTTATTTTGTATTTGTTCTTAAATTCACCATTAGAATTTAAGAATTTCCATGCTTCTATGCCGATAAAATAAATAGAGCAGAACGATATAATTCATCTATACTGCATATTAAGGTTAAAAAATGGCATTACGAAAAGTAAAATTGGGAATCTTTTTCATATTAGCCGCGTCGCTTGGCGCAGGTCTGATTTCATATTTTTCGCAAAGTCCATACAAAGCGGCTTTAATAACAATTCATGAACTGTTAACAGAAAACAAAGACCTCAAGCAGGCGATAACTAATCTTACAGAAGAAGACCAGATTGGCTATGCGAAAATAATCTCACAGGAAGAGAAGGACGGCGTCCTTTTCACAACAATAAAATTTGTCGAAACCGCAAGAAACGACAATCTCAAGAATATTCTCGAAAAAGAATACACAATCGAAGGCGATATCGTTCATTTCGACGCGTTGATTGTAAAATTTGGAAATAAAATGGTTACGGACGGCAAAGCAAAGGCACTATATTTATGGAGGCGGATATATGGTGAAAAGATGGCTCCGGAAGATGGGTATGCTATTGAAGAGCCGGGAACTGAACCGCAAAGGTATAAGGACCTGCTCGAAGCTCTACCGGTAGAGCATTCCAAGTTGTTCTGGACAAATATCTGGGATTTGGCAAACGACACGAATAAACTGAAAGAATACGATATCGAAGCGATATATGGCGATGTTCTATATTTCAGGATGATGAAAGAACGTATCTACATCTTCAAAATCTCCCCGACCGGTAATTTTTACCCTGACGCGGTTCTGGATTTATAAATTGCTTCATCAGATAATAACAATCCTCTTCTTATAGCATCATTTTCTATATAACTCATTATAGCAGGAAAATGAATCTCAGGCACCACTCTTTTCTTTCTGTTCTTTTTTTCCGGATATACTACTTTCAGAATTTCATTTTTCTCCCATTCCCTCGGTTCAATTTCTAATTTTACAGAAAAACCATATTTGCTAATGTCCCAATCAGGAAGCGGCAAAGACTTAACTTCTGTATTTTCATCACAAATCATATCAGGAACGAGATAAGGTGTAATTAAGTTATCTTCTAAACCTATATCAAGGTTTCTCATATGAATTTTTGGAAAGAAATATTTACTTGAAAACCATTGCCCTTTAACTTTATTAGTAACATCCAACGCAATTTCTTTTGATTGAACTTTCAATTCTTTCAGCGCTTCGTCGAGATACAACGTTATTGAAGAACTAAATCCGCTCTCGCCATTTCGCAAAGCTTTCTCCGCCAGCAAAATACCGAGAAGATTAGAATACATATCCTCCCATGCAAACGCCGATTCATAATCAGATAATAACCTTTTGGGTTTGTAATCGAACCACGTTAATATTTCATGCCAGATCGCCGCGTTATAGGCAAAATATATGCCGAGTTTGATTGAAACTTCTTTTGCGATTTTCTCTTTTTCATTTTCGGAGTAATCTTTCCAATTTTCAGGATATGTCAGCTTCACGAAATATCTCGAAGGTTCATATAGTTTAAATCCGAATTTTGCATTACCTTTTTCTATTTGTTCGAGAGACCTGGCGGCAAGAAACCCTGTCCAGTCAGTCATTTTTCGCACGTGACCTATATCAATATGTCCGGCTCGGCATGTATATACAACTCCAATCTTCTCAGATAAGTTTATACAATAACCATGTTCCCCCAATTCATTCGGATCCGGGAAAAGTGTCCATGATATTGTTGTCGAGTAAAAACCAGACCTGACCCGCGGCTGAATACGTGTGTCAAGACCTTCAAATGTCCAGTTCCCGGAAGAATGTGTTTTGAAACCTATGCCGGCATGCTGATGTATCAGGGCTGTACCTAACTCAGCAGTTGAAACACAACCGGAAAACAATATTACTATCAATAATAAACATATTGTACAGGATATTCTTAAAAACATTAAGTATCCACCCATATAATTACATAACACTTTAGTTTACACGCATTTTAATACCAACAGCCTTCACATTCAAGTCTTGTTTTAATTATGGATATTCAACAATTCGCTGCCCTTTCATTCTGTATAATTGACGTCAGGTTCAGTTTGAGTTATTGTATGTGGCGTTTAAGAAAGGATATTTTTTGGCTGAAAAGAATGAAAATTTCGATATCGTAATAATCGGCGGCGGAATCGTCGGTCTGGCCTCGGCGTACAAAATCGCATCGAACCATCCAGAGTTACGAATAGCCGTGATGGAAAAAGAGAAAACTCTCTGCCGCCATCAAACTGGCCATAATTCCGGCGTAATTCATTCTGGATTATATTACAAACCCGGCTCCGCAAAAGCCATATATTGCGCCAAAGGACGAAAAGAGCTTATAAGTTTCTCAAAACAATATGAAATTCCGCACAAAATATGCGGCAAAATAATCGTCGCCACCGCTAAGAGAGAACTTACTCATCTCGAAAGAATTTACAATAACGGCATTGAAAATGAAGTCGAGGGTATTGAAAAAATATCATCTGAAAAAATTAAAGAACTTGAACCGTTTTGCAATGGAATCGCAGGCCTTTTTCTACCCTGTACAGGAATAATTGATTTCGTAAAAGTAGCTGAAAAACTTGCTGAACTTATCAAACAGCGGCCAGAACCGCAGAACGAAATTCTTCTCGAACACGAAGTCACAGGTTTCGATAAACATGATTTTTATACAGAGGTACGAACAAACAAAGGCATTTTTTCAACTAAATATATTATCAACTGTGCCGGTCTGCAATCCGACCGCGTTGCAAAAGACGATGGTATCTGGCCAGATGTGAAAATAATTCCTTTTCGCGGCGATTTTTATGAATTGACGGAAAACGCAAAGAAAAAAGTCAATAATCTTATCTACCCGGTTCCCGACCCGAAATTCCCGTTTCTTGGTGTACATTTTACTCGAATGATAAACGACACTGTAGAATGCGGACCGAACGCTGTATTTTCATTTAAAAGAGAAGGTTATAACAAAACAGATTTCGCTTCCAAAGATTTCTGGGAATCCATTTCCTATATGGGGACATGGAAAATGTTCCTGAAAAATATACGATATGGTATCGGAGAATACACAAGAGCATTCTCGAAAAAACTTTTCCTGAAAAGTTTACAAAGACTCGTTCCATCAATTACAGAGCAGGATATTAAACCATCAAGATCGGGTGTAAGAGCGCAGGCGGTCGCGAAAGATGGCAAGCCGGTCGATGATTTCATAATTGAAAAAGGAAAAAATTCGATACATGTTCTCAACGCCCCGTCACCGGCAGCCACCGCGTCACTGGCAATAGGTGAATATATAAATGAAATAGCAATAAAACATTTTAATTTAAACAAAAGATAAATTAAGGATGAATCATGATAGACGTCAATAACAAAAATTACATTGTTATAGTACAATGCCACATTGTAAAAGAACGTTGTCCGGGCTACCTATGCGAGAAAGCATACAACGAACGCACGGGCGGCTTTTCAATTTATTCCAAAGATAAAAAGTACCGTATAATAAATATGACATGCGGCGGATGCTGCGGGCGGGCTATTCACAGGAAATTAAGTAATTTTACACGAAAAATCAAAAAAGCCGAAGGGATAGATAAAAGTCAAATTGTAATACAATTATCTTCCTGCATGACAAAAGACAATTTTCACGCGTCACCCTGCCCGCATCTTGATTACATAAAGGGACTAATAAAAAAACTCGAACTCGATATAATCGAAGATACTGTAATTGATGACAAATCCGAAATGCGCAGAGAAGCAGGCCAATACAAAACTGCAAACTAATGAATCTATATAATTTGTAGGGTGTGCTATGCACACCGTTTTATAAACTGAGAAACATGAAGAACAAATACCATTCAGACAGTTTGTTTGCCAAAGAAGAAGCTAAAGAAGAAAAATATAGCCATATAATTCTCATAGCATTTGAAACAGCGGCGGATACCGAGTTCGATTACGCCGTACCTGACCAGTTATGGCCGATTCAGGTTGGCCAGAGAGTCGAAGCTCCGCTGGGAAAAAACAATAAACCGCAGAAAGGTTTTTGCACCGGCATTCGACCGCCTGAATATAGTAATCAGCTTAAATTCAAGCTCAAAGCAATCAAAAATGTAGTTGATAAAGAACCTCTGATCGACTCTGAGTTAATGGAATTATCAAAATGGATAAGCACATATTATGTCTGCCCGCTCGGTCAGGTTTTGGCCGCTATTGTGCCTTCAGCCGTGAAGCATGGCGCGGGAGTAAAAACAGAAAATAATGTATTCCTGAATGTTGAAGCGGAAAACTTTGTAACTATAATCAGCGAACTAAAAGGTAAAAAGCAGAAACAGATTATTGCTTTATTGCAGGAACAAAAAGCGTTCGACAAAGATTCCGCCGTAGAATTACAATCTTTGCTTGAACGTGCAAACAGCGCCAAAGCACCCCTGAAGAAACTTGCGGAACTCCAGTTAATCAAAACAGTTCAAAAAACAGTCATAAAATCCCTTCCGGCCATTCCGCAAAGCTTATCTAATCATTATCGCGGGCAAATCATTCTCAACAGTGACCAGCAAAACGCTCTCGATTCCATAACAAAACAAATCGATTCCGCTGAATTTGGAGTGACACTTGTTTACGGAGTCACCGATAGCGGGAAAACTGAAATATATATCAGGGCCATACAGGCCGCACTGGAAAAAGGAAAAAGCGCAATCATTCTGCTTCCGGAAATCGCGCTAACGACACAAACTGTTCAGCGTTTCAACGAACGATTCGAGAGAATCGCCGTGATGCACTCCGGTTTAAACGCGGCTCAGCGAAATGTACAATGGCAGAAAATCAAATCAGGTGACGCAGACGTCGTTATCGGCGCACGCTCGGCGGTTTTCGCTCCGTTGAATAATCTCGGTCTCATCGTAGTTGACGAAGAGCATGAGCCAAGTTATAAGCAGGATACTGTTCCGCGTTATCACGGCAGAGACGTAGCTATAAAACGCGCCCAGCTTGCCAATGCAATTTGTATTCTGGGAAGCGCTACGCCGTCACTGGAAACGCTTGCGAATTGCCAGAACAAAAAGCATTTCAATCTCGTTAGCCTTCCCAAAAGAGTCATGGACCTTCCGATGCCTGAGATGAAGCTTATTGACTTGCGGGAATCGGAAGTAACGCAGAAAGGCATGAATCTAATAAGCGACCCGCTCGCGAATCAGCTTAGAGTCGTGTTGGAAAAAAAAGAACAGGCGATTCTGCTTCTAAACAGGCGCGGGTACAGCAATTTTGTTTTCTGCCCTTCCTGCAAATATACCCTTCACTGCCGCAATTGCGATGTCACACTCACTTTCCATAAATCCAGTTCACCGCGTAGCGAGAAAATGAGTACGGTGACAGGCAAACATATAAATTCCGGCTATGCGATATGTCACTATTGCCTTGCGCAAACTCTCGTTCCCGAAAAATGTCCCGTATGCGGCAAAAATTTTGCGATGATTGGACTTGGCTCACAGCGTCTGGAAGAAGAACTCGCGGGCAGATTCCCTAACGCTCGTGTCAAGAGGATGGATAGCGATTCGATGGGCGGCAAAGATTATTACCATATTCTAAAAGAGTTTGCTGAAGGTAAAATCGATATTTTAGCCGGTACGCAAATGCTCGCCAAGGGGCTGCATTTTCCGAACGTTACATTAGTCGGAATAATCAGCGCCGATACATGCCTGTTTTTGCCAGATTTCAGGTCGAACGAAAGAACTTTCCAGCTCATATCTCAGGTAGCAGGACGAACCGGCCGCTCCGAGAAAAAAGGAGTTGTTTTCATACAGTCTTTCATGCCCGACCAGCCGGTAATTCAATTCGCGGCTAAAGGAGATTTCGACAGCTTTATAAAAGAAGAACTGACACATCGTAAAACATGCAACCTGCCGCCCTACTGGCGGTTGTCTTCGATTGTATTGCGTGACACAGATTTCGAGAAACTCGAAAAAGCCTGCAATATAATGAAGAATACAATTGACCAAATCATTCGCAGGGAAAACTTAAACATAAAAATCCGCGGCCCAATGCCCGCTTTAATAAACAGAATACAACGTTTTCACAGAATGCAAATAATCGTCCAGGCTCCCGACCCGACAACTATGCAAAGATTTTTCGCAAACCTGCGACAGGAAAAACCAATCCGCCCCGCCGTAAAAATAACAATCGACATCGACCCGGTGAATTTATTATAATTTTTGTTTAGACACAGATTCACACGGGATTTACACGGATTATTCATTAACCACGACTTTGTCATTCCCGCGCAGGCGGGAATCCATTTTAAACAGAAACCACAATCACTAATGAACTCAATGCGGCATAGCCGCAACCAAATACTTTATACATCTAATCAGGTTTATCCTGTAAATCCTGTCAAAAAAGAACCACGAATTAACACGAATAAACACGAATTATAAAGATAGAAAATGGCTATAAACTTGACATAATCACTCGCATAGTATATCTTGTATAAAGGTTATTCGGAAATAGTAAAATAAGAAGTTACGGAAATTCATTTTTTAATAAGGAAAATAATCAATGGGAACATTAGGAAACCAAATGCCTCGTAAAAATTACTTGATCAGAAAAGATGATATAGATCACTTTCTCACATACGCCACTGAATTAGCTCAAAAGCATTCGATTTCAATAGAAACAGTTATCGAAGCTAAACGGGTTCTCGAATTATCTCGCCAAAATGACATTACTGTTCAATCGGGTGATTATCTTGATGAGCAGGCGGGAGGTTTTGGTAATGTTCTTGCGCGAATCGCTGATGCACTCGAATATAAAGAATAAAAAGACATTGAAATGATTAATAATCATAGTATTAAAAATGATGAGCGGCTGCATAATATCGAGCAGAAAAGAAAGCAATCAGAAAGCGATGAAGCAACTTAAAGTATTAAGCAAAATTATTTTTTCGCACCAGTATGGATTTCGGAAGCTTGCGACAATACCTGTAATGCTTCAGACGTAACTGAACCTTTCCGCTATTTTCTACGTTGCTGCTTCTATGTTTTCTTTACCTTATATAAGTTCCAGACGAATCCGAACGGAAATTGCTGGGTTTTGATAAGTTCAAGCGAAAGTTTCTGGAGTACATTGAAAAATAAATTCTGTGATTTATTACCGACAATTTCAGGAATAATAAGAAGGCTTATTTCATCCACCAACCCCTCGTTCAAAAAAGCATTAGTCAACTCCCTGCCGGAATCTATCATAATATTTTCTGAGTTGTAATTTTCAGATAATATCTTTACAGCCCTTTTTAAATCGACCCGGTTTTCACCAACCATATAATAATCGTAATTTCGTCTTTCGAGATATTCCACATAGCTTTTGGGTGTTTGCTCAGTTATCAGAACCACTACATCTCGGCAATATTCAGACCTTCGCAGATAATGCAGCTTGCCTTCGAGGAGACCCCTGGAATCTGTTACAGCCCAATAAGTTAAATTGTCACTCTTACATGGTTTTGCAAAGTCTGCTTCGGTTTCTTCTGTGAATCCGCCGAACATTTCCATTCCTATTAGAGCGGTTGTTGAGCCGAATATTCTGACTTTGTCACCAAAAGAACCCGCAATTTTGTAATGAATTCCCATCAGTTCCATTGAATACTCGAATCCGACGAAAGAGCCGTCAATGCTGACGGAATCGTGCATAATAATTTTTGGTGTAGTTTTTTCTGCTGAATGCTCCATTTTATACTCCTGTTTCTACATGATGAATATATTTTCAAATTAACCGATTTTGCCGTACTTAAATATTTATTCTATTACAATGGAAATTTCAATAACATAATTTGATATATCATTCCAATACAACGAACCGACATTTAGAACTATATTAGATACTCGCCTTTAAGGTAATGATAAAGCCTTCTTCGTGATTCTTCTTTTTTTCGTGGTAAGTACATTCCTAAAATAGCTTGCTGAAAGTGCGTAAAACTATTATCCTGTATAGCTTTAAATGGTTTGGTAATTTAATTATGCACAGTAAAGAAAATTATAAAATTGTACAGAAAGACGCAAACACGTCCGCACGTGCGGGTATTTTAACAACCGCGCACGGGCAAATAGAAACGCCGGTGTTTATGCCGGTTGGCACAGCCGGAGCGGTAAAAGGGATAACGCCCTTCCATCTCAAAGAGACGGCTGCGACGATTATTCTCGCAAATACTTATCATTTGTTCCTTCGGCCCGGCGTTGAGGCTATCGAAAAAATCGGCGGACTTCATAAATTTATGGCATGGGAAGGTCCGATATTAACAGACAGCGGCGGATATCAGGTATTTTCTTTGTCTCCGTTAGTAAAAATTGATGAAGAAGGAGTTGCGTTTGCAAGCCATATAGACGGTGCGAAAATTTACCTCAATGCGGAAATTACAACACAAGCCCAAAATCGGCTTGGCGTTGATATTGCTATGTGTTTCGACCAGTGTGCTGCTTTTGGAGCTGAGCCGGAAGAAGTTGAAAAAGCCGTGGATCGCTCGATTCGCTGGGCGCAACGCTGTAAAGAAGTTCACGCAAATCCGAATCAGTTGCTTTTTTCCATAGTTCAGGGCGGAATTAACCTCAATTTACGTGAAAAATGTGCGTTATCATTAGTAAAAACGGGCTTTGATGGTTATGCGATTGGCGGCTTGAGCGTGGGTGAAGGTCATGAAAATATGGTAAAAACAGTTAATCATACGACTGCTTTTCTACCCGAAGACAAGCCCCGCTACCTCATGGGAGTTGGAATGCCGAACGATATTGTAGCGGCTGTGCGGGCGGGTGTGGATATGTTCGATTGCGTTTTACCGACCAGAAACGGGCGAAATGCCTATGCTTTTACGTGGAATGGGCCGGTTCACCTGCGAAATAATGCTCATATCAGCGATTCCGAGCCGATAGAGGCCGGCTGCGATTGCTACGCTTGCAGAAATTACAGCAGAGGCGCGATCCGACATTTTATTAATTACAATGAAATGCTTGGTCCGATATTAGTATCGCTGCATAACCTGAGATTTTACCAGAGATTAATGGCCAAAATCAGGCAAACCATAAAAGAAGGTAATTTTGATAATTGGTCAAAAGAATTCACTTTTGGCGATTGATATATATCGAAAAAAACGTTAATATTACATGTTTTGGCTTTTTGCCAAACCAATTGTGTGATTAAAAAAATTTAACCCATTTTGTTTTTAAGGGAATTTGTAATGAATAATATCTGGATAATTGCTCAGGCAGGGAATGGTGATGCAATAACTTCTGAACCGATAAATTCATCAGAAGGTAACACTGGAACTAATATAGCTGTTGATGTAAGTAATGGTACACCGCCGGGAAAGGATACTAACAAGCAGCCGACTATGCTTACATGGCTGCTACCGATAGTTATGATTTTCATGGTTGTTATGATGTTCAGTGCGCCTCGAAAGCAGAAAAAGGAACGCAAGAAACTGGAACAGTCGCTCGAGAAAAATGACCGTGTTCTCACTATAGGCGGAATTTTTGGAACGATAGTTGACATAAAAGACGAAGAAGTCACTTTGAAAGTCGATGAATCAAATAATACAAAAATTAAAGTTACTCGTTCAGCCATCGGCAGGAATTTGACGAAAAACTAAGTATAGGTTCGTGAGTGTATAAATGAACCTGTAAAATGTTCATTTATATATGTTTAAATAAACGTATTACGAGGAAAGATATGAATAAACAACTGACAACAAAAATAGCCATTATTATTGTATTGATAGTTCTCGCGGCTTTATCAGTATATCCGCCGAGCCAAAAACTTGTAGCTGGTATTGACCTCGCCGGAGGTGTTAGTCTGATTTACCAGATCAACACTTACGGTCTTAGTGAGGCGGAAAAGAAAGATTTGTCTCAGAAGATGATAACCGTTCTTCAAAGACGTATCGACCCGGCTAATATGCAGAACCTTATCTGGCTGCCGCAGGGCAATTCGCGTTTCGAGATTCAAATGCCTCTGGCAAGCAAGGAAGCACGGGACAAACGTGACATTTTCCAGGCTGCCGAGCAGGCTCTTTTATCCAAAAATGTAAGCCGCTCAAAGGTTATGCAGGCCTTAAGCAAATCTCCCGAACAACGGACAGAGCTTTTTAAGGACTATTCACAGGGCGATGCCAATAGATTGTCAATGCTCGCAAAGCTTGCTGAAGTCCATGATAAGCGAACAGAGCTTCAGAATAAAAGAGACGAGCTAACCGCAAAACGCGCAAGTACCGCCGAAGCGGTAACAGCCGCCGGTATTGATATTGAACAGGTTAAGTCCAAAGTGATTTCCTGGTCGAAAATGAATGAGGAAAATCTTGCCAAAGCGTTTGAAGATTTTAATGATGTCAATAACTATAAGCCTGTTTTACAGGAATATGTAAAAACTTATTCTGAATGGGCGAACTCAGTAGATGATCTTATTATTCTCGATCCTGATTACCTTAAGTCCCTAAATGAAATAGATCAATTAAATCTGACTCAAGAGCAAATAAATCTTATTCTCGAACTACCTGTAAAATCAAGAGTTCGTCAGGAAAAAATTGCTGAGTTAAAAACAGACTTCGCCGACCGTGCTGTAGAAATTGAAGCGGTTGTAAAAGCATATAAGGATTATAGCCCTTATAGAGGCAGGCTCGACGACCCCAAACAACTCCAGCGAATGCTTAAAGGAGCTGGTATTCTCGAATTCAGAATTTTGCCGACTTTAACTCAGGCAAATCAGGCAGTCATGAATACCTATGTGGAGCGTCTTCAGGAAAAAGGGCCTGATTACGCGTCAGATAATGAGTACAAATGGTTTGAAATAGAAAATATCGATGAATTTCATGCGGCGGATAGAAGCGGAAATCCTGCAATTAGCGCACAATTCGGCAACAAATACTATGTGCTTGCCAGCAATAAAAATAATGAATGCATAACGCATACACCCGGCCAGAGCGACTGGAAACTCGAGAGAGCATATCCAACATCTGATTCCAGAGGTATGAACGCTATTGGTATTTACTTTGATATCAAAGGCGGTAAACTGTTCGCGAATGTCACTGGCGCAAATATTGACAGGCCACTTTGTATTCTGCTCGATGATATCGCGATTTCAGCACCGAACATTCAATCACAAATTGTAAGAGATGGTATCATAACTGGCGGCTCAACCGGATTTACATCACTTGAAGTCGAAGATATGGTCAATAAACTCAATGCCGGTTCTTTGCCTGCGAGATTGATTGAACAACCTATATCAGTAAATAATATCGGCCCGTCCATTGGTGCTGATAACCGTGACAAGGGTATTAGCGCCGGTATCTACGGTCTTATGACAGTAATTGCCGTCATGGCGATTTATTATACTTTCGCCGGCGGAATTGCTGACGTGGCACTATTACTTAACATGCTTTTCATCCTGGCGATTATGTCAGCTTTAAGAGCAACATTTACTCTGCCCGGTATCGCCGGTTTAATCCTTACTATCGGTATGAGCGTTGACGCAAACGTTTTGATTTTTGAGCGAATTCGTGAAGAACAGGAAAGAGGTTCTTCGTTGAGAGTCTCGATAGCAAACGGTTATCAAAAAGCGTTCAGTACGATTTTCGACTCGAACCTTACTACATTTATCACTGCGGCGATTCTGTACTGGAGAGCTTCAGAAGAGGTAAAAGGTTTTGCGATAGTTTTAATGATTGGTATTCTTTCAAGTATGTTCACAGCATTGTTTGTGACAAGGGTAATTTTTGAATTATTCCTGAATAAGAAAATTATCAAAAATCATTTAATGATTCTCAAGATAGTACATAATCCCAATGTAAACTGGATGAAAGCCAGAAAGGTATTTTTCGGCATATCTTCAACATTGATTATTGCCGGCCTGCTTATTTTCTTCACAAGAAATGACGCAGCCAACAGTAAATACGATATCGAATTTACCGGCGGTACAAATGTCCAGATTAATCTTAAAGAAGGAGTAAATCTTTCTCAGCAGGAAGTTCAGGAAATGATTCGCCCGAAACTTCCAGCGGCTAATGTTTATAGTGTTGGTGATACAGGAAGAATATTCGCGATTACAACAACCGAAACCAATAGGATAACCGCCAATATAATATCTGATAAGTTGAGTACTCAATCAGCCGACCAGGTAAAGAAGACTATACAAAACGCACAGAATAAATTCTCTGAAAAGCTGAACGGCTTATCTGTAACGAAGGATTCATCAAATTCAAATACATTTGTTGTGACAACAAGCCAGATGAATCAGTCAATTGTTCAGGAAGTTTTGGATACAGCTTTTCCTGATGCTAATCAATCCAAGTTATTAGTGGATGAGTATGTAAATAACGCGATACTTGAAACCTTCGAGGGCAAACTCGAAATACAAGAAAATCTTCAGCCGGAAATTACTTCTGAAGAAAGAATTACAGCCGAACAAATAGCCGACAATCCGGAACTCACAAATTTCCTGGGCGGTATTAAATTGATATGTAAAATTGACAGAAGCACTTCCGTCAAGGATATTAAGACAAGAATCGCGAATTTACAATTCAATATAGATAACCGCGACATGAAGTATGATTACGAGTATGAAATACTGAACGAAAATCTTATGCCGATAACAAATGCGGATGCAAAGATAAATACCTTTGTTTACGTAAGTGCTGATGATGAAGCAGGTGTTCGTGATTTATCAGAAGATGAATGGAACAGCTTTGTTGAGAATGAAAAAACAAAAGTCATTGCGGCAGCAGAACAAGAATCATCGCTTCCGCGTGTACGGCAATTCGACCCATCAATTGGTTCCGAGCAAAAGAGCAGCACTATGATTGCTATAGTATTGTCACTGCTCTCGATTATTATTTATATCTGGATACGTTTCGGAAATGTACGTTATGGCCTCGCCGCGATAATCGCTCTTGTTCACGACGTTATAATTTCACTTGGAGCGGTTACTGCCAGCGTTTATCTTGCCAATACAGCTCTCGGCCATTTCCTTCTGATAGATGATTTCAAGATTAATCTTACAATAATAGCAGCGTTCCTGACGCTTATCGGTTACTCACTCAACGATACAATCGTAGTTTTCGACCGTATCCGTGAAAATCGAGGCAAGGCACGCAAGCTCACGGCGCAGATGATTACCGATAGCATCAACCAGACTATTTCACGAACAATAATGACATCTTTCACAACATTTGTTGTTGTGTTGATTATGTATATTTTCGGCGGACCTGGTTTGAGAGGTTTCAGCTTCGCCATAGGTTTTGGTGTTATCATCGGAACGTATTCATCAATCGCAATTGCGGCTCCGTTATTGTTAATCGGTGCAAAAGATGAAAGTCCGAAAGACAGCGTTATGAAATGATTCAGAGAGATTTAAAAATTGGTCTTGCTTTAGGGCTGGTAATTGTAGCCGGTGTCATAATTAAACTTGCTATCGACCCGCGATTAAGCACTGAAGCAAGAATGATGAGTCGCATTGATTCTAATGACAACCTGGGAAGTATTGATTTTAACAATACTTCCCAGAACAATTTCGCAAGTGAAGTGACGTTAGATTCGAGAACTGATAATCAATCAGAACAATCTGAAGACATACCAAGCGAAGAAAATATTATAGAAATCGCAAAGCAGAATAATGATGAAATTACGCCTTTTCCTGCTTTACAAAATATAAGCGAACATACACCCCTTCCTATCCAGATACCGGCGGAATTACAGGGGACATCCAATAATAATATTGAAGTTATTGAGAAACCTGAAAGATTCCATATCGTTGAAAAAAACCAAACCCTCTCGGCAATTTCCCGCATATATTACGGCTCACCAAACCAATGGCAGAAAATTGTCGATGCTAATCCCGCCCTGGTGACAAATCCCAATAAAATCAAGCCGGGAATGAAATTAGTAATACCATAGAATGGAATTAGACTATCTCGATTTTGCATTTAGGGATAGCGTTTAGGAATTTTTTGCCGTAAGGCTTGCTGAGTATTCTGCTGTCCAGAACAACGACGATTCCGGAATCCGTTTTTTTTCTTATCAGTCTGCCGAAACCCTGCTTGAATTTGATAATCGCCGAAGGCAACTGGTAATCGAAGAAAGGATTACCACCTTTTTCCTTTATTTGTTCGAGTCTTCCGGCAAGCAAAGGCTGGTCTGGAACAGCAAATGGTAATTTCACAATAATAACATTCGATAAAGCGTCACCCGGCACGTCAACGCCCTGCCAGAAACTATCTGTACCGAAAAGAACATTGCGACCTTCAGCTTTAAAACGAGTCAAAAGAGTTGTCCTGTCCATATCCGAACCCTGCTGGAAAAGTATTATTTCATTTTCTTTCAGCCAGCTGGAAAGCTGTTCCGCAATTTCGCCCAGCATGGAATAGCTTGTAAAAAGCACAAACGCTCGGCCCTGTGTTTTCGCGATATATTTTTTTATTGTCTCGGACGCTTCCGCGATAAAGCCACGCTGGTTAGGGTCCGGCAATTGTTTTTCTATATACATGGTGACATGGTTTTCATAATCAAAAGGTGAACCGAGTTTAAGCGAGTCGAAATCTTCAAGCCCGATTCGACCGGCAAAAAATTCAAATCCTTTTTTATCTGATTCTCCATTCACACTCAAAGTCGCGCTTGTCAGAATAACTGAGTCGTGCTTTTCAAAAAGAAGTTTTTTAACATCAGGCCCAACATTTATCGGTGCGCTCCTGAGACTTACTTTCGTACCCCTGGAGCCGCCAACTTCAATCCAGTAAATCTGGTCCTCATGACTTTGACGTAAAAAAGCATTTATATCCTGCACCAACTCAGCGCAAATATCCGAAAAACGTTTTGTTTCAAACTGTTCGTCCTTGTCTTTTGTGTTTTTGGCGATTTTTGAAAGTTCTGTTTTAAGATTATTCAGATACCCGGTTACATTATCTTCTACAAAATTCTTGTAACATTTGCCACTGGTTTCTTTCTTGTTTTCCTCGAACCATGCCTGAACATTTTTAAAAAAGCGATTAGCGGCTTTTCCTGTATCGACGACTATATCCATAGCGTCATGGGCTTTCGTATAAGCGAGAAAACCTTTGTGAGTTCTTGGATTATAGAGCCTGTCGAGAAGAAACTTGAATCGGCCGCTGCTGATGTTGATTCCAAGATGCTCCTCGGCGACATGTTCAATATTATGGGCTTCGTCTATTACAACAAACTGATATTCAGGCAAAAACGAAAAACCTTCCTCTTTCAATACAAGGTCACTGAAAAGCAAAGCATGATTTGCCACGATAATATCGGCCTGATTCATCTTGCGCCTCGCGTTGCGATAAAAACAATCGGAATAGTTTTCGCATTTTCGTCCCGGGCAGTTTCCATGCTCACTTTTAACTTTATCCCATGATTGACTGTTCGGCCAGAAATTCAAATCACTAAGCGAGCCGTCCTTGGTGTTTTTCGACCACTCGTTAATTTCGTGAAGTTCATCTGATGTTTCATCAAATAAATATCTCTGCATTTCAAGAGCAAACCTGAGCCTTCGCTTGCATAGATAGTTATTTCTGCCTTTTGCGAGAACCGCTGTAAAATTATTCGGCATACACTTCAATAACAGAGGAATATCTTTATTAATCAACTGTTCCTGCAGCGTGATTGTATATGTACTGATAAGTGTTTTTAATGGTTTGCTCGAAGTGTCTTGTTCGGCATTATTCACCGCATACTGAATCGCCGGTACAAGGTATGCGAAACTTTTACCAACACCAGTTCCGGCTTCGACAGCGAGATTTCTATGACTGTCAAAAGCGCGGCGGACAGCACATGACATTTCAATCTGTTCGGGGCGTTCTTCGAAATTATCAAGCTTCTGGGAAATAAATCCGTTTTGGGCAAGAACATCTTTGATGCGTTTCTCGCTGAGGTCTGTATCAGTTATAGCTCTTATCATCGTTCCTGCTGTTACCTTTTTGCTTTGCCCATTAATTTCCTGAAAATTCCTGTTACTATAAAAACTTTCACAATAAGTTAGGATAATAGCATCTCACTTTATTAGCAAGCAGATATTTCAGATGGAAGAAGATTATTCAGTCCTTGCCGCATCATAAATCGGCAGCGGCTTCTTTATCAATAAGCCAGATTACTTTGTCCAATACCAACCAGAGAAGATGGATTGGAAATCGAATTTCATTAGGTTCAATTGTAAATACCTCTTTAAGAACAGCGGCTTTTTCTTTTCCCTGTACCATTACAAGAATGCGTTGGGATTCACATAATACAGAACTCGTTAAAGTTATTCTATTAAGTTTTTCATTTTTAAAATAAATTGCACATGCAATCTTATCCATATGAAGAAAAGTATAAAAATTCGGAAAAAGTGAAGCAGTATGACCATCGTGCCCCATACCAAGGAGGATTAAATCGAATTTTGGCTTTTGCCCGGAATTGAGTTTAAAAACATTTATAATAATTTTCTCATATTCCCGGGCGGCAGCTTCGATATCATCGAATTCTGTCGGTATGCGATGTATATTGTCCTTTGGAATTGCAACTTTATTAAGAAATGCATCGGCTGCCAATTTATAATTGTTTTCAGGCGAAGTAATCGGCACATATCGTTCGTCAACCCAGAACAAATGTATTTTTTTCCAGGGTAAATCTTTCGTTTGCGGCTGAGTTCCAAGTAATTCAAAAAAACGCTTCGGAGTACTTCCTCCCGATAACGCAACAAAAAATGATTCTTTATTCGCAAGTGTCTTTTTCGTTTCCGCAACGAAAATATCTAATGTTCTTTGTGCAAGTTTTTCAGAATTCGACAAAATCTCAATTTTCGGTTCATACTTCATTGCCGCAATCTCTCCTATTATTTTTGTATTTAATATAACGTTTGGATGCAATTTCGAACATAAAAACGCAAACAACTATATTATATGCTTTTTAAGAATAAAATCATAAATATTATTAATATTTAATTATACTAAATGTTGATTTTATAAACTTTTTTCGCTAACGTATATCACATGCAGAATCCTATACTGAAAAGTGAAGAAATAATTTCCACGATTGAAAAACTCTACTTGAGAATTTCCGAGCGTTTTCCTGATTCGGACCTGAGCAGCGTGTGCGCACAGATGCTCACCATATCGAAAGAATCGGATAGGACAATTCAGTGGATATCCAAACCCAATTATCTTATGCGAATATTAATGGTTTTATTTTTTACGTTTGCGGGAATTATTCTTGCTTATTCCATGATGCAGGTTGAGTTTGAAATTCCACGGGTAAGATTTAGCGAGTTCGTTCAATTATCAGAAGCTGTTTTAAATGAGCTTGTATTGATTGGTGCGGGTATAATTTTTCTTTTAACATTCGAAACTCGCAGAAAACGAAAGCGTGTTATAATAGCAACCAACAAACTCCGTTGCTTTGCTCATATAATAGATGCTCATCAGCTAACAAAAGACCCGGACCACATTATAAAAATACATGTAGTTACCCAAAACTCACCAAGGCATTCTCTTAATGAGTATGAACTTGGGAGGTATCTTGATTATTGTACAGAGATGCTCGCACTGATAGGTAAACTCGGTTTTCTATACGTCCAGAGCTTCAATGACCCGCAAGCAAATAATGCGGTAAATGATCTTGAATGCTTGACGACGGCAATGTCTCGCAATATATGGCAAAAAATTATGATTTTACGCACACAAAAACAGTAATTTACTGTTGAGTTTGTTTAATCTGAATTGAAAAGTAAAAGCTTTCAGGATACCTACAAAGAGTTTGTCTCTTCCGTTTTATTTTCAACTTCTACTTCGCTCGTAGGTTTTTGTGGGGGAAGCTCAGTTATTGCTATTGGAGGTTTCTGCATCGTTTCTTCTGCTGTATCATCAATGGTCACTTGTGATTCATCAATCGCATCGGTTTCCTCTTGTCCGCCAATCTCAGAAAGCTCTTGCAAAAATTCCAAATCTTCTTCGTCTTCTATGTCAAGCTCTGAAATTTCTTCACTTGTATCTCGCTCGGTACTTGCTGGCTCAATAGCAACGATAGGCGCTGTCTGCTCTTTGTATTCTGCATCCTGAGTTTCCATTCTCGAACTGCGTTCTTCTTCAGTGGAAAATATTGCTTTCTGAACTGCGTTTTCCGCAGGCTCATCGGTCATCGAACGTAAATAAATTGTCGTCGGTGTAGGCTGCTCGACACTGATGAGTTTTTCGCGTATCAACTCAAGAATCGCCAGAAAATGACCAACCAGAACAAGACGTTTGTTTCTGGCGTCACCCGGAGCCGTTTTCATGCACGACTCGAAAACACGCTGAAAAATCAAAGGCCCTTCCGTCTGAAGACGGTGCAATATCTCAATTTGATACAGATCAATCGGGGTATCTTCTTTTATCGAACTTATATCAGGCGGATTGCCGATTGCTTTACAAACCGTATCGAAGGCTTCCAGCAAATCCCATATAGTCACCTGTTCCAGGTCAACTTCGGGTTCTTTTTCGGTTTTGAACTGCTGTATAACCGTATCCGGCCTGCCAAATCGCTCAACCTGCTCATCCGCAACTGCATTCAGCATATTAGCGGCATCCTTGAACTTCTTGTATTCCAAAAGCTGCCTGATAAGTTCCTTCCGAGGATCACCTATATCATCTTCGCCAACAGATTCCGTATCCGCCTTCGGCAACAGCATTGCAGATTTTATCTGCATCAATGTCGCGGCCATTACAAGAAAGTCACCCGCCAAATCCATATCGAAACTCTTAATCAGATCGATGTACTGGAGGTATTGGTCAGTAATCTTCGAGATGGGAATATCATAAATATCAACTTCTTCCTTGCGAACAAGGTATAAAAGCAAATCCAAAGGACCAGCGAAAATATCAAGATTTACACGATAATCAGACATATTTTTTATTTACAATTTCTATAATCCAGTCCAACTGCTTTTCTTGCCTTTTCAAGAGTTACGGAAGCAACCGCCTTGGCACGTTTTGCGCCATTTTCGAGAACCTGCTTAACAGCGTCCAAATTATTTTCCAGTTCGGCTCTTTTTTGCCTGTACGGCTCGAAATATTCTATCAGCAACTCAGCAAGACGTTTTTTCGCTTCACCATAGCCCATGCCGCCCTCGCGGTATTTTTTGTCCCATTGAGCAAGCTCCTCTGGAGAAGCGACGAGTTTTAATAATGCGAAAACGTTACATTTATCCGGATTTTTGGGTTCTTCAACTGGTGTGGAGTCGGTAACGATTCTCATAACCTTTTTCTTAACGCTTGATTGCGGCTCGAAAATCTCTATTGCGTTGCCGTAACTTTTGCTCATTTTTCGTCCGTCAACACCAGGAACCACCGCCACTGATTCTATGATATGTTCATCCGGCAGCACGAAAGTTTCGCCGTAGGTATTGTTGAAATAACCTGCAATATCGCGGGTTACTTCGATATGCTGCTTCTGGTCGGCTCCGACTGGAACGAGATTGCTGTTAAAAATAAGAATATCCGCCGCCTGAAGAACGGGATATGCGAATAAACCATGATTGGCACTTAAACCCTGTGCTACTTTGTCTTTATAGCTTGTACAACGCTGCAGAAGACCCATCGGAGTAATGCAGGATAATAACCAGGCCAATTCGACTACTTCCGGCACATCCGACTGACACCAGAAAACGGTTTTTTCCGTATCAAGCCCAAGCGCCATATAATCCATTGTGACATCAAGAACGTTACGAGGCACATCAGCAGGATTTGGATTGCTCGTAAGCGCATGATAATCCGCTATAAAATAAAAACTCTCATGCTTCGCCTGAAGTTCAAGATGCTGACGCATCGCGCCGAAAAAATTACCTATATGCAGCTTCCCAGAAGGCTGTATGCCAGAAAGTACTCTCAAAATGACCTCCGGATTAAAATAAAAAAACTGGTTAATTAACCAAACAAATTAAACGACATAAACAAATTAGAATAGCTTTATGAGGCTTGATTGTCAAGGTTTTTGAGGTTATTTTTGCATATTATTGACATCAGAAACACGATTGAGTAATATTGCTATATACTTGGTGAGTCCTGAAATAAATTCCTAAGTTCTTATCACTTTATTATTAAAGGAAATCGTTATGAAAACAAAATCAGCGATATTTTCACTTTTTGTCTTAACCTTAATAAACTCCACTGTTTTTGCTGATGCCGACCCGAATTTCTATATATATTTGTGTTTTGGGCAATCCAACATGGAAAGCGGCTCACAAATGTCAGATATTGACCGCCAGCCTGTTGATGAACGCTTTCAGGTTCTGGCGGATTTTGATAACGCCAGCAAAGGTTGGACAAAGGGTAAATGGTATAAAGCGGACGCTCCAATTACCGCACGCGGCCGGGGTTTTAATCTTGTTGATTATTTCGGCAGAACAATGGTCGCAAACCTGCCGAAAAATATCAAAATTGGAATTGTGAAATGTTCGGTTTCCGGTACAAAGATGGAATTGTGGGATAAGGACACATGGAAAACCTACCTCGATAACCTTCCTCCTGATGGCGCATGGAAAGTTCCAGCCGCCGCAATATACCAGCCAAGTCCGTACCAGTTCCTTGTGGACCAGGCCAAAATTGCTCAAAAAGACGGCGTTATAAAAGGAATACTTATTCATCAGGGCGAGTCAAATTTTGAGGACCCGAACTGGCCCAAAAAAGTAAAAAAGATTTACGGCGATTTCATGACGGACCTGAATCTCAAGCCGGAAGATGTATCAGTATTTGCGGGCGAAGTTGTAAATGCCGACCAACAGGGTGAAAAAGCCGCATTCAACGAAATTCTTAAGAAATTACCAGAGACGCTGCCGAATTCCTATGTAATTTCTTCCGCTGGTGTGCCGTGCAATCCTGACCATCTGCATTTTAATTCACAAGGCAACAGGGAATTCGGAAGACGCTACGCTGAAAAAGCACTTTCTGTACTGGGCTACAAAGCAACAGAACCCAAAGAACCATACGTAAAACCTGCCGCAAATTGATCCAAACTAACCGATTTCTACCTTGTCATGCTGAACGCAGTGAAGCATCTGGCTATCGAATAAGAAGTTATAAACGAAACATATTTAACATTCGCAGCCCAGATTCTTCGTTTCACTCAGAATGACACTAATCGTTTATTAAGCAGTTTTATTCTGTATTTTACTGAGGAGCAATCATTTTGGCCGGTACAACGAACTTGTCAAAATCTTCGGCAGATAAGATATTGAGTGACACGGCGGCTTCTTTCAAAGTTGTGCCTTTTGCGTGTGCTTCCTTTGCAATCATGGCGGCTTTATCATAACCGATGTGCTTATTCAACGCGGTGACAAGCATTAAAGAATTTTGCACATGCTTTGATATAACCTGCTCGTTTGCCTTTATCCCGACAACGCACCTCTGGCCAAAACTGCGGCAGACATCGCTTAATAATCGTACAGATTGCAGCAGGTTATAAATAAGTACAGGCTTGTAAACATTAAGCTCGAAATTGCCCGATGCTCCGGCGATTGTGATTGTCGTATCGTTTCCCATCACCTGTGCGGCTATCATTGTCACGGCTTCGCATTGCGTTGGATTTACCTTTCCCGGCATAATCGAACTTCCCGGCTCGTTGGCAGGCAATATAATTTCGCCTATGCCGCAGCGAGGGCCGGAAGCTAACCATCGTATATCATTCGCGATTTTATTCAGTGACACAGCAAGGGTTTTCATCGCTCCGCTTGTCTCGACAATAGTATCATGAGCGGCGAGAGCCTCGAACTTGTTGACAGCGGATACAAAAGGCAAGCCGGTAAGTTCCGCTATTTTTTTCGCGGCACGTTCAGCAAATTCAGGATGTGTATTAAGTCCTGTACCGACCGCGGTTCCGCCGATAGCCAATTCATATAATCGAGTAAGACATTGTTCGATTCGTTTGTAGCCTCGTTCGAGTTGTTCGGCGTATCCAGAAAATTCCTGGCCGAGTGTAAGCGGTACAGCGTCCATTAAATGCGTTCGACCAATTTTGATTATATTTGCGAACTCTTCGGATTTATTACGGAATATTTTCGCAAGTACATTAACTTCTGGAAGCAGGTTTTCTTTGATGGCTTTTGCGGCGGCGATGTGCATAGCTGTTGGGAATGTATCGTTTGACGACTGAGATTTATTTACATCATCATTCGGATGAACCGGGGTTTTGCTGCCAATTTGCCCACCTGCCAATTCTATCGCTCTATTTGCGATAACTTCGTTAAGGTTCATATTGGATTGCGTGCCGCTGCCTGTTTGCCAGACACTTAACGGAAACTGATCATTGAGTTTTCCTTCGATAATTTCCTCAGATGCCTGAACTATCAGGTGAGCTTTTTCTTTGGAAAGAAGACCCAATTCTTCATTGACCAGCGAAGAGGCCTTTTTCAGTATCGCAAACGCAATAATCACTTCTTCGGGTATTTTCTCAGTACCTATATCGAAGTTCTGTAATGACCTCGCTGTCGCGGCGCCGTAATAAGCATTCTGGGGTACTTTTACTTTACCCAAAGAATCCTGTTCATCTCTAAAAACTTTATTTTCCTGTTTTTCCATAAATAAATCCTTGATAAATACATCAGAAAAAATACTGTACCATTCCGTCAAAATTCATGCAAGGTGAATTTTATTAAATTACAAAACAGCCTAATCGGCTTGAAATAGTGTTATTTCATAAAAAAAGGTTGCATTTTAATGCTAATTAAGATACAATATCCTTCGTAAACTGCATTTATTGAAGCTTATGAACCATTCATTTATTGGTTCTGGATTCTTTGGAGAAAAGGTGATTATGTCAGGTATGTTTTATTCATTAGAAGAAGCGGCTGAAAAACTCAGTAAATCTAAAGACGAAGTCAAAAAATTAGTCAAAGACGGTCAATTACGTGAGTTTCGCGACGGCCCGAATATTCTGTTCAAAGCCGAAGAAATCGAAGCTTTGATTCCAGACAATGATGTTTCCGGACCTTCTGAAATCAAAGAACCTCTCGATATTCATGATGAGACGGAAATTCTTGAACTTGCGCCGGAAGAATCCGAATCAGAAGTTATAGACGAAATAGATATACCTGAATTCACTGCCGAAGAATCTGAGCCGCAAGCTATCGAAGAAGAAATGGAAATTCCTGAGTTGTCTGCTGAAGAAACAACTGAAGAAGTTTCAGATGAAGAACCTCTTACGCTGGAACCTGAACCGGAAGCAAAAGAAAAACCTGAAGAAGATTTTATTGATTTTAATTCAGAAACAGCAATTACTGAAATTCCTGAAGAAGATTCCGAGGATAAAAAAGCTCCGGCAGATGACAGCTTAAGCAGTATTTTGCTCGATCAGGAAACCGGAGCGCCTGTCGATAGTAATGATTTAACTGACGGCGACACAGCAGTGGTAGGACAGGGAACAAGCGTTCTCGGCCTGTCTGATAATAAAGAATACGACCTTACCGAAGATACTATGGCCGATACTGTTGTTTTAGAAGGCACAAAAGGCGGCTCAACCGGGCTTGAAGAAATCGAAGAAGATGTAAGTCTCGATAGTTTCGGAAGCGGCTCTGGACTGCTCGATTTATCACTGCAGGCGGATGATACTTCATTAGGCGGAATTCTCGATGAAATATATACAGACGAGAATAAAGAACCTGGACTTTCAGAACCGAAGGAGCAGGACGTTGACGCAGGTACAGGCGCGGAACAGGAAACGCCAGCCGGTATCGGAGATGAAGCTCTTTCGCCTCAACTCGAAGCCGCACCGGCAATGGCTTTCGGAGTCGGAGCGGTAGAACTTCCACCTGATTCGCAAAGCAATATTCTCGGTATGCTTCTTTTCATACCTCTCATCTCAGTGCTTTTTGCGGCTATTGTGACTTTGGCGGGAACCAGAGATATTTTACCTTCGATTTTGACAATGATAGAGGATTTCATCTGGTTTATAATGGGCGGCCTGGCAGCGATAACGGTTGCCGCAGCAGCAGCGGCTTTCTTGCTTACAGGCGAAAGAACACCGAAAGTCAAAAAAGAAAAGGTAGCAAAAGTTAAGAAAGAAAAAGCGCCGAAAGTCAAAAAGGAAAAGGCGCCGAAAGTTAAAAAAGAAAAACCGCCGAAACCTGACAAAAAAGCAAAAAAGAAATAATAACAGACTAAAGACAATAGACCAGAGACTTTAGACTTAACTGCATTCGTTTTGTAAGGATTTGCAGCTGTTTTAAATATTAAATGCCGAAGCGGCTACCAAGAATACAGCTAAAATATATGCAGGGTGTGATGCATCAGAAAAAATATTCTCTTTATTGTATTGATTCAAAGAATCTTCCGAACCTTGGCTGAAATTTATCTTTGATATTGAATGAGGTTATAACTCCCTTTGCCTGACCGATAATTTTTCCCCTATCCACAAATCCGAACACTCTCGAATCCTTGCTGTTATCCCGATTGTCGCCCATAACAAAATAACTATTATCAGGTACTGTAATTTCAGGGAAGGTTCTGGCCGCATTATATTGCGGGATACTCATCATCGCATGTGAATGACCATCCAAATTCTCCATTGCCATAGCACTTGTTTGTTTAACTTTTCTCGACAAATAATGCGTGTATTTTTCATCTATTTGTGTATATCCCTGACGTTGTCCATTAATATAAAGTATGTTATTTGTCATCGATACCGTATCACCAGGCACGGCAATAATTCGTTTAACCAATCTCACTTCTTTATCATCAGGATCATTAGGATCATCGGGTGAAAAACATACGACAATATCTCCACGCTTCGGGTCTGACCATTTGGCAATTCGATAAAAAGTTAACGGGATTCTCAGGTCATAGGCAAGTTTATTAACAAAGATTAAATCGCCCTCGAGAATTGTCGGATTCATCGAGCCTGTCGGTACCCAGTTCCAGTCGGCCAGAGATGATTTAAAGGGAATAACCACAAAAATAACGAGAAAAATAAAAAGCCGCCACTCTTTCCATTGCTTCTTTATAAAATCTTTAATATTAAATTTCTTCATATTTGTTTCCGCTTAATTCTAACAATATTAAACATAGTTCTTATATGCTATATACGTTTGTGAACTTAAATTATATCAAAAATTTCCTTGTTTTACAAAAGATTTTTTTGATTTTATTATAGGACGAAGGCGTTTTCGTAATGCCTTAATTGCGGCTTGCCTTTTTGACCGAGAACTATCGCAATGATATCAAATCGAAATGGGCGATTTTCAATATTATTCGTGGAAATAAAGTACTTTGCGGCCCTTTTAAGTCTTGTCATTTTCGCGGATGTGATTGAGGATTCAACGCTGGAAAAGTCTTCATGAGTTTTTGTCCTGACCTCGACAAAAATAATACCGCCATCAGAATCGACCATAACAAGATCTAATTCACCTGTTTTGCATGAAAAATTTCGGGTCAGGGTTTTAAAACCCTTTTTGTTGAGGAATTTTTCGGAATATTTCTCCCCCCACCTGCCAAGGAGTTTTTGATCAGATAAAAGCCTGCGCCGATTTATTAGAAAATCAAATTCCAAAATTATCGATTTAAATTTCTTACAAGTGCCAAATACTGTGTTCTGAGTTCCAAAAAGGATTTACTGAGAACACAGAACGCTTCACACTGTACTAATAAATTACTTTGCTGTAGTATGTTCGCTATGACGCTGAGCAAGTTTAACGGCTTTACCGGTTCTCTCACGGAGATAATAAAGCTTGGCTCGTCTGGTTTTTCCACTGCGAACAGCTTTTATATCCACTACATTCGGTGAATTAACCGGGAAAATTCGCTCGATACCTTCGTTATTGACAATACGTCGTACCGTAAAGTTCTCATTAATTCCCCTGCCCTTGCGGCTTATCACTGTCCCGGAAAATATCTGGATACGCTCTTTGTCGCCTTCTTTAATCCGGCAATGAACATCAACAATATCACCTATCTCAAAATGAGGTATTTCTTTCTTCAGGCAATTCTTTTCAACGGAATCTAACAATACAGTTTTCACTGCTTATGCTCCTTTTATCAATAACCAAAAGGTACTTATAACTATAGCGAATAACAAACGCTTAACTTAGAGCAAAGTATATTAACACCATTTCGAGTTAAAAACAAGTATTTTTTAAAATTTATATAAATTTATTCTGAAAAAGGACTTATAGCCCATAAAAAGGCTTTAATTGCTCTTCTGTCGGCAAAGAATCGTAATGTTCTCCCGTCGGACCAACAAAGCGGTCGCCTTCTTTCCTGATTTCCACTGGCGTAATCGAGCCGTTATCGTTGTGAATTTCGATAATATAAGTTTCCTTAATATTTTCATGCACAGGAGTCCTTATCGATACTTTTGCAGTTGTTCGCTGCGGCTCAGAGTAGTTTTTCGATTGTTTATCAGATTGATCGAGAATTTCACCCAAAGCAAAAACCGATGCTCCAATAGCCACTCCCGCTCCCGTTTCATCATATTGATGCCCTACAATCCCGCCTACAAGGGCGCCCAACATCGCGCTGTTATAAACGGGCTTCCACTTCATTCCCTCGCCGCAACCAGCATTTAAAAGCAGAGATACAGCGATTATTGCCAGAAAAAATCGTGTTTTACTATTTATTGTCTTCATTTGTTTCTCCCGAATTAGCTATAAATATTATCTTCACTAAACAGTATTCATATTATATAAGGCAATATTTTACCATAAAAGCACAAAATTTGAACTTTTTTAACGATTTTTTACAGGCGGATCATTTACAAGCAAAGAATCCAGTTTATCGGCTGGCCGACTTCCAATTTTTGGCGGCGTACCCTTGCGAATATCATTACCGTACCACGAAGTGTAAATGTTATCATCATTAACACCGCAAAAAGATACTGGCTCAAAATTTACATGACTATCGAGATATAATACATTTTGCCCTTCATTGGCATGAGTTGGAGTGTTTCCTTTTTGTATATCTTCTTTGTCACCATCGGGATTAAAAGCAGTAAAATCCTTAACTTTCCATCCGCGTGATGCAATCCATGGATTTCTGTCAGCCGCTACTGCCATACCGGGGTTATTTGAAGTCGTTAAAGGATTGTTTCCAAAAGGCATTTGATATGAAAAGCTGCAATGTTTCCACGGCTGAGGCCCAAAATCCCAAAAATCTATTAAGTTCCTGTTCTTTACGCCATATTTTTCCGGCTTAAATTCACTCATCTTTTTATCGCCCTTACAGATAAATGATTTTGGAGTCACTTCAACATATTTAATCAGAAGATAGAGAAAAGATGAAATTGTCGCAGAACCACCTGTACTATCATCATTTATGCCATATGCTTCCTGTTGTGTCGAGGCGTCCCATTTTACACTTGTACCCCAGGACATGTTTTGATTGCTTACGAAAGGGAATTTATCATCATAATCATTAGCGTAAATCAGCATTGCTTTACCTATACCGGAAAGATTCGTACCGCAAACCAATCGATAAGCTATTTCCTTAAATCCTGATATGCGAAATAATCCAAACGACAGGATGCCGAAAAATATTGAGATTAAAATCGAATTTTTAGCTAATTTACTACCAGTTTTTCTTCCGCCGCTTATTTCAATCAATATATAACTTATAAATCCAAATATAATTGCAAACATAAAAATTATAGAACTTAAATTGAATACAATAACAGATAAAGGTATTGTTGAATCCAATGGTTGTGGAATATTCAACGCTATTACATAACTTGCTACTATAAGTATCAGACCCAAAAAAGTTAAACTTAACGCGATTATTGCGAGCCTGCTTACTTTCACTTGTACAGGTATGTTGGAATTTACTTCCTGATTATCATTCATAATTTTTCTCCAATTTTATCAAAACTTTTGCGCAGGCGGGTCATTTACAAGTAAAGAATCCGTTCTGCCCGCAGAAACACTACCTAAAACAGGTTGTGTACCTTTAATAATGTCACTTCCATTCCACGAGGTATAAATATTGTCTCCATTAACACCGCAAAAAGATACAGGCTCGAAACTTACATGTAAATCGACATATGCGACATTCTGTCCTTCGAAATAATGCGAAATATTATTGCCTTTATTAACAGCTTTCTTTGTGCCATCTGGATTGAATTTCGAGAAATCACTTGCAACCCAGCATACTGAAGGTATCCACGGATTTCTATCGGCTACTAACGCCATGCCGGGATAGCTTCCCGAAGTTAATGGAAATACTCCATAAGGATTATGATAAGCGTAACTAACATGTTTCCAAGGCTCAGGTCCAAAATCCCAAAGTTCAGTTATATCCATATCACGCGGCGGCTCAAAATCGAATACTCCTTTGGCCCCTAACTCTTTGCTGAACTCGCTTCTACAAAGAAACGATTTCGGGGATATATCTGCATATTTCACCAATAGAAATAAAGATGATGATATTGTTACAGACCGATTCTGGTTCAAACCATAAGCTTCATATGGATTTGATGCATCCCATTTAACACTTGCGCCCCATTTAGCGTCAGGTCCGCCTGCACAGGGAAATTCATCATCATAATCGTTGGCGTAAATAATCATAGCTTTACTAATACCTGACAGATTTGTTCCGCAAAGCATATTGAAAGCCTCATTGTGAACTTTAATCAGAGCAAACATACACAGCATTGAGATAGTTCCAGAAACTGGAATTATTATAGCTCCGACTGAGAAATTTTTGCCTGTTTTCCTCCCGCCGCTAATTTCGATTAAAATAAGACTGACAATTCCAATAATAAAGGCAAGAACAAACATGACAATACCAATAAAAAGTAAAATTTCACAAGTTGTTGTAAATGTACTTTGTATTCTCGGGTCAGATCCAAAAAGCCTGACAGAAACAAGTACCAAGCCGCAAAAGGCTAAACTAATTGCTGCAATCGCCAACCTGCTGACTTTAACTTGTATAGGCGAGAAGGATTCTGTTTCTTGAATATCACTCATTATTATCTCCAAATTAATCAAGGTTTCTGTATTGGCGGGTCATTTACGAGCAAAGAATCCAGTTTATTAGATGGCTGGCTACCTACTTTTGGCGGCGTACCCTTGCGAATATCACTTCCATTCCATGATGTATAAATATTATCCTCATTAACACCACAAAAAGAAATGCTTTCAAAATTTACATGAGTATCAAGATATAATACATGTTGCCCTTGATTAAAATGTACAGGAGAGTTTCCTGCCTTTTTTTCCTCTTTTGTTCCATCTGGATTAAACTTCTGAAAACTTTTAACTTTCCAGCCGGGCGAAGGAATCCATGGATTCCTGTCTGACGCTACGGCCAAGCCAGGATCATTTGAAGTTGTTAATGGAAAATCTCCATAGGGCATGTTATAAGAATAACTGCAATGTTTCCAAGGCTCTAAACCAAAATCCCAAAATTTCCTCATATCGCTATGTGTCACGCCAATTGATGAAGGTTCAAAACTGCTGACTTTTATATCACTTGCACATATAAACATTTGCGACGAAACCAAATCATACTTGACCAGAAGAAACAGAGAAGAAGAAATTGTTGCAGTTCCTCCTGTGCCATCGGAATTTATACCAAACGCATCCTGTCGAGTTTCGGCATCCCATTTAACACTTGTTCCCCATGTACTTGCTTCTCCTCCAGCGCGAGGTAATTTTTCATCAAAATCATTTGCATAAATAAGCATTGCTTTACCTATTGCAGAAAGATGAGTTCCACAAGTCATTCGATATTTTTCAAAGGCAATTCGAGCTAAAAATGGCAAAAACATCCATGAGATAAATAAAGCAACTAAAGGAATTATAATTGCCCCAAAAGCAAAACCATGACCTGTTTTTCTTCCGCCGCTAATATTGATATGTATTATACCGATAATCCCAAGTATGATAGCACAGACCAATAAAATATAACTCAAATAATAAAACAGTGAACTAAATCTGAATAACAACTTACTATATATTGATAATGGTAACATCAAGATACATAACAAGCCGCTAAGAGCTAAACTTATCGCTGTTATTGCAAGCCTGCTGACTCTTACTTGTACAGGTATATTGGAATTTGCTTCCTGATTCTCATTCATAATTTTTCTCCAATTTTATCAAAACTTTTGCGCAGGCGGGTCATTTACAAGTAAAGAATCTGTTCTGCCTGCAGGAGAGCTACCTAAAACAGGTTGCGTACCCTTGCGAATATCTTTTCCATTCCAAGATGTATAAATATTATCTTCATTAATGCCACAAAAAGGAACAGACTCAAAATTAACGTGGATATCGAGAAATAATACATTTTGTCCCTGACCTTGATGACATGGAGAATTGCCGTAGTTTGCATTACTATTCGGATTAAAAGAATTAAAATTCTTACCCAGCCAGCCGGACGAAGGAATCCATGGATTGCGGTCAGCCGCTACCGCCAAACCCGGATCGCTTGAAGTTGATAATGGAAACTGTCCATACGGCAAATGATACGCATAGCTATTATGCAGCCACGGCTGCGGCCCGAAATCCCAGAGAGTAATTAAATCCTGATTAGCTTGTGGTATAAATTCCGAAACGCCTTTACCAAAATCACCTTTACAGAGAAATGACTTCGGTGTTACCTCACAATATTTAACCAATAGATAAAGAGAGGATGAGATTGTAGCCGAGCCGCCAGTACCATTTTGCATTCCATAAGCTTGCATTGAATTTGTCGCGGCATAATTAACTGAATTGCCCCATGTAGTATTGGGACCTCCTGCACGCGGCAGTTCATCATCATAATCGTTGGCATAGATGAGCATAGCTTTACCGAGACCAGAAAGATTTGTGCCGCAATAAGACGAAAAAGAACTCATTTTGTTTACTCTTGAAAACGCAGAAGAGAAAAAGAAAATCATCGCGATAATTGGAATTAAAATAGCTCCGATAGAAAAAACAAGACCAGTGACTTTTCCGCCGCTAACTTCGATTAGTAATAAACTGAAAATTCCAAGGATTATCGCTGAACCTGAAATTCCAAAACTGATATAAGCAAAAGTACGCAAATTCGCATATGACAATCCGTAATTCTTCTCCAGTATCGGGCAAATAAGATATAACGCGACACCAGCTATCGCTAAACATATTGCTATAATCGCAAGCTTGCTGACTTTGATTTTAAGCTTAAAATCATTGAGATCGGAACCCGGAGTCCATAATAGCGGCGTACCGCATTTAAAACATTTTCCGGCATCATTGCGATTTTCCTCGCCGCATTTTAAACATTTCATTTTTTATCCCTTCAATTCATTTTTTAATTGGCGGATCATTTAAAAGTAAAGAATCTGTCTTGCTTGCAGGTTCTGTATAATTATGATACAAGTCAGGGTTATTTCGAACTTCAGGTTTTATACCTTTACGAATATCACTTCCATTCCATGATGTATAAATATTATCTTCATTAAGTCCGCAAAAAGAAAAAGGCTCGAAACTCACATGTAGATCGACATATAATACATTCTGTCCTTCAGAGTTGTGAGAAGGAGCATTGCCATTTCTTGCAACACTTTTATCACCATCAGGATTAAATGATGAAAAATCTTTTACTTCCCATCCGGGCGATGGTATCCATGGATTTCTGTCTGCCATCATTGCCATTGTCGGTTGTCTTGCAATTGTTACCGGATATTGTCCGTACGGCATGTGATATGCATAGCTATTATGCTTCCACGGCTGCGAACCAAAATCGAAATATGATATGATTTCCATTCCGCGTTTTTTTCTTCTTTCATTTTTGCGTTTAAATATGCGATCCACTGCACTTTCAGGATAAAACTCACTTACTTTCCGGTCGCGCGGACATACAAATAATTTCGGTGAAGCTCCATATTCCATAAGCAGATATAGAGAAGCAGATATTGTCGCTGAACCATTTTCACCATTATCGTCCAGATTATACGCCTCTTTTCGAGTTGCGGCGTTCGATTTTACACTTGAGCCCCATGTAGAGTTTTTTCCGCCTGCACGAGGAAAATCACCCTTCATATCACCTGCATAAATAATCAGTACCTTACCTATAGCGGCAAGATTCGAGCCGCAAACCATACGATAAGCAATGCTTCTACTGGCGAAGAACATAAAGTAAACTATCAGAAAAAGTCCCGCAAATATTGGAACTATTATGGACAATAAGCTGAAATTTATGCCTGTAATTTTTCCGCCGCTTGCTTCAATTCTTACAAAACTGATAATGCCGAGTATCAACGCAATTACAGAAATACATATCCCTGTAAAAGCAATAATATTAAAACAACGAAGGATGAAAGAAAAGATTAAAGAAAGAGAAAATATAATTGGGCCGAGAATTGCGAAAATAATCGCTGTTACAGCAAGCCTGCTGACTCTTACTTGTACGATTTGCTCAGAAATCATCTCTGGTGTATTGCAATTCGTGCATTTTATCGTGTCACCCTGATTTTCCCTGCCGCAGTTAGAGCAAATCATTTTTTTATAACTCCAATATAATCTCTTTGTTTTTTAAGCTAAACGACCCGCTGGTAAAACTGAATTGATTATATGCGATTTTGAGGTGTTTTCAAGATTATTTAAATAATTGAATTAGCGTGTTTTTGTTCGTCATTGCGAGCCGTCTGAAAGATGGCGCGGCAATCTACAATCGTGCGTTTTAAGATTGCTTCGTCGCTATGCTCCTCGCAATGACATATAGATTTTGCAGGTTTTCACAATTACCCATTCAATCAGACATAGGCGAATTCAGGACAGACTCTATGCGCTCGCTGCGAACTCCGCGGTAAAAAATGACTTAAAAAGGAATACGGCCGAAAATTGAGGTAAAAAAAATGGGGCTGACCATAGCCGCTGACCAGCCCCCCATTTAGAAGAAAGGAGTATTATGATGTTAGCAAAAAACTGAAAAATTAAATTGCATGTTTCAGGATACTGGCCGACCGCTATTCGGCAGTTCTGTTTTCCAGCTTTTCACGCTTACTGCTTTCTCTGATTATAGTATAAGTGATATTTTGAACGATGCCAAATTAATACCACTTAACAATCATAAAAGTATTGTCAATATTCGTTTTTCGCGTTGAAACGCTGTTAATATTTTTAATTTGCAGCTCGAATGAATTAATCTTCTCTATCGTATCGACGTTGCCTTTAATTTCCCATGAATCGGCGGATTTATTTTCCTGTCCTTCATGCACCGGAGCGCTTATCGAATTCCAAATATCAGGATTTTCCGGCCAACCCGTTCCGATATTCCATTGCAGGTCACCAACGGCAAATCCTTTATCTTCGAAATGCTCAACGCACAAAATGACTGCTGATATTACCGCACCATCCGGTATGGAAAGGTCCGAGAAAGAAAGCGTGACAAGTTCTCCCCCGCCAATTCCATAAAGTTTATTATCACTTTCCTTCAGCAGTGACATTATATCCTCTGGTGACAACATTTGTTTACCCTTGATTTCCAGGCACGCAGTGACAGGCAGTACCTGTGATATAGGCGAGCTTTGCGAAGTTACATTCAGTGCAAATTCCTGAGTATCGGAAGCACGTTCATCACCGCTGTCTTCCACTTTAACCTTCACGTTATAAGTTCCAACCTGTTCTTCTTTAGGTTCCCATTCTATTAATCCGGTGGTCGAATTTATTGTCATACCTTCAGGTTTTGTTATAAGGCTGTATGTTAGTGTCTGGTCTGCATCGGCGTCTCTGGCATTCACATCGTACGAAAAATTACTTCCGACCCTGATTAATGAAACATCAGTTTTCGACCTTATCAACGGCGGGTCATTAACCGCGACAACTTTAATATTTACGGTGCCGGTATCTGTACCACCCCTGCTGTCGCTTACGGTATAAGTGAAAGTATCAGTGCCGGAAAAATTCTTGGTTGGTGTATAAATAATCGTCTTATTGTCACTGCTGATAACAATCGAGCCGGATTTACCTTCAGCGGCACTCAGTAAAGTCAACTGGTCACCATCTATATCAGTATCATTCTCCAGCACATTCAGAGTAACCATATTAGTATCTTCTATTATCTCGACAACATCATCTTTCGCGACCGGTGGATCATTTTCTGATGTAATGGTAATAGAAACAAACGCGGTATTACTATCGATTACTCCATCATTAACCTTAAAACTGAAACTATCTACGCCGCTGTAATTCAGTTCAGGAGTATATACAAAATTCGGCTCTGTTCCGATCAGTTTTCCATGAACGGGATCAGTCAATTTTTTAAAAGTAACTTGATTACCTTCCGGGTCGCTTCCTTTGAGTGTAATGGAAACGGGAGTATCCTCTTTCGTAGTGATATTTTCGCTGACTGCTGCAGGGGGATTATCCTTTTTGCTTTCGCATGATACAAGAAATCCTGCTCCGAGGATTACCAACAATGCACCATTAATTAGTGCCCTTTTCATATAAACCTCCAATCCATTGAAAAAAACATTACTATATTATCTATCTTATACAAAAGTCCCATTCTGTCAAGTTTCCTCTGAAAACATTTGAAAATCTAATTCAATCATAGATACGGATTTTAATCTTGCAAAAACGGGCATTTCGATTTAGAATTCATATTCCACTGAAAATATAAAAAGTACATTAATATGTATTCTCTGGAGAAAGAAAAAATCAATTTAGAATCGCTAATTGAAGATTGAAATATGTTTGAATCACTAACAGATAAATTTAATTCCGTATTCCGTTCCCTTTCGGGCCGCGGACGAATCACTGAAGCGAATATTTCCGACGCAATGCACGAGGTTCGACGTGCCCTTCTCGAAGCGGATGTGAATTACAACGTAGTCAAGCAGTTCTGTAAAGATGTAACGCAAGCCGCTTTGGGTGCTGAAGTTATAAAAAGTCTTCACCCCGGTCAGGTAATGATTAAAATCGTCAATGACGAACTGACCAAGCTCATGGGGCCTGTTGACACGCGTATATATTATGTCTCGCCCGGCCCGACAATAATTATGCTTGCCGGTCTTCAGGGCTGCGGTAAAACAACAACAGCGGCAAAACTCGCGAAATACCTCATTTCCAAAGGCAAAAGGCCGCTTCTTGTCGCCGACGACCTTCAAAGACCAGCGGCTATCGACCAGTTAAAGGTTCTTGGCGAGCAGCTTGGAATAGAAGTCTATAGCGAAGAAACAAAAGACGCGGTCAAAGTTGCGAAAAATTCTGTAAAATACGCCAAAGACCATAGTTACGATGTAATTGTGCTCGATACCGCCGGACGTTTGCATATCGATAAAGATATGATGGACGAGATTTCCAACGTCGCGAAAACTGTAAATCCTCAGCAAATTTACCTCGTTTGCGATTCAATGACCGGCCAGGACGCGGTTAATTCAGCCAAACAATTCAATGAATTGCTTGAGCTTGACGGCGTAATTCTTACAAAACTTGACGGCGACGCACGCGGCGGTGCCGCTCTTAGCGTAAAAGCCGTTACTGGAAAACCTATAAAGTTCATTGGTGTCGGCGAAAAATTAGATAAACTTGAAGAATTCCACCCCGACCGTATGGCAAGTCGAATTCTTGGTATGGGCGATGTCGTTTCATTGGTCGAAAAAGCACAGGAGCATTTTGACGCCGACGAAGCAAAGAAATTACAGCAAAAAATGGCCAAAGGCAGCTTTGGCTTCGATGATTTTCTCAAGCAAATGCAGACCATCAAAAAGATGGGCGGCATGGCAAGTCTTCTAAAAATGATGCCGGGAATGAGCGGGCTAAAGGATATGGATTTCGATTCCGCTGAGATGAGAAGAATGGAAGCTATGGTGTATTCCATGACATTTGACGAGAGGAGAGAACCGGATTTAATTGATTTAGCCAGAAGACGAAGAATCGCGTCAGGTTCAGGTGTGCAAGTCCAGGAAGTAGCAGGACTTGTGAAAACCTTCAAACGCAGCCGGGATATGATGAAAGCCGTCAGCGGCGGCGGTTTCGGAGGTATTAAAAACCTGTTTTCCGGCGGTATGGGCCAAATCAGCCAGATGATGAACAGCGGCAAGAAAATCAAACAAAGGTCAAAAAGAAAGAAAATTATCAAAAGAAAAGGGAAAATCAAACGACGATAAATCAAAAAATCACGATTGAGCAATATCTCGAAAAAGTCGCGACATTCTCTGATAACCAATACGGCGAAATGGTCAGAGAGCAGTTTAAGGACTTTGAAGGTACAAGCGAGCTTGGAATGCTTGCCTGCCCAAGCACAGAGGAACTGGGAGAACTGAAAAAAGCGGTTGCAATCATGACTAAATCGGAAAAACTAAACGCCGCAAACCTTACAGACGACCAGATTCAGAGAATCGCGGAAGATGCTCATATCGACCCGGCCAATTTCGCAATTTTCATAAACGGCTACATTTTACACTGTAAAAGAGCCTGAAAAATTCATCTCAAAATAATAGATAAGTCATTTTCCGAAAAGATTTTATAAAAAAATCCTTGCAAAATTCATTAAAAATCCTTATTTTAATATGTTTATATTAGGAACAGGTATCCAGTAAATCCTGTAATCCTGTCTAAAAAGTAAACTTGTTTTGTGACAAGAAGTGTTATAGTCACAAAAATTTTATATATATTGTAGAAAGGTAAAATCATGGCAGTAAAAATCAGAATGACAAGAATGGGAAGGCGTCACAGGCCGTTTTTCAGAATCAATGTAATTGATTCACGCTCACCACGTGATGGCCGCGTAATTGAAAAACTTGGTCAATATGACCCGATTGAAAAAAATGTCGAAAAACAGATTATTCTTGATAAGGAACGTATCGAGTACTGGCTCGGCAAAGGTGCTATACCAAGCGATACAGTTTCTGAGATTTTGCTGCGTAATGGTATTAAAACTAAATACGCCGAACAAAAAGCTGCACGCCTGAAAAAAGCAAGAGAAATTGCTAATAAAAAAGGCAAGCTTTTTAACAAGGCACAAAGAATAGCAGCACAAAAAGCTGCCGAAGCCGCTGCTGCTGAAGCTGAAGCAAAGAAGAAAGCCGAAGAAGAAAAAGCAAAGGCTGAGGCCGAAGCTAAGAAAAAAGCTGAAGAAGCTGCAAAAGCTTAAAATAAAACGACAGAATCTTAATGAGAATAGATATTCTTACACTTTTTCCCGAAGTGTTCGCTTCGCACCTGAATTGCTCGATTATAAAACGAGCACAGGACGAAGGGTTTGTTCAAGTTGTTATAACCGATATAAGGGATTTCGCAGCAGACAACTATCGCAAAGTCGATGATAAACCATATGGCGGCGGGCCGGGCATGGTAATAATGCCCGGCCCCGTCTTTAGCTGCTATGAACACGTCGAGAAATTAGCTCCCGAAAAGCCGCGAACAATACTTCTTACTCCTCAAGGCCAAAAATTCAACCAGTCCAAAGCCGCCGAACTAAGTTCCGAAAAGAGACTCATTCTTATTGCTGGAAAATACGAAGGCTTCGATGAGCGAATAAGAACCGGCCTCGGAGCAGAGCAGCTTTCTATTGGCGATTATGTTCTCAACGGCGGTGAATTGGCGGCTATGGTGATTATAGATGCCACTGTAAGGCTTATTCCCGGCGTACTCGGCGACGATGATTCAGCGAGAACAGATTCTTTCAGCGACGGCCTTTTGGAATATCCGCAATATACCAGACCGGAAGTATTCCGCGGAATGAAAGTACCTGATATACTTTTAAGCGGAAACCACAAAAAAATCGCCGAATGGCGAAAAGAGCAATCACTCGAAAGAACAAAAAGAAACCGACCAGACCTGCTGGAAGAACTTTAAAATACGTTCAAATACAAAAAACAACCGAGGGCTAATATAAAACTTTTCATACGCCCTCGGTCTTAGTGAAGATAAATTACTACATCTGTTATATAAGGGTAATCTCGAGCTGTTTTTGTTGACTATTTTTTTTAATATTTTTTAAAAAACTAAATTTATTTTCTAAAAGTTCTAAAATATACCAATTATTAAAAAATATTTAAGCAGTTTTAAAAGGATTATTGTTTCCTGTGTTCTGAATTCTTTTAATAATCTTTGAAGCTTCTCATCCATTCCGGCCAGTCTTCTGGCTTTACTCCTCCTGCTAAAGTCATTTCATTAGCCGTATTAAAATTTTTATGCCACTTTAACTTCCAAAGCTCTTTAAGGCCTACTTTTCTTACAGATCAATCAAGAAAAAGACAATTAACAGAACCATTATGACGATTTATACAGAAACTTGCTGTCGCTCCCGAAGAGATACCTTCTTCTTGTGGAGGTTTATCGACTGAACCATATGGCATACCGCTATCTAAAAGGATTGGATTATTATAGTTGTGTTTAGACTGATAAACATTAATACCAGACTTAAAATCAAATATACCTTCATTAAAACCATAACTGCCTGTGAATTCAGGAACTGGATATATGATTTTCCATTCACTATTTTTCAAACCTGGCTTAAATTTAATCCAGTCTCCATTAAACATGAAACCAATTGTCGTATGAGAACGAGCGTTTTTTTTGGCCATTGGACAAAGCGCGACTCCTTTTGTCGTAAAACTATGATATATTTTGGCATCTGTATTGAGTTCACCATGAATATGTGTTGGTAAATTGGCATCTCCACCAGGATTGAGTTTCGGACCACGAAGGAGCCATATACCTTTATTTTTATCTGACGGAAGCCATCCCTTGTTATCATCGGTATAAAGCATTAGTATTGTCCCCCATTGCTTCAGATTCGACTGGCAGACAACACTTCTTGCCTGATTACGAGCAGTGCTAAGCGATGGCATAAGAATCGCCAACAAAAGCGCAATAATCGCAATTACAACCAAAAGCTCAATTAAGGTAAAACCACCTATAAAAAAATATAATCGTTATGTTTGTCATTCAAAGGGTTATTATATCCTGTGGAAATTTTACTTAAAAGAATATTTTTTAATCCTCTCATTAGATTTAGCTTTCCCATATCTATATCTCCTTTGAAATCCACCTACGGACTGCATTACGCTTTTTTTACTCTCTTACTTTTTTATATTATGTTCAAGTATTTCTTAATATTTTTTAGTTTTTTAAGTTGGTATTATTCAGTGCATCTGTTTTAATTAGTTCTGTATTAGATATTTTTTGGCTAATTTCATCCAATTGAATTTTTAAGTCCTGAATATTTTTATCTGGATTTTCTAATTTTGAAATTGTTGTTTGCGCATTTGTAATACTTTGTTTTAAAGTTTTGAGTAAATCATCCATGTTCGTTTTTGTTAGTACCCAATTAATCTGCCTTTTTTTACTATTACTTGTTATCTTATCCTGAGTTAAAATCATTTCGTACAAACCATACAAAGCAGAAGAATGAAGGAATTCTGCATAGATTTGCTTATGGCCCCATGTTTGAGGTGATTCAAGTGATTTCTCTAATAAATTTACAGTTTCCCAGAATCGTTGATTTTTAATCTTATTTTGTGCAAACCTCAAAATGGAGTCTTGATTCTGTAATGATAAGACATCTTTTATCCATAGGTTGAGCAATTTATCAGCCGAATTAAAATAATTCCATCTGAAAGTTGTTTCAATTGCATTCTGCCCTCCCTCTAAAAGCATTTGTTCAAATTTGTTTTCTTTTAGAATTGTAAGATATTTCTGGTAATGTATGGGCAATTGTTTATTATCGCCGAGAATCCAATCGAGTTGTAATAGCATATTAATTCGTCGAAGTTCATCACCTGCGAAAGCTCCTACTGTGGTTTCATTGAATTGTTTTTGTATTTTACGTATTTTATCGAAATCGTCATTTGCAATTTTTTCTGGATTTTCCATCCAGTATTTAGAAAGCATCTCACGCACATATATTTCATTTTTATCAAATGAAGCAAAATCATTAATCGAATTATTATTTTCATTTTCCTCTAAATTAACTTGTTTGAAATTCATTAATTTTGAAGCACGCAACAAAGTTTTTCCATCACCAGAATAAACATTTACTTTTACAGGCAGGGATATGGATTTATCGCCGATTTTAATTTGTTCATAATCTACTGTGCATTTGCGATTACCTTTGTGGTGAGCAGATACCATCTCTTTAATCACTTGTTCCTGGCCGTTTATTGTTAATTTAATGCCGCCTTTCTGAAAACCAATCTTGAAAGGTCTTTCCGGAAGCAGAACATTTTGTTTTTTAAGTAAAGGCGTATCTTTTTCATCTGAATATTCATAGTCAATACTCTTTATCAAATAGCCTTTGGAATCAAGTAATTTAAGAGCATTAATCCGTCTGTTATCAGCTTGTATGTTGAGTTTGGCAACTTCCCTAATCATACTATTGGAATCTTTAGCTTTAGGTACATCGATAGTTTGCCAGTTATTATTAGGTTCCGAAAGTTTAATCAGGTCATTGTTATATATTCGTGAATCAAGTGCTTCGGATTCTGTGAACCTGATATCACCAATTGGATAATCTCCGAACATGTATTTAAATGTTCCCCTTTTTCCAATTGGCTTGGAATAATTTGTGTTAAATTTATTATTGATTTGATTAATAATACTAAAACTTTTATCGTTGCTGTCAATTATTGTCGTAGGGGGATATATAGGGTAATTAAGAGTCCCCACATGAGGTTCTGCCCATATTATAGAAGTTTTATAGGATTTCTGAGATACAAGATATCTCACAAAAAGTAAAACATGTGTATTCATATTTATGGAGTTAAGCTCAATAATACTATCGAATTGCAGAGCTTTAACCTTCGTTCCTTTGGGAGCTATTCCCATAGCAATCTCTACTGAAATTAAGATAGTACAACATATTATTAGTATTTGTTTTATCATTGTTGATTCCTTTATTCTGATGGGTAGGTTATTATAATATCATCAGAAATTGCTTCCTGGACAAGAAATACAGGTGTAAGAAGGAAATCTACATTCTCTTTCATTTCAAGTGAAGGCATAAAGTTTACAGTAGCACTATCTAAATTGCTTCTCAATGATTCTATACCTTGTCCGGATTTTAGCGAATTTACGGTACTATTTCGTATAGGTATAGAATTTCCCGCCGGAGCTAAAGTAAATGATAACATAATGATTATTGTTATAATGAATAGTAAAATATGCAATTTATTATAAATATTTGTTTTGTTAATTCTTCCTTTTTTTTTCAGCATACCGGAATCCTTCTTTATTTTATTGTTGGCTATTTCATAAACTCTTATCTCAAGAACAAAAAAATAAATTATTCAAAAATACCATGGGCTTCAAATGCTGTACTCTTAAAAGAAGCCCATAGTATTAAATTTAATAAAATTATTTAAGAAATTTTAATATGTATCTACTGAGCAAGTAGAACTAAAATCTATTCCGCAGAATTGATTTGAATATGTATCACATATTTCACTTGAAGTCGCGTCAATATAATTTTGGCAATAAGAAGATATTTCTGCGTATGAATAGACGGAAAAAGCTGGTATTGCGGATTGAACCTCATAATCAAAATCTGTTAAATTCAGTGTCCATGCTCCCGTGACACATTGATAAAGATCGTCATTGTAGGGGCTCAAATAATATGAGTAAGAATCAGGTGCGTCGGTGAAGGAATATCTATAACGAGGATCATCATAAGTATAAACCCGAGAAGTAAGATGTCCGGCGACACCCAATTCATCATATACCTGTTCTGATTCCGATGCCCCACAATAAGCATTGAAATAGGAACTTCCTTCAACCGAGGCAATACCTGTAGTATCATCAGATATTTCTGACTCTGTCCTTACACCACGGCAACTGCTTGCGAAAATGTCCAAAGAGATACTAGCGCCGTTAGCGTCTCCGGGTATCCCATTCCATGTATAGTCTAAATGTGCTCCTTCCGATACCTCTTTCGTAACTATATATAAATTATTATAAGTTTCGTATTCCGACCACATTTCAAGACTGGTACTGGCCATAATAATTCCTTCTATGCTATAATCACCATAGCCATTGTAGTAGGGGCTATAACCGTAAGAGCCTCCACTGGATGTTCCAAAGTAATTATTTGAAGAATAATTTGAACTACTCATACCATTGAGCCATGTAGTAAAACTAGCGTCCCAATCAGCTAAGAGAATATTGCTATGTAAAAAAAGCATAGAGGTAATTACAAAAAAAATAGTATTTTTTAATAAATTATTCTTCATTTTAATATCCTTTAATTCTACAAATTAATTGAATCCCTTCCTGCCAGGAATCTGGCAGACAATCTTTAAATACTATATTAGCCCATTGGAATCACCTCCTTCCGATTTGCCGCATTTTCGCTTTTAATAGCCATCTTTATCTTTTTTCCCAAAATTCCTTGAAATTCTGGTATTTTGGATACACATATTTACTGTGGCGATAAACAATATTCGCTTTTTAATTTACCTCTTTTTGTAAAGTCCAGCTTTATTATTTAGTTAGCGATATAATATGTCAACAAGAATTTCAAAAATAATCTTAATTTTTATTAAATATTCAGCCGGGAGCCTGTAATCGGACTTTACAAATGCGGCCCCCGGCCCTAATAAATAACAAAGTCTATTTATCTATTATATAAGGGAACTCTCGATCTGTTTTTGTTGACTATTTTTTTTAATATTTTTGAAAAAAACTAAATATTTTTTCTAAAAGTCCCAAAATATTCCTTATTCTAATACAAATTGATATATTTTTTTTAAAGTTCCCCAATTTACCCCAAAGAAAACAAATAAATCTTGACTTTTTTAACACAATGAGATAAACTAAACACATAATAAGTAATTGAAGCGAATAATTAGAAATGGGGGGTTCTCAAAAAATCATATCTTTGGGTACCCGATTTAATAATAATTGGTTATTAGTGAATTGTGGTTAGTGATTAGATTTTCAATCATCAATAACTATATCGGTTTGGGGGGGAAGAAAATGAAACTTACATCACTTAGAAAATCAGGACTAATATTTTTATCAATCGTCCTGTTTCTGCCGTGTTTAGCTAATGCTACTGTTCTTGGTACTGCGGATTTATTATACTCAGGAATCGGAGCAAGAGATATAGTAACCGTTTGGGGAGGTACAGCCGAGGGAACGAGTATGTATGCGGGTAATGAGATGTTTCAAAAACTCTATGGAACCGGCCAGGGAAACCTCTGGACAAATTATGATGTACTCGGCACATTCAGTATGGGATTAACCGATGAATACCCCAGTAATCCTATTAAAACCTATGACGTTCTTATGCCCGCTAATGCGTCATTTCTTGGCGGTGAACTGGGCCTGACAAAACAAAAATTTTTGCAGGAACTCTGGGGACGATATTACGATCCAAGCTGGTCAAGTGTTTATAACACAAGCGCACAAAACGCTAAAGCCGCTATATTTGCATTGGCGGTATGGGAAATCGTCTATGAAGATTATAGCGGAACTTCATTAAACTGGGATGTCACTGTAGATGGAACACCGGGAAGCAGCGGATTTGCAGCGGATTATACCTATGCTTCTGTTGCAAACACATGGCTGCATTCTCTTGATGGAACAGGGCCAAGAACAGATTTAAGAGTATTCAACATAGATGGACAGAATTATCTCGTAGCTGTACCTGAACCTATGACAATAATCCTGCTAAGCGCAGGCTCATTAGTACTGTTGAAAAGAAAACAAAGAGCTTAAAAACATTTTCTTAAACTATCTCCTAACACATGGGCTGCAGATTGTTTCTGCAGCCCGCTTTATTTATACACATTTCCCGGCATAAAAGTATTGATAACCAGCCTATTTAATAATATGCTATACATCGTAATTGGAAGTTAATATAGGATTGGTGAACTATGCAAAAAAGAAGATTGGGAACAACCGATTTGAAATTAACTACGGTCGGGCTTGGTACATGGGCGATGGGCGGACCGTGGGAATTCGGCTGGGGTCCTCAGGATGACGGCGAAGCTATCGGAGCGGTTTTAGCGGCTATGGAAGCCGGTATAAACTGGATTGATACCGCCCCTGCTTATGGGCTTGGTCATTCCGAAGAGCTTATCGCACAGGCTTTGAAACAAAGTAATTTCAAGCCGCTAATCGCGACAAAATGCGGAATACTCTGGAACGAAAAAAGGCAAAAAATAACATGTCTGAAGAAAGAAAGTATCAGGCAGGAATGTATCAACAGCTTAAAACGGCTTAACATTGAAGTAATCGACCTGTACCAGATGCACTGGCCTGACCCTAATGAGGATGTCGAGGAAGCCTGGGAAGAAATGCTAAAACTTCTCGATGAAGGTAAGGTGCGTTATCTGGGCGTATCAAATTTCAACATAGAACAACTCGAACGAGTTCGTAAAATGGGTAAGGTTTCATCTTCGCAGCCGCCTTATAGTATGCTCAATCGCAAAGTTGAAGATGAACTGCTTGATTATTGTGCAAAAAATAAAATTGGCGTTGTCGCATACAGCCCGATGCAAAGAGGATTGCTCACGGGAAAATTCAGCAAGGATTATCTTAAAACTCTCGCGCCGGATGACCACAGGTTACGAAGCCCGGATTTCCAAGAGCCGCGATTCAGTGCCGCGATTGAACTTGTCGAACGACTCAAGAAAATCGCAGAGCGTAACGGCAAGACATGCTCCCAGTTGGCGATAAGCTGGGTTCTTCGCAAGCCGGAGGTTACAGCCGCTATTGTCGGAGCCAGAAAACCAAAGCAGATTATCGAAACCGCACCCGCTTCGAACTGGAATTTAAGTAAAGACGATATCGAGGAAATTGAAATACTTCTTGAAACGTTTCAGAAAAAAGTATCTTAACTTTAAATTATTGGTGAACGATGACAGATAATTATAATATTTATGTAAGCCCGTTAGTGGAAAGAAATGCTTCGCCGGAAATGTCTGCGCTTTTCGGGGCACAGAAGAAATTCAGTACATGGCGAAAGCTCTGGCTCGAACTGGCCAAAGCGGAAAAAAAGCTTGGATTAAAAATCAGCGACAGCCAGATAAAGCAAATGGCGAAACATCTTGACGATATCGATTTCAAAAAAGCGGCGGAATACGAAAAGAAATTCCGTCACGATGTAATGGCTCACGTATATACTTTCGGTGATGTCGCTCCGAAAGCCGCTCCGATTATTCACCTCGGCGCTACAAGCTGTTATATCGGTGACAATGCCGATTTGTTAATAATGCGGGAAGCTATGTGGTTAATCGCGGCTAAACTCGCGGCGGTAATAAATCTGCTTGCCAAATTCGCGACAAAATACAGTGACATGCCGACACTTGGCTTTACCCACTATCAGCCCGCTCAATTAACAACAGTCGGAAAAAGAGCCACGTTATGGTGTTATGAGTTCGTTCTGGATTTGCAGGAAATCGAATACAGAATAAACGAGATACTTTTCCGCGGCGTAAAAGGAACTACAGGAACACAGGCGTCTTTTCTCGAATTATTTGAAGGTAATCATACAAAAGTTAAACAACTTGATAAAGCGGTCGCAGACGCGTTCGGATTCAAAAAAATCTGCGCGGTGACAGGCCAGACCTATCAGCGTAAAACAGACACACAAATCGTAAACACTCTCGCGTTGATTGCGCAATCGGCACACAAAATGTGCAATGATATAAGACTGTTGGCAAATCTGAAAGAAATTGAAGAACCATTTGAAAAAAGCCAGATAGGTTCTTCCGCTATGGCTTATAAAAGAAATCCCATGCGATGCGAGAGAACAACCGCGCTAAGCAGATTCGTGTTGAGCCTTGCGACAAGCCCTGCTATGACCGCAAGCGAACAGTGGCTCGAAAGAACACTCGACGATTCAGCAAATAAACGTATTGTAATTCCTGAAGCTTTTCTTGCGGTGGATGGAATTTTACAAATTCTTATAAATGTCGCCGACGGCCTTGTTGTTTATCCGCAGGTAATTGCTTCTCATGTCGATGCGGAACTGCCTTTTATGGCTACGGAAAATATTTTAATGGCAGCGGTAAAAGCAGGCGGCAACAGGCAGCTATTACACGAGAAGATAAGACTTCATTCACACGCAGCCGCGGCCCAGGTAAAACAATTCGGCAGACCAAACGATTTAATCGACCGTCTTAAAGCAGATATGGATTTCACGAAGGTAGATTTTACGAAAGTATTAAATCCACAAAAATACATAGGCCGGGCCAAACAACAGGTCGATGAATTCGTAAAAGGTGTAGTAAATCCGATTTGTAAAAAATACCAAAAAGAACTTAACAGAAAATCCGAACTTAACGTTTAAAACAAGGCATAAATTATGACTAAAAAAGAACTGATAAAGCGTATTAAAGAAACAGCGTACCTTGAAGGTGATTTTATATTACGCAGCGGGAAAAAAAGTAAATATTATCTTGATAAATATCTTTTCGAGACATGCCCGGATATACTTAAGGCACTCGGTCAGGAATTCGCGAAGCACGCGGAAGATAATGTCACTTTAATTGCCGGTGCGGAGTTGGGTGGAGTAGCATTGGCGGCGGCGACAGCTATGGAAACAGGCAAGAAATGGATAATAGTTCGTAACAGCAAAAAAGGTTACGGTACAGGTAAAATGGTCGAAGGCGTACTCAAAGCCGGAGACGTGGTTTTACTCGTGGAAGATATCGCAACCACCGGCGGCCAGGTTCTTGAGGCGGCTAAAATCATTACCGAGGCTGGAGCTTCTATTAAAAAAATTGTAGCTGTAATTGACCGCAAACAAGGCGCAAGAGAAAATATTACCGCGGCAGGTTATGTTTTCGACAGTATAATCACAAAAGAAGACCTTGGTATAGTTGACCAATAGCAATACCCCCCTATCATTATACGAAATAATCAGAAGGTAACTGTATTCTTAAAAACAGTTACCTTCTGTAAAAATCCTTACAAAGTTGACACCTTAGTGTCGACGATCACAGGGGTTTCAACCGGTTTATCTTTTATCCCGAAAAAGTTTGCCATGCGTGTCAACAGAACATATAGCGATGGTACAACTACTAATGTAAGCAGTGTCGCGAAACCAAGGCCGAAAATAACAACAACCGCCATATTTTTCCACCATTGGGTCGATTCGCTTTTTGTTGCCCATTCAAATGTATGAAAATCGTAAGAAATTCCAATTGCCATTGGTATTAATCCGATTATAGTCGTTGCGGCGGTCAGCAGAACAGGACGCAAACGCGTCACGCCCGCTTCCGCGGCTGCCGAAATCAAATCCATGCCCCGCTGCTGTAACTGTTGTGTATAAGCTAATAATACAATAGCATTATTAACAACAACTCCGGCAAGGCTTATCACACCAATACCCGTCATAATAATACCGAAAGGTAAATCGCAGACAAGCAATCCAATGAGTGCCCCGATAAGTGATAATATTACAGTCGTAATAATAATCAAAGGAACTCTGATAGAATTAAACTGTGCCACCAGAACAAGTGTAACCAAAAACAATGCTATACCAAATGCTTTGCTGAGAAAAGCTTCTGATTCTTCCTGAGTTTCCTGCTCACCGGCATAATCAATTGTATAACCATCAGGCATTTCAAAGAATGAAACTGGTGCAATAATATCTGGCATTGCCAGAATAAGTGACTGTCTATTTAAGAACTGCACTTCATCTTTGGTAAGTCCTCGTTCTTGTTTGAGCAACTCTGCTACTATAGGCGGTAAATCGCCACTTTGTAAATCCTCAGTTTCATATAAATAAGGGTCTGAAATTGCTTTATTTAACAATTCAAGAACTTGCTTTTTTTCTTCTTCACTAAATTGCTCAGATTCAAGAGCTTTAAGAAGCATTTTTGAATTATTTTTACCAAATAACTTTCGCTCTGAAAGAACTTTCCATATTTTTCCAATTATACCTGATCCATCAGCATTGTTTTGTGCATTCAAAAGTTTATTGCGCAAAGCTTCCCAATCTATAATATCCTTTTCAAAGAGTTTCGGATCGCCTAACGGACTAAGTCCACGCTGGACATCAAGAAGCACTTCCGAACTGAGACGTCCTTCTGTATCGCCGGTCAAAGTCACTGTGCGTTTCTGGTCAACTCTGTTAATTGTTCCGAATCCCCCCTTATACGTAAATTTACCAAGGGTGCTTAACGGTACTGCGCGTCCAGCGGCGTTTGGAACCTGTAACAAACTCATCTCGTCAATATTGCTTCTTCTGTCGAATGGAAGCCTTACGGTTATATCGTATTCATCATTATATTCGCGGTAGCTCCCTACTCTCGAACCAAAAACCGCCATTTTCAGGAAGTTTCCTACTACCGCGGTATTCACACCAAGCAGCATCGCGGTTCTCCTGTCAACCGTAAAATTCAATTCCGGCCGTGTCGCTTCGAGATCGCTCCTGAGATTGATAACGTTCGGGACACCGGCAATTAATCGCTGAGCCTTGCCGCTGAGTTCCTCAAGAGTTTTAAAATTTTCACCCATTATACGCACTGAAATAGGAGCGCCTGCCGGAGGACCATCTTCTTCTTCCTGAATTTTTATCTCGGCCCCATGAATATCAGAAATATCCCTTCTAATATCCGCGATGACATCCATAGATGGACGTTCCCTTTCTGCGTAATCGTAAAACGTCAATGTAATGTTTGCCAGGTGCGGGCCGCCGGCACTGGCGACGAGATTCATTTCTCCACCTGCGGAACCAACATTTGTCACCATATGATCAATATATTTCATATATGGCTGAATACGTTCTTCAAGCAAACTCACAATTCTGTCAGTCTCGTTTATATTCGTACCCTGCGGTGCGCGTACACTAACTGTCGCTCTTTCCGGGTCACCGCTTGGGAAAAATTCAGTTCCTTTACCAATTTTCCCATACAGTGCAGCCACAGAAAACAAAAGGCAAAAAGCAATGAAAAGAGTGATCCCTGGATTTTTTAGAGCTAACATTTGAAATTTTCTATACAAGCCGAGGAACCAGCTTTCCTTATTTTTTTCTTCATGTATTCTGCTGATAAATATTGAACATATAACCGGGCTGAAAACCAAAGCAACAAACAATGAAGCTAAAAGACCAAGTGACAATGTAATGGGCAGATATTTCATGAACTCGCCCATCATCCCCGGCCAGAATATCATCGGGAAAAACGCGCATACTGTCGTAAGCGTCGAAGTCACAACAGGCCATGCTACTTCTCTCGCGCCAAGAATAGATGCGTCAATCCGATTATATCCGAGGTGTATATACCTGAAAATATTTTCTGTAATAACGATAGCGTTATCGACCAGCATACCAAGAACCAGAACAAGGGAAAACAGTACTATCATATTCAATGTAAATCCCAAAGCCTGAATCAGGCAGAAAGTAATAAGCATACTCAAAGGTATAATCATCGCGACAATAATCGAAGTCCTGAAACCCAAAAAGAGCAGCAAAATAACCACGACCATAATTAATGCCGCCATGATATTATTCTCGAGGTCAGCTACTGTACTGCGTATATATTTTGCCATATCATAAGTTATATCAAACTCCAATGCCCCAGGCGCTTCTTGTTGCGCACGGTTAATTATCGCCTTTATATAATCTGATACAAAAACAACATTCGCACCGGCACGTTTTTGAACACTAAGAGTGATATTGTCTCGGCCATTATGACGTGAATAAGTGCTTCTGTCTTTGAACGCCGCCCGTACATTTGCGACATCCGCTAAATAAATAGGCTTACCATCACGAACTGTCAGCAGAAGATGATCTACTTCTTCCGCGGTTACAAGCTCAGCAGGAACTCTAATATTAAATTTTGTACCCTTGGTTTCAAGGCTTCCCGCGGAAATATTAACATTTTCCGAAGGAATCAACGCGAGTATTTCTGCAACAGTCAGGTTATACATAGCCAGTCGGTCCGGATAAAATTCCAACCTTATCTCCGGCTCCAGGTCGCCCGTAATTTCAACCTTCAAAACACCCGGAACCATTTCTATCTGGTCCTGCAGGGCATCGGCAATTCCTTTAAGCTGAACCGGCGAGACATCACCAGAAATACTAATATAAATAACCGGCAATTCCGCAAGATTAATTTCTGTAATAATAGGTTCTTCGGCATCTATTGGTAAATCACCTTTGGCTATATCAACCCTGTCCCTGACACGCTGCAACGCAACGTTAGTCGGTACATCAGGCGTAAATTCTACGCTTATCAGCGAAAGCCCTTCGGCGCTGCTTGAAGTAATTTCTTTTACGCCGCTTATGCTGTTAAGCTCTTTTTCAATTTTCATCGTAATAGATGTTTCGATATCCTCTGGCGAAATACCTTCGTGCATGGTACTTATCATAATCTGAGGAATTGGAATATCAGGAAAAGCTTCACGCGGCAATGTAATATAACTATAGACTCCCGCTATAACAATAATAAGTCCAATCATTGTTACAGTAGTTTTGTTTTTTATGGCAACATCTGTAAGTAACATAATATTTTATTAATCCTTTTCGACTATATTAACTGTTTGTCCCGGAACAACAAAACGATGTCCTGATATAATTAAAGCCTCATTCTCTTGTAAACCGCTTTTTATCTGGACTTCGTCTCCTTTGATAATTCCAATTTCAACGTCACGTCTTTTCGCGGTAGTGGAATTGGCAACATATACAGCATTTCCGTTTTCCATAGGAATCACAGCGGCAAGCGGAACCATAATAACATTTTTAAGAATCTGTCTTGTAAGAACAGCGTTCACAATCTGGCCGCTATGAAAACATTTTTCTTCGTTCGGGAGTGTTATCTCTATTCGCGTTGAACGCGTAAGGTTGTCCGCAAGAACGCTTATAAATGTAATTTCTCCTTCTATGACTTTTTTCTGGTTTTTGAAATCGGCATGAACTTCTGCTTTCTCACCTTTGCTAAAGAAAGAAATATCACGTTCCGGGATTTCTACTACAACTTTAACCGTGTCATTATCCACAATTTCAGCTACTGGTGCCCCTGGAGAAATATACTCACCTTCCTCAACCAGAATCTGATTTAATACACCGCTCGTTGGAGCATATATACTTGCCCGCTCAAGCCTGGCCTTGATTTCATTGTACTGCGCCCTGCTGATGTCAAGCTTTGTCTTGGCGTTGTCCAAATCGCTTTGCGCGATAGCTTCACCCTTGGCAAGATTCGTCATGCGCTTATATTCGATTTCATCTCTTTTAACCTGAGATTCAGCCACTTCATACTGCGGCACAAGCAAATCCGTATTAAGCTTTATAAGCAAAGCACCCTTCTCGACAACAGTGCCTTCTCTAACTGGAATTCTTTCAATCCGCCCTTCAATTTCAGTTGAAATCGTAACTATCCTGTTCGGTTCAACCACTGCTGGAAGTCCAAATGTATCAGCAAACTCCGGCTTCGGAACAATATTCATTACTTTTATATTTACCGGCGGTGCAACAGAAGCTTCAGTAGTATTTTCTTTTTTAGGTATTTTGCCAATAAAAGTTATTCCAGCTATCGCCGCAAAAACTATTACAAGCTTAATAATATTGCGAACAAACCAGTTTCCGTGTTTTTCTTTAACTATATTTTCTTCGTTTTGTTTTTTCATAAATAATTTTCCAAATCATCATAATTATCGACTATATAACAACTTAGCAGTTATACAATATTTCTCTCTCATTTATTACAAATACAATAATACCCATAAACGGTCGTTTTATACAGTAGTTTAAAACAAGTGTTTGCCTAAATCAAGAAATTTCCTTTTTTTTGGAAAAAATTTCCTTTGCCATCGCTCAAGAAAGAAAAACGACTTTTTTTTAACATTTTGAGTGGAAGGAAAAGAAAATTTTCGTAAATGTTAAAAATTCTTTTAAAAAGAGTCAACAAAAACATGTCGAGATTTACCTTCTATATAGACTCAGACTGATTTGTGTTTTCCTTCACTAAGGCCGAGAGCGTTCGACAGACCCAATTTCCGCTCTCGGTCATTTTTATTTGTTTAAAACCAATAAAAAGCTTCTAATTAACCAACCGCTTTTTAAGCCTTTTTATAGCAAAATAGCCGAAAACGACAATAAACAAAATGATATAACTCATATCAAAAAGCAGAATTGGCTTATAATCGTTTGTGCAAATCGACCTTACTATTCTAACTGAATGTGTAAGAGGAACCAGCTCTGCTACCGGTCGGATATTAGAAGGCAGATTCTCAAGCGGGAAAACTACGCCGGAGAAAAAGAACATAGGGGAAATAAAACCGGTAAAATAAAAATTGAAGTGATTAATGCTTTTCACAAAAGAAGTTATAAATAACGAAAGAGACGCAAACATCAACCCGGTAAAGAAACCAACAAACGGCGTAAGCAAAGCATATGGAAGTGCGATAATTTGAAATATTGAAAGCACGCACAAAACCGCTGAAGTGAAGAAAAATCCTTTTGTACCGGCCCAGAGCATTTCACCAACAAGGAGATTATTAGCAGTCATCGGAGCCGCAAGCATACCATCATAAACTTTTTCGAAGTCCAGCCTGATAAATGTTCCATAGCTGCACTCAAAAGCGGAAGTGAACATAGCTGCGGTTACAAGCAGACCTGTACCGAGATATTCAATATATGATACGCCGCCCATTTTATCGTTAATATAGCCGCCAAGCCCCATTCCAATTCCTGCAAGAAAAATCAACGGCTCAAGAAACGGAGGTAAGCCGTTGCTTATCAAGTTCTGAGCATAAACTCTCACATGCCTGAACCAGACACTGTAAAGACGTATATGTAATGGAGGATATTGGAGAGATTTATCTTTAGTCATTTAATTGTCTCCCTGTAGCACGCAGAAAAATGTCTTCAAGGTTGGTTTGCCTGATAAGAAAATTACCTGATTTCATACAATTATCAGCAAAATCCTTCAAAACACTAATATCATTCGCATAATAACGCATAACACCTGGCGAGTCTTCTATTCTTATGTTTGCCTGAGCATTTTCTCTGCACTCTTTGCTGATAAGCTCGACATTAAGAATTTCCAAAACGAATTTTTCAATATTCTCATCCAGCAATTTCATCGGCTTGCCTTCCATTATTTTGCTTCCCTTGTGCATAATCAATATATGATTGCAAAGCTGAAAAGCTTCTTCCATATAATGAGTCGTAAGCAAAACAGTCGTATTTTGTTTCTGCAACTGGCGAATTTTGTCCCAGATAAGATGACGTACCTGCGGGTCGAGGCCGGTTGTAGGTTCATCGAGAATAAGCAGCTTCGGCTGATTCAAAAGCGCCCTTGCGATTACGAGCCTTCTTTTCATTCCGCCGGAAAGCTCCCTGATTTTTGAATTGATTTTCTCTTTAAGTTCAAAAAACTCAAGAAGATATTCAATCCGCTCCTTCGCGTCAGAAGCTTTAATATTGTAGAATTTCGAATAAATCCTTAGATTCTGAAAAACATTCAGTTCATCATCAAGATTATCTTCCTGCTGAACTACGCCGGACAGGAATTTTATTGAAAGTTCATCTGTAGCCGGGTCATACCCGAAAACATTTACTTTGGTTTGCGGATTTTCATCTCTCGTGCATTTACCGTAGATTATTTTCATAGCGGTGGATTTACCAGCCCCGTTCGGACCAAGAAATCCATAGCAGTTACCGGCTTCTACGGCGAAACTAAGATTGTTCAGGGCTTTTACATCCCTGAAACTTTTATTCAGATTTTCAACTGTTATTATAGGTGCCATAATTAGTTTATATATTTAAGAAATACTTTATACCATTTTCTATTCATACAGGTTTACTAAGATACACTATCTTCGTGATAATTTCATCTTTTTTATATCATTTCCCAAAGTATGAAAAAAAACATGGCCTATCCACTCGGATAGACCATGTATATGTATCAAACAATCTGCCTGGCCTCAATAATCTGCAATCAAGCCAGATCGAAGCGATCAAGGTTCATTACCTTGTTCCATGCCGCTATAAAATCATGCACAAATTTTTTCTGGGAATCCTTACAAGCATAGACTTCAGCTAATGCCCTGAGTTGGGAATTTGAACCAAATATTAGATCGACACGGGTGCCGGTCCATTTCAGTTCGCCCGTTGCGCGGTCACGACCCTCGAATACGTCTGCGTCTTTCGAGGTCGGCTTCCACACAGTTCTCATATCAAGAAGATTCACAAAGAAGTCGTTGGTAAGCGTTTCCGGCTGAGTGGTGAAAACCCCATGTTTGGACTGTTCGTAGTTGGTATCCAAGACACGCATACCGCCAATAAGAACCGTCATCTCAGGCGCAGTCAGTGTCAGTAATTGCGCACGGTCAACCAGAAGATGTTCCGCCGATACGCTATATTTGGCTTTTAAATAGTTACGGAATCCGTCTGCTTTAGGTTCAAGCACTGCAAAGGACTTCACATCGGTTTGTTCCTGTGAGGCGTCCATGCGGCCCGGCGTAAAAGGAACCGTTACATTATAACCGGCATTCTTTGCAGCCTGCTCAACTGCTACACATCCTCCCAGGACAATCAAATCAGCCAGAGAAACTTTCTTGCCGCCTTTGTTAAACTCGCTCTGGATACCCTCAAGAGTTTTTAACACCTTGGCAAGTTTGGCTGGCTGGTTAACTTGCCAATCCTTCTGCGGCGACAGACGAATGCGGGCACCGTTGGCACCGCCGCGCTTGTCTGAACCGCGGAATGTAGATGCAGACGCCCAGGCGGTAGAGACCAGTTGGGAGACTGTCAGTCCAGATGCAAGAATTTTACCCTTGAGATCGGCGATATCCTGCGTATCAATCAGCTTATGATTAACAGCCGGTATCGGGTCCTGCCAGATCAGTTCTTCTGCCGGAACCTCTGGCCCAAGATAGCGGCAGCGCGGACCCATATCACGGTGAGTCAGTTTAAACCATGCCCGTGCAAATGCGTCCTTGAATTCCTGGGGATTCTTCAGGTAGCGCCGAGCGATTGGCTCGTAGATCGGATCAAACTTCAGCGATAAATCAGCGGTGGTCATCATGGGCCGATGCTTTTTCGACGGATCATGCGCGTCAACTATCATATCCGTTTCTTTGACATCTTTCGCAAGCCACTGATTTGCACCAGCTGGACTCTTAACCAGTTCCCATTCGTATTGGAACAGCACCCTTAGATAGCCCATGTCAAATTTGGCTGGATTCGGCTTCCAGGCGCCTTCAATGCCGCTGCCTATTGTATCGCCGCCTTTGCCGCTTCCGAAGGTGCTTTTCCAGCCAAGCCCCTGCTCTTCAATGCCAGCGGCTTCAGGTTCAGGACCCACATGTGTCGCAGGCCCAGCCCCATGACACTTACCAAAGGTATGCCCGCCTGCAACAAGCGCAACAGTCTCTTCATCATTCATTGCCATGCGCGCAAAAGTCTCTCGCACATCACGGCCGGAAGCAACAGGGTCTGGATTACCATTCGGGCCTTCAGGGTTCACATAAATCAAACCCATCTGTACCGCCGCCAGAGGATTCTCAAGTTGACGCTCACCGGCATAACGTTTGTCACCAAGCCACTCACTTTCAGAACCCCAGTAGATGTCCTCCTGCGGCTCCCAAATATCCACTCGTCCGCCGCCAAAGCCGAACGTCTTAAATCCCATCGACTCCAGCGCACAATTACCGGCCAGAATCATCAGGTCGGCCCATGAAATCTTTCTTCCGTATTTCTGCTTGATAGGCCAAAGCAGTCGGCGCGCCTTATCAAGGTTTACATTATCCGGCCAACTGTTCAGCGGCGCAAGTCGCTGCGCACCGGACCCTCCGCCACCGCGGCCGTCGTTGATGCGGTAAGTCCCTGCGCTGTGCCAAGCCATTCGTATAAAGAGCGGTCCGTAGTGGCCGTAATCAGCCGGCCACCAGTCCTGCGAGTTGGTCATCAGTGCATAGAGGTCATTTTTTATGGCCTTCAGATCGAGCGTCTTGAATTCCTCCGCATAGTCAAATGCTTCCCCCATCGGATTGCTCAGGTTTGAGTGCTGGTGAAGAATCTTGAGGTTGACCTGATTCGGCCACCAGTCCCGATTTGATGGTCCGCCGCCGGCAACCGGTTTACTGGTTCTGCCCGTGACCGGACATTTGCTGACTTCTTCCATTTTAAACTCCTTTCGATTTTTTATTTTTGCTTTTACATTTTTCACAGGTACCAAAAAAATCAATACGGTGACGTGATACATGAAAGCCGCTCATTTTCTGGGCCTGCTGATTAATCTCACTATAGTACGGCATATTAAAATCCTCTATACACCCGCACGCCTCGCATACGAGATGATAATGAGGATTTTTTATGGCTTCATATCTATCAGGAGCGATTCCAAAAGGTAATTTCTCGACAAGCCCCTGTTCTACGAGAATATTCAGATTCCGGTACACAGTGCCAAGACTTAGATGGGGAAATTTCTTCTTGAGTTTTTGGTAGAGTAAGTCGGCTGTAGGATGCGACTCAGTCTGCCTAAGCAGTTCTAATACGCTTGCTCTTTGCTTGCTGCGTTTATATTTCATCATAGGCTCCAAAATAATAATAGGAACGATTATTATTTTAAGAATAAATGAAGATATATCAAGCGGATTCCCTAAAAAATATTTAAAACAAGACGCTTTTTAATATTAATGATTGTGTAAAAATCGTTGTTCCATAAGATACTTGAGCATATCAGCACAAGATCAAGATTTGTGGTTATGTTACAGTGTATCGATATCTCGTTTAATAATTTTAGCAGGCACTCCGGCAACCATCACTCGATCTGGCACATCGTCGATAACAACTGCACCTGCGGCTATAACTGACTGTGAGCCAATCTTCAGGTGATCGATAATAACCGCTCCCATACCAATATATGTTGACCCGCCTATCGAACAGGCACCTGCAATATTTGCTCCGGGCTGTATTGTTACGAAATCACCAATTTTAGTATGATGGCCAACTAAAACTCCCCTATTTAAAATCACATGTTTTCCAATTTCAGTATGAGAAGCAACAATTACACCTGGATTGACAATTGTTCCATCACCAATGGTGCTTTTAGAAGATATTCTCGCTGAAGGATGTACAACTTTTGCAAAACGCATATAAAGATTTTCAGCCTGCTGAATAAAGAAACTTCTCTTCGTTGTTGCAAGACCGCATACTGCCAGGTGAGTATCAGCCATATCTTTTATATCGTCAATCCAGTAAACAGGCATGTTCTCAAGTTTTTCACTGCATCTGGCTTTATCCATATTTTCAACAAAACCGGAAAGCTGAAACTCCTGTATTTCTGATATAACGTCAGCAAATTCTACCGCAAGAGTTCTCGTGCCGAGAATAAGCAAAGGTTTGCGAGATTGCTTCATTTACCAGCCTTTCTTTATTATGTCTGTAATATAATCAATATGCTCGTCTGTCATTTCGATATGCATTGGCAGCGAAATAACACTTCTCCAGAACTTCTCTGCATTTGGAAGGTTTTGCTTTTCATACATCGGATAAAGATCATTTCTTTTATAATGTACGCCGGTATCTACTCCTGCATATTTCAGCTTGGAGACCAGGTTATCTCTGTTTTCCGCAAGGATACAAAATAAATGACAACTGCTCTGCCGGTCAGAAGAGTAATTCAGCAGCCTTATTCCGGCAATCCCTTTCAGGCTCTGCCTGTATTTTTCCGCTATTTTTCGCCTTTTGTCATTGTTATCATCAAGATATTTTAACTGGGCAAGCGCCAAAGCTGCGTGTATATCATTCATCTGGTATTTGAATCCAATTTCATTGACATCATATTCCCATTGATAAACCTGTTTATCAGTACGTTCAAAAGTATCTTTGTCAATGCCAAGCCACTTTAATTTTTTCACTCTCGAATAATGCTCGGGACTCTTTAAAACAAGCGCACCACCATCTCCTATTGGAAGATTTTTTACAGCATGGAAAGAAAATGCATGTATATTACCGTGACTTCCAACAGGGTGTCCCTTATACCTTGCACCGCAGGCATGTGCGCAATCTTCAATAACAGGGATATTTGTTTTAGCTGATAAAGCATAGAACGCATCGATATCGCAGGGATAGCCGCCATAGTGCATAATAATTATTGCGCCAGTGGAAGATGTTATTTTCTTTTCAACGGACTTAATATCAAGGTTGCCGGTATCAGGTTCAATATCAGCAAAAATCACTTTGCATGAGTTATATAAAACCGCGTGATTGGTCGAGACAAAAGTTATCGGTGTGCTGATTACCTCCGTGCCGGGTGCAAGATTTAATATATACAAACCAAGATGTAATGCCGCTGTGCAGGAATTCAATCCAACGCAAAAGCTGTTCTTTGTATATTCGGCGAATTCTTTTTCAAACAGCCCGACCTTGGGGCCGGCGCCAAGCCATCCTGAACGAAGAACCTCATTTACTGATTTTATCGCGTCTTCACTGACAACCGTTTTAAAAAGCGGGATATGCATCACAAGTCTCCATAATCTTCGACATCATTTTCGTAACAGTAATATCCTTTGTAACAAATCCATAAGCATTATCAATAATTTTTTGTCTTTGTGCATTATTCGATAGATAATAAAGAATAGAATCTGTGACGTTCTGTTCGCTGCAGCTTACAAAATGAACGCCAGGCTCATAAGGTGCGGGATATTTCAAAGTCGATGAAACAACAAGTGCTCCGCAACTCATAGCCATTAAAAAGCGGACACCTCCTGTTTCCCATGGGACTCTGGGGATATCTAAAACAATCTTTGCCCTGTTTAGCAATTCAGTTCGAGCATCACCGTAAATATCTTCCATAATTGTAAAAGATACCGACTTTTTCTGGAGATCATGAGAGATTTTTTTAATTAAAATGTTACGCCTTTTATTATTTATTCTGCCAAGAAACAAGACATCTATATCTCGAGGCATATCCAACTTCCGCCCGAATTGAGGGTGATAGCCAAATGGAACGAACGTCATATCTATCCCTCTTGACCTGAAAAACTTTTCACGTGCCTCACCAGAAGTAAAACTATAATCTATCAAACCCATGTCAAAATATTTTTTAAAAGTCAGGTATCTCTCTATAAGCCTGTTCCATTCGCTGCCTTCAGATGGCAAGATACCATACTCGTCAATCTTTTGTATCTGTTTTTCGAGTTTTATAGACAGCAGCCATCGAGCTGCCCTGGACAACTCACGGCTCAAAGGGAAAAAAAGTTTAAATAGTTTTCCCTGTTTTTCTCCCAGGCGAAATTTGATATTAAATTTCTGCATTAAAACGCCAATTCTTTCGGCTTCTACCGTAAATTCAGGGGGAGGAACCGGGTCAATCTGCCAAACAATAACCGCAGGTCTGTCACCCTTCAATTGCGCAAGAGACTCCAGATGTTGATTTGGGTATCTTAGACCTGATATTATCAATACTGCATCAGATTTAAGAAAATCTTCTTTTCTTTCTGATGCGCAGACATGGTATCCAAGTTCTTGTAAAGCATCAACAGCAGTTGCATTTAGCGCAAAATCGTGAGAAGAATTTTCATCTGCTACACATATATTTCTAATCCTGATTTTATTTTTCAAGTGTTGAATCCCTTGTGGAGTTGTATCGCCAGGTTCTCATACTCAGACATCGCAAAAATGACGCCCATAGCAGCCATTCCCCGGTTGCAAATGTAATAGCTCTCTGAGTTTCTGAGAAGTCATAATGTTCCGTTCATTAGCCTCTGCAAGCCTGTGAATTCTATGTATCAGGTCAGAATTTTTCGCCTGTTTAGTTCGTGCTTTATCGAACCAGATATTATCTTCCAAACCAACTCTTACCCCGCCGCCTGCAACTATGGCAAGTGAATTCATCATTAACTGGTACTTTCCGATTCCGGCCAATGACCAGATAGAATCAGCCGGCAAGTCACGAATCATGATTCCAGCATGCAGCAGGTCCGCCTGTGCACAAGCGATATTTCCCAAAAGCAGATTAAAGTAATGCGGCGGCTCTAATAAACCCTTTGTTTCCAGATACCTGGCATAGTTAATCATTCCTGCATCGAAAGCTTCAAGCTCGGCAAGGATTCCCCTGCTTTTCATTTCACTGGCAAGATTAGTAATCATCTCAGGAGAATTAACGCTTGCTACATGATTAAAGTTAAGAGAGCTTAAAGTCAAACTTCCCATGTCAGGTTTTAAGTCTCCCTGCAAAGTCAGAGGTTCGGCACGTTTTTCAAACTCATTTATATGTCGCCCGCTCAGTGAAACACATATAACAAGATCCCTGGAGAATTCTCTTATACCAGCGATTATTTCACCGTAGATTTCAGACTTGTAAGAAGTATTACCGGTTTTAGGGTCTCGAGCATGCAGGTGAACCATGGTTATTCCAATTTCCACTGCACGGTGAACATCCTCGATAATCTCCTTTGGAGTAATCGGAACGTGTGGAGTTATTTCCTTTGTCGGAATCATTCCGGTTGGTGTAAAATTTATTACCAAGTCCATAATTTTATAGCCTTCAAGCATTATTTCTTAAGCAGCGATACAGTAAATAATTCCTTCTGCAACACTATAATCATTATAAAGCTTGTATTTTGTTGGAAATTCTTATATCAAGCAGTATCCTTAAATATTAACAATACGCCCGGCGAGATTCGAACTCACGACCCCCGGTTTAGGAAACCGGTGCTCTATCCTACTGAGCTACGGGCGCTTTTCTGATATTGCGCTTGATTATATGCGAAAAATATGATTTTAGCAACAAGTGATAAGGATATTTTGTTAGCACAAAAATATTGATTCTGGATACAATCAGTTTTTCCGAGTATAATTCGCCCATGGATTTATCAATAGTAATACCGGCTTACAATGAGAGTAAGAAAATAGAACGCGATATCAAGGAAGCGTCGAGCTTTCTCACGTCTAATAATTTAAAAGGTGAGATTATCATCGTCGATGACGGCAGCAAAGATAATACATCACAAACAGCACAAAATATTAAAATCCCACCCGAAGTAAAAATTAAGGTTTTATGCTATGACAATCACCGCGGCAAAGGTTACGCCGTTCGCAAAGGTATTGAGCAAACAACCGGCCAATATGTTATGTTCGCAGACAGCGGCTGTTGCGTTCCATATAAAGACACCCTTATCGGACTTGAACTGATTAAAAAAGGAGAATGTGAAATTGCGCACGGCTCAAGAAAAATGTCCGGCTGCCATATCGAAAAACCGCAGAGCATGTACAGAAGAATATGCTCGAAAATTTTTCACCTATTTGTAATACACGACATGAAAATTCCGGCGGAATTTACAGACACACAATGCGGCTTCAAAATCTACAAAGGCGATATCGCAAGAAAATTATACAGCCAATGCCAGACAGACGGCTTTGTTTTCGATATAGAAATTATAACGCTCGCCCAAAAAGCCGGATATCGAATCAAAGAATTTCCAATAGATTGGACCTGCGACCCCGACACACGCCTATCCCCTTCTCGAAGCTCTTGGCGAATCCTAAAAGATCTCCTCCAAATTAGAAAAAACATGAGTAGAAAATAAGCTTTCAGGCAATCTTTAAAAATGTCATTGCGAACGCAGTGCGGCAATCTTCAACCCAATTTATTGAAACAACGAATAAACACGAATGAACACAAAAACATAATTGTAGGATGGGCTTCAGCCCATGCTGTCCTTTACTATTTTATTTCAGAGCATATTAATATAATATATTTTTGGAGTTGAACCTTTTTTATTTAATCAGAGCAATTTCCTTCCATGAACCGAAACGCTTTATTGCTTGCTGTTCTGTTTGATCTTTCTCATCAATAATAATCATCGCTGCATTTTCTCGATAGCCTGAGCAGTATTTTTCGATTTCGTTCAAATCCATTATCATAAAAGCAGTTGAAAGTGCGTCGGCGACTGCGGCGGTTGGGGCGGATGACCATGAGGCTAATTTTCCTTTGACTGGGTGGCCTGTACGAGGGTCTATTATATGGCCGCCTTTTTTTACACCGGAACTTCCTATTGCCCGGTTCTGCAAAAATGCTTTTGCTATTATTTGTTTGCGGTTATTTGGATTACTTAGTGACAAGGGCCAGCCTTTTGTGCCGGGGGGAGCATCAAGAGCTAAAACAGAACTGTACCCGCCGGAAATTAATGCTGTGTTAATGCTCCACTCTCTCAGCATTTCGGCCATTTTATCAACGGCGTAACCTTTACCTACGCCGCCAAGGTCTATCTGCATCGGGCTGACAGATAGCCAAATCGCGTGAAGGCCTTCGTCAAGTTCGAGTAAATTCATTCCGACATTTTTTGAGGCTTTTTCAATTTCTTCCTGAGATGGAGTTCTTGCTGAGCCGTCCTTATTATGCCAGCAATTGAACAATGGGCCTATAGTGACATCAAAAGCTTTATTCGTCTGTTGATACATTTGGTAACTGATTTTCAAACACTCGAACGCATCGAGGCTCAAACGTAATATCTGTTTTGCTGGAAGGTGATTAATTCTTGTAATATCGCTGCTCTCAGAAAATCTGCTAAGTTCTGATTCAAGTCTCTCCAACTCAAAGAAAGCCGCATTAGCCGCCTGGCTTGCGTATTTCTCGTCCTCATGAACAATGAAAATCTCATAAGTAGTCGCCATCGCTTCATGCGAAAAACGTTTCATGCCGGGAATCATCGCAGGATTATTTTCAAAAGATTTTGCTTTTTCCTGATTGTCGTTCATTTTTCAGCCTGCTGTTTTAAGAATTCATCCGGGTCACCGGCGTTCGCGGCTTCCCAAAGATCGAAACGCACATATCCTTTTAATTGTATCTTTGGCCGGAGCCAGATATAGTAAGGATCCTCTTCAAATATATACATATACAAATTACTTGATTCATCAGGACTTGAATCTGAAGAAAGTTTTTCCATTAAATCAGTCTCAACCGATGGTGACGCGATTATCAAAGGAGCGGATTTCTCATTAAAAGCAACTTTGTCACGCCATGCTACAGAAGAAAACGACCGAAAATACCATGGCAAAGGCCAGTAATCATGTCCCGGACAAATCACTTCAATATACGTATCTTTTCCTTTTGGGGATGCATCTGTATAAAATTCTACTTTATCTACTAAATCATTAATCTCTGTCGTCGGATGAGCATAAACATAAGGATTTCGGCTGTCGGCATAATCCTTATAATTAATCGAATAACAATAAACACACAAAGCAATAGTAAGCAGGACAAGCGACACTTTAACCGGAACGGCAAACTTTCGAGCATTCTGAATCATCGCGGCCGCTCCAAATCCTGCGAGCAGAATCATTCCATGAAAGAAACTTAACGCACACCATGGAGTTTTGTAAGGGATAAGAGAATATACTATTGTTAAGAATAATGTATATAAACTGATAAACCTTAAGAAATTCATATCAACAGATAAAGTCTTTTGCTTTTTAAACGATTCAACAAAACCATACATGGCTAAAATAATAATTAGAGCTTCGCTGCCCCCCTTGCCAAAAATCAACTTCCTGAGGTAATAGTACCAAGGATGATTATGGATGTCACTTGTACCGGCACGATTGAAATATATTCCATAAGTAAGAATTGAATCTTTTATCCCCTGCATGTTTGTAAAGAATGAAGAAAAGAAAAAAATCGAAACAATACAAGCCGTAATTAGACCGGCAAGAAGATGTATTGCTTTTATCCTTTTGATATTTTCAGTCGTTTGCTCTTTTTCCCGCTGAAAAATCACTACAACCGCAAGCGCAAGAAACATCGAACCCAATGAAATTATAAACGTTTCTTTTGTCGCGTGCATTAATCCGATAAATGCGCCCGTCAAAATTGCCCAGATGATTTTTCTGTCACGATAGTATCTGTAGCCAGTGACAATAGTTCCGAAAGTAAAACAGACAAGAAGCATCTCCTGAATATAATACCTGCTGTAAAAAACCATCGCTGGAGAAATCGCGGTCAGAATCGCGGCGAATATCGAAGCTTTCTCGCCAAGTCCATCTGCTATAAACAGAATAAAGAGAATAAGAAGAACGCCGCAGATAACTGGTACTATGCGCAAAGTAAACTCATTTACTTTGATTAAAGTATCTTCGGAAGAAATCCACGCGGGTATTAAAGTCAAATAGTTTAGAGTAGGCCCGTGATATTCGACGGGGTCATACTTGTATATATTTTTTTCGAGCAGTTTGCCGAATTTGATAGCATGAACCGCTTCATCGCCGTGCATAGGGCGCTGGTCGAGCCGCGGCAGGCGCAGCACAAGCGCGGCGATTGTCGCGACCAGGATAAGGACGCAACATTTCCTTGTCATATTATTACTTTATTTCCCTGCCGTAAACGCTGACTTCGACATAGTGGTTCAGGTCGTCGTTTGAGTTCTTATTACTGTGAAGACGAACATATCGCCCTTTCACTTTTTTCGCGTCAATAAGTTTGCCTTCATTTGTTTCGATATAATTCAAATCCTTGCCAACACCCAAACCATAGGAATTGTCATTATCATTATTGAAAATCGTCTTTACATCCGTCAGGAAATCCGCATCATTTGCGGTCTGGACTATGACATCGAAATAAACTCTCGGCTGCAAATGATAATGCCAAACTACGATAGCCCAAATTTCATACTCTTTTCCGAGGTCTATCGTAACATGCTGCTTGAGAGGCATCAGTTCAACAAAACTTCCATCAGCGGCTTCTTTGTCGCCGTCTGTGATATATTTTAATCTTCCTATAATCGGATCATTATCACTGCTTGTTACAGGTTTTTTCAATGAAAGAAGCATTGTATCAGGAGGAGCTAAAAACGGAGGACGCGGCTTACCGAGTGGTTTTTCAAGATTTTGAACAGTGATATCCTGCGGCGTACCTACAAACATTGCTGCCGGTAAATTGATGTCAATCGGTTTCCAGCCTGTTTTATCAACGGTTTCTTCCTTTGCCGGGCTTGTCGGTGTAGAAGGCTCATTAGCGATAGCCTTGATAGTACACATTGAAATTAGAGCAACAAACAACGCAACAAGAGCAATTTTCAAATTATAGCTTAAATTCATCTTAATCATTTTTCTACCCTAAAATAATTCTCTTTGAATATGTCCGAATAAAACCACTGAATATTCCATACATATAGTTATTTATGATATTCTATTTATATGACGTTGTCAAGGCGACAAATAGTATAAAATCTTTGAGTCATTTTAAAATATTCAAACAATTTATTTCCTTAAACCTTTGATATTTCATTCTTTATAGCTTTTTTACAGGCATAAAAAAACAGCAGGGAGAAGACCAATCAACTCCCCGCTGCTATAATCGAACTCATTCTGGATTTAATTCTATTTTTTCTCAGTAGAAGCTGTCGCCATTTCAATAACCGGCGGCTGTAATCCAGCTTTTGCGAGGGCAAAGAACAATACTGCACCAACGATGAAAGCCATGAGTGGAGCCGCTGGTATGTTTGCAATCTTAACAAGCGGAGCCATACCTACAACAAAACCAACTAACCATGAAATCCAGCCAGCCAAGTTCCAGCCTTTACGCGGTCCTGACCATTTCTTACCTGAAATGAAATATTCTACAGTCATAGCCCCGCAAACTGGTCCAAAAGAAGCACCAATAACGGAGAAAACTCTTGAAAGGTCACCAGCCCATTCCCCTACAGCAATTACCGCCGCAACGGCAGCGCCAATACCAACTGAAATGAAAGGATTTACTTTTGGCAGTGTAGTCTTAAAGCTATTCGCTGCAATGAATGTTGAGAAGCATGCTGACGGGAAAGCAGATATAGCTAATAATACACCCATCCATTTAGCCGCTCCGCCAGAAACAACCGCAGTCATTAAAGAGCCACCGGCTGTATCCAAATCGTAATTTCCGGTTTTTGCGAATGCTCCGGCTGCAATTAGAATTGATAAACCACCAGTAACAATGATAGCCAGGGCAACACCCATCAGGCCGCCCATCTGGACATCTTTTTCATCTTTGCTGTTTGAGCCGAAATCGACTCCAGCAGCGCCTGCGGTAGCATAGAAACCAACTACATAACTGATACATAATGCCAATACACCCATAAATCCAAGACTTGGGCCTGTACCTTTCGGTGCTTTTTCTATAAGAGCAGCAGCATCAAATTCGCCAATGCTGCCAATAGTCTTAACAAGCATAATCAATAAAATTACAACAGGTATTAAAGGCAGGTATGTAGATACTTTCGCTACATATTGAATTCCTTTTAACGCAATAAAGGCGGCACCCAATGTCCAAATTACCATAATTATCTTAACACCAACAGGTATTATCATAGGAGTAGTATCTGTTGCAGGAGTAATTTCTAAACCAAACAATGGAGCAAGAGCCATAGAGGAATAAAAAGCATTTACAGCAAGCCATCCGAATTGAAGCAGACCCATCAAAAAGCCAGGCATCAATAATCCGCCCTGTGTGCCATATGTAGAACTGCCTACGACATACAGAGGCAATCCTGTTTTCATACCCATAAGACCCATTGCCATATAGAACAGGAAATGACAAAGCAACGCAGATACAACCAAGCCGAGAAGCGCTACTCCAATACCCTGTGACAATACTCCACCAGCATAAGGTGCGTTGCCGCCGCTGGACATCGTTGACCAGAATACGAACCAGAGAAAGATACCAGCATAACTTGGTGCAGTATTCTTATACCATGGTGCTCTGTTCGAGAAGGGATTAGGTTTGGCCATACTCAGATAATCAGGTAAAACTCCATTAGACATGATCCTTATCTCCAAATAAATATTTTTCTATTCAACTCTCCCCGACACTATGCCGGGCAGCTATCACCTTTATTATCAATACTGATATTAATGATTTACTACTTTTTTATTGTATAACTTTACTATTAGAATTATGAATATTCAAGAAAGAAATTTGGTTAATTTAAGAAATGAATACTCTTTTTTGAAGATTTGAAAAAACACTTATTTTCTTAACTGAGCAATTACCAACAAATGAGTATGTATAAGTACAACTATGGCGAATACCAGAGCTGTATAGCGATGTATGAAAATGAACACATCCTGCCAGTGTGTCCCGAAATATGGCAACATGCTTAATATGATAGACATAATCAAAGGTAAAGACAGGAAGACTATCAGCCAAAAACTAATTTTCTGCCATACAGAAGATTCTTTATCCGACGAATTATTATCTATTTTAACAAGTGTCACTCGTTCGATAAGTCTTTGCAGCCATGGCCAGTCTTTTGTATTGAACACGCATTTCCCCGCCCACATTACCGCTAAAGCCGCCAGACAAATTGCAAGTATCGGGGCAAAAGTGGCATGAATCATAATTAAATAGCCGGAAATATGCTCACCCTTAATCAAAGTCGGATAAAAGCCGGTAATTCCCAAAACTATAAAACTAAACAAAGCCAATAAATATACGAGCTTTCTTATAACACCGGCGAAACTAAGTTTCTGGTCAAGAAAAATAAGTGTGAATACATGAACCAATGTTCTTATTGGATGTGCTAAGCATTCTCTTTCAGGCTTTGCAATATAACTAATACCTATACCAACAACAGTAATTAAGAACGCATATATCGAAATTTTCTGATACATATCAGTCAAGTTTAATTTCCTTTGCCAAAAACCTTAGCAATACTTAACAATAGCCTTAGTGCGTAAAGCAGCAACACGCCCGCAATCACCAAACTGCAGCAAATACAAATAATCTTCATCATTGGTCGGAACACAAACGACCAGGCAAACGCTTTATTATAAAAAGAATTCAGCCCCTCGAACTCAACCATTTTGCGAGTAGAGAGCCATTCATCCGCTACAGGTGAATCGACTTTGACTTTACCAAATAAGAAACCTGATTTTTTATCATGGCAATCTGTACAATAACGAACACCCAAAGCCTGCGCGGCAGGTCTTACATTATGAGCAATCGGCCAAAGATACGGCTTAGCAATTTCATGTTCCCGCGAAACTAATTTACCGCCGTCATCGAGTTCATAATCAAGACTAAAGAGTTTACCGGCACTAACATAAGCGGCTTTCCCGTTTATCGATTTGTTTTTATTAAGAGCTATGATTGCGTCTTTAATCATATCGTTCGTGAGTTGCGGCCAGCCGTCACGATATGTCAATTCAAGCTTATCGAAAAGCGGCTTGATAACTTCTGTTATAACGCTTATTTCTATAGGCTTGATGTCGTTATTATCAATGACCGCCCAGAAACTCGGCCATATCATTTTATGAGGCGCCAATTTTTCGCCTTCTAAAACATTTGTTTGCTTAGCTAATACAGGTGACAAAATATGAGGCAACGCATCGATTTCTTTATTAACATTCGGTGTACCTAAGCGATGAGCGCGTGAAGTTTTTGTATATACCGCTTCTTCTTTCGGCCAGGGACCAGAGTGACATGCGGTACACGCAAGTTTATCGAAATGTACGCTCGGAATACCAGGATGCTTTGGAGTCGGTGCGCCATGTCTGCCTGCTTCCGGTATTTCATCTCCTTCAGGAAGATGACACCCCTCGCATGTGCTTGAAGAAACCAGAGGATTATCAGATTCTTCTCCCGGATAACCTCTGATTATATCATGATCCAAACCATTTTTATGACAATCAACACACTTCAAACCCGCGGCAAGATGTATATCTTCATCCTGAGTCCATTTTTCAGTTTTTTCGTTGGACTTTTCATACAGATTAGAGTGACAATAATAACATCTGTCATTTGGAACTTCTCTTACAATATCGAAAAGAACCTCACCTTTGGAATTAAAAGCTTCTTTTTTATAACTCACCTTTATATCAGAATCAATAAATGGATCATAAAAATCATCCATTTTAGCCGCCGAACCGGTCACTTCCGCGAATTCGCTCGAAGCGGCTGCAGCCCAGCGGAAATTCTGATTTGAGGAAACCTGAACCGAATAACCTGTCACGCTTCCCATATTCAAGCCGTAATGACCATCGTGACATACAAGGCAGTTTATCTCAAGTTTACCTGATACAAACTGACGAATACCATCATTTCCTTTTATCTCGACTTCGCCTGGACCGCCGCCCGGCATGTGCCGGCCAAATATGCCTGTAAATTTAAATTCCGACAATCCTATCTGTTCAGGTTTAAACGTTCCCGGCCAAGCGCGATATGAAACAGGAATCTGTGTACAAAGTTTGGAATCAAAATACACCCAGGGTTGTCCCGGCCTTCCCGCAGGAACGTTACTATCAGCCGCGTTGAAATGCAATCCCATTTTTATCAAATCGTAACTATGACATTCCCCGCAGGTCAAACGAGTTGAAAAAGGTAAAGGTTCTTTTGTATCAGCTTTAATCTGTGAACCCTTTTCGCCATCTTCATTTTTTTCAGGGAAAAGTGGAATGATATGAACCGGAGCTTTCATGCTGCCGTCACTCTCATCACCAAGCAGCGATGCAGGCTTTTCGCTTTCAGATGCGATAGCAAAAAGACCGAATGTCAGCAAACAGATAAATCCAATTAGTAGCGTTACTTTTTTCAATATACAATAATCCCTTATTTAGTTCGTCAAAGTACTGAATTATCGCTGAATTTATTTAGGCTTTGAATTCTTCTTGTTTGAAATCAAGTCTCTTTCCGGCTTCGACCGCTTCATTGACTTTCAAAACAGTCACCGCGGTTTCATATCCGATTTCAGCCGGGCAATTTAATTTCGCCTTGCCGCGAATAGAATCGAAGAAATTCTCAAGGTGCGGCTGATGAACAAACTTACCTTCCATAGATACTGGTATATCATAAGCCGGTGGTTTTGGCGATTCACGAACATCCAGAATTACACCTGTATCTTTTGTTTCTTCGGGTTTTTCTTCTGCAATAGCGGTGATATATTTCTTTTCTGTCCATGGTTCCCACTTTGCGGCTTCAACCCAGGCTTCACGGTATACCGTGCCGCGACCTGATGATTCTGAAATTACTAAAGTGCCTTCAAGACCCATGAACTGCTCGAAATAACCCTGCGCACTGTTCGTCGTTATAGTTTGATAAAACGCACGCACAGTACCAAGTTTTGTTTCATATTCATAAATCGCCATGACATTATCGTACCAGTCATGATTCTTCCAATAGTCAATACCACCGCTTGCCATAACTGATTTTGGGTTTGTTTCAAGGAACCAGCTGAATATATCAATCTGATGCGAGCCGAGATCAACGATTGGACCGCCGCCAAGACCTTTGTACCATCGCCAGTTTCTGAATTTCTGCATTGATTCGAAACCGTACTTTTGAAGTGTCGCGGTATCAATTTCCGTATCACGCGGAACGCCAAGGTCTTCGCAAGCCAATTTGCCGCGGTTCCATTGGCCATAAGCCGTCGTAACCTGCTGGAGTAAATTCGCTTCTTTTATGAGTTTATTATAACAATGCTGATAGCGAGGATTACTGCGTCTTTGATGACCAATTTGAAGCAGCTTGCCCGTTTTCTTTTGGGCATCTACCATTTTCTTGGCGCCTTCTATGGTATTAGACATTTCCTTTTCGCAATAAACGTGCAATCCCGCTTCAAGACAGGCACATGTATGAGGTGAATGCCAGAAATCCGGTGTCGCAACAATAACCGCATCAAGGTCTTTCTGATCTGCCAGCATCTCCTGGTAATCTACATAACTCTTAAGTTCATGACCCTGCGATTGGAGAATACGTGAAGTTCTTTTTAAATTATATGCCTCCCAGATATCACAAACCGCTTTGAAACGAATACCCGGTATATCCTTGCAAGCATTCAAAAGAGCCTGCCCCTGAGCGCCTGCGCCAAGCAATGCGACATTCAAATCATCAGAAGAAGCACCGCTTGCGGCCTGAGTAAATATATAAGGGGAAAAAGCCAAACTTGCACCTACGGCGGCTGAGCTTTGCAGGAAACTGCGTCTGTTAATACCAGCTTGAGATGTTGTATCTTTCATTTTTTGCAATAACTCCTATAAATTTTTAAGAACTCGCAATATAGCAGGCAAATTTTTAATTGTCAAGCTTGCTTTTTTGCCATTTATCACGTTTTTAAGCATAAAATCTACACGTTACTACTATTAAGACGTAACTTTGAACGAAAATAATATCAGATAAATTGAAATTTCCAACAAATACCAAATAATCTTTTATATATGGAGTTTCCGCAGGACGCTGAACATCCTGCGGCCACTTCCAATATTAATCCAGACAGCAACCGTGTTCCCTCTAAGGCTTATCCTTAAATTGCATACCTGGATAATTACTCAATTTTCTCAGTTTCAATTAATTCTCAGTTGCGGCAGGTTTCGCCGGTTTTGGCGTAGCATCGACTTTCAAATCACCAAGAGTAAACTGAATACCTCTTAGATAATGCTCCAATATCGGTGTAGTCCATGTTACAGGGTGATTATGACCGAGCGAACAATAAAATACACGACCTTCGCCCCACTTCTTAATCCAGGATATACCTGTATCTACATCCGTAGGTTTCTGGCCGCGGGCACCTTTTGTCGCTTCATCGCTAAAATCAAGACTCATTAAAACAAGCTGTTTTTCACGGGAATATAACGGAGGCTCGGTACGATATATTTCGTCACTTAACTTAAAGCCTTCCCCTTTAAATGGAACCATCAACGGGTGATTCGGCTCGTCAATTTTAATTGCCCATGTCCCATTTGATGTCCATGGGTGACCAGAGAATTTGCCGCCTAACATTTCACTGCCTTCCGGCCATATATAAGCTCCGGTGTAGAAAGTATCTGTACCGGCATGTATTGCCATAATACCTTTGCCGCCTTTGACGAAGTCCATCAGAGCTTTGCATAACTCAGGCGTTTTGTCTGGGCTTAACGGCAAACTTACTGAATTGTTTAGGCAAACAGCATCAAATTGAGCGAGATTCTCGGCACTGAACATATTAATATCACTACTAACCACAGCAGTGAACGCACCTGTTTTTTCACCCATAATCTGTAAAGCTTTATTCCAATAGGGGATGGAAGTATGCTTGAACGCACCCTGACCGAGAATATCAATTACAAGCAATTTTCTTGGCTTGCTGGGTTCAACAACAGCTTTGGTCGGCATTGCGTCTTCCATTTTCTTAATTTCTTCTTCCGATGGACCACTTTGCTGTTGCGGTTGTCCCATTCCCATACCTCTACCCATTCCCATACCTGCACCACGAGTACCACGTCCGCCGCCTCTGGTTTCTCCAGTATTGGCAGCGTCGGCAGCAAATGAATTCAAAGCCTGCGACATAATTAGAATCACCATCACACCAAATAATAATGTTTTTCGCATTTCATCATTCCTTAAAATCAAAATCTATTAAATATAAGATACAGCCTCTAATTATAAAGGCTGTATCTTTAACAATCGTTTCCTTATTTATCAAATTGAGCATCAAACGCGACCTGTGAAGGTTTAAAGTCCGCGGCTTGAATAAATGCACAGGCTTCTTCTGCGCCATGTTCGCGGTCCATTCGGCTGTCTTCCCACTCAATTGAGAGCGGCCCCTTGTAACCAATATCATTAAGAGCAACAATAATTTCCTCGAAATTTATATCGCCATGACCGATTGAGCGGAAATCCCAATAGCGTCTTGGGTCGGCAAATTCGGTATGACCGCCGAAAACGCCAACTGTGCCGTCGCCGTGACCCCACCAAGCATCTTTCATATGTGCATGGAAAATCCTGCTGCCGAAAGTTCTGATGAATTTCACATAATCGACACCCTGGTAACCAAGATGGCTCGGGTCATAGTTGAATCCAAAGCATTTGTGATTCTTCACGGCTTTTAAAGCACGCTCTGCAGAAGCGATATCGAAAGCTATTTCTGTAGGATGAACTTCAAGCGCAAATTTTACACCTTCCTCTTTGAAAGCATCGAGAATAGGTAAGAATCGTTTGGCAAAATCATCGTAACCTGCCTGAATCATTGACTGTGGCACCGACGGGAATGAATACAAAAGATGCCATATCGAACTGCCGGTAAAGCCACAAACTACTTTTACACCCAGTTTTTTCGCTGCTTTAGCTGTTTTAATCAACATTTTAGCTGCCCTTTTACGGACACCCTCTGGATCGCCGTCACCCCAGACATCCGGAGGTAAAATTCCTTTATGACGCTCATCGATATTGTCACAAACCGCCTGGCCGACAAGATGGGTGGAAATAGCCCATACATTCAGACCGTAAGATTTAAGCATTTCCTTCTTTTGTTTACAGTATGAATCACTTGCCAAAGCGGCATCAACATCGAAATGGTCGCCCCAGCAGGCCAACTCTAATCCATCATAACCCCATGCTGAAGTCTTCTTTGCCAACTCTTCAAGCGGTAAATCCGCCCATTGTCCGGTAAATAGCGTAACAGGTCTTGCCATTTTTTTCTCCTTATCAATTAATAAAAATCTTATATTAAATAAATTTTCATTTTACGTTTCACATTATAACGGCTCTATCCAAATATTGCGAAACCATAATATATTACTATGTTCCTGTAACAGAATCGGTGCCGGATTAGGATTTTCCTGCTGCCCGGCACCGGTTTTATTCGGTATTTCAACATTATCATGGATTATAATGCCGTTTTGCACAACCGTAATTCTTGCGTTTTTGACTTTTGTATTACCTTCGTATTTCGCCGCATGGAACGTAATATCATAGGTTTGCCATTCTTCAGGTTTGGCACAGGCGTTTTTATCGGGCGCTTTAAATTGATAAATCGCGCCGCAATCATTATTTCTCGGCTCTAAACCGTATGAGTCAAGTATCTGCAATTCATATCTGCGCTGAATGTAAACGCCGCTGTTGGAACGAGACTGACCACGAACGCTCGGATCCATATCAGGATATTTGAATTCGACGTGCATTTTGAAATCGCTATAGTTATCTTTCGTCATTATGCCGCCGGTACGAGGCACTATTTTTATCGTTCCGTCTTCAATTTCCCAGCGAATTGGCCCGTTTCTTTCAGCAACCCATTGGGAAAAATCAGTACCATCGAAAAGCACTATTCTATTGGCAGACTTTCCAGATTCAACTGTAACTTTTGGCGGATTTGCGTAATCATTCCAAACGCGTTCAATTTCTTCGACATTTGGTTTGTCTTCATGCACGAAAATTCTGTATTGAAAAACATACTCCTTGCCGGGTTCCATTACCCATTCGCCGGCTTGCGATGGAGCAAAATTGAAGAATACATAATTATCAGGCTCCGGCCAGATTCGCATTGGTTCAGGATGACGGAAATTTTCAGGATTGCTCATTATTGTCACGCCTTCCCATTTACCATCTATTACGCCGGACATATCGCACCATTTGGCAGTTGTGGTATGACCATTTTCACGAGTCTTGCCTTCGCTTGTCAAATAAGCTGAGTTTGCGCCTTTCCACTCTCTCGCGGCCCTGTAACCAAAGCCGCCATATCGATATTCATCCTGAATAAGCGGGATATCCGTAATATTTTTCTGGGTGGATTTGAAATCGACAATCCAGTAATCTTGATCGAGACCTTCTCTGTTATTATATACTCGTACATCCCAAATTTCGTCGAGAATTACTTTTTCACCTTCTGAAGTTTTAAGACCTACATGTTCCTGTTCAGCTTTAAATCCGCCAAAAATATTACCATTTGCGGATGATATTAATTTTGAAAAGCAAACAGTTCCGGAACCATCACCAACATTCCAGAAATCAATCATTTTCCCTTCATAGTGAGTATGAGTCCATGGCATCCAGATTCCCATATGATGAATATGGTCCGTCGGATGAATATCAGTCAATACATTACCTTCGGGTGACCATAACGGATGAATAAATCCGCTTCTATCAAATAAAGACGCACGGCCGTTCGTCTCTACTTCCGGGGCAGGCATTACTGCATATTGATAACTTAATATATTTTTATCACCGCGTTTTAAGGTTACTGCCTTATCATCTTTTTCCACAGAAATAAATGACCAGTCAATATGAGCGACATGATATGGATAAATCTTAAATACTCTATTTGTTCCAGCTTCAGTCTTGCCTGATAAGCGAAACCATACTTTAGGAGATTTACCTGATTCATATTGAGCAGGAATTATTTCCTCCTTATCTCCTTTAACTTCCATTACAACAAAAGCATTATTTTCAAAATCAAAGCCAATACCATTAGTACGTACACATACTGGCGTATCAATACGAGTATAGTCCCCTGCTTCTACGGTAATTGTCGCAAGAGGTTTTGCTTGAGTAGAATCGGGTGAGCTATTATTGGAGAAAACACATGAAGAAAAAATGATAATAACGGCAAGACTTAATGTTAATGACTTGAATTTATGCATCAATATGATCCTTGTAATAAAAAACAGCCAATAAAACCGGATTATATTACTTTTCGCTTTTGCAATCAAGCATATATTGTAAGATTTAAAAAGCCCGTAAACGCATCATTACAGCACTATAAAATTAATTCCATTAGAAACACACCGCACATAGTAATACTTTTGATAGTTCTATTTTTTCAAGACGTATCAGTACCGTCGAAAAATACAAATATACATATATGTAGCATCTAATCCGCATTATTAGTACGAACAATAACGTTTTATCAAATTGCGATATTAATGTAAGATACATTTGACTTTATTACGTTTTTGTAGTTTAATTTCTTGAACCTGTTTTTTTGTGGCACAATTTAAGATTATGAACAAAATTTACCTGGAGAATATAATATGCCAAAACGTAATGATATACATAAAGTTATGATAATCGGTTCAGGTCCAATCATTATTGGTCAGGCGTGCGAGTTCGATTATTCAGGAACACAGGCATGTAAAGCACTGCGTAAACTTGGCTATGAAATTGTTCTGGTAAATTCCAACCCCGCAACAATTATGACCGATCCAGGAATGGCGGATGCGACCTATATTGAGCCGCTGAATCTTCAGACAATGACAAAAATAATTGAAAAGGAAAGACCTGATGCACTTCTTCCGAACCTGGGCGGCCAAAGCGGCCTGAATCTTGCCTCGGAACTGGCAAAAGCAGGAGTCCTCGATAAATATGGCGTAAAAATAATCGGAGTACAGATCGATGCCATCGAACGCGGGGAAGACAGAATAGAATTCAAGAAAACTATGAATAAACTTGGAATCGATATGCCTAAAAGCGATCCGGCTTATACAGTCGAAGAAGCGGAAAAAATCGCGAAAGAGCTTGGCTACCCGGTTGTAATACGACCAGCTTATACTATGGGAGGAACAGGCGGCGGCCTGGTTTATAATGTTGATGAACTGAGATTAGTCGCGGCAAGAGGATTAGCGGCAAGTCTCGTTGGGCAAATTCTCGTAGAGGAATCAGTGCTTGGATGGGAAGAACTTGAACTGGAAGTCGTCCGTGATTCCAAAGGTCAAAAAATTACCGTCTGCTTCATCGAAAATGTCGATGCTATGGGCATACATACAGGCGACTCATACTGCACAGCCCCTATGATTACTATTGATAAAAAGCTTCAGGAAAAATTACAGAAGTATTCTTATGATATAGTTGATGCAATTGAAGTTATTGGCGGGACAAATGTACAATTCGCTCACGATCCCAAAACAGGACGAGTCGTAGTTATCGAAATTAATCCCCGAACATCACGCTCATCCGCCCTTGCTTCAAAAGCAACCGGATTTCCAATTGCGATGGTTTCTTCCATGCTTGCCGGTGGAATGACGCTTGATGATATTCCTTACTGGAGAGATGGAACACTCGAAAAATATACACCTTCCGGTGATTATGTCGTAGTTAAATTTGCTCGTTGGGCGTTTGAAAAATTCAAAGGAGTCGAAGATAAACTCGGCACTCAAATGCGAGCCGTAGGCGAAGTAATGAGCATCGGTAAAAATTATAAAGAAGCATTTCAAAAAGCGATCCGCTCACTGGAAAATGGAAGATATGGCCTGGGTTTCGCGAAGAACTTCAACAAACTCGGTATCGAAGAATTGATGACACGCCTGAACACTCCTACAAGCGAACGTCAATTCCTTATGTACGAAGCGCTGCGAAAGGGAGCTTCTACAAAAGAACTTCACGAAAAAACATATATTAAGGAATGGTTTATCAAACAGATGGCGGAACTTGTAGCACTTGAGGAAAAACTCCTTAAATATAAGGGGAAAAGTATTCCCGATGAACTTTTAATTCAGGCGAAAAAAGATGGTTTTGCGGATCGTTACCTGGCAAAGATTCTCAGCATTCCGGAAGTTAAAATTCGCAAACAAAGAAAAACGCTTGGTATAGTCGAGGGCTGGGAGCCAGTCCCGGTCAGCGGCGTGGAAAATGCTGCTTATTATTTCTCCACATATAACGCTCAGGATAAAGTCGGAGTATCCAGTAACCGAAAGATAATGATACTTGGCGGCGGTCCAAACCGTATCGGACAAGGCATCGAATTTGATTACTGCTGTGTGCACGCCGCTTTTGCTCTGCGAGATGCAGGCATTGAAACAATAATGATAAATTGTAATCCAGAAACAGTTTCTACTGACTACGACACTTCAGATAAGTTGTATTTTGAGCCTTTAACCGTAGAAGATGTTTTAAGTATTTATGAAAAAGAAAAACCTGAAGGCGTGATTTGCCAGTTCGGCGGCCAGACACCTCTTAATATTGCACGGGAGCTTGAAGAGGCCGGTGTTAATATAATTGGAACTTCTCCTGACACCATTGATTTGGCGGAAGACCGTGACAAATTCAGGTCGATAATGAAGAAACTCAAAATACCAATGCCGGAATCAGGCATGGCAAGCAGTCTTGAAGAAGCCTTGGCAATAGCAAAGCAAATCGGATATCCGCTAATGGTAAGACCTTCTTATGTACTGGGCGGTCGCGGCATGGAAGTTGTACACGATGAAGAAATGCTCAGGCAATATGTTGCAGCAGCGGTTGAAGTGACACCCGAAAAACCTATTCTAATAGATAAATTTCTTGTCAACGCTATCGAAGCCGAAGCAGATGCTATTTCCGATGGCAAGGAAGTCTTTGTCCCTGCCGTCATGGAACATATTGAACTTGCCGGCATACATTCAGGAGATTCCGCATGTGTGATTCCTCCGGTTTCAATTCCACAAAAACATATCGATACGATAAGCGAATACACAAGCAGAATAGCGATAAAATTAGGCGTTGTCGGCCTGATGAATATGCAGTATGCGATAGCTGATGATGTAGTCTATGTACTGGAAGCCAATCCAAGAGCATCGAGAACTGTTCCATTAGTATCAAAAGTTTGCGGCGTTTCAATGGCTCGAATTGCAACACAGGTTATGCTCGGCAAAAAAATCCCGGACCTGAAACTGGAACACAAAAACATACCGCATTATGGCGTTAAAGAATCTGTATTTCCATTCAATATGTTCCCTGAAGTCGATCCTCTTCTCGGCCCGGAGATGCGTTCAACTGGTGAAGTGCTTGGACTTTCAGAATCCTACGGCCTGGCATTCTTCAAGGCAGAGGAAGCAACACAGCAGCAATTACCTTTAAATGGAACCGTCCTGATTACAATTGCGGACCCGGATAAAACTTCAATCGCTGAAACAGCGAAAGCGTTTAATAAAATTGGTTTCAAAATATTAGCTACAGAGGGAACGCACAAGCATCTATCGGAAAAAGGTATAAAATCAGAGCAGATTTTCAAAGTCTATGAAGGCAGACCAAATATAGTCGATGCAATAAAGAACAAGGAAATTCAACTGATAATCAATACTCCTGTAGGCAAGCAAGGTAAAACTGACGACTCTTATATCAGAAAAGCCGCGATAAAATACAAGATTCCTTATATTACGACAACAACCGCGGCGGCTGCGTCAGTAAAAGGAATCGCCGAAAGACAAAGCAAAGAACCGAAGGTAAAATCCCTGCAAAGTTATCATGCGGGCATTAAATAAGTTTCGCCTTTGCTTTTTAATTCTTTCAATTTATTCTTATCAAGGCCTATTTCGTCGTCAGTTAAATAGCACGCTGGGTCGGGAGTCCACGGATCAGAAAAGTGTAAATCTGCGCGAACACGCAGACTGCCGCCGCAAAGCTCGAAATATTTACACAACCTGCATCTGCCCTTGATATAACTTCGACGATTTTTCAGACCAGCGAGTATCGGGTCACTTGTATCGGTCCAAATGTCACTGAATTTTCTTTTGCGAACATCCCCAAGTTCATAATGTCCCCAGAACTGGTCGGGATGAACTTTACCGTGAAAATCGATACAGCCTATTCCTACGCCGCTGCTGTATAATCCGCCGCCATTCCATTTTAATAACTTCAGAACATCCTCAGCGCGGGCGGAATCTTCTCCTTTGAGTTTCAAATATAAATAAACACCATCGACATGATTATCAACCGTTAGAATATCTGTTTTACGCCCTGCTTGCTTATATTGTTTTGTTTTCGCTAATATCAAATCAAGAGCTTTTCTGGATTGTTCGTGAGTGAGGTCTTCATCTGCTATATTGCTGCCTCGTCCGCTCGGAACAAGATGATAGAAACATACACGTTCGATATTTTCAGACTCGAAGAAATTAAATAAACCCTCCAACTCCTGAACGTTCTTTTTTGTGAGCGTTAATCTCAGGCCAATACGAACATTCTGATCCTGACAATTCCTTATACCTGTCACCGCCCTATCGAATGCGCCTTCGACTCCGCGGAATTTATCGTTGGCTTGTCCGATTCCATCGAGACTTATACCAACATAAGAAACGCCGCACTGTTGGATTTTCTGCGCAACTTCCTTAGTTATGAGAGTTCCGTTTGTTGAAATTACCGCACGAAGTCCAAGGCTTGTCGCATATTCAATCAGTTCAAAAAGATCGGGACGCATGAGCGGCTCACCACCTGAAAATAATACTGAAGGGACACCAAAATCCTTTAAATCATCCAAGACCGCTTTTGCTTCAATCGTGCTAAGCTCATCATCCGCTTTTTTTACGCCGCTATCGTTATAACAATGAATACATTTTAGATTGCACGCTCGTGTAATATTCCAGACAACAATAGGTTTACGCTCATTAGCCGTTTTAGGAACGAGTTCCCCTTCACGCTCGCCGGAGCCTTTCTTTCCGTAGCGCAGCCAGTCACCCGGTGTCACCTGATCGCAATATAATTTACTAATATTTATCATAATTCTATTTTACAGATTCCGGCGGTACATAGGCACAAAACGGTTCCTGAGCCATATAATTACCCGTCGCTGCGTAAGCCCTTCCACGGCATCCGCCGCATATATGCCTGTAGCCGCAAATACCGCATTTACCTTCGAGATTATTACTATCGCGCATTCGCGCAAGGTCTTCGTTATTATACCAGATATCCACAAGTTTATCATGCAGTATATTCCCGCAATTTACAGGCAGATAGCCGCAGGGAAATACATCGCCCTGATGGCCGACAAACAATACTCCAAGACCGGCAAGACAACCTCGTGATTTTGCTCCTCTTCCATGACCTGCTTGCGCAACTGAAGAATCCCCCTGCTGCCTGGCAATTCGTTCATAGTGCGGCCCGCATGTAACTTTGACCTGCAAGCGGGCAAGTTTTTCCAGTTCATATATTTCGAGCATTTTCCGGTCATACTCAATTGGAGTAAGCATATCAGTTTTCTCTAATGACAAGCCGCAACCAACCGGTACAAGAATAAATATATGAAGTGCGGCGGCACCGAGTGACTCAGCAAGATTATAAACTTCCTTTATCTGGTGGGCATTATGTTTAGTCAGCGTAAGATTAATCTGGAAAGACACATCATTTTCTCGAAGAAGTTTAATTCCTTCAATCGCTCTTTCAAATGAACCTTCCATACACCTCAGCTTGTTATGAGTTTCCGCGTCAGATCCGTCGAGACTTACCGACACTCTCATTACGCCGCTATCTTTTATTTTGGAAGCAATGCCTGAATTAATTAATGTTCCATTTGTTGCAAGTGCAGGAATGAGATTAAGCGATTTTGCATAACTGATTAAATCAAATAAATCTTCTCTGCAAAGCGGCTCGCCGCCAGAAAAAACCAATACAGGCATCATGGGTTGCTTTTTTCCAAGATTCGATAACTGCATAATCATATCTTTAGCCTGAATTGTAGCAATATCCCTGTCAGCAGAGTCATCCGATTCAATTCTTCTGCAATGAGCGCAAGTTAAATTACATTTAATTGTGCTTTCCCAAAAAAGAAGCCTTAACATTTGTTTTGGAGTCGAAGAAGAATTCATACGAATATTTTAATCTTTTACAAAACTATTAATTTGTGATGCCGCGTTTTCTTTTTGCGAAACCGAGCCATCCATTTTTATGAACGCGTCAACAAGTTTAATCAAATCGGCGTCCGGCTCGATTTTCCCGTATTGTTGAGTGACATTTACATAAGCCGAATCGAACCCATATTCAATCGCCTTGCTCAAATATGCTCTTGTAATTCCTATGCCGCGTTTTAATTTAACGCACGCCATAGATGGACGAACAATACAATGAACCCCCGCCATTTTTTTATCATGCGATATTTTCCTGGCGGTCTCAAACGTGACATATGTGCATCCGGGGACATTATCACCTTTATTCAATTCAGAAACAAGGGGACATGCTTCCATCTCGATAAAGATATCTTCAGGTTTAAATCCATAATCATTAACAGCTTTGTCAAAAATCTCCTTTGCCGATGAGTACAACTGCTCAGGCTGATTATCATTCTTCAACAAAACACTAATACCAAAATCATAATCCTTTCTCATCGCAAGGATACCATCAAGTCTATCCGGTGTAGTCAAGCTTAATAACGGCGGCTTAACCTGCTTATCAGATTCATACCATTTCTTTAAACCCTTGATAAGAATCCTGTTATCACTGCAATCGATACATATCGGGACATTTTGGCCGTAATTCTGAATAAGAAGAATATATTCCGTAACCATATCCAAAGCTAACTGGCTGTCACTTCGTGTAAAAGCATCCAGATTAACTGAGATATAATCAGCTCCGGCCAATGCCTGAGATTCAATCATTGCCAAAATATAATACAGTAATCCGCTCGGCCTGGAATAAGCATCTTTGCCGGAATCATGAAGCTGCCTCATTATTTTTGCTGTTTTCGGCGTAAAGGAATTAATTAAATCCCCAATCGAAATAAAAGGTAATTTTGCGTTATGATCCCTGCCAAACCAGTCATTAAGAATTGAAGAAGTGTGTTCGAGGTTATGAATTCGCGGATTATTTATTGTCATTTTCAATTTTTCGATTCCGCCCGGCACTGAAGCGGCCGCATTATAAATCCTCTCACCAATACAAACAATATCGAGATTGTTGCCGCAGTAACCATCTGTTGTCGCGTCACCGCAAGGCGCATTTGAAAGACCTTTTTCGCAGCCGCCTATTGTGCAAAGACTGAAATTTTCAGGCAGAAAGCAATCACCGCACATGTCACATTGAAACATCATGTGCTTGAACGCGTATTCAAAAGCACTGAATGAATTATAAACAAAACCCTTGTTCTTTTTCGCGCCCAACCCTGACATCACTTTGCCCGCGATTCGATATCCCATACTTTCAGGTTCGAACAAATGCCTGTGAAAAACGTCGAAGAATTTATGCTTGAATTTCTGTTTTTGTTTTGAAAGTGTGACACGATGTCCCGATTCATCATAAAGATAAAAACCATCCTTCTTCGGCCAGCAGAGATTATCTTTATATTGCTCCCAGCTATCGCCTATTTCCGAGGCACGCTGAAGTATTTGTACGAAATCATCATAATCGTGCACAGAGCCGATATCAACCCCAGCGTACCCGATTGATTTATACATCGCAACCTGCTGGGCGCATCGCTCTATTTGCTCGCCGTAACTTTCCGAAGAAAGTTTCGCTAAAAATTCGTCACTGACAAAACAACCGGGAAGTTTCATATCGTGCATCAAACGGGCGGATGAATTTTTCGTGCTTAATAAAAATACATTTCCAATGACAGGAATACTAATATTATTGTCATTGAGATACCTGAAAAGTTCTACCGATTTTTTCCAGTCCCATCCGACTTGCGTTATAAGAAATTTTGCACCCGCCACTATTTTTTTCTCCATTTTATAATACTGCTGCATTTGCGAAGCTTCGGTATATTTAAAAGGAGATACTGCGGCTCCCGGAAAAAACTGGTGAACGCCGTCAAGTTTATCAGGAGAAGATTTTAAGTATTCATCAGCATTTATTTTCTTAATCAACTGTAAAAGATTAATGGATTCAAGCTCAAAAACACCTTTTCCCTTAACAGGTTTGTCACCAGTTACAACCAGCAGGGACTCTACATTCGCTGTCTTCAGGCCGGCTAAATGGCTGATAAGAGCATCCGAATTCCTGTCTTTACAGCTGATATGAGGAATAAAATCAAGATCTCCAAGCAAATCTTTGGAAGTAACATGATTTAACACATTAATAGGTTCGCAATTTGGAGTTCCTCCTGAATTATCCGTACTTGTGATTCCGACAAAATCAAATCCCAGAGATTTGAAATCAGGTTTTGAGTTTTGATAAGAGTATAGAAAACCATCAATAGGGGCAAAGTCGAAACCTGGGCCGCTTGTTAATTCAACAATTACTACAAATCCAGATTTATCTTTTAATTTATTCTTAAGCTGCATTATTAATTCATATAAGCCTTCACAATATCTTTTTTAGTTCAAATAACTGATATTGTTCGAGCAGAAAATGTCATTATAACCGCATACAAATTATTTTATATTTTCCTGAATCTCCGTCATCTCTTGCGGAGTGAATATATTAAGTTTCTGGTTTATCTCCTGCGCTTTCTGATAACATCGTTTGGCTTCAGCATTATCATTTAACTTTCCATTAACTCGCCCCAGGTTCAGATATGCTTTTGCCTGCTGTCTCGAATCAGATGGTGACAATTCCGCGATTTTTTGAAAATCTTTTTTCGCCTGTTCAAACTGATCACCTGATTTTAACAGGATAGTTCCCCTTGTATCAAGAAGATGCAAATCCTGCGGTGCAAGTGACACGCCTTTATTGGCCATTTCCAGTGCCAGTTTATACTCCTGATGTTTGTCCTGCAATATCCAGGCATAATCATTGAGAATTCTTATATCTTCGGGGAATTTTTCGAGCTGACCTTTATATATTAGCTCGGCACGTTCGGCATTTCCCGTACTATATAAAGCTGAAGCTAAACTATAACCCGCATCTTTCGAATCAGGCGCAAGTTTATAAGCATATTCGAACAACTTCAATCCATCATTCTTAAGTTCCTGGGAATCCAATGAGATTAAAATTGTAGCGTCATTAAGAATAATCTGTAAATCTTTTGCTTTGGCGGAAAGGTACGATTCAACTATCTGCGAAAGCCCGTCATATTTCTTCTGAGATACCAAAAGTATAAAACGTGAATGTACGATAGACAAATTACCCGGATCAACACCTTCCGCTTTTACAATTATTTGTTCCGCTTTTGCCATATCGCCGTTCACACGATATAATTCAGACAATGTCATAAGAGCAGGAACACTGCTGCTTCCCGGTTCTGCCTGACAATAAGCTTCGATATCTGAAACAGCAATATCCGTCTGCCCCAAAGCTGTTAAAATATTGGCTTTGGTTAACAGCATATTTTCATCTTTAGGATTACCTACTAAGGCCGATTCGACCATCTTTTGGGCTTCTCTCAGGAGATTTTTATCTCTGCTCCTAATCGCGGCTTTAACATATATGTCACGAGCCTGTGTATTACCAGGATATTTTTGAATGACAACATTTGCCATTTCAGCGGCTGCTTGAAAATTACCAGTTTCCTGTTCGATTCTGCTTCGAGCGACCATTAATGCAGGATTATTGGAATTGATTCCCAAACCCTGAACCGCATAATTTCGTGCCGCGTCATATTTTCCTTCACGAATGGCAATCTCAATTAGAATAAGATACGCATCGACATCGGTCGGTTTCAATTTTATAAACTCTTCAAGGGAACTTACAGCGGCTTTAATAGATTCAGGCGTTGGATTTTCCATCAATATCGCGGCTTTGAACTTTACAAGCTCTGAATCCATCGGAAACTTTTTCTCAAGTTTCGCGATAATTTCACCTGCTCTTGCAATATCACGCGTAGGGCCATCAACTGCAAACAATCTAATAAGTCTGCGTTCCAATGACGAATTTTCCGGAAACTTTCCAATTCCTTCTTCAATCGCGGAAACTGCTTTTTCATACTGCTTAATATCAGCGAAGAAATTGCTCAATAGCTCATAACCTGCCGCGGCGTTATCATCAAACGTCGTCAATTTCCTGTAATCTCTTTCGGCAAGTTCATATTCATTTTCATTTGCGAGGTACATAGCTCTCAGGCGATAAGAATCGAAGCTTTCATGGGCCGCAACATAATCATTGATAATTTTCAGAGCTTCTTCACCACGGCCGTCAGCTTTAAGAATAGCGGCTTTTGTCCCAGGAATATTAATAGAATCAGGTGTTATAACCTGAGCCTCATCCAGGTACCGAAAAGCCTGATTACTATCTTTCGTCTGTTGGTAAATCAGCCTTGCCAACTGTATTCTTGATGCCGCGTCATTTTTATCGTTGGATATTCGAACCATTAATTCCTCAATGGCTTTGGAAACATCTCCGGTATTAAGAGCCATTCTAATTTGCCATGTGTTCATCATTTTCTCGTTGACACCTGACTGCTTAAGAATTTCCTCTGCATCGGAAAAACGCTTCTGACTTTCATATAGCAGCAACAAATCATTTATAATTTCCGAGGCCATAGGATTTATCGCAAGAGTCTGTTTGTATAAATCTTCCACTCTTGGAAGGTCGCCCTGTTTTTTATACAAGTCCGCCATCATTAAAACAGGCGCAATCCAGCCGGGATCGGCACTGATGCATTTTTGGAGTAAATCCAATATTTCTTTCTCCTTCGAACGCCAATTTTCAGATGAAAGCGCTATTCTCGCCTGATATAAACGCCACCAGACACCGGCTTGTCCTTCTATCTGTTTTATTTGACTAATCAGTTTTTCAACTTCACCTGAGTCCTGCTGAATCTCTTTCATTTCCAGAAGCATCAAACGAACCTGAATATCCATATCATCCTGTTCAGCGATGTCTTTTAGAATTTTTACGCCTTCGTTACGCTCTCCCTTAGCCAGTTCCAGCAAAGCAAGATTGATTGAGAAGGAACGTTTGCTTTTCGTAGAAGTCGCAGTATTGAGTCCTTTATGAAGGCATTCTCGCGCTAATTCAACATTTGAGGTTTCAAGATATATTTCTGAAAGACCCAACCTCGGCTTGACTGAATCCGGATGATTTTCACATGCTTTTTCATACACTGCCGAAGCTTCTACAATTCGCCTGTTTTTTCTATAAAGACCGGCAAGCTGCATTTCAGCGTTTAATGTATCATTACAATCCGCAATAGCCTGCTTTAATTCCTTTTCCGCCAGTTGGGTGTTACCAAGATAATCCGCTATTAACGCCTGCAATACTCGAATATTGACATTCTTAGGTTGTTTCTGACGCAATTCGCCTAATTCCTGCGAAAACTCATCAAGCACGCTCTTATTAGTATCATTTATATTTTCAAGTACCTGGTGAATTCCGAATTCTATACGCATTAACTGAATAACAAAATCGTCAGGATTCACTTTTTCCGCTTCTTTCGCGGCTTGCAACGCTTGATTCCATTGTCCGGTTTTAAAATATTCTTTCGCCAGAAGCTTAATCATTTCAGTATCTTTTGGACGGTAATTCAGATAATTACTTACAGAGGAAATTGCTCTTCTGGACTGATCCGTTTTACTATAGGCATCGGCAAGCAATCGCCAAAGCTCAGGAGAAGAATTACCTGCAACTACAGGCTGTAAAATATCAATAACCTGATAAGGTTTTTCTTCGGCGGTTGCTACAAGTGCCTGCATATAAGCACTATCAATCGCGACAGACTGTGCATTTGACAATTTATGAACATTCGCAAGATATTCGTCAAGATACTTGCGCGCTTCAGATACTTTTCCGGTGACAGAATAAATCTTTACCACGGTTGGAAGAATTCCCATTCGCTGATTGTCTTCCTTAAACATTTCCAGCGCTTCGTCAGTAAGAGAAACTGCTTTAGTTATGTCACCCCGACGCACAGTTATATCAGATGCCAATAAAAATCTGATTATTTTTAAGTCCTGAATATCCAGGAAGTATTTACTGATAGTTTCCTCTGAAAGATTATCAACTAATTGTAACTCGGCGGAAGCCTTGTCATATTCGCCAAGTGCCAACCATTGCGAGCATAATAAGAACAAAACCTGCGGCTTTTCCGTACCAATCTTATCCGCGGATTCAAGGTCTTTCCTCGCAGCGGCTATTCGCTCGCTTGTACCATTGCCGGCAATATTGGGTGTTTCTATATAAAACTTGGCGCGATTTACAAGTGCTTCGACAGATTCCGGTGAATATTCTATCGCTTTATTTATCCAGCCAAGAGCTTTTTGCGATGATTCAGGAGAAACACTCTTGCTCATATCAATACTACTAAGCATCAGACACGCTTTTACATACTCTGAATGCTTACCAGGAAGTTTTTCTAAATTTCCGATAAGACTGGATAATGTTTCCTGAGCCTCATTAATTTTATTTCCCTTAATTTGCGCTTCAGCCAACCATAATGGAGCTTCTATATTCCCGGGTTCAATATCAAGCTTCATTTTTGCTATGTACGCAAGCTCATCATAATTCCCGATGCCGCCATAAAGCAAAGCAAGTTTCTCATAAGCAATTTTGTCGGTATTATCCAACTGTAAAACTTTGCGATACGCTCCGATTACCCCGGCAATAGACTCACTTTCAAGCGGCTTAACCAACAGACGAGCTTCGGCATATTTCTTCAATATTTCAATATCATCCGGATTTCTGCCGAGATATTCCTGAAAATTCTTATACGCGTT
>CAZVOA010000006.1:0-121868 GCA_964628465.1 uncultured Pirellulales bacterium | reverse complement strand
TCCACCGGTAATTGTTCCGCTCGCATCTATAGTAGTTGCGCCGGATATTGCGCCGACTTCTGTAATTCCACCTGTGTTATTGTCGATACCGCCGGTAATCGCTGCACCTCCGGATAATGTTGAAAGACCGTTGACTCCAAGTGTGCTGCCGAGAGTAGTAGCGCCTGTGACACCTAACGTACTTCCAAGAGTTGTTGAGCCTGTGACTCCGAGAGTTCCGCCGGTTGACAGATTTCCACCGGTAATTGTTCCGCTCGCATCTATAGTAGTTGCGCCGGATATTGCGCCGACTTCTGTAATTCCACCTGTGTTATTGTCGATACCGCCGGTAATCGCTGCACCGCCGGATAATGTTGAAAGACCGTTGACTCCAAGTGTGCTACCAAGAGTAGTTGCACCAGTGACACCCAATGTGTTGCTCAGTGAAGTTGCTCCAGTAATACTAATGCCATCACCAGCTACTGTAAGATTATTTTCTCCGCCGGTTATACTGACATAAGTAGCAGATGAATTTGTCGATGAAGAACCTCCATCCGTAATTAATATGCCTGCTGTAGTATTTGTAATTGCAGAACTCGTATCAGGAGCGGTACCTTCATCATTTGCACGAAGTACAACATAGGGACTTCCCTGATCGGTAATAATAGCTATGTCACCTGTTTCGTCCAAACTATCGTCTTGGGCTGTCATAGTAGCTGAAGAAGCAAATACCAGAGGTGGATTAATAATCATACATATTATTAATAAAGCGATACCAAATGGATTGAATATTTTTATTCTCATATTCTTACCTTTTTTGAAAGAATTTACTGAATAATTTCTTTTTTAATCACCACAGTTCCGCTTCCTGCCGGCATGAGAAATACTTTTACTTTACCTGAATCGAGCAGGATAATATTTTTTTTCATCACACTGATTCGTTTCAGATCTTTAAATGTCGTTTTTTCAAGCTCCTCACAACTTATATTTACATATTCTACCGTATCATATACTGCATCCTGGTTCGGAAAAAAACTCGCACTTGCATAGAGCGTCGAATTATCGTTGCGCACAAGTTCGAAAGATGAGGAAAATATGTGTTGGTCTGGCTGGCTTTGCGGCTTAAAAATAAATACCCCGCTCTGGTTATTTGTTGTAAGAAAAGTCGCTACCTGGTTAATTCTGCTTACACAAGATAGGACACCAAGTTTTACAGCCGCTTCAGTCAAAATATTTACTGATGAATCAGCCTGTATTTGAATTAATGATTTAGATTCTATACTTGTTGATTTTGGCACAGAAGAAGTATCTGTCTGAGAAACCTCCCGTGACGAATTCGATGTTGTCGAAAGCACCATAATCTCTTTGTTATTCATACTAAAAATAAGAACAACACACAATACGATACATATTGCAACACCACACGCGGAAATATATCTTTTATGAAATATATCTGAATATTCTTTTTTTGTATTCATCAAAAATTTTCTTTCTCATATAGAACATTTGATTTATTAAATTAAATTCTTCTTTATCAGTATTAAAAAGACTGTTTTAATATAAGATTTCAGAAATGTTTTTAAGAAATAACTGCCATATTTTTCAATAGAACAACACATTATAATTTCTATCAGCCCTCAGAACAGATTATTGCAAATAGTATCTTTTTATCGGTATATTAGTTTTGTAATCTTTAATATAAGAAGCTGCTATGTAATATAATATATCTTCAATTGTTAATTATGTTTTTTAACTGCATTTTTATTTATAAACAAAATAAATCGTTCCAGTTGACTAACTCATCCATTATTTTATTGACAAAACATATAATTTATTTATATTATTTAGTATGTATACGTAGTATATTGCTTGAGTAAGCAAGATGGTTTCAAATTTTAAAAAAATATTAAAATTTTTTAGGAGGTTGTAATCATGTCTAAGTTAAGTCGAATTTTAATGGTTTTTATAGTCATTTCTTTGTGCATATCCTTTGCGGCGTTTGCACAGAACGCCCCAGCGGCAGGTGGACGCGGTATGGGTGGTGCAACAGCGGGCAGAGGTATGATGCCGGGCGGCGGCATGCAGGCCGATCCTCGTGTTAAGAACGAAACATATATCCTCAAAGATACAAACGAACCCATGCCGTATTCATTGTTCGTTTCTTCAAAAGTCAGCAAGGACAAAGAAGCACCGCTGATTATCCTGCTGCACGGTCTTGGTGTCGATAATTCCTTTATGTTGCGAGGCAACGTGCTGGATTTAGCTGAAGAAGGCGGATATATTGTCGCCGCTCCTTTGGGATATACTACAGGCGGTTGGTATGGAATAGCTTCAATGGCTCAGGCTATGTCGGGCATGGGAGGAATGGGCGGCGGTACGGGTCGCGGCGGTGCACCCGGAGCAGGAATGGGCGGTCGTGGGACCGGACGCGGTGGAGCACCTGACGCTGGTATGGGTGGCCGCGGTGGCGCTCCTGGCGCAGTACCTAATACCGGAATTCCCGGAGCAGCAATGGCTAATCGCGATGGCGGAAGAGGCCCTGCTGCTACTGGAATGCGTGGCGCACCGGCGGGCGGCGGAATGTTCTCATTTGGCAGTTCAACTGGCGGAACAGCAGTAACTGATCCAGGAAAAGTTGCCGAACTGAGCGAAAAAGATGTAATGAACGTTCTTGAAATCATCCGCAAGGAGTACAAAGTCGATAATAAACGCACATATCTGATGGGTCATTCCATGGGTGGAGCCGGAACACTTTATTTGGGTGTAAAATACGCTGAAAACTGGGCAGCTATCGGAGCTATGGCTCCGGCAGCGTTTACACTGCAGCCAGCTTCACTTGAGAAAATCAAGGATATGCCTGTTATTATCGTACAGGGCGATGCCGATACATTGGTTCCTGTAACAAATACGCGCCAATGGGTCGAAAAGATGAAAGAACTCAAAATGACATACGAATACAAGGAGCTCCCCGGAGTTGACCACGGTGCTGTAATAACGGACGGAATGCCCGAAGTTTTCAAATTTTTCGCCAAGCATTCCAAAGCTGAAGTTAAAAAGGACAATTAAAAAGTACTTTAGCTAATTTTACTGTAAATTAACTTGTTCAACGCCGAATTGGCGGTATTTTCATTCATACCATCAATTCGGCGTTGTTTTTTTTAATGAAATTAACAATATTTCAAATAAATCAATCTTAATTGACAAATTCGTCTTAGTTTAGTATTATCTGTTACTTTGATTTTGAAAAGTACATAAAACTATTAAAAAAGGATAGCAGCTTAGCCATCCCGAATGCATGATAAACGACATTTGACGAACTCACGGGGAACAGGTCTTTTAATCTAATGTACTGTTTGGCTGATGCTTATTGTCCGTAACAAATAAGAGAAATAATATGCAAATTAAACCATTTAAAGCGTTCAGGTTCAACCCGGCGGTTGTCGGAGACGTTGGAAATTGTATCGCTCCGCCTTACGATGTGATTAGCGAAGATGCGCGTTTTCAGCTTCTGGAAAAAAGCAGCTACAATATAGTTCATGTAACAAAACCAACACCGGGGCCTATGCCTGTAATACAAAAAGCAGAGCAATATAATGAAGGTAACGGTGACTCAGAATCCGAAGTCAAAGTTGCTGCAAAACAGAAAGAATCGAAGGAAGTTGATCAATATACTCGTGCGGCAGGTTATCTGAATCTATGGATAAAGAAAGGCGCTCTGCGGCAGGATAAGCAGGAAGCCATTTACGCCTATGTCCAGGAGTTTAAGATTGGCACGACAAAGTTCCAGCGATACAGTTTTATCGCGTTGGGAAAGCTCGAAGAATTCGGCAAAATCGTAAAACCACATGAGCAGGTTCTGGCAAAACCGATAATTGACAGATATAACCTGAAAAAAGCTACACTCGCAGACCTTGGCCTGGTTTTTCTGCTTTATGATGATGACCAACGCGTGGCTGATAAAATAATCGCAAAAGCGTCTCAAGATGCCCCTTTGATAGATTACACGGATGAGATGGATGTAAGGCATCAGCTTTTTGATATATCAGACGAAAAAGAACTTGAGAAAATTATTTCGATGATGAAAGATAAAAGTTGTGTTATAGCCGATGGTCATCATCGCTATACAACCGGCCTGAAATTTGCCAAAGACAGCGGCAATCCGGCGGCACAATACCAGATGCTCGCGTTTGCAAATACCGCTCAGGAAGGTTTGATTATTTTAGCGACACATCGTGTTGTTCAAAATCTCAAAAAGTTCAGTTTGCAAAAACTTATCGAAAGCCTTAAGAAACGCTTCCTGATTACCGAATATAAATTCGATAATCCAAAAACTCAGCGGCAGGCAAAACAAAAAATGCTCGCACAAATGAAAGCCGAACACAAATCGGAAAAATGCGCGTTTGGAATATACGGCGGAAACAACATCTTTTATGTCGCGGTACTTCAGGATACAGACGCGATTAATCATGCCGCACCTGAGATGAGTCCAGCATGGAGAACCCTCGATTTGGCGATATTACACAAACTTATTCTGGAAGAACTTCTCGGTATCAATCAGGAATTATTATCGAAGGGAGAAAACCTGCAATACGTTAAAGATACTCCCAACGCGATTGACGATACGATTTGTGATATCGAATGCGGAGACAAGCAGGTGGCGTTTTTCACGAACGCGGTGACAATCAAACAATTACATATGGTTACAGACGCGGGAGAAAGAATGCCTCAAAAGGCAACGTATTTCTTCCCGAAACTATATTCAGGTTTAACAATTCACAAATTATAATTTTTTTAATGGAGAAGATGTATGACAGACTGGAAAAACCCACCAAGATTATTCATTCCTGGACCAGTGAAAGTGAATGATGATGTATTGCAGCAGCTTGCCAGACCGACACTGGGACATCGCGGAAAAGAATATGCACAATTGCACAGCGAAACGGTTGATATGCTCAAAAAAATTCTTTTCACAAATCAGAACATATTTTTATCAACCAGCTCGGCTTCAGGGATTTGGGAAGCTTCAATGCGTAACTGCGTTGATTCCGATGAGACGGTTCTTTGTACATGCTGCGGTGCATTCAGCGACAAGTGGCTCGATGTTGCCCGCTCCAATGGAAAAAAAGCTGATGAACTGAGAGTCGAATGGGGTCAGCCAACTACACCTGAACAAATTGATGAAAAGCTTTCAACCGGCAAATACTCAGCGCTAACTATCGTATATAACGAAACCAGTACAGGCCTGACGAATCCAGTTTATCAAATAAGCGAAATGATAAAGGAAAAGTATCCTGATATTCTGGTCTTTGTCGATGCGGTTAGCGGAATGGTCGGATTGCCTATGCACTTTGATGACTTGGGATGGGATGTCGTATTCGCTTCAGTCCAGAAAGCCTTTGCGATTCCGCCGGGATTGGCAGTAGCGGCTGTTAGCAACAGAGCTTTGGAAAAAGCTAAAACTGTTCCGAACAGAGGCTATTATTTCGATTTCGTCGAGTTTGCCAAAAGTGCTGAAAAGAGCCAGACTCCAACTACTCCAAATATACCTCACATTATGGCTTTGCATTACCAGTGCAAGAAACTGCTCGCAGAAGGTATGGAAAATGTTTGGCAGCGACATAAAGAAATGGGTGAGTTCGTACGAACATGGGCGAAGGAAAAGTTCGACTTGTTCTGTGAGGAAAAATACGCATCAAATACTCTTACTACCGTGAAAAATACACGTAATATAGTCGTAGGTGATGTGATAAAAGCGGTACAGGCCAAGCACAACACCGCCTTCGGAAACGGCTACGGTAAATTGAAAGATAAAACGTTCCGAATCGCTCATATGGGTGACATTACACTTGATGACCTGCGTGAACTGCTCGGCTGGATTGACGAAGAAATCAAATAACAATACGCAATTGTTATTTTGAAAGCATAAAAAATGGAGATGTCTGATACAAAAGGCATCTCTCTTTTTTTAGTTCTAATCAATAGCTGTATAAAAATACTTAAAGTCCAGGAGGACATCCCATTCGTCGGGAATATTCTCTTTTTTGTCAAGCTTTATTGAATTGCAGACAAGTTTCGGCCAACTTGATTGTATAATAGATAGAAATTTTGCGATGCTTGTAATATCAACACCGGTTAATCTTACCGAAGCTGACTGGCTTTTACTGGCCTTGGATTCAACTATTGTTCCTGTGTTCCATTTGCATTTACTCGGAGAAATTTTACAGATGGAAACAACTTCGTCAATAACACGGTCATACGAAAATTCGATTTTTTGTTTATTCGGATCATCCGGTTCTATCCTCTCCGGCGAAAGTAATAAAATATCAAGCATTAAATTGTTTGCGTCAGAGTAGGCCGATATATCATTCTTAATTTTTTCCTGTGCGTCAGGCAGGTACACAGCAAAAATCAAAGCCGGCCATACAGCCGCGAGAACAGGTATCATTATGTAAATAAGTATCGAATATTTATGTGTATCTTTCATTTTAATTCACCATCGTTAAATTTAGCTCGTTGGTTCCAAGGTTAAAGTAAAAACATCACGTTTTGTTCTGTCTTCATTTTGAATATTAGAGCTTTTGACATCCAGACCTGTTTTTTTCAGAATATCAATAAGCGTTATTGTCTTGCTTGATATATCACCGGATATAACAATATTTTTTTCTGAAATATCAATGGACTTGATTTTCAAACTTGTTTGTTTTGTGCATTCGTTAAATGCTTTTAGCACGAGAGTCAGCTTGGAAGATGCCGAAGCTCCGGCAGTTATAATTCCGGCATTTTCATTCTTGACTTTATCAAGTTCATAGCGAAGGTTTTTAATTATGGTATTGCCTGAAGCTGTGTCCGAGGGTTTCTTCCCCATAACAATTTCATAATTTTTGCTGAACTTCGTTCTTGCTTTCTTAATGTCCCTGTTGATACTGTATAAATTCATATGAAAATACAAACCAACCGCAATCAGCAACACAGTAACAGAAGCCATCGTGAATTTCAAAGCCTTTTGTGTTTTAATTTTTTTGCCCTGGAACGGACTGAAATCATCCCTGAAGTTGACTGTTTGCTCTTTTTCAGCCAGAGACATCGCCGCACCATAAGCTATTGTATAATCTATACGGTTGACCTGATTGCCGCTCTCATCGGCAGTTGTATCAGATTCTCCGAAGAATTCTATATTTCCTGCCATTATACCCGTTTTTTGAGTTATGGAAGAACATTCAATAACTCCCGCGGAATCGAAAATTCTAAGTGAATTTATTTTTTCTTCACCGCTGAACATAGCAGTCGTCATCGTAATTTCTCTTGCGAGCAGGTCCGTCCTGTTCTGTTTAGGCCCGACAAGAAAAGTTCTCGCGGTGTAAGAGTTATACTGGCCGGAACCATCCGAATTTTTCGGCGTAATCAGATAACCATTATTTCCGGAGAGCATCGCGAACATAACACCTTCGAGAGATTCTCCGGCGGGAATTTTTTGAAAAATTGTTTTTGACAGGCAATTTACGTCAGGCTTAATTGTTATCGGATCAAAACCATGCTGCTGCAATGACAGCAGAATTTCCGATAATATATTTTTATGAGCTGTAAATACTGTTAAATTCGAGCCTTTTTCGCTTTTCGAGTTTATCTCAAATGTAAGTGCTGTGTCTGAAATATCAGTCGCTAATGCTTCTTCCGTATCGAATCTAATTGTTGCCGCTACCTGTTTTGGATCAGTGAAGTCACTATGCAAACTATGCTGCATAAAAAGTGAGCAATCTACCGCGACCGCAACTTCTGAAAATTGAAATTTCCGTTCGGAACAACCCTCTGAAATCAGGCCTGCCAAAGCCGGTATTTTAGGCTGTTCGGGATCCGTGACTTTAACAGTAAAGCTATCAGATATATTATCGCCCTTACTTCGGGAATTAAGAAAGACAACCGTTGCCGTTTCCCTTTTGAAATAAATTCCGAGTAAATTTTTTGATTCCATTTATCAAGACTCCTAAACCGGCATTTAACCGTTTATTGCAGCAATTCTTGTAACAGTATTAGCGTCCTTTTTAACAGCTATCAAAGCGAAAGCTTTTGCCGAGCCGCTTGTAGCTGTTATTCTTATCGTAAAAATATTGCTTTTAGTTGTGATATAAGTTTTAGATTTTTCTATATTATCTGTAAATCCGACTACTCTCTTTTGCAAATCATCAATGTCCTCGAAAGGCTGGATTTGACGCAGTTTTATAATTTGGTCGGCAATATCCACCTGGTCTCCGCTAAAAATAAAAGCCGCCTCAAGTACATGCCTTGGCGCCGAATTAATATTGATTAAGCGTGTTCCCCAGGTACTAATATACTTTAAAGGTGATTCTTTTCTGTCTCCGTCGATTATTTTTGCCCTGGCAAGAGCCTCCTTATCCAACAGGGAACTGTTCAATATTCTCGCAAAACTTGTTGTCTGGTTGGACATTTGAGTAGCAACGGTTAATACGGTTCTTTTAACCTGCGTTGTCGGTGTTTTCGTTTTACTGGAACTGCTCGCTTTAACCGTTTCTCTTGTTGTTGTCACTACCGGAGAAAAATCCATTTTAAATGGTTTTATTTTTTTAATTTCACCCAGATCCGATTTCAGTGCCTGAATCTCTTCATATTCCATTCCGCACATTTGACAGAAAGTTTCAAATCCAGAATCGAGCTCCCACTGAATATCCTTATTTTCAACTAATGCCCAGCCAAGCGGATATTTCGCGTTCTCATCTTCAATCTCAATTCGTACTTTCGCTGTTCCTATTTCTATTTCAACAGGCTCGGCGATTAAAGGCCATACCGCACCATAGGGTCCTGGAACTACTATCGTTTCGGCGTCTTCTGTATCATTAGCATCTTCGGTAAATAAATCCCTCGTTGAAAAATAAGTGACATTAGAGCCATTTTGTTTTGCACTCTTCTGCCATCTCTCGATGTAATCTCTGTATTGCTCTGTATCGAGAGCGAATAAATCAGAAAAATCCGGATCGTCAGCACGGCTTATGAATAAAGGGTCGATATCTTCCATGGTGGCAATTGCATATTTCAGAGCCGAATCACATCCATAACGAGCCTGGCTGTAATCAATGAGATACTGATGTCGAAAACGCTCTTCCATAACCTGGCTCGTAAGTGTATAGCCAAGCATCGCAATCACAGCCAGTATTACTAATGTCACCAACAACACAATGCCGGAGCGACTCTGATTAATATTCAAATTGTTACCATTATTTTTCATTTTGCTGGCAAATCCGTTTCAGTTGATGAAGAGTTCGTATTACCTGTAATATTTTCCTTTGTTTTCATCGCCTCATCATCAGACGATGTTTCTTCCGATTCCGAAATATCGAATTTTATTTTTCTGCTCTTGTCAAAAGCAATGGTACGCGAATATTTCTCGCTCTCTGGCACATCATATTTCCCTTCATCATTTATAAAGGGTTGTGCAAAAGAAATTGTCAGAGTAACGCCTAAAGGCATTCCTTCGCTCCATAAAACTTCCGGCATTTTTTTTGTAGCATATACTTTTATAGAAAAATAAGTCACTCCATTGCAAATGGGAACATAAACATTTTGTTCGGACTTTTCCCTGTCTTTATCGAGCAGCCTATCTTCCGGCACAACTCCCTCGTATGAACGATATAAAACTAAATCGTTCGGGTCACCTTCAGGCTCTACATTACATTGCCAAAATATTTCTTTGTATGTCTGCTCCTTATTGGTCGGATCTTTATATTTTACTCTAATTACAAGGATTGAGGCCGGATAATTGTTGACATGCCTGTTCACAACAATAATAGTCGTGTCCGAATCAGTTGTTATCATCTTATCGAGGTCTTCAGCTATAAGCTGCAAAGCTTCGTAAGAACGCCTCGAATCATTCATATTACGAGTCACCGCCGAGGCGATACTTTCCGCTCTGTCATAAACACTAAGAGCCGCTATCAAAACCATAGTCCCTATCACCATGGCCACAAGAACTTCCACGAGTGAAAAGCCTGTTTTCTGTGTCAATATGTTTCGAGATTCTTTCATTTATTTATTCTTTTACTTTTAGTTCAAATCGCCTTCCCGTGAGAGTTTCAATAAATCCCAGATTTCCTGAATATCCATTTGTTCCAGTTGTCCGTATGTCAGACCGGTTTGAGGGTCGATTTCGTCTTTCATATTCGATTTATTTTGCTGCATCCTAAGGCGGCCAAGGTCATCTGAAGATGTTATCTGTAAATTTTCCAAGTCTTCACTCGAAGGATTGCCGTTATTTTGCTTAAAAAGGTCGAGATTTGTTTTTACAAAATAATCTTCTTCTGTTGTTTTCATCCCTTTATTCAGCCATTCTTCAATAGTTTCGGCAGTTACATCCGCGTATGCTGCGGCATCTTCAATCGTTTGAATAAGCTGTAAAGTTAAATCTTCCGTGCCATCTTCCTGACGCATTAATATCTGGAGGAGCTGATTCTTATTTAATCCTGTAAGCCAATGCTCCAATCTAATGGTTTGCTGCAGGCCCTCATTATCGGTATAAAAAGACGAGCAGATAGCTCTGAGCCACATTTGCGAATTAATCGGCTCATAAAATATTTCTACTAAATTCTCCCATTCGATTTCCGGGTATTTCTCGCTTATACCGAAGTCGGCTTTTTCTTTGACAGATTCCTGTATTAAAATTGCTTCGAGGTTTTCACGAGCGACTTCAAATGCCCGCATTTTCAACATAGAATTTGATGTTGACGTCACACATCTATCAATAACAACCCATGCACTTGTCATTATAAAAGCAAGAATCGCCGTTGAGGCTACTGCTTCTATAAGTGTAAAGCCGTTGTTTTTTATTTCGGTTTTTTTACGTTTCAAGTTCATCTTTGGGTACAGGTTTAATAAGCTTATAATCACCTTTTCTAAATACAACTATTCTATCCATACGATTCACAACAATAGAATACTTCTGGTCATACTCGTCCTGCAGAACAATTTTCCCGCCATACGCCCAGCCTGCATGGCCTGCTCTAAATTTAGCCTTGCCGTCAAAAGTATAATCCCCGTCGTCGAATTCAACTGAGACCACTGTGCATTTATCACTTAAGTTTTGACTGATAAGAATTTCTTCTTCCAGAACTTCAGCCAAATCCGATGTAGTAATTTCGCGCAGCAAGAAAGATTGTTCTGTTAAATCTACAATGAATTCATATCTTCTTTCGCTTTGTGACGCGGCGTTTATCGCCGACTGCATGGTTGAGATAAGAAGCTGTACCTGCGACCTGAAGGAATTCCTTTTGAGCATCGTAAAAACATTCGCCTGGGCCAATAGAAGCATCAGTGATAATAGTACAAGTACCACGAGCATCTCAGCCATGCTAAAGGCATTTTGTCTTTGGAATCGGATGCCGCAAGTATGCGCAGTGTTGCTGCTTATCTCCATAATACAATACTCGTTTTAATTTAGGTCTGTGCTTACAATATCATCATCGGTATCCTGGTCACCGTCCGGTCCGCAGCTTCTGATTAAAAAACCTGAAGGAGGAACAAGCTCGTAAATAAAATCATGCTTCCAGCCATCTGTTTCTATTTTAGCACCATCCACGAATCCACCATCAGGATAATTTGATATATCACTCGGTGCTTCAATAAGCGCCATCAATCCTTCTTCTTCTGTTGGGTATCTGCCGCATTCCATTCTGAAGGATTTCACGGCTGTATGATACTGCTTCAAGTTGGTTCTCGTAATTATGTCTTTTCCTTTTTCAATATTCTTTAGAACGTTAGTTCCTACCAATGTTGCCAAAAGTCCAAGGATAATAAGAACCGCCATAATTTCGATCATTGTAAAGCCATTTCGTTGTTTTCTGTGTCTTCTTGTTTGAATCATATCGCACTCCATAGGTAAATTAAAATTGTCCTGATGTAATTTCAAGAATTGGCGCTATTGTAGCATAAGCAATTACTCCTACAATACCAGCCATTACTACTATAATAACCGGTTCGATTGTTGCGCTTAATCTCTCGATAACAACATCTGTCGATGCTTCGAGATTATCGCTGATATTTTTGAGCATTTTTTCAAGTTCACCGCTTTTTTCTCCGACCGCGACCATATGAGCAATCGCCGGATCAATTACGCCGCTGTCACGCAAAGGCGTAGCAATGTCCGCTCCGGCCAGAATTCTTTCTCTTGACTGTTGTATCGCTTTTTTCATTATAGTATTGCCGGTAACTTCCGCGACGACACGAAGTGATTCGGCCATAGCAAGCCCGGAACCAATCAGGGTCGAAAGTGTCGAAGCAAATCTCGCGACAACACGCTGTTTGATAAGCGGCCCAAATAACGGTAGAGACAATATAAACTTATCACGTAAATATGCTCCGCGTTCGGTTTTTACAAAACGCCATAAAATTGTAATTATTGCGAAAATCACCGCTATTACAACAAGTATTTTCCAGCTTACTATTATGTTTTTGAAATCCATTAATCGCTGTGTCAGCCAGGGCAATTCCTGTCCAGCCTGAGCGATTTGTTCACCTATGGTCGGAATAACTTTTATCGTCATGAACATAATTACGATAACGCAAAAGATTACCAGTATAATCGGGTATATCATCGCGGTAATAATTTTTGATTCGACTTTCTGCCTTTTTTCCATAAAGCCTGCGATGGTCGTCAGGCTTTGTCCCAAAGAACCCGTCATGTCACCGACTCGAACCATGCTCACATATATTACATCGAAATAATCACTGTAATCTTTTATAGCATCAGTAAACGATTCTCCTGTAACTACGCGGTCGCGAATATCGATAACAGCATTTTTTAATTTTGTGTCGCTGATTTGCATCGCAAGAACAGAAAGAGAATCCGTAAGTTTTATACCGGAATTCAACAGGGTCGCCATTTGCTTGGTAAACTCAATTACCTGATTTTTATTTCCTTTCTTTAAATTGGGGAAAAGCCCTGATTTACTTTTTTTATCCGAGCCTGTTTCCACGATTGAAGAAGGATGTATATTTCGCACCCTAAGCTGTTTTCTCGCGGCGTACGAGCTTTCGGCGGTTATAGCACCTTTGACTTTTTTGCCGTTTGCTTCTATTGCTATGTATTGGTATCTTGGCATTTTATTACTCTTTATCCCGTTACTTTTATTTACGGGAAACATCTGCTAAGTAAGATCAGCTTGCGTCACTCTCAGTACTTCAGCTATTGTCGTTATACCCGCAAGAGCTTTTCTGGCTCCATCTATTCGTAAAGTCTTCAATCCAGCGTTCAGGGCATGTCTTTTTATTGTACCAGCGGATTCTCTGGCGTATATAAGATTCTGCACATCCTGGTTAATCAACATCATTTCATAAATTCCTGTTCTGCCGCGATAACCTGTATTGAAACATTTATCGCATCCTTTACCGACGAAGAATTTACCTTTGCCGGCTTCATCAGCCAAACCAAGTTCCTTCAGCTCGTGCAACGCAGGCTCTACCGGTTCTTTGCAGTCCTGACAAACTTTTCGTACAAGTCTCTGGGCTATTATAGCAATAAGAGATGAGCTTACAAGATACGGCTCAACTCCAAGATCCAAAAGCCTGCTGACTGCACCCGCTGAATCATTGGTATGTAAAGTACTGAAGACCAGGTGGCCTGTGAGTGAAGATTGTATGGCCATTCGGGCTGTTTCGATGTCACGAACCTCACCGACCATGATAACGTCGGGGTCCTGACGAAGAACGTGCCGGAGAGATGTGGCGAAGGTCATGCCTTTCTTGTTTGCAACCTGAATCTGGCTGATACCTTCGAGCTGATATTCAATCGGGTCTTCAATAGTGAGAACATTTTTTTCTGCTGAATTTATTCTGTTAAGACAGGCATATAAAGTTGTGCTTTTACCGCTGCCGGTCGGGCCTGTCACAAAAATTACACCGTGAGAACGTGTAAGTAAAGAATCGAACTTATCAAGGTCTTCTTTCGCGAGTCCCAATTCGTCCAAAGAAAATATTCCTGAACTTTTATCCAGAAGCCTGAGAACACTTCTTTCACCGAAACTTGTCGGAACCGTGCTGATACGTAAATCAACTTCTCTCTGGCCGAGCCTTACGGAGCATCTGCCGTCCTGTGGAAGTCTTCGCTCGGCAATATCCATACCCGCCATAACTTTAATACGTGAAGTAATAAGAGGCAGAATATTTTTGTTCAGGCTCAGTGTATCGTAAAGAATTCCATCGATTCGATAACGAATTTGTATTCTCGACTCGAATGGATGAACATGAATATCACTGGCTCGAAGCTGTAAAGCGCGGAACAAAATATCATTAACAAGTCTTATAACAGGAGGCCTATTCACGACATCAAGCAGGTCATCGGAAGTTGAAACTTCATCGACAAGTTGGTCGAGGTTCTGTGAATCCAGTTCTTCTGCGACTTCCTCGATAACTGTTGATCTCTGCTCATATGCAACGTCAATAACTGAAGTAATAGCTGCACGAGTCGAAACAGCGGCTTTTACCGGAAGTCCTGTCATCTTTGAGACGTTGTCCAGCGCATTTGTGTCAAGCGGTTTTGATAGTACGACTGTCAGTTCTGTTAAACCATCTTCATCGTCTGGCTCGCCGGAAGTATCACCATTCGTCCCGTTCGATTTTATACCAATAAGAAAGTGATGCTGGGCATAAGTTGCCGGTACTTTTTCTATAAATTCCACCGGGACATTTTTAGATGGAATATCAGGCAGATATTCCCAGCCTAATGCTTCGGCGAATAATTTCAGTACCACATCTTCGGTATAGAACGGGCAATTGAGTAAAACCTCGTCAATTCGTCCCTGGCCGGAGTTTTCTTCCAGATACTTACTTAATTGTTCAGTATCAACCAGGCCCGTTCTTTTTGCTGCTTGAAATAGTAATTCTTTCATTTTTATTTTCTATCCAGTACTTTAGCTGGTACCATAGGTTTCGGTTTAATTCCTGGGAAACTTTGATATTCTTGGAATTGTTTTTCATATCCTTCGTATTCATCCTGATTTCTTTTTGATATACGTTCCAAATCTATCTGTCCTGAACCTTCTTCATCCGGAGGTCTGATAATTTCGGCTTTTACGAATACGTATAGATTTTTCTGTAAGTCACTATTATTAACAGATCTGAAAAGTGCACCTAATAACGGAATCTCACTAAGTAACGGTACCTTTGAGCCACCTTTGCTCTGGTTCATTTTCAGCATTCCACCAAGGATTATTGTGCTTCCGTCAGGAATTGTAACCTTGGTTTGAACTGTGCTGTCTGTTGTGTCCGGTGGTCTGTCACCTGTTATGGTCCCAAAATCTTTTCTTGTTAAAAGAATATCCAGACGCAGTAAATCACTTTCACTGATATGAGGTGTAATTTCAAGCGAGATACCAGCATCATATCCCTCAAATTTGATCCCTGTTTCATACTGAGGTACATTTGTTTGCGCTGTAGTGCTGATTGTACCAATCGGAGAAGAGCTTTTTAATGTAACATATGTCGTATCTGTTGTACTGATAGATCCCATCTGGTTATCATTAACAAGAATTTGAGGCTTTGCCATAACTCGGCCATAATCTTTCTTTTCCATCATATTGAGAAGTGCGTTGATATGTTTATCGCCATAAAATCCTGTTCCGCCGGTAGTTCCATTAGACTGCAAATCCAGATAATGGGCATTGGAACTTCTTGTACTGCCGCTTGGCGGATCGAAAAGATTATATGCTCCTGAGTTTGATTGTATTTTGCTTATATCAGGTAATAGAGCCTTAGTGATACCAGAAGTATTCGTAAGGTCTGGAATACTCGAAAGAAGATTAAGATCATAATTGAACGCATCATTCTTCGATATCTGAACCAATGTTACATCAATTAAAACCTGCGGCCTGCGCTTATCCAATACTTTTATCAGACTCGCTATCCAATCCTGATTTCTCATATTCGCGTTTACAATCAATGAAGATGTGTTCGGATCAGCAACTATAGTAATCTGTTCATCCTGTTTCGGCACTACTGACTCTATTTTATCTTCCGGCCCTCGTATTGTTTCCTCAATCAACGGCTCAAGAATCTTCAGGACATGAGCAGGGTCGGTATTTCTAAGCTGATAAATCTTAAATGGTGTTTCTTCTCTGGCATTGTCCACAAGCTCTATAACAGTCGCTATGCGAAAATGCTGTTCTTTTGTCGCGTTGATTAAGAGCGAATTTGTTGCTGCGACTAATACCGCCAAAGGTTCTTCGCCAACTGCCTGAAGAGTATCGCCGTCACCATTGTTGGAACTCGGAGATGGACTTGGAAGAAGAGGTGTTTCTCTTGGTTCTGCGCCGGTGGTGATTCTCGTAGGTTGTGTCGATTTCGTTGTACGAGAAGAATCCTTTGTATCCTGAGTTTTAGGAATAACATTAAGGTCTTCGAGTTTTTTCAATACTTCTTCCGCGTCGATATGTTCGATTTTATATTTACGGAACTCTCGCGGGTCGTTCATTACAACATCAAGTGTATCGATAAGTTCTTCAACCTGGTCCAATTGCTTATCTAAACCTATCATAAGTACTCTATTGGTTCTTTCATCAGAATCAATAAATACCGTCTCAGTTCCTGGCTCAACAGAAGAAGATTTTGTCGGAGAGCTTCCCCTGGAAGCAGCTTCAGTGCTTAAACGTCTGACTTCAGTTTCCCATTGAGTTGTTCTATTTCTAAATGAAGCATCAGATTCACCTTCGCGTTTTTCAGGACGCGGCGGAATACTCGTGCCGGATGTTGGCGAAATTGTAATTGATACGGACTCCAATTGTTCGGCAAGTGCCTGTATTTTTGGTACAAGTGATTGCGGATAAGTATGCTGAAGCTGCCTGTATCTGAATTTTTTCGGATCTCCCGGTTTATCTAATATATCCAGTAAAGATTTGATACGAGGCATACGGCTCGTGAATTCTGTTATCATAAGTTGTTTATTTTCCGGGATTGCTGTAATCTGAATTCCAAGCTGCATTTGCCTGATCATGTTCTCAGCAGTAGATGTGCTTATGTATTTAAGTCCAAAAGTCTCAGTTCTCACTGAATCACCTGGTTCAATAGGAGTATCAGGAAAAGCTGAATTGTGATTTATAACACTATCCTTGGGAACGATAAGCACGAGATTACCTATTTCACGAACCATTGCTAAATTTTTAAATCGTAAAATCGTATCGAGATAATTATAAAGGTCTCTGATTTTAATACTTCCTTTTAATACACCATTGGGATTAATAGTAACATTTTTATTGGCAAGGTCCTCGGCATTATACATAAAATCCATTTTCAAATAAGGACCTGCCAAGCCAATAAATTCAGTTAATGTCAACTGTTCGGGTAAAGTTATGACTATTTCGGTATCCAGATTAGGAATGCTTGAAATATCAACTAATGAATTTTCCGCTTCCAGATTCGATTTGGTTTCAACAGGTTTCGCGTCAGGTGAAGATACTGTTTTAACTGCCGCGGAATCTGTTATTCTCTGGTTTATTAATTCCAGATTTTGACTGTCTTTTGAAACGTTTGCCGTAAACAAAGAAGGAGTAATACTCAATTCCTTGTTATTCAACGCAGGCTCAATTCTGGTTTCGTTTGTTTTGACTATCGTGGTTTCTTCAGAAGAGTCATTTGCATTTGTTTTTTGAAGTTGTGTAATTGTATCAGCCACCCTGTCTATCAAATTAGAAGGTGTTATAATAATCACATTATCATTATAAATATCGATGATTGTTCTGGCATGTCCATCTTTAGCGGGCGGATTGGAGAAATCGCCGATGGTAATAGTTCCTATATTATTCTTAATCTGGTTGGCGGATGGAAGTTCCTTTGACAGTAGAGGAATAAATCTTATAGAATATTCTTTGCCGCAATCGACAACGTCCCGGATAACTTTCGCTTTCTCCAGGTTCGCCGGGTTGGTTGAAGTGACCAGTACAGTCGGCGAATTGGGCATACGAGATACATCACCTATTTTCGCCTCTGATAAATACTTTAGTCCTTTCTCGGCGGATATATTATTAAAGCCAAGGAAGTCATATTTGGCGGTATCAAGTTGAGCCGCTGTAAGAACGCCAGAACATTTTATTGAAAATAGTGTTAATATGACAGTTATTATGTACCATTTGAAGGAAAGTCGTTTCGTTGTCATTAAGATCACCCCTAATCCTGACCGGGCAAAGCCCATCCTATAATTTACTAACACGATTAATAATACGAAAAAGCACACCGGTTTCGTTCTGCCTGTGAGCTTCATACTTCAAAATCTTATTCTGTAAACTTCTCAAAAAATTCATAAATAATACTAATTCAATTCCATCAATGTAATTTTTTTGAAAATCAGCTATATAATCAGACAGTTAAAAAGCTGGATAGTTCCCGTTTTTAGTATTAATAATCAAGAATTTTCAAAAAAATTGAGAAATTGTAAATCTATTTATAGTTATAGGACTCTGAAGAAGAAAATAGAATGCAATCTAATTAGAAGTATTTGTCTTTGCGGATATGCGGCAGCCCTATATGCGAATTAGCCGCTTTTTGCTATTTTACCCAAAGTACAGGTCGTAAATTGAACTTGGTTGATAATTTCTTATTATTCAATTACTACCGGCATTTTATCCCACGTTTTGCCGTCCAAGACCCTGCCTGCTTTTTTCTTATTAACACCGCCCCACTGCTTGAAAAAGAAAGGCACATTCTGAGCAAGGCATTGCTCGCGAATATTCCTTACCCACTCAATTTTCATAGGCCGTGCCCCGGGCCCGGATTCACCACCGACAATCACCCAGTCAATTTCATTCAAATCAAGCTCGCCGATATCATTTAATAAAGGCTCAAGCGATAAGAATTTGATATGCGCCGAAGTATATCGCAAATAGTCAATACTATATTTATAATCTGACGATTCGACTGTTACGCCCATCCAAATATTTTTCCGCCATGGAAGTTCAGGAGATAATTGAGCGAGCCTTTCCGCTCTTTTGGTAAGGATTTGATATTGATGCTGCTTTGCGCATTGCATTGTAGAAAATATATCCAATATAAAATCAACTGGAACATCTTCATGAAAAAGATCACTCATAGAATTGACAAAAATCATCTGCGGCTTTTTCCATCGCAAAGGCAATTCAAGGCATTCCTTATGACATGTAACCTTAAATCCATTGCGATAATTATGCTGCCCCATAGCTTTTAGCCGCAACGCCATCCGCTCAGCATAGCAATTCAAACAACCCGGACTTATCTTACTGCACCCCGTCACAGGATTCCAGGTCGATTCAGTCCATTCTATTTTACTATTTTTCATTTCTTTGCTTTTTATGATTCCGAAAAGGTTTTAAGCCTCTCAAGAACTTCATAAATCTTTGAAAAGACGCTTTCTCTAAAATTATAGAATCTCCCATAAGCATCAGATGAAAAACCTTTCAATTTTTCCTCAAAAGTTCTATTATCTAATTGAGATTGCGGTTGTTTAATACCTAATTCCACAAATTCATTTTCCATTTCTTGGAATAAATCTACCCCAAAAACTCCTGAATAAAGTAAATTTGCCCACCAATTATCAGGGGTTGAAATATTCTTAATAAAGTTTAGTTTTTTAAAATAACTTGTGAATTCTTTTATGGTAATTTCTTTCCTTCCTATTTTATGGTAAACAATTTTATCTTTCTCTTTCATATTAATAACAATCATAAATAAAGTACCATAAAGCCAGCCCCATCTTAATCTACTAGATGTTTCAGATAATGATGAAAAAGCATGTGCCAAGGTTCTAAAAAGTTCATGTAGTTGTCGGGCATTCAATGAAAAAGAATTACATATTTCTAAAATCTCTTCTTTTTTATATTGGTCATAATTAATAAAGGCAAAACGTTGTTTATTTTTAAAAGCTTCTAAACTTAAATATTCATCAATAAGTTGTCTACAAAACTTTCTTGTTATTTCCTTTGATTTTACAGGCAAGGAGACATTTCTATGAGCAAACTTTCGATAGTATTCATCAAAGTTAAGGTAAGTTCCAAAAAGTGCTTTTGCTGAAGAAGCTAATTGTCCTTTATCAACACCAAGAACAAAAATGAGACCTTTTATATCAAAGAAATGTTTTATAGTTTCCAAGAACTCAATTGCGTAAGTTGGCCTGCAACGGTCTAACTCATCTATAATAATGATTATTCGATTTTCTGGATCTTTTGTAAGATTTGTTAAATGTGTCTTCAATTCATGGAATATCTCTTGCCGTTTATGGTACACTTCAAAACAAGCATGCCCCAAAGTTGTTTCATTCTTAGAATCTCCGGATTCAGCATAATCTCCAGCTTTTATAAAATCAATACCTATAAACTTACTTACAACATCATTTCCAATTGAAAGAGCAAATTTACTAAGCTTACCTGCCGTTTCTTTAATAGAATCTTTTTCTGACTTTATAACTGAAGAGCCAAGAGCATCTAACAATCCTGATATGATAGCTAATAAAGCATCTCCATGAAAATCAGATTGCCATGAGTTCAACAATACAACATTCGCTGATTTCTCTTCTTGTAGTTTTTCCTGCCACATCTCAAGAAATGTTGTCTTTCCACTTCCGAATTCACTATTTAAGCTTAGAACAAAACTGCCTTCTACAAATTGCGATTCAATTTTTAAGTATTTTGTAAGCTGGCCAGCAAATGGTTCCAAATCGAATTTATCGAATGTCTTGAATGTTTTATTTGCCATATTTTCCTCTTGTAAAAAACTTTATTCCTCAAGTTGTCTATTCAAAGTACTCTAATATTATATAGTGATATTCCAGAACTTAAAAGATTTTTTTAGAGGAAAATATGATAGATAGGAATAATTGTGAGTTTTTAACAAAATACTATATTGTCATTCTGAACGGAGCGAAAAATCTCTTTTAAATTCGCAAGCCAGATGTTTCGCTTCTCTCAACATTACAATTAAAAATAGTTGATGCTTTTAGTATCTTGGTGTGTCTTGTGTTGTGGTTTTTAGTTCTTTTATTTTTTGCCAGAGTAGTTCGGCTAATTCTTTTATGCCGGAGCCGGTGACGGCGGAGATTGGATGAATCGGCTGCTGGAGTTTTTCTTCGAGTTTCTTTAAGGCTGTTCCATCAGAATCAAGATCTGTTTTATTGGCGATAATGACTTCTGATTTTTGTGCGAGAGCGGCACTGTATTTATCCAACTCTGCTCGTATGGTTTTGTAATTCTCAAAAGGATCGGAACCGTCAACAGGCATGATGTCAATAATGTGCGCGATGATTTTTGTGCGCTCGATGTGTTTCAGGAAATCATGTCCCAAGCCTGAGCCTTCGCTTGCGCCTTCTATAAGTCCCGGCAAGTCTGCCAAAACATATCTCCTGAAGTCACTCAGTTCGACAATCCCAAGAACAGGTTCGAGTGTCGTAAATGGGTAGTCGGCAATTTTCGGTCTTGCTTGTGAACAGCGTGACACAAGCGTGCTTTTTCCAGCGTTTGGCAAACCGACAAGTCCAACATCCGCAATGAGTTTCAGTTCAAGCTTGATATTTCTTTCCTGGCCGGGCTGACCTTGTGTAGCATATCGCGGCGATTGGTTTGTTGAAGTTGCATAAGTTTTGTTCCCTCTTCCGCCTTTACCGCCGTGGCAAACACAAACCTTCATCCCAACTTCGTTAAGGTCCTTGAGCATTACATCTATATCAGTATCATAAATCAGCGTTCCGGGTGGAACTTTTATAATGATGTCGTCTCCGTCTTTACCCTGCCTAAGGCATCCCTCGCCCGGCAGGCCGTTACCAGCTCTCCAATGGTGTCTGCCCGCGAAATCAAGAAGTGTATCAACATTATCGACAGCTTCGAAAAAGACGTCTCCGCCTTTTCCGCCATCGCCGCCGTCCGGGCCGCCTTTGGGTATGAACTTTTCGCGTCGGAAGCTCACACAGCCGTGCCCGCCGTCGCCCGCTTTAATCCAGATTTGTGCCTGATCAATAAACATAAAAAAAAGGATGGCCCGGAGACCATCCTGTAATTGTACAATATTATTATACTACTTAAACAACGTGTACTTTACGGCCGTTAAACTCCACTATGCCATCTGCAACCGCAAACAGTGTATAGTCTCTGCCCATTTTTACGTTGTTACCGGCGAAGAACTTCGTTCCGCATTGACGTACAATAATCGAACCCGGGGTCGCTGTTTGGCCGCCGAATAATTTAATGCCTCTATACTGAGAATTACTGTCTCTACCGTTCCTTGTAGAACCTTGTCCTTTTTTATGTGCCATAATGAGTTACCTCAAAATTACGTTAACCTTAAATCTTATTTTTAACAAGCCCGTTATATTAGCCCATTTTTCCAATTATGTCCAGAAAAATTTTGCTAAATCTTAAAAATTACATAAGAACCTGCATTTTCAGGCTGTTTTCTTGGTTTTAGACAAGCCCGTTCTTGAGCATATAATAGATTTCGTTTACGCGGATATCTTTTTTGAACTCAGAAATCGTTGTATCTTTATCAATTGTAAGGTATTCGATATCTGCCATTTCAGCGAAATCTACCATATGTTCAGCATTCAGAGCCATACTGAAACCGGTATGATGAGCGCCGCCGCCGAGAATCCAGGCGCCCGCGGCTACCTTCAGATTCGGTTCAGGCTGCCAGACAACTCTTGCTACCGGTAATTTCGGTAAGTCTTCGTCAGGATCGACTACCTTGCATGGATTGATGAGCATTCTGAATCTGTTGCCCATATCCATAACGGAAACGTTTACGCCGTCGCCCTGTGGAACGTTGAAGACCAGTCTTGGCGGGTCATTTTTCCCGCCGATACCGAGCGGATGAACTTCAAGAGCAGGTTTGCCGCTTGCAATTGAAGGACATACTTCAAGCATATGCGCTCCGAGAACTTTCATGCCTTTCGGATTAAGGTGATATGTATAATCTTCCATGAAGGATGTTCCGCCTTTTAAGTCTGAAGCCATAACTTTCATGGCACGGACCAAAGCAGATGTTTTCCAGTCACCTTCTGCGCCGAAACCATATCCATCTGCCATCAGGCGCTGTACCGGAAGTCCCGGAAGCTGAAGCAGGCCGTGCAAATCCTCGAATGTTGTGGTAAAGGCTTTGAAACCGCCCTGTTCGAGGAAATTTCTCATACCAACTTCAATTTTGGCGGATACGCGAACGCCTTCGAGTTGTTCTTTGGAAAGACTCATCTTGTAAGCCTTTTTGTATTGTTCCATCATATCATCGATTTGTGCGGATTTGGCTTTCTCGATAAAAGCAACGAGGTCACCAACGCCGAAGCCGTTGACGGAATAACCGAATTTTTTCTGCGCTTCGACTTTGTCACCTTCAGTGACCGCGACTTCACGCATATTGTCACCGAAACGCGCAACTTTCATTCCCTGCCAATCGTTCCATGCACAAGCCGCACGCATCCAGATATCGAGCTTTTCAACTATTTCTTTATCTTTCCAGTGACCTACGATGACTTTGCGGTTTTTACGCATTCTGCTGCAGATAAATCCAAACTCTCTTCCGCCGTGAGCTGACTGGTTGAGGTTCATGAAATCCATGTCTATAGTTTTCCAGGGAATATCCTGGTTAAATTGCGTATGCAGGTGAACGAAAGGTTTTTTCAGTATGCTCAGGCCCGCAATCCACATTTTGGCCGGGCTGAAAGTGTGCATCCATGTAATGAGGCCGACACATTTCGGGGAAGTATTCGCCTGAACACAGAGATTTGTAATTTCATCAGGCGTTTTAAGAACGGGCTTGAAAACTACCGTACATGGAATTTTCGCTGACTTGTTCAAATAATCCGCGATTTTACTTGAGTCATCATCAACCTGTTTCAGTGTTTCAGCGCCATATAAATGCTGGCTTCCAGTTATAAACCACACTTCGAAATCTTTTAATTTAGTCATTTTTTTTACCCTTTACTTTCTGCCCATAATAAGCATTTTTTCCATGTTTTCTTAAATAATGTTTATCTAAGAGTGTATTACTAATTGGATTCGGATTAGGATTAATAGTTACGGTACCAAGAGCCATCATTGCGACCTGCTCCAGAATTACCGCTGATTCTACCGCCCCGTCTGCGTCTTTGCCCCATGTGAAAGGACCGTGATTTGCCACAAGAACCGCTGGCATTTGGATAGGATCCATATCTTTGAATCTCTTAACAATAGCCTTGCCGGTATTTAACTCGTAATCTTTTTTTATCGCTTTTTCATCCATTACATCTGTAACAGGAATTTCACCATAGAAATAATCCGCGGCGGTAGTTCCGAAGCATGGAATATCCATACAGGCCTGCGCCCATATCGTCGCGTATGTAGAATGTGTATGGCAAACCCCGCCAACTTCTTTGAATTTTCGGTACAGTTCGAGGTGAGTCGGCGTGTCAGACGAAGGATTCATATCACCTTCGATAACTTTTCCTTCCAAATCAAGAACAACAATCTGCTTCGGAGTAAGCTTATCGTAATCAACGCCGCTTGGCTTGATTGCAACAACACCTTTTTCACGGTCGATGCCGCTAACATTACCCCAGCTATAAATAATCAATCTCTGTCTTTGCAGTTCAATATTCGCTTCGCAAACAGCTTCTTTTAATTTTTTATACATAGTTACACTTAAGAATTAGCTTCTTCCTTTATATCTAATAAATCTTTCATAATATTATACATTTTGCCCGGGGCTTGTTTTAAACCCAATGCGTCATGAAGTTGTTTATAAAGAGCATAAATCTTTTTATAGACCGCATGATTTTCCGCAATTGGCTTATAAGTTATGTCTTTTATGCCGCACATTGCATCCTGCGCTATATCATAATCCGCATGTGCTCCGCCGACTACGGCAGCGGCTACAGCGGAACCTAACGCACAAGTCTGTGCCGAGCGAGAAACTTTCATCTCGCGGCCAGTAATATCAGCGTAAATCTGCATAACCATAGCGTTTTTCTCGGCGATACCGCCACAGTTTACTACCTCGCTGATTTTTACGCCGTATTCCTCAAAACGATTAATGATAGCTAATGCACCGAAAGCGGTTGCTTCTATGAAAGCGCGATATATTTCTTCCGGTTTGGTATGAAGTGTCTGACCTAAAAGCAAACCTGTAAGCCTCTGGTCAACGAGAATTGTTCTATTTCCATTGTTCCAGTCAAGAGCAAGCAAACCTGATTGACCCGGTTTCAACTTTGCGGCCTTTTCGGTAAGAGCTGCGTGCGAGCCAATATCTTTGCCGCCCGGCTGGATATAATTTACAAACCAGTTGAATATGTCACCAACAGCGGACTGGCCGGCTTCAAGACCATAACAATCAGGTAAAACCGAACCTTCGACTATACCGCAAATTCCTGGAATATCAGGCAGTTTTGTACTCATTGGAGCGACTACCAAATCGCATGTACTTGTTCCGATGATTTTGACCAGTGTACCCGGCTTGATTCCTGAACCGACTGCGCCAAGATGCGCATCGAATGCGCCAATCGCAACTGGAATTCCGGCTTTTAGGCCAAGCTTACTTGCCCATTTATCTGTAAGATTGCCAGCGGCCTGATCTATTGCATACGTCTTATCACCCAATGTCTTGCGTAACTTGCCAAGTTTGGGATCAAGTTTTGTTAAGAACTTTTCATCAGGATAACCACCCCATGAATCATTGAACATTGCTTTATGGCCAGCGGCACAACGGCAGCGTTTTATTTTGTCTGGATGGTCCGTTCCAGTTAAAATCGCGGGAATCCAATCAGCATGTTCTACCCATGTATAAGCCGCGTCAAAGACCTCTGGTGCGGTTCTGAGGCAATGAAGTATTTTACTGAAGAACCATTCGGATGAGTATGTTCCGCCGCACTTGGCGAGATATTCAGGATGCTTTTTCTTTGCCAATTCGGTAATTTCCGCAGCTTCAGCATAACCCGTATGGTCTTTCCATAACCAAGCATGAGCATTTGGATTATCCTTATATTCAGCAAGCATCGCCAGAGGAGTACCATTCTTATCGACCGGCAAAGGAGTAGAACCAGTAGTATCCACACCAATTCCGACTATATCTTTTGGATTGAACTTCGGCTCGGCTTTTTTGGCCTGGGCAATCCCACCGGCGATAGTAACTTCGATTCCTTTTAGGTAGTCTGCCGGATTTTGGCGAGCTACGTTATGGTCGCTCGAATCGAGAATAATCCCGGCTTGGCCTGTTTCATATTCGTAAATGAATGTACCTAATTCGCGGCCGTTTGAGGTATCAACAATTAAACACCTTACTGAATTTGTTCCGTAATCAAGACCTATTGTGTATGACATAACTTCTCCTATCAAATTTTATTGTCGAACAATAATAATCGTTTTTTTGATATGTGGCAAGTTCATACTAACCAATCAAAAATTTTATTTTGGTAAAAATACAAATTTTCCCCAACATTCACGAAAAAATCATTAATTTTGAGCCTGACAACGCCTTTTGTTTGCTCATAGACCTGATAAAAAGCTTTTTTTAGGACCATGATAGCAAATTACTTCTTTTATATGAAAATATTTGAACATTTTTGTAAAACTGTTTGCAAGTATTAACAAAAACTAATAAAATTTGCGGAAATTGTACTTATTGTTACATTGGTGTAATATCACCAGAATTTTAGGAAAGGACCTTTTATGGATGTATTTGGAATTCTTGCACAAGGGGAAGGTAAGTTCGTCACACTGGACTGGGTATTCATTATAGGTTACTTTACAATTCTTTTCGGCCTTGCATGGTGGGTCATTAAGAAGAGTAAAGATACTACTGATGATTACTTTCTTGCCGGTAGAAATCTCGGTTGGTTTATCGTAGGCGCATCTATTTTCGCGTCTAACATCGGTTCAGAACACCTGGTTGGTTTGGCCGGCTCAGGTACGACCGATGGTGTTGCTATGGCACACTATGAACTTCATGCATGGTGCCTCTTGGTTTTAGGCTGGGTTATGGTTCCATTTTATATGCGTTCAAAAGTCTTTACCATGCCTGAGTTCCTCGAAAGACGCTTTTCACCAACTTCACGCTGGGTATTGTCACTGATTTCACTTATAGCATACGTAATCACAAAAATCGCGGTTGGCATTTTCGCCGGTGGAATCGTATTTTCAGTACTATTACCTAATATGAGACTAACATTAGGCTCTATGGTCTTAGATAGTTTCTGGTTGGGTTCAATTCTCGTAATCGTCTTAACTGGTATTTATACCGTGCTTGGCGGTCTAAGAGCTGTAGCTTATACTGAAGCAATACAAACAGTTATCCTTGTAATTGGTTCGCTTTTACTAACAATTTTTGGTCTCAAAGCATTAGGCGGCTGGGGAGAGTTAAGAGAGATTTGCGGCTCTGAAATGTTCAATCTCTGGAAACCATTGGTACCAAAAGGCATTGAATTTACATGGGCACCAGTTAAAGATATTACCGAAACAATTAACGCAGCAGGAGAAATAACCAAATCCGGCAAAATGGCATGGTACTTTAATGACAATTATCCATGGCTCGGCATGTTATTCTGTGCACCTATTATTGGAATGTGGTACTGGTGTACTGACCAGTATATCGTCCAGAGAGCTTTGGGTGCACCAAATGAAAAAGAAGCACGCCGCGGTTCGATTTGTGCTTCATTCTTCAAACTTTTACCCGTTTTCATCTTCATTATTCCTGGTATGATTTGCTTTGCAATAGCCAAGAGTGGTATTAATGCTGATATCGCAGGACAACTGATTGATGATAACGGCAATGTTATTCGCGATCAGGCACAAAAGGCATTTCCATTATTAGTGATGAATATTCTTCCAGCGGGCGTTAAAGGAATAGTTACCGCTGGTCTATTAGCAGCTTTAATGAGTTCTTTAGCCGGTGTTTTCAACGCATGTTCAACTCTTTTCACCATAGACTTCTATTCAAAGTTCAAACCAAATGCTTCACAGCATCAGCTTGTATGGGTTGGTAGAGTCGCTACCGCAATCATGGTATTCATCGGCTTGCTATGGATTCCTGTAATTCGCGGCAGTAAAGGTCTTTATGATTATCTGCAGGGTGTACAGTCATATCTCGCACCGCCAATTTTTGTAGTGTTCTTCCTGGGTGTATTCTGGAAACGACTTAACGCTAAAGGCTGCCTTTCAGCTCTGATTATCGGATTTGCATTGGGTCTGGTTCGCCTTGGCATAGATACACCTGTAAAACTGTTTGGCACAACTTATGAAACAGGTTCATTCCTCTGGATTATGAACAATATGTTCTTCCAGTACTATAGCATACTGATTCTTATTGTGTGTATAATTGTAATGGTGGTTGTCAGCTATTTGACAAAAGCTCCATCATACGAAAAGATCAGCGGCCTTACATATGGAACAATAACTGATGAGCATAAGAAAGAATCACGTTCAAGCTGGTCAACGATTGACGTTGTCCTGTCGGTTCTTTTGTGCGTCCTGATTCTTATTGCATATATGTACTTCAGAGGCTAATTACAGCTTCAACGATTTGAAAAAAAGCACAATCCGGTATTTATCGGATTGTGCTTTTTTCTTTTAAACACTTTGAAATAAGGTGAAGTGAATAATGTACTATAAATCTTTTATTTCTCTGCCGTAAGTATTTCCTGTTTGAGTTTGGCATACGCATCTTTTATAATACCGTCCAAATCTCTTGCGGCGTCGATATAAGGTATCGCTCTTTCAATATTCTTAATTTGCTTTTCATCTTTGAGACTGGTTTTGAAATCTTCAAAAATCAGCCGGGTATATTTTTCGCCTTCGACTCTGATGATAACCAAAGTCAGAAGCGTGATATTCATGTCATTTCCCCAGTCTTCATCCGTAAAATTGACAATTCTTCTAAGGCATTCGACCGCCCCGGGCTTTCCAATTTTGACAAGAGTCGGTACACATCCGAACATTGTATTTACGAAAGCTTCATTGGGAGATTCAGCTCCCGAAATATTATAAATGATTATTTTTGCAAGCAAAGGAGCGGCTTCCACAGCACGCAAGTTACCGAGCGTCAATAGTGCTTTTCTCTGCTGTTCATAAGCCGCCATTATTTTCTGTTCATCGCCTGAATTCATATCGATGGGAGTTGAAAGTATATCCATACAATATTTAATGACTTTTGCCCTGTTTTCCAATTGAGATTCAATAGCCTTTGCCTGCGCCTGCTGATTCTCGGTTTGTGTATTAGCCTGGCCAGTCGCGAAAGAATTCATAGCCGCGGCAATAATTGCACTTAATAATATTTTACGTAATTCAACTTTCATATTTTAATCTCCATAAAAAAGAGCTATACGCCGGAATATGCAATTCCCGAATATAGCTCTATATGTAACTTTATTTAATCGAAGTAAATTCTTCGTTTCAACTCAAATTACTTTATCGAGAACTTATATATTGTTGTTGTTTTATAAGTCTGTTTCGGACGAAGTGTTGTTGTCGGCCACTGATCCTTGTTTGGTGAATCAGGATTATGCTGGCTTTCGAGGCATAAAGCCGCATGTTTATTATAAACAACGCCGCCTTTGCCGGTAATAGTTCCATCGAGGAAATTGCCGGAATAGAACTGTAGAGAAGGTTCTGTTGTCCAAACTTCCATATCACGTCCTGTAGACGGGTCATAAACTTCCGCTGCCAGAGACATTTCACCAAATGTTTTATTCAGGACAAAATTATGATCATAACCCGGACCGTACTTGATTTGCTGGTCATCGGCTGCTATATCTTTACCAACAACCTTTAGTGTACGAAAATCAAATGGTGTACCTGCTACTTCAGTTACTTCACCAGTCGGGATAAGACCGCTGTCAACCGGCGTCATTTTATCAGCGTTAATCATCAGCTCATGACCAAGAATGTCACCTTTACCCGCAAGATTGAAATATCCATGAGAAGTCAGATTCACTACAGTTGGTTTATCTGTATTGGCTTTGTATTCGATTTTCAGTTCGTTTTTATTTGTCCAGATATATTTTACTGTTACGTTAAGATTTCCCGGATAACCTTCTTCGCCGTCTTTACTGAAATATGTCAGTTCCAGACCTGGAGCTCCACCTGCTGCGATTTCTTTGGCATTCCATAGAACTTTATCAAATCCGACTTTACCGCCGTGAAGATGATTTTCACCATTATTTTTTGCTAATGTATATGTCTTGCCGTCGAGTTCAAATGTTCCTTTTCCAATTCTGTTACCATAGCGTCCGATAAGAGCGCCGAAATAAGGACCGTTATTTGCGATATAATCCTCTACCTTATCGCGGCCTAACATTACATCACCAAGATTGCCGTCTTTGTCCGGCACTTTCAACGAAACTATGATACCGCCGTAATTGGTAATTCTGACTTCAGCACCGCTTTTATTTACAAGAGTGTAAATATCAACATCTGTTCCGTCAGGCATTTTACCGAATGAATCTTTTGTAATCGAAGTGCCTTTTTGTAATCCCGTACAGCCCGAAAGCGAACCAAGACAAATAACAATAACCATTATTAGTACCATGTTGGATTTCAACGCTTTAGTGCCTGCAATTTCCATGACTTTTACCGCTCGTTTCATAATAATCCTTTCTTAATTAAAACCCTTGATGCGTGTATGAGTGTATGCGAGATTTTCCATTGTACCCTTTTGTTCATATACTCATCTACCAGTCTGTCAATTTACTCATAAATTTAAACTTTCGTCAACCTTTAATCAATGATATTTCAAGAATTTCGGCAAGTTTATCGCTCATAAAAAAGGTTTATTATTGTAAAAATAGAGAAAAACATGCAACAAACTATTGATTTTATCCGCTAAATGCTTATGCTAATAGATAATAGACTTTGGTCTGTGGTCTTGAGTCTGTGGTCTTTTTATATGGCCGGACAATTAATGATGGTTCCTGTTAAGAGGTTAAAAATGGCAAAAAAAGTAGTTTCAAAAAAATCTAAATCAAACGCGGATTCATATTTGTTCACAAGCGAATCAGTAACAATGGGTCATCCAGATAAAGTATGCGATAATATATCAGATGCGATTCTCGATGCTATGCTCGCACAGGATCCAACCAGCAGAGTAGCATGTGAAACACTCGTAACTACAGGCCTTGTCGTTGTCGCAGGCGAAATTACGACAAAAGCCATTGTAAATATTCCTGATGTTGTTCGCAATACGATTAAGAAAATCGGTTATACAGACCCAGCGCTGGGTTTTGATAATGAAAATTGTGCCGTCATGGTAACTCTCGACAGGCAAAGCCCTGATATTTCACAGGGTGTTACTGAAGGTACTGGACTTCATAAGGAACAGGGCGCTGGCGACCAGGGCATTATGTTCGGTTACGCTTGTAAAGAAACCCCGGAACTTATGCCGCTTCCGATTCATCTTGCACATAAACTTACAACAAGACTGGAGCAAGTTCGCCAGAGCAAAAAACTCAAATGGCTCAGACCAGACGGAAAAAGCCAGGTGACAGTCGAATATGAAAATAACAAACCAAAACGAATTCATACAGTCGTTGTTTCAACACAGCATGGCCCTGATGTAAAATACAGTACACTTCAAAAAGAAATCATCAAACAGATTATTTTACCTGTATTGCCGAAAAAACTCGTTGATAAAAATATAATCTTCCACGTCAACCCGACCGGCAGATTTGTAATTGGCGGCCCGAAAGGCGACTGCGGCGTAACCGGCAGAAAAATCATCGTCGATACCTACGGCGGTAGAGGAAGTCACGGCGGCGGCGCTTTCAGCGGAAAAGACCCGACCAAAGTTGATCGTACCGCAAGCTACATGGCAAGACACATCGCAAAGAACGTTGTCGCGGCCGGACTTGCAGACGCATGTGAAATTCAGCTTTCTTATGCTATCGGCGTTGCTGAGCCTATCTCAGTCCATGTCGATACAGAAGGAACCGCAAAAATCAGCGAGCAGAAAATAGCAGAATTGGTAGCAGAACATTTCCCGCTTACACCAAAGGGAATGATAAACTATTTGAAACTTGCCAGACCAATTTTCGAACAAACCGCACACGGCGGCCACTTCGGTCGAACAGAACCAGATTTCACATGGGAACAAACCAACAAAGCAAACGCCCTGCGAAAAGCAGCCGGATTGTAAGTTCAAATTAATTCGGATTACTCATAAAACACATAAAGCCGGTTTTTCATGACCGGCTTTTTTTATGGATTGCAGAACATTGATATTGCGTTAAAATATTTTTTAGACACTTTATATAAAAAACTCCCTTTCGGTGTGTAATAAGATAATGGAAGATAAGCTGCTTATCTGGAAATTAAAGCTCGGCTCTCGCGAGGCCCTGCGGCGTATCTATGACAAGTATCATAGCTATTTGCTGAAAATCGCTATAGTGCTAACTGGCAATATTGACACGGCTGAAGATATTGTGCAGGAAGTCTTTACTAATTTCGCACAAATCTCGAAGCGGCTCGAACTGCGCGGCAGTCTGAAAAGCTATCTCACTACAAGTGTTTTGAACGCGGTGCGCAATCTCAGGCGCGACAGGAACAGGCACAATACTGATACACTTGACGAAACCGAACAGATAGTTTCGATAGACAAGCGGCCTGAACATTGGGCGGTTCTTAGTGAACAATTGGAAAACCTAAGCATTGCGATGACGAGTCTGCCTTACGAACAGAAAGAAGTCATTACCTTGCGAATGGAAGCGAATATGCCGTTCCAGAAAATCGCAGATTTGCAGAAAACTTCCATTAGTACAGTGAACGCCCGTTACCGGTACGGGATTGATAAGTTAAGGTCTTTATTGAATAGCGAGGTGAAAGTATGAAACCTCCAGAAGATATAAAACAATATTTCAAAAACGCGACCTTGAGCATAAATAAGGAAAAGCACGAAGCTATCTTCGAGAAAATCCTGAATGCTCAACAACAAACAACCGAACAAGAACCGGAAACCAACCGGGTAAGCTTAGGGAGATTTATTATGAAAAGTCACTTTACAAAATACGCAGCCGCCGCGATTGTTATTATCTCATGTATAATAGGCGTGACACTTTTTGGCCCATCATCAAATATCGTTCTTGCAAATGTACTAACACAGATCGAAAAAATCAGCACATATATGTATGAAATGGATATGACTACTGAAGGTCAGGCCATTGGCGACAGAACCACTAATATGAAAGTGTACGGTACAACACTTTATTCGCATGAATACGGTCTGAAAACTATTATAGATATGAACGAACCAGAGCAAAATACAACGTTACGTATACGGCAGGAAATGTATGTGATTCCAAAAGACAAAGTTGTAATTCAAATATTGCCTGAACAGAAAACATATACACGCCTGGAAGTCGATGATGATTATGTAGAAAGAGTTAAGAACCAAAACTATGACCCCGGAAAAATAATCAGCCAGGTTATTTCCTGCAAATATGAAAGCCTCGGTATATCAACCATCGAAGGCAAAACAGTAGAAGGATTTCAAACTAACGACCCGAATTATTCGGGCGGAATGTACAGTACAGTTGATATTAAACTTTGGGTGGATGTGAAAACTCAATTACCTGTTCAAATGGAAATGAATATGAATATGAAACTTGAAGGACAAACAAATGTAACCGTTTCAGGTGTTATACACAACTTCAAATGGAATATACCTGTAGTTGCTTCCGAATTCGAGCCGGTAATTCCTGATGATTATAAATCAATGACAAGCGGTGCGGTTCAAATGCCGTCCAATACAGAAGAAGCAGCTGTCGAAGGTCTAAAACTTTATGCAGAATTTGCTGGTAAGTTTCCACAGGAAATGAATCTTACGACACTCATTTCACGATTACCAAAAATATTGGATGGTAATACTCCCGCAGCAATACAATTTCAGGAAGAATTAAAAGGATTAACACGCGAAGAAAAAAGCCAAAAGAATTTGGATATGATGATGTCAATAGCCGGAACAATTCAGTTTTACATGCGGCTTGTTCAGGACCAGAAGAATCCAGCTTATTACGGAGATAGAATCTCTCCCAGAGACGCAGGTCAGGTTCTTATGCGATGGAAAGTTTCGGATTTTGATTACAGAGTTATATTCGGTGACTTGAGAGTAGAAACAATTCCATTCGAAACACTCGTCCAACTCGAACAGAATTTACCTAAAAAAGAAGATTCTGAAAACTGATTGGCATATTCCAAATATAAAAAAGTAATAAACAAAGAGCCGGTTTTAATAGACCGGCTTTTTTTAATGACATAAAACCAGACTTCTGATATGATAAAAAATAAATAGATATTGGGAGCTTGAAATATGAATAGCAATAAAGAAACAAAAAAGAGAACTCGTAAAAAATATATCGGAATAATCTTACTGATTCTATTGATAGCTGCGTTTACTCTTTTTATGTTTTTCTTGAGAACAATTTACCCTCAGTCTGATGAAACAATTATTCGCGAAGCGGCTGCGAAAATAGCCAATAAAGACCCGAATGATTTAACTAATAATGATTTTGCGAAAATCACTAAGATTAAACTTAAAGGAAAAACACGTGATATTAAGCTGCTCGAGAAATTTACTAACTTGGAGGAACTTGATCTTCAACATGTTAAAATCAAAACAACTAAAATACCTAAATGGTTAATCAGCTTTTGTCAGCGATACCGCATTAAATTGCCGAAAAGGAATTATATCGACTTAAGTCCGCTTGAAAAATTATCTCATCTTAAAAAACTTGATTTATATGGAGGAGATTTTGACGACATTACGCCGGTATCAAATATAAGAAGTATGGAAGATTTAAATATTTCAGGAACCCAGATTTATGATATTAACTCTTTACAAAAACTGACCAATCTGAAAAAACTCAATTTATTTGCTATGGGATATTCAGACATTACACCTCTTGCCCGCTTCACGAATTTGGAAGAGTTGAATCTTATTGGGACAAAATCAACTAATATCGAGCCATTGAGAAATCTTAGAAACCTTAAGATTCTTGTTATATACGACTCAAAGATTAGCGATATAGAACCTTTAAGAAATTTAAAAAATCTGCAAACGCTCTATATTAGCAATACAAAAATTACTAATTTTGAGCCATTAAAGGAACTTACGAATTTAGAAAAACTCTATATAGATGGTACTCAGATGGCCTGTGTAGAGTATATAAAAGATTTACAAAACCTTCAAATACTTCATCTCGGAGGAAACGGTCTTAATAACCTTGAACCATTAAAGCAATTAACAAAAGTAAAAACTATTCAGTTCAATAGTGATAACATAAAACCAGAGCAAATAGAAGATTTAGAAAAAGCTCTACCGGAAACAAAGATTTTTCTAATGTATATAAGTTAAAATTCGCAAATAGAACAAATATTGACTCGAACGGCAATAGGGACTATGATAACGGCATATGTTTAAGAATATATCTATAATTGGTGACGGTGGGATGGGCACGGTGCTTGGTATGCTGCTGTGCGAGAAGAATCTCCATGTAAAAATGTGGGGCTACGACGCAAAGCAACTCATGCAAATGGCCGCTGCTAAAGAGAATATAAAGTTTCTGCCGGGTTATAAACTGCCTGAAACTCTTGAATTCGAGCCTGATGATACAAAAATAATGGCCGGTGCGGATTTGGTTATTTCCGCCGTACCATGCCAGTTTACGAGAAGTATCTGGGCAAGGTTGAAGCAATATACACCCGAAAACATTCCGATAGTTTCCATTACTAAAGGAATCGAAAATAAGACGTTATTGCGTCCCAGCCAGATTATAGTTGAAGTGCTTGAATTACAGGACGACAAAAGACTTGCCGAATTGAGCGGGCCGACTATCGCTGATGAATTGGCAAGAAAGCTCCCAGCGACCGCATGTGTCGCTGGAAGAGATGAAAAATTAATAGAGGAAATTCAAAAAACTTTCAGCACAAGCTGGTTCAGGATTTATACCAATACAGATATTGTCGGAGTCGAGTTGGCCGGAGCTATGAAAAATATAATCGCAATCGCGGCCGGTATCATTGACGGAATCAAAGCTGGAGATAATTGCAAAGCGGCTTTATTAACAAGGGGACTTACTGAAATAACACGTCTTGGCACAGCCTGCGGCGCACATCATGAAACTTTTACCGGCCTGACCGGACTTGGTGACCTTGTTACAACGTGCATTTCTCCAAGCGGCAGGAATCGTTCATTCGGAGAAAAAATCGGTAAAGGAAAAACCGTCGAGCAGGCTAAAAAATCAACGCATTCCGTTGTCGAAGGAATCGCGACCTGCGAATCGGTTATCGAGCTTGCGAAACAAAAAGGAGTTGAAATGCCTATCACCCAGGCGATTTACGAAATAGTGTTTAAAAATAAGCCTGTACATCAGGCTATTGATGAACTGATGAATCGCAAACTGAAAGCTGAAGTATAGCAAAACAGGACACAGAATACAGGATACAGAATTTGTGGAAAAGAAACAATATGACATTTCGATAATCAGGCCTCAAATGAATGGAAAACAGGTAGCTTTGCGAGGTCAGGGATTTTCTCCGGAAAGACTTGCAGCTATACGAAAAGGTTTGATTACTTTGCACACGCTCGAACTAATGGCGCAAACGATATACAAATTCCAAATCACAAAACAGCCAAGCGAACTGAATCGCAAACTAATCGCGGCTATGTGCAACGAAATGACACACTACCAGGATTTTCAGGTCAAGTTATACGAATACAATTTCAGGCCGAGTATTTTCCGTATGGCTTATTGGTTCGTTGGTTTTTTATTCGGCTTCACATCAAGATTACGCGGACCAAAGGCAATTCTGAAAACAGGTATCTGGGTAGAGTCAAAAGCGGTGCATCACTACGGCGAACTTCTAAAAAATATCGAATGGGACGATGACACCAGAGCGGTTATTGAAAAGGATCAGGCCGACGAAGACGGACATATCGAAAGCTGGAAAAAGCTTCTCGAACAAATTTGAACCATAACTTCCTGTTATTTATTAATTCTACACCCGTGTCCATGTTGAGGCGCCATTCGCGCTCATGTTGGCAGCGTTTGGAGTAATGCCTAATCCCGGACCATTAGGTACAGCGCAGTAGCCGTCATCAAACAAAGGCTTTGGAATACCATCAAGAACTGTATCAAACCACCAGTAAGCACCCTGATCAAGATAATGAAATTCCAGGGCAAGAAATTCTGGAATACCCGCCGCTACATGAAGGCTTGCGATAAATGAGAAAGGACCGCCGGAACAATGCAGCGCGGTTAGAATACCTCTTTCATACGCATACATGGCTGCAAGTCGCGGCTCATGAATTCCACCGAATGTAGCTTGATCCGGGTGGAAGAAATCAATCTTGTCACCATCGGCAAACGGTTTAAGTTCCTGGAAGCGGTACATATCTTCACCTGTAAGAATAGGCATATTGGTACCAGCCGTGACTTGTGCAAGCTGCTCAGGATACCACCACTGAATAATATCTTCCATCCATCCTCCGGTCATACCCTGACAACTCGGAGAAGACATCGCATCGGCAAGTTTAATTGCTGATTCGACATCAAGATTAACATTGCTGCCCCAGCCCTGGTAGTGATCAGATGCAAGCGGATAATCCGGACCAATCAGACTGCGATATAATGAAGCGTAATTTATAAATTTCTCGATAGCGGAATCTTTCAGCACATAGCATGGATAAGGATAGCCAGCAATGTTTTGCTGAGTATAATCAGAAGAATTACATAAAGAAGTAAGATACATATCAGCCTTAAACCATTTAAATCCCAAATTCAGGCGAGTATCTACATATTGCGGTAATGTAGATGAGTTCTTTTGATCCGTATCACAATATATCTGGATTTTATCATTAAGCTTTGGACCGATTAGTTTCCATACCGGGACATTGTAAACTTTACCGGTAATATCCCAGCAGGCCATTTCAATGCCGCACATCGCACCTGAACGACGAGGAATAGAATACATGCTATTTTCATCGCGAGATGGATTGTGAGGGTTGTAATAGTCAAGAATCTTTTTGTTGACCGCGGCGAAAACCTTGTCAACCTGAGTCGGATTCATACCAATAATGGTTGACTTGAGATTTGCCAGGTCAGTTGCTGAAAACCCATCTACGTCACGGCATTCACCATAACCTGAAATACCTTTATTCGTATCAATACGAATAATTATACCGCCGACACTCAACTTCGTCCGGTACATATCTGTTATATATATGCCCCGTTCACCTTCACCTATAGCTGCCTTGGCTGCATCAAAGGGACCCATTATGCCTGTAAGTCCTGCCGCTCCCAATGTTGCTCCGGCCCTACGCAGAAAATCTCGCCTCCCTATAGATGAGGGGCCCGTGTTTGTTCTGGCGATGTTACGCATAAATGGTATCCTTTCTCAAGTTTCTATCACAAAATATATTTACTTAAAATAGTAATTTCACAAAAACAAGAAATAACAATTATTGCTTGATAATTTCGATAGCTGATATTTTCGCGTTATCCGAAATAGTTTCAAGCTGAATCGCAATCTGGCCGGAAGCATTCGCGGCAAAAATATAATCCTTTATAATCACCTTACCCAAAGAATGCGTTTCCGCGTATATGTCGTAATTTGATAGTACTTTAGTTCCATTAATATAAACATTAAATACACGCACTCCTGTAGAGTTATTACCTGAATATATCTCAGCAAAGTGCAGTCTTACTTTGTATGGTGCTTCCGTAACCAAGTCCGTAAATGTATATGTCAGATTTCCATATCTTTCAGTCAGATATACATCCTGAGGTGCCGGATTCGTCACTCCACTTGTATTAATAGAAACATCCGTAGCTGAATAAGTACTGCCGGCATTGTAATACTGGTCAGCAGCATAGGTTGAAGATTGTCCACCACCACAATTAATTTGATATACAACTTTCGAACTGAACACCGCACTAATCGTATGATTTGTGCTTAAAGACGAAAAAGTATATGAGGTTATAGAGCCATAAGAAACGCCGTCAATAATAACATCGGAAATTTCGTATCCGGCTGAAGGAGTAATTGTAAATTTCTGAGATAAACCGGCCCAAACTTCGACTTTACCTGATGGTGAAATCGCTCCTCCTTCACTGGCTGACGCAATAATTATATAAGGAGCATCTTTGAAAGTAACGGAAATAGTATGATTTGAGGTAACATTCGTAAACGTATAGCTCGTCATGTCACCAACATCATTTCCATCGACAATCACAGAGTCAACAACATAACCCGGCGATGGTAACATCGTATATTTCTGTGACCAGCTTTCGGAAACCTGAACTGTTCCTGATGGTGAAATAGAACCGCCTTCTTCCGCTGATGAAGTTATCGTATAAATCGTAACAGCTTGGAATTCCACTGAAATAGTATGGTTGGCGGTAACATTTGTGAATGTGTACGAATCAACAACACCAATCGAAGAGCCGTCAACCAATACGTCACTAATTTTGTAACCAAGTACAGAAGCAAAAGTAAACGTCTTTGAAAAACTTTCATAAACAGTAATATCACCTTCGGGCGAGATAGTACCGCCTTCTGTGGCACTGGCGGTTATTGTATAACTATTCATATCTTCCATACTTAACCACAAAATACCTTCGCTTGTTCCCGCCATGACATTGTCGTTATTGAGCGATATCGACCAAATACGCGCATTTTCCGGCATACCCGAATTTGTTTCAATCCAGGTTTGACCGCCGTCAGCCGATCGGTACACTCCATTGCTATCTGTTCCGGCGAAGAGTAAATTGTTATAGAAAAGACAATTTATGTTTTGAAGACCTGAATCAACCGCTGCCCATTTTATACTTCCGACACCGCTTGCCAGTACCACATCATTTACATCCGACACAAATACGCCATCCTCTACTGTTACCGCAAACACTTTTGTACCTACTGTTTCTAACTGATAAATATTGGTATCAGTAAGGCCGGAATTACAAATTGTCCAGTTCAAGCCGGCGTTTGTAGAAATATAAATTCCCTTATTGTCACTACCCGCGAAAATGGCTTTGCCATTTGTTACAATAGAAATGATACGGACATCCGCTGGTATTCCAGTGCTTATTTCTGACCAGTCATTGATGTCATTTATGGATGATTTATAAATTCCACCTTTTCCACCGGCAAAGATAGTTCCGTTAATCATTGCGATAGAACAGATAGGTGCGTCCTGCGGTATTCCTTCAGGATCGAAAGGTTCCCACGATATATCATCCAACGTACAGCGATAAAAACCTTCCCATGTACCGGCAAGAATTGTATGGTCAAGCATAAGAATTGACAAAATATCAATATCACTTTCCGCGGAACTGATTGCAGCCCAGTTGGCACCGTTATCGTCGGTAAAAAACACCCTGCCGCCGTGATTACTATCCCATATCCTGGCAAAAGTCACACCTTCGCCGGTAAAGAGATTGAAATAATCATTGTTTTGCTGCCAGTTTGTAGGTACCCACTGAGAATAAGCCGAAGTTGCAAAAACAAAAAGAATGAATACACTAAATGACGCACGAACAAAGTTCTTTTTCATAAAAAGTCCCTTTCGGGTTAATCATCTCAACCTGAATAACGGATAGAAACAACTAACCGTAGTGTCCTCTCTCGATTTTCCTATCAGGCCATCCTCGGCTCTTGAGGAAATACGTTATATCATTTTTTCCTAAAACTATTAATATTCTAAAAGAATAAGTAACCTACGTCAATTATAATTTCCCATAATATCTAAAATAATGTAAAAATAGGCAACATTATTTGACGTTTGCTAATTAATATAATAAATCGTTTAGACTTTTTATCTCTAAATTAACATAAATAATCCAAGCTAATGCTATTTACCAAGAAGAATTACTATAATCTTAAATTCAACAGCGAGGTACTTTTGACCAATAAAAAAAGCATATCGGACGAGTTTTTTCATCCGATATGCTATATTTGCTTCTAATAAAGCCTCAAGGCTTAATTTATTAACTCTTGCCCAAGCCTACATTAATAACCGCGTCAAACGCTGGTTTTGGCTTCAAATCGCCATCAAACAGAAGTGGGTTCTGTCCAGCACGCCATGTACGAGTGTCACTGATACCCCATAATGTAATTCTCTTGACTACGTCTTTGTTATTCATGAATATTTTGAAGATTTTTGTATAAATCTGTGCCTGCTGTTCGAGCATTTTAGCGAGCAATTCAGGATCGACAGGAGCGCCGCCGCGTCCGCCCATCATTCCGCCGCCGAACATTCCGCCACCAGCACCGCCTCTGCCTCTACGAGCACCTGCACCACCGGCTCCTGCGCCTGGGGCACCGCCTGGAGCTGCACCTGGTGCACCACCTGGAGCTGCGCCTTCAAATGCGGCAAGTGAGAATGTTGCATTACGAGATGGAGCCATTGCGGCATCTGGTCCCGGGTTAAAGGCACCACTATTGTAACCACTGGTTGTTACGTCTAATTCAGTAACAGCAACTTCCAACCCAAGAGCCTTGTAATTCAGAATCGCTTTTTCAATATTTTCAATTTTCGTATCAAGATGCCAGTGTCCCTGAATACCAACGCCATTAATTGGAGCGCCCTCATCGAGAAGACGTTTTAGCAGCTTAAGCGAACTTTGATGTTTGCCTTTGCTATCCGCTGCATGTTGTTCTATATTGTAGTCATTATAATAAAGTATGGCTTTAGGATCAGCCTTGTGCGCCCATTCAAATGCTTTGTTCAGAACTTCCGGTCCAACCAGTCGATACCAACTCATATTCCTGAGATTTTCTGTAGTATCATCGCCACCGTCGTTGATTGACTCATTTACAACATCCCAGCCGATTACTTTTCCTGCCATATGTCCGGCAACTGTTTCGATATGTTTTTGCAGTTTTGCTAATCCTTCCTCTTTTGTTCCCTGGAAGAAGAATTGTGGAGTCTGTGAATGCCAGCATAAGCAATGGCCCCAAACTTTGATATCGTTTTGTTTACACCATTCGGCTAATGCATCAGGTCCCTGGAAATTGAAATTGCCTTCTGAAGGCTGAGTTCCCTGGGGTTTCATATTGTTTTCCGGTGTAACAATGTCATAATTGGCTTTGATATTTGCCAGTTCAGCTTCTGAGTACCTGCCTGGTAAATCACCAGCGCAACCAATCATGAATTTACCTTTATAGGCATCTTTAAGTCCAATTTTTGGAGCCTCAACTGCCGCCGCTGTCGGTGCAGCTGCGCTATTAGCCGCCAAAACTATTGCACGATTCGCGTAATATGCTGGAACTGATCCGGCAAAAAGCTTCATCGCATCGCGTCTTGAAATGTTCATGAGAATTGATCTCCTTTCTAAAATTAGGTGTCTTTCGTAAAATATATTAATCTATATTTACCAATGAGTTATACTCATTATAGTCCTGTGTACTCCTCCCGATAGGTTATTTATATAACCACCCCTCAACCATCGTCTATAATTGGTAATTCCATTGAATACCCTTAAATATAATTTGACGTATATAATCTGGATGATATTACCAAAATTATCTGCAAAAGTCAAGAAATCTTATTCTAAAAGTAGCTTTTCTGGTAATTTACATAAAATATATTACCTTGGCAGGTCATTAATTAGAATAAAAGCGTAAAATCATGTATAATTTTCATTAGTATTAATTGCAATGCTCGTTTGTATAAGATTTTAATTTTATGAGTGAAGATATAAAAAAACAGCTATATATAATTGGCGCAGGTCCTGCCGGGCTTTTCGCGGCTATTTTCGCGGCTCGTGAGGGAGCTTCTGTAATTGTATTCGAATCCAATCCCGGTTCCGGCCGCAAATTGCTTCTTACCGGAGGTAGAAGATGCAACCTGACTCATCATGTTGAACCGCCTCAGCTTGTAAAACTTTATGGAAAAAGCGGAAAATTCCTGAGTTATTGTATTTATAAATATTCGACGGATTACGTACAGGACTTTTTTGCAAAATTGGGAGTCGAAACAAAAATTGAACCTGACGGATGCGTATTTCCAAAATCTTACAAAGCTGAAGATGTAAACAACGCACTCGTACGTGAAGCAAAAAAACTCAAGGTCCGGTTTATTTTTAACAAACCAGTGTGCGATATTATTAAAGAAAATGATAGTTTTATAATAAATACAAAAGATGAACAATTTTCAGCGGAAAAAATTATTATCGCAACCGGCGGAGTTTCCTGGCCGCAGACTGGCTCAACAGGAGATGGTTATCGCTTCGCGAAAAATCTCGGACACACTATCATCGAGCCGAGAGCTTCTCTTTTGCCGCTAATTGCGCAAGAAGAATGGACAAGCAAACTTGCGGGGACATCTATCGCCAATATGAAAATTTCAACAACAATCGAAAATAAAAAAATCGTAACACAAGGCGCGGGAGTTTTCACACAAAACGGACTTGGCGGCCCCGCTGCTCAGGACATGAGCAGGTATCTTACCGATTTTTTACCCGCAAGAAAAAATCCTTTGGAAATCTTTTTGGATTTGGTTCCGGATTGTAAAATAGATGAACTTGAAAATATGTTTATCAAGCTTACAAATGAAAATCCAAAAAAGAAAATCGAAAATATCCTTGCAGATTTCCTGCCAAAACGCGCTGTTTCAGTTATTTGCGATTTATCAGGTTGCAGTGATGAGATGCCGGCGGGACAACTCAAAAAAGATATACGCAAAAAAATTGTACAAACGATAAAATCATTACCTCTTTCGGTAGTGCGTACAAGACCTATTGAAGAAGCAACCGTAACACGCGGCGGGGTAAATCTCGCTGAGATAAATTCAAAAACGATGGAATCGAAAATATGCACGGGTTTGTTTTTCGCCGGTGAAGTAATCGACGCTGACGGGCCATGCGGCGGCTACAGCCTGCAAATATGCTGGTCAACGGGAGCTTTAGCCGGTACTTGTGCCGCAAAAAATAATTGATATAATTATTCACGGCTTTTTTTTTGAAAGGATTGGAAAATGAAAAAGTTATGCCTGATTTTAGTATGTCTTTCTTTTATAACAACCGGCTGCACTTACGGCTATAGAGTATCAGTCAACGGTTATTCCGAATTGACTCAACCAATAGAACCAAACGCGACTTTTTACGTTTCAACGAATGATCCTAATTCGCTCAATCCAATCTTCGACAAACAAATTAAATCCAAAATAGAAGCACTTCTCAAAAGACACAATTACACTGTCGTACATGATATTAATGACTCACAATATGTAATTTCATTTCGCCTTGGTTCCAACCAGGAAAATTACTACAGTTATGAGCCGCGTCAAAACGTTTACTTCGGATATCATTACGGTTACTGGAGCGGCTACGATTTCGGATATACAACTTATATTCCATATTATGACACGTACTATCACAAGTGGCTCTCTATGAAAGTCTCTGCACGAAAAGATAATACAGACTATATCAACGATAAAGCAGTCTGGGTTGGAGAAGCAAAAATCAGCAGTGGAAATGATGATATGCGGAAAATCATCGACTATTTATTAGTAGGCTGTTTTCGATATTTCGGTGCTGATACTTCAAGAAAAAGAAACTTCGTTCTCACTGAGGATGACCCGGTTATATCAGAAATAAAATCTTTGCGATAATGATCCGGCTGCTCCTGATAATACTTAACCGCTGAGTTCACTGAGAACGCAGAGCTAATTGTAAATTAACTCGGATTTCCCGGATAGGTCGTGACATATAAACTGGAAAATGGTAGTGAAAGCTTTTGGAGACTAATCAAAAGCCATTTTATACCATCTGAAACTGGAGAACCCAATGGGTGAAAGCAAAAAGGATGCTCTGAGAGTAGATTTTAACAAAAATTTTTTATTTAAAAGTTTTTTGGGAAATTTTTGAAACGAAATCGTGGTATTGACATCTTTATATATAGAAGAACGTATAAACATTCGTTAAAGGATAAGAAATTATGTTTTTTGAGCGTTTAAATGGGAAATGTCAGATTCTTGTTCTCAGGCATTCATATTTTAATTTTTGGGAGTTGAACCAATTTATTTAAAAGTTAAAGTTGAATTTAGTTAGAATATTGATATCGAAACCATAGAATAATATGATAGATGAGAAATAAGGATAAACAAAATGAAAAAGTTGTTTTTTTTTGCAATGCTCTTTTTATCTCCGGAGTTTTCATTACTCATAGCATCTTCACCAAACAATCCAACTGATTGTGCCATGCTTATTGCAAAAAAATTATCTACCGATCCTAATTATATCGACGATCTCGTCGATATGGCCCAATATATGGGCGTTGGAAGAGAAACATACGCCTGCCAATTGATCGACTATGTACTACAAATGCCCCATGTTAAAGAAAACCTTGCATCCATGTATCCCTTTCATTTCGAGGTTATAAGCTCTTGTTACCATAATAGTGGGCAAAATGACAAAGCAATCGCATTTCTATCTCAAGTTCTTGCGGATGTAGAAGGATTAAACAAGCAGAGGAAAGAAGTTATAACCAGGTATGTTGTGAATGCTTATGCAGATATAGGTGAATATAACCATGCTTTGCAAATCACAGATAAATACGCTTCTAATCACTATGATAATGAAGATTATGAAAAATCTATTAGTGCTCGTTGGCTAACCTATATAGCGTTCGCCGCGTCTGGCAACGAAAGAAAAGAATATGCGTTGGAATTGTTATATCGGGCATATAATCAAAGTATCAAAATACAAGATGTTCAATGGAAAGCTGATAGTATGAATTACATCGTTTACGGTTTTCTGAAATGTGGTGATATCAAGCGAGCTTTGGCTGTGGCCGAAGAAATAGATGATACGTTGAATCTAATAGCTATAGATGAAGAGCGATTATGTCCAGTTCGTTTCAGAGTTTCAGCAATGATTGGTGTAGCACAAAAGCTTGCCGAAACAGAACAATTAGCAGAGGCTATTGAGGTTCTTGATAAGACAGCAAATATTGCTGAGAAGATTGAGCATCGGTATCTTAAAGCTGAGATGATGAAGGATGTTTCTATCGCTTATGCAGGTGCAGGAAAGTATGTAAGATCTTATAGTGATATCGGGATGCATTTTAGCAAAGAGTCGGTATCCCTCGAAAATGCAAAAGCGCTGCAAGTTGCTAATGCAATAGAACACCCCCTTATCAAGGGCATAACTCTTAACCAAATTGCACAAAAACTCATTAAATCAGGAGATACCGAAAAAGGTATCCAGATTGCATCACAAGCCCTTGAAGTTATTCAAAACATTGCAGATGATTCGAGGGATGCCTACGAAGGCGAGCTGGGATTTGAAGAGATGTCTAAGCCGATAGCACTGGCTGACATAACAGAATCCTTTGTCAAAACTTGCACATCTAAACCGGATTTGCAGGCATCAAAGAATTGTACCATACAGCATATAGACTCAGCTTTACAATGGTTAAGTAAAACCGATGAATCACCTTATGCATACTCTAAGATCGCTCAACTTTATGCAGAGATAGGCGAACACCAGAAAGCCGTACAGGTTGCAATGAAACTCATGAAAGGAAAATCTCTTTGGATAGGCGCAGAGCTTATAGAAAAGCTTGCTCTTAATGCTGCTGAGATGGGGCAATACAATGAAGCCCTTGATATGGTAGCAGCATTGGAAGAGGGTTTCAGAACATCCGAGGAAGCGAAAACTTCAGAAATGGATTGGTATCAGCAAGTATCTATTTCTTATGCATCCAACATTCGAAAAGTGTTATCTGTAAAACTTGCAGAAAAAGGACAATACGAGCGATCTCTTAAAGTGCTATCGGAAATCAAAAAGCCTGCTGTTAAAGCCTTGGCTCTCGTCCAGATTGGTACGTACTACCCCAAAACGGTCAATATATTGAGTAACGAGGCAAAAAATATCCTTCGTAATATTGCCAAAGAGGCTCAGTCAATGAAGATAAACTGAAAATGACTATATACTTGGTATAATCATATATCAAATATATCATTTTAAGATTATTTATGAAATCCATAGAATATCTCGGATTTCCCGGATAGGTCGTGACATATAAACTGGAAAATGGTAGTGAAAGCTTTTGGAGACTAATCAAAAGCCATTTTATACCATCTGAAACTGGAGAACCCAATGGGTGAAAGCAAAAAGGATGCTCTGAGAGTAGATTTTAACAAAAATTTTTTATTTAAAAGTTTTTTGGGAAATTTTTGAAACGAAATCGTGGTATTGACATCTTTATATATAGAAGAACGTATAAACATTCGTTAAAGGATAAGAAATTATGTTTTTTGAGCGTTTAAATGGGAAATGTCAGGTTAATATTCAAAAAAAGCCATCGCTAAGAAGATACATAATCGCGGCTGTGATTGTACTGTTATGTATTACAGGAGGATTAATTTACAGGGCAATAACATGGGAATCCAAATCCAACTCGGCCAGTGAGAAAATAATTCGTGAAGCAACCGCTGAACAACTCAATAAATATCCTAATGAACTTACCGACGAGGATTTTGGGAAAATCACAGAATTCAGCTTTATGAAACAGATATCTGCTGGTTCAGGACCTAATGGAGAAAAGCTATTTACGTTTAAAACAATTGAACTTTCTGATATAAAGTTGCTTGAGAAATTTGTTAATCTTCAAAAATTGAATCTCATTTATATTCATGGCCAAAGTAAATCAATGGTTATTAATGTATTATCAAAGCTGGGTCTTAGCAATCTTTCACTAGAAAAATTCCTGGATTTAAGCCCGCTTAAGAACCTTAATAATCTTCAATCGCTTAACCTGACGGGAACACAGATATCCGATATCCAGGCTATTTCAGGTCTTATTAACCTTAAGGAGTTAATTATCGACAACACTCAAGTGTCCGACCTAAAGCCGGTAGAAAGATTGATAAACCTCCAAATTCTCAATATTGGCAATACTAAGATTTCTGACCTTGAGCCGATAAGGAATTTAACTAATCTGCAAAGACTTTATCTTGTTGAAACTCAGGTATCCGACCTTGAGCCATTAAATGGATTAACGAACTTGAAATATCTTTCTCTTAGTAACACTCTTGTATCCGACCTTGAGCCGTTAAAGAAATTAACAAATCTTCAAACACTTTATCTTAGTAAAACTCAGGTCTCCGACCTTGAGCCGATAAGAGAATTAATAAATCTACAAGGCCTTATCCTTAATGACACAAAAGTATCTGACCTTGGGCCATTGAAAGGATTATCATCCCTTACAACTTTGAATATAAGTGGAACTCAGGTATCTAACCTTGACCCGTTAAGAGGACTAATAAATCTGCAAACACTTAATATAAGAAATTGTCCAAATATAACAGATGAGCAGGTGGAAGAATTACAGAAAGCTCTACCGGAGTTGAAGATATACAGATGACAGATACTACGCAAAATAACGAAAAAAAACCATTGAGGCAAAAATACATCATCACGGGTGGATTGTTTGTGCTTTTAATAATGTCTGTCTTGATTTTTATTATTTTTTCGCAAAACCAAAAACCCGACCCTGAGAGTGAGAAAATTATCCGTGAAATTGCCACAGAGGAAATCTTTTCTCTAACAAAAATTAAAAAAGACGTAACCGTTCACACTAAATTAGGATATTTATAGTTATTTTGATGTGCAAGAACAGATTGATAAATAAATTCAAACACATTTCGGTTTTGGTTTTTGCAGGCAGCGATAGCAGTCCATATTCTTTCGCACTAACGCATGCCTATCTGCCCGCGTGTTCCCTGTGTTATCATGCGGTTAATTTTTTTGGGTTAATATAATTCGATTCGATAAATTTTATCATGTTATATACGACTATGTTGTATGGAGTGTTTATTTCAAATCTCTTAGCTAATTCTATTACCGCTCCATTGAGTGCCTCTATTTCAGTGGGTTTTCTCGCGGCTATATCCTGCAAGGTTGAGGATTTATGCTCGGCTGTATCAGGAACAAGCCTGCCATAAAATACGGTTTGAAAATCAGCCGCGTTTTGCCAGTGTGTATGATAACCGGCTTTTTCCATAACACAGAATACTTCCCCAATAATATGATTCATAATAGAACGCGAATATTCCAGTTCAGCCAGTTTGCCGTAAGGGACATTAAGAATCGCACCAAGCGGATTCAATGCGCAATTATAAAGCATCTTCGCCCAAATGTCTTTCATTACGTCATGCACAACTTCACATGGGATATCGCCATCATTTATAACTTTGCTCAAATTCATCATAGCGGACAAATCAGCCCCGAATAAACTGCCGATATGAATTGAATCCGCATGGACAGTGATTTTTACCTCATTCGGTTTTGTTCTCTGGAATCCCGTAATAACTCGCGCGGTGTATATAACATTTTTATTGAAATATTCAAGGAACTTTTCCGCATTACCCCAGCCGTTCTGGACAAGTATAATTTTTGTTTTTTCATTGAATATCGATTTGTGAATGTTCAGATCTTTTGCGGCTTTGAGCGAATCGAAAGATTTCGTGCAAACAAGAATATAATCATAAACCTGTTCTTTGATTTGCTCCAAAGAACTAAAGCTTCCGAATTGCGATGGTTCGGTGTGAAAATCACCGAAAATACCAATTCTGCTCAGGCCGTCCTTTTGTAGAGCGGCAACAGTGTTTTCTCTTGCGAGAATATCAACGTGTACGTTCGATTTTAAAAGACAACTCGCCAGACCAAGCCCGACCGAGCCGCCGCCATATATTAATGTTTTCATGCAGGCATTATAACTCACGCCCAAAAAATATCAAACAGCCGTTCTTTTTGTTTTTTCGTTATGTTATATACTTGGCGCAGATAAGCGATTTCTTTATAATACATTGTTAAATTAATCTTTTTTCAGACACCTAATAATTTTGAAAGGGTAACGATGATGAGGTCAATTCTTTTAAGCATATCAATGCTCGGAATTATTGCTTTAACCGGCTATGCGGCACAAGACAATACTACTCAGCAGCCAACCAGACGCGGAATGGGAATGCGACGAGGAGCCGCTCCTGCCAGACAGGGAACACAATATGTAGAAAATGAAGACGGCAGATGGCTTGTACACGATACAGAAAGACCCGCCCCGCCGATAATTACTCCCGGTACAGCAAGTACACAGGAAAAAGCCGGCACAGCTCCTTCGGACGCGGTAGTCCTTTTCGATGGCAATGATTTATCGAACTGGGTATCAACAAACGGCAGTCCGACAGATTGGGTTGTAAAGGATGGCTATTTTACACCGGGTAATCGCGGCGGTGATATTAAAACAAAACAAACATTTGGCTCATGCCAACTGCATCTCGAATTCTCTTCACCTCTACCGGCGGTAGGAACTTCACAGGGACGCGGTAACAGCGGCGTGTTCATCATGTCAACTTACGAAGTTCAAATACTCGATTCATACGAAAACAAAACATACCCGGACGGCCAGGTCGGTGCTTTGTACGGCAGAAATGTTCCGCTCGTAAACGCAAGTAGAAAACCCGGCGAATGGCAGACTTTCGATATAATTTTCCATCGCCCGACTTTTGAGGGAAATGAAGTCACAAAGAAAGCGACATTTACGGTTTTACATAACGGCGTACTAATTCAGGACCACGTCGTACTATCAGGCGGAACAGGCTGGATTGACGAACACACAATAACAAATTACGAGCCGCACGCCGACAAACTGCCTCTGCAAATCCAGTATCACAATAATCCAGTTCTATTTAGAAACATCTGGATTCGCGAACTAAAAGACTAAAAATAGCGTACAGTATTAATAAAACGATAAAGTGAACTAAAGTTAGTTTGAATAAATTTAACTTTAGTTCACTTTTTATTTTTAGTCACTTATAACTTTCCTGTTACCAGCGATATCGGAGACCTGCACTTATGATATGTGAGGTGTCTTCGTCATTGAAACTTGTATCGTAATCAATGTAATACATCGTATTTTGTTTTACTATTTGTTTTAATCCGATTCCGAGTATTGTACTATTATCCGGAAGGCCTTCGTCACTTACTTTGAAGATTGTACCCGGATTGCTGGAAAAGTTTGCATCGATATCCGATTTTGTATCGCCGAATTCATGCTGCCATCGGCCGCGAAGCTCCAATATTAAACTTTCGTATTCAGAATGTTCTCCGAGATACGTTTTCATTTTCATACCGAGTGAGCCTTTGTAAGATTTATAAGTCTGCTCGTCGAAGCTAAGGGCACTTACTCCACCTGTTTCGGTATAGTTATCTAAATTCAGGTAAGAAATCTGAAAAGAAGTCATAGGCTGAACAAGAACATCTTTTCCAAAATACAGGTTTCGGCCGAGTTCCCAATAGGTTCCGGCTTCAAAACCATCGAAATCACCTTCCAGTTTTTCGGAAGTTAAATCAACATATCGCGTTGTCTCGTATTTCATGGGGGTATATGTCAATATAGCGTCAATATAGCCGCCTTCAGAGAACCAACTGCCGTATATCCCCATCGGCATACCAGTTATGTCACTTTCATCCCGTGACGAAGAATAATCAACGTGCCCGTATGAATAGCCTCCGGTTAGACCGAGTATAAACTCTTTGGAAGTTTTGAAATCCATTCCAAAACCTGATCCGTATGTTCTGTATTGATAGCCCGGCGAGCCGCTATCGGAATCTCTTTCGCCGAATATTCCGTAGCCTCTCATCCACATACCCCAGTTCTCACTCGCAAAATACTGCGTTCCATTTCCGATAGCAAATGAATTCAGATTCCTTTGGGTATCGTTCATGGTTGTATCTCTATCAGGCTGGGCCATCGCGAATAAAGGCGAATCATTAAATCGCATTGATACGCCGGAGTGTGTATTATTAAGTCTGCTCGATACGGTATCCGTAAAACCAGAATTGCCAGTAGATGCTACAAAAGCAAGCGAGGTTCTTGTTTGCCCGCATAACTGGTCATAAGCGGCACGTACCTGTTCGAGAGAAGTAAGCTGCTGAAGCTCTGTTGTCACTCCATTGCCGCCGTTATCCGCTATCTGCTGCAAAGCATTACCGAGCGATAATTGATTGGCGGTCATTAAAAAATCAGGATTATTGAGCTGCTCCGGGATTACAGTCAGAATCACAGAATCCGAAAGATAATTTTGATCTGTTGAATACAGGTATAAAACAGTATGAAGTAAAGCGGTATCTAATGTATCGAATTGACCTGAAACATTATTAGCTTCGATAATAGTATATTCCTGTGTCCTGCTGATTGTTTCAGTCGAGATTGCTTTTAATGTTCCGCCGTTGATGGTTGCATCACCGGTAACTATAAGTTTATCACTATTGCCGCTGTTATCTAATTCTATCTCAAGAGTACCCCCCGAATCTATTGTAAAGTCACCATCGACAGTTGTTGTCCCTATACTGTTTCCAGGAGCTACCGTACCGCCTGTAACGTTAAGACTTCCGAGAGTTCCAGTTCCACTGAGTACACCCCCGGTCATTATAATGCCATTTGCATTATCGGAAACAGTGCCATTTAGATGCCATGTTCCTCCTGTAAGATTTATAGTCTCGATATTTTTCAGGTCATGATTTAATGTTGTACTATTCGCATCGAGACCTGATAAAACAAGAATGTCACTATCCGAGCCGGACATACCCAAATCGATATCGCCATAGATTCTCGAACCGGCTACAATTTCAACACTATCATTCGCATTTTGTGTGTTCAGCACACCGGATTCAATCCGTCCGGACTGTATAGCTGCGGCGGTATTTGCATCGGCTGCCGAATAACCAACGATATAGCCGCCATCGACTGTAATATCCATCGGGCCGTATGACAAAATTCCATAGCCGTTATCTCCACGGGCATAACCAACAACATTACCTGATATTGAACCTGTGGTTATAGAGCCTGAATCTGAATAAGAATACATTCCGAAAGCATCATTGTTATCCGATAGGGCATAAATTGTACCATCAATATCACCTGTAGTTATCGAGACGCCGTAACTGAATACACCATATGATTCATCTGTATGGGCATAAGCAAAAATATAACCATTTTTGCCAACATCACCAATTTCTATTGAGCCGTTGTTACTGTGCAAACCGTAAGCATGGCTGGTAAGCGCGGTTGTATAAATTTTTCCATTAATATGATCAATATCTATTGAACCATTGTCACTGGATATACCATACGCATAATTATTCGCATCAACATCAATTAAATTACTAATCGTTCCGATTTCTATTAACCCGTTGGAAGAATTTACACCAAAAGCATAATCATTGCCCGCGTTCGCGGTTATTATTCCATTAACATCACCGATTATTATGGAAGTATTTGCTGATAATCCATAAGCATAATCAGTATCTGATAATGCGGTAATTTCCCCATCTATTACCCCCGTAGTTATCGAAGAATTTAAAGAGCGTAAACCATAAGCATTCAGATACGCGGAAGAATTTATAACTCCATTCACATCTCCGGTTTCGATGAAATCCCTCGAATATAAGCCGTAAGCATTTTCATTGCCCGCGGTTGCGGTAATTGTACCGTTAATATTTCCGGTGGTTATCGATGTATAGGCGGATAATCCAAAAGCATCGTTAGTATCTGAAATTGCATTAATAATTCCATTGATTGCCCCGGTAGTGATAGAGCTATTAATAGATCGCAAACCAAAAGCCCTCAGATACGCGGAAGCGGCTATAGTTCCATTTACATCTCCGATAGTTATTGAATTTGAAGAATATAAACCATAAGCGGATTCATTGCCCGCCGTGGCCGTAATCGAACCGTTAATAGCTCCGGCTGTTATTACGCCGTTGCCGTCAGCGTGCAAGCCGTAAGCACCATTGTTTCCTGCTTCGGCGTAGATAATCCCATCGGTTGGAAAATCGCCGCTGATTGTGATATTATTCCCATCTCCAAAGAGAGCGTAGGCATTATTTGTGTCCGCAATCGCACGTACTGTACCAAAATCGCTTCCGATTGCCGGCTGAACTTCCGAACCGGTAAGACCATTTACATCAGAAACACCTGTATTGTTTACATCATACTGAGCCAAAACAGGTCCATGTAAAACAGTCGTGAACAAAAGAAATAATAATATAAATAATATCCTGTGTTCGATTTTTGGTACTTGCATATCAGCTTTCCTCTTAAAAAATAATATTTATCCTTCCCCAACAACCTCAGGATTCGTGAAATATTTTAAAACAACTCAAAAAATCTCTAACGGCACGAAATTTTCAAATCCATGACCAACATTTTACCTGTATTTGGATGAATATCAACACTTTTAGAGACTTTAATAAGTTTTCTAAGCGTGATTGCCTGTATTATAATGAAAAAAGATAATATGTTACCAAAGATATTTAAGACCGGCACTTATGATATGTGAAGTGTCTTCCCGGTTCAAGCTGATATCGTAGTCAACATAATACATCATGTTTTGCTTTTCGATTTGTTTCAATCCGATACCTAAAATCGCACTATCTCTCGGCAAACCTTTATCGCTTATTTTGAAGATTGCGCTCGGATTACTTGCAAAATTTGCGTTAATATTTGATTTCGTATCGCCAAATTCATGTACCCAGCGGCCGCGAAGCTCGAATGTTAAATTCTTATCCTTCGTCTCATTCAGGAATTGTTTCTTTGCTTTCATACCAAGTGAGCCTTTGTAAGATTGATAACAATGGTCGTCGAAACCAAGAGCGCTTACTCCTCCCGATTCGGTATAGCTATCCAAACTTAGATATGAATACTGAAAAGATGTCATGGGCTGAACAAGCCAATCCTTGCTTAAAAACCAGTTCCGGCCAGCTTCAAGGTAAGCACTGGTTTCAGTTCCATCGAATTGACCTTCTAATTTTTCGGAAGTTAAATCAACATATCGCGTAGTTTCATATTCCATCGGAGTATAACTGATGAGCGAATCGACATAGCCGCTTTCAGTGAACCAGCTGCCGTATATACCTATCGGTGTGCCGGTTATTTCGCTTTCATCTCGTGATGAGAAATAATCCACCTGTCCATCCGAATATCCACCGGTTATGCCGAGTAATAATTCATCCGTGAATTTATAATCCACTCCAAAACCTGTGCCGTAAATTCTGTATTGATAGCCTGGCGATTCGCTTTGGGTTTCTCTATCGCCGAATACGCCGTAACCTCTGAGCCAGAGACCCCATTTTTCATTTGTGAAATAGTTTGTTCCATTTCCAAGAGCGAACGAATTTATACTTGAACCTGTATCATACATACTTGTATCTCTATCAGGCTGAGCCATCGTGAATAATGGGGAATCATTGAATACGGATGATAAACCTGAATGTGCATTATGAAGTCTGCCTGAAACAGTACCTGTATATTGTGTACTGCCTGTAGATGTTACCGAAGCAAGTGATGCTGTCGTTTGACCGCTTAACTGGTCATAAGCGTTACGTACTTCTGACAAATTTGGAAGTTGCTGGAGCCGTGTCGTTATCGAATTACCACCGCCATCGGCTATAACCTGCAAAGCTGAGCCGAGTGCTTTTTGATTATCATTCGATACGATTGAGGAATCATCAAAACTTAAGGGAGATAAAATAAGCTTGATTAATCCTGTTTCGTAACCAAGTTCACTGTTCAAAAAAGCAGTAGATAACATCGAAATATTGAGACTATCAAAAGTTCCTGTCCTACTTCCTGTTTCCAATATCGTATATTCCTGTTCATCGGTGATTGTTTCCGTTGAGATTGCCTTTACTGTGCCGCCTTCGATAGTTGTATTTCCGGTAACGACGAGCTTATCATTATTGCCGCTGTTATCGACTTCTACTTCAAGTGTACTTCCGGCCTGCATAGTTAAATCGCCATCGATAGTCAATGTCCCGATAGAATTGCCCGGACGAATAGTTCCTTTATTCGTTACGGTATTAGCTTGTAATACACTATTTCCGGTTAAGATACCTTCATCCCATATAAAAACTTCATTAGCCTGAACTGTAGCGCCATCATTTATAGTTAGCGTCGCTTCTCTCATCGGTTCTGTCTGATTGCCGCCAATATAGAGTGTGCCTATATTTTGCCAGAGTGAACCTGACCCGGTTACCGTAACTGATGCCGGACCATCTTGAAGGCCAAGCCAAACCGCAGTAAAGACAACATGGTTTAACCCTGCATTTAAGATATCTGAAGAATTTTCATATGTACTAATAATTTCCTGATTAGCAAAAACATTCTCAGGAAGTTCAACTAATGCCCAACCCTCAATAAAGCTATATTTGTGTATTACTATTCCTCCACCAAGGGAAGCTAATATCGTGTTCATTTCTTCTATGCTTGGAATACTTCCATCCAATTTCGGAGCAAAACGAATCAGAAGTTCATTTTCTTCGTAATCTAATCCAGGATCCTGTAATACAGCAGGACTATCATAACCTATAAATGCATTATTATTTAAAACTTTTGCACCATCAGATATAGTTAGTTCCGCAAAACCCCGATTTGCCATATATAAATCGCCTGAGTTTTCCCATAGTGAACCAGTTCCTGTAATAGTAACTGTACCAAGACCTGAGTGATAACCAATATATCCATCTGCATTTGTAATAGTCCCACCGTTTGATACAAGCACATCAGCGGTACCGCTATAACCAAGATACAAATCACCCGAATTCTGCCATAACGAGTCTGAACCTGTTATTTCTACATTTGCAGAACTATTAGCTTTGTAACCTGCATATCCGTTAACGTCAGAAACAAGACCTCCATTTGAAATCAACAGATTACCTGAACCACCGAATCCGGCATATAAATTACCAGACATATTCCAAACCGAACTCGTACCGGTAATAGTAGAACTGCCGGTACCAACTAAAAAACCGGCGATATATCCAGTTGAACTATTCACGGTACTGCCATCTGATATTGTCATCGTACCATCTGAATCTATCCCGACGGCCAAACCATCTGTTATCGTCCATGGATCTGAACTGTCATAAACAGGTGAAGTTTCTCCTGTTGTAATTATATCTGCTATAGCAATGCTTTGTATAAAAACTATAAGCAAAAGAAATGACATTGTTAATGATAGTTTGCGGCTGATTGTTTGTGCTTTCATAATACATTTCCTCTCATTTTAAAATAATATTACTCCATTTAAAGAAAGCTCAAAAATCGAGAAAAATCTCGAAGATTTCCAAAATCTTTAGACCGGGTAAACTCCCTAAATTAAAACCTCAATCTTATTCTATAAATTTCTGTATAAATATCAACTTATTTTCGAATATTGTTTCAAAAAGCAACTTTTTGGAAATAGAAACAATAATTGGAAGTAAAAAATCGCACATGAACTTAAAAATAAATGTTGCAATACAGGGTTTTGTTTGTATAATTTGGGTCATGAGTAATAGTTTTACAACCTGTTTCATTATTGAAGCTATCATTAGGCTTAGCGGCCTCCTTTTGCGCCCCGCGGCGCAATAAATAAATCACTTACAAACTATTTCCATTCATTTTTCTTAAAATTATAGCATTTTTGCTCCGTATAAGGCATAATTAGTGTTTTTTAGGGCAAAATGAAACTGTTCCTGGAAATTTCTATAAATAATAAATAAAATCAGGAATTGAAGCAGGAGAATAAATATTATGTCTAAAGAAAAAGTTATGATATTCGATACCACTTTGAGAGATGGCGAACAAGCCGCGGGCAGCAGGCTCGATGTACGTGAAAAGCTTGAAATTGCCCAGCAATTAGCCATTTTGGGTGTGGATATTATCGAAGCAGGATTTCCAATTTCGTCGCCGAAGGATTTTGAAGCGGTCGATTTGATTTCGCAGGAGATTGTCGGCCCGGTGATTTGCGGGCTTTCACGCGCGGTCATGGCCGATATTGATGCCTGCGGCAAAGCTTTGTCAAAAGCCAAACGCAACAGGATTCATACAGGCCTTGGCATTTCAGATATCCATATCGCTGGCAAGTTCAGTGATGAAAAATATGGCAAAACGCTCGCCGAGAAAAAGGCCAAAGCGATTGAAATGGCCGTAGCGGCTGTAAAACACGCCCGCCAATATACCGATTCTGTGGAATTTTATACTGAAGATTCAGGACGAGCCGAGCCGGAGTATCTATACCAGATACTGGAAGCCGTAATTAACGCAGGCGCAACAGTTTTGAATATTCCTGATACGACCGGCTACGCGATTCCGTACGAATTCGGACAGTTGATTTCCAATATACGCCAAAGAGTTCCGAATATCGAAAAAGCGGTTATCAGCGCACATTGCCATGACGATTTGGGAATGGCGGTTGCGAATTCACTCGCGGCGGTACGAAATGGCGCAAGGCAGGTAGAATGCACAATAAACGGTATTGGTGAGCGTGCCGGTAACGCCGCTATGGAAGAAGTAGTTATGGCAATCCGTACACGTCAGGACTTCTTCGATGTCGATACCAATATCAAGACTACTGAGCTTTGCCGGACAAGCCGTATGGTCGCGGACAAGCTGGGTTTTATGGTTCCTCCGAACAAAGCTGTTGTCGGCAGTAACGCTTTTGCGCATAGTTCAGGAATTCATGTCGATGGCGTATTGAAAAAACGGGAAACCTATGAAATTATGAAGCCCGAAGACGTTGGCGGTCAAAAGACAAAAGTGGTTTTGACCGCACGAACCGGCAGGCACGGCTTGAAACATCGTCTCGCAGAGATGGGATATACTTTATCAAAGGAAGATCTCGACAATTTATACGAGCGTTTCCTGGTAATTGCTGATAAGAAACGAGAAGTTTTTGACGAAGATATCGCTGCCCTGATTGGCGATGAAGCGAGAAAGGTAAGCCAGACTTATGTTCTGGAGTATTTAAGTGTTACCAGCGGAACAGGAACGCTTCCGACCGGCGCGGTGAAAATTCGCTTTCCTGATAACAAGATTCGTCAGGCTGCCGCTTGTGGTGACGGACCCGTGGACGCCGCTTATGAAGCGATTCGCGAAGCTATCGGTTTATCGCCGAAATTGGAAAACTATTCGATTCGCGCCGTTACAGGCGGAAAGGAAGCACTCGGCGAAGCATCCGTCAGAATTAATGATGAAGGCAGAACCTATATCGGCCGGGGTGTCTCGACTGATATTATTGAAGCAAGCGCTAAAGCCTACGTCGATGCGATTAATAGAATGGTCGCCGACAAAGGCGATAAAACTGAATTAAAAGCTGAATTATAAAATTTGAAATTAAAGGATAAAAATATGGGAATGACAATAACTGAAAAAATATTGGCTAAAGCAGCAGACAAAAAAACTGTAAAAGCCGGTGACCTGGTCGATGCGAATATCGATGTTGTGATGTGTCACGATGTGACGACTCCTCCGGCGATTACAATGCTCGCCGAAAAAGGAATCGATAAAGTTTTCGATTCGGAAAAAATCGTTGTAACACCGGACCACTTCCAGCCAGCCAAAGATATCAAGAGCGCTGAATTGCATAAGCGTCTTGATACATGGGCAAAAAAACATAAATTAAAATATTATTACAAGCTCGGCAGAGCGGGTGTATGTCACGCCCTGCTTCCGGAACAGGGACATATCAGGCCCGGCGAAGTTATTGTAGGCGGCGATTCGCATACATGTACTTACGGCGCATTTGCGGCGTTCAGCACAGGCATTGGTTCAACTGACACAGCGGCAGCAATCGCGACAGGACAATTATGGTTTAAAGTACCTGCCTCAATGAAGTTCGTTTTGAACGGCTCACTCGGACACGGTGTTTACAGCAAAGATGTTATACTGGCCGTAATCGCAAGAATCGGAACAGACGGCGCATTGTACAGAGCGATGGAGTTTGTCGGGCCAACTCTTTCTGAAATGTCGATGGAAGCAAGAATGACTATTACGAATATGGCAATCGAAGCCGGAGCCAAAAGCGGCATAATCGGTTTCGATGACATAACAAAACAATATCTTGATGAACATCTGAAAGAGAAAAAAGATTACACCGTTTTCAAATCGGATAGTGACGCTGAATACATGACAACCGAAACTTTCGATTGCTCTAAAATTGAGCCAATGGTAGCTTTGCCGCATTTACCAAGCGGCGGCGTACCAGTCGGTGAATGTGCAGGAATGCAAATGGACCAGTCGTATATTGGAAGCTGCACCAACGGCAGAATTGAAGATTTGCGCATAGCCGCGAAAATACTCCAAGGCAAACAGGTCGCTATTCGCACATTGATTGTACCGGCGACACCTGAAATATGGAAACGGTCAAAAGATGAAGGTCTGTTCGATATATTCTACGATGCAGGATGTGTTATTTCAGCTCCGACATGCGGCGCGTGTCTCGGCGGCTTTATGGGCATTCTCGCAAAAGGTGAAAAGTGCATCAGCACAACGAACAGAAATTTTGTCGGCAGAATGGGACATCCGGAAAGCGAAGTTTATCTGGCCAGCCCAGCTACAGCCGCCGCAAGCGCAATAACAGGAAAAATAACTGACTGTAGAGATTTTATTTAACCACAGATTGGCACTGATTTTCGCAGATTAAAAAATGAATTATTTAAATCAGGATTTAACAGAGAAAATTATAGGCGCTGCTATGGAAGTTCATAATACTCTCCATAACGGCTTTCTGGAAAGTGTTTATGAAGAAGCTATGGCAATAGAATTAGATTTGCAGAAAATATCTTTTGAAAGGCAGAAACCTGTAGATGTCTTTTATAAAGGTAAACTTGCCAAGCAGTTTTTCTGTGATTTTGTAATCGAAAATAAAGTTTTAGTTGAATTGAAGGCAATAAAAAAATTAACAGAAACCGAAAATGCACAGGTATTAAATTATTTAAAAGCAACTAATTTGTCGCTTGCATTGTTAATTAACTTCGGAAATTCTTCACTGGAGTTTAAAAGATTAATTGATACACGATAGTTTTAACCTGAAAATAAATCAGTGAAAATCTGTGTAAATCAGCGGTTAAACAGAAATTAGACTTTAGATTTTTTTAAGGAATAAATAATGTCAAAAGCACACGTATATAAACGGGATCATATTAATACAGATGAAATAATTCCCGCACGGTATTTGAATACTGATAACGAAAAAGAATTGGCAGCTCACTGCATGGAAGATTTGGACAAGGATTTTGTCAGGAAGGTTAAAAAAAATGATTGCATCGTAGCAGGAGATGATTTCGGCTGCGGCTCATCACGCGAACACGCCGTCTGGGCACTTCGCGGCGCAGGCGTAAAAACTGTTATTGCAAAAACCTTTGCGCGAATTTTCTACCGCAACGCAATCGACAACGGCTTCTATTTGATAGAATCTGAAGATGCTTTAAGCAAAATCAAAGACGGCGACGAACTCGATATCAATTTCAAAACAGGCTTGATAAAAAACAAAACAAGTGGTATAGATATAAAGTTTAATGCACTGCCGGATTTTGCATTGGAAATAATCAACGACGGCGGCTTGCTTGAACATATAATGAAAACACAAAACTAAAGTAGAAAACTCAAGAAATACGACAAGGAGTAAAAAAGTGGCTAAAAGTTATAATATAGCGGTTATGCCCGGCGACGGGACTGGGCCGGAAGTTACGGCGGAAGCGGTTAAAGTATTGAAAACCGCGGCGGATAAATTCGGTTTCAAGGTCGAACTGACAAATTTCGATTTTGGCGGCGAACGATACAAAAGAACAGGTGAAACTCTGCCGGATAGCGCAATAGAAGAGCTTCGTAAATTCGATGCGATTCTTCTCGGCGCTATCGGTCATCCTGATGTAAAACCCGGCATATTGGAAAAAGGAATTCTTCTAAAAGCAAGGTTCGAGCTTGACCAATATATCAATCTTAGGCCTGTGAGATTATATCCAGGCGTTGAGACACCGATAAAAGGCAAAGGGCCGGAGCAGATTGATTTTGTCGTTGTGCGTGAAAACTCAGGCGACGCATATACCGGCACAGGCGGTATTACAATGAAAGGAACACCACACGAGGTTGCGGTGCAGTCGGCGGTGTATTCACGGTTTCAGGTTGACAGATGTCTGAAATACGCATTCGAGTACGCTAAAAAATACGGTAAAAAAGCTCGCGGCAAAAGCGACAAAAACACACTCGCTCTTTGCGGCAAAACAAACGTGCTGACATTTATCTATGACCTGTGGGAACGAGCTTTCCACGAAATGGGCAAAGCACAGTATCCTGATATTGCAAGAGACTATTACCATGTTGACGCGACCTGTATGTGGTTTGTCAAAAATCCGGAATGGTTCGATGTAATCGTTACAGGCAATCTGTTCGGTGACATCATCACAGACCTTGGCGCTATGATTCAGGGCGGCATGGGAATCGCGGCTGGTGGTAATATTAACCCGGAAGGCGTAAGCATGTTCGAGCCTATCGGCGGCAGCGCTCCGAAATATACAGGTAAGAACGTGATAAATCCTTTGGCGGCTATTTGCGCAGCCCAGATGATGCTCGAGCATTTAGGCCAGGAAAAGGCAAGTAAAAAGATTGAAGACTCAGTAAAATTCATTACTGCCAATAAAATGAAATCACTTGCGGCCGGAAAAATGGGTTATTCAACTACCGAAGTTGGAGACCTCGTAGCCGCTAAAGTTGCTGAGTAAATAAAAATAGTAATAAGGCAAAAGGTAAAAGAAAAAACAACTTTTACCTTTTGTCGTTTTTTTTAATTTATCCTTTTAACTTTTTATTTAATCTTTTATGCCGGCGAATTTAACACCAGTTTATTTGAAGGCAGAGCAGTGGTTTAAGACGGCCACTACAAACGAAGAGAAGCTCCTTGCGCTGGAAAAAATGCTTCAGATTATTCCTAAGCACAAAGGTACGGAAAAACTTCAGGCTGAACTTAAGAAAAAGATAAGTCATTTTAAGGACGCCGCGACACAGAAAAAAACCGTTGCGAATACCGACATTTTCCACATTCCCAAAAGCGGAGCAGGTCAGGTAGCTTTGTTAGGCACACCGAACAGCGGCAAAAGCTCTATCGTCGCCGCTATGACAAACGCAAAAGTCAACGTCGCAAGTTTTCCTTTTTCGACCAACACACCCGTTCCAGGTATGGTGGAATTCGAGGATATAAAAATTCAACTGGTTGATATGCCTCCTATTACGGCCGAAATAGTCGCACCGGGACAGGTGGGTGCATATCGCAATTGCGATATAATAGCGATTGTTATCGACTTGTCTTCAGATGTGGACGAACAGTTGAAAGTGTGCCTGGATTTTCTCGAATCGAGAAATCTCCTTATCAATAATGAAACAGAAGCTGCTGATGAAATTGGTAATACATTAGGGAAAAAAACTTTTTTTATATGCACCAAATCTGATATCGCTAAACCTGGCGCACTTGAGCATTTGAAAGAAATCTGTAAATATCCCTTTGAATTCGTACCAATAGCCGCTGAAGAGTTCGATGGACTGGAAGAACTTTCCAGAAAAATGTTCGAGCTGCTGAATATAATTCGTATCTACGCCAAGCCGCCGGGCAAACCCGCTGATATGAAGGACCCATTTACTATACCAGTAGGTTCAACAGTAATGGATCTTGCCACACATATCCACCGCAATATGGCGGAAAGTTTAAAATCCGCACGAAAATGGGGAACCGGCGTTCACGATGGCCAACAAGTCCAAAGAACACACATCCTTAGCGACAAAGACATTATTGAGTTGCACTTCCCATGATTTTCACTATAATGCTATTTCAATTGTATGTGTAAAATAATACTCTAACTTGAAATCTGAATTGAAGATTTGAAAGGAGACATCAAATGAAAGGCATGTGTAAAATTATCATTTCTTTACTCACTCTCTTAATAATCGCAAGTTGTTCTTCGTCGCCGGCAAAGGCACAGCAGAATTCTGTGACAATTGACGCGGCAAAAACAAAAGATGCGATTTCACCCTATGTCTATGGCCAGTTTATCGAGCATCTCGGACGTTGTGTTTACGGCGGAATCTGGGCGGAAATGCTCGAAGATAGAAAGTTCTATCATCCAATAACAGCGGACTATAAACCATACGTAAAGACAAAAGCATTTCCTGACGAAAGTGAATTCCAGGTAGTTGGCGCTTCGCCGTGGCAAATTATGGGTTCCGCGAATTCCGTTACAATGGTAAAAGAAAATTCCTTTGTTGGTGAACATACTCCTCTCGTTCAAGCAGGAAGCGGCATAAGGCAGCTCGACCTCGGACTTGTTAAAGGCAAGGATTATTCAGGTTATATTTACCTCAAAGCTAAAGATGGAAATCCGAGCGTTACAGTGTCAATTGTCTGGGAAAATAATCAGGCAGACTCGATGACATTCAAAACACTTGAAAAAGATTATGTAAAATATCCTTTCTGGCTAACCAGCGAAGGCGATACAAACAAAGGTAAGCTGGAAATCAAAGTCGATGGCGGCTCATGTTTCGTCGGTACAGTTTCGATTATGCCCGCGGACAATGTCAACGGTCTGCGAGCTGATACACTGAAACTTCTCAAAGAACTGAATTCTACTGTATATCGCTGGCCGGGAGGCAACTTCGTTAGCGGCTACGACTGGCGTGACGGAATCGGCGACAGGGACAAACGCCCGCCGAGAACAAATCCGGCATGGACAGGCGTAGAGCATAACGATTTCGGAATGCACGAGTTTATTAACTTCTGCAGAATCGTTGGCGCTGAGCCGCTCATTACTACCAATACAGGTTTCGGTGACGCATATTCATGTGCCGCTGAACTGGAATACGCAAATGGTTCTGTTCTTACTCCAATGGGAGCTATGCGTAAACTCAATGGCTCAGCCGAACCTTTTAATGTTCGCTTGTGGTGTGTTGGAAACGAAATGTGGGGCAACTGGCAGCTTGGTTATATGAGCCTTGAAGATTATGTTATTAAACATAACTGGGTAGTTGAAAAGATGCGAGAAACTGATCCTGATATTATTTGCTTTGCTTCCGGAGATGTCGATACCGATTGGAGCAGAGGATTAATAAAAGGCTGTGCGGACAATATCGATAAAATAGCGGAACATTTTTATTGCACTGAAACTATAAAAGATGTCACCAAGCACGCCGCTCAGATTAAGGGCAAGATTAACGAGAAAACTACCTATCATCGTAAACTTCGTCAGGAACTTGATGAACTTAATGGCAAAGATATTGAAGTAGCTATTACAGAATGGAACTACTGGAACTTTAATCCGGGTGAAGGTGACAAGCTTAATCCCGCCGATGCGTACTGGTACGGCGAGTTGGGAAGAAGATACTTCATGCAGGATGCGCTTGGTATAGCCGCTGGTCTGCACGAATTTTACAGAAATTCGGATTTGGTTTACCTTGCTTTCTACGCTCAGACTGTCAATGTGATTGGCTGTATAAAAACAACCAAAACCGAAGCAGGTTTTGAAACCACAGGCTTGCCACTGAAATTATACAGAAATCATTACGGCACAATTCCAGTTGAGATTGCAAACAATAACGACGCGTTGGATATTGCAGCGGCTTGGACAGAAGACAAAAAAGCTCTCACTATCGGCGTAGTAAATACAACCGCACAAGAGCAGAAAGTCACAATGGACCTAAAAGGCGCTAATTTAAGCGGCGCAGGTACAGTTTGGGTGATTGCAAATTCAGACCCAATGGCTTATAACGAGCCGGGCAAAGAGCCGAAAATTGCAATCAAGGAAAGTTCCATTTCTGGCGTATCGAATCAACTTACTGTTCCCGGTTATAGCATTAGTCTTTATAGACTTGATGTGAAATAAAACTTAGTAATTTAATAATCGCCAGTTTACGAAATGCGTTTAATAAGATTCGAAGAAGGAAGCGGTTATTGCGGCAAATGCCTGAAACAAGTGCCTGTTTCAAGAGCAAGGATCAGGCATTTGCCTTATTTTTTCATAACATTATTTACCGCTGGTATGGGTGCTTTTTTCTGGATACGCGATACACGCAAAGAACATACATGGACGTGTCTTGATTGCGGCTGCGAAGTTTACAGAATCATGAATTAATTGATGCACCTTGTCATACCCGCGCAGGCGGGTATCCAGTTGTCAAAAGAGTGGATTCCTGCCTTCGCAGGAATGACAAATAAATGAATAGGATTATTAATATGGAATGTAAAAAACAACAAAACTTAAAAAACTGTAATTGTTCATATTCAGGCTGCAGCAAAACAGGAGTATGCTGTGATTGCATAAGTTATCACCTTGCAATGAAACAGCTTCCAGCCTGCTGCTTCCCCGACGAAATAGAAAAAACATACGATAGAAGTTTCAAAGCCTTCGCAAAAGCCTGGAAATTGTAACAAGTATCTTTATAATTGCTTTATAGACATTTTTTACAAAATTTTTACTTTTCTCTAACTGCAATATTTGTGATAATATACTAAAAATATTATTTGGAGAAAGTAAATGAAAGTATATAAACATATTTTTTTCATCAACTCAAAAAAGTTATGTGCTATTAGCGTTTCTCGTTTTTTTATATTTTTTCTATCTTTTGCCTGCTTTGCGCAGGATGAAGAGACAACCATTCAAAATATTCCCGTACGTCAGTTTCCTGCTTTGGTTTATACACAGGAGGATTTGAGCCTTGAAGAAACACAACGAACCAGTCTTATGATTGCAACTATCATAGAAGGTAAAGCTGATATTCAAAAAATCATGGCTGCTCAATCTATCAACGCGGCACAACTTTCAAATACAGTGTTTCTTTTGCAGGCAAACCAGTATCCGCATGACAGTTCAGTATGGCAACAAACGCAATTTCTTGTAGATTTCAAAACAGGTTCAAAAGTACTTTTATGTAAAAGTCAATCTCGTGACAAACTCGTCCATTATTATTGCCTGCGAAGCGTTCCTGAAAAAAACGAGGCAGTATTACTTCGATATGGTCAGGGAACAGATAAAAGCACTTTGATACAGGTTGATTTGAAAACACTTGAAACCAAAACAAAATTCACTTTTCCCGAGAAAGAGAAGTTACCTGAATTTAATGGTCCTCATGTAAAAATTTCTCCTGATTTTAAGCATCTTGCTGCTATGATAGGTCCTTATCTTGGAAATCAAATTTCTTCACAATCCAGACAACCAGGTAACTCCCTTAAAGTCCTTGATTTAGACACAATGAAAATCACAATTATTGATGATAAAGTACAAGTACAATTAAGTCCACATTCCTCAATAGGTTACGTCAGACCGCCTTTTGATTGGATTAGCAATGATGAAATATTATACCAGAATATGATTCCGATTAAATTGGGAGAATCTCAGTATGTTTTAAAATGTGCAAATATAAAAAACAATACAACAACTGAATGGCTAACGAAACAACTACCTCTTACAATAGGTGGAGGAAACCTATCCTGTGACTGGTTTACAGGCGAGGTATATTTCCAGGGTTTTTTAGTTGACCTAAAAAACAAAATATTGTTGCCAAAAATTGATTCCTGTTCAATTAAACAAGACAGTTATAGAACAGAAATAAATTTTAATGGCAAGTTAATATTCAATTACGATGATTATCTTTATGTTGATTCATGTATCTCACACTCAAAAAATAATTTTGCCTTTTTCGTCCGTTTTAATGGAAATGAACAAAATGCTCTATATATTAAAAATAAGGATATTAATGAACCAGCGATTATACTACAAGACAGTTCTAATACTGATATTATAGCATGGATTGAAAATACTGGCGAAAATAATTAAATGGTTATAAAATAAATTGCAATGAAGGCTCAAGAAAATAAAAATTCTAAAACTATGAAATTGGCCCTGATTGCTCCTTGCGGGATGAATTGCAGGCTTTGCATTGGTTATATCAGGGAGAAAAATACATGTCCAGGCTGTTTTAAAGTCGATGCGTATAAAACCAAAACTCGCTCAGGCTGCATAATAAGAATGTGCGAAAGGCGAATACAGCTCAAATCCGGTTTTTGTTTCGATTGTGATAAATTTCCCTGTACGAGGATGAAAAATCTGGATAAGCGATACCGTACAAAATATTCGATGAGTATGATTGAGAACCAGAAATATATTAAAGAGCAAGGAATAAGAAAATTCATCCACAAGGAAAAAGAAAAATGGGCATGTCCCAACTGCGGCCAATTCCTATCAGTACATCGCGACAACTGCCCATCCTGCGACCACAAATGGCGATAGCTCCCTCAATTCCGAGCCAAACCGGAAATTTTTACAAACTTTTTACTTTATTGTTTTCTATAACTCTCTGATAATAAAAGTAATATTCGAATAATTATATAATTATTTCAGGGAGATATTAGTATGAAAAATATAGTAGCAATTAGCGTACTTGCGACAATGGCTCCCCTCTTTTGCTGGAACCATCAGGTTTATTCACAGGAACAGCTCCAAACGGCTACTGAACTTGAAAAACAGGGAAAAATCGATCAGGCGGTAGAGATCTATCTCGATTTCTATGACAAAAATCCACAGCGGCTTGAAATATTACAAAGTATCGCAGAACTATACAATAGAAATAAGCGTTATAATGAAGCTATTGAGTATATGGAGAAATTGATAGTCAAAGACGCTGATTTTCTTTTTCGAGGCGCACACTTCAAAGATCAGTGTGATAGGCTTCTCAGGGCTTGGGATAGTATTGGCAAGGGAAATATTATAAAAGCAGGTGGTATAGAGCTTGCGACAAAACATTATAAAGCAAAAATTAATGATGAAGATACAACATCCCGCATGAAAGCGGTTTCACAGATAATACTTGGTGACATTGCGGAAAAAGCAAAAGATTCAGAAAAGCAAAGGGAGCATTATTATAAAGCGTATGAACAGGTAATATCAGCTTCTGATGACTGGGAAAAAGCAGTAAATCGGGTTTTGCAGCGTAAGTTCATGGACAAGGCATGGTTCAATGACGCAGTTACTGTTTATACAAATTATCCTGATTACAGCAATTTAATTCAGTTAGGTCAGTGGCTCAAGCGGCAGGGACGCGGGTACGAGATGATTGACCTGTATAAGGATTATCTTTTGCGTGGCAATCCGGAAAAAGAAAAATATTATAGTATAGGGGGTTATGAACCATATACTTTAAGTGTAAATGTTATTGATGAATTAGTATCAGTGAGAAGAGGAGAGTCTTTGATAGGCCAATTCAATGAATTAATAGCCGCTGATCCAAAGAATCCTGAATTACATAGAAGATTCGGATACATGCTAATCAAAATGCGGCGAAACGAGGAAGCACTTCGAGAAATCGAGAAATATCTTGTATCTAAGGAACAAGCCTCAGCTTCGGATTACGAATGGGCGGGTGACCTTTGCGAACAGGCGAAACTTTCCGACATTGCGATTCAATATTATGAAAAGGCAAGGAATACGGAAGTATCAGATGTCGAAATTTACAGGGCATCGATGATGAGCCAGATGGACGCTGGACCAGGTTATTGGAAACAACGATATAAAGCGCAAATTCTCGAAAAGCTGGGAAATATCTATATCAGGCAAGAGCAATGGCAAAATGCAGAATCATGTTTTAAGGAAATTGTGGAGCAGGAAGATAACAGGAATAAAGAAAACGCTCAGAAAAAATTAGCTCAAATATGGGAGCAGATAGGTAAGGAAAACACTTTTATAATAAATACAGAAAAGAAACTTATAGAAGAGCCGCAAAACGTTGAAGTCAGAACTGATTACGCACGCACACTTCTTAATTCAAACAAGACAGATGAAGCTGTAAAACAATATGAAAAAGCGGTTGAACTGTCACCCGAAGATATTTCACTAAGGTTAAAATTTGCCGACGCACTCACTGAAGACAAGCAAAATGATAAAGCGATAGATGAATATAAAACCGCGTTATTCATAGCGGCTAAAAAGAATCCGAACGATTTTATTCGAGGAAAAGGTGGAGACAACACAGAACCGAGAGTTATTTTGAACAGGCTTTCAAGGTTTTGCGAAAAAGCAGGACAAAAAGATAAACTACTTGACATTGCTATTGATGTTTTAGTGATGCTTAATTCACCTGATACAAAATGGAAACCTGAAGAATATGTGATTGAAAGAATTCTCAGGGACATGACGGAAATTTACGAAGCGAAAGGGCAATATTCAGCAATTATCGAGTTGTGGCTTGGTTATCATAAGGAAACGTTACACTTTTCGAGATATATTATCCATGACCAGCTTCAATACGTAGAAAATTTGAAACCGTATATTGATCGATTGCAAAAAGAGATATCAGAAGATGCGTCTGATTATTGGGGCAAGTTCATTCTCGCGGATATGTTAAATGCGCAAAATGACAAAGACAATGCTATGGAAATTTATAAAGGTCTTCTTAAAGACGCAGCCGCCGATGGCAGATTGCAGCATGACCTCATCTATGAATTCCAGCATATGAGACATTATGACCTGATGCTTGAGGCGAGTATGAATGCACTGGCTCAGTATGGGCAGGGCGGCAGAGACTATGGGCGAGCTTTAGGTAATATTGCGGAAATATATTTGAAACTTGATGATAAGGAAAAAGCGGCTGAATTTTATCGAAACGCAATGGCATGTGACGTTTCTCAGGAAGAACACGAACAATTCAACAAAGCTCTTTCCAAGATAACGGGTGAAAAAGAAGAACCTGAACGTACAGAATCAATAGCAATTACACCTTTGGTCGATTTGGATGCACTTCGCTTAAAAGCTGAGAGAATGCTTGGTATAGAAAGAAATTACAATGATGCCGAGAAACTATATATAGAAATACTTGAAAAAGCTCCAACGGATCTTGAAAGTATGGTTCGTCTGGGTGAGGTATATGAACGTTCAGGCAGAATCAAAGAAGCGACATCGCTATTTGAAAAAGCTGTATTCGATGAAGATATGCGTGTGTGGGCAAATACCCCTGACTCTTACTATGGAGCCACAACCGGTCTTGAAAGAATTTACAGGCAAAATAATGATATCAAAAAGGTGATAGGTCTTTTCGCTTTAACAGGAAGCGGAAACTTCGAAGATATTAAAAGAAACTGTAAAAATGACCGGGAACTTCAGCAATTTCATGAATATTTAATGGAACAGTCACAACAAACTCCGAATAATCAGAAACTGAATCTTTATCTTGTAAATTATTTCGCAGGAAGAGGTGAAAAAGCAAAAGCGGAAGAAATAGCTGAGAAATTATATAAAGAACTTTCTGACGAACAGGGCAATGTCACTGACAGGAATAATGCTATCGAACTCGCAAAAAGTTACGAGAGTCTTGGCCGGTTCGAGAAAGCGTTATCCGTTTTATCTTACTTCGATTATAAAAGTGATACAGATACCAGCTTCGACAGGCTCGGTGAAATTCTCATGCGTTTATATAGCAAAGTAAACCAGTTCGATAAAGCACTTGAAATATGCGGCTTGAGACTTGAAAAAGATCCAAGAGGTTATAAAACGAAGGAAATTGCAGAGGAAATTGCAGAGCAAATTGCAGAATACTCCCTGTTGAGTGCAGATGGGCCGCAACTACTTAAAGGTTTTCTCGATAAGATAAAGGATGAAATACCCGGAAGTAATTATCGCCGTTTTCGAGGAGCATCGTTATCTTATATCGAATCACATCCTGAACTTTCACAAAATGTAAGTGCAATTTCATCGGGAACAGATTTACTGGCCTTATTGAAACAGGGAAGAATTGTGGAAGTGCCGCAAAATTGCAAAAGCTTCACGGAATTCCTTGAGAAACTTGCATCACAGGCTGATACTTTGGCAACCCAGTCATTTATGAGCGGAATAGGTAAGGATATGAAATCGCCGCGTATAAATATTCCCAGCGCCTCCGCTTTTGAAATTCTCGCAATGGTTCTTGACGGTACAGCAATACCTCTTGAGATAACACAGGAAGGTTATTGGGCATTTTTCGAAGCAGGTAATATGAACAGGAAAATACACTACGCTGGTTCAGGTGGTATGATTTGTACATTCGAGGGATTTAATAGAAAGGATGACAGAACCAATCTCTGGGCACTTGGAAGAGTTTTTTTCGAGCCTGCAATTCGTAATAATATTGCCTCTATACAATCCAGCTTCACTGTCCTTGAAGCTAAAGACCAGAGAAACAGGGACATTTCTATTCCATCAATAGATGAATCAAGCTGGAATGATTCAGGCCAAATCGAAATACTTCTCGAAAAAAATTCGTCCATAGACACAATCTCGAAACTTAGGGTCAAAACAGCCGTAGCTTTCGGCACTCAATGGGTAAACATGACCATCGGCAGATTGGATTTCGGCGAAAAGGTTATACACGAAGAAGCAGGTTTAAGAATCGAAGTAGAACCGCTTGTACAAGTAGCGGATGGTTCTTCAATGTATAAAATTCCAGTTAATATGGAAAATAAAAATAATATAAATACAAAAAAAATAATGAATTTAAAACAGGATGTTTATCTTATTACCAGTGATAATGAAAAAATGTTTATTGGTTATAACGGTGGTTTTAGGAACCAGAAACAATCAAAAATAAATCTTGAAATTGACACAAGCATATGTGATCCTAAAACCACTAAACTTGTAATACGCCTTCCAGCGGCAATTGAAATAGTTCCATTTGAACTAACTTTCAATAATGTTCCAGTTATTCAGCGAAAATAAAAATACAATTAATAATTCATTTCAGATAAGATTCAGCAATTGCGGGATAAGTAATGATAACGCCGGGATATAAGTTATTAGCATTAGCGCGACTATCATAGCCGCATAGAATGGCAGTATTGACGGAAGTACCTTGCTTATTGTTGTTTGACCTACGCCGCAGCCTACGAATAAACATGTACCAACAGGCGGCGTGCAAATTCCGATACATAGATTCGCAATCATTATCAAACCGAAATGAATCGGATTTACGCCGAGTGCTTTTACTACCGGAAGGAAAATCGGGGTGAAAATCAAAACCGCCGGAGTCATATCCATGAATGTCCCGACAAATAACAGCAGTACATTGATAATCATTAGAATGATTATTTTATTATCTGAAAGGCCCATCAAGGCAGCACTGACATTCTGTGGTATATTTTCAATTGTCATTATCCATGACATCGCAATCGAAGCGGCAATCAAGAGCATTACAACCGATGTAGTTATTCCTGTCTGAAGTAAAATGCCCGGTAAATCCTTGATTTTTACCTCTCGATACACAATGACCGCCAGGATGAACGCATAAAGCACAGAAACAGCAGCCGCTTCAGTAGCGGTGAAAACACCGCCCAGGATTCCGCCCATTACTATAACAATAAGAAGTAAGCTTAAAAAAGCACCTTTAAAGGCTTTTAATATCTGCATGAAATCTGCTTTTTCACCAGAGCCGTAATTTCTTATTTTGCTGATAATTCCGCTTACTACCATTAGCGCAATTCCAAAAACTACTCCCGGTAAAACTCCGGCCATAAACATCGCGATAATAGAAACTCCCGAACCCGCAACAAGAGCATATACAATCATAATATTGCTCGGAGGAATCATAAGTCCGGTCGTAGCGGCGGTTGTAGTGACGGCAACATTAAAATTCTTATCGTAACCTTTTTTGTTCATTTCCGGAATCATGAATCCGCCAACACCTGAAACGGCCGCGATTGAAGAACCCGAAAGAGCGCCCATGAACATACAGGTCAGGACGTTAATATATGCAAGTCCACCAGTGAATCGACCAACCAAAGCGCCCGCAAACTGGATAAGCCTTCTTGCTATACCACCTTGAGCCATGAACAAACCCGCGAGAATAAAGAACGGTATCGCGAGAAGTGAAAAGGAATCGATGCCGGTCGCCATTTGCATTGCCATAATATCCGATGATATGTTAATGGATTCGATTATGGAAGCTCCTTTAGCCGGACCGAGAGCATATAAGCATGTAATAAAAGTTGAAAGCCCTATTCCAACAGCTACAGGAACATTCAATAAGAGAAAAATTACAAAACTTATAGTTAAAATCATTACTGATGTACTTGATGTTTCCATGCTTACGAGAACCTTTTATTGATTGTTGGGTTTATTTAAAAGATTGGTAACATTTTTTATGATTGTCTCAATAGAGAAAATCAAAATGAAAAAGCCGCTTATAGGGACAGCCATGTAAACATAGCCGACTTTTAGCTGCATAGCCGGGGAAACCTGGCCGAGTTTAAGTATCAACGCAACCAGTCTTGTCCCGCCGTAAATCATTACAAAAGACGCGAATAAAGCTATTAATATATATACTAATATTTCCCCGATTACCTGATTTTTCAGGCTCATCTTGTTTACGAAATAATCCACTCCGAGGTGACTTCTCCTGATAAATCCTATAGCGGCTCCCAGCAAAGAAACCCATATCAGAAGCATTGTCGCGAGTTCTTCTGTCCAGGGGCTTTGATTTTTCAGAACGTAACGTGAAAAAACACCCCAAAGTACATCAAGGACAAGAAAACCGATTACAAGCATAACTGTTATTTCAAGGAGTTTTATAAGTAACTTGTTTAATTTAAGTAAAGAACTAAGCATTGCAATTCCTTATTAATTGAATATTTATACAACTTTATTCAACTGCATCTATTCGTTTTACAATATCACCTACAGGCGTACCTTCATACTTTTCGTACATCTTTTTTACTTTGTCTCTAAATGGTGCCTTGTCTGGATAATAGATTTTTACACCTTTTTCCTCAACCTTTTTAAGGTCTTCATCACTCACTTTCTTCCATAATTGCTTTTGAAATTCCTGAGATTCGTCCGCCGCTTCCTGTATATATTGCTGAATTTCCGGTGATAATCTATTCCATGTTTTCGTGCTTATCAGGATAATATCAGGGATTCTCGTATGCTCATCGAGACTGTAATGTTTGCATACTTCATAATGACTTGAACTGGAAAAGCTCGGCGGGTTGTTCTCTGCACCATCGACAACGCCCTGCTGGAGTGACGTATAAAGCTCGCCAAAAGAAATCGCAACCGATGAAGCCCCAAGTTCTTTCATCATTTGGATTGCGGTATTACTTGCCATAACACGGATTTTCATCCCGATTAAATCATCAGGACTTAAAACAGGTTTGTCTTTTGTATAAAAACTTCTGCTGCCCGCATCATAATAGCAAAGACCTCTGAGGTTTCTGCTTTGTCCGGCAAGAAGAAGCTCTTTCCCTACCGGGCCGTTTAATACCTTCCAGTAATGCGCCTCGTCTCTGAATAGATACGGCAGGCTGAAAACACTGTAAATTGGTATAAAACCCTCAAGCGGCGAAGTCGATACCTTGGTAATATCGAGCGCTCCCATCTGGAGCTGCATAACAAGTTCATTTTCAGAACCCAACTGTTCGCTCGGATATATATCAAGTTTTACCTTTCCTCCGGATTTTTTTTCAAGACTTTTCTTCATTTCAAGCAAAGCTATGTGAACTGGATGCTCTATATCGAGCGCATGACCCAATTTAAGTGTAAGAACGCCGTCGTCTTTTTTACTACACGCTGGTGAGGCAATAATAAAAAATGTAAATATTATTAAACCAATATTTCTGTACTGCATTATTAACTCCTACTTACAGAAAGTAAATACTCAGTTTCTAAGTGTGCGTATGATAACAAAAATCAAGAAAAAGGAAAAACAAAAAACCCCGCAGCGAATCCATTCACTACGGGGCAATGAAAAAATCAATTTATTATTTCACACTCTTAATTGCCAATATAAACCAGCGAGTATTTTTAATTCTTTCTCGACAGGCATTTTATCTATTTTACCAATATATTTATTAATCCTCTTTAACAGGCGTCTTGCCGTCATATACAACAGGGACACCAAGTATTCCCAATTCACGAGAAACATCTTTCTGAGTGCTGTCAATATTAAAGCTTTCTTCAAAATGATCGATTGCTTTTTCTTTTTCATTTTTTCTAAGGTAGAAATAACCAAGATATTTGTGAACTTCCGCTGATTTCGGAGCTATCGCAAGAGCTTTGTCAAAACATGCCATAGCATACGAATCAATCCCCTGATCCTGAAATTCCCTTGCAAGTTTTACAATATTGCTTGGTTTCTCTCCGGCCAGATTTAAATAACTCTCAAAATTGTGTTGTGCTTTAAGTGTATCGCCGCGATCAAGAAAAAGTTTTACCATTCCTGCCTGTGTTGGCATATAAACAGGATCGAAACGAAGAGAATTATTATAATAATATTCCGCGTCATCCCATGATCTATCCGCGTGATATAGTTGAGCCAGAAGAAAATGTGCCTGCGGGTCGTTGTACCTGCGTTTGAGTCTCTCCTTCAATTCAACTTTTTTCTGTTCAGGAGAAATATTATCAGCAAAAGTATAACCCTGCTGGTTTACACAACCAGACAGAAAAACCAACAAAGAAAATACTAAAATATATGTAGTCCACAAGCCCGAATATTTTTTTGCAATCTTTCTGCTATCAATTTTGCCCGCCATTCGGACCTCCCCGAGGTAAATTTTACAAGGACGTTTCATCATTATTTCAATTATGGTCACTCAATCATTTCTTGCTTCCAATTCTCTCATGCTATTAGAATCTTTGCAAGAAAATTTTAACCAAAAAAATTAAAAAAACATTTTTCTTTAATAAAATTTTAAAAATAATAAGAGAAAATTTAACAAATGTTTTTCATCGCAAAAATACTTTGCGCATTGCGCAATTTCAAAAAAGACAATTTAGGATGCCGAAATTAGACGGATTAAAACACGAGCAAATGCTGCATCAATCAGATAATATTTTGTCATCCGTCAATCTGCAAATCAGACAAGTCTGTCGTGTCGCGACTTGTCTGTTTTAAATATCAAGATTTTGAACTTCGAGAGCGTGGTCCTGGATAAAGTTGCGTCGTTCTTCGACGTTATCGCCCATAAGGATACTGAAAAGGCGGTCGGCTTCGCCCGCGTCTTCGACTTTTACATTCAGCAATGTACGAGTCTCAGGATTCATTGTTGTTTCCCAAAGCTGGTCAGCATTCATTTCGCCAAGACCTTTGAATCGTTTAATTTCGACTCCCTTGCCGCCAATTTGCCTGATTCCCGGGCAAATATCACCAAGCGATGCGATTTCATACGAATCTTCACCATTGGTAAGCTGGAATTTTGTTTCGATTGCTTCACCGGACACAGTTTTAGCCGCTTTAAGCAGGTAATCATTCAAATCAAGGCCGTAATCTTTATTCAACTGCTCACTTATCTGGTTAATCCTGACAACTTCATGAAGTTCTTCGCCAAAGAAACGCTCTTCTTCCTGTCCTTCGACAGCGGCCTGTGCTTTTTCTTTCAACTCATCCATACGTTTTTCATATGGTTCTTTGTTATAAAAGACTTCCTCGTCGTTTTCCACACAGACTCTAAATTGAGGCAATTCTCCTTTGGACGGCGAATAATATTTCTCGATAAAACTTTCAAAATGAATTCCTCGCCTGCTTAGAACACTGATTAATCTTTCAGCTTCTGATAATATTTTCACAAGTTCCGCCATCTTCTTGTCGGTAATACTTACAGGGGCATTTTTTGACGCTTTGTCTTTACTTTTTGATTTTCCTTCTTTTTCATCTGTTCCATTAAAGTTTCTTATATGAAGCTGAGTACCATCCAAACCTCGTGCAGCCATTCTCTTGCGCATCTGATTTTCGCTGAGAATGTATTCCGATTTTTTCTGACCTTTGATTTTTATCTCATATAAAGGCGGCTGAGCTATGTAAATCGCCCTGTTGTCAAATAATTGCTGCATCTGTCTGAAGAAAAACGTAAGTAAAAGCGTACGGATATGAGCGCCATCGATATCGGCATCAGTCATCAGAATTATTTTGCCGTATCTGCATTTTTCCATATCGAACTCGTCAGTTCCGATTCCAGTTCCCAATGCGCTTATAATCGTTCTGATTTCATCGTGAGCAAGCATTTTTTCCAGTCTTGCTTTTTCGACGTTCAGAATCTTTCCCTTCAAAGGCAAAATAGCCTGTATATTCCTGTCTCGTCCGGCTTTTGCTGAACCGCCTGCAGAGTCACCTTCTACGATGAATACTTCGGTAGTTGCTTTTTCTTTACTGGCGCAATCCCATAATTTACCTGGTAAATTCGCGGTGCTTAAAGCTCCTTTTCTTCTGGTAAGCTCTCTTGCCTTACGAGCTGCTTCTCTGGCCGCCGCCGCCTGAATGGCTTTGTTCAAAATCTTTTTCGATTCTGCAGGATGCTCTTCGAGGTAGTGGCCCAATTGCTCATTGACAACAGTTTCTACGAAACTTCCTACTTCAGGATTCGTCAGTCGAACTTTTGTCTGTGCCTCGAAATGGGGATTGGCGAGTTTTACCGCGACTATGGCTGTTAATCCTTCTCGTAAATCCTCACCAGTCGTTGCCTGGGCGTTTTTGAGCAGATTATTATTTTTGGCATAATAATTCATCGTTCGAGTTAGAGCGGACCTGAAACCGGAAAGATGCGTACCACCATCAATATTGCGAATATTATTCGCGAAAACCAGTACATTTTCAGTATAGCTATCGTTATATTGCAACGCGACTTCACAACTCATTTTCGCAGCCGTATCTTCTTTCGCGAGATAGATAACATCACTGTGAAGCGTTTCTTTACCCTCATTGAGATGTTTTATGAATGCCCTTATACCTTCGTCAAACTGGAACATTTCTTTCTTTTTGTTCCTGTCGTCTTTGAACGAAATTTTTAAACCTCCGTTCAAATACGCCAGTTCGCGTATTCTCTTTAGAAGTGTATCGTACGCGAATTCATTGTCGCCAAATATTGTCTCATCCGGTTTGAATGTAACTTTTGTTCCTCGTTTCGTGGTAGTGCCAAGTTCTTTAACATGACCTTTAGCTATTCCTCTTTCACATACGAATTGATAATGTTTGCCGTCACGATAAACATCCGCTTCGACCCAATCGCTCAAAGCATTTACAACACTAATACCAACGCCATGTAAACCACCGGCAACTTTATAACTGTCGTTATCGAACTTTCCGCCAGCGTGGAGCGTTGTCATTACAACTTCCAATGCGCTGACTTTTGCTTCTTTATGTACTTCGACTGGAATTCCTCGACCGTTATCTTCTACGGAACAGCTTCCATCAGGATAAATATGAATATCAATTTGATTACACTCGCCCGCGAGCGCTTCATCAATTGAATTATCTACTACTTCGTAAACCAGGTGGTGGAGTCCGCTTGTTCCGGTATCACCGATATACATGTCGGGACGCTTACGAACAGCTTCCAGACCACCAAGAATCTTTATATTACTTGCATCATATGTATGGCTTTGCATATTTTTTCTCTTTAATTGAATTTTTCTAAAAATCCTTATTATTATTTCAAAGAAGTTTTATTTTCGTCAACTTTGCCATGGGGCATTCTTTCTGAAGCTCTTTCAGAATCACTGAACTGCATAAATGCAATTCATATTTGTGCGAAGGTGAATCAACCTTTACAGACAAGCTTCCACCTGAAATATCCACTATTTCACAATGTCTGCTCAGCTCATCCGGAAGAACCCGCTCCCAAACTTCAACAATATCTCCATATTTTTTTTGCTGTGGAGCTACCTGCTTTGATATAAATTGCTCAACAATTTGACCGATTCCAACGAATCTGTCATTTCTTTTTCTTTGCCTGCCCTTTACGGCCTGCTCTATTCTCTCGATTTCTTCCATAAAATTCGGGAATATCTTCTATTCTCAAACTTGTTTTATCATGCTGAAGTATTTATTAAAACAAAGTTTAATTATCCTAAATTTATCGGCATAAGAACGTACAGCAAATCGGTACCGCTCTTAATCAAACCCGGCCTGTCAGCCTGGCCAAGTTCCAAATCGAAATCCGGTGATTTAATTACACGCAAAACATCAATTAAAAACTGCGGATTGAATCCTATTTCGATTGGCTCACCTTTATATTCTATCGCCATTTCAACCTGTGCGTCACCAGTTTCAGGCGCTCTTCCTGAGAAGATAAGCTTATCCTGTTGTATCGAAAGCTTGATACTTCGCGATTCTTCACTTGTAAGCAGCGAAGCTCTTCGAACCGCGCTAAGAACATTTTCTGTCGAAAGAGTTAATTTCTTATCATAATCGGTTGGGATAATATCCTCATATTTCGGGAAATTACCTTCAACAAGATTCGAGCTTATAACAACATTAGCACAGCTTATCAAAATCTGGTTATCAACCGGTTTTGCGGAAACAACATCTTTTTCGCTGCTTCCGATTTTGTCTAACAAACCCATTGCTTTAGCCGGAACTATGATACTGATTACTCCATCTTCCTTTTTCGGCGCCGAAGATAAAGTTACTTTACTTCTTGCCAGACGACGGCCGTCAGTCGCGACGAGGAACATTTTTTTGTCTTTAATTTCCCACAATACGCCGTTTATAGCATATCTGCTGCTTTCTTTGGCCGTAGCAAAAAGACTTTGTTCAATTCCGGCCTGAAGATTTTCCAATGAAACTTTAATTTCGGCTTCGCCGTCGAAAACCGGCACTTTCGGATATTGGCCCGGCTCATGACCATATATTTTAAAATGGCTGTCCGCTCCTTTTATCTGGCAGGTTCCCTCAGAAGATTCCAGTGAAAGCACGTCATCCACACTTTCGCGTACAACAGCTAAAAGTCTGTCGGCAGGTATTACCGCTTCGCCCGGTTCCTCGATTTGCACTTCGGAAATCAGGTAATTTATGCCAACTTCAAGATCAGTTGCGCAAATTCGTACTTCATTCTCATTTGCGGTGATTTGAACACAGCGCAATATCGGCTTTGGCGTGCGGCTTGGTACTATCGACGAAACGAGACCCAATGCCTCTGCAAGGGCGCTTCTATTAAAGTTTACCTTCATAAAAACCTCTGAAATTATTTGCCAAAAAGGTTAAAAAATCAATTTTCCATATACTATAATAAACAACGTAATCTACACTAAAAGCCATAGTTTAACAACTCTTTTTTTATAAAACTAAATCTGTTTTATTGCTCGTTTTTGTAACTATCTGATGATATGAGACTACTGAAAGAAAATAAAAATCATTAATTTTAGAGGTTTTAAAGAAATTCTGAAAATTTATCAAAAAAAGTGCAACTTTTTCACCATTTCAACGTCTTTACTATGCAGAAGGAGTAAATGTGCGCCGATTTTTTATTAAAAAGCAGGGCATTAAGGAGACTTGAAATGAAAAAAGAAAATTGTTTTATTGAAATATGTTTTTTAATTGCGGCTTTTGTAACATGGTTTCCCGGCAATTCGGCTATTGGCCAGCAATCACAAGCGATAGATACATTTATTATCGAAGGTAACAGAAAAGCTGTGCATTATCAAGGCGGCAGGCTCGTTTTTTACGATGGAATAGATAATAACGCCAAACCAATCGCAGATGTCAATTGCTTCGAGCAAAGAGTAATCTCATCAAAACAGGGAAAATACTTTGCAACATGTCTAACATTTATCAACAGGACTGGCCCCGCACGTATTTATAACAATAAAGGTGAAAAAATTGGAGAGTTTGATCTTAAACATTACTGGAAAGTGTGGGACATATCTGATAATGGAGAATTAGTAAGTCTGCATATAGAACCCTTTGGGCCTGATCTTCATACAAATCGGTTATCTGATAAGACGGGAAATATTATAGCAGATTATAATGATATGAGATTTGGAACTCATATATCCTTTACTTTGGATGGCATGCCTGTTGTATGGGGCGCAAAATTCACTTCTCTCTCCTTCATATCAATTTATGACAATAAAGGAAATATTATTGATGAGTATCAATCTTTAGACTATATCAGGGAAACTCACTCTTCGAAACAGGCAGAAATAATTCTTATTATTCATCAAGTGAAAGATAATCGGATTACAATTTGGAATAGACTCGATGATTCCGTGAAAACAATTGAGATATTAAACGGCTCAGATAATATACATGGCCCGGCAATTTCGCGCAATGGCAAATACGCTGTTTTACAAGTTTTCAGAGAAGAAATCTCACTGATCGATACCATTAATTGCTCTGAAATACTTTATAAAACAGTAGATGAGTCTTTCGCTGGTAGTTTTAAGCACATTCTGGATGCTGCGGTATCTGATGAAGGAAATATTTTAGTAATGGGTCATTCCGAAGGTGTAGTTGGTTATTGTATTATGGACAAAACAGGAAAATTGATCAAGTCGAAGGTATTAGATGACTTTGAACATGACGGAACTACCTATAGGCGTTTTAGAATACAAGAGTTGACACAAGATAAATTCGCCATAGTTCACCAAACAAACAAAATTGAAATCATAGATTTAAAATGAGTCTGGAGTTCTTTGCTATAAGATAAGTTGTAATTAAAAACACAAAAAATTAAGAAGACTTCAAATGAGGAAAAGAAAGAGTAATTATATATTGAAAATTTGTTTAATAGTTGCTTTTACAGCAGGGCTCGCGAGCCTGTCGGCATTCGGCCAAAGTTCAGCCTATCAAACATTTGTTAACTCAAATAATAAAAAGGTGGTAAGTGCCGGTGGAAGGCTTGTTTTTTACGATGGTATTGGACAAAATGCTCGTTCTATTGCAGATGTCAATTGCTTAAACCAAAGAGTAATCTCATCAAAACAGGGCAAATACTTTGCAACATGCGTGCGAGCTATAAACAAAACAGGACCTGCTCGTATTTATAACGAAAATGGTAAAAAAATTGGAGAGTTTGATCTTGAACCGCGTTGGAAAGTTTTAGCGATATCTGATTGGGGTGATTTTCTTGTGCTTGGTCAAATATTTGAAGGATCCAGCCCTACACCAATTCGAATATCAGATTTTCAAGGAAAAATTTTAATAGACCGTTTAGAAAACTGTGAAGCAAACCACTTTAAAATTGCTTTGAATGGTACACCTGTAATCTGGGGGACAAAAGTGAAAGATGGTAAACGAATCGCCTTCGTTTCCATGCTTGATAAAAATGGTCAAAATGCCGAAACGTTTGAGTATCAAAATGATGGAATCTGGATTAGAGAAGTTTGGCCGGCAGGTAATGGTATGTCTTTTATTTTGGAGGAAGCATTCAGGAAAAATAACTCTCCGAATCAAATATCAATCTGGAATGCGGAAAATGGCTTGATAAAAAAAATTGATATATCAGATAATTTTGGTTCATTCCAATCAGTCAATGCAATTTCCCTTAATGGATATTATGCCGTTATAGGAATGAGTGATAGAAGAATCGTTTTTATTGATATAAGAACAGGTTCCGTGGAGTTTTCAAGAATAATTGATGATGCTTTTTCTGGTGGCTTTTGTTTTGAGCAAATCATCCAGGTTGCTGTTTCAGATGAAGGTAAAATCCTGGTGGTAGGGTTTTCCAAAGTAAGTGTAGCAGGTTATTGTGTTCTGGACAAAACAGGAAAAACGATTCAATCGAAGGTATTAGAAGACTTTGGAAATGATGCAAATATATTAGGAGTTATTAAAATACAAGATTTAGATCAAGGTAAATTTGCCATAGTACACAAAACAAACAAAATTGAAATTATAGATTTAAAATAAATCAGAAATTGAATACTATATGAAAAATTAGAACTTTTAAACACAAATAAATATTGGGAGATTGAAAATGAGAAAATATTTAATTAGCGTAATAGTGTGTATTTGTTTTATTTCCACCGTATCTCAAAGTCAACCGCCTAATATGAACGTAGATATGCTGCAGAATATGCTGTTTGGCGTTTCTACTCTAAAAGGGGTTCAGGAAGTTTATCCGCAGGTGCAGATAGAAGTTCTCGAAGCAGCTGCGACACAAGAACTGAGATCAAGTTCAAAAATAGGAACACTTGTACGCAATGACATTTACGAGCAGGTTGTTCAGGATCTCAAGAAAGCAGGTATTAAAATTGCGCAAGATTCCAAGATGGATTCGGAAAACGCTCCTTTGAGTTTGAATATAACAATTTTTATCAAGGTAGCCGCGGCTGATCCGCCAATCTACAATGCATTCATATACACTGAAGGTCTTCAATCAGTGAGACTTGGTCGCGAAAATTCCATACGCTCATTTTCTCGAACATGGCCAATGCAGCCTATGGCACTAACTACGAGGAATATGCTCGTACTTAATGCATCAAAACTCGAAGATACCGTAAAAGAAGAAGTCGCAAAGCAGATAAATACCTTCATCAACGATTTTACTCAAGCTAATCCGAACGCTGTCCCTCGAAACGCGGCCGGTGTCGATATAGAATCGCTAAGAAAAACTTTACTCAAAGATGATCCCAGAACTCGATACGGAGCAATCAGGAATAATGATCCATCTCTTCAAGCCGTACAAAAACTCGAATCAGCAGGTTCGGAAGAAGCCATTAGTGTTTTGTTGGAATTTTTAACCAATAACAAAATGGACAGAAAGCTGAAACAACATGCACTTACATCGCTTGGAAAAATCGGAACTGAACCGGCAATCGAAGCCATAAAAAAATTCGAGGACTGGAGCCAAAAACGATATACCGCGCCTCAACCTTTTTATATGGGGCTTCAGGAATTCGCGATAGATCATTTCGCATCATTAGAAGCAAAACCATTGATTCAGACAAAAGATCAGGATAATAAAACATGGGCATTAATAATATTGGGTCGTTATGGAGGTCTTGATTTATGGTTGACATCATTATTTGAAAAAAATGTATGGTCTGAGCCGATTTTTCTGAACTTACCTGATTTCTCCGGCCTTTCAATGTCGGGTACAGAAAGAGAGAAAGCAATTGGTAAATTACAGGTCGAAGGTGATACACTCAAGATTACATACAATAATGTAACCCATGAAACACGAATAAGTGACCAGCTAAAAGATACGGACAAAGATGGATTGACTGACTTTGCGGAAGCTCGATTTTTAACTGACCCGAAAAATCATGATTCGGACGGAGACGGCGTACCGGATGGCAAGGATTCAAATCCGCTTACTCCCAAACACAAAGAAACTAACGATATGACGGAAATTCGCCAGGCCGTCTTTTCAGCACTTTTTGCCACTACAAGCAGTCAAAACACAATAGTAATCGTAGATAGAGATGAATTTGCAAAACAGGAGTACTATGGCTTTGCAGGAGCGGTTCTTCAAGCACCAAAAAGCAGGGACGGCTTTGTAAATGTAACTTCAATCGATATAAAATACCAATCCGATACAGATGCAACTGCGAGTATCAGCGATTGGGAAGGTTCCCTTGCGGCAAGCGGTCATGAAGTAAAATTGAAAAGAATACACGGAAAATGGGTTGTAGTTGAATTTGGAATGACTTGGATTTCCTAAAAAAACAGGGAGACAATAATAAAGTCGCAGCCTGAAACGATTATTCTGGATTACAATTTCAGAATAAATTATAATTATACATAAGATGAAAAAATATTTTACTATTTCGTTAATTTTGTTTTCGTGCGGATGTTTCCTCGAAGGCTGCGTAAGTTCGACTCTCAAACCTGAGCCCACGGAAGCAGAACAAGCTCTGGAAAATCCAGTTATTAATTCAGAATTAATCAAAATACAGCAGGATATAGTGGAGCTTCGCCAGAAAATCTTTAACGATACTCAAATTAAACTGGAAAATGCTCAGGCTACACTCAAAGACTTAGTTGATGCAAAAGCGAAACTCTCGGAAGCAAAAATCAAACTTGCCCAGTTTCAGGACAGAAACGACCTGGTTGTTCAGGAACTACAGGCTCTCGTGCAATTTTACATAAATACAAGAGGAAAATATTTAGAACAACTCGAATCAGGCACCGGCAAAGGAAAAGGGAAAGAGCTTTACGAAATAGAGATAGCTCTAATGGAAACAAATATCCGTCTAACTCAAACCATTACTGAATTATACCCTTCAGCAATGCAGGAAACACAAAATCAATAACTTTCGGTTCATTTCCAAAATTCTGATTTCCCATATAAAAATTGTGTAAAAAACTCGTTTTTTTCATTAAAAAAGGCATGTCAGGAAAAGATTTTTTCCAAAAGTTAAAAATACTTGACGAACCTGCTCAATAAGATACACTAAAAGGTTTGTTTCGTTTCCGTTCTCCGTTGTAATACGAAGGATGAAATTGTTTTTTAAGGAGTTACAATAGTGGAAGAAGCTATTGCAAAAGCTGGTGCTTTAATTGAAGCGATGGCGTATATTCGAAAATTTCTCGGACGCATCGTAGTAGTAAAACTCGGCGGCAGTATTCTTGATGATATTGCTTTACAAAAAGAATTACTCGCCGATGTGGCATTTATGTCAACCGTAGGCATAAGGCCTATTATCGTTCACGGCGGCGGAAAAGCCATAACACGCGCCATGAATGACGCGGGACTGGAAGCAACATGGGTACAGGGCAGAAGATATACCGACGAACGCACACTTACCATCGCCGAACATGTGCTTGTAAATAAAGTTAATACACCTATTTGCCAGATGCTTGAAGAAATGGGATGTGAAACTATGGCTTTGCATTCCCTGAGCAGTTGCGTTATTTTCGCAGAACCTCTGCGATTAGACGGACCTGATGGAAGAAAACTTGACCTTGGACTGGTTGGAAAAGTTACAAGCGTCAATGCCCAACTTTTGAAAAAACTTTGTGACGCTGGTACGATTCCAGTAATAGCTTCAGTTGCCAAGGATAGAAACGGCGGCAAGCTGAACGTGAACGCCGACACAGCGGCAGGAAAAGTCGCGGCGGAAGTAAAAGCTGAAAAACTTGTCGTTGTCAGCGATACGCATGGCATACGAAGGGATATAAAGGACCCGGAAAGCTGGATTTCCAGTCTTGACGAAAAGCAGATAAAGGAAATGATAGACGCTGGAATTATTACAGATGCGATGTTCCCTAAAGTTGAAGCATGTATGATTGCTCTCGAAGCAGGAGTTAACAAGGCTCATATCATCGACGGACGAATCCTGCATTCTCTGCTGTTGGAAATCTATACCGACAAGGGAATTGGAACACAGATTATTAAAAATTAAGAATTTACAGGTAAATATAAAATGAATACACAGGAAACAATTGAATTATTTAATAAATACGTTATTGGAAACTACAGCCGTCTGCCGCGAGTGATTGTTAAAGGCAAAGGAAGCTATCTTTATGATTCCGATGGCAACAAGATTCTTGATATGTTCCCAGGCTGGGCGGTTAGCGGAATAGGTCATTGTCATCCGAAAGTTGTAAACGCCATTCGTGATCAGGCGAAACATCTCCTGCACATGGATAATACGTTTTATACTGAACTACAGGGCAAACTTGCCCAAATGCTCAGCGAACGGGCGTTCGGCGGTAAAAGTTTCTTCTGCAACAGCGGAGCAGAAGCAAATGAGGCCGCGATGAAGCTGGCAAGAATCTCAACTGAAAAGAAAAAATACAAATACATAACTGCAATCGGCAGTTTTCATGGAAGGACATTTGGTGCGATGACCGCTACAGCTCAACCAAAGAAATTTGAGCCTTTTCAGCCTGTAGTGCCTGGATTTGTTTATGTGCCTTTCAACGATATTGATGCATTAAAAAATGCTTTCGACGATGAAGTCGCTGGTGTGATGATTGAGCCTGTTCAGGGCGAGGGCGGCGTTAATGTCGCTTCTGCTGAGTATATGCGGACAATTCGTCAACTGTGCGACAAGTACAATGCAAGAATGATTCTTGACGAAGTGCAGACAGGAATGGGTAGAACCGGGAAATGGTTCGGCTATCAGCATTATGACGTTGAACCAGATATCATTACCCTGGCCAAGACACTCGGTGGCGGCATTGCAATTGGTGCTATGATGGCTAAAAGTGAAATCGCCGCTTCTCTTGTACCTGGCTCCCACGCATCGACTTTTGGTGGAAACTGTATCGCCTGTGCTGCTGCTATAGCAACGATTGAAGCTATTGATGAAGAAGCGATGATTGAGAATTCAAACAAGATGGGTAAGTACACCGTTGAGAAACTCAATAAACTCAAAGCTAAGCATAGCATAATCGACCATATTCGCGGCAAAGGATTGATGCTCGGCATTCAATTGAAATCCCCAGGAGCGGCAATTGTCGCAAAGTGCCTCGAAAAAGGTTTGAGGATAAACTGTACTCAGGATACGGTTTTACGTTTTATGCCAGCGATGAATGTCAAGGAAGCCGAAATCAACAAAGCAATAAATATTTTGGATAGTGTTTTCAGCGAGGGTTAAAAATGAAAGATTTTTTATCCATTTACGATTGCCCAACAGAATTTCTTAAAGACCTTTTAAGAATCAGTGCAAGATTAAAGAGACTGTATAAGTATGGAAGTCAGGAATCGCCGCTTGCCGGCAAAACGTTAGCGATGCTTTTTGAAAAACCGAGCCTGAGAACCCGAATCAGTTTTCAGGTTGCTATGACAGACCTTGGCGGCCATGTGATTTACGTTAAGCCGGAAGATATCGGAGGCATAGGAAAACGCGAGCCGGTAAAAGATATCGCACGTGTTTTGAGCAGATATGTCAACGGCATAATGGCCCGTACATTCGAGCATAACACTGTCACTGAACTTGCCAAATACGCGACTGTGCCGGTAATCAACGCACTGACAGACTGGTCGCATCCATGCCAGGCGATGGCTGATGTTCTGACAATAGAAGAACATTTTAACAATATAAAAGATTTAAAAATCGCTTACATAGGCGACGGAAACAATGTTGCACGGTCACTTGGATTCGCATGCGCAAAATTCGGAATGAAATTGACAATTGCATCTCCCGAAGGTTATGAGATGGATAAGGAAAGTATCGAACAGGCAAATCACGTTTTGCCCGGTTGCGTTAAACAGATTCGTGATCCTCTTGCGGCTGTAAAGGACGCGAATGTTATTTATACCGATACATGGGTCAGCATGGGACAGGAAAACGAAAAGCAAAAACGAATTAATGATTTCAAAGGCTACCAGGTCGATACGAAACTGGTAAACGCGGCACCAAAAGGTGTAAAAGTGATGCATTGCCTGCCTGCTTATCGAGGCCTGGAAATTTCCGATGAAGTCACCGAATCGCCGAACTCAATTATTTTCGACCAGGCCGAAAACAGACTCCACTTCCAGAGAGCCTTGTTGAAAAAACTAATGGGTCAGACTGAAATATAAAACAAAATTATTATTTTTTACAAATACTAAAAGCCCGTTCGATAATGAAACGGGCTTTTTTATTAATATTATTTTTGTTGATTATTGATTAATACATGTACCGTCGCAGTTACATTTCTGCCTGTTGTTCCCCTGCCTGTTACGTCCCTGTCTTTGTCTGCCGCCGTTGACGCATGTTTGCACAGAATCAGGATCATAGTTGTCTAAATTAAACTGAAACGCTGCGAGATGTTTTTCTGAACCGGCGAGCAGATTTTCAAATACGCGTTTTACATTTCTTGTAGTAGTTTCTTCGAGTTTCGCTTGCAGGTCGGCAATATCCAGTTCTTCGATTGCAACTCCGACACCAAAAGCATCTGTAATCGACTGAGCACCGAGTTCTGTCAACTCACCGTAGAGGTCTGCGAATTTTTGATCCGCGAATTCACCGACTGGTAAATCCGCAACCGGGTCTTCCAGATTATAAAGATCGATTAGTCTTTTTATCGCATCCATATGACGTTGTTCTGACTCACTTATATTTGCAAATATCTGTGCATCCCATTGTTCGTACAATGTGATATATACGTCACGCGCGAGTTTTTCTTCCTGCCGCATATACCATAAGTTGAGAACCTCGGCATCAGTTGGCTGCACTGAACTGAGACGCGCTCCTGCCCTTCCCTGCTGCCTCAATCCCGCTGTTGTTACACTTGTCAATCCGACAAATAATACAAACACGACTAATAATAATGTTCTAAGCTTCATTTTGTTTCTCCTAAAATTAAGTTTTCAATTTATTGCGTCAACCGTTCACGTTACCGGTAACTTCTTTAACTATTAAACGAGCCTCGAAAATAAAACCTGCGGTTTTTATTTAAAATATTTACGAACACAAAAAAAATGCTATTGTATGAATAACATGACAACTGATCAGATAAATGAAATTGAACTGATGAAACGCCTGGCTTCAGGTGAAATGGATGCGCTTACAGAAATTGTAAATAAATACCAGAATAAAGTTCTTTCACTTGCATACAGATTTCTTAGCGACTGGGCTAAATCCGAAGATATTGCCCAAGAGACATTTATTCGTATTTATAAAGCAGCGGGAACTTATACACCTCAGGCAAGGTTCAATACATGGCTATATCGAATTGTTGTAAATCTTTGCCTGGACGAGCAGCGCAAGCAATCCAAAGCACCTGTATCAATCGAAGAGATTAATTATAATGGTGCCGCGAATTCGGAATCCAATCCCATCGAAAGAAAAGAAACTATAGAATTAGTAAAAAAAGCTATAGGCAAACTTCCAGAAAGACAAAGAATGGCTGTAATTCTGCATCGATACGAAAATCTAAGTTATGACCAGATTTGCGAAGTTACTCAATGGTCAAAATCAGCAGTGGAATCGCTCTTGGTTCGGGCTTATGCAAATCTTAGAGAAAAGTTAAAAAATATTGAAAAATAAAATAAAATTGAACGCAGGTATTTATAGTGATATAACGTTTAAATAGATGAGTGAATACTATGAAATGCTTAAATGATATAGAAATAATGGAGTTTATCTCAGATAAACTTGATACCGAACGCAAAGCTGAGTTTCAGGAACACTTAGCGACTTGCAGCAAATGTTCGCAGCGTGTTCACGAATCTTCAATGCTTTGGGATACACTCGGGCAATGGGATGTTGATACTACACCTCACAATATTGATATTGCCGATAAAGTTATCGCATCGGTGGAGAAATTAGAATCTGTACGAAAACAACCGAAACTTTTTGCCAAACGAGAGTTCTTTATGGATGCTCTTAAAATAGCGGCTTCGGTTATTATAGCGATTGGAATCGGGCAAAAACTCGGAAAAATCAGTGCAGGAGAAAAATCCCCTACCATTGTATCTTCGACCCAAAAACCTGAATATATCGCGGCTTTAGGTCTGGATTGGGCTGGCGATTTTACATGGTTGGTTATGGAAGAAGATTCTTCTAATCTGGGGAATAAAGAATGAGTAAAAAGAAAGAAATATTTTATTTTCTTATTATATTGACAGCCGGATTCATTTCATTCGTTAATGCACGGGTGACAGCTTTAAGCAAAATAAATCAAGTTGAGAATAAATCACAATCATGGTTGTCAGATGAGCCGCTTTCCATCGCAGAATCTGAAGCAAAATTCAATGAGGAAATTTCTCTATTAGTATCGAAGCTCAAAGAGACACAAACCAATCTTATGGATACCCTTGAGAATCCTCAATCTACGAACGAGACTATACTGGAACATGTAGATTATGTGAATGAAGCGCACCAGAATCTGATTCGCAAAGTAGGCCAGCATATAGTCAAACTGCGTAATGAACTTGGTCAGGAAAACCAGGATGAATTAATGAAATTATGTGCAGAAGCGATTAGCGCCCCGATGAAAAGACTTGGCGCCAGAAATGATGAACAAGGCGGTAGAGGTTACAGATATGGCCAACAAAATCGAGGCCAGCGAGGTTCCGGCATGGGGTATAATCAACAGTTCAGGTTCTGGAACAGACTGACAAACAGATTGCGGCTCACAGCAGAACAGGTCACTCAAATTCAAAAGGCAGATCCGAACTTCGAAACCGAATCCAATATTCTTTACGAAGAACTTACAAATGAAAGACAAAAACTTTTATCTGTTTTCGAGAATCTCCAAAGCAGTGATGAACAATTATTAGAGCAGCTTGAGAATATGATATTGACACATAGCAAAGTAGAAAGAAAAATCGCCGAGCATGTTATGGTATTACGTTCCTTTTTAACCATAGAGCAGCAAAAATGGCTAATCGGACTTTGCCGCAGATCACAGAACTAATTATTTCCTCAAAAACAATAATTTAATAAAAGAGTGTATTAGCATATTTGGTTATTCTTTTACATACAAGTCCTTTCAGCACATAAGGGATTGTTTAACTTTTTTTATTCCCAAATTTATTTCGCAATGATATAATAACCTTGTGGGAAATAATGAAAGGGGATTTTTATTATGAATACCAATATAATTAAGAGGAAAATACCAAACAAAATTATCTCGATACCTATATTTTTTATTGTGTCTTTAACTATTTTTCAATATTCATTAGTATATGCCCGCGGTCTTCAAGATACCAAAAGAAGCGAGGAGAGAATCCTTACAATTGTTGCTCGTCAATTAGATAAACATGCAAACGAATTAACAGTAGAAGACTATCCGAAGATCGAAAGTTTAAGGATTTCAGACCAATATATTTCTGATATTAATTCACTGAAAAAGTTCACAAATCTTAAGGACGTTTCTATTCAAACATGGCGTGTCAAAGATTTCAGGCCTCTCGCGAATCTTCTGAAACTTAACAAACTAAATATAATGTGCGAATCCAACTCATTGCATGGAATGTCAACAATTGATTACGATTCATGGCAAGTGTTTAACTTGAAACTTCTTGAAAACCTTACAAACTTGCAAATGCTTAAAATTAACGGTATGCATATTATTGATATAAATCCTCTTGTGAATTTTTCAAACATGCGGGAACTTGAAATTAATGTTTCTAAAGTAAGCGACTTTAAGCCATTTTCAAACCTTAAAAATCTGCAAAGCCTTACTCTTAGTTGTATAGAAGGAACGGATTCCCAACCATCTTTGAATCGTGGAAATATGCGAGCACCGACAATTAAAATCACAAAAATCAATAACTTGGAACCATTAGAAAGCCTTACGAACCTGAAAATACTTCAATTAACAAGTATGATAATAAACGATATAAGCCCTCTTTCAAAACTAATAAATTTAAAGGAGTTGTGGATTAGTGCCACTGGAGTCACTGATTACAAGTCGCTTGCTAATCTCAAAAATCTACAAAGCCTCAGACTTAATAACAGGCAGATAAAAAATATTGAATTTATTTCTCATCTTACAAATCTTCGATCTCTTAACCTTGACGGAATTCCCATCAACGATATAAGTGTGATTAAAGAGCTCACAAAACTGGAGGAGTTAAGCTTAGGAAATACCAATATCAATAACATTAAGCTCCTTGTAAGTTTTACTAATCTAAACAAACTTACCCTTCGCGGAACACAGATAAATGATATTGAACCGCTTTTAAATCTTACAAATTTGCATATGCTTGATATTGGAAATACCAAAGTCATAAATATATGGCCGATCTATAATCTTACGAATCTGGAAACACTCAAACTTAATTCATTGCAAACCAGTTATTTTGAGCCGCTTTTGCAGCTTACTAATCTAAAATACCTTGATGTTAGCTATACACAAATAAGTAACATCAAACCAATTATAAAACTAATAAACATGGAAACGCTTATAATTCACAACACACTTATTAATGATGCACAAATCGAAGAACTTAAAAAAGCTTTACCAAAGACTTATATTGTTTCTAAAGTTTTTAATGGTATTATGTAAGTTGTATAGCTTTGTTGCATATTTGATAAGATAAGGATATAATATCCGGTCGATAGAATTTGATTTATTAGTTATGAAATTACGATGAAAAAAGAACAACCGATAGAGCCGCAGACGTTTGAGATAGTTGAGCCGATAGGCAAGCGTGTGCTTATTCGCAAGGATGAGGACAAAAAGCAGACCAAAGGCGGCATACAGCTTCCTGATAATATCGAAATACCAACGATAACCGGAAGAATCGTAACTATTTCCGCGGAAGTACAAAATTCAGCGGATATCCCCCTTCGCCAGTACGACAAGGTTCTTTTCAATCCCAAAAACGCAATTCCAGTCGATTTCGAGGGCGATAACAGACTCTTCGTAGTAGAAGTCGAAAACATAGTGGCAGTTTTCAGAAAATCATAAAACAACATGTGATAAAAAATCTTACTGATAAAGCTATGATCTTTTTATTACTCTTTTCGGGATGGATTTGCTAATCTCCCAATAAACAAGATGCTTTCGGTTTTGTTGTCTCTTATAATAAAAATGAACGGCCTGTCTGCGCGAAAAATTGGAATTGGATCAGTTTTAATATCAAATACTATTCTAAGTTGTGAAGCCGCGGCGGCTTCTGTGCCTTTCTCGTTTACTTCAACAAATGTTTTATGAAGCACATTGGAAATAAATAATTCCTTTCTTGGATTGATTCCTGAAAAGTCTGCTTTACTTGTGAAAGAATCTTTCATTCCCATTTGCTTTAGAATATCCTTAAGTTCGATAGTATCGCAACTAAATTTGAACTTTGGAATATAAACTTTTACTTCCTGTTCTTTCATTTGTTGTAAATATGTTTCAAGTGTATGTGAATCGAGTCCTTTTTCAATAGTATCAAAATCACTAATAGATTTTGGTAATAAAATCAACATTGAAAGATTTGCAAGCTCATCCAGTTGTTCCTTTGTTAATTTGTCTGCTTCGGTATAACCTAAATCTCCGTTAATAATTCTGTCATTATTTTTAATGATTTCCATCATTGTCATAGATAATTCATCAAGGCCGTAAGGTATCTGTAATAATTCCATATCATCCGTTTTTGCGTATTTGTATCTTTCTTTTTGATACATCATTTGCACTTGTACCTTTATGTCTTTTGTGACGTTGAAATCGGCGGGCTTTGTATTTTCCTCCTTAAATGGAATTACCCAGTTACCTTTGAAATAAATCGCATTCGTCAAAATAAGTCTTGTAAGTCCATCAATTATGCCGGCAGGAATAAGGCCCGTTATTTTTTCTTTCGTCTGTTCTTCAACCCACGCATTAATTGTTTTCCTGGCTTGTTCGGATTGTGCAAAATCAAGTTCGCTTAAACCCGCATCGAAATACTTTTTATTAAGTTCAAGAAATTCAGGTACGAAATCATAACCCTTTTGCAGCCAAAGTGAATTTGCGAGATTTAACTGAAAACCCGCCGCTTCCTGATTAGTTTGTAAATGTTTCTGCAAATCGCTGAAACCTGATGCAATTTGTTCGATACCAACCGGAGGAAAAGACAGAACATCTTGAATTTCTTTTGCTGTATTACCGCGAGCGCCGGAATAAACCATAGCAAAAGCAGTGGAAATACTATATGGTGATATAAATAAATTACCTTCAGCAGCTTTTATCTGTGGAATTTCCTTGATCTTTAAATAAAGATTTAATGCAAACTCATTATTACCGGAAACAATTTTATCAAAATTGCTGTTTTGTATGCTTCCGGCAAAACTATTTCCAGAAGAAAGAACACTCAGCAAGATTACAGTTAAAAATGATAATTTTTGTATTTTTCCTGATAAAAACATTTTTATCTCCTTTTACCTTTTTTTCATATTTTAAAAAACACTAAAACCGCATTTTTAAAGACGTAATAAATAAGATTTTGTTACATAAAAACTTAAAAAATCAGAAAAATAAAAAATAATTTCAAAATTTTTCTTTTTATATATTGACATATCGTAACATTTCGATATATTGATGTATATATTACAGGAGTTAATATTATGGTAACAAAAACAGAACAATTGGTATTATTACCTGATGAGGTTTTGGATCAGGCTTCGGAGTGTTTGAAGGTGCTTGCACATCCGGTCAGGCTTAGAATGGTTGAGGTTCTCATGCAGGGAAAATTCGCGGTTCATGAGATTGCGGAAATATGCAAACTAAATCCGAATCAAACCTGCGACCACTTACGGCTTCTAAAAGGACACAGGCTTCTCGATAGCAAACGGGAAGGAAGAATCGTTTATTACACAATCGCTTCGCCTCAACTGGTCGGAATTATCCAATGTATTCGCAAAAACTGTAAACTAACGCAATAATTTATTTTCAATAAAGGTGTTATATGAAAATTGTAATAATCGGCGGCGTGGCCGGCGGTGCTTCCGCGGCGGCAAGAGCAAGACGTCTTAACGAATCAGCACAAATAACTATGTTCGAGCGAGGCGAATATATTTCTTTCGCTAATTGCGGGCTTCCTTATCATATCGGCGGCGTAATAACCGACCGCTCGAGGCTTCTGGTTCAGACGCCGCAGGCTATGAAATCACGCTTCAATATCGATGTTCGTGTAAAAACGGAAGTAACAGGTATAGATAGAAAAACAAAAGAAGTCATTGTGCGAGACCTTGTTCAGAATCGAGAATACCGCGAGCCTTATGACAAAATAATCTTAAGTCCCGGCGCTGAACCTGTAAGGCCGAATTTGCCCGGAATCAACTCGAAAAACGTATTCACACTAAGGTCCATGACTGATATGGACGCGATAATGCGGGCGGTTAATAAAAATATTGAAGGCCGTGTCTTAGTCGTTGGCGGCGGATATATCGGCCTCGAAATGGCGGAGGCTTTGAGACATCGCAAAATTGATGTCACTTTAGCTGAGCTTGAGAACCAGGTGTTCGGACCAATCGACCATGAAATGGCATCTGAAGTCGCTATGCAGCTAAGAATGCACGGAGTTGATTTGCGACTTGGGAATTCCGTAACCGCCATTGAAGAAAAAGATTCCCAATTAAGTGTTAATTTAAGTTCCGGCGATTCCGTTTCCTGCTCTGCAGTAATAGTCGCTATTGGCGTTCGGCCTGAAAACAAACTTGCGAAAAATGCCGGTCTGACTATCGGTTCTCGCGGCGGAATTGCCGTCGATGCGCATATGCAAACAAGTGATCCTGATATTTACGCGGTCGGTGACGCGGTTGAAGTTGAAGATTTGGTTGGCGGTTTCGCAAGTCTGGTTCCACTGGCCGGTCCCGCAAACAGACAGGGACGCATCGCGGCTGATAATATAATGGGCCTTGATAGCACTTATAAGAAAACTCAGGGAACCGGCATTTGCAAAGTTTTCGACCTGGCTGTCGGAATGACGGGACTGAGTGAAAAAACATGCAAAAGATTAAACAAGACTTATGAAAAAATTTATGTACATCCGGCCAATCACGCTACCTATTATCCCGGAGCAAGCCAGATGAGTTTGAAATTGATTTATGACCCGGAAAATGGAAAAGTATTAGGTGCTCAGGCGGTCGGTTCAGACGGAGTTGATAAACGTATAGATGTGCTGGCGACCGCGATACGTGCCGGCATGACTGTACGAGACCTTACAGAACTTGAGCTTGCTTATGCACCTCCGTATGGCTCAGCGAAAGATCCGATTAATTATGCCGGTTTTGTCGCGACAAACGTTCTCGACGGAAAGGCAAAATTATGCCATGTCGAGGATGTAATTAATCCGGGTGAAAACCAGGTTCTTCTTGATGTAAGAACACCAGCGGAAGCTGAAGTGGGAACGATAAGCGGCGCAATCAATATTCCTGTGGATGATTTGCGAAGCGGCCTGAACAAATTGCCAAAAAATAAAGAATTATTGGTGTTCTGCCAGGTCGGCCTGCGTGGTTACATTGCCTGCCGCATTCTGACACAAAATGGTTTTAATTGCCGCAATCTATCAGGCGGATACAAAACATACAAAGCAAGTATCTCAACCGGCTTTGAACCGTTGGAACCAACAAAGAAAATTGAAATGAAGGATGACGCAGGCGCGGTTATGGAAGTAAATAAAAAAAAAGAAAAGAAAGCTGAACCAGTAAAACATATTGACGCATGCGCTCTGCAATGCCCCGGCCCAATTTTGCGGCTAAAAGAGGAATTGGGCAAGCTTGAGGTTAATCAGGCGGTATCAATAACAACACGAGACCCAGGATTTGTAACCGATATGCCAGCATGGTGTCATAGTACAGGTAATGAGCTTGTCGATTTAGTAAGTGAAAATGGGGCATTCAAGGCAACTATCGTTAAAAAGCAGGCAAAATCCTGCGTTGTAAGCGATAAAACCTGCAAAAACAAAACAATCATTGTTTTCAGCGGCGATTTTGACAAAGTAATGGCATCATTCATTATCGCAAATGGCGCCGCTTCAATGGATTCTGAAGTTACGATGTTTTTTACATTCTGGGGATTGAACGTCCTGCGCAAAAACTTTTCCGTTCCGGTTCATAAAAGCTTTATGGAAAAAATGTTTGCATTTATGATGCCGCAAGGCTCTTCAAAGCTTAAACTCTCAAAAATGAATATGGCAGGCATGGGAACCGCCATGATTAAAGGTGTTATGAAGCAAAAAAATGTGCCGTCGCTCGAAACACTCATAGAAAAAGCCAAAGCTTCGGGAGTCAAGCTTATCGCCTGCACAATGTCGATGGATATCATGGGCATAAAGAAAGAGGAATTAATAGACGGTGTAGAGTTTGGCGGCGTTGCAATGTACCTCGATCATGCTGAAGCCGGAAATGTAAATCTTTTTGTATAAAGCATTTACGCGTTGTTTATACTTGAACTTTCTAATTTAGCCGTAAAAAAATGAGCTTTTTAGAACCAGAAAACGGTTTACTTAGCTAATATTCGTTCCAAAGGCTCGATTAAGCTTTTTAGCTGATTTTCTCTATTGACGTAATTGCACCGATTAGTTAAACTTAAGGCCATGAGAAAAATACTTTTTACGCTAATATTCCTGTGCTTTTTGTGTACCTTTACAGGCTGCAAAACAACCGGAGACAAGCCTGCACAAAAGTTGAACCCCGATAGTACAATAGGCTCCATAGCCACGATTGATTCACCCAAATCAATTCCAGTCGAAGGTGTAGGATTAGTAGGCGGACTCAATGGTAAAGGTTCTTCTGAATGTCCGCCTGTGATCAGAACATACCTCGAGCAATACGCATTAACCGAAGTAACCAGAGAAAACAAATTAAGCATAAATAATCTTATAGACAGTTTAGATACCGCAGTGGTTGTAATTGATGGAAACATACCTGTCGAAGATTCCGGCAAATCTTATTTTGATGTAAAAGTAACCGCGTATCCAGGAACTCAGACTGTATCTCTCGAAAACGGCTGGTTATATCGCAGCGAATTGAAAAAGATTAAAACTTTCGGTATAAATACGCAGACTTTAGCTGATGTAATAGGACCTGTTTTTATCGACAAAATATCAGATTCACCAATCGATAAAAGAACCGGCTATATATTAGGAAGCGGTAAAATAATAACCAAATACGCTATAGGTATCGTTCTAAACAAACCCAATTTCGAACTTACCAATAATATTCGGAATCGACTGAATTTTCGTTTCGGCAGGAATACAGCACAAGCAGTAAAAGAGGGAATGATTTTATTGTCCGTACCTTCTAAATATCAAGCGCAAAGGGGAAAATTTATTGAGCTATTAAAGGCAATGTATGTTTATGACGTTCCGGAAAATGAAACCAAAAGAATCGAAAAACATATTCAGCAAATAATTGAACATCCCCAAAGCGATGAAGGAGAGTATGCTCTTGAAGCTATGGGTAATCAATGCATCCCTCAGCTTTCTATATTATTAGGAGCTCCTGATGAGCTTGTCAGGTTTCGAGCGGCAAGATGTATGTTAAATTTAAGAAGTGATGAAGGAATGAGTGTTCTGATTGAAACCGCACTGAACAAGCTTTCTCCATATAGAGTTGAAGCTCTAAAAGCCATAACTGAATCAGGAAGAGCTTCGGATGCTTCTTCTCTGGCTCTTGAGTTTATGAAAGATAAAAATTTTGATATTAGACTGGCCGCTTTTGAACAGTTACATAAATTAAATGATAAAGCTATAACTGCAAAATCAATAGCGTCAGTTTTCTATATCGAGCGAATTGAGCAGACTGTTGGTAAGGATATTTATGTTACAAGAAGCGGCCAACCCAAAGTTGTTTTGTTTGGTTCGACAATAAATTTTAATAAGGGATTTCTGGTTACATCCGCCAATGGGGAAATCGCGATAGAAGCTCCAGAGAATCAGGATTATGTGATAGTAACTCGAAAATTCCCAAACAGGCCGGATTTAACCGGACAAATAAAGTGCAGTTATGAGGTTGGTGATATCATTCAGGCACTTTGTGATGCGCTTCCGGAAAGAGGTCAGATGAATCGTGGAGGTTTGGGTGTTTCATATAGTGATTTAACAGCTCTTTTGAAGCAGATGTGCGATAAAGGGGCTGTTAATGCGCAATTCCATGCCGGACCCATGCCGAATATTGACTTAAATGTCAAGAAATAACAAACTTTCGACCGATAACTATATTACGTATTTCTAAAAACGTGTATAACCATGAATAAAGGTATAGTTACCGGACGTTGACTACAGGATTAATAATGAGACTTGAAAAAATTGTTCTAAACGGATTTAAAAGTTTTGCAGATAGAACTGAATTTAATTTTGATACACCGATAACGGCTATTGTCGGGCCAAACGGCTGCGGTAAAAGCAATGTCGTTGACGCGGTTAAATGGGTGCTTGGTGAACAGTCTGTAAAAAGCCTTCGCAGCGGCCAGATGGCTGATGTCATTTTCGGCGGCAGTACAAGCAGGAAACCTCTCGGAGCCGCTGAAGTTACTCTTGTTATGTCCAATCCTGAAGGTGTTGGTGCGGGCCAGTTACAAATCGACAGTAATCAGATTGAAGTAACGAGGAAAATTTATAAAAACGGTGATAGCGAATATCGCATAAATAATAAAATATGCCGACTCAAAGATATCCGTGAACTATTTATGGATACAGGTGTTGGAACGAAAGCATATTCAATTCTCGAACAGGGACAGATAGATTATTTGGTTAGCGCCTCGAAAACCGACCGTAGGTCCATATTCGAGGAAGCCGCAGGTATAAGCAAATACAAAGCCCATAAAAAAGAAGCTTTACGGAAACTTGAGCGAACAGAGCAGAATTTACTCAGACTCGCTGATATTTTGGGTGAAGTTGAGAAAAGACTCAGAAGCGTAAAACTTCAGGCCGGCAAAGCAAGAAATTATCTGCAATATTCACAGAGACTTAAAGAGCTTCAGGTAAACTATTCACTCGTCGAATACGATAAGATTTTAACTTCGTATAAGGAAAAGGAAGAATTAAATGGCCGAATAAGCGAGCAGTACGGCTTCCTTTCTTCTGAAGTGGCGCAAAATGACAGCCTGATAAGTTCTCTTGGTGAAAATATTATTGATACAGAACATAAATTGAACCAGGCGAGCAATAATCTTGTTTCTGTACAAAGCAAAATTGAGCAGCTTGTTCAGAGAATCGAATTCCTTCGCTCGAGAGTAACTGAACTTCAGCAAAGGAAAAACTCTGCCCAGGAAAAAGTCGAAAAACTCCAGGAGCAGATGAATCTCTTCGAGCAGAATACTAAGCAATATCAAAATGAGCTTATAAACTGTGAAAAAAATATTGAAGAGAAAAATATCGCAATTGCTGAACTCCAGGAAACTATTAAAGAGGTAAATACAGAGTGCGCATCACTCGAAGCGAATCTTGAAGATGAAAAGTCCGGCATAATTGATATTGTTAGAAGAACGGCGCAACTCCACAACGAAGTGCAGAGTATATCAGTCTATCGCGATAATTTATCGAATCAAAAAGAACGCCTGGCAGGAAGAGCGCAGACCGCACGCGAAGAACTCGAAGAACTTTTAACTGAAAAAGCTCAGCATGATGCTCGTTCGGGCGACATTGAAAAAGTTCTCGAAGACCTTAAGAACAGTCTCGATTCAAAACGAACTAAAGTCGAAGAACTGAACAAATTAATTTCAGAAGATAACAAAAAACTTTCCCAAAACAAAGAAGCACGCAGTGCTATAAGCAGCGAGTTGTCAATCCTGACAGATATGGAAAGACGCTGCGAGGGGCTCAAGGCGGGTGTGAAAAATATATTACAGATCAAATCATCAGACAGCGGCAAATTCGATTACGTCGAAGGAATAGTCGCCGAGATGATTACTACTGATGTTGAATATGCCAACGCGGTCGAAGCCTCTCTCGAAGGTTTGACTGATGCGCTTGTAACTAACAGCACAGGCAGGATGCTTGGTGACAAAAACGAAATTGAAAAAATAGACGGACGAGTTGATTTTATATGCCTCGACCAAATCGGGCCGTTTATGGATAAAAACAACTGGTCGGAATTTCCTTCTGTAAAAGGCAGACTTGTCGAGTTTGTCAAATTCGATAACAAATACGCCCCGCTTGTCTGGAAACTGCTGGGAAAAACTTTGATAGTTGATTCAATATCAGACGCGATAGCGATATTAGGCAAAGTCGAAGGAGATTGTAATTTTGTCACTCTTAAAGGTGAATTTCTCGGAGCGGATGGAATTATAAAGCTTGGTCCATTGGGAAAAGCCACGGGTCTTATTTCACGAAAAAGCAGGCTTCGTCAACTTCATGAATCTATTAATAAAATCAGCTCTGAAATTGCTGATATAGAAAACCAGATCGAGAGAAACCAGCAGGCAAGCGAACATCTTGAAAAATTATGCAAGGATTTGCGAACTGCGATTTATGAAGCCAATACCGAAAAAATGCAGGTAGGCTCAAAACTTGAAATGACTGAGCAGAATATTAAAAGACTCAGGCAGGAAGTTCCTTTGCTCGCAAACGAAATCGATATGTTAGCCGAGCAGATTGCTCAATCCGTACAGAAAGAGTACGATTCCAAGCAGAAATTACAAGAGCTTGAAGAAGTCAATCAACAGAGAACAAAGCAGATAAAACTTCTTGAAGAATCGTATGCCGGGCAGAAAGAGCGTCGTCAGATGTACGAGAGCAAACTTACTGAATTGAAAATTTCGCTTGGGCAGATTATCGAGCAGAGAAGATCTTCACAGCAGATTATTGGTAGTATGCAGAAGCAAATACAGGAAAATAATAACGCTGTCCAGGCCGCAAGAGAAGAAATTGAAAATTGTGTCCAGCAGTTCAATTCAACACAAAGTGACATTCTCAATTGCGAATCCTCAGTATCAGGATTATTCATTGAGAAGGAAAAATGCCAGCAAAGTACACGCGCATTACAAAACGAGATAGAAAAGCTTGTTGAACAAAAAGAACTGGCGGAAGAAATTCTTCGCACAAAACGTTCCGAGAAAGAACGAATCGAACACCAGATAAACGAATTAAAAATAGAAATAGGTCAGTTGCAGGTCAAGAAGCAGGATTTGGTCGAGAGAGTAAGAGATCAATTACAGATTGACCTCGTAGAATCATATCAGAATTACTCTCACACTGAAGTCGATTGGGAACAGATAAAAGAAGAAATAAACGACCTTAGAAGTAAAATAGAACGATTGGGAAACGTGAATGTCGATGCTATACAGGAGCAGGAAAGCCTTGAAACGAGACAGGAATTTTTGAGCGGCCAGGTTCAGGATTTGAACAGCAGCAAGGGACAATTGCAGCAGTTAATAAATCGTCTTAACATAAAAAGCAGGGACAAATTCCAGGAAACTTTCAACGAAATCAGAACTAATTTCCAGGAAATATTCCGCAAACTCTTCGGCGGCGGAAAAGCTGATATTATGCTCGAAGATTCAGAAGACATTCTCGAAGCCGGAGTTGAAATTATCGCCAAACCGCCGGGAAAAGAAACAAGAAGTATATCGCTGCTCAGCGGCGGTGAAAAATCCATGACCGCTCTGTCGCTTATGTTCGCCGTGTTCAAGAGCAAGCCGTCACCGTTCTGCTTCCTCGACGAAGTTGACGCCGCCCTGGACGAAGCCAACAACGAGCGTTTCAATATGATTTTGAAGGAATTCCAGAAAGAATCTAATTTCGTGGTAATCACCCACTCAAAACGCACGATGAGCGTTGCCGGCGCGTTGTTTGGGGTCACCATGCAGATACGCGGCGTAAGCAAAAAGATCAGCGTGAAATTCAGCGAATATGAAGAAGATACCGCCGCAGTCGCATAACATAGACTTCCAGTCCATGTATGTACACAAGTAGAGTCTTGCGCATACTCAATCCGCGAATACTACTTCCCTGCTGTCGAATACCGGTCCATCCTGGCAGCACATTTTATATATGGTTTCATTGGAATCGGGCATTTTACATTCGACTGCACAACCCTGACAAAGATTGATACCGCACGCCATTCTCCGTTCCATGCTTACCTGGCAGTCAATATTTCGTTCCTGAGCAATCTTGGCTGTTTTTGCAAGCATTTTTTCTGGGCCGCAGGAATAAATAATCGTTTCTTTTGAAGGCGGATTATTTTCCTTAAGCCACTTGACGAAACAGTCAGTGACAAAACCTTTATATCCGAGCGAACCGTCATCGGTTGCAACTATCGATTCTATACCATTCCTCGCAAAATCAGGAATAGGAAAACCGAGCTGTATCGAAATTTCATCCAATTTGCCGTCCATTGGTAAATCATATCTTGATTTCGCTCCCGCAAACGCGGTTACTTCAATGTCAGGATATTTTGTCACGAGTAATTTACCCAGATGCTGCAATGGCGGAGTACCCATCCCGCCCGCGATTAAAATTGCGTGTTTTTTACCTTCAGGGACAGTAAAACCTTTTCCTAAAGGCCCAAGGACACTGAGAGTTGCGCCTGATTTCACAGTTGTTAACCGAACAGTCGCGGGACCAAGGACACAATACATTATATCGACAGCGGTTTTGTCACCATGTACAGTGACATCTGTAAAACTGAATGGTCTTCGCAATAGTACCTTGCGCTGCGAAACATCAAGCAAATCCGCTGGAATATTTTCCTCCGGCGGCAGAGGAATTTCAGATACATCCAATTCCGCGAATTGGCCGGGTATGCAATTGGCAAAAGCATTAGCGCCCCTGCCGGAGAAAAGAAGTTTGAGTTTATAAAAAGAATGACCGATTTTCTTATTGGCTGTAACAACAGCTTCGAATAATCCCTTGTTTTGCAATATACCTTGTTCCGACATAATAAGCTATTGTCCCAGTTATAATAAATTGTTAAATACTTTTACACCATCCACAACCCTGCATACATGAACCGCGTATTTATCCGCAAATTCAGGTCTGCTTCTTGGGTAAGATGTATCAACCGCTTTTTTGAGAGCTTTGACACTTCCGGGTTTCACTAAAGCACCGGATGCGCCTTTATCACCACCCCCCAGCATTCTTTCACCTAATACCCCGTGAACTGTTCTCACAATGTCACACATCGTTTCGAGCTCAGGCCCGGATATTTTATAATCGTCGCGCAATCCGATTCCATCGGCACGGAATATTTTTCCTACCGTCTTAATGTCACCTGACTTCCATGCGTTGAGCATTTCATAAAATCTTTCCTGCGACTCATAGATATATTTAAATCTTTCGCATAATCCAGCATACCTTCCGCTGAATTTGGCCATTATCTCATCGAAAAGTGTTTTCTTTTTAATATCCCCGAGGCAGGAAATTTTGTAACCCGCTTTTTTAAGAATATCAACGAGTTTTTCACATTCATCTCGCCTGATTTTATAAGTTGATTTTTCCAGGCCGGGACGTTCTGTTCCAGTGTCCATTACAACGATACGAAAATCATCCGCCTTTTTGCCAAGTTTTACATAAGAAATTGACCTTTTCGCTGGATTGTAATATGTCCCCATTCCTTCTTTCGCGAATAGAATCATAATCTGATCGAGCTTGCCGCATGGAGAGCCTATATAATCATTTTCAACCGCTTGCGCGAGATCAACGATATCCATCTGTTTTTTTACTTTGATTTTGTTTACATCGAAAAGCGAAAGAATAAGGTTTAGACTTAAAGACGCAGACCTGCTCATTCCCCCTCCCGGAATATTGCCGTAAATTACACCATCAAAACCCTGTGTCAGTTTATATCCTTCACGATTCAAAATGTAATCTACGCCGTAGGGGAATCGTGCCCATGCATTCGCTGTTTCTCTGGATTTGGGTTTCGGCACATCACCAAGTTTGAATTCAATAATGCCATCGTCAGGAAAATTTCCGCTAAAGAGCCTTATGGTATCGGTTCCATTGGGTTTATATGCCATCCAGATGAATCTGTCGGTACCTACGCCGAAAAGTTCAGTTCCGTTATAGTCACCATGTTCGACACTCAGGCAGAATCGCGAAGATGTTCTTCGTATTTGTCCGCCTTCTATATTTATCTTGTTTTCTTTAGCGAGCTTCTTTATTTTATCAATCGCTTTTTTTTCTTCTTTAGATAATTTCATTAATGAAGTTCCAAAAAGAAAAGTAGTGTGCGTTTTAACGCACCATTCATTGTTCAGCATGGGCTGAAGCCCATCCTACGTCTTAAGGCATTTTAGGCACTTGCTGTTAGTATATACTCTTAAAAGCAAAACATCAACACTTTAACGGGGATATAAAACTCATTGCGGCAGAGTTTCCAGCCATCTTTGAGCCATTTCTGAAAGGTCAAGAATATCGATAATGCTATCCGGCGTGTATCGCGGAGCGAGATTTGCTTTTGGATTCCAGTTGCCTGAAGTGGGTGTCGCGAGCCATGATTCAGCGAGAACCGCGAAATCAAGGAAATTGACTATTCCATCGCCGCCTTTTGGTGCAATATCACCTGTCAGCCTTGGAGGTATTCTTTCATATGTGAGCAAAGGAGGGTCTTGTCCAAGTAAGCCGCCGCCATAAAGAACAAGATTAAATTCTGTAAACAGGTTCATACCAATTATACCGTCGAGATAACCGCCTTCAGGAGAAGAAACATCAAGCATGATAACTGGTACATTTGTAAAAGTCAGCCATTCACCAAGAACTGCTATTTCAATTTTATCCACGAAAAAGCCGGGATTATATGTAATTTCTCCTGTTACATCCTGAATTTCCACCTCAAAATCAGGTTGATTCGGGTTTAATCCCAATCTTGATGCTATAGCAGAACCTATAACAGTTACCTGGGCGCCTGTATCGAGCATGAAACGATTTCTGTCTAAAGAGCTTCGAGTTCCATCAGTCAAATCCACACTGCTAACAAAAAACAAGCTCTGGTATAGACCACCAATTACCGTTGGGCTTCCCGGCCTGAATTCGAAGTCATAAATCGCTTCTAAATCCGGGAAATACTGTACATCATAAGCTCCGGCAGGAATTAGATTTAAAGGTATTTTATTAGCATAATCAGGAATATCCAAATCTCCATGATCATAAAACTTTATATCGGGAGAGGTATAATTATTACCATCATAGGTCACTGATACAGGATTTTCATTGAAAATACCTGTAACAAAATATACGCTCACAGGTGAACCAACTACATTAGGCAAATCCGGTTCATCTTGCCCAGGCTCCTCTCCAACGACTACTGAAATATTACTTTCACCTACCATATTAGAGTCATTAAGAAGACTTGTATTGGGATCAATAGCTCCAAGGCCGTCCATAAATACTGCCAATGGCATACTTACACGCCCAAAAACCGAACCTGTCGCTCCAGCCAATTCTATAAGATTGGGAGTAAGCTGTTCAGAAGAAATTCCAACTTTTTGAGAGCCATAGTAACTGATTATACATGTTGATGCACCCGTATCGAATAATCCTATAATATAGTTTTCTTCAGGATTATTAGTTAAATAATTTCCAACTACAGAGTTATTGGGATAACCAACCCAGTCAAGGTCATCGGAATGATCATTGGTTACGTTTACCGCTATTCTTGGAACAAAGCCAGCTATTGGCGGCGAAGCGATAATATTATCGAGAGCATTTGCATCTATTGATTCCACTGAGAAAAGCCTGAAACCGTTACTCGTATCAAAAGATGATTCCATCTTTTCCGGAAAACGAATACCTTTAATAACTCCGCCCGGACCGGCGAGCCATTCGACTTTTTCTGTTTTCAATTCAGATCTATCCGCTCGCGCGACTGAAATCAAACAAAACGTTATTAGCAGCACCGAGACGAGCCTTTTATGAATTGTATATAGTAATTTCATCGTTAAACCTTCCAAACCACAGTTTATATGTATTATACCATATTTTTTTATTTTTTCTATAAAAAAAACACGAAAGTACAAACCAATCGGATTTACAAGTATCCGCATTAAAAGAACATAAATGCTTATGCGGAAAAATATTATGGCTTATTGATTCTCGATTATAATTTCTTTTTTTGATATGCAGCATGTTAAGATTCCGGCTGTTTCTTGACTCAAAGGATTTATTGTGTTGTAATAACATTTGAGTTCGTCCCCGTAGCTCAATGGATAGAGTGTTGGCCTCCGAAGCCAAAGGTTGTGAGTTCGACTCTCACCGGGGATATTTTGACACGAGAGATGATAAACTCCGTATCTCTTTCAAATGTATTGCCAAAAAGGAAATATAATGACCAATCATATAAAAAGTGTTACGTTACTGCATGAAAAATATCCAACTCAGGAACACTACCCCTTCAACCTGACGATTTTCAATCAAACGAAAAGCCTGCAATTCGATACTCCCGTAACGCTGTTCGTCGGAGATAATGGTGCCGGAAAATCCACCCTCCTCGAAGCCATAGCATTAAAGTCCGGCGTACATATCTGGAGAACATCCGACGGCATACGTTTCCAATTCAACCGGTACGAAAAGCAATTACATAATTGCCTGTCTATCGAATGGGCGGATGGACAAGTGCCGGGAGCGTATTTCGGCTCGGATATATTCAGAGATTTCGCGAACATACTTGACGCATGGGCCGCTACCGACCCGGGACAGTTGGAATACTTCGGCGGCAAATCATTAGTTACCCAATCGCACGGCCAGTCGGTAATGTCATATTTCCGCAGCCGCTACCAGATAAAGGGTATATATTTTCTCGATGAACCGGAAGTAGCACTCTCGCCGCGAAGCCAGATTGAGCTGCTCGACATCATCGCAAAAAACACCCAAGCAGGACATGCGCAATTTATAATAGCAACCCATTCCCCGATTTTATTAGCCTGCGAAAATGCAAAAATATACAGCTTCGACAGGGAAACGGTACGCACAATAGAATACGAAGAAACAGAACACTACCAGATTTACAAAAACTTCCTCCTGAATCGAATAAACCGTCATTAAAGTCCTTTTTTCATATTGACAAGTATGGATTTTCGATATAATTTATAAAATATATTGTCGAGTAAAATATAGACGGGCATCATTTAAGATAACAACAATAAAAATTATATAATAACTTATTTGGTACGGAACTATGACAGAAGACAAATCGATTTCAATAGTTAACCTTGGAAAGCTTTCCAAGCCTGCTGATACTCTAATCAAGAAAGTTTCTTCGGCTGTTGGAGGATTGTTTGAACCGTGGCAGATAAAACGCGTAGCAAAAGCACAAGCAGAGGCTAATCTTATTAAAGTTAAATCGGATATTGAAATTACGGACTTGCATCTTAGGGCTATGCAGCGGTTTGTCGAAGAAGAAGCGTTACGTCAAAAAAATATGGAAACTATAACCGAGAAAGCCTTACATCAACTGAATGAAAACTCAGATCCTAATTTAATGGAAGATGACTGGGTTACAAACTTTTTTGACAAGTCACGTATCATTTCTGACAAAGACATGCAAAACATTTGGGCAAAAGTTTTAGCTGGCGAGGCGAATTCTCCTGGAACTTACTCAAAGAGAACAGTTAATTTCTTAAGTGATTTAGATAAGAAAGATGCTGAGTTGTTTCAATCCCTTTGTAGTTTTGGCTGGATAGTTAGGAAATTCACTCCTTTGATATTTAATGCTAAAGATAAAATCTACAACGATCAAGGTTTGAACTTCAGTACACTTACTCACTTAGACAGCATTGGATTGATACAGTTTAATCACTTAACAGGATTCTCCTGGACAGGATTGCCAAAGAGATTTATAGTTCAATACTATGGGCAGCCATTGTATTTGGAAATGGAGAAAGAAAGCGGCAATGTGTTGCCTATTGGGCATGTTCTTCTTAGCAAAGTCGGAGAAGAATTAATCTCTGTATGCTTAGCTCCAAGAATTGATGGATTTGAAGAATACGTAAAAGAGAAGTGGAATAAATATATTCACAAAGATACGACCGAACAAAACAATCCAACCAATCATTAAATAGCTATGCGTTTTTGGCCGGTTGATCTTAAAGCTAACAAATGACTAAATACTTGGGGCGTTCCCGAATTAAATAATGACTTCAAAAGAACAATAATACTTCGGAGTATTATTATGTCAGAATCAGAAGATAGCACAGGAAAAGATTTTATTAAGTATAGAGTTGAAGTTGTAAAAACTACATGTTTTGATGCGCTCCAACCAATCACAAAAAAGAACGGAAAGGTATTTGATACACTTGGGAAGGAGATTAACGTAGCACTAGCCCCCCTATTTGAGCTAGTATGGAACTGGGATCAAATAAAGAGGTATGTTTCAGATACCATAGAGCAAAAACTAAGAGAACGGAATGTTCCAAAAGAGCAAATTCAAACTCCTGATCTAGATATTGCCGTTCCAGCTTTAGAGGCCTTGCGTTATAGCAAACTTCATGAGAACTTTGCAAATCTAATAGCAACATCCATGGATTCAGCAGTTTCAAACCAAGCTCATCCAGCCTTTGTTGAAATCTTGAAACAACTTACACCCGACGAAGCTAAAATTATTAAGTTTTTACCGAGAGTCGGGTTGTCAGAGCCATTGGCCGAATTAGGCTACACTGTATCAAAAGAAATAGGTCATTTTACTGAAATTCGTTATGTTGGCACATTAGCATTTGATGCAAAATGTTCTAATCCTGAGTTATTGCCGAAATACGTCGACAATCTTTGTCGCCTTGGCCTTACAGAGGTTCCTCCAATGGCCAAGCTGGCTCAAGAGTTTCGATATAATCGAATTAAGGAGCTTGACTTAGTGAAGAAAACAGAACAGGAAATTCCCAAAGGAAGCACTTTCAATTTTACTCCTAAGATGATAGGTCTCACTGTTCTTGGTGGAGCATTTCGAGAAGCGTGTGTAACACCACCGAATAATACATCCCAGCCTTAACAATGCTTTCTTAAAATATTTTTATAAATACACCAGTTTGTGAAGAATAAAATGTAAGGTACTTTATTCTCAACTCAAAACTAGCTGGTATCAGAATAAAGTATATAACAAAGGACTTAATAAATAATGGAATCAGAAAAGAAACAGAGAGAATCGGTTCGGCAGAGAGCCAACCAAATTAAGGCTTACAGGTGTAAGAATCTTATCGCGGTGATTGAAGAACCGAGTGACATAAAAAATATCGGTACCATCATACGGAATGTAAACGCTCTCGGAGTTGAGAAAGCTTATATCATTGATCCCAAAGGTACTCTGCCGGATGACTGGCAGGAAATGAGAGTAAGAAGGTCACTATCAAAGACATCTGTATCCGCTATTAAATGGAGCTTCGTTAAAAGATTCGATAGCACAGAGGCTTGTCTAAAGCATCTCGAAAAGAATCGCTATGTTTCGATTGTTACTTCGCCGCATATTAAGGGAGCGAAAAACGCAATTCTTGATGATGTCGATTACACAATTTTTACCAAGCTCGCAGTGTGGTTCGGAAACGAAACAAGAGGAATAAGTGACCTGGCGGTAAAACGCAGCGAAATGTGCATAAGCATTCCCATGTTTGGAATGATAGAGAGTTTAAATCTCGGTACCACATCCGGGATAGTATTGTATGAAATTACGAAGCAACGCCGGGAATATCAGCAAAAATATACATGGAGAAATAAACGCGGCAGGAAAGATGAAATCTAATGTATTTCAATTTTGAGGTAAGACTTCATGGATAAACAAGCTGTTTTTTTATATCCTTATCCAAAGTTCAGGTTTATAATGTAAACAAATAGTTTATAAACCTTGTGCTTTATTGATATGAATAATAACAAAGGATTTTATGGAGGTCTTTTTATGAAGATTAAGGTGTTTGCGATTCTTATTATGCTGATGAGTTGCATAGCATTTGCCGGATCAATGAGCGTTCAGATACAACAGAGCAAGGTAAGAGCAACTCCCTCACAACTTGGCAGTGTTGTCGATACAGTGAAATATGGAGATGTTATAAACGCCGGTGAGCTGAAAAACGGCTGGTATTCCGTAACAACCCAGACAGGTAAAAAGGGCTGGCTTCACGAGTCTGCTCTCTCTAAAAAACCGATTAAAATGAGTGCGGGAACAACAGCCGCAGCCACAGGAGTTTCATCCGATGAAGTTGCCCTGGCCGGTAAGGGATTTAATGAACAGGTGGAAGCAAAACTAAAAGCAGATGGAACACTGGATTTCAGTTGGGTGGATCGAATGATTAAGTATAACATCGATGCCGATAAGATTATGGCATTTCGCGCTCAGGGACACCTTGAGGGAGGTGACAAATGAACATTAAACAACTATTTATGTCAGTCGTAATAATTGCCGCATGTTTATTTACAGCGTTATTGTTTTTAGGCTGTAGTGAAATTGCTGAAGTTGGCGCAGGTATTGCCCAGGCGACAGGAAATATTTCAAGCGACCAGGCGGAATCCATAAAACGCGGCTCAGAAGCCATCGAAAAAACACAGCAGAAGCTGACTCCTGAGCAGGAGTATTATGTCGGACGTGCAGTAGCGGCTACAGTATTTCAGACATACCAGCCTCTGGATAGAACTCAGCAGAATGAATATCTTAATTTACTCGGCCAGTCTCTCGCGATGTTCTCCGATTTCCCGGAAACCTTTGGAGGCTATCACTTCCTTCTGCTTGATTCGGAAGAAATTAACGCTTTTGCCGCACCAAGCGGATTTATTCTTGTGACACGCGGGATGCTCCGATGCTGCAATAACGAAGACGAGCTTGCGGCGGTACTGGCGCATGAGATATGTCACGTTTCTCTGAAACATGGAATAAACGCGATACAACAGGGACGTATGACGGAAGCATTGACCATCCTTGCTTCAGAATCAGCCAAACAATTTGGCAACGAGGAATTACAGACTCTGACACGTAATTTTGAGGGTTCTGTAAGTGATATAGTAAAGACACTTATGACCAGCGGATATTCCCGTGAGCAGGAATATGACGCGGACGCCGGCGCTGTAAAGATTCTTCAGCAAGCCGGATACCCGCAGGCGGCGATACTAACAATGCTCCAGCGAATGGACGACCGTCTGTCTCATTCGGGCGGACTTGGTTTTGCCAAAACGCATCCTTCTCCAAAAAATCGTGCGGATGCAATACGCAACATTATAACAGATGACAGTTTTGTTCCCAATCCGGCCAGGCAGGAGCGTTTTACGAACATAATGCAGCCGCTGCTGGCATTGAACTGAAATCCGACACTCAGAAGGACAAAATGTCTATAACAGGGAAGAAATATTTGCGTGGGGTGATGATAGGCCTGGCCGCAGGAGTTGTATCGCTGATTATATGGTGGTCCGGTCGGCTCGAATCATGGGAGGCGCCAACATGGACATGGCGTGCGCGATATTTTTCACAAAGAGAAAAAATTGCGAATGAAGTTAAATTAATATTCATAGATCAGGCGAGTCTGGAGTGGGCCAAGAGTGAAAATGACTGGGGATGGCCCTGGCCGCGTGAGGTTTACGGAGCGATTGTATCTTTTTGTGAGCGAGGCGGAGCAAAGGTGCTTTCCATGGACCTGTTATTCACCGAGCCTTCGGTCTATGGCGTATCAGATGATGAAGCACTTGGCGAGGCTCTGTCATCTGTGCCTGTAGTCTTGTCAGTTCAGCCCGGCGGGAGTCAGAATGAATGGCCGCAATATATGCCGCGTCCGGATTTGAAAATCGACACGGCTGAATTTCCTGAATCCGGCAGTCTGCTGTTTCCTGTGAAAGAGATTGTCAGCGACAGTGTCTCGGTCGGACATGTGAAAGGCCTTCCTGATTATGATGGTGTATATAGGCGAATAATGCCTTTTTCAAGATTTGATAATGTCGATATTCCCGCCCTTGGATTGGCTGCATACATCAAAGCGGAAACGAGGATAAAATCTGTAGATGTTTCAGACGAGCAAATAAGTCTTGGTGACAAAAATATTCCTGTCGATAAAGATGGCAATGTAATTCTTCGTTTCCGGGGCGGAAGCGATTTATCAGAAGCGTTATCCGCCGCCGCTGTAATACAATCGGAACTTCGATTGCGTGACGGTGAAGAGCCTTCGCTTTCGCCTGCAATATTCAAAAACACTTACGTATTCCTGGGATGCAGCGCACCAGCCCTGCTTGATTTGCGTCCTGTTCCAGTCAACGCGAAATGTCCCGGAGTAGTTTTACACTCGACATTTGTTGATAACCTGCTTACGGACTCTTTCATAAGACAAACTCCTCTGTTGTGGGTAATTATTGGTATAGCGGCAATCTCTATCGCTTCAGCTTTGTCACTGACTTTCGGAGGCAGATGGTGGCAAGCCGGTTCGTTTTCCATTCTATGGCTGTCTGCGCCTGTACTTGCAGGTTTTGTATTATACGCTAAAGGTTACTGGTGGCCTGTGATTGCCCATGAAACGGGTGCGGCATTGGGACTTGTCGGCGCTCTTGCCGCGAATTACTGGGCTGAGGGACGTCAGAAGGCATTTATAAAACAGGCATTCCGTCACTATCTAAGCGGCGAAGTAATCGAGAAAATTCTGCTCGACCCGACGCATTTGCAGCTTGGCGGAGAGAAAAAAGAATTAACTATCCTGTTCACTGATTTGGCCGGATTTTCGACATTTTCTGAAAAACTGGACCCGACGGCGCTTACTGCCTTACTGAATAATTACCTTACCGAGATGACGGATATTATCATGGACGAAGGCGGCACGCTGGATAAGTACGAGGGCGACGCGATTATAGCGTTCTGGAATGCGCCGCTGGAACAGCAGGATCATGCCATGCGTGCATGCCGCGCGGTGCTGCGATGCCAAAAGCGGCTGACTGAACTTCGGGAAGTTTACCATGAACGCACAGGAACAATTCTTCGCATGAGAGCGGGACTTAACACAGGCCAGGTTGTAGTGGGAAATATGGGTTCTCAAAAACGATTCAACTATACAATTCTTGGAGACGCGGCGAATCTTGCCTCACGCCTTGAAGGTGCGAATAAAGCCTTTGGCACGGAGACTATGATTTCTGAAAGTACATGGAAACTCGTTTCCTCTGAGTTCCGTGGACGCAAGCTGGCCGACCTTCGTGTAGTCGGGAGGAAAAATGCCATAACAGTATATGAACTGACCGAATTTAAGACAGACGCCGCCCCCGCTGATTGTAAACAGTTTTCAGAAGGACTGGAATATTTCCAAAAGGGAGATTTTCAAAATGCGATAAATATCTTCTCGAAACTGACTGATGATCCAGCGGCGATACGTTATCTAAAACGCTGCGAGCATTTGATAGAAAATCCTCCTGTGACATGGGATGGAGTATGGGAGCTTACGGAGAAATAAATATGCGGATTTTCATTGGTGGATTGCGGGGCAGCAGACCATGTGCGGGAAGCTCTTACGAAATATTTGGTGGTGACACAACATCATTATTGCTTATCGGTTCGCAAAACGAACGGATAATTCTTGATGCCGGAACAGGTATACACTCTATTGCAAAACAGCTATCGATTACAGAACCAGGGCCGGTGACAATTTTGTTTTCACATTATCATCTTGACCATATAGCCGGACTAACGATGAATCCCCTGTTCTATAAACCTGAATGGAAGTTTTCGCTTGTCGGACCGATACTTGGGCAGTGGACTGTTCTCGATGCGGTAAAGGGACTTCTTGGTCCGCCGTATTGGCCGGTTTCATACGAGAAAATGAGTGCGAAAATTGTATTTTCAGATTTTAAAGCAGATGAAATCAACCTGGGCGGATTGAAAATTCGAGGTTGTATGATTCCTCACCCAGGCGGCTGTATGGCTTACCGCATAGATGATACATGGAGTGACACTTCAATGGTATTTGCCACTGATATAGAATGGCGCAAGCGAACAACGACGCAGGAAGCGGAATTTATAAAAATGTGCATCGAGCCAAAACCTGCTGATTTGTTAATCATGGATGCACATTTTGCAAAAAAAGACGCGAAACAATTCGATGGCTGGGGACATTCATGCCGGGAAGATGTCGTAGAAACCGCAATTTCAGCAGGAGTAAAAAAAGTGCTTCTTGGTCATCATGCCCCGGAAGCGGATGATGTTACTTTACATGATGCAGAGCAAAATGCAAAAAAAAACATGCCAAGTGCTGTTGTCGGGCGTGCCGGGCAATGGTTTACAATCGGTGATTAATGAATACCGCGAAGGAAAGGGATAAAAATGTTAAAATGGATTGAGCCGCTGCTGCCTTATTTTCAGAATATTTCCTGTGTGCTGTTAGTGCTATTACTGGCGTCTGTATTACATATTCCTATTCGCCGCCGTTATTGTATCACTGACGATGTGAAACCAAGCCAAAGATCCAAACTGCATTTTGCCGGCGTATTGCTGAACTATGTCGCGTTTCCGATTTTAGTGATAATACTTTCCCTTCCAATGGGTTACTGGCTCAATTTACCACAGGATGGTCGTCCGTACGATCAGGCATGGCTGTCGTTCTGGGCTATTTACGCCTTGGTAAGACTTGCCGAAGGATTAATTGTCGAAACATTTGCTCAACTTGGAAAGGTCTGTCCTCTGAATCGTCTGACTCGCGGCATGATGCGTCTGACTATCATGATGGGAGTGGCTTTTATATTAATCAAGTATCAATTGAAATTCGAGATTGGCGTGCTGCTCACTTCAACAGCGATTGTAACCGGAGTCATCGGCTTTGCTATGCAGGGTGTACTGGGTAATTTGCTGGCTGGTATATCTTTGCACGCCTGCCGCTCAATGTCAATAGGAGATTGGATTGAAGTGGACGGGACAATCGGCCAGGTAATCAGTGTCAATTGGCGTGAGACACGCTTGCGCACTACAGGAGATCACATAGTTATTGTTCCCAACGGTAAACTCGCGGATTTTACTATCCGAAATTTTTCCTCAAAAACAAGTTTGCGCCGGCATGAGGTTCCTGTAGCAGCCAGCTATGGCGATGCGCCTGGTGATGTCATAGCCGCTCTAATCGAGGCGGCGCAAAGTGTACCGACAGTCGAGAAACAACCCGCACCTGATGCGTATATAACAGGATTTAAAGATTTCTGCATCGAATATATTCTGCGTTTCTGGTCAAAGCATTACGAACAGCGCACACCTATCGAAGGCAATGTCATGCGTATGATATGGTATAAGTTTAACCGCCGGGGTATTGAGATTCCCTTCCCCATGAGCGGGCGACTGCTTGGAAACTTTATGGAGGCTGTTCATGCACAGCAGTTTGAAAAACCTTTAGCTTCTGAAATTGAACGTATTGTTGACGATTTGCTCCGCAGCGATTTTGGCCGCAAGCTCATGGCTGATTCCGAGGGAATATGCATGCTCAGTCGTGACGAACTAAAAGCGGTAGCCAGAAATGTGAAACGAATCCGTTTTACTAAGGGTGAAACTTTAATGCGTCAAAATGATGATGGAGAATCGTTTTATGTCATTGTCAGGGGAAGCATACACGGCAGCATCGCGAATCCCAATACCGCAGGAAATATAGAATTCGATCTTAATCCCGGAGCAGTGTTCGGTGAAATGAGTCTTCTGACAGGTTTACCGAGAAGCGCTACAATGACGGCAACAACAGATTGCGAATTGCTTGAATTCGACCAGAACGCTTTCACCTGTCTGCTTTCGGTCCGGGAAGAGATTCCGAAAGTGCTATCAGATTTGGCGGCTGCCCGCATGGCTCAGAACGCCGAATCGCTGGAAAAACTGCGAGCCTCCGGCGTGATAAAACAGGAATCGATACCGGTCAGTATTTTGCATCGCCTTAAACGGATGTTGGGCGAATGGGGCGCAAGACGAACAAAATAGACAGAGTCAAAACTCCGAATATTTACCCGCCGTGCCAGGCTTCGACGAGTTCAGTCGAATCGCGGCAAGAGAAGGAGAATAGTTCATAGAGCTTGGCAATAAAGGCAATAATCGTTTGGCTCGTAAATTCATCTATACTAAAATGGTCTTAAGTCTAAAGCCTAAGGTCGATTTAGAGCTTGCTGATTTTTCAGGTTTTTGATTTTTGCGAGGCTGTCGATAAATTGTTCCCTGGATTTTTCGATGTAGGTATTTACTTCGTCGATATAGCCATCAGCCGAAGCTGACCAGACGCGATTTAGATATCGCTCACCGGCGGCGAAACTGCTCATAACATCACCGTAAGCTACTAAGCCGTATATGTGCGAAATGCTCTTTCTGGCATCAACAAAATTTGTAAGGTCGTTTGGGAAAAGTTCGTCAATTTTGAAACGTACATCATAAGTATTAATGGAATCTTTTTGTGAATTCAGTTCTGTTATATTTGTTACAATGTTTATCAGTGACGCTTCCACAGAAGATATATTTTTATTCAAGGCTTCTTCGGATGTATGAACTTTTTTGTGTCCGGCCCGCACAACAAAAACACCGACTATTCCAATCGCCATGGAAACAGCGAAATAATCCCATCTTACTAAATCGTTTGCTTTCCATTCAACCAAATCAGTTTCAATCATTGTTGCCAAAGCTCCGGCGAGAAAACCGACTGTTATCATTAAATATCCGATTATTTTCATTTTTATTTCCCCTTTTCAGGAAGCAAAGCTCATTAAGATTTTAACTACCGCAAAACCTACGCCGACAAGTGCTTCACCGACAATAAGACCGGCGGCGAAAGGTATTCCGATTTCTTCGCTGAATCTTTCACCTTTTATGCGGTCGATTGATAAGCGAAGTACAGTACCTATACTATATGTAAGAACTATATCAAATGGTAAATAAAAACCGAGACCGACAAGAATGCCAAGTCCGCCTACGCCGCTCGCACTGAGCAACGCGCCAAGGCCCGCTCCAGCGATATATTTCTTTACAGGGACATCGCCGCCAAGTATGCCGTTAATCATGCTTGCCAATGCCTGACCCTGCGGAGCGGGGAGTTTTTCACTTCCAAGTTCGTAAGCATTATGAAGTATGTAAATAAGTATCATAACAACAATAGGGCCGAGCCATGTAGCCGCAAATTGTCCCATTTGTTGTTTTTTCGGTGAAGCGCCGACAAGATAACCCGTTTTCAAATCCAGCATTAAATCTGTAGCTTGTGCCATTGCGACACACGTTGCGGCACCAACCATTACTGAAGAAATAATGGCGACAGATTTATCTTCGTGACCGCTGCTGATTACAATCAGAATTGTCACTCCAATAAGAGTCATGCCGCTAAGAGGAGACCAGTTTGTTCGACCGATACATTCCGAAAGAATCACTCCGGCTACCCAAATCCAGATTGTGCCGAGAATAGCCATTATAGCCCCCCGGACAATACCCAATTCTTTTACAGAAAGAGTCGCGACGATAAAAAGAAGAATTGTCGCACCAACAATACCAATATAAAGGAGCTTTATCGGCATTTCATCCTGTGATAAAGCGGATTTGGATTTTGATGCCGTTTGCATACTTTTTATTGCGCTCACTATAAGCGGCAGAGCCAGAACAATACCCGTTATCGCTCCGCCAATGAGCATCCCGATACCGGCTGGCCTGAACAAATTCAAGCGAAGATAATTCGGCATTTCCATCTTAAGACTCATTAGAGTTTCCGCACCCGGTAAATGACCCGTCGCAGATAAAACAGGTGCGAGAATCCAGTAACAGGCAAAACCACCCACAATAAACGAAAAGCCGCCTCTTCCTGAAATAAATCCAACTCCTATTGTCATAATGGAAACGTACATAATTCCATTCATGTAATCAGGAAGATGCAATAATTCCCCGATATTCCAATATTCGAATCCGGTTATCTGGCTTGTAAAATGAACTATTCCGCTTAACGCTATTCCCGCTACAAGGAGCAATGCTTTGTGAACTCCGGCGCCTGGTGATTTTAAAATGGTTGCGACCGCGACACCACCGGGATAAGTAAGACGCTCGAAATCAATCATCTGTTTGCGAAGCGGAATTATAAATGCTATACCTAATATTCCACCAGCAATACAGGATAAGACCATAAGAGTCGGGCTGAAGTTAGTCTCTTCAAGAATAAATAACGCAGGGACAGTGAACATCAAACCTGCTGAGGCTCCGTTTACGGCACTTGCAATCGTTTGGTTTATATTGTTTTCGATGATACTGCTTCGGTGCATTAGGCCGCGAAGAAGTCCGAAACCTAAAATGGCGGCTACTTCGGAACCTTCTATGGAAAAACCGAGGATTAAACTTGCGTATCCGATACTAATGGTGATAAGAATTCCAATACTATAGCCGACAATGAGAGCCGTCCAAGTCAATTCGGGATAAGGTCCGTGACGGATGATTCGATCTGCCTGACCTGTGTTGTTAGTCACTATAGTGCCTCCTTTCTACTATATATGTTTCCAGTAACTATACTTATAGCGCCTATTACCAAAAAGCTTATTCGTATGAAACAACTGAAGTCACTTTATAGTCGCTGAGTTTTTCTCTGCCATGCAGGTAAGCAAGTTCGACGAGAAAAGAAATGCCTGCTATTTTTCCGCCAACTCTTTCGATAAGTTTGCATGCTGAACACATAGTTCCAGCGGTCGCGAGCAAATCATCTACCATTAAAACATTGCTGCCGTGTTCGATTGCTTCGCTTTGAACCTGTAAAGTATCTGCACCATATTCCAAATCATAGGTTATACTCTGAACATGTCCGGGCAGCTTGCCTTTCTTGCGAATTGGTACGAAACCGACACCAAGTCTTTCCGCGACGGCTGTTCCGAATATGAACCCACGCGCTTCGACAGCCGCTACATAATCTATTTCAAATATTTTATAATAAGGAGAGCATAGAGAATCAACCGCGGCGGTAAATACTCTCGGATGTAATAATATTGGTGTGATGTCACGAAATAAAATTCCTTCTTTGGGCCAGTCCGGGAATTCACGAATGTATGTTTTGAGATCAATTCCTTTACTCATATATAATACTCCTTCAAAGAATTCGCCTGTAACGGCTAAACCTGAATTATACACCCAATATTAAAATATACTCAACTTCGTGTTATTTTACACAATTAGTTAAAGTTTAGAAATCAGTTTTTTTGAAAAACTTTACTCGTCATTCATAAATTCATAAAGTTTTGTAAGAGCATCTCTGCGAAGCTGGCGAATTCTTTCTCGTGTCAAATCGAGCTTCTCGCCTATTTCCTTAAGCGATAAAGGTTTTTTACCATCAAGCCCATAGTGTAATTTTATGATTTCAGCTTCTCGACAATCAATCTCATTGAGAAATCTGAGAGCTTTGGTTTTTTCTTCTACCGCGACCAGAACATCTTCGGGTCTTCCGGCATTTGTATCTTCAAGAATCGCTTCAAGCAGTTGGTCATCCTCCGGTCCTTCAGAGAAACTGTTTTCACCGGTCGAACCAAGAACTTCCACTATACGATTTATTACACTTGCTTTACGCAAGGGAAGCTTCATAATATCAGCCATTTCTTCGACTGTCGCGTTTCGTCCGAGCGTAATATCAAGCTCTGAAGCAGTGTGTTTCCATTGATTTATTAAAGCAACCATATATGTAGGAATATGTACAGGCTGAACATTTTCCAGTAAGGATCGCTTAATGCTTTGTTTAATCCACCATGCCGCGTATGTACTGAAACGAACTCCTCTGTTCGGGTCAAAATAATCCACTGCCCGGATTAGTCCGAGATTTCCTTCTTCAATCAGGTCACCCAGACCCATACCGCGATTGGCATATTTTTTGGCTATATTGACTACAAGCCTGAGATTACTTCGTACCAATTGCTCTCTGGCCATAGGATCATTTTCATTAACTATTAAGCTGCCGAGAGTATTTTCTTCCTTTGCGGTTAATAAAGGGGCTTTATCAATTTCTTTCAGATAATCTTTTAAGGTTACATCAAAACTCATAATTCATCACTCACAATCTCGTTATTATAGGGTTTAAGTGTTCAATAACATTCAATATTCAGCGTATAGTTCATTTCATATTTATACACCTTATTAAACATATAAGGGCTATCCGCTACAGATGGATTATCGACAGGAATGATGGGCTGGTTTACGAGATAATTTAAGAGTATTATTTTATGTTCAAATAAAAAGGCCTGTACCGAGTTAATCAGTACAGGCCTTTTTTCTGTTAATCTAC